>CAWIII010000039.1:0-150786 GCA_963836065.1 uncultured Solirubrobacterales bacterium
ACTCCGACGACTACTACGAGAGCTATGCCCCCACCCGACGCCATCAGCAGACGCTGCGCCCTGCCTGCCCCCCGAGAGGAGCGAGGCGACACCGGGCGGGTTCCCACGTTCACTACCGTTCGCTTGGCGGGGTCGGTGTCCAGCTCTTCCCCTGCGGGCTTGTTGTGACGATCACGCGGCCACTCGCCACACGCCCCCGAACGACGCAGCCAAGCCGTCGTCGAGAGCCGGGTTCCCGGCCATTCCTCCGGGTTCCCGCGCACCGCTTGCCCGGCCCGTATCCGTCGGGTTTGAGCCGGGGGCTTCGCTTGAGGGGATTCAATCACTGGTTCACTCGCATCACACACTGTCCGCCTTGCTTGCCGCGCCCGCGCGATCCGACAGTCCCCGCGCATCGCGTCGTTGTCAGGGCTGCTTGCCGTCCTTCCCCTCAGCTCTGGGGTCAGACTGCCCTCAGCTTCACCGGGCTGCCGCGACAGCCCGGCGTCGGGGTCTCGCACCCCGAACGAACCGGTAGCGCCTCGTGGCGCACAAACGGGTCAAAGCACACCCGGGCGTGCGGGAGCCCCTCGGGCGCTCGGATCGCCTTCTCATAGCCGGCGGACATGTCGATTGAGACCGCCCGGATCGAGGCCTTCTGCTCATCGCTGAGGCCGTCGAAGAACGCCTGCAAGCTGGCGGCGTTGCGGCCCTCGGTGGCCCACACGATGCTGCCGCGCTCGTGGTCGACCACCGAGGTCAGGAACTTGTGATCGGCGCCATAGCTGACCTCATCCACGCCGATCAACTCCAAGCCGTCCAGTCGGCCGGCCGGCCGCTTCTCAGCCACGACCCGCGCGAGGATCTTGCCGACCGTCTCCCAACCGATTCGCATCAGCTTGGTTACCTGCGTCTGGCTCATCTGCTGCGCCAGCCACGCCGTGAGGTCGTCGAAGTCGCGCGTGTACGGCGAGCCGGCGCGGGCCCACGGCACCATCTCGTAGACGTCGCCGAAGCCCGGGCAGTACAGCCGTCGGAGCCGGCACTCGATCCGGCAACGCAACCCGCCTTGATCGAGATGCCGCCAGGGCTTGGTGCGATGCTCCTTGACCGGCAGGCCGCGCCCCGCAGCCCGAGCAGACCGGCTTCTTGGCGCGCAGCACGACCGTCACGATCACCGCCCCCTGCCCGAACGCCACATCCCTGACCCAAGCGCCCGGAAGCCCGAGCATCCGGTTCAACGCGGTGGTGACCCGCACGTCGCCCTCCTTCGTAGGCAGCTGACCATCTGACAGCCAGCAGCCTGCCAAAGGCGGGGGGCGGCGGGTCGCCCAGCACGTGCGCAACTTGCCAGCCGCTCACGCCGCCGTCGGGCCTCGGTCAGTAGCGGAGCCGTACGCCGCGCGTCAAGCGGCAGCCCCGATCACCCCAGCGTCCCGACGAACCCCACGCTTGCAGGAGATTCGGCCGCCTGACCCGGGCTTCGGCCCCGCTATCTGGCGATCATCGCCGGCCAGCGGGCCGGCACCCGTCAGACCAACGACCAACCGGCCGAGACCCCCGATTCACCCCCAAGTCACGAGGAGTCCCACAAAATCGAGCACAGGATGTTCTCGTTTGTGAGTCTGAACTGGCGCGGGAAGCCGCTGGAGAGCCTGCAGGTGATCATCGACCTGATCAGCTCAACCACCACAAGCACCGGATTGAAGGTGTACGCGCGCGTGGACCCCGGCGAGTACGTCAAAGGCATCAAAGTCACCGACGCCGAGATCGCCGCCGTGAATATCGTCCGCGATCGGTTCCACCCGGACTGGAACTACGAGATCAAACCCAGACCAACCACGGCATTATTTCTTTCGTGAGTCCTTATATTCAAAGGGCTCGGCACGACCCTTGCTGACGAATCGAGGCCTACAAGGGCGCGTATGCAGTCTCCTACAACCGGCGTGGGACGGGTGTTGTCGACCGACGCGGGTCAATCGCACCTGTACTACGCGGAGTATCAGATGGTGCGCTTCCTCGAGAAGAACGGCTACGACGTCAGCCATACGACGTCGTCCGATGTCGACCGGGCCGGCTCATTACTGCTCAACCACAAGATCTTTATGTCCAGTGCACACGACGAGTACTGGTCGGCCGGCCAACGTCAGAACGTGACGGCAGCACGAGATGCCGGAGTGAACCTCGCCTCCTTCAGCGGCAACGAGGTGTTCTGGAAGACAAGGTGGGACGCGAGCCAAGACGGCTCGAACACGCCCTATCGCACGCTCATTACCTACAAGGAAACCCATTTCAACGCACCTACGGACCCTCAGGACCCGACCACCTGGACGGGTGCCTGGGCTGACCCTCGCTTCAGCCCACCCGCGGACGGTGGACAAGCGCAGAACGCCTTGACGGGCCAACAGTTCATCGTCAACTCGGGAACCACCGACATCCAGGTGCCCTCCCAGTACGCGAAGCTCCGCATGTGGCGCAACACGGCCGCCGCCAAGCTGACTTCGGGTCAGACTTTGACGCTGGGATCCGGCATCGGGACGCTGGGGTACGAATGGGATGAAGAGCCGACAACGGATTCCGACCCGCCGGCCTCCTCGACATGTCGTCTACGACGGCCACTAGCCTGCAGACCTTGATCGACTACGGCAGCCTCGTCAACACCAACGGGACGGCCACCCACCACCTCACGCTATACAAATGGCCCACCAATGGCGCCTTGGTCTTCGGCGCGGGCACCGTGCAGTGGGCGTGGGGACTGGATAACACCAACGCCTGGGGACAGTCCAATACGGATCCGAGCGGAAAGGCTCCCGATCCGAGCATGCAGCAGGCGACCGTCAACCTGCTCGCCGACATGGGGGCGCAGCCGGCGTCGCTGACCTCGGGACTGGCTGGTGCAACCGCTTCGACGGAGGCACGCCACCAGCATCGTCGATCACGTCACCGTCCAACGCTGCGAGCTTTACGGACGGCGCAAACGTGACGATTTCGGGGACAGCGAGCGATGGTGGAGGCGGCGTTGTGGCCGGAGTCGAGGTCTCGACCGATGGCGGAACGACCTGGCACCCGGCGACGATGACCACAGCCGCCGGACAAACGATCAGCTGGTCCTACGGGTGGCTTGCCCACGGGAGCCCGAGCACGACGATTGAGTCCCGAGCGGTGGATGACAGCGGCAACCTCGAGTCGCCGTCCGATGCCCTCTCACTCACCGTCACGTGTCCGTGCTCGCTCTGGGGAGCGAACACCGTGCCGACCGACGCCGCGGATTCCGGCGATACCAATTCCACCGAGACGCCGACGTGGCGGCAGACCGCACCGATGAACTATGCGCGCGTCTACCACACGCTGACGATGCTGGCCGATGGAACCGTGCTCGCGGTAGGTGGCGAGAAGAGCTGGGGGCAAACCGGAACCACCGAGACCTCGGGCGGAGTGCTGCCGAGCGAGATCTGGGACCCGACGACGGAGACGTGGACGCCCGCCGCGTCGACCGGAGTGACCCGGGGCTACCACTCGACGGCAATCTTGACGCCGGACGGCACGGTCCTCGTCGCCGGAAGCGGGCACGCCAACCCGAACTACCCCGGTCAGAACTCGGCCCAAATCTATTCGCCGCCCTACCTCGTCAAAGGCGCGCGGCCGACGATCTCTTCCGCACCGGCCACGGCCACCTGCGGCTCGGCGATTGCCGTGTCGACTCCGGACGCGGCTTCGATCAGCGCTGTCAACCTGGTGTCTCTGGGAGCGGACACCCACCAGTCCAACATGGACCAGCACTTTGTGCCGCTAAGTTTCAGCCAAGGATCAGGCGGTCTGAACGTGCAGATTCCCTCCCAAGCCGGGGTAGCGCCGCCGGGCAACTACATGTTGTTCATCGTCAACACCAACGGGGTCCCCTCCGTGGCGTCATTCATCAATATCTCTGCTAACGGGCCCACTGCGCCGTCGGCCCCTTCAGGAGTCTCGGCGACGGCTGGGAATGGGAGCGCCAACGTTTCCTGGACCGCGCCGAGTGACGGTGGTGGTTTGCCCGATCACCGAGTACACGATTACGCCCTATGTCGGCTCGACGCCGCAGACACCAACGACGGTGACTGGTTCTCCGCCGGCGACCAGCACCACGATCACCGGCCTAACCAACGGTACGGCCTACACGTTCACGGTCACCGCTACGAACGCCGCCGGAACGAGCCCAGCCTCGGCCGTGTCCAACGCGGTGACGCCGACGAACACCCCTGCCGCGGCGTTTGTCCAAAGCACATCCGCTCACGCGTCAAGCGCCAAGAGCCTCGCCTGACCCCAAGCTCGAGTGTGACGCTGGGCGATCGGCTTGTGGTCGAAACTGGGATCTGGAACAACAGTGGCGCTTCGGCCGCGAGCGTGACCGACTCCGCGGGTAATAAGTACGTCGAGCTGCTCCACTACAAGGCGTCCGATGGGACGGAGATGAGTATTGGACCGCCCCGATAACTGCCGGTGGGGGAACCCGTCCGACGATCACCGTGAAGTCCACCTCCGCAGCCGACATCGGCGTCGCGGCACTCGAGTACTCAGGGCTCTCAACTGTCGCCGATGTCAGTGTCGTCGATCAGTTGGCGCACTCATCCGGAACCACGAACGGCTCCGGATCGGTTGCTTCCGGCGCCACCGCAGCAACGACCGCCGGCAACGAACTCGCGCTCGGCTTTTCTACGCCGATTCAGGGTTCGGCAACGCGTTGAGCGCCGGGACCGGCTACACCGGGCGAGTCAATCTGTCGAACACGTCCGACATGGAATTGCTGGCCGAGGACCAACCCCTCGCCGGATCCGGCGCCACTCCCAACGCGAGCGTGTCGACAGGCGGCAAAACGATTTGGCTGATGGCACGATCGTGCTCAAGACGTCCGGCACCGTGGGCAACGCGGCGGACCTGGCGATGGCCCATGTGACGTTTGCGCGCCGCCAGCGGCACCACACGCGCCGGCACCGCTGTCACGCCGCGCGCGACCATCGCCTCAAGCCGGCACGGCACGCCCACGGTCACCCTCTCGCTCGCTGCTCACCGCACGCCGCCACCGGTCGGACTCTGGCCTGCCGCTCCTTGCGGGCGGCGGCGGCGATCACGGCAGCGGATCGAGCGCAATTCGTGTACCTCGCTCTGGTCAAGCATCTCTCGGCGAGCCTCTTCTGCTTCCACGGACGCGCGGTGCCCTTCGGAGGCAACTGGACCGCGGCCTGGCTCAGGTCACCGTCTAGAGCGTGAAGGCCTGGGCGCCGGGAGCACGAACCCCTGCGTCTCCCACGAGGTTGGGCCGGGTTGCGAGACCGTCCGCAGCTTGGTCAAGGCTTCGCGCAGCGAGTCGATCTCCTCGGTAAGTTGAGCGCGGGGAGCCTGCGACTCAGCGCTCCGTCTGCGTTCCAGCTTTAGCCGTGCTTCCAGCGACACCAGGTGCCCAAGGCCGCGTTCGAGCGCCTCTTGGACCTCGAGCTCCGAAGGTTGGAACGGCGTGCCGAAGCGGGCGGTCAGCGTGGCAAGATGCCCGACGGAGACTGAGGATCGCGCTTGGTAGGACTGCTGCATGCTCGCTCCGAAGCAGTATTGTCGCCCTCCCCGCAACGTCGGTATTCGACGCAGTTTCGTATGGACCTTTCGCCGCAAAGGCCGTACAAAAGCTTCGGTCGGTCCGCCGCAGCCTGACCGTTTCGATCAGGCTTGCGCAGAGCCAGCCTTACAGCCTGATGCGAGCCGGCACGGCGCCCGGCAGCATCCCGCGCGGTCACGCGCACCACGATGGCGACCGAGCTATAGATGAGGAGACCGGGGAGCGCAAGCGGTTCAGCTCGCGGAACCTGCCGGCGTACGCGCGGCGGTCGCCGAAGGTGACTGAGGTGCTGCCGATCCTGTACCTGCACGGGCTCTCGACCGGCGACTTCGGGCCCGCCCTGAGAGATTTGTTGGGCGAGGACACGTCGGGGCTCTCGCCCAGCTCGATCCAGCGGCTGACCGAGCAGTGGCAGGCCGAGCACGCCGCCTTCCGCACCCGGGAGCTGCGGTTCCATCGCTACGCGTATCTGTTCGTCGACGGGGTAAACGTCAGCGTCCGGCTGGGCGAGGATCCCAAGCTCTGCCTGCTGGTCGTGATCGGCGTCCGAGAGGACGGCGAGAAGGAGCTGCTCGCGGTCGAGGACGGCTACCGCGAATCCGAGGACTCCTGGGCGGCCGTGTTCCGCGACCTGCGCGACCATGGCATGAACGAGCCCAAGCTGGTGACCGGCGACGGCGCGCTCGGCGCGTGGGCCGCGCTGCGCAACGTGTTCCCCGGCGCCAGGGAGCAGCGCTGCTGGGTGCACAAGACAGCGAACGTGCTCGACGCGTTCCCCAAGCGGCTGCAGCCGCGCGCGAAGAGCCTGCTGCACGAGATGGCCGAGGCGCCCACTCGGGCGGACGCTCGCAAGGCGCTGGAGCGCTTCCGGGACGAGTTCGACGCCAAGTACCCCAAGGCGGTCGCCAAGCTCGACAAGGACTGGGACGCGCTCACCGCGTTCTATGACTTCCCCACCGAGCACTGGCGGCACCTCAGGACGACGAACCCGATCGAGAGCAGCTTCGCGACCGTCAAGCTCCGCACCAAGGTCACCAAGGGCGCCGGCTCCAAGAAGGCCGCGCTCGCGATGGCCTACAAGCTGCTCGACGCCGCCCAGGAACGCTGGCGCCGGTTCAACGGCCCCGAGCTCGTCACCGACGTGCTCGCCGGCGTGAAGTTCACGGACGGGATCAAGGTCACTGACGACGAAACCACGACGGACGAGAGGGTCGCCGCCTGATCATTCTTCACTGTCAGATCCACAACATTTGACAGTTGCTCTGGGCGGTCTCGGTGGAGAGCAGCGCTTGGGCGAAGTGCTCAGAGCTCCATTCCTCCGCTCGGGCGCGGTCGGCGAGCTTCGGCAGCGCGCGGGCGGCGGCGGGAGGAGCGAGCTCATCGCGCGCTCACGCTCCGATCAGCACGTCGTAGCGGGCGGCGGGACGCTGCTCGACTTCGGCTCGGTCGGCGCGCCTCGCAACTCCAGCAGCGCCCGGGCGTCAGAGGACGCGCACCTCGAGCTCCGTTCCACCATCGGCTTTACGGCGCGCGACTAAGCGGCCGCCGATCGACTCGGCACGCGCACGCATAGTCGGCAGGCCAAACCCGTACCGGGATCGCGTGGGGGTCGCTCCAATTCCGCACCCGTTGTCAGACACCCGCAGTAGATCGGGGCCACGGGTATCCAGCTCCACATCAATCCGGTGAGCGCCGCCGTGAAGGACCGCATTAACAATCGCCTCCCGAGCGATCCGTACTACCTCCTCACGCTCGGCAGGGTCGAGCTCGTACTCGCCACGTTGCCCCGTGTCCGGCTTGATCCGAACATTCACGCGTACAGCGAAGCGAGCCTCTAACTCGTCGGCCACCTGACGAAGCGCCGCTCCTGTCGTCGGCGCCTCAGACGCAGAGAGGTCGATAGTCGCTCCGCGCGATGCGGCAAGGATACGTCGGGCGGCAATAACTAGTGGGTGTTCGGGTCCGAGGTCGCAGGCCAGTTGCGGTCCGTGGGCGGCGATGATCGCCAGGTCTTGCGCTAGCCCGTCGTGCAGGTCGCGGGCGATTCGCTGCCTTTCCGCCCGCGCCGCCGCCAGCTTGGCTTCGAGGCGCAACTCCGCGTCTAGTCGGAACGCGACTGCAACGAACGCAATCCCCGAGACGAACAGCACGCCGCTCGACAGCACGTGCACCGCGAGCGAGACGGGATAGCCGGCGGCACCTGCCATGATCGACGTGTTCAGGCTGCTGGGCGCCCAGTGCGATCCCGCGATCAATGCGACTAGACCGGCGCCCGCGACCGTACCGATGGCTGCCAGCCCGGCAAA
Source organism: uncultured Solirubrobacterales bacterium (assembly GCA_963836065.1). GTDB lineage: Bacteria > Actinomycetota > Thermoleophilia > Solirubrobacterales > Solirubrobacteraceae > Palsa-465. The sequence goes on from CAWIII010000039.1 coordinate 7,873, forward strand.
AACGACCGGACGACGGCCCGGGCCGACCACCGTTCTGCTGGGCGCGAAGGCCGCCGCCGCAAACGCTATCGCGACCACCACCTCGCAGGTAAGTCGGGCGCCGGCACCCCGTGTGACAGTGTCCACCCCGGTTAGGGCTGGCAGGGCGACGAATGCAAAGTCGACGATCGAAAGCGTGACCAACGCAACCAGAAGCAGCAGGTCACACAGCCGGCGGCGGTGTTCAAAGACGACAAGTAGCAGGTAAGCGCTCAGCAACCCAGAGAGGGTAATCGCCGTCTCGAGACCCGCACGGACGCCAGGGTCCACGGCGGAAACCGGCCTGAGAAGCTCCAAGCCGACGACCAACGCCGAAAAAAGGGCGACCGCGATCGGAAATCTCTTCGCTGTTGTAGCGAGAGCATTTCGCATCCCAAATGACCGGACACCATGTACAACCTCGTCTGACCGGGCCCCTGCGGTTCTCGATAGTCCGGCTTGGCCACAACCGTCCGCGGCCGTCACTCTGGTTCTCATTTTCGTGGCCATTTGCCGTCGCTGGCACGAGCACACATGATGAGGCTCACACCACCGCGCTGCTTGTTCGATTGCATCCTGCTCTCCGTCGTTCGAAGGTTCGCTTTGCCCGTGGCATGCCGCCCCCGGGCCGTTCAGCGATTGATCTGCTTGCGCCCTACGCACGTGCCACGGGGCGGCGAGGCGAACGCCCGATCGCTTCCGGGACGAACGCCGCTCAGGGCAAGACGGGAGAGTTATCCAGGACGTTCGAGTCGCGAAGCGAGCAGCGTGGCTCGCCGCGGGACTAGGTCCAAAGCAATGCGCCCGGACAACAGCGTGTCCAGTAGCCATGCGACGATCACCGCCAGCAGGGCGACGGCAGCAGGAGCAGAAGAAGATCCGATTCCGCCGCTTGCGCTGCTCGCCCCGCCACCGGGAGACCGGGCCCCAAATGGCGAGGCTTCAGGTGCCGACCCCAAGCTCGACATGTGAGTAGTTCTGGCGCGACCCGTTCTTTTGTGGATAGCGCCCGAGGAGCCCTGCGGCGATGACGATCCGGAGCTCAGCGCTCCGGGTGATACTGTGGCCCCTACAGGTAGAAGTGGATCGGCAGCCGGTAGCTCGAGCAGCGGCCGCATTAAGTCAACGGCAGCTCTGGAGCTGCTGAGTGGCTCCGCTACAGGCCGCACACCGCTTTGCATCTCCGCGAGTGCACCCTGCAGCCGTGCGATCAGCGGACTCAGCGCCGGATCGATGAGCGTCAACGACTCAAGCCGCACGATCAGGGTCTGGAGCCTCGGACCCAGCAGCGTCACTACCTGCAGCTGGCTCCCGAGGGCGGCAAGCTGCCGGAAAATGCTTGCGACCTCCGCTTGGTACCGACTCGCCGCCGGATGACTCGAGATTGGTCCGGGAGCAGGGGAGACAGGACTGGACGGTGCCGGTGCTTGAGAGTTCGCCACGGACACGGTCTGCGTAGGAGGCTGGGTCCCGCCTTGCTGCGAGGACGTCTGGGCTGATGTCGGCGTAGGCGTCGACGCGAGTGCCGTCGGCAAACTTCCGGCGCTATCGACAGGAGCGCTCGGCTGGCTAGATCCTCGATTCGCACTACCAGAACCGGTTTGGTCCGCAGCCGGGGCACCCCCAAGCTGTGAGTCGGTGTTGCTGCTCCAAGTCGACGTGCTGCCGCTGGAACCCGAGGCCGAAGGGCTGTCCGGTGTGGGCGACGCAGGCGCGGCGGGTGTGGTCGACGGCGCCGGGGATGCGGCAGCTCCGGTATCCACCACAGGCGCCGCCGCCGCAGCGCCGGTATCCACCGCTGGGGGCGCCGCCGCAGCGCCGGTATCAGGTGCAGGGGACGGCGCCGCGGTGGTCGTGCTCGACGGCGCGGCTGTCGGCGCGCTCCCGTCCGCCGGCACGCTGCCGTCCGCCGGAGTTGCCGAATCCGAGGCGTCCGTGGTCGACAACACCAGCGCGGAAGCGCTATCCGTCGGTGTTTGCGGCCCAGGCGTATCAGCCCGGGCGTTGATCGCGAACAGGCCGGTGACCAGCAGTGCCATTGCCGTCGCTAGCCACCAGACCCGGTTCCTCATAAGGCACCAACGTCCCGAGCGTTCGCGCAAGCCCGCGCCAAGCAAGAAAGAAAAGCCCCTATTCATGAAATTGGCCCCAATAACCACCCGACACACAGCTCCGTGCGTCCGGTCTAACATCCCGAGCTGCCTATAACCACATCCATCCCTCCCGTAGCCGCCAGGCAGCGGGAAGCTTCTGGTTATTGTACCGCTTTAGCGCTGAGAGTTGTGCAGAGCTGAACATTTCGCATTCGTAAACCTCGCCAAAGCTCCTGCTGACCCGACAACGGAACGCCTGCACACCGCGCCTCTTAAACAATCCGGGCCGCCCCGCCAGCTGGCGGGACGGCCCGAAAGCAGAGCCTGCGAGAGGCTTACTCCTCGGAGTCGGAGGACCCGCCTCGGCCCTCCGAGGGGAGGTCGAGATCTGCGAGCTCCTCGGCGAATCCGAGCCTGGAGGACCCGTTGCCGATGTCCTCCAGGTCTGAGAGGTCCGGCTCGAAACCACCACCGAAGCCGGTCAGCGATTCACCGTCGGCCAGTCCGAGCTCAGCCGCGAGATCGTCGTGGTCGAGCAGACCGACATCGTCCATCCCGCGGGGAAGCGGCTCGGCCGGCTCGATCTCGATTCGGCGGTAACGCTTGAGCCCAGTCGCGGCCGGGATCAGCTTGCCGATGATCACGTTCTCCTTGAGCCCGTTCAGCCGGTCGATCTTGCCCTCCAGCGCCGCGTCGGTGAGCACCTTTGTTGTCTCCTGGAACGAGGCCGCCGAGAGGAACGAGTCGGTGTTCAGCGACGCCTTCGTGATCCCGAGGATGATCTCCTCGGCCTGCGCGGTCTCGCCGCCGCCATCGATCACGCCCTGGTTCACGCGAGCGTATTCCTGCCGGTCAACGAACTGGCCCGGGAGCAAGGTCGTGTCGCCCTTCTGGTCAACACGAACCTTCTTCATCATCTGGCGCACGATCAACTCGATGTGCTTGTCGTTGATGTCGACGCCCTGGGACTTGTAGACCTCCTGCACCTCACGGACGAGGTACAGCTCGGTCTCGGTCCGTCCGCGAATCGCCAGCAGCTCGTGCGGATACAGCGAGCCTTCGTTGAGCTGCGTTCCCGGCTCGATCCTCTGCCCATTGTCGACGAACAGCAGCGTCCGCCGCGGGAACGTGTGGCGGTGCTCCTCACCGCCGTCGTCAGTGATCACGACGGTAAATGCCTTATCGGTCTCCTCGATCGCGACCTTGCCGCCTATCTCGGCGATCTTCGCTAGGCCCTTGGGCTTGCGCGCCTCGAACAACTCGACCACGCGCGGTAGACCGTGCGTGATATCCGCACCGGCAACGCCGCCGGTGTGGAAGGTGCGCATCGTCAGCTGCGTACCCGGCTCCCCGATCGATTGCGCGGCGATGATACCGACCGCGTCACCGATTTGCGCCAGCTTGCCGGTGGCCAGCGATCGCCCGTAGCAGGCCTGGCAAATCCCGGTCGTGGCTTGGCACTTGAGTACAGAGCGCACCGGTATGTAGATCACAGATCCCCTGTCAGTGTCGTCCTGCCAGGACTCCACCAGGTCGGCGAGCTCCGCGCGATCGATCTCCGCGCCCTTCTCGACGATCACCCGACCGCGCTTGGTCGTCACCTCCTGCGCGGCGATCCGGCCGATCAGATTGTCGTTCGGCTCGCCCGTCGGTCGCAGCCGCCGGGACTCCGGATCGACTTCGAGCTTCGAGACCGGCATCTCGATGAAGTCCTCGCTGCCGCAGTCCTCGGCGCGGATGATCACGTCCTGCGCGACGTCGACGAGGCGCCGGGTCAGGTACCCGGAGTCCGCCGTCCGCAGCGCCGTGTCCGCGAGACCCTTGCGGGCACCGTGCGTCGAAATGAAGTACTCGAGCACGGTCAGGCCCTCCATGAAGTTGGCCTTGATCGGACGCTCGATGATCTCGCCCTTCGGGTTTGCCATTAGACCGCGCATCCCGGCGAGCTGCCGGATCTGCGAGAACGAACCGCGAGCCCCCGAGTTGGCCATCATGAAGATCGGGTTCAGCTCGTCGAGATGGTCGTACAGCGCCTGTCCGACTTCGTTGGTGGCCCGATCCCACAGCTTGGTGACCGCCTCGTGGCGCTCCTCCTGGGTGATCTCACCGTTGTCGTACTGCATCTCGATCGTCGCCAACTCGTCCTCGTAACGCGCCAGGATCTCCGTCTTGTTGGGCGGTGTCTGGACATCGTTCTTGGAGATCGTGACGCCCGCCTGGGTGGCGTAGTGGAAGCCGACGTCCTTGAAGGCGTCGAGCACCTGCGAGACGATCGGCGCGCCGTATGCCTGAACAAGGTCGTCCACCAGCTTGGTGGTGTCCCGCTTCTTCATCGAGCGGTTCACGAACTCATAGGTGTCCGGGTCGAACTCCACACCCAATGCCTGCTCGAGGGCGCGCTCGATCTTGTCGTTCCAGATGATTCGACCGACGGTGGTCAGCAGGTGACCGCCCTCGCGACCGAGCGGGCGATACTCCGCCAGGTCGTGGAGCTTGACCACGCCGTGCTCGTATGACCACTCCGCCTCCTGGGCGGTGCGGAACACGTGCGGACGCGGCTGATACGTCGCCGGATCGATCTTCTCCAGATCGGATGTCTCCGGCCCATACGTCAGGTAGTAAGCACCGAGCACCATGTCCTGCGTCGGGGTCGCCAGCGGCGAACCGTGAGCCGGCGAGAGAATGTTGTTCGCCGACAGCATCAGAATCCGCGCCTCGGCCTGGGCCTCCGCCGAGAGCGGCAGGTGGACGGCCATCTGGTCGCCGTCGAAGTCGGCGTTGAATGCATGGCAGACGAGCGGGTGAACCTGAATCGCCTTGCCCTCGACGAGCACCGGCTCAAACGCCTGAATGCCTAGGCGGTGGAGCGTCGGTGCCCGGTTGAGCAGCACCGGATGCTCGTGAATGACCTCCTCGAGCACATCCCAAACCTCGGGGATCATCGAGTCGACCATCTTCTTGGCCGCCTTGATGTTCTGAGCCGACTTGCGCTCGACCAGTCGGGCCATGATGAACGGCTTGAACAGCTCGAGTGCCATCAGCTTCGGCAACCCGCACTGGTGCAGTCTCAGCGATGGCCCGGAGACGATCACCGAACGGCCGGAGTAGTCAACCCGCTTCCCGAGCAGGTTCTGGCGGAACCGGCCCTGCTTGCCCTTGAGCATGTCGCTCAGCGACTTCAGCGGACGATTGCCCGGTCCCGTGACCGGACGGCCGCGGCGGCCGTTGTCGAACAGCGCGTCGACCGCCTCCTGCAGCATCCGCTTCTCGTTGTTGACGATGATCTCGGGAGCGCCGAGATCGAGCAGTCGCTTGAGGCGGTTGTTGCGGTTGATCACGCGCCGGTATAGGTCGTTGAGATCCGAGGTGGCGAACCGGCCGCCGTCGAGCTGGACCATCGGCCGTAGCTCCGGTGGGATCACCGGCACGGCCTCGAGGATCATCATCTCCGGCTTGTTGCCCGAGTTGATGAACGCGGAGACAACCTTCAGCCGCTTGACGGCACGGGCCTGCTTCTGACCCTTGGCGGTCTTGACCTGATCCTGGAGCTCGGCCGACTCAGCCTCGAGGTCGACCTGCTGGAGCAGGTCGCGCACGGCCTCGGCGCCCATGCCGCCACGGAAGTACTCGCCGAAACCGAACGGCGATCCGAAGCGATCCTTGAGCTCCCGGAACGTGGTCTCATCGTTGACGACGTCCTTGGGCTTCATCGTCTTGAACAGCTCCCACACCTGGCGCATGCGCTCGGCTGCGTCCTCGATGTAGGCCTCGGTGTCGTCGATGTCGGCCTGGAAGCTCTTGCGGAGCTCCTTGAGCATCTTCTCGCGCTCGTCGTCGGAGAGCTTGGCGATGTTGACCTCGAGCGTCTCGGCCCACAGATGATCCTCATCGGAGAATTCCCGACTCTGCTTGCCGCTCTGGAGGTACTCCTCGCGGCGGGTGAGCGACTCCTTGAGCTCGAGGATCCGCTCCTCCTTCTCGGCCGCATACGAGTCGAGCACTTTGACGACCTCGCCCTCGAGCGAATCGATGTCGCGTGCCCTGGCCTCGTCGTCGACCCAGGTCACCATCGAGGCCGCGAAGTACAGCACCTTCTCGAGCTCCTTCGGAGCCATGTCGAGCAGGTAGCCGATCCGGCTCGGGACGCCCTTGAAGAACCAGATGTGGGAAACCGGCGCAGCCAGGTCGACGTGACCCATGCGCTCGCGGCGAACCTTTGAGCGCGTGACCTCGACGCCGCAGCGCTCGCAGACGATGCCCTTGTAACGGACGCGCTTGTACTTGCCGCAGTAGCACTCCCAGTCCTTGGTCGGACCAAAGATGCGCTCGCAGAAGAGCCCGTCCTTCTCAGGCTTCAGCGTCCGGTAGTTGATGGTCTCCGGCTTCGTTACCTCTCCGGAGCTCCAGGAGCGAATCTGCTTCGAGGAAGCGAGGCCGATCTCGATTGCGTCGAAATTATTGATATCGATCATTTAGTTCCTTGAAAGTCGATGAGGGCGAAGAGAGATGGGCTGGGCGACAGGCCGAAACGCATCACGCCTCTTCCTCTTCCAGTACGCCTTCGGCCTCCCCGGCCGGGATCTCCTCGTCGACCATCGGGTCGACAGTCGCGGCGAAGTCCTCTTCTTCGAGCTCCTCGCCGGGCTCGAGATCGGCATCCTCTTCCTTGACCTCCTCCTCGGAGGCCTCGACCGTCTCGCCCTCGTGCTCGACCGCCTCGTCGGCCGCCGCGCCGTCGGTGGCCCGCACGCCGGACAGATCGATTCCGAGCTCCTCGGCCGCCCGCAGGAGGTCATCGTCCTCCTCCCGCATCTCGGCGCGCTCGCCCTCCTCGGAGACGACGTTGACGTCGAGCGCCAGCGACTGCATCTCCTTCAGCAGGACCTTGAAGGACTCGGGGATCGACGGTTCGGCGATGTTCTCGCCCTTCACGATCGCCTCGTAGGCCTTCACGCGTCCAACTGTGTCGTCGGACTTGATCGTGAGCATCTCCTGCAACGTGTAGGCCGCGCCGTACGCCTCGAGCGCCCACACCTCCATCTCGCCGAAGCGCTGTCCACCGAACTGCGCCTTGCCGCCCAGCGGCTGCTGAGTGACGAGCGAATACGGACCCGTGGAGCGGGCATGGATCTTGTCGTCGACGAGGTGCAGGAGCTTGAGGATGTACATGTAGCCGACGGTTACCTGCTGCTCGAACGGCTCGCCGGTGCGGCCGCTGAACAGCGTGAGCTTGCCCGACGCCTGTACTCCCTCGCGCCGGTGCTTGTCGATGTCCATGCGGATCCGCCCCTCGTGCTCGTCCTGCCAGCGCACAAGTGCAACGTCGACGTCCGACACAGTTGCACCGTCGAACACCGGGGTGGCCACATACACCTTGCCGTTCCCGCCGTTGGACGCGTGCTTGTGGGCGTCGGATCCGTCGTTGTACCAGCCGTTGGCCGCGACCCACCCGAGGTGCGTTTCGAGAATCTGTCCGAGGTTCATCCGGCTCGGCACACCGAGCGGGTTGAGAATCACGTCGACCGGCGTGCCGTCCTCGAGGAACGGCATGTCTTGCACGTCAACGATCTTCGAGATCACGCCCTTGTTGCCGTGGCGTCCAGCGAGCTTGTCGCCTTCGGCGATCTTGCGCTTCTTCGCCACGAACACGCGCACCAGGTCGTTCACGCCCGGCGGTAGGTCGTCGCCCTCGTCACGGCTGAAGGTCTTGACATCGATCACGACGCCGCCTTCACCGTGGGGCACCTTCAGCGAGGTGTCGCGGACCTCGCGCGCCTTCTCCTTGAAGATAGCGCGGATCAACTTCTCCTCGGCGGTCAGCTCAGTCTCGCCCTTCGGCGTGACCTTGCCGACCAACAGGTCGCCCGACGCGACCTCGGCGCCGATCCGGACGATGCCGCGATCGTCGAGGTTGCGCAGCGACTCTTCCGAGCGGTTCGGGATGTCGCGGGTGATCTCCTCGTCGCCCAGCTTCGTGGTCCGCGCGTCGATCTCGTACTCCTCGATGTGGATCGAGGTGAGCTCGTCATCCTGCACCAGTCGATTGGAGAGGATGATCGCGTCCTCGAAGTTGTAGCCCTCCCAGGACATGAAGGCGACCAGCAGATTCTTGCCGAGCGCCATCTCGCCCATGTCGGTCGCGGAGCCGTCGGCAAGCACCTCACCGTCGCCCACGGTCGCCCCGACATCGACGATCGGCTTCTGATGAATCAGCGTTCCCTGGTTGGAGCGCATGAACTTCTGCAATTCGTACTCGTCCTGGCCGCCCTCTGTGCGGTCGATGATGAGCTGGTCGGCATCGACGTAGGAGACGGTTCCCCCGTCACGCGCGAGCACCACGTCACCGGTATCGATCGCCGCGCGGCGCTCCATTCCGGTACCGACGAGGGGCGCATCGGTGACCAGCAGCGGCACTGCCTGGCGCTGCATGTTCGAGCCCATCAGGGCCCGGTTGGCGTCATCGTGCTCGAGGAACGGGATCATCGCCGTCGCCACCGACCAGATCTGCTCCGGTGAGACGTCGATCAGGTCGACCTCTTCCGGCGTGACCGTGACGTACTGACCTGCCTGGGTGCGGCAGAGGATCTCCTCGCCGACCAGACGGCCGATGCCGTCGATCGGCGTGTTCGCCTGCGCGATCCGGCGCTCCTCTTCCTGCGTGGCGTCGACGCGGACGATCTCGTCGGTGACGATGCCGTCCTTGACGACCCGGTAGGGGGTCGTGACGAAGCCATGCTCGGAGATCTCCGCGTAGGACGACAGCGAGCCGATGAGACCGATGTTCGGGCCTTCCGGAGTCTCGATCGGGCACATGCGGCCGTAGTGGGTGGGGTGCACGTCGCGCACCTCGATCGGTGCACGCTCCCGGGTCAGCCCACCGGCACCGAGGGCACTCAGGCGCCGGCGATGGGTGAGGCCGGCCAGCGAGTTGGTCTGGTCCATGAACTGCGACAGCTGGCTGGACCCGAAGAACTCCTTCAGCGCGGCGACGACCGGACGGATGTTGACGATCGTCTGGGGAGTGATCGTGTCGGCGTCCTCAGTGGTGAGGCGCTCCCGCACGACGCGCTCCATCCGGTACAGCCCGATCCGGAACGCCTCCTGGATCAACTCGCCAACGGTCCGCAGCCGGCGGTTGCCGAAATGCTCGTACTCGTCCAAGTGATCTTGGATCGGCTCGCGGGACAGAGAGGCGGCCTCGGCCGCGTAATCCGCCTTCACCTCATCATCGAGCTCCTCGGGCATCCCTAGGCGCTTGGGCAGCGATACGAGCTCCTTGACGAGGGCGATCATGTCGTCGTGAGTCAGGGTGCGGGTGTCGAGGTCGATGTCCAAACCGAGGCGCGAATTCAGCTTGTAGCGGCCGACGCGCGTGAGGTCGTAGCGCTTGGGATCGAAGAACAGCTGGTTGAGCAAGGACCGGGCCGCATCGATCGACGGCGGCTCGCCGGGACGCTGCTTCTTGAACAGCTCGATCAGTGAGCCCTCCTCGGTCCGCACCATCTCGGGATCGGAGTCCAGGGTGAGACGGAGGTAGAGCGAGTTGTCGAAGAGATTCAGGATCTCCTCATCCGACGTGTAGCCCATCGCGCGCAGCAGCACCGTCACCGGAAGCTTGCGCTTGCGGTCGATGCGGACGTACACGCGGCCCTTCTTGTCGATCTCGAGCTCGAGCCACGAGCCCCGCGCCGGCATCAAGTTGGCGATGAAGACCTGCTTCTCGCGGTCTTTGGGCTCCATCACATAGGCACCGGGCGAGCGCACCAGCTGCGTGACGACCACGCGCTCGGTGCCGTTGATGATGAACGTGCCGCGGTCGGTCATCCACGGGAAGTCGCCCATGAACACCGACTGCTCGCGGATCTCGCCGGTCTCCCGGTTGATGAATGCGACCGTCACGGTCAGCGGCCGCGCGTAGGTCAGATCCTTCTCACGGCATTGCTCCAGGCTTGCGACTGGATCGTCAAATGTGAATTCGCCGAACTGGACGGCGAGGTTGCCGGTGTAGTCCTCGATCGGAGAGATGTCATCGATCGTCTCGCGCAGGCCGCCGGTGCTGGGATCGGTCAGCCATTCAAAGGACTTGCGCTGGATATCAATCAGGTTGGGGACTTCAAGGACCTTGTCCAGACGCGCAAAACTACGGCGCGTCCGGGGAGCATGAGCAGTTGCCAAGACGCGGACTCCTCGGGCGGTTCGAGAGGGAGGCAAAGTCAGCGCTCTAAGGGAGCTACTTACTCCCATGGAGCGCGACCAGCAAAGATAGCACACGGCAGTGGTGCCCTGTGCAGGACCATCAGCTCTCACGGACCCCGCTCTCGGCAAGACCGCGTATGTGGCGCGGTGCCGTGCGATTCGAGCGGCTGCGACTATTGGCTGACCGGCGGAGTGTAGGGGGAAATCGCCGCCTCGGCAAGTCTGGCGGTCGCAAATGTCAAAGCCCGAGGGAGTCGCTGTGCTCGCCCGCACACGGTCACCGACCTGTTCGTGCGCGCAAACCGCGCCGCTCGAGCTACCGGATCACTCGCAATGGCTCGAACGGATCAACACCGGGTACCTACTTCAGCTCGACGAGCCCGCCGGCTTCCTCAAGGTCGGCCTTGAGCTTGTCCGCCTCGGTCCGGTCGACCCCTTCTTTGATCGGCTTCGGGGCCTCGTCGACAAGCGCCTTCGCCTCCTTGAGGCCAAGACCGGTCGCGGCCCGGACGACCTTGATCACCTGGATCTTCTTGTCGCCGGGCGCGTTTAGCACCACGTCAAACGCGCTCTGCTCCTCGGCCTCCTCGCCGGCGCCATCGCCAGCGACGCCAGCAGCGGGCGCGGCCGCGGCGACTGCGGTCGCCGATACGCCAAACGCCTCTTCGAGCGCCTTGATGCGCTCCGACAGCTCGAGTACCGAGATGGTCTTGAGCTCGTCGATCCACTCTTGAGTCGTGGTCATTCTTCCTCCTTACGCGTCGGACGGCTCAGGGTCCGCCGCGCTGTCCTGTTCAGGTTCGTCAGTGTGTTTGGATTCGGGCTCAGGGTCGGATTCCGCGCTCGCCGTGGGTGCATCCGCTGTCGGGGCCGCTGCCGGCTCCGCGGGAACCTCAGCCGCCGGAGCCTCCGGAGCCGCCGGCGCCTCACCACTCACCAGACCTTGGTCAGCGATCGCCTGCAGCTGGATCGCGACGCCGGCAATCAGTGCGTTCAGCCCGCGGACCAGGCCCGTGAGCGGCGCCGCGACGGTTCCGACCAGCTGCGCGTGCAATATCTCGCGCGCGGGGAGGCGCGCGATCGAGCGGACGTCATCGGCGCTCAGCGCAATGCCGTCCAGCAGACCGCCCTTGAACTCGAGCACGCGGAACGCCCGCGCGGCGTCGTTCAGTGCCTTGGCCGCGAGCGCGGCGTCTCCGTGAACCAGCGCGAGTGCGGTCGGACCCTCGAGAAGTGCCTTCAGCGACTCGGCTCCGGCCTTGTCTGCAGCACGTTCGGAGAGCGAGTTCTTGACGATCCGAAACTTGGTATCGGACTCCCGGAGCCTGGCGCGCAAGTCGGCTGCCTGCACCACGGACAACCCGCGGTAATCCACGGCAAAGATTGCCGCGGCACCCTGTATCTGGCCGGCGATCTCGTCGACGACGGCTGCTTTTTGATCTCGATTCATGCCTTTCCCTATTCAACAAGCAACGCCCGCACTCAGGCGGGCGTCGAAGCTGGAGCTGCTGAGCGCTCCTCTCTAGGCTCCGCCTGCTCCGGAGTTACGCGCTCGCGCGGCCGGAGGTCTTGGGCTCATGCTCTTTGAAGCTCTAACTCAATTCTACGCCGCTGCCGGCTCCTCGACGATGTCGCGAGTGCGACTCGGATCGACCTTAACGCCAGGGCTCATTGTGGTCGCGAACGTGACGGTGCGGATGTAGCGACCCTTGGCGGCTGACGGCTTGGCGCGGACCAGCTCGTCGATCACGGCCGCGTAATTCTCGAGCAGCGAGCGATCCTCGAACTCGCGCTTGCCGATCACCAAATGCACGATCGCATTGCGGTCTGTCCGGTACTCGACCTTCCCGGCCTTGGACTCCCCGACCGCCTTCGCGACATCCATGGTCACGGTCCCGACCTTCGGGTTGGGCATCTTGCCGGCCGGCCCGAGGATTCGTCCCAGCCGACCGACGACCGGCATCAAGTCCGGCGTCGCAATCGCGACGTCGAAGTCGTCGAAACCGTCCTGGATCTGCTTTGCGAGGTCCTCCGCTCCGACCACGTCCGCTCCCGCTTCCTCAGCCTCCCGGGCCTTGTCACCCTGGGCGAAGACGGCGACCTTGACGTTCTTGCCGAGACCGTTCGGGAGCGCGACCGTGCCGCGCAACTGCTCGTCAGCGTGGCGAACGTTCAGGCCGGTGCGAACGTGGACCTCCACGGACTCGTTGAACTTTGCGCCGCTGAGCTGCTTGAGCAGCGCGATCGCCTCTCCCGGCGTGTATTCGCGCTCGCGGTCGAAGCGCTGCCGCGCCTCGAGATAGGCCTTGCCATGCCGGGCCATCACACCACCTCCACGCCCATCGAGCGTGCCGTGCCGGCGATGATCTTCGCGGCAGCATCGACATCGTTGGCATTCAGATCGTTCATCTTCTTCTCCGCGATCTGTCGCAGTTGGTCCTGAGTGATCTGGGCCACCTTGTTGCGGTTGGGTTCCGGCGAGCCCTTCTCGAGCGACAGCGCCTGCTTGATCAGAACCGCAGCCGGGGGGCTCTTGGTCACGAACGTGAACGAGCGATCCTCGTAGACCGTGATCACGACCGGAATCACGGTGCCGGTGTCCGCTTGCGTCTGCGCGTTGAACGCCTTGACGAACTCCATGATGTTCACGCCGTGCTGGCCGAGCGCGGGGCCGACTGGCGGCGCCGGGCTCGCCTGGCCTCCGACAGCCTGCAGTTTGATCTGCGTAAGGACTTTCTTGGCCATTAGATCTTCTTCACCTGATCGAATCCAACCTCAACTGGTGTCTCGCGACCGAAAATGGAAACCAGGACCTTCAGGCGCTGCGCATCCTCGTTCACCTCCGAGATCTCACCGGAGAAGTCCGAAAGCGGGCCTGAGATCACCTTGACTGACTCGCCGATCGAGAACTGCGCGCGACTGCGCGGGCGCTCGGCGGTCTCCTGATGCAACAACCGATCGACTTCGGCCTGGGTAAGCGGGACCGGTTCGTTGGACGCGCCAACGAACCCGGTTACGCCAGGCGTTCCCTTCACCAACGACCACGAGTCCTCGTTGAGATCCATGTTGACAAGCACATAACCCGGCATCGTCCGCTTCTCGACGGTCACCTTCTGGTTGTCCTTCATCTCTGAGACAGACTCAGTCGGAACGACGATCTGCCTGACCGCACGTTGCTGCCCGAGCGACACGACCCGGTGCTCGAGGTTGTGCTTGACCTTGTTCTCGTGTCCTGAATATGTGTTTACGACGTACCAGCGGAACATGTTTCTTCTGCTTCTACTTCAAGATGTAATCGACGATTTTGCCGGCGAGGAAGTCGGCCACGCCCAGGAACACGCCGGCCACGATTACGAACCCGATGACGACCCCAGTGGCCTGCATCGTCTGCCGACGGTCAGGCCACTGTACCCGTTGTAGCTCGTGCCAGCTTCCCTGAAGGAAGCGGACCAAGCGGTTACCGGGCACGTTCCGCGGTGCTGGCAGCGCAGCATCCCCGACCGAATCCCCGCCCGCCGAACCTTGCTCCACGCGTGGCGTGACGCCGGCGACGCCCGGAATCGAACTGCGGCGGGAGCCCGATCGAGGCAGCTCCTCCAGCTCATCGGGGGCGGCAGCGCTGTCGGACTCGAGATCCCCGTCGTACGCGAGATCCTCGTCAGCGGCGTCGTCCCCGCTCAGCTCGGGGCGTCCGAGCGCGAGCTGCGCCTCGGCGAGCTCCACATCAGGGGTCCCATGAGCGATCGGGTCCGGGGTTTCCTCGCGCTCGGCGCGCTCGCGCTCGGCGCGCGCGCTCGGGACCGGCTGCGGCCGGCGCGCCCGTCGTTCCTTCGCTCGTTTACGGTTGCGAGCCACGGAGCTTCCCGCCGCGTCAGCGCGTTTCGCGATGCGCTCTGTGGCATCTGCACCAGCGGCAGTACTTCCGCAGCTGGATCCGCTCGGGGTTGTTCCGCTTGCTCTTGTTCGTCTGGTAATTCCGGCGCTTGCACTCTTCACAGGCGAGAGTTACAGCTATCCGGACGTCTCCACGAGCCATTTAGGCGCTTCCGGTCAAAGGATGATCTGGGCTGGCTGCCGGGCCCTGGGCGCGAAAACGAACGCCGCCCGGCGCCGTGCTCAGTGTAGCGTCCCAGCGCTATTCGGCCAGCTCTTGCGGGACCAGCTCCAGCTCGAGCCATCTGTCGCCCCTAACCACCCGCGCGAGTAGCCGCTGTCCAATGACTTCGTGCGTCATCGCGCGCTGGACGTCGTCGACTCGCTCGATCGGCCGCCCGCCGAGCTCGACGATCAGATCCTCGGCCCGCAACCCGGCCCGCTCGGCCGGGCTTCCGGCCGCCACCTCGACCACCTCGACGCCGCCATTTCGTCCCAGCCGGACGCGCGCCTGAGGGGGCAGGGGCCGCGGGCCACCGGCGATCCCGACGTAGGCGCGCCGCACCCGTCCGTCGCGCATCAGCGCTCCGACGATCTGCCGAGTCGCCGCGTTGATCGGAACCGCCAATCCCAGGCCGACGCCTGCCACGGCGGTGTTGACCCCGACCACGGTGCCCGAGCTGTCGACGAGCGCGCCACCCGAGTTGCCTGGATTGAGCGCGGCGTCGGTCTGGATCACGTTGTCGATGTAGCGAACCGTACGTCCCGCGCGGGCCGGCAGGGAGCGCCCCAACGCCGATACGACGCCGGCGGTAACCGAGCCCTCAAAACCGTGGGGATTCCCGATCGCCACGACCAGCTGCCCGACCCGCAGCCGTTCGGCCTCCCCCAGCGTCGCCTCGACAAGATTCCCCTCGTCGGCGCGCAGAACTGCGAGGTCGGAGAGCCGGTCAAGCCCGACCACCCGAAAACTGAGCTCGCGACCGTCGACGAACGAGGCACGCCCGCCGCGGCCGGGACCGGCGACCACATGGGCCGATGTGAGCAAGAAGCCGTCGGGTGTTAGGGCAACGGCGCTCCCGGCACCGGCCGGCACCTGGCCACCGCGCCCTCGCCGCACCACACGCAGGTTGGCGACCGAGGGCGCCAATCGCTCGGCGACGTCGACCACTACGCGCGAGTATGCGTCGAGCGCGGCGGCTTCGCGCTCCGGGGCCGCCGAAGCGGCCGCGGGTGCTCCGTTGAGACTCTCGGTCGCAGCCATGGCGCTTAGAAGCTCACCTGGACGGTGCGCTCATCGCTGCCGCGGACGATCGTCAGCTCGAGCTTGCCTTCGGCTCGGGCTTGATCCAGAGCTTCGTAGAGAACGTCGACGCCGTCGATCTGGCGTCCGCCGGCGGCGACGATCAAATCGCCGCGCTCGATTCCGGCGCGGTCGGCGGCGCTGTCCTCCTCAACCGCTCGGACGAGCACGCCGTCGCGCTCGGAAAGACCGACCGCTCGCCGCAGCCGTCGGGCCACCCGTGGCGGTGCAATCGCAACGCCAAGTCGTACCCGCTTCGGGGCCTCGCCGCGGCCGAGGGCGGCAACCCGCTCGCGCAGCGCCTCGTCGGCTGGGATCGCGAGAATCAAGCCGCCGTCAACGCGAACGGAGTTGATCCCTAGCAGGTTCCCGGAGGTATCGAGCAACGGACCGCCGGAGGAGCCTCGCGGGAGCGGCGCCGAGTGTTCGATCGCCCCGCTGATTCGGCGCCCGCGGGGGCCGCGGAAGCTCCGAGCGAGGGACGAAACGAATCCGGGGGTCACGCGCAAGCCCCGGCCTCCCGGATTGCCGAGCGCGAGGACTGCGCGCCCGATGGCGGGCGGCGCCGACTGCACCGACCACGCGACGGGCTCAATGTCGCCCGTATCGACTTCGATCACCGCAACGTCGAGATCCGGATCCGAGCCGGCCACCCGGCCGCTCTCGTGCCGGCCATCGCCGAACGTGACCGTTGTCTCTTCGTGGCGGAGGTTGTGGGCGCTCGTCAGTACCCGGTCGGGGGCGACCACAACGCCGGATCCGACGCCCCAGCCGCGGCCCAGGCCGACGACGGCCGGGCCCGCCTGCTCCGCCGCCTCTTGGACGGTCGCTTCAAGTTCTTCAAGCAAAGTCATTTGCATCTCTCCTGCTGTTCCGGGCCAACCGGAACAGCGCTACTAGTTACTTGCAATGTGCAAGTCGCTACTTTATCACCTGGTGATCGCGCGTAGCATTCCTTCACCGATGGTCGATCCGGCACAGTCGCCCCAGCCCAATCCAGGGGTCCTTTCGCATGAGGACCCTTCTCGGTCGGCGCTCGCCGATGCGCTCGCCGCCGTCGGAGATCGCTGGACGCTGCTCCTGGTGGCGGCGCTGCTCGACGGGCCGCGACGCTTCGGGGAGCTTCAGCAAGAGGTCGAGGGGATCGCTCCCAACGTGCTCTCCCAGCGGCTGCGCCAGCTCGAGCGCAACGCGCTGATCGTCGCCCGCGCCTACTCCGAGCGGCCACCCAGATTCGTCTACGAGCTCAGCTCAGCGGGTCAGGAGCTCGCCGGCGCGCTCAGGCTCTTGGCCGGGTGGGGGGCCCGCAACGCCGAGGGTGCCAGCGCCCCCCGCCACGCAGTGTGCGGAACCCCGATGGAGGCGCGCTGGTGGTGTCCGACGTGTGAGCGCCCCGTCGGTGATGAGGAGAGCGAAGAGCTGCACTTCGCTTAGGCGGTTTCGATTGTCGCTGAAACCGCGCCGCATCACGACGCGCTCGACGGCAGAATCCTCGCATGCTCCGCCTGATCGGCCTGGTCATCTCGATTGGGCTAGCGGATTCGCTGAACCCATCGACGATCGGCCCGGCGCTCTACATGGCAACGGGTGAGCGCGCGCTCGGACGGGTGACCGAGTTCACCCTCGGCGTGTTCGCCGTGTACTTCCTGGGCGGCGCCGCGATCGCACTCGGGCCTGGGCAGTTGCTGCTTTCGCTGGTGCCGCATCCGGACCCGAACACCAGGCACGTGTTGGAAATTATCGCCGGCGCCGCGATGCTGGTGGCCTCAGGGATGCTGTGGCGATTCCGTGACAGATTGACTCGCCGGGAGCCGCCGGATTTCGATCCACACGGAAAGGCGAGCGCGATTCTCGGCGCCACGATCACCGCCGTCGAGCTCCCAACCGCGTTCCCCTACTTCGCTGTGATTGCCGCGATTGTCGGCTCGGGCCTGGACCCGATTCGTCAACTCATCTTGCTGGTGATGTTCAACTTCTTCTTCGTGCTGCCGATGCTCGCGATCATCGCGACGCTCGCGTTCGCCGGCGACCGGGCCGAACAAGTGCTCGCCACCGGACGGAACTTCCTCCAGCGCCACTGGCCGTCGATTCTGGCCGGGCTCGCCCTCGTGGCCGGCGTGTTCGTGATCGTGCTCGGAGCGACGGGGCTCGGCAGCACGCGCCGGGGGGACCTCGGCATCTTCTCGCGGCGTCTACGGCGCTTACTGCAACTGCACCACTGAGGAACGAGGCCTAAGCTCCGCCCGCCTCTCGCGCCTCCCTGACCAATCGGCGCATCCCGCTCAGCCAGCGCTCGGGCTGCGCAGCCTTGAGCGCCATGTGCTTGGCGACTGCCTCGTGGGGGAGGATCAAGAAGCGTTCTTCGCGGATACCAGCGACCGCGGCGGCCGCGACGTCCTCCGGCTCCAGTACGCCCTCGGCCAGTAGCGGAGCGGCGCCAACCGGATCATCGAGCGCGAGATCGAGCATCGGCGTCCGCACTCCCTGCGGACAAAGGCAAGAGACCCCGACGCCCGCGTCGCCGTAATTGATCGCCAGCCATTCGGCGACCGCGACCGCGGCATGCTTGGTCGCCGAGTAAGCCAGCGCGGAGACCTGAGTCAGCAGACCGGCCGCTGAGGCCGTGTTCAGCAGATAGCCCTCACCGCACGCGACCATCTCGGGCAGCACCGCGCGAGCCGCCCATACGTGGGCCATTACGTTGGTCTCCCAGGTCCGCTGCCATTGATCGTCGGGCGCCTCGGGTCCGCCGACCGGGCCGGCGATCCCGGCGTTGGAGCAGAACACCTCGATTGGACCGTTCGCCTCCGAGGCCCGGGTGACGAGCGTCTTGATCTGACTCTCCTGGCTCACGTCCGTCTCGAACGCGACCCCGCCGATTTCCTGCGCGACCGTCTGCGCGGCCTCGAGATTGAGATCCGCGACTGTCACCGCCCGTGCCCCCTCGGCGACGATCCGGCGAGCGAGCGCGCGGCCGATCCCGCTGCCGCCGCCGGTGACCACGACGTGTCGGTTGGCGAGTTCCATCACATGCGCGCCAGCAGCGGCGCATCGTGCACGATCTGGGCAGGGGTGAAATTGCTGGGGTAGGCGACCGCCAGGCGTCCGCTGGCGCTGATCCCATAGACGATTGCCGTGTGGCCGACGGTCAGCTGCTTGCCGTCCTCGTTGACGCCGATGTCCCATGCTTTCCAGGTCCGGAGCAGCTGTCCGGGCGTACCCAGCAGATAGTCCATCCGCCCGAGCGCACCGCGACTGGCCAGGAACTGCTTGATCGCGGTCCGCGTATCACGGCGCGGATCGACCGTCACCGCCACGATCCGGACGTCACCCGCCTGCGTGCCGAGCTGGCGCTGGGCGCTCGCCAGATCCGCGACGATCAGTGGACAGACGTCCGGACAATGCGTGTAGACAAACGTCACGAACACCGCCTTTCCGCGCATCGTCGCGAGCGACACTCGATTGCCGGTGTAGTTACGGAGCGTGAGCGGCGCCGCCGGCTTGGCCGGCTTCAGGACCAGCCCCTGAAGGCCGTGACCCTGCACGGCGCTCGCCGGCTGGTTCGAGCCCGCAGAGGAGCCGCATCCGCTGAGCGCGAGGATCGCCAGCACGCCGGCGGCCACCAAGGGCAGTGCACATGGACGGACGGCGAGGAGGATCTGCCGGCGCGCCTCGCTCACGATGGAACGCTGGCCGTCGCCCGCCGGCGGTCGGTGCACTCAGCATCCTGGTCCTGACCCAGCCAGCGGTACAAGGCGATGAACACGAACACCATCATCGAGATCGAGCCGAGGCCCAGCATCACACCACCGGCCAGCTGCTGATCGGTGAGCGCCGAGATGCCGCCAGGACGATGGGCGAGATCGCTGTAGGCGGGGTACAGCGGCCTCGGCGCGAACGTGAGCACCAGCGACAGCAGCCACCCCACGACGAGCGTGGCGGTCATGTAATAGGCGCCGCGCGCTGGGGTCAGCCGCACCCGGAGCGGCGGCGATTCGATGACCTGCGCCCACAGGAGGATTCCGAACACCAGGAACGAGATGTGCTCGAGTATGTGGACCGCGGAGCTGCGCAGCGTCAGGTCATACGCGGCCGGGATGTGCCAAAGCACGAGCACGAGGTTGAAGGCAAGCCACGCTCCGAGCGGCTGCCCGAGTGCTCGTGCGGCTGCGCGAACGGGAGCCCACACAGGTGAGCGGGCGACGGAACGGGCGACCGTCCGCCGCCATCCGAGCGGCAGCGGTCGCCAGACCGACATCCACGGTGCCCCGAGCACGATCAACGGGGCCGCGACCGTGAGCAGCAGGACGTGCTGGAGCATGTGGACCCAGAAGAGCTTGTGCGCCAGCGAGTCGATCGGACCCAACAGCGCGACCAGGATCGTCGCCAGGCCGGCGTAGAACGACGCCGCGCGCCAGCGTGCACGCCGGTCGCGGGGGCGTCCCGTGATGATCGCCGCGCGACGCTCGCCTTGGAGATGCAGCACGAGCGCAGCCCAGATCAAACCCACCGGGAGGTAGTCGAGCACGTCCTAGAAGCCGCCGCGCGCCCGCCGCCGCAGTACCACAAACCAGACAGCGAGCACGACAAGCAGGCAGGCGATTGGGAACACAAGCGTGAACACGGCTCCGGAGGTGATGTCCGAGCCACCAGCAGCGAGTGGAGCCAGCACCGCAAGCATCACTTAACAAGGTAGAGCAACAAGTAGGTCACGACCTGGATCCCACCGAGCGTGTAGAGCAGCACGGCGCAGGCATCGGCCGACGGACGCAACAGCGTTACAAGCTGATCGTCGCCCTCAGCGGGCGCGGGAGCGCCTCGCAGTGTTTGCGCGACGAGCGTCTCAATCCAGTACGTGACACCTAGCCAGCAGAGCAGGAACATCAGCGTCCAGCCCCAGAAGACGCTGGCATATCCCCCGGCGGCGGTCTTGAAGGGGAGCGTCAGGTACTCCACCAGCTGAAGGACGACCACAATCAGCGCGAGCACCAGCGTGACGATCGCGCCCGATCGCCACGCGGGGCGCGCCGGCGTCGCGAGCTGACGGCGGGCGAGCTCGAAGATCCCCGCGGCAGCGAGCACGCAGATGACGATCGCAATGCCGTACCACTGCGTCGGGTTGACGTGTGCGGGATGGAAGTCGTTGTTCGAGTTCACGGCCCTCAGATAGAAGAACGCGAACACGAACGAGACGAACACGAACACGATCGCGCTCGCGAGCAGCCGCGTGCCCACCTGAGCGTTGGCGGCGACCGAGCGAGCCTCGCCAGGCGCGTCCGAGACGCTCATCCGCCGCCTCCCTCACCCGTGATGACCGGCCGGCCCGGCTCCGCCACCGGCGCAACGTCTGGAACGCCATATCCGTACGGCGAGGCCGTGATCTCCGGGATCGTCTCGAAGTTGTACCGGGGGGGCGGTGACGGTATCTGCCACTCCAGCCCCTTCGACCGCCAGGGATTTGCCCCGGCGGGTTCGCGCTTGAGGATCAGCGACCAGACGAGGTTTGCCAACAGCACGAGCATCGACGCGCCGAGGCAGAACGCTGACACGGAGACGAACACGTTGAGCGCATGCAGGCTCGGGTTGTAGCTGGTGACCCGTCGCGGCATCCCAAGCAGTCCGGCAGCGAACAGCGGGAAGAACGTCAAGTTGAAGAAGATGAACATGGTCCAGAAATGGATCTTGCCCAACATCTCATTCAGCTTGAAACCGGTCATCTTCGGCAGCCAGAAGTACAGGCCTCCCATCAGGGCGAACACCAGGCCGCCCATGATCGTGTAGTGGAAGTGGGCCATCACGAAGTAGCTGCCGTGCGTGGTCACGTCGCTGGGCACGTCGGAGAGGAACACCCCCGACAGTCCGCCGATCAGGAAGTTGGAGAAGAACGCGAGTGAGAACAGCATCGGCACCGTGAACCGGATGCGCGCCCGCCACAGCGTCCCAGCCCCGATCAGGAAGATGATGCCGGTGGGGACCGAGATCAGCTCCGTGGTGAACATGTAGAACGGCCGCAGGTTTGCGTTGATGCCGCTAACGAACAGGTGGTGCTGCCAGACCATGAAGCTCAGCAGCGCCAAGCCGAACATACCGGCAACCGCGACCCGGTAGCCCCACAGCGGCTTGCGCGCGAATACCGGCAGGATCTCGAGCACGATCCCGAAGCCCGGCAGCGCGAGGATGTAAACCTCGGGATGCCCGAAGAACCAGAACAGGTTGTCCCACAGGAATGGGCTCCCGCCGGCGGTCGCCAGGAAGAAGGAGGTGTCGACCGTCCGGTCCAGGCCGACCATGAAAATCGCCGCGAACAGCACCGGCGCCGCCAACACCGCCAGGATCGATGTCGTCACCAGGCCCCAGACGAAGATCGGAATGCGGTTCCAGGTCATTCCCGGAGCCCTCATGGTGATCACCGTCGTGATCACGTTCAGTCCGACCAGCACGAGCGCGACTCCGATCAGTGCGAACGAGAACAGGTACGCGTCGATCCCACCACGCGCCTGATCGGCCAGCGGCGCATACCCCGTCCAACCTGTCGGGAATCCGCCGAGGGCGATCGCCGACAAAAGCACGAAGCCCGCCAGAACGGTAATCCACAGCGTCAGCGCCTCGACCCGGGGGAACGCCATCCGTCGGGCGCCGATCATCAGCGGCACGAAGTAGTTGCCGAGCGGCCCGAGCACCCCCGCGGACATCATCATCAGCATCATCGTCCCGTGCAGGCCGACGATCGTCAGGTAGGTACCCGCTGGAACGAGGGTGGCGTTCGCGCTGGTCAGCTCGCTGCGGATGACTATCGCGTTGAGACCGCCGACGAAGAAGAAAAACAGCACCGCGACGAAGTACTGGACCCCCACGACCTTGTGATCGGTGCACAGCCGCCAGTAGCGCCATACGCCGGCCTCCTCACGTTCGGAGATCGTCGCGGGATGGCCAAGCATGCGCTTCAGCGGGTAGCTGAAGAATCCCAGGCCGAGCAGCCACCCGAGCGTCGCGAACAGCATGCCGACGAAGATCGCGACATCGTTCTGGTCGGTTCCCGTCTGCGCGTCGACGTCAACGGTGATCCGGACCCCTACCCAGTGACCGAGGATGTATCCGACGATCCCCAGCACCACCGCCCACGGCAGCCCGAAGCTCACAAACTCGCGCCAGATCGGCGGCCGTGCCGCGGTCGGCTCGGAATGGGCGCTAGCTGCGGTATCCATCAGCCTGCTCTCCTCGGCGGATCGGGGTAGTAGTAAGGGCTGTAGGGCGGCAGAGTCTTCGTGACTCCCCGGTAGCGGGCTCGCTGAGCCGTGATCCACGCCGCGAAGCCGGCCTTCGACATCACCTGACCGGTCGTGTTCATGTGCCCGTGCCACAAGCCGCACAGCTCGGCACAGCGGATCTGGAGGCTCTGGAGCTTGGTCGGTTCGACGTAGGCGACGTTGTCATTACCAGGGATCGCGTCGGCCTTCACGCCGAGCTCGTAGGCCCAGAAGCTGTGCGCGACGTCGAGCGACGTGACGTGGAACGCGATCTCGGTGTTGACGGGCACTACGAGGTACGGCGTCTCGACCCCACCGTAGCCCGGATAGCGGAACGTCCACAGCCACTGTTGACCGATCACCTGTACCTGGAGAGAGCTCCCCGCGTCCGCTGGCTTGGCGAGCGGGTGGGGACCCTGACCGCCGCCCGAACCGTGCGAGCTTCCGAACAGCTCCGTCGTGCCGACCGTCGCCAGGCCCAACACCATCACACTCGTGACCGCCAGCCAGGTGATGGCGATCCGTGGATTCCCCGTGACCGGCGGCCCGTCAGTGATCGTCTCGCCACGCTGACGGAATACCGCCGCCGAGTAGATCACGTAAACCCAGATCAACAACGCGACCGGCGCGGCCAGCGCCGTTAGCAAAATGTTGATGTTGTGCTGCTCGTGCGACTGCACGCTGCCGCTGTACGGAGGAATGTGCGGACCTACGACCCAGATCACGAGCGGGACGACGATCACCGTCAGCACCACCCAGATCGAGACAATCCGGATGCCGTGCCGTGGCTCCGGCGCCGCCCCGCCGGCTGCCGCCGAGCCAACGCTCACGTGACCTGGAGCTCCCCGCTCATCCACCCGAGCGCTTGCATTGGCCCGCCGTTTCCGAAGATGAATCCGGCGGCGCAGGGTACGAAGCACTGCCAGCGATATGTCCCCTTGCCGGGTGACACGAACGAGAACCTGATCGTGGTGTGCGCCTGATCAAGCGTGCACGGAGTCACGCTGCATTGGTTCTTGGCGTCGTCGGCGACTCCCGGCAGCGGCACGCTGATTCCGAGGTCCGGAATCGTGAACGTATGCGAGGCTGAGTCGGGATCCAGCAGCGACGCCGGCTTGCCGTTGAAGATGGCGACACCGCCCCTGGTACCCCGGACTTGGGCGAGGAAGCTGTTGCGCAGGCCGGTCGCCGTATCGAACTGGTAGACGGTGACGGTGACGAGGGTGTGGGCCGGCACTTTGTAGATCGTCGTGTGTTGCCACTTGCCGCTGCTGTCCTGCGCCAGGTAGCTGACCCAATCTGGATCTGGCGCGTGGCCGTAGCTCGGGACCGTCTGCAGCGTCAGATGGGCGGTTCGGCCCTGGACGACCGCTGATATCGCCGGCGGAGCCACGACCAGGAAATCGACGATGTAGAGGACCACCAGGCCCGCGAGCACCGCCGCCACAACGAGGAGGACCCCAAAAGCTCGCCGAGCCATACAAACAGAATCATTACCTGATGAGGAAGCGTTTAGGAAGCGTCCGATTTGGCACCCTCGTGGATGCGCGTTTATCCACTTCGTACAGGGGAGCTTCCTGGTAGTCGCGCAGGTGAGCAGGCAGTTCGGATGAGCAGGGCTCCAGGAACCAGTGCCCACGCGAGCACCAGTTCCTGCCTTGCTCTAGGCGGCGCCAACCAGCGTCTGTTCGTCGCTGTAGCGCTCCCCGCGATCGGCCAGCTCGATTAGCGACTGCGGCGGCTGAAAGCGGTCGCCGTACCGCGCGTGCAGCTCGCGGGCGCGCGCGAGGAACGCAGCGGGGCCATGACCGTGGATGGCATGCTCGTAGCCGTTGATGTACTGCAGCACGCCGCCGGTCCAGCCCGGGAAGCCGATTCCCATGATCGACCCGATGTTGGCGTCAGCGACCGATTCGATCACTCCTTCGTCCAGGCACCTCACGCTCTCGATCGACTCGATGAACAGCATCCGCTCTTCGAGGTCCTCGAGCGAGATCGCGCTCGGATCCTCGACCGTCGGGAACGC
The DNA here is from genome assembly GCA_963836065.1 of uncultured Solirubrobacterales bacterium. Classification (GTDB taxonomy): domain Bacteria; phylum Actinomycetota; class Thermoleophilia; order Solirubrobacterales; family Solirubrobacteraceae; genus Palsa-465. The sequence goes on from CAWIII010000039.1 coordinate 32,629, forward strand.
TTCGCCCAACCCTGTCCAAAGCCCCGCTCGCTTGCCATCGGCGTAGTCGTAGAAGCCGCGTCCCTCGAGCCGGCCGGGGCGGCCGTACTCGTCGAGCATCCGGTCGATCACCTGCTCTGACGGGTGCGCGTCCCAGCCGCTCGATGCCGCGGCACCGGCCTCCTTGGCCGCATCGCGAATCTTGCGCATCAGTTTGAGGTTCAGCTCGTCGGAGAGCTGCAGCACCGGCGCGGGATAGCCGGCCTGCGAGGAGGCCTGCTCGATCGTCGGCGCGGGCACGCCCTCCAGCAGCATCGCGATTCCCTCGTTCAGGAACGTGCCGATCACCCGGCTGGTGAAGAAGCCGCGGCTGTCATTGACAAGAATGGGCGTCTTCTTGATCTGCCTGGCGACGTCGAGGGCGCGGTACACCGTCTCGGCGTTGGTCTTCTCTCCCTTGATGATCTCGAGTAGCGGCATCTTGTCGACCGGACTGAAGAAGTGGAGGCCGATGAAGTCCGCGGGACGCGTCACATTCTCGGCTAGCTCGGTGATCGGCAGCGTCGAGGTGTTGGAACCCAGCAGCGCGTGTTCGTCCAGTACGGGCTCGAGCTCTCCCATCACCTGCTCCTTGACCTTCGGATCCTCGAACACCGCTTCGATCACCAGATCGGCGCCGGCCGCATCATCGGCCTTGTCGGTCGGATGGATCCGCCCAAGCAGCGCATCGCCCTTCTCCTGCGTTGTCTTGCCGCGCTCGAGGCCCTTGGCGACCAGCTTCTCCGAGTAACCCTTGCCGCGCTGGGCCGCTTCGAGCGACACGTCCTTGAGGACAACGTCGATCCCGGCCTTCGCGCACACGTAGGCAATCGCGGCGCCCATCATGCCGGCGCCCAGCACGACCACCTTCCGCGCAGCGTAGGGGGGAATCTCCGCAGGCCGATCGCGGTCTCCGCTGGCACGCTGCAGATCGAAGAAGAACGCTTGGATCATGTTCTTCGCCACCTGCCCGGTGACCAGGTCGACGAAGTAGCGGCCCTCGATCTCGAACGCGTTGTCGATGTCGACCTGGGCGCCCTCAACGGCGGCAGCCATGATGTGGTGCGGGGCCGGGTAATTGGCGCCCTTGAGCTGCTTGCGCAGGTTGGCCGGAAAGGCGGGAAGATTCTGGGCGAGCTTGGGGTTGCTCGGCGTGCCGCCGGGGAGCTTGTAGCCATCGCGGTCCCAGGGCTGGCTGGCCTCGGGGTTCTCCTTGATCCACGCCTTTGCGGCGGGGATCAAGTCCTCGCGCTTAGGAACGATTTCGTCGACCAGGCCGAGCTCCTTCGCTTTGCCGGGCCGGTGGCGCTGTCCTTGGAGCAGCGCCTGCATCAGCGCGTTCAAGATTCCGAGCATGCGGACCGTTCGTGTGACGCCGCCGGCTCCCGGCAGTAGGCCGAGCTGCACCTCGGGGAAGCCGATCACGGCGCTCGCGTCATCGACGATTACGCGGTGGTGGCAGGCCAGGGCAATCTCGAGCCCGCCTCCGAGCGCGGCCCCGTTGATCGCCGCGACCACCGGTTTCCCCAGGGTCTCCAGGCGCCTCAGCTGGGCCTTGAGCTCGCGCACGCCCGCGGCGATCCGAGGCGCGTCCTCCTGCGTGGCTTTGATCAGGTCGTTCAGGTCTCCACCGGCAAAGAAGGTCTTCTTGGCCGAGGCGATCACCACCCCAGTGATCGTGTCCTTCTCGGCCTCGAGCCGATCGACGGTGGCAGCCATCGAGCGCGCGTAGGCCTCGTTCATCGTGTTGGCGGACTGGTTTGGGTCGTCGAGCGTGAGGACGACAATGCCGTCTTCGCCCTGCTCCCAGCGGATCGTGTTGCTCATCGAATTGCCTCCACCACGGTCGCGATTCCCATCCCGCCACCGATGCACAGCGTGGCGAGGCCGTACCGGCCGCCGGTCCGGTGCAGCTCGTCGATCAGGGTGCCGAGGATCATGGCGCCAGTCGCGCCGAGCGGATGACCCATTGCGATCGCGCCGCCGTTGACGTTGACCTTCTCCATGTCGAGGCCCATGTCCCGGACGAACCGGAGCACCACCGCCGCGAACGCCTCATTCATCTCAACCAGGTCGAGATCGTCGACCGTGAGACCGGCCTTCTGGAGCGCCTTGCGGGAGGCGGGCGCGGGACCGGTGAGCATGATCGTCGGGTCAGCCCCTGAAAGCGCCGTCGCGAGGACTCTCGCCCTGGGTGTGAGTCCTAGCTCATCTCCGGTCTGCTCGTTCCCGACTACCACCAGCGATGCTCCGTCCACGATTCCACTCGAATTTCCGGCCGTGTGGACGTGGTCGATCCTCTCGACCCAGTGGTACTTCTGCAACGCCACGGCGTCGAACCCGCCCATCTCCCCCATCATCTCGAATGAGGGCTTGAGCTTTGCGAGCGTCTCGGAGGTCGTGCCGGGACGGATGTGCTCATCCTGCTCGAGGATGACGTTGTCGTTGATGTCGACTACCGGCACCAGCGAATCCTTGAACCGCCCCTCGGCCTGCGCGGTCGCGGCGCGCTCCTGGGAGCGGGCGGCGTACGCATCGACGTCATCGCGGCTGAAGCTCTCGATCGTGGCGATCAGGTCGGCGCCGATGCCCTGGGGGACGAACGACGTGTCGTAGCTCGTCTCGGGATCCATTGCCCATGGCCCACCATCGGAGCCGATTGGGACCCGAGACATCGACTCGACGCCGCCGGCGAGTACCAGATCCTCCCAGCCCGAGGCGACCTTCTGCGCGGCGACGTTGACGGCCTCGAGTCCGGAGGCGCAGAAGCGGTTGAGCTGCATGCCGGCCACGGTGTCGGGAAGCCCGGCCTTGATCGCCGCAGTCTTGGCGATGTCGCCGCCCTGATCGCCGATCGGCGATACGCAGCCGAGCACGAGATCGTCGACTCGTTTTGGATCGAGCCGTCCGTTTCGAGCGAGCATCTCGTGAATCAGGCCAACAACCAGGTCGACCGGCTTGACGGTGTGGAGCGATCCGTTCGTCTTTCCTCTACCCCGAGGAGTGCGGATCGCGTCGAATACCAAAGGCTCAGTGGTGGGTGCCATCGTCGAACAGTCCTTTCAGCTTGCGCGGCTCCTGCCCGTGCTATATCACGCGGACGGGCCTGACATCACAATATCAATTGTTGGCAGGACGCCAACTTTTTGGCGTTCCGCCAACGCTCGTGGTAGCGTCGCCTCGATGGCGGCCTCAACAGCGCAGCGCCGAACGTACCTTGGCGGCGACGCCCGTCGTGCCGAGATCCTCCGATTTGCGGGAGAGCTGTTCTGCGAGCGAAGTTACGACGCCGTCTCGATCGCTGACGTCGCACGAGCCGCCGGCGTGGCGCGCGGCCTCGTCAATCACTACTTCGGCACCAAGCGCGGCCTGTTTCTGGAGGTAGTGCGAGCGATGCTGTTCGTGCCAGATGAGCTGCTCGTCGCAGAGCGCACCGACGGGCAGCTCCGCGAGGAGGTACTAAGCGATGCGATCGACCGGTGGCTACACACCGCTGAGCGCAACCGCCGCACCTACTTGGCCACTGCCGGTGGATCGGGCATCGGCCGTGATCCCGACCTCGAGGCAGTGCTCAAGGAAGCCGCCGATCGAATCACCGAGCGGCTGATCCTGATCTCCTGGGGCCCACCCGCGCAGGCGCCGCCCGAGCTAGGCGCCCTGATGGAGGGCTATCGCGGCTTCGCCGATGCGATCACGGCCGAGTGGCTGCAACGCGCCCGCCTCCCCCGCGGCGTCGTGCACCACCTGCTGGTCGAGGCGCTCCTGACGCTCGTCGACGACGTGCTTCCTCGGATCCGCAGCGGCCGGGAGGAGTAAGCCCCCCGCAGTTTCCCAGATGGCGCCACCGCAGTTTCCGCGGGTGGCACCACAACCCGGTTCTCTGTAGGGTGTCCGAACCAGAAGCCGAGTCCCCGGCCTGCCGAGCCGGGGAGCGGGGAACCCAAGTAATTGGGGCGAGTCCTGTGGTGATCCGCAGGAAGCGCTCGGACAGCGAGCGCTAGCCCGTCAGCTAACTCCGCAGGCACAGGCACCAATGCGAGTCCCACTGCCGCCGAGGAGTTCGCGTGTCCAAACTGAATGCCCTGGCCGCCCTCACCCAGCGTCGCCGGCTGGCTGGCTGGGCCGTGCTGTTGCTCTCTGCCGTGACCGTCGCCATGACAGCCGCTCCTGCGAGCGCGAGCGCTGCACCGTTCCGGCGCGTGCTGAGGATGGGCGATCGCGGGTCCGACGTGAAGACTCTGCAGACGTGGCTGACGAAGGTTGGCGTCACGACTTCATCGGATGGAGTATTCGGGTCGTACACCCACCAGGCGGTCGCGCAGTTCCAGACCGCCGCGCGTCTTCGTCCAGCGAGCGGAACGGTTGGCGTCCGCACAGCGAAGACATTGCTGGGTTGGGTCACCGGTGGCAAGCGCGTAACCCTGCGCAGCAGCGATCCGCCGTCCTCCTCTCCTTCCGGTTGGGTGTTTCCGCTGCGGCCGATCTCGCGGGTACTGCCGGTGTCGGATTGGACGCTCGATCAGGGCGTCGACATCGGCACTGTGGGAAACGCCTGCGGATCGAAGGTCGTCGAGGTGGCGATCACGTCCGGCACGATCGTTCAGGAGGGGATAAGTGGCTTCGGCCCAGCGGCCCCAGTGATCAAGGTCAGCAGTGGTCAGTACAAGGGCCGCTACATCTACTACGGCCACGCCCTGCCTGCGCTGGTGCCCGTCGGCACGCACGTGACCACCGGCCAGCCGATCGCGGAGGTTGGATGCGGATCTGTCGGCATCTCCGAAGCCCCGCACATCGAGATCGGCATCAGCGCTCCCGGTGGCCCGCCCTGCTGCCCCGGTTTTCAGGAGACGTCGTCAACGATGTTCGGGATCGTGCGTCAGCTGTACAAGCGATAGCGGGTCGGCCCGGGCCGCCCTGGCGCAAGCAGCAGCGTCACGACCGCCTGAGCGAAAGCCCAGACGATCCTGACCGCCCCCGTTGGCCAAGCACCAGGCGCGCAGCCCTAAGCCGGCTTGATGTTCTGGTTGAGATGGAAGAAGTGGTCGGGTCGTAGCGTGACTTCAAGCTCTGGAGGCGTGTGAAGGTCTCGGCTTCATACGCCGAGCGCACGCCCGCCTCCCCTTCATCGGCGAGGAAATTCACGTGGCGCGCGCCGGTGCCGTAGGGCTCCATCGCGGCGGAGGCGGCCCGTACCCAGGTGGTGTTTTCACCGGCGTCCCGGTTACCGAATGCAGTTGACCCGGCAGGGACGCGGCTCATCGCGCCACCCAGCTGGTGGACGTGCAGCTGCCCGAGGGGCGCCGGAACACCGTCAGCGTGGGCGACGATCGCCTCGATCGCCTCGTCGGTCAGCTCGTCCACGTAGCCCGAGCGCCAGTAGTTGCGCGACCCGTGCGGAACGCCGGCGTCGAACATGCCCTGGATCGCCTGATACGGCATCGGGCCAAGGACATCCACCGCGGGACTTAGATCGCGCAGGGGCTGCAGGTCGTCTTCGGCCCGGCCCTCGGGATCGAGGTGGAAGCGCGCCAGAAACGCAGCACATCCCGACCTGCCTGGGCCGGCCAGGCCACCAGTCCGCCGAACACTTGGGAAACCGGGTGCAAGCGGAACTCGAACTCAGCCCTCGTTCATTCGCCTCCTCGGCGATCCGACGGCTCTCCTCACACCAACACTCGGCCCCATCGAAGTCCGAGAACACCCACGCCATCGTGCCTAGATGGTGGAGCTCCTCGCCAGCCTGGACCAGTCCCCGATCCGGAGACGATACGGGACTGCTTGGTGCCGGGCAAGCTCCTCGGTCGGGGCTGATCTCGCCCGTCAGGACGCTGTCTCGAGCTTCGCCTCGGCTCGCGTCGGCTCGAATAGCTCGATCGGGTTGCCGGAGGGATCTTCCACGAGGATCTGCTTGCCCCCTACTCCCGCGACGATTTCGTTACGGAACCGCGCACCATGGCGGCCGAGCTCCTCGACGGTGGTCTCGAGCTCCTCGACCTCGAGCTGGAAGCGATTCCAACCACCCGGCTCGGGCACAGCTCCGTTGGGCATCGACTCGCCCCCGCCCGGCCCGCCACCCGGTGCGCTCAGTACCAGCCGCAGGTCACCCCGTGAGAGCATCGCGAACGCGGGCGCGGGATGCATGTCCTCATGAAAGCCGAGTCGTTGACAGTAGAAATCGATCGCGGCATCGACGTCGTTGACGATATAGCGGACGCTGACGGTGGCCATGGATGCTCCTCGCGGGGATCGGTTGCTCTCTAAAACGTACGCGTCTCGCAGCGATACGTCAACGTTGCATAGTTATCCTGGTCATCGAGGTGCTTACCGGGCGATGACCGAACCACACGAACGAGCCGACGATCCGCGCGTCGAGCGCTCGCGGATCGTGATCCTGAAAGCGGCCGTCGAGGAGCTGGCGGAGGTGGGCTACGGGGGGGTGACGATCGAATCGGTTGCGGCTCGCGGCGGGGTGGGCAAGTCGACGATCTACCGGCACTGGCCGGACAAGCTTGCGCTGATCGCCGACGCGCTCGAGACCTTCCACGAGCAGATGGTTCCGGCGCTTGAGGATCGCCCGCCTCGCGAGTGCGTCGAGCTGTTGTTGGGCCACGTCGCCGAGGTGGTTCTCGACTCGACCTTCTCCCGCTGCATCCCGGCGCTGATCGAAGGCGCCGAGCGAGACCCACGGGTCAGGGAGTTCCACCATCGCTACTCGGCCGAGCGGCGCCAGGGGCTGATCGATCTCATCGCCCGCGGTATGCGCGAGGGGGATTTCCGCGCAGACCTCGACCCGGAGCTCGTGACGATGGCGCTGCTAGGCACAATCTTCTACCGGCGGCTGATGACCGGGGAGCCCTTTGACCCCGATCACGCGGCGGGGCTCCTCGACACGGTCCTCGGGCCGCCCCGCTGAGGCGACCCGCACCGCTCGCGCGCTACCGCCGCGAGCCGGCATCGAGTTCAGCGGCCACAGAGCGCCACAGGGTGACGTGCACCGCAGGACGAACGCGTGCCGAAGTCGTGCCGGCGCATCCGGTCGACATCGCCTGCGTAGCGTCTGAGGTGGTCGGGAACCGCTGGAGGGGGAGCGCAGCGGGCAGTGCGCGACCGAGGCCCAGCGTGCTGGCGTGCCACTGCTCGACGATCGGCGTCCCACGCACATCGAGCCGCATCAGCGAACGGCGGCGCACCTCGTCGAGCACGGTATGGGCGAGCGTCAGAATGATCCCCTCGCCGGCGGCCGCCGCCGCGATTGCCGGGGCGATCGCGGCGATGTCCGGTGGCTCAAGGCCATTCCGGGCGAAGAACAGACCGCTGGTAGTGGTCGGGTCGATAGACCGCACTGATCGGGGACATCTCCGTCCGGGCGTACAGCGGCGAGCCGATGCCCGAAGGGCTGGAGGGCGGGCTTGACGCCCAGGTCATCTACGACCCGCCGAACTTGACCTACCCGTAGGGCGCGTACATCGCGGTGGTCGACATCGACCCCGAGACGGCGGCGGTCACGGTTCGGCGGTTCATCGCCGTCGATGACTGCGGGGTGCGAATCAACCCGATGATCGTCGACGGCCAGATCCATGGCGGCCTGGCCGAGGGCGTCGGGATCGCCCTGATGGAGGTGATCACTTTCAACGAGGAGGGCAACTGCCTGAACGGATCGTTCATGGACTACCTGATCCCGACGGCACTCGAATGTCCGGACTTCGAGCTGGGGGAAACGGTCACCCCATGTCCGCATCATCCCCTTGGTGCTAAAGGCGTGGGAGAGTCGCCGAATGTCGGATCCCCACCGGCGCTGGTCAACGCGGTGATCGATGCGCTGCACCAGACACACGGAGTCACCCATATCGACATGCCCCGCACCCCCGCCCGCGTCTGGGCGGCGATGCAGGGTCGCGCCGAGCCGCCGCAATGATCGCGCCCCGGAGATGAGCCACCTCAAGGTCACAGGCGAGGCGGCCAGCGAGGTAGGCCAGCTGGTGCCCGACGTGGAAACGCTGGCGCTCCGGCTGGCGGCAGTCGACTATCTGGTCGACGAGGGACTCGCGACGTCAATGTTCCTGAGCCTCCGCCTGCCTCAGCCACTGCTGCTGGAGGGCGAGGCGGGGGTGGGCAAGACGGAGGCCGGCAAGTCGCTGGCCGCAGTGCTCGATACCGAAGTGATCCGCGCAGCCGGATTGGAGGCACTGATTGTCCGCGCCAAGTGATCCTGCCGGGTTCAGAGTGCGCACCATCGACCTCGACCTGCCCGCGCTCGCCGGAGCATTCAGCCAACGGTTGCAGCGGGCAGGTCTGCCGATGACGGTCGACCGCGGGGCCGGGTTCGCCCGGGCGCTCACCGTGGTCAAACCGATCACGCGCCGACGGCTGTACTGGACCGCTCGCGCCGTGTTCGTCTCCGATAAGGCGCAGGTCAAGACTTTCGACTCGGCGTTCTTTTCGGTTTTTTGGGACCCGGGTGCAAGATCAACTTCCTGGCAGGGTGGCGTCGATCGTCACCTCGACCTCGTCGGCCACCTTGAGCGTCCCGAACAACGCCGAGTACGGCTTGATTCCCCAAGCGGTCTGCTTGACGGTGGCGCTCCCGAGCAGATGGCCGTCCTCACCGATCATCAGTTCGAAGGTGATTGGGCTGGCCCGTCCCGCCAGATCTAGCTCTCCGTGCACGTGCAAGCGATCGCCGTCCCCGTTGGCCTCGACGGCGTGCGAGCGAAATTCGATCACCGGGTGGCGGAGCACCTCCTCCTCGATCGTCTGCCGGATGCCGTCTTTGTCGTCTTCACCGAGCGCCTGGATGCCGCCTGTGCCCTCCCGAACCCGAAGGGATCTGGCGTCGGCCGTGAGCGTAATCCGGCTCTGCCCCGGATCCTCCCCGACATCCAGCGTCGCGTCCCACGACGTCACCTCGATCGTGAGGTCGTGGCCGGCTTTGGCTGCCACACCTCCCCTTTTGGTCTTCACCCGCAGCGTTCCGCTGTCCGGGCCGAGAGCATGGGTACCGGGCGTGATTGACATAGACGAATCCCTCTGTCCTCTAGATGGCTATTCAACAGAAACCTACGTAACGAGACGCAAGCATGGTTGAGCTCGACCATCCATTCTCGACCGCAAGGCCGATCGACGAGGCCTGGCAGGCGATCCTGGACCTCGAGCGCCTGGTCCCGTGCGTGGAGGGAGGATCGGTGATCGAGAAAACCGGCCCGGAGACAAGGTTCCCGTCTACCCGGGCTACATGTGCGCGATCGTGGGCTCGATTGTGACCGGCAAACCGGTGAAGTAGATGGAGGACCGCTCGGAGAACATGATGTCGACCGGGTTTGCGCGCGACTGCGTGATGCGCGGCGCCGTCGCTGCTACGAGCACAGGAAAGATCCTGGGCGTCCGCGTCGACGTGCTGGCCGACCATGGCGCGCTCAACGCCACCGCCCAACCGACCAATTACCCGGCCGGATTCTTTCACGTGTTCACCGGCTCCTACGATCTGGAGGCTGCTCACTGTCACGTTCGCGGGGTGTACACGAACAAGGCGCCGGGCGGAGTCGCGTACGCGTGCTCGTTCCGCGTCGCCGAGGGCGTCTACCTGGTAGAGCGGATGGTCGACTGTCTGGCCCGCGAGCTTGAAATCGATCCAGCCGAGCTGCGCCTGAAGAACCTGATTGCCGCCGAGCAGCTTCCGTATCACTGCAAGACCGGGCAAAGCCCAGCTCGGGACCAGCGTCCAGACGCAGGGCCAGGGCCAGGGCCACGAGACGACGTTTGCACAGCGCGTGTCGTCGCCTCGGCGATGCTCGAGGTCGCGCCCGAGGACCTCCCTTGGGAGAAGGGGCCGCCGGCTCGGGTCGCTGGAGCGCGGCCATCCTCTGGCGTTCGCGCGCAGCACTTTCGGCGACCTGGCGGCTTTACACGGTGACAAGGGAGTCTGGAAGCTGCTCGACCGCCACGCGGGCGAAGTCGTGGACGTTCCGGTACCCGCGCTGATCCCGCGTGATGTCGACACCTGGGAGGACTACGAGGCCGTGCTCGCCGCTCAGCGTTCAGCCGCGATCGATCATCACCGACGTCGCCTTGACGATCGCGGTCGCGCCCACGCCCGGGGCTAGCCCAAGTTCTTCGATCGAGTCGCGGGTGATCGCGGCGGTAAGCAGGAAGGGCCCTGCCTCGAGCTCGACGAGCGCCATCACCCCGTCTGACTCCACCGAGCGCACGACGCCGGGAAAGCGGTTGCGTGCCGAGCCCCTGGCTCCGGTCCGATGCCGTTCGGGTCGCTCGCTGAGCCGGCGAACCTCTGACGCCGGAACCAGGCGGCGGTTGCGCGCGTCTCGGTTGGTTCGGATCCGGCCCGTGCGATCCCAGCGCCTGAGCGTGTCGACGCTCACGCCAAGCGCTTTGGCCGCCGCACCGAGCGTAAGGTCCGCGGGCATTTGCGGGCAGACAGTACACGCCTCGACGCGAGCAGCTAGACACCGGACACGATCACCCCGACGACGTCTAGACGCGGCATCGGGCAATCATGGCGCCGGCCGCACCGGATTGGACGCTAGAGGAAGTCGTTGCCCGTTAGTACGTATAGGAACGGCACGAACGGGACGATTGCGGCGATCCCCCAGGCGAACTTGGCTAGCAGTCCGATATCGCTGCGCATCGCCAGGTTGATCCAGATCAGCACCACGGCGATCGGGTGCAGGATGCACAGCAGAAGCTCGATGACCTTCTTCATCACCCCCCACATTATGCCAAGTGCCGAGTTATGCCGAGCCGCGGCCCCGCGGCCCGTGACCTCGAGCGCGACCGTGCTGCCCCCGCCGGGGACGCTCTCAAACGCGATCTCGCCACCAATCAGCTCGGCCAGCGAGTGCGAGATATACAACCCCGGATCGAACAGGTCGTTGATCAGAGCCAGCTGACGCTTACCGGCGTTTTGCACCGTGCGGAGCTGCGTCCTTTGCTCGTCGGTCACCGGGCCGGGTAGGCCCATCAGCAACGTGCCCGTGAAGCCGAGAATCGCGTTCACCGGCGTGCGCAGCTCGCGACCCATGGTGGAGAGGAAGCGATCCTTCGCGCGGTTGGCCCGGTCGAGCTGGATGTTGGCCTCCCGAAGAGTCTGGTCGGATCGCTTGAGGTCGGTGAGGTCGGAGTTCAGCTCGATGATCGAGGTCGGCCGCCCGCTGGCGTCGCGCCGCACCGCTTGGCGGCTGGAAACCGCGATCACCCACCATCCTGACGGGTATGCAGCCGAACACCCTCCCAGTGTCCGTCCTGCGCCAACGCCTGATTGAGGACCTCTCGGGACTCCGGGAACACCGTCGCCAGCAGATCATGCGTAACCTGGACAGTGGCCTCATCACCGGTGTAGCCATATACGGCTTCGGCTTCGCGGTTCCAGAACGTGATCCGGTTCTCGACCGCCTCACGCACGACCACAGCGTCATGCGCAGCTCCTCCCGGGCTTAGCCCGTAAGCGTGCAGTAGCCGTCGCTGACCACGACGTACCGACCCGACTCGCGATCGTTCACCGCGATCGCGTCGGACGAATCGTTCAACAGCGGACGAAGCTCGCAGCGATGTCGCTAGAGATCAACAAGAAACCGTCGGGCCCGTTGCTCGCGTCCCGGCGCAACGTCATCGTCTCACGCGCCGTCAACCGCCGCCGTCCTTACAACGGCGCTCAACCACGCTTTCCCACAAGCCGTCGCGAAGGACCTGCTCGAGCATCCGCCGTGGCAGCCCGGCGCGGACGTCGGCCTCGGTGTGCAACACCGTGTGAGACTCGCCGACGATCTCGGCGCGCTCGTACCCATACAGCCGGCGCGCCCCCTCATTCCACAAGATGATCCGGCCACCGGAGTCAAGCGCGACCATCGAATACCGCCGGGTTGCCAGCCGTTATCCCGCGCGATTGCTCTGCGCTGTCGCGCTCCCGGGCCGCCGCGTCTCGGACTCCTCGCGTTCACGCGCGCCGTCAACCAAACGCGGTCTTCGCATGACATGCATGTTGTCACGTGCGTTGGCGCGCGGCCAATCGCAGGTCCGCTGCCGATGGCTGCCCTGGGTTGCGCCGTCAACCGCTTGCTGGAGACAATACGTGCCGTTGTGCAGCCAGCAAAGCCGCAAACCGTCCTGACCCCTCCTACGGAGACGGCGATCTTCCTTGTGCTGACGGTGGGTTCCGGTTCAGAGGAGGAGATCCGCGAGTTGCTCGCGGACGTTGGCGGGCTGAGGCGATCAGTCGGGTTTCGGATCCCCGATGGGGAGCTGAGCTGTGTGGTTGGCCTCGGCTCCCAACTGTGGGAGCGCCTGTTCGGGGGGGCACGTCCAGCCGAACTGCATCCGTTGGCGGAAATCGTGGGCGCAAGGCACACCGCGGTCGCGACACCTGGCGACCTGCTGTTCCACATCCGCGCGAATCGCCTCGACTTGTGCTTCGAGCTCGCCGAGCGACTGATGAATCGGCTCGTCGGGCACGCGCGAGTCGTCGATGAGGTTCACGGATTCAAGTATTTCGACGAACGCGACCTGCTCGGATTCGTCGACGGCACCGAGAATCCGGAGGGCGCGGACGCGCGGGCCGCGGTCGCGATTGGTGAAGAGGATTCCGAATTCGCCGGCGGCAGCTATGTCGTAGTTCAGAAATACCTCCATGACCTGGAGGCGTGGGATGCGCTGCCGGTCGAGCAACAGGAGCGAGCTATCGGCCGGGAGAAGCTCAGCGATATCGAATTGCCGGACGAGGTCAAACCAGCCAACTCGCACGTCTCGCTGACCACGATCGTCGATGACAGCGGCGAGGAGCACGAGATTGTGCGCTTCAACATGCCGTTCGGCAGGGTCGGCGCCCGCGAGTTCGGTACCTACTTCATCGGCTACGCCCGTAGCCCGGAGGTGATCGAGCAGATGCTGAGCAATATGTTCATCGGCAAACCGCCGGGCAATTACGATCGGATCCTCGACTTCTCAACGGCCGTGACCGGGAACCTGTTTTTCGTGCCGACCGCCGACTTTCTCGATGACCCACCGTCCCCGCCGCCTTCGGGGGCGTCCTCAGTCGCGAGCCCTCGCGGGGACGGCTCGCTCGGGATTGGCGGCCTCAAGTGAAAGCGGCGATGCCCCTCCTGGGGCGCGCTCGGCCGGTCCGCTAGTCCGTCGGATCCTCCCCGGGACGTTCCCCGAGCTCGCTCCCCTGGGTGGGGTCCTCGTACGGCTCCTCACCGACTTCGCGCGCTTCCGTTGGATCCTCCCCGGGTGATTCTCCGACCTCGCGCCCTTCGGTGGGGTCGTCGTAGGGGTCAGATCCGGACCCACGTCCCTGGGTCGGGTCCTCGTCAGGGCGCTCGCCGATCTCCTTGCCCTGCGTGGGATCTTCACTGCCTGTCATGTGGGCTCCTCTCGGGCGCTCAATGCTGCTTCGCGCGACGTTTCTCGGCTGCGAGCACCCATCGACTTGTTCGGGGTTTACCACCGAACCGCGGCATTGGCAACACTCCGGGGCGGTGTGCGAAGCTAAGGACGCCTGCGCGGATCCCGCAACCGGCCTTGCTGAGGCGGTGCCCCCTGCGAGCTCTCGAGCCCGGCAAGTAGGCGGCGAAGGATTCCCTCGAGGGCCGCTATTTCCAGGCCGGTCAGTGGCTCCAGCAGTTGGCGCTCGTTGCCCAGGTGCACCGCCGCGATCCGATCGACGAGCTCGAGCCCTTGTTTTGTAAGGCGTACGAGCAGTCCTCGGCCGTCTACGGGGTGGGGAAATCGCTCGATCAGCCCTTCCCGTTCGAGGCGTTTGAGCCGATTGGTCATCGTGCCCGAGGTTCGCATGAGGCCGCGGTAGAGCTCGGTCGGAGAGCGCTCGTACGGCGGTCCTGCGCGACGCAGGCTCGCGAGCACATCCCAGGAGCTGCGAGCGAGGCCGTAGCGCTCCATCAGGGCATCGGTCGACTGATCGAAATACGCGGCCGTGCGGCCGACCCGGGCCACGATCCCGAGCGGGGTCGTGTCCAGGTCCGGGCGGACCCGTTGCCACTGTGCGCGGACGTTGTCCACGTGGTCAGTCGGAGGCGGATCGTTCGTGTCGGGGGATATCTTCACATCAAGCTACTTTGGTAAGATGTCTTAGGTTCAAGATACCTCTTGGGAGGACGACGATGCTCGCTCAGTACATCCGGGACACGGTTCCGCAGGCACAGCGCGCCGATTACACGTCTTCGCCGGCGCGGGCGACCACGGTAAGCAAATGAGCACGCCATCCGATTCGGGACGGTCTCCCCACCGGTGGGCCACGAACGCCAGAGGACTGGAGCATGTGCTCGCGGCCGCCCAGGAACTCGCTAGGGACGCCCGCCGTCTGCCAGGCACGTCCACGGAGCGCTACGTCGTGGCCGCGGCGCGCCTGGAGGACTCTGTCATTGCTCCGCTGCGCGCGGCCGGGGCGGGCTCGCCCTCGGGTAACGCGCCCGGCTCAACCGCCGCTTGGGGCTCGAGGACCGGCACCGCCACGGACTGGGAGCAAGCACTGTGGACGCTGGCACGGGAAGCCACCGTCCTGCGCGTCGAGGTTGACGGGCCCGACGAGCTCCTCGAGGCAACAGCAGCGCTACAGGACCTAGCCGTTTGCCGGCAGCTGCCAGACCAGCAGACGGCCGGTCACCGCCTCGCTGAGCTGGCCGACCTCCAAGCGGATCTCGGGACCACGATCCGTCCTGAGAAGAACGGCCCTTACCTGGTCACCAACCCGGGCCGGCTCGAGGACTGGCTCGGGACTCCCGTCCAGACCACCGCCCAGATGGCGCTCTGCCGCTGCGGTCAATCGAAGACCAAGCCGCTTTGCGACGGAACCCATTGGCGCACTGACTTCTCGGATGAGAAAGACCCGGCGCGGGTCGCCGACCGTCGCGACACCTACGTTGGGCAACAAGTCACGGTCCTCGATAACAGAGGCGTCTGTCAGCACTCAGGGTTCTGCACCGATCGTCTCGCCACCGTCTTTCACCTCGGCGAGGAGCCATTCGTCACGCCCAGCGGCGGACGCATGGACGAGATCATCCGTGCGGTACGCGACTGCCCGTCTGCAGCCCTCAGCTTCGCGATCGACGGTATTGAGGCGCGCGAGGAGGTTGACTACCACTCTCAACGCGAGGCGACGATTCAGATCACCAAGGACGGGCCCTACCGGATCACTGGAGGCGTTCCGCTCGTCGACAGCGACGGCTCGGAGGTCAGCCGCAACCAAGGAGCCTCAACCGAGCATTATGCGCTCTGCCGGTGCGGTCACTCGCAGAACAAGCCCTTCTGCAGCGGCACGCACTGGTACGTCAAGTTTCGCGATCCGATTCCGGATCCCGCGCGGACACCGACGATGTTCGAATGGTGCGGGGGGCTGCCGGCGCTGACGCGGATGACCCGCATCTTCTATGAGAAGTACGTACCGCAGGATCCGATGCTGGCGCCGCTGTTCGCGAACATGTCCGCCGATCACCCCCAGCGCGTCGCGAAGTGGCTGGGCGAGGTTTTCGGCGGACCGCAGTGCTACAGCGAGGAATACGGCGGCTACCCGCGCATGCTCGCCCAGCACCTCGGCAAGGGCCTGACTGAAGAGTGGCGCGCGCGATGGGTCGCCCTCCTGCTGAAATCTGCGAGCGAGGCGGGACTTCCCAACGACGCCGAGTTCCGGTCCGCTTTTCAGGCCTACATCGAATGGGGATCTCGCCTCGCAGTTGAGAACTCCCAATCAGGCGCCAAACCTCCCGAGCACATGCCAATGCCTCACTGGGACTGGAGCACCGGGGCCGGACCTCCAGGCAGCAGGGCCTCCGCAATCGCGTCCGAGACGCCCGAGGAGCCGGTGATCCTCCCGGCCGCCGATGAACCCGTGCGCTTCGAGAAGCACGTCCGGCAACTGTTCCGCCAGCGCGACCGACAATCGATGAGGTTCGCCTTTGACTTGTGGTCGCACGAAGACGTACAACAGCATGCGCAAGACATCCTCGAGCGTGTGCGCAACGGCTCGATGCCTTGCGACGGCGCCTGGCCACAGGAATGGGTGGGCACCTTCTCACGCTGGATCGAGGCCGGAATGCCCGCATAACGCCGAGTAGCACCTGTGTGGCCGCAGCCATGTGTGGAGCTTGCGCCTGCGTGGAAGAACCGCTCACGTGCCCCTGACGGCGACCTCGCCCGATCCCCATGTCCTGGTGCTCTTCGGCGCTCGTGGCGATCTCGCACGGCGCAAGCTACTGCCGGGATTGTTCCGCCTGGCAGGCGCGGGTCTGATCGCGAACGGGTTCCGGATCATCGGCTCGGGTCGCCACGAGCCCCGCGGCGACTTCGCCGATGAGGTTCGTCAAGCGCTCGAGGAGCACTTCGGTGGGGATCTCGACCTCGAGGAGTGGGAGGCGTTCGCCGGCAGCTTGTCATTCGTGACCTCGAGCGCCGACGACGGCGCCGACCTGTCGCGGACGATCCAGGAGGCGCGCGAGGATCTCGGGGCCGATTCCCGGACGGTGCGGTACATGTCGGTTCCGCCGTCGGCGATGCAGCCGATGGTCGTATGGCCAGTTCGACGGTTACCAGGAGGAGCATGGCGTGCCGCACGGTTCGCGCGCCGAGACGTTCGCCGCGGTACGAGTTGAAATCGACAACGACCGCTGGCGCGGGATCCCTTTCCTGCTGCGGACCGGCAAGGCGATGGCCTCGGACCGCCGCCTAGTCACAGTGGTACTCCGTGGGCCGGGCCAGATCCTGTTGCCTAGCAACGGGGACGGTGGCCGGCCCGACGAACTGGTGTTGGAACTCACCGATAACCCACGGATCTCCGTGGAGCTACTCGTGAAGCAACCGGGCCCGGCGTTGATCGCAACGCGCGCCGCGATGCAGCTCGACGTCGAGCAGGCACTACGCGCGGAGGGAATCGAGGCCTACGAACGCCTGCTGCTGGATGTCATGCATGGTGACCATCTGCTGTTCACGCGCGCCGACGAGGTCGAGCTGCTGTGGGAGCGGGCCGCACCGCTGCTCGACGCTCCGCCTGACGCCCTGCCCTACGAGCGCGGAAGCTGGGCCCGGAGGCTGCTGACAAGCTCGCCGCCCCTCACGGGTGGCGGCTCGGCGAGCGCGGCTGATGGGCGGCCCGACCCTGTCCAACCCCTGCGGACGCGTGCCGAGTCAACGTCCGGCTAGACTAGGGAAGCCGTTCCACCGCTCAGTGTCTCGCTCTCGCATTGGTCCTGTGGCCCAATCTTCGTAGGGAGCTAAGAGGAGCGTAGGTCAATGACGAAGCAGATGAACGAACCCGGACCGGGTCGATCGACGTCGGACGCGGCTTTCACCGAGCTCAGGAAGGAAATTGCGCAGCGCAACGACCGCACGCAAAAGGAAGCTCGCAAGCTTCGCACCGCGCGCGAGCAGGAGCAGGTGCGGAAACTTCGCCAACAGGACTTGCGCTAGCACGATCCCAGTCTGGCCGCGATGAACGAGGTTGCGGTCATGCTCCGGCTGGGAGCGCTAGACTACTTCTAAGGGGTCGAGCGTTCGCTTGACCGAAAGTAGTGCCCCGCGTTTTCGCAGTTGTTGCCTCGTAGCACCCTCCGCGTTTCGCAGTGCACACAGCCCGGAGGGAACAACCAACATGGCCACAGGAACTGTGAAGTGGTTTAGCGACGACAAGGGCTTCGGATTCATCACCCCTGATGACTCCGGTAAGGACTTGTTCGTGCATCACAGCGCGATCCAGGGCAGCGGTTTCAAGTCGCTGGCCGAGGGCGCCAAGGTGAGCTACGACGCGGAGCAGGGCCCCAAGGGCCCGGCGGCCGCGAACGTCCAGACGATCTAGCCCACTGACGCCGACCGGCGACGGGGGACCCCCAACGGTCCCCCGTCGTTCTCGCCCGCATCTGAGACCGAGCCGACAAGGCGGGCTCCCGGGGTCGACGCGTGGCGCGGATCGCTCCAGGAGGCGCCAGCAGCGCCTGTAGCCATCCGCAGGGTTCGGTCCAGGCGCTCTGCTCCCCGTGTTCACCAGCTGGCTTGCTCGTCATCGACGTGCTCGAACTTCACCAACAAGGACGGACAGGCATGGCCTCAAGCGGCAAGAAGAAGACCACGATGGCAAAGCTCACGCGCGAGAGCAGGCTCCGCGAGCGTCGAGTGGAGAAGGCAGCCAAGAAGCAGGCGAGAAAAGAGGCCTCGGCCAATCCGCCAGGCCAACCCACCGACGCGCCGCCCGGCAACCAGGAATAGTCGGCCCGCGGCCCGCACGGATCGCTGAGCCGCTCCTGGTCACGCACGAGCCGAGACCCAACCTCTCGGGGTCAAAGAAAATCGTCGGCGTGGCCGGCGTGTTCAGGGCCGACTCCACGAACGCCGGATCGCCGAACGCCGCGGTCAGCTCCTGCCGAGCGTCCTCGCGTGCAAGCTCCTCCCAGGGCGCGGCGTGATCGGCGACGCAGCCCCATCCGGACTACCCGATATGCGACCCGCAAGCCGCCAGCACTTCCAGGGCTACCCGTAGTGCCGGGAGTCGCTTCACTCGGGGTTCAGTCGCGGTTGAGGAGGCGGCGCACGTCGTCGTAACGCCGTAGCTCTTGTGGCGCGGGCGGATCGGATCCTTGTAGCCTGGCCCGCAGCGCCGTACGATCGGCGGCAAGCAACTCGAGCAGCTGTGGCTCGCCACCGCGCTCCGCTGTGTCTATGACGACAGCGCTTCCGGGCCAGTTGTGATTCAGGTACCGGAGGTAGTCAGCGACCGACCCAGCTGGCGGCTCGTAGATCCAGGACCCGGTGTTCCAAAAGCGCGGCCCGGCAGTCGTATCGCCGGCCCGGACTCCGTCGAGAGGCTGGTGGGTATGGGCGAACACGAACCACTGCGCTTGCTGATCCCAACCGAGATTTCGGCACACGCGGGCGTACGCGCTCACCGTAGGCAGGACGGACGCTCCGGGCTCGACCACGCGGGCGAGTGCGTAGTCCGCCGTCGCGGGCTGAGACTCGGCCCTACCCCGGAGCCGCAGCAGCAGCGAGCGGGCAATCCGTCCCACTTCGCGTCCCGGGGCAGCCGCCAGACCTGCGAAGCGACCGAGCCGGCGCAGCTCGGACTGTATGTGCTGCTCGGCGGCGGCACCCTTGGGCAGCTGCGCCTCGACGAACAGCAGCTCGGTGAGCGGAACCAATGAGGCCTCATAGTCCTCGATCGTCGGCGTCGCCACGCGCCCACCGGCGATCCGCCAGAACCCGCCCTGCAACATCCGGTTCGGGACCGAGCCGCGGACCTCGCTGTCGAGGTAGTGACCGTGGCTGAGCATGACTTCGCCGATGCGACATTGCGGATAAGCGATCTCGATCTGGGTATCCGGGAGACGCCGTCGCAGGAACGCCTCGAAGAACAAGCTCCCGCGCCACTGCTCAGCCAACTCGTCGTCGGATTTGCCCGTCGCAATCCGCAGTTCGATGAGCGCCTCCAGCCGGCGAACGAGGATGTGGTGATCATGGTTGCCCGCCAGCCACGTTAACCGCTTGCCGGCCAACGTCTGCGCGAGCAGGTCGACCAGCCCGTCGGCTCGCTCGAATGCATGCTGACTGGTCGCGAACAACAGATCCACGAAGTCGCCCAGCAGCACGACCTCGTCCGCGCGCTCGAGCTCGGGCCGCAGCGCTTCCCGAGCCCATTCATAAGCAAGAAGATCGTCCCCCGTCCACGCCCCGAGGTGTGAATCTGAAAACACTAACGAACGCATCGCACGCCCTTCATCCTGAAAACATCGAGCATCGAGTCTCGCCAGATCGCGCATCGTCCGCCGATAGGTGCGCACACACAGCGAGGAGCACAATCCGCTTTCGCTCTTTGTCGGCAAATTCATTGTCGCGCCCAGCAATCTCGAAGCTGGCCGCCAACCGCTTGCGACCGTTGTGCGGGCCAGGTGACGCGCGTGAGGACCAGAGCTCGGCCCCCCTGGCGTCAGAAGGGCCGCTGCGAGCTGACACCCCGGGTTCGTCCGAGGCGGGGTGATGCGACCGGCTCGCGGCTTGCCGCTGGCGCGGTCATCCCGTCTGGGTGATGTTCTGTCGGGTGGTGGGTGGACACTTGGGGGTGTCCGATAACGGCCATTCGTGGCGCTAGGCGCTGCATCCTGCTCTTCCGGGGGTGGGATCGCGGCAGGAGGCATATGTGATGGAGACGGAGTTCGCTGCAACCAGTTATCCGTTTTTGAACATCTTTTGGACGATCTTGATCTTCATGGCGTGGGTGGTGTGGATCTGGATCGCAATCACGGTGCTGATCGACCTGTTCCGCCGCCGTGACATCTCGGGGTGGGCGAAGGCGCTGTGGGTGATCTTCGTGATCGTGTTGCCGTTCCTCGGGGTGTTGATCTATCTGATCGCCTACCACGACGGGATGGCCGAGCGCAGCCACAAGGAAGCTGCCGATTCCCAGGCGCAGTTCGAGGACTACGTCCGCAAGACGGCCGGTAGCGAAGGCCCGGCGAGCGAGATCGAAAAAGCCAAGAAACTGCTCGACAGCGGCGCCATCACCCAGGCCGAATTCGACGCCATCAAAGCCAAAGCAATCACATAACGAAACCGCCAGGCCCGACTCGCGGAGCCTGATCCAACCGGGCACCGATGAGCACTGAGCCGGCGCGCAGTCATATATCGCGGAAGAAAGGAGCCAACCGAGGAGGACCGTGATGCGAGAGCTGATCTACTCGATGGGAGTTTCGCTGGACGGCTTCATCGCCGGACCCGACGGCGAGATCGACTGGACTGCACCCGACGAGAAGCTGCACCGCTTCCACAACCAGCAGACACGCGAGCTGGGCGCGCACCTCTGCGGACGGCGGCTGTACGAGGCGATGGTCTACTGGGAGACCGCTGACGAGAAACCCTCGGCCTCGGAGCACGAGCTTGACTTTGCGCGGATCTGGAAGCAGCTGCCGAAGATCGTGTTCTCGAATACCCTTGAGAAGGTCGAGGGTAATGCCAGGCTCGTCAGGAGCGGCGTTGCCGAAGTGCTCGCCGAGCTGAAGGAACAACCGGGGAAGGAGCTGGCCGTCGGCGGCGCCGGTCTAGCCTCGACCGTCATGAACCTAGGCCTCATCGACGAGTACCGGCTGTTCGTCAGTCCGGTGCTACTGGGAGGTGGCACGCCTTACTTCCCGACCCTGGAGGCCAGGATCAACCTGGAATTGGTCGAGACACGGACGTTTGCCTCCCGCGTTGTTTACCTTCGCTACCGGCGTATCTGAGAGGGCCGGGCCAGGCGCGTCTTCGCGTGCAGCCATGTTGATGTGGAGACCTCAGCGGCTCGACGGTGAGGAGCTCGGCCTGCTCCATTACTAGACACGCCGTTTATTAGTTTAACGGGTTTTCCATCTCAGTGCAGTAGCCTTCGGGAGTGTCCCGCGAGGCGCCCAGGGCATCCGTTGACTACCCCGGCTCCTACGCCGACCTGCGGAGCTGGTTCCCGGATGACCGTGCGTGTCTGGACTACCTCGATTGGTTGCGTTGGCCGGAGGGCTTTCGGTGCCCGCTATGCGCGGGCGAGCAGGGGTGGAAGCTCCCGGACGGTCGATGGTCGTGTGGTCGGTGCGGTCGTCGCGTCTCGCCGACGGCCGGGACGATCTTCCATGGGACGCGGACGCCGTTGACGGTGTGGTTCGCGGCGGCGTGGCAGATGACCAGCCAGAAGCGTGGGATCTCCGCTCACGGCCTGAAGCGTGTGCTCGGGATCGGCTCCGAGCAGACCGCGTGGGCGATGCTCCATCGCTACCGCACCGCGATGGTCCGCCCCGGCCGCGACCGGCTGGGCACGATCGTCGAGGTCGACGAGACGGTCATCGGCGGCCCCCAGCCCGGACGCCGGGGACGCGGCGCCCTGGGCAAGACGCTGGTCGTGATCGCTGTTGAGCAGGTCGGACGGGCGCTGGGCCGTTGTCGCATGCAGATCATCGACGATGCGAGCACCGCCTCGCTGCGGCCGTTCCTGCTGGATCATGTTGATCCCGGAACGATCGTGATCACCGACGGGTGGCCGAGCTACCCGTCGGCCTGTGGGGAGGAGTACACCCATCAGCCCGAGCCGGTCGCCCCATCGGGGCTGCAGGCTCACGAACTGCTGCCGGGCGTGCATCGCGTCGCGTCCCTGGTGGAGCGCTGGCTGCTGGGCACCCACCAAGGCGGCGTCAAGCCCGGGCACCTGCAGGCATACCTGGACGAGTTCGCCTTCCGCTTCAACCGCCGGCGATCCCGCGCGCGCGGCATGCTCTTCTACCGCTTGCTCGAGCAGTCCGTCCAAGCACCGCCGCGCACCTACCGCTCGCTGGTCGTCGATCCCGGGTCCGGCTTCCGCAGCCCTCCACCCCCACCGTCCGACAAGCGGGTACGACCCGCCAGCCTCGCCGGAGAGCCGCTCGATCGCCCGTGGCGTCACCAGTCAGCCCGAAAAGCCGATGAATCCTGACCTACTGCACTCAGATGGAAACCCATTTCCATAATTCACGTTCGATAACATCCCTTATGTAGAGTTACCTGCAAATTCGACCCTTTTCAGGCTCGACGACTTGCATGTCGAATTGGGTTCCGCGCATCGGCGCAGTTTCTCGAGCGCCTTGCCGATCGGCGTCGCGGCGTGCAAGGATTCGCGTCGGCGCCGGCGAACAGGGCGCTATGAGCGCTCGCTTGCCACGAGCTCCCGAAACCTTCGAGCAACTCGTGCTGGCCTTGCTTACCGATCTCGAGCGCGAGCGCGGCCTCGCGCGCAACACGGTCAATGCCTACCGCAGCGACCTGGTTCAGTTCGGCGCGTTTCTCGCCGACCACGGGCGTGACGTGCTCGCGGTCGAGCACGCCGAGCTGGCCGCGTTCCTCGGCGAGCTGGCCAACAGCCCGAGCACGACACCACTCGCGGCCGCAACGCTGCAACGCAAGATCGCTTGCCTGCGCTCGTTCTACCGTCACCTGCACCGCCGCGGAATGATCGAGCGCAACCCGGCGAGCGAGCTGAGCAGCCCGCGGCTCGCCAAGCGCCGTCCACAGTCACTCAGCCGCCAGGACATCCAGCAGCTGCTCGCCCAGCCGCGCAGAACGAGCCCCGCCGCGCTACGCGACCGCGCGCTGCTCGAACTACTGTACGCGTGCGGAATCCGCGTCTCGGAGGCGATCGCGCTCCAGCCAGACGACCTTGACCTCGGGACCGCCATGCTACGCGCCGACGCCAACGGGCCCAAGGAGCGGCTCGTGCCGGTCCCCGACAGCGCGCTGGCCGCGATCCGCGCCTACCTGCAAGACGGCCGCCCGCTGCTCCTGCGCCCGCGCAAGCAGCCGCGCCTGTTCGTAAACCAGCACGGGAACGGGCTCACACGACAAGGGATCTACCAGATCGTCCAGGGCCACGCGCGCACAGCCGGGTTCGCTGAGCGGATCACACCACGCACGATCCGCCACGCCTGCGCAACGCACCTGCTCGCCAGCGGCGTCGAACCACAGACCCTACAAACGATGCTCGGACACACCGACATCACCACCACCGAGCTGTACACCGAGCTGCCCGCCGCCGCCTGACCGGCGACCGTTCCCCATCGCGGCCCCTAAACGGCGCTTGGCGACTGGACACAGCTCATCGGCGCACCGACGCGAGTACTCGACTTCTGAACGAGTTCCCCACGGGCCGTGTGGAGCCGTTCGCGGAGTACGTCGCGGTCCGCTTTGAGGAGCAACACCGCGACTCGGCCTGCTGCTAGACGTCACCCGAGGGCACCCTCAGCGCTCGATGATGCTCGCCGCGCACCTGGTCGCGCGCACGCTGGCCGGCGGCGCTGCGGACGAAGCGACATTCGAGGACGCACTCGCCGGCGCGCTGCTCGACGCCGACGGCGAGCTGCACGGCCGCTGGGACGCGCTCACCGTCTCGCAGCGGCGAGCGATCGCTGTGCTCGCCAGCGACGAAGCACCGTTCAGCCAGACGGCCGCGCGCCAACACGGCACCGGGCGCAACCGGTAAGGCGCTCGCAGCGCTCGCGCAGGCCGGGGACATCGCCCAGGACCCGACGGCGGCGACCGGCTGGATGATCATCGATCCGCTCATGCACGTGTGGCTGCGCCGACGCGGCAGAGATTGACGTTCGGCCACATTGCCAGCAGGACGGCGACCAGCACCGCCGACGCCGCTCCTGGCGGCCGCAAGGGAACTAAGAACCGTCTACGAGACGCCCGATGACAGCACTGAATCGCGGCGAGGCCAGCTCACGCGCTCGAAGGACGGTGAGCGTCGCGCCATGCTTGGTGAATCTCGGGTCGCAGGCGGCCGCGGTCTGCGACCGCGAGCCCGTTGTCGCGCGCCCACGCGCGCAGTTCGCTGGTCGACGGCCCCGGCTCGGATCGCGCGATGAGTTGTGCTTCGTCGTCGAGGCCTAAGCGGGCACGCGCGGCTGGCTCGTCGCGCGCCCACGCATGCGCGGCGGCGAGATAACGATATGTCCATTCCTCGGCGAGCTTGCGCGTCTGGCAGAAGACGATCGGCACCATCGGCCAGCGGATCTGCAACTCGGCCAGGCCGTCGGCGACAACGCTGCCGCGGACGTGCTCAACCGCGAAGATCTGGCCATAGTGGTCCTCGACGACGACCGCCGCCCGTAGCAGCGCGGACAGCTCGCCCAGCGCGTAACGCAACCGTCCGCTGGTCAGGCTCGACACGAGATCGGCCACCGATTTTCGCTCGACGGCCGCGACGATCTGCCCCTGTACGGTAACCGCGTAGTCGCCACACGACAGGCCGCGACGCACCGTGCGTGCTTGCTGTGAGGCGAACGTGTACGGATAGCGCTCGTGGCTGTCCACGAGGATCTCCAGGTCCGCGACCCCTTGTGCGCGCGCGGTCGGCAAACGCACGTCAGGCCGCGCCTGCTTGCGGGTACGCGGCGACTGCCAGAAGACCACCTCCCGTCCACGAGCGCGGGTAAACACGATCTGCGAACGCTGCTCACGGCCGCGATCGCAGACAACGTCGATCGCCGCGCCGCGCCTGGCACACGCGCGAAGCGCCACCCGCTCGACGATCTCAGGCTCTGCCGGCCACTCGTCGATACCGACCGCATGGCAGTACAGCGCACTGGTCCGCGGCCACGTGCCCTTCGTACGAAACACCAGCCCGCCCTCCAGCGGCACCCACAGCAGATACGGTAGCGAGCTGTCCAGGTTCGGATTCCGTGCGACGAGCAACTCCATCGTCCCCAGTTTGCCGACAGCGACTTCACGAGAACCCCGCCCCCACGGACGCCCCGACTCGGAATCGACCTCTTAGGGCTCACGAAGTAATTAGTGCGGTTGTTGGGTTGATCACGTAGTTCCAGTCCGGGTGAAAGTCATCGCGGACGATGTTCACCGCAGCCAGCTCCGCATCGCTGACTTTGATGCCTTTGACGTACTCGCCCGGGTCAAGGCGTGCGTAGACCTTCAACCCGGTGCTGGTGGTGGTCGAGCCGATCAGGTCGATGATCAGCTGTAGGCTCTCAAGCGGCTTGCCGCGCCAGTTCAGGCTGACGTAGGAGAACATCCGGTGCTCGATTTTGTTCCACTTGCTTGTGCCCGGTGGGAAGTGGCAGACGCGGATCGCGAGTCCTAGCTCGTCGGCGAGGCATTGCAGCTCGGTCTTCCACAGCTTCGTGCGGCTGGAGTTGCTGCCGCCGCCGTCAGCGGTGATCGTCAGGGTTCTGGCGTCGGGGTAGCGCTGTGAGCCGAGGTGCGCCCACCACGCGCGGATCGAGTTGACCGCGAACTGCGCCGTGTCCCGCGTGATCCCGACCGAAACCATCCCCTCGTTGGCGTTCATGTCATACACGCCGAAGGGGATCGCGTGCCCCAGCTGCTTGTCCTTGAAGTCGTGACAGCGGACCTCCACCGGCCGGCCCGTCGGCTCGTACTCCCGGCCGACAGCCTTGAAATCCCCGACAAGCTCGCGCTTTTTGGCATCCACAGAGATCACCGGCTCGCCCGCCGCCAGCGCCGCCCGGGCGGTCTCGTTGATGTAGCGAAACTGCGCGTCGCGATCGGGATGATCGCTGCCTTCCCTGGTCTTCCGATTCGCGTGCAACCGAAACCCCAGCCCCTTCAAAAGCTTCCCAACCGACCGATCAGACACCTCGTGCCCGGCCGCGACCAACGCGACCGCGAGCTTCGCCAAGCTCTTCGACGTCCACCGCAACGGCGACATCGGATCCCCACGCGTATCAGGATCCACCAGCCCCTGGAGATCGTCCAACAGCGTCGGATCAGACACCGTCAACGCAGGGCGCCCCGCCCCCCGACGACGGACCTGCCCAGGCTCCAACCGCACCCCCGACCGCAACTCCTTGATCCCACGCCCGACCGTGTCCTCAGAGATACCCGTCGCGCGCGCGACCGCAGCGATCCCACCACGCCCATGCGAGCGAGCCTCCGTCGCCGCCCAAATCCTGCGCTGACGCTCGTTCAGCTCAGGACCCAACCCCGCAAAACGCTCAGCAATCTTCGATTCATCGATCATGTCTCGCAATTACGACACCCGCCCCCAAACATCCTCCCACACCGCACTAAATCATTCCGGACTCCTAAGCAAAATCGGCCCACGGGTTCGCCAAGCACTCGGCCATCTACGCGACGTCCTCGATCACAGGGGCCACGGAGGCTGACCGATTCCAGCTGTCAATAAGCTCCGAGGGCTCTGCGAAGAGGGCGGGCGCGAGCGCGACAACGGGGCGCGCATGAATAAGGCCCTCGAGGGGCAAAGCCGCGCGGCAGACCGTGAGCCCCTGACGCCTGCACTTCGCTTAGGTCAGTCGCTCGCGCCCACCAGCATCATAGCTCGCCCCGCCGCCGCGATCCCGTGACCCCAGCACTTGCAGCGACGGTTCCGTCCCGACGACGCGCTCTTGCGCGGAGATCTCTTGGCCCGATCACGTGGGCGTGGATCCCGGCCCGGCGTTCTGGCGGTGGCGCGCGCGAGGCCCTTGCGCCTGAGCCGCAGCGATTGGCCAACAGCATCTCTCGGCGCGTGCTTTGAGGAGGACGGATTGCCACCAGGGACGGGGGCTAAGGCTAAGGCTAAGCTGCCGGGGCGGATGACGGCAGAGTCCCGGGAGCAGGAGCCGCTCGACGACCACCGGGCACCCGAGCGCACGCTGGATCAGCGCATGGACGCCCTGAGCAAGGCCAACGAGGTCCGCGCGCGGCGCGCGCAGCTCAAGCGCGACCTCAAGTCCGGCCGCGTGTCGCTCGCCGCGCTGATGGTCAATCCGCCCCCGTACTTGGAGACCGCAAAGGTGTTAGACATGCTGCTCGCCCTCCCCGGCCACGGGCGCGTAAAGGCAACCAAGATTCTCAACAGCTGCCGAGTCTCGCCCCGCAAGACGTTCGGAGGGCTCAGCGAACGCCAGCGCAAGGAGCTCGCCGTGCGCCTGGACCGCTGATCCGCGTCACACGGCAAAACGCGTGGACGCGCAAGCGAGCCAATCGCCTCAGCGCGGATGCGAAGGGATTCCAACGACCTCGAGAAACATGAGGATCGCAGCGATCGTGATCGCCGGCCTGACCAGCCAAGTCTCGATCGAGGAGCCGGTGCGGATCCTGAGCGCAGCTGGCGCGAGCGCGACGCGCCGATGAGCGCACGGCCACCCCCACGGGATCGGACCAGTGAGCGAGTCGAGCACCAGGTGCGAGAGATAGCCAAGCGCGGTCGCCGCCACAGCGTAGGGGTAGACGACGGCCAGGTGCGCGAGCAGGAACCGCACCGCCGACTGCGCGTTCAGATGCGCACCCGTGTGCGAAACCGCGGCCAGCTTCCCGACCACCCACGCCAGTGCGACCAATACAACGCCACCGGACGCCACCCCGGTCCGGGAAACCCGTGCCTTCGGATGGTCGATGTCGGGAAGCTCTCCCGCGATCGCTCCCCACGCGATACCGACCGCCAGCGCCCACACCGGCGTGTGCATCCAGCCGGCGGCGTTTGCCGCTCCTAACCCTGCCGCCGTGAACAAAGCACCACCGGCAACGTGCGTCTGGCTGGTCACGCTGTGTTCATGTCCCCCCTCTTCCCCCATCGCCCCGCCGCAATCCACTCACGGCGGCGATGTTGGCGAAGGATGCTCGGTGCCTGGTTCGACGCCGGTGAGGCCACGTCCTGCCGTGACATCGGGCAGAACGGACATTCGCTCCAAAACGAAAACCCCTCGTTTGGGGCGAGAAGCGCCATTAAGTTCACGCCTTGGTGTAAACGTGGCGCCAGTGCTGGCGATTGCTGTCGTCGACATGTAAACGACAGCATGTGTTGAAGCGTCGTGTCGAGTGGGTCGAACGCTGCTGGACGACGCGCCGCCCATCGGACCGGCGGGCCGATGTCCGCCTATCCGAGGGGATCGAGCCGATGGGTGAGTGCGGTGTGTCGGCGGCCGGCTCCGGGGGTGCGGACGGCTTGCGCGAGTGCGCGGCGGGATCCGGCAAGGACGATGAGTTGCTTGGCGCGGGTGACGCCGGTGTAGAGCAGGTTGCGTTGCAGCATCAGCCAGGACGAGGTGGTGAGCGGGATCACCACGGCGGGGTATTCGCTGCCTTGGGAGCGGTGGATGGTGATGGCGTAGGCGTGGGCGAGCTCGTCGAGTTCGCCGAACTCGTACTCGACCTGCTCGTCTTCGTCGGTCAGCACGGTGAGGGTCTGCTCTTCCAGGGACAGGCCGGTGACGACCCCGACGGTGCCGTTGAAGATCCCTGCCTGGCCCTTGTGGTAGTTGTTGCGCAGCTGGGTGACTTTGTCCCCGACGCGGAACACTCGCCCGCCATAGCGTTTCTCAGGCGTCTGGTCGCGTGGTGGAGTGAGGGCTTCCTGCAGGAGCGCGTTGAGGTTGCCCGCTCCGGCGGGCCCGCGGTGCATCGGCGTGAGCACTTGGACATCGCGGAGGGGGTCGAGCCCGAATTTGGCGGAGATCCGGCGGGCGACGACGTCGACCACGAGTGTGGCGGTCTCCTCCGCGGGGTGCAGGCCGGAGTCCTCGGAGGGGTCGCACGTGAACCAGTAGAAGTCCGGGAAGCCGGTGAGCTGCGGGGGCTGACCGCGGTTGATGCGGTGGGCGTTGACGACGATGCCCGACTGCTGGGCTTGGCGGAAGATCTGGGTCAGGCGAACCCGCGGGATGCTGCCAGCGGCGAGCAGGTCGCGCAGGACTTCGCCAGCGCCGACGGACGGGAGCTGGTCGACGTCGCCGACCAGTAGTAGGTGCGCGCCGGAGGGGATCGCCTTGATCAGCTTGTTGGCCAGTATCACGTCCATCATCGAGGTCTCATCGACCACGACCAGATCGGCGTCCAGGGGGTCGTCGCGGTCGTATCTGGCCTCGCCGCCAGGCTGGAGCTCCAGCAGCCGGTGAACGGTGCAGGCCTCATGGCCGGTCAGCTCCGCCAGGCGCTTGGCGGCCCGGCCGGTGGGCGCGACCAGCACCACGGTCGCCTGCTTGGCGGCGGCCAGCGTGACGATCGAGCGGACGGTGAAGCTCTTGCCGCACCCCGGCCCGCCGGTCAGCACCGCGACCTTGCTGGTGAGCGCGAGGGTGACCGCCTCTTGCTGGCCGGCGGCCAGGTCCTGCCCGGTCCGGGTGTGCAGCCAGCCCAGCGCCTTGTCCCAGTCCACCTGGGCGAACGCCGGCAACCGCTCGTCGCTTGAGTTCAACAGGTCCAACAGGCTGGCGGCGAGGGAGCGCTCGGCGCGATGGAACGGCACCAGGTAGATCGCCGCGATGGCAGCGTCGCTGCCTGGCACCGGTTCACGGACGACACCTTCCTCGGTCACGAGCTCATCCAGACACGGGCCGATCAGCTCCCGGTCGACCTCCAGGATCTTCGTCGCCTCGCGGATGAGGTCGGGCTCGGGGAGGTAGCAGTGCCCGTTATCGGCGGCCTCGGACAGGGTGTATTGCAGTCCGGCTTTGATCCGCTGGGGGCTGTCGTGCGGGATCCCGACCGCCTGGGCGATCGTGTCCGCGGTCTTAAAGCCGATGCCCCAGACCTCTGACGCCAGCCGGTAGGGCTCGGCGCGCACGATCGAGATCGAACCGTCGGCGTAGCGCTTGTAGATCCGCACGGCCAGCGACGTGGAGACCCCGACGCCCGACAGGAACACCATCACTTCCTTGATCGCCTTCTGCTCCTCCCACGCATCGGCGATCCGCTTGGTGCGCTTGGGTCCCAGTCCGTGAACCTCGAGCAGCCGGCCGGGCTGCTCTTCGATGATCGCCAGGATCTCGGTGCCGAAATGCGAAACCATCCGCTCGGCCATCATCGGCCCGATCCCCTTGATCATCCCGGAGCCCAGGTAGCGACGGATCCCCTGGATCGTCGCCGGCAACACGGTCGTATAGGAGTCCACCTGGAACTGCCGGCCGTACTTGGGATGGCTGCTCCACCGCCCGGTCAGGCACAGGCTTTCCCCGACCTGGGCGCCTAAAAGTGGCCCCACCACCGTCAACAAATCAGGGCCGGTCCGCTCGGTCGCCACCCGGGCGATCGTGTAGCCGGTGTCCTCGTTTGCGTAGGTGATCCTCTCCAGGACCGCCTCCAGCACCGATTGGCTCTGCGACGGATGCGGCGAGACCGGCGCCGGCCGGCTCACGTGCGGCGTACCCGGCGGTCCAGTTCCAGCTCGCGGACGCGGCCGTGCGCGAGCGCGAGCTCCTCACGCAACCGGGCGATCTCCTCGCGCTGGCGCTGGCTGTCATCAAGCGCCGCGCGCAGCCTTGCGCGCAGCGACGCGTCGCTGGCGCGGTGGCGCACCGGCAGGCGCGCCGGGGCCGCGGCCTGCGCGGCCCGGAGCGCCTCGATCTCCTCGCGCAGCGCGGCGTGCTGGTAGAGAAACGCGCGGCTGACCCGCGCGCGCTCGGCCACGCTAGCGAACGTGACCGTCACACCCTCGCGATCGAACTCGCGCAGCGCGCCGCCGACGCGCTGCTCAGCCTCCAGCGTGCGCCTGGCCGCGGCGGCGGCAACCGGGCGGCGGGCCGGCTCGCCACCCATCAAGCGCCCGCCACCTCACCGGGAGCGGCGAGGTCGAGCAGGTCCAGCTCCCCGCCGTCGGCGTAGTCGGCCTCGATCGCGTCGAGCCCTTCAAGGATCCTGGAGAGGCTCTGCTCGTCGCGCTCAAGCACCTCAATCAGCCGCAGGCTGTTGTTCTCGCGCGCCTTCTCAAGCAGCCGGCGCGTCTCGCCGCGTTGCTGCTCGTGCACGGCGCGGAACGAGCCGTCGGTGAGGAAGCTCGCACAGCTCAAGCACGCGTTCGGATGCGGGCAGCTCTGCACCAGCGGCAAGCCGCAGTAGCCGTTCGGCAGCGCCTGCTTGGCGCGCGCGATCCGCTCCTTCATCCACGCCGCCTCCTGAAGCGGACCGTCGACCGGCAGCGCGATCCGCTCGCCACGGATATTCACCCGCTCGTGCCAGCGCCACACCTCCTGCTTGACCGTCTCATCGTGCAGCCGCGCGTAGTGCGCGGTCATCTCGATCGACCCGTGATCGAGCACCTTCTGGATCACCGTCAGCGGAATCTTCTCGTTGACCATGCTCGTCCCGACGTGGTGGCGAAACAGGTGCGGATGCACGCCGAGCACGAGTTCGCCGTCGACGCCACGGATCTCCGCAATGCTGAAATAGCGCTTGACGATCTTCCGGATCGTCACAGGCAACAGATGAAAAGCGCCTCCCTTGCCGTTGCGCTGGCCCGACGGCGGGGAGGGAAGCAGCCATCCAGTGCCCTCGGGGTAGCGCTCGGCCAACAGCGCCTCCTGGCACTCGAGCTGCTGCGAGAGCGCCGGCGCGATCGGCAGCATCGCCTGGCGCTTGGCCTTTATGTTGAAGTAGCGCAGATACGACTGGCCGTCGGGCCCGAGCTCTCTCGCGTCGCGCGTCAGCGTAACCACGCTCGAGACTCGAAACCCGGTGAAGGCGAGCAACAACGCGACCGTCCGGTGCTGCTCGTCATCCAGCAGCGCGAGATTGGCCGGATCGACCCACTGCGCGAACACCTCGCCCGGGAGCTGCTTGGCCAGCCGGTAACCAACCCGCGGGAGCTCGGCGCGATGGATCGCCGCGCTGCGCGGCAGGCCTGCAAGGCCATCCTCGGCCTGCTCCTCGAGCAGCGCACGCAACGCAACGACGTGGTGGTTGCGCGTCGCTGGCTTCCAGCCTGACTGCTGACGCACCCACAGCAGGTAGTCCTCCAGCACCGCGCGAGAGAGCAGCGCCGGCGCAACCGTCTCGGGTGCGTGTGCGGCCAGCCAGTCGCTGAAGCGCCACAGGTCGGTCAGGTAGCGGCGCATCGTCTGCGGCGTCGTGTCGCCGAGCAGGCGGGCGCGGGCCCAGCGCTTCGCGGCCTCCTTCAGCCACGGTTGCCGTACCCCCCCAAAGTGGATCAACACCTCGCCGCTGTAGGTAGACGCCAGGTCGCCGTGCGGCAACTCGCCCTGGCGCCAGACGTCCTTCGCCCACAGCGCCTCCCAGCCACGCGGCGCGCGGCCACCCTCCACAACACGCAGCGGCTCGGCGCTCATGCGACCAGATCCGCCACCCTCTCGAGCACGCCGCGCTCGGCCAGCGCATTACGCAGATCCTCGGCGGTGGGGTGCGTGTAGATCAGCACCGAGGACGGCGAGCGGTGCGTCAGCAGCGCGCCGATCACCTCCAGCTGCACACCGTCGCGCCACGCCAGCGTCGCGTACGTGTGGCGCAATTGGTGCGCCGTGAACCGAAAGCCGACCTTGCGCTGCGTGCGCTCGACGATCCGGTCGACATTCGAGTAGGTCAGCGGGCGCCCGACCTGGCCGCCCCACAGGTTCACGAACACGAAGTCGCAGTCCAAATCGCCGTATTCCTCGTGCATGTAATCGCTCCACAGCCGCATCAGTTCCGGGGCCACCGGCACGCCGCCCTCGGCGCCGCCCTTGCTGCGCGCTCGGCGGTGCGCACCCTCCCGCACCCTGATCACAATCCGCCGCTCCCACGCCACCACGTCCTCATGACGCAGCCCGAGCGCCTGGCCGACGCGCATCCCCGTGCTCGCCAACAACGCGAACAGGAATCGGTCGCGCAACCGCTCCTGGCAGTCGATCACCGCCGCTACCTGCTCAAGCGAGAGCGTCCTCGGCAACGACCGGCGCTCCGGCAAGCGCACCGCGCGGCCGCGCGCGCGGCTGCGCGCGATCCCGTGCAGAAACGGCTTGTAGCCGCCACGGCCACTGCGCGTCTTCACGATCAGATCCTTGGCCAGCGTGCTCCCGTGCCTGGCCTGAAGCTCATAGAAGCCGACTACGCCGCTGAGCATCCGATTGACCGTGCGCGCCGACAAACGTGACGCCTCCTCGGCCAGCGCCACGACGTTCTCCGCCGGACGCCGCGCCCACGCCGCGAACTCGCCCAGCTCCATCACCCCGACCTGATCCCAGCTCAGGCCGCGCTCATCAAGAAACGTCCAGAACGCCCGCAGATCGTGCGCGTAGGCCTCAACCGTGTTCGGCGAACGCTCGCAATCCGTCAGCCACGCCAGGTACTCGTCGATCAGCTCGACCGGCCGCCGATCCGGACCGATGACCGTGAACGACTCGATCCCGCTCGCCGGCAGCAGCAACCGGCGGACGGTATAACGCGGCTTGCGCTCGTTGACGTCGTTGACTTCCAAGACGCCGGCAACATAACGGCCGCCCCGGACGTCAAAACGACACCGTTGTTGACGTCGTGAACACCGAAACGAGGCGTGAACTTAAGCGACCTTCTCGCTACCTAGATGAGCTCGGATCGACTCCTGCCAGCCCCCGCGAGCCCGCCGGCGAGGCCGTGCCGGCCCGGCGCGAGCTCGAGCGGGCCGCCCGCTACGCCGCCTCGGCGCTCTCGCCGGCCACCCGCCGCGCGTACGAGAACGACTGGCGCACCTTCGCCGCCTGGTGCGCCCAGCACGCGCTCCAGCCGATGCCCGCGGCGCCGGACGGTCGCGCGTTCCTGGCCGCCGAGGCCGACCGCGAGTTCCGGCCGGTCACGATCGCCCGCCGCGCCGCCGCGATCGCCGCCGCGCACCGCGCCCAGGACCACCCCAACCCGTGCGACTCCGGCGCCGTTGCCGCCGTCCTTGTCGGGTATCCGCCGCCAGCACGGCACCCGACCGCTGCGCCAAGCCAAGCCAAGCCGCTCGAGCTCGACCCCCTCGCGCGGCTGCTCGAGCCGATCGACACCGCCACGCTGGCCGGGCTGCGCGACCGCGCGCTGCTGTTGGCTCGGATTCGCCGCGGCGCTCACGCGCCGGAGCTCGTCGCGCTCGACGCCGAGGACCTCGAGGACGACCCCGGCGCGCCGGCTCCTGATCACCATCCGCGCCTCCAAGACCGACCAGGAACAAGCAGGAACTGTGGTCGCGGTGCCATACGCGCGCCCGAGAAATCTATGCCCCCGTAGGCGCAACAGGCAGCTACGACTCGTCGATAGGGCGGCTGACTGGGCTCAAAGCTCGAGCGCTTCGCGTTCGATCCGCTCACGCGCGCTGTCTGATGTGTAGTGCAACCCGCCCTGCGCACGACGTGCACTCGGCAGCCGAGGAGCTCCTCAAGATCGCCCTGCAAGGCCGCCTGCTCGAGCAGCCCCCGCTGTGGGTCCAGCTCAACGAGCAGGTCCAGATCGCTGTCCGGCTGCGCGTCTCCACGCGCGACGGACCCGAACACGCGCACCGCGCACGCGCCGTGGAGAGCCGCTATGCGCTCGATCTCCCCGCGGCGGCGGCGCAGCCCCTCAAGGCTTGGCGCGGGTCCGGTCGGATGTGGGTAGGGCTCGGGTCCGCGCCGGCGCTCGAGCTCGAGCCCGAGCTCGCCGAGCTTGTGCAGCGCCGCATACCCAGTGTCGCTTCGATTACTCACGCGCATGAGAGTAGGCGGTCCATCAGCGCGTGCGGGAGATCAGCCAGGCTCTTGGCCGAAGCCGGGCAGCTCAAACGGCTCCCGGCTCGGCGGCTGGAGGCTATCTGCTGATCCTTGCGCATCAGGCGTGCACCTTGCCGTCCGATCCGGAGAAAGCCGAACGCGTAGCGCGGGCAACCTCAACGGCAAGCTAAAACATGCTATTTTGCAGGTGAGAAGTCGTAAAGGGCATTATCGAGCGCGGTACGGTGGAGGGCTATTCGCCGCCCTAGAACTGCCGGGCCGAGAGCCTGGGCCGGATCACCGACTCGGCAATCAACCACGGCCCGGCCAGCTTGTCGCTGCCGTGGCCGTGCAACCTGTCCTTCGATCATGGCGCTACCTACGACTTCTGTCGTGTGACGCTCGTCTTCGACATCCGCGAGGGTGAGATCGAGGGTACGGGCATCGGCGGCCTGAAGGTGGCAGCAATCGCGGATACGCCGAAGGTCATGACGGAGGGCAATTGGCGCCTCGGCGTATTCGTTGACGCGCAGGCGACGGAGGAGCAGGCCGAGAAGCTCGTTCAGGTGTTCAGTGGACAGCTCGGGGGCCCGATGGCGGCGCTCGCGCCGCTGGTTGGGGAGATGCTCGGTGTTGAGCGAGCCCGGATCGATGTGAACCATGACGGCCTGCGGCACAGCGTCCGTGTCGGGGACGCGATCGACTTCGAGATCGAGGACATCGTGCCGTTCGGCGTCGAGACGGGCGAGCCGGTTCGGTTCTCGGGCATGTTCCATCCGGCGGGGTCTGACCTCACGATGGCGGAGGCGAAGCGCTCGCGGATTAATGCCTTCGGGATCGAGTACGAGGGCAAGACCGGGCTGTCGAAGTCCGAGTTCTCCTGGGCCGCTTGAAAACATGATCGCCTCGGCACAGGAAGGCGTCCCCGCTGGCGGTCTCGCGCCGGCCTTCGCGGCCGCACGCGCCCGGTTCGGGCTGGTCGCACTCCTGTTCGCGCTCGCCGGCGTGGGCTGGTGGTGGACCGTTGACCGAATGCGAGGCATGGACGCCGGCCCATGGAGCGGCCTCGGAACCCTTGGCTGGTTCCTCGGCGTCTGGATCGTGATGATGGGCGCGATGATGTTCCCGTTGGTCGCCCCGACGGTTGCGCTGTATTCGCGACTGACGAGAGGGCGTTCGCCGCTCGCGCCGCTGCTCTTTGCCGCGGGGTATCTCGTCACTTGGGGCGGGGCCGGGGTGCTCGCCTTCGCGATAGCGGTTGCCGGAAGCCCGATCGCGGGCGACGTGCTGGCCTGGGACCGCGCCGGTCGGTGGGTCGCCGGCGCGACGCTGCTCGTCGCTGCCGTCTACGAGCTGACGCCGCTGAAGGATGTCTGCCTCGGGAAGTGCCGCAGCCCGCTCGGCTTCCTGCTCGGCTCTTGGCGGGACGGCTGGTCGGGCGCGGTGCAGATGGGGATCAAGAACGGGCGCTTGTGTAGGCACGAGCGAAAGAGATCGCTATGCCTACGACTACGAGAAGCAGGACGCAGAAGAGCAGGACCAGGACCGAGCTGGAGCAGCACGCCGCGGAGCTAGAGGCTCTCGGGTTGGGGATCGCGCCCGCCGCGGACACCCCGGCCGTGTCGCCGGAGCTGGTCGATGAGGCTGTCGACCGTGCTGCTGGCCGCCGGCGGGTCCGTGAAGCTCTCGGTGTGCCGTCTGACAGGCGGATCAGCAACGAGGTGATCGACGAGCTGCTCGCCGGCGCAAGCACGGAGGAGGAGATCGCCGGGCCCGGGCGGGCCGGTGAGGGTGATGTGGTCGGTGGCGAGCGGGCTGAGGCGCTCGATGTCGCCGTCGGCGATCTCGGCGCCGGTTGCGTTGAGATGATCGAGCGCGCGCTGGGTGTAGAGGGTGTTGTAGAGCACGATCGTGTTGACGATTAGGCCGAGCGCGCCGAGCTGTTCTTCTGGCCTTGGCGGTAGCGCTGGCGTAGCTCGCCACGCCGGCCGTGGCAGACATCGCGCGCGAGGCCGTGGCGTCCCTCGCCGCGGTTGAGCTGGGTGAGGATCCGGCGCCGGAACGGCTGGTCGTTGCAGTAGTCGAGGAGGTGGACGGCTTCGCGGCCCGACCGAGCTGCTGGAGCGCTTTGGCGAGCGAGGCGAGGTGGCGGGTGTGGCTGCGCAGCGCCCGGATCAGTTGGCTGGCGGTGGTGTGGCGCTGCAGCAGGCTGCCGGCGACGCGGAGCAGGTCGTCGTAGTGCGTTTGGATCAGTCGCGTGTCGATCTGGTGGCGGGCGATCTCGTCAAGCGCCCCGTAGTCGGTTCGTTTGATGCGCCAGAATCGGGCGGCGCCGGAGTCGGCCAGCCGCGGGCTGTAGCGGTAGCCGAGGAGGCGGAAGAGGCCGAAGATGATGTCGGTAGCCGGCGGTGTCGGTCATGATCTCGTGCGGCCGGACGCTGGTCTGTGGGTCCAGGAGCCCGTCGAGGATGTAGGGGGCGTCGGGCTCGGTGCCGGTGATCACGATCATGTGCAGGCCGGCGTAGTGGTCGGCGGTCGTGCCGAGCAGCGTCACGCCCCTGCGGCGGTCGAAGTAGCGGCGGTTGTAGGCGGCGTGGATCGTTCTGCGGGGGACGACGAACCGCCGCCCGTCGATCGAGGCGACCTCGCCGCCGCCCCAGCGCTCGGCGAGGTCGAGGCAAAGAGCTCGCCACGCTCGTCCAAAGCTACGCGCCGCAGCTACTGAAGGAGCGCGGGTGCGGCCCGCTGACCGCCGCCAAGCTGATCGGCGAGATCGCCGGCGCGGACCGCTTCGCCACCGATTCAAAGCTCGCGCGCACCAGCGGCGCCGCGCCGATCCCCGCCTCCTCTGGCAACACCCGCCGCCACCGCCTCGACCGCGGCGGCAACCGCCAGCTCAACTGCGCGCTTCACCGCCTCGCCGTCAACGCAGCCCGCTACTGCCCCAAGACCGCCGCCTACCTCGCGGCCAAACAAGCCGAGGGCAAGACGCGCAAAGAAGCGCTCCGCTCACTCAAGCGCTACCTCGCCCGCCGCGCCTGGCAGCTCCTGCGATCACTCACCACCGAAGAACCCGCGCCCGCCGAGACCACGATCCCCGAAAGGCCCAAGGCCCGCGAGACGGTCACCGCCGACGCGGCGCCCCACGGCCTGCGTTAGGTAGCCCAACAGCGCCCAACACGCCGCCCGAGGCGACGGCAGCCCGACCACCGAGCTCATCGCCAACACCATCCGCCGGCCGGATTTCGCCCGACGGATCGATCAACCCACCCCGCTCGAGGCCCGCAGACGGGCTTACAACGCGCCGCCACTCGACGCGAACCCCAGCAACGCTTCCCGCCGCTCTCAACCGGCGCTTACCGCCTCAACCAGACGCACTCGCAGCCGCCACAATCCCCGCACATCACCCCGGATCACCGCAAAGAGCTAGAAACGCTTGACATAGGAGCGACATCCGTCGTCCATATCGGGAGCTCGAGCGACCGAGGGCAGCAAGCTCGCGTTCAGTTCGAAGCGAGAGCTCTGGTCGGCCGCCGCGCGCGTTCCCGTTCAGCGACGGGCGGGAAGTCACGCGTGGCTCATGCAACCGGCGGGTTCGTCCGGATCCGCGCCAGAATCGTGGCGATCGCCGTTCGGGCCCGATCGAGTTCACCCTGATCGCGAAAGAGGACGAAGTGGTAGTTGGCGAGCTCGAGAGCGGCTTGTAGCTCAAAGGCGACCTGCCCGACGTGGGCGTCGGCGGCGATCTCGCCGCGCCGCTGGGCATCGTGGGCCAGCTCCTTGAGGCCGTCGATGAACGCGCGCTCGCCCGCCACGACCAGCTGATGGATGGGGCCAGAGCGCGCGTCCATCTCTGCGAGGAGGGAGGCGAAGAAGCAGCCGCCGGGGAAGACGAGGCGCTCGACGTAGGAGATGTAGGCCTCACAGAGGGCTTCGAGCCGCCGCAGCCCGGCGGGTGCCTGGAGGGCGGGGCGCATGACCTCCTCGGCGAAGATCGCTTGCGCAGTCTCGATTGTCTCCAGCTGCAGCTGCTGCTTGGAGCCGAAGTGCGCGTAGACGCCTGACTTTGAGACCCCGAGCGCCTCGGCGAGACGGCCGATCGTCAGCCCCTCGATTCCCTCCACCGAGGCGAGCCGGGTCGCGACGTTGAGGATCGAGGCGTGGGTGCGCTCGCCGTCGCTGCGGCGTGGGCGCTCGCTGCGCAGCTCGTCCGTGGGAGCCACGCTTGACAAAGGTAGCACGGTCGTGCAAACTAGCCCCTAGATAGTACGAGCGCGCAAACTCGTCTGGTCGTGAGCATCAAGGGGGTGCGCTATGGGCGGTTCGGAGGCGACTGTGATCGAAGTGGAGGCTGGGGCCGGCGGCGCTCGGGCGGCGGCGACCGAGCGCCCGATACGGGCGCCACGCAAGGCAGCCGCGGCGGACCTGTCGGCCCTCTCCGGGACGCTGGCGGCGGCCTTCTTCGACGACCCGGTGTTCGGCTGGGGGATGCCCGCCGCCGACCGCCGACGCGAGATCCTGCCCGCCTTCTTCGCGACCGTCAGCGAGGCATACCTGCCCCACGGGGAGATCTACACGACCGACGACCTCGTCGCCGCGGCGGTCTGGGCTCCGCCGGGGATCGAGGACGACGGCGACCGGCTGGCGGCCGCGCTCGGAGAGGTGTCGGGCGAATACGCCCAGACGCTGTTCGAGGCCTTTGAGCTGATGGACGAGCAGCATCCTCGGGACCCGCACCACTACCTCTTCTTCCTCGGCACCAGGCCCGAGTGGCAGGCGCAGGGAATCGGATCGGCGCTGATGAAGCCCATGCTCGATCGCTGCGATCGGGACGGGATGCCGGCCTACCTGGAGGCGACGAGCGAGCGAAACCGGCGCCTCTATCTACGCCACGGATTCGACGTGACCGGCGAGATCCGCCTCCCCGACGGGCCGAGCATGTGGCCGATGTGGCGGGAGCCGATCTGATGCCAGACGCGCGATCGACGCTACGGAGCTCTTCCCGTGCCAGCAGGGACCGGGCATGATCGTCAGCCTGTTCGAAACCGGCCGCGTGGCCGCGTAGGGACGTTGGAGTTGGACGTCGATCAGGCCGAATATCAACGGGCCCTTTGAGCGAATGTTCGGCGTGGCCTCCCAGATGCCTGGCTTCATCGGCATCGAGCGGTACGCGGCCGCCGACGGCGGTGAGCTCGCCATCGTCAAGTTCGAGTCAGAGGAAGCGCAGGCCGCGTGGAGGAGCCACCCCGAGCACGTGAAGATCCAGCGGAGGGCGCGCCAGGCCTTCTAATTCCCACCAGGTCACCGTCGCCAGGGTCATCCGCGATTACTCCTTCCCAGGGCCGGCTTGAGCGGAGGCGGCGCTGGCCAAAGGCGCGACCTGGCCTGGACCAAGAGCCGGAACCTGGGGTACCTGATCGATCAGCCCCGCGATCTCGAGGCGGCGTTTGCGCTCGCGTGCCGCCGCACGACCGTCGATCTCTGAGAGGATCACGTCGAGGTGGTCGAGCGTCTGGTCCTGGGCGCGCAGCTCCCCGATCGCGGCGAACGCGGTCAGCGCAGGCGAGAGCACCCGCAGCTCCCTGGGCCAGCCAAGGGAGAGGACGATCCCCTCTGCGGTCGGCTTGACCGGCCCGTGCCTGAGCCACTCAAGCTGTGTCTCGCTTGAGCCTTCATGGACTCTGAACTGAGCGCACGCTCGAGCGCGCGCCGCTCGTCTGCTGTCACACCGCGGGCGATCAGCTCATACCCGCGCTCGGCTGCGCGATGGCAGACCGTGCCGACCAGCCGCCACAGCACACTCGCGCCTGGGAGCAGCACCTTTGAGGCGATCAGATGATCGACCGACCGGTCAAACAGCGCCCGGTGGCTCTCCGCCGACACCCACGCCCTGGCCTCCAGCCACCGCATAGCTAGCTCAAGCTCGACGTCGGGTTCGTGGAACTCGCGGTAACCGTACTCCCGGCGGATCTCCGCCTGATGGTCCCACCGTGCCTCACCCCGCGCGTACGCCCCAAGCCCGGACGGGTCCACCCCGAGCTCGCGGGCGACCCAGCGGACCACCTGCTCGGACACGCTGGAGGGATCCTCGAGGAACCGACCGAGGTAGCGGACGGTACCCAGCTGCACGGCGAACCCGAGCCGGTTGCACTCGCGCCGGCGCTTGCAGATCAGCTCGCGGTCTCGCTCATCGAAGAAGAACTCGGCCAGCTCATCGGCGGGACAACCGCACCGGAAAGCGGCCGTAATCCTCCGGCGGACCACGCCTGCCGTAGCGCGCGGCCTCGAGCGCGATCACCTCCGCCGGCGTCACTGGTCGACCGCCAGACCGTCGACCGCCAGCTGCCGATCCCCCAGCGACGGCATAGGCTATAGCGGCGGGTCGTCTCAAGCTTGCGATGACCAGCCATGTCAGCGACCAGCACCACATCGTTGCCGGCACGCACCAGGCTCGTCACCCACGTATGTCGAAGGACATGAGCCGAGAGCTCGAGGCCCGCCGCCCGGCCGAGCTTGCGCACCACCTCATCCACCGAACGCGCGCTCAACCGCCCGCCCGCGCGCGAGACGAACAGCGGCTCGCCGCCGATGCGAGCGGCGGGCGCGGGCCGCTTCTTCAGCCACTCGTCAAGCGCCTTGCGCGCCGGCGCGTTCAGCGGCACCTCCCGGTACACGTCGCGCTTGCCCGAGCGGACCACCACAACCGCCTTACGGCCGGACACGCGCGCGTCGTCGAGTTCGAGCGCCACCAACTCCGACAGCCGCAGCCCGGCATACACGAGCAGCAGTCCGATTGCCC
Organism: uncultured Solirubrobacterales bacterium; assembly: GCA_963836065.1. GTDB lineage: Bacteria > Actinomycetota > Thermoleophilia > Solirubrobacterales > Solirubrobacteraceae > Palsa-465. The sequence continues at coordinate 74,329 of CAWIII010000039.1, forward strand.
GGTCGCGCGCACCGGCCCGCTCGGCGGCGCGCACGAACGCCAGCAGCTCGTCGCTATCGAGCGCGCGCGGCGCGGCCTGCGGCAGCCGCCCGCGCGACACGTCCGCCGCCCCAAGCCCGACGAAGCGAAAGAAGTGATCGACCGCCGCCAGCGCGAGGTTGACCGACGCCGGCGACCATCGCCGCTCCAGCTTCAGATGCCGCTTGAAATCCCTGACCGCATAGTCCCGCGCGGACGAGTCGGCCGGTGTCTCGCCGTCCCGGGCCGGTCGGTACCGAGCCACTGGACGAATCCCGCGACCTGCCTCGCGTACTCCCGGCGCGTGCGCTCCGACAACGGCTGACGCTCAAGCCAGACCTCATAGCGCTCGACTAGCTCGGGCAGCTCGTCCACCCCCGACATGGCCATGCACCCTATTTGTCGCGGCGGCGGAACCTGCGAAACGGATCCTCAAGGAGGCGATTAGCAGCGGCCCGCACGCCGCGAACCGCTAACAACGGCTGTTGGACGCGGCGACCAGAGCGGAGGATGCGGCGATCGCGCCGAGGCGGCGCCATCTCGAATCAGCTCGCCGATGAGCTAATCAGCTCGCGCTCGCGCTTCGTAATCGGATAGCAGAAGCGATCTGGCTGCACGACCTCACTCATGGTGGCGTTCCAGAGCGGTCCGTGTCAGGAAGCCTGGATCGGGGTCTCGGCTCTTCCGCTCCGCTGGCAAGCGGCAGTTAATGGAGCGTCGACTCGGACACCCGCTGCTCGTCCTTCCAGCGTGATCTCGGCGCCCGCCAAGGCTTCCGCATCCACGCTGAATCGACACTGCAGCCCTCGGGCCGTAACCTGGAGTCTCGCCTTGCGTTTTGGAAGCAGCTGTTGCGTCCTGTTCAGGTCTTTTCAGCGTACGATGAGGGCATGAAGCAGATCCCTTGCGTCTGTGGCTACACGGTCAAGGGCGAGGACGACGACGAGCTCTGCCAGAACGCCCAAGCGCACCTGCGGGAGGACCATCCCGATCTCGTCGGCCAGGTCTCTCGCGCGGACCTCTTGGCACAGGCGGAGGAGGTTCCTAAGCGGACGTCGTAGTCCTCTCCCCCAGCAGACGCCTGTGGACGCTCTGTAGGGCCGGGCTGGGGGCGACGCCCAGCTCGTCGTGCAGCAGCACGCGCAGGCGATCGTAGGCGAGCAGCGCCTCGGCGACGTTTCCGCGTCGCTCGAGCGCCTCTATCAGGATCCGGTGGCCGGTCTCGCGGTAGGGGGCAAGCTCGATCAGCTGGCGTGCGCAATCCTCGGCCTGGGAGAGCGTGGGGCCGCCAAGGCCGAGCCTCGCTTCGGCGAAGCACTCGAGCCCACGTAGATGCACGTCCTCGAGCCGACGCCGCCATTCCTCGAGCCAGCGGCGGTCCTCGCCCTGGAGCAGATGTCTGCGGGCCACGTGGTAGGCGACACCCGCGGGCCCCCAGGACTGGGCCCACTCGCCGGCCGCGATGTGAGACTCGGCCCGGTGCAGCGCCTCTCGAGCGGCCTCGACGTCGACGAAGGTATCGCGCGGCAGCACGAGCTCGATCTCCGAGCGCCCGGCCAGGAGCTCCTGACCGATGACGCTGCGCAGCTTCGAGAGCAGCACGCTCAGGCTCGGATGCTGGTCCGGCGAGGCGTCATCCCCATAGACGGCCGCCAGCAGTTCGTCCCGGCTCATCCGTCGATCGCGGTTGAGGACCAGGTAGGCGAACAGCAGCCTGCCCTTCGCCCCCGGTAGCGCGTCCTCGACCCACCTGCCGTCCAGCTCCACCACGAGCCGGCCGCAGAGCTGGATTCGCGTCGCTCGCGGTTGCCTCATCATGGACCAAGCTTAGAAAGGTCGACGAAAGGCCGGGGAAACGTCCGCGCGCGACCCTCACTCTCCAAGCGACAGAAGGGAGTGACGATGGCCACGGAGTTCGAGTGTGAGAGGGATGGGGTCGTCATCCGCGGCACGGACGCCGACGAGCTGCTGGCGAACGTGGAGCGCCACATCGCCGAGGCTCACCCCGATCTGGTCGGGAAGGTCTCCCGCGAGGACATCCTCGCGGCGGCGACGGAGGGGGCCAGCGATGCGCGGCAGAGGTGTGAGATGACGGCAGGCGACGGACCGGTGTTGCGCCTGAAGCGGATCCTGCCTGGCCCTCGGGCGACCGTATACAGGGCGCTGAGCGACCCGGGGGAACTCGCGAAGTGGTGGGGCCCCCGAGGCTTCACCACTCCCAGCGTTGAGTTCGATCCGCGCGTCGGAGGCAGCTACCGGATCGCGATGCAGCCTCCGGATGGCGACCTCTTCCACCTCTCGGGCGAGTTCCGGGAGGTCGATCCTCCCGCCCGTCTGGCGTACACGTTTCGGTGGGATCCCCCCGATCCGGACGACCGGCAGACGGTAGTCGAGCTTTCTCTCCAGGATCGAGGTGAGCGGACCGAGGTCCTCTTGGCGCAGGGCGAGTTCGCCACAAAGGAACGCCTTGCGCTCCACGAAGACGGCTGGATCGACAGTTTCGGGCGGCTGGAGCAGGTGCTCAGCACCTACGAGGAAGAGGGCGTCTCGCTGGTCGCCGCAAGCCGCGCCTAAGCCGCTACGCCCATCACGCCACATCTCCAACCCGAATCTGGGTGGTGGCGCCCGGGTCGCGCAAGCGACCCGGGAGGAGGGTCCCACCAACACCACAACGACCCAGGAGGTCAAAGTGAGCACAGTTACAGACACGATCCGCAACGGCGTGGACACCGAGAAAATGTTCGCGACACTGGATCTGATCAAGGCCCAGCCGGAGCTCGCGCGCTTCCAGTTCCGCGCCAGGAACCGCTGGATCGACGGGTCGCATAACCGTTCGACGATCAAGGGCTTTTACGCCGCGGGCGGGGAGGACACCACCCGCAGCGAGGAGTTTGTGATCGACGCGGGCGAGCCGGCGATCCTGCTCGGCACCGACACCGGCGCCAACCCGGTCGAGTACCTGCTGCACGCGCTCGCCGCGTGCCTGACGACATCGATCGTCTACGTGGCCGCGGCGCGCAAGGTCGAGCTCACGTCCGTCGAGTCGACCCTCACCGGCGAGATGGACGTGCGCGGCGCGCTTGGCGTGGACGACGAGCCCCGCAACGGGTTCGAGCGGATCGGCGTGTCGTTCCGCGTGACGGGCAACGCGCCGGAGGAAAAGCTCCGCGAGGTCGTGGAGCGAGCCCAGAAGCGCTCCGCCGTTTACGACATGGTCACCAACGGCGTGCCCGTCGCCGTCGAGGTGACGACCCACTAGGCCTCGCATGAGACCCGTGGCCGGAGCCACGCTCCGCCACGGGTCCATGACGAGCAGATCGGAGAATTCGCGATGCCAATCGAACTCACAGCCCATACCGAAGCCGGCGCCCGCCTGGTGGCGATCGCCGAGGAGCTCTCCCCGCAGCTCGCCTCCCGCGCAGCCGAGCACGACCGCGACGGCAGCTACCCGTTCGAGGCGATCGACGCGCTCAAGGCGGCCGGCTACTTCGCCGCGCCGGTCCCCGTCGAGCTCGGAGGGCTCGGTGTGTCATCCGCGCACGACCTGGTCGTCGCGTCAAGCCGCCTGGCGCGCGGCGACGCCTCGATGACGATCGGCGTGAACATGCACCTCGTCGCAGTGCTCAACATGGAACGCCGTCGCCAGGTCGCCCTCGCGGCCGGCGAAGAGCGCCGCGCCCGAGCCTTTGCTTCGTCGCTCGAAGCGATCGCCCGGGACGGCGTGGTGCTGGCCGCGGCGATCAGCGAGCGCGGGCAGGACCTCACGCGGCCGGGCACGCGTGCGACCCGCACCGCGTCCGGCTGGCGGATCGACGGTCGCAAGATGTTCTGCACCATGTCCCCCGCCGCCACCGATCTCTACGTGGCCGTCACCTATGCCGACGGCGACGGCGCCGAGCGCTACGCGTACGCGATGGTGCCCACCGCCGCGCCCGGCGTCGTCGTTCACGACGACTGGGACGCGCTCGGGATGCGCGCCTCCGGCAGCAACTCAGTCTCGCTCAAGGGCGTCGAGCTGCCCGAGTCCGGGGTACGGGGCGGCTTCCGCGCCGGCGACCCGCTGCCGTACATGGAGCGCAATCTCGTATCGGGGCTGTTTCACGCCGCGGCCTCGCTCGGGATCGCCGAGTCGGCCGACCAGGCCGCCCGCCAGGGCATCGTCGGCCGCATCAACGGCGACGCGCGGCCGCGCATGCAGGTGGCCGAGAACACGATCGATCTCGCCGCCTCGCGTGGCGTCCTCTCGCGCGCGGCGATGCTGATCGACGAGCATCGCGCCGCCAACCCGGCGTCCGACGGCACCGCCGAGCAGCTCGGCGCGCTGTTCGCCGAGGCGCAGGCCGCCAAAGCGTTCGTCAACGAGACGGCCGCCCGGATCGTGGACCGTGCGCTCGCGCTCTCGGGCGGCGCCGGCTACGTCAACGGCAGCCTTCTCGCCCGCGCGTACCGCGACGTCAAGGCCGGCTCCTTCATGCACCCCCTCGGCGCCAACCGCGCCTACGACTACCTCGGCCACGTCGCTCTCGGTGAACAGGCCCCGCTCCACTGAGATGGCTCTCGCAGCTCCAGCCCCCGCCGCCCCGGCGCCCGAGGCGCGCTCGTTCCGTGACGCGCTCGGCAGGTTCACGACCGGCGTCGCGTTCATCACCGCAGCGCCCGACGGCGAGCCCGCCGGGCTGATCGTGAACTCGCTCACCTCCGTCTCGCTCGAGCCGCCCCCGATCTCGTTCTGCCCGTCCCGCAGCTCGCTCACCTGGTCACGGATGCGGCGCGGTGCGGCGGGGCGCCTCGGCGTAAACGTGCTGGGACGGCAGCACGAGGGTTTCGTCGCGCGGGCGGCGCCACCCGGCGCAGATCGATTCGCCGGCCTCAAGTGGGAGCTCGGACCCCGCGGCGTACCCCTACTCCGCGATGCGCTCGCGTCTTTCGAATGCGAGATCGTAAACGAACACCCCGCCGGGGATCACTGGATCGTCGTCGGACGCGTCGACAACCTGCGCACCTCGCCCACCGAAGATCCGCTCGTCTTCTTCGCCGGCGAATTCGGCACCCTGCAACAGCCAAGATGGGTCATCCATTTCAGTCAGGTCAGGAATCGTGCGACCGCGTGCCGTCTCCAATCGGGCATGCGTTGAAGGACCACGATGCTGGGGCTCTCACGGCGTGGGGACGTCGCGGGGGGTCTCATACGGCACCCGCTGGGCGCCGCGGTCGCCCCAATGCCCTGGTTCCAGGCCGCAACGCGCGACGAACCTGAGCCAAATGGATAACCCATCAGCCAAGTAGACCACCGGCGGCCGACGGCGGCGTGCGTTAGGGTCGAACCAGCGCCTTGCGATCGCGGCGACACCAGGGTCATTCGCTAATCCGTTGGACTACTCTGCAACGGACCACACCGCGATCGCTCAGGCTCCCACTCGCCCATGACAGGAGGCGTGTCTCGGCTACGGCACCACTGACTGTCGCAACCGGACGTCTGCAGCAGCCCTGACGGCCGATCCGAGGACTGCTGGTTTTCCGAGGCAATGCGGCAGTGATCGGTCACGGTGCTGGTTTTGAGGAGCCGCAGAAGCCAGCTCCAGAACGCGCGACGCTGCTGCTCTGCGATCGGGGAGCGACGGTGGCTGCGGCGGGCGAGGCGCGCGACGTGTCGCTGACGGCCGACGCCGCTTAGTTAGACCGGTTTTCCCGTACCAACAATCCCCTGACCCCAGCACCACCGGTGGGACATCCGTCGGGTCGGGCAGGAACGTCCCGAGCCAGCGGACCGTCGTCAGCTGCAGCGCGAACCCCAGCCGGTTCGGCGCGCCGCGACGCTTGTCGATCAGCTCCCGGTCGGCATCATCCAGGAAGAACACCCGATCGAGATCCGCCCGGGAAAGCTCGCCATCGAACCGCCCGAACGCGGCCGCCTCCGCATCGGACGGGAACTCGACGGGCACGCGGTCACCATAACCCCGATCAGCTCAGCTGCGCGGCCCGCTTAGCTCACTCCTATGTCAAGGGTCGATCGCTGTTTGCGTGGTTCGAGCCGCAAGGAACCCGGCGGGTTGTGGTGAGAGGCTGCCGAGAGTCGCCGTGGCTGCTGCTCGCAGGTGTGGTGCGACGTTCTTTGCGTCCTCGCGCGCCGCGCCCCGGGCGCTAGCGCTACCCCCTACACCAGCGGGCAACAGACAACAGCAAGGGGCGGTGAAGGGGGAGCTGGCGCAGACCCGAGGCGTCGTGTTATCCGCGCGGACAAGACCGCTTCGCTCCCGATGATTGATCTCGCTGGCCACCCCCAGCGCGCAACAAGGGTTGAGGCTGCTCGACGGGGGGCTGGCCGGCTCGATGCGAACCACGCGACGGCACACAGGAGCAACCCAACCCCATCCCGAACGTCGATGACGCCAACGGCGCCGATATGCGAAATCAAGCGACGCTCAACAGCGGGCCTTAGAACGGCCCCGGGGGGTTGGAGATCTCAGGCGAGGCAGGGCATCCGGCACGGAGCAGCGGTGATCGGCTCGACGTTGCTGTACTCACCTCGGAGCGGATCGAGCGGGATCTCGCCGAGCTCGCCGCGGTCGCACTGTGGGAGGGCTGGTAGGGAGAGGATGCGGTGAAACCGTCTGGCGAGGTAGCGCTTGAGGTTGCGCGGACCCGGGAACGGTTGCCGCGTGAGGCGGTGTCGCTGTTTGCGGCAAACCCGCGCACCCCGCGACTCGCCCGAGCGCCGGCCCCGATGACCAAGCAGCAGCCGTCCTGCCCCTCGGATCGCAATGGGCTGGCTACTTGTCACTTGGTGCCGCGTTCCTTAACGGCACCCCCACAAGCGCGGTGGATCAGGCGCTTCGTGATCGGTCAGCGTGTCCCGGGATGCTCCTCAGCGGGCGGCTGAGCGTTCCGAGCCGGTTCGGCCCGAGGTAGCACCGCCGTCGGATCGTGCTCGGGCGTACGGCCTGCTGCCGCCGCCCACAGCTCAGCCACCGCCTGTGACTCTGCCGCCAGCTGGGGCTGGGCCGCCTCCAACTCGAGCGCCTCTTCGGCCGTATCAGCCTGAGCCGTGACTTCCGGCTCGTCGGGTGGGAAGCGCTCGGTCGCGGCGTCCGCCAGCGCGATAAGCTGGCCCGCGAACTCGCGCGCGTCGTCTACGAGCCGCAGCCGCTCGGCGGAGATCCGCTCGGCCTCGGCGTCCAAGTGCCTTATCCGCTGCGCCGCCGCGGCGACGACCTGCGCAGCCTCCTGACGGGCGAGCTCAAGCCTGTCCTCAGCCTCTCGTCGCGACTGCGTTGTCATCTGCTCGGCCGTCTCGCGAGCGCGTTGAAGGACCCCCGAGATCTGCTCACCCACGCGCTCCAGGGCGCGATGAACGGCAGCCTCCGGCGAGCGTGTCGCCTCGAGCTCGGCCACTAGCTGGCTCATCCGCTTCACATAGGCGTCGACCGCAACGCGGTCATAGCCGCGCAGCGCGACCGGAAAATCGACATCGGCAGCAACCCGGACGGGATCGTCAGGGAGCCTCGTCGTGGGCACGGTGATCTCCTGAAGGATCGCGTACTCCTCGGCAGCGGAACTCTGATCGGGCATGCCCGGACACTACCCAGCCGCAGACCAGAGCGACTTCCGCCCGCGGGAATCCTCGAGCGTAGCGGCGGATCGTCTTCACGTGGCCGGCAGCGCCGAGCTCGCAGATCTCGATGGAAAGCAGGTGGCGCCTGTTGTCCCATGAGGCGAGCGACCCCAGCACAGCGGAGGCCTGTTGAACATCGGGTTCGAGAAGATTCGGCGCCGCGCGCAGGCGCAGGCCGCCGAGAAGGTGATCGATCTCGAGCGGGAGATCCCGAAGATGCGCGCGCTCGCGATCCGCCGATGGGACGAGGCCGAGAACGCGTTCGCGATCGCGCCGCACGCTAGGGCGAGGGGGATCGCTGAGACGGAGGCGTTCTGGGACTGGGCGGTGCTCGAGCTGCTGTTGCAAAGCGGGCTGCGGATCGAGGAGGCCAGCGAGCTGACCACGCTCGATGTGCTGCGCCGCCGCCATCCGGACGGGCGGACCTACTACATGATGCACGTCAAGCCGTCGAAGTTCGACCGGCTCGAGGAACTCAAAAAAACGACGCCAACACGCACAACCGGTGATTCACCGTCCTCGGCTGGCGCCCGAGCACCAGGCCATCCTCGCTCCCGTCCCTGAACGCGACGACGTACTCGCCGACGACCCGCCGATCGACATCGACCAGCCCGACCCCGCGCCGATCGATCCAACTCAGGAAATGCGCCAGCCCCAGCGCGTACGTCCGCTGCGTATACGACCCGCGGCCACAGCACGCCAACGACGCCCGGAACTCGCTCGCCTGGCCAGCCCCAAACCCCGGCCCGGTCACCACGAACCGCGAGCCCGACCGGCCGGCCGCACCCAGATCCACACCAACCGCGAACGCTCCCGCCACGCCAACCAACCTCTCCCTCGCCGCCGATGCACAAGCTACGTATCCGGTCGGTCGAATCACGAGACAAGCTCAGGACCAGGTCGCAGAGCTTCCCCCACCAGCCAAGCCGGTTCCTCTCGCCCCGGCGCCGAGCGCCGAGATCACGGGCGACAGCCACCAGGCTCTGATCACCCAGCTCATCGACCTCGCCGGCGAGATCAACTACACGGTCGAGTTCACCCACGCCGGCGCAGCGGACGGAACGTGTAACCGCAGGACGCGGCGAATCGCGGTTGCCGATCGCCTGGCGCCCAACCGACGGTTGGCCGCTTTGATCCATGAGCTTTCCCATGCCCTCGTCGGGCTCGAGCCAGACGCCAAGCTCACCTACGCCCAGGAAGAGATCGTCGTCGAATCGATCGCCTGGTCCTGCTGTCAGATGGTTGGCCTCGTCACGAGCACCAACAGCGTCCCCTACCTCGCCTCCTGGGCCGAGCAGGCCAGCCTCGAGGTCCTCGAGCAAACCGCCGCGATCACCGGCCGCCTAGCCCAGCGCATCGAAGACGCGCTACTCGCCGCGCCCGCTGCCGGCGAAGCCGACCACGAGCCGGCGCACCACAGTCCCGCCTCGCCGATCGCGGCCTAACCCCACGAAAGGAGCAGCAATGTTCATCCGTTACGCGCTTGTATCCGCCGACGTCGACCAGGTCGCCGCCTACCTGCCCGACAACTACCGGGTGATCGGAAGCGTCGACGGCCAGACCGTGATCGCCGGGCGCGACGTCGCGGGCGAGCAGCTCATCGACGCGTCGCAGCCCAGAACGATCTGCCAACTCGATCAGCGCCTCGGCGCCCGCCCGGGCGCCGGGCCCGGGAGCACCGCCAAAGACGCGAGCGCGAGCTGCGCATCGACGAGCGTCAGCTTTCGCTCCAGAGCCAGACGGCAGCCCCACCGCGCCGCAGCGCGCGGGAACGTCCCGGGCTCGCGATCCAACAGCGCCGGCAGGATCGCCAGCGCGTCCGCCAGCCCAACCGGGCCCGGAAGCTCAGCCACAAGCGCGCGGTGCTTGCCCCGATCACCTGCGTGACCGACGGCAGCGGGATGTTCTTCGGACCCCCCGTTTGCAGATAGGTGCGCGCGAGCACGATCCGGAAATTGCTCGGATTGATGCTCTGCGCCTTCGCCGCCTCTCCATGCCGAGGGTCCGCCGTCCGCGCGGCCGCCGCCTCACCCCGGGCCGAAGCGCGCCCGAGCGCGACCCCCGGGGCTCCCCAGGCCAGCGCAGCCGCTGCAACTGCGAGCGCAACGACGCGAACGGCAGCCATCCGAAGCAGCGACACCTCGACGGGACGCGTGTGGAGATTGTCGGCATGAGACCGCCCACGAACGTTCTTGGCTCGCGACCCGAGCACCCGCCACCCCAGATGGCACATCCCCGGCACCTCCATGAAACGGCATCCTTCAAACGGCTCGACCCGGCCGTTTGGCTCTCCGTCCCGATCGTGGTTGTCCTCACGTTCCGGATTGCGCCCGCAGCCGCTTTGGGTAGCCTGTTCGTGTCCGGTACCTACGGCGTCAGGGGCTCGAGGGGAAGCGCCCGTGGGGATCATGAAGATGCAAGTGGTGGAGCTGAGGGCCCAGCGCTTGGACGCAGGGCTGGTCGGAAGCGAGCACATCGTCGAGGCGTGGCGCGAGGCCACCGGCTCGGCCTTCGATTGCGCGCCGCTGGCACCCGAGGCTTTCGACGCTTCGATGATCGCGTACAACCTCGACGGCCTGATCGTGAGCCGTGTCCGCTTCGACGACTCGTGCTTCACGCGGACGGGCTCGATGCTCCGCGACGACGGGACCGACTGCGTTGCGATCTGGCACTACCTCTCGGGAACGATCCGTGGTCGTGTCGGCGACCACGAGTTGTACATGGCACCCGACCGGATCGCCTTCCAGGACCTCGGCGTGCCCTGCGCAGGGGTGGCCGGGGCCTCCGAGGTGCTGAGCGTCGCGATCCCGAGAGATCGCATTGTGAGCTCCAACCGGCTTCGGACTCGACGGCCGATCTGCTCGTTACCGCTGAGCACGGCGCGCGGGTCACTCCTCGCCGCGGCGCTGCGGGAGCTTTGGGACGGGCTCAGCACCGGGCGCGTGCACGAGCCGGCCACCGTCGCGGGCGCGTTTCTCGGTCTCGTCAACGGGCTCATCGACCACGACGTCGAGGCGGCGAGCGACGGACAGCCGCTACCGCTGATGGAGGAGTACCTTCGCGAGCGTCTCGGCGATGCGTCGCTCCGAACTGCTGCCGGGCGTGCATCGCGTCGCGTCCCTGGTGGAGCGCTGGCTGCTGGGCACCCACCAAGGCGGCGTCAAGCCCGGGCACCTGCAGGCATACCTGGACGAGTTCGCCTTCCGCTTCAACCGCCGGCGATCCCGCGCGCGCGGCATGCTCTTCTACCGCCTGCTCGAGCAGTCCGTCCAAGCACCGCCGCGCACCTACCGCTCGCTCGTCGTCGATCCCGGGTCCGGCTTCCGCAGCCCTCCACCCCCACCGTCCGACAAGCGGGTACGACCCGCCAGCCTCGCCGGAGAGCCGCTCGATCCCCCGTGGCGTCACCAGTCAGCCCGAAAAGCCGATGAATCCTGACCTACTGCACTCAGATGGAAATCCATTTAGTTTAGTTGGTTCTCCATCTCGCTGTAGCAGAAGACGCTGGTCGCAGTACAACGGCCCCACGCGCGGGCGGATCTGAGAAAAGCCGACTCAGCCAACAAACCTCCGTACGGAGCGCCACGCGGCGTCTCAGGAGGTGGTTTGGTCAACCTGGCCACTTCGTCCAACTGCAGCGAGATGGAGAAGCAGTTTAGGTTATTACCATTTCTGAGAAAGTTACTAATCTAAGGACTGATCGCAACGCTACTGTTAGGTCGCCGTGACGAGCGCCGACCTACTCCTCTATCTATCCCGTCCGCTTGCGGATCGTGGAGGCGTTCCTTGGTGACCGGGCACTCACCACGACCGAACTTCGATCCAAGCTCCCTGACGTGCCTGTCGCAAGTCTGTACCGCCACGTCGCGCTGCTCGTGGACGCTGGCCGACTCGCCGTGGTAGCGGAGCACCGAGTACGAGTGGCGCTCGAGCGCACGTACGTGCTCCGAGTTGCCGCGGCCAACATCGGACTCAACGAACTCGCCGAGATGACCCCCGACGACCATCGGCATGCCTTCATGGCGTTCGTTGCTGGACTCCTCCGTGACTTCGACCGGTACCTTGCCAGGGGTGAGATCGATCTTCTGCGCGACGGGGTCAGTTATCGGATTGCCGGGATGTGGCTCGATGATGCCGAGCTCGCTGAGCTACTGCGCGGCTATTTGCGGTGCTCCGACCGCACCTGGCAACGTGGCGAAGCCTTCTCGCAAGCGACGGATCCTCGCAAAGCGTCCTCCTCCCTGGAAGTGATGCGGCGCCCCGTAATGCTCGCTGTCTGAGTGGAGACACGCGGAGTGGCCACCGTGGCGTTTAGACTCGGATCGGTAGCGCGACCTCGGCGCGCACAGACGAGCGACGCCAAGCCGGGGGCCGGTGGCATCCTCGGCGAGGCCTGACTGAGAAGAGGAGTGCAGGGATGGACAGAATCGCGATTAGCGCCGAGGAGCTCGAGACGATTCAACGAGAGCTTCACCAGCTTGAGAGCGCCGGCCGCAAGGAGGTCGCTGCGCGGATCAAGACCGCGCGGGAATGGGGCGATTTGAAGGAGAACGCGGAGTATCACGCGGCAAAAGAGGACCAGGCGCGCTTGGAAACTCAGATCGCCAGGCTTCGCGCGCAGGTCCTAAGCGCGGACGTGATCCAACTCACCACGTCGGCCGAGATCGTGCAGCATGGATCGACGGTGTCTTACACCGACCGCGAGACGAACCGTAAGCAGACCTTCAGGCTCGTGTCGCCGTTTGACGCGAGACCGTCCGAGGGTGCCCTGTCGGTCGCCTCACCCGTGGCAAGAGCGCTCATTGGCCGCCGTGCCGGTGACGTGATCGAAGTGCAGACACCCAACGGCGTCCGCTCGCTGTCCGTCGACTCGATCAGCTGAGATCGTCGCGACGGGAGAGACGTCAGGGCGTCGCGGCTGGCGTGCACTCCGGCTTGGGACCGCGTAGCACGACCGGTACCCGGGTGACGTGAACCCGACCGCGCGGGCTGGAAGTGGCGCCCACCTGTGTTAGTAGCCGCTCCAGCCCGGAGAATGGGCATCCGTTACGGTCCCACGCTAGTCGTCCACGGCTCCAACAGCCCCACCAACCTAAAGCACGGATCGCGCGCACTCGCCGCAGCGCTGCCGAACTCCGCGAACTCGACGGGAACCACGGCTTCGAGCTCAACGTCCTCGCGCCAGTGCTCGCTGACTTCTTCGCGGCTGACGATCCAGCCGTCGTAACGCCCAAGCGAGCACCTCCGCGCCGCCTAGCGGACTAACGTCCTGCTGAGAGGTCGGCGGCGCTTCCATCGCCGACCCGCTTATCTGCTTGGCCATCACCCTCGTCGATCGTGCGCATCACAATAGGTATGGCGTGCGCGGCGACGACCACGACCACTGACCCACCAGCCGCGATCCGAGCGGTCGTGCGACTTACTCTCTCAGCGGTGTCCCCCGACGAACAGCACGCTGCCCCGGGCGGCCAGGCTGCCGTTGAGCTCAAAACCAGGGGTCAGCGTCGCACGGCGGTGGTCTCCGTGTTCGCGGCCGGCGCGCTGGTCGTCCTGAAGTTGGGTACCGGTCTGCTGACCGGCAGCCTCGGTCTCGTGTCTGCCGGGATCGAGTCCAGCGGCGACGTGGTGGCCGCCGTGTTGACGCTGTTTGCGATCCGTTTGGGCGGCCGGCCGGCCGACGCGAGCCACCCGTACGGCCACCGCCGGGCCGAGAACCTCGCCGCGCTCGGCGAGGCCGCAATCCTTACCGGCGGCGGCATCGTTGTGGTGGTCGCCGCCATCGGGCGGCTAAGCGGTAGCGGAGAGCCGTTCGAGGTGCACTGGTACGTGTTCGTTGTCATCGGTGTGGCGCTCGCCGTCGACGTGAGCCGCGTGCTCGTGTCTCTGCGTGGAGCGGAGAAATACAGGTCCGCCGCGCTGCGCTCCAATGCCTTCCATTTCGCAGGTGATATGGCGGGCTCGCTGGCCGTCCTTGCCGGATTGGTCGCCGTGAGTGCGGGCTTTCATCGGGGCGACGCGGTCGCCGCGCTGCTCGTCGCGGCCATCATCTTCGCGGCCGCTGCGCGGCTGATCGTCGAGAACGCGCGCGTCTTGATGGACACCACGCCCGCCGAAGCCCACGCGCGCGCACACGCAGCCATCAGCGACCTCCGTGACGACATCGATCTGCGCCGCCTACGGGTGCGCGAGTCCGGCGGCCACTACTTCGCCGATGCCGTCGTCACCGTCCCGCCCGGCCAGGCCGTCGTCGAGGGCCAGAGCATCGCCGACCACATCGAAGCGGCGGTGCGGCGCACGCTCCCCGACATCGACGTCGTCGTACACCTCGAGCCACGCCGAGAAGGGCTGGCGTTGCGCGACCGCGCTCTCGCGGCCGCACTCGCCGAGCCGCTTGTACGCGATGTACATGACATCTCCATCTACAAGCATGGGGACCGCGACAGCGTGTCCCTACACCTAAAGCTAGAGCCTGACGTGCCGCTCGCCCAGGCTCACGAGGTCGCCGAGCGGGTCGAAGCGGTGCTTCGCGCACAGCCTGGGGTCGATGACGTGCACACGCACCTGGAGCCGCTGGAGCGGCCCCTTGCGGCCGGCGAAGAGACCGGCGCGTCAGACGAAAGCGAGCGACAGCGCATCACCCAGTTGGTCGTAGACCGCACCGGTCACGCCCCGCGTGAGCTGCGGCTCCTGCACACCCGCGGCGGACTCGTCGTGTTCGTGTCCGTCGTCGCCGGGCATGACACCGGACTGCCCGACGCCCACGAACTCGCGAGCCGACTCGAAGACGACATCCGCGACGCGCAGCCCCACATGACCGACGTCGTCGTGCACACCGAACCATGACGTCGCGCCGCCGCAGCGCGACCGCCCGAACCGCGGACGCTTGTATTCGCCCCCAAAACGACGAGGGTCGGCACGTTACGGTGATGCCGGCGGCTCGGTGAATCGTCCTCAGCAGGTGCCGATTCCGTGTCGGGCTCGTGACGGGCGTTGCTCGATTCTCGTGTCTCTTTCCGGTACGCGAGGACGGCGCGGTCTACGTACTCCATCAGCCCAGGCGGCATCCGGTACAGCCGTTTGCGGTCATACCACGTCGTTGCGAAGGTGCCGAGCACCACCCAGAAGACGAACCCCAGCCCGCTCGCAACCCAGGCGCGTGTCAGCCCGGCATCGCCGCGGGCGTCGAAGTACAAGATTGCCCGGACTCCGTCGAGGATCTGCCGTAGCGGCTCGAAGTTGGCGACGAGTCTGAAGAAGCCCGAGAGTGCGTCCAGTGGGACGGTCCCTCCGGAAGAGGCTAGAGCCAGGTAGACGAACACCAGAAGGGCGACGAGCTGACCCAAAGTACCCAGCCACGAACAGGACCAGGGTGCCAATCGCAACCACCGTGGCAAACCAGCTGAGCAGCCACAGCGATCCGAAGTGGGGCGCATTCATCTTCAGGATCACGACCGCGGTAAATAGCATCAGACCGGTGAGGATCACGGTCAGGCCGATGGCCATCACCCATTTCGCTAGCAAGGTCTGCCATCGGCTGATGGCGACCGGTTGGCGTTGCCGCCAGATGGGGCCGATCTCGGTGGTGGCGTACCCGAGGACAGCATCGATCGAGGTCCCGACGATCACCGCCCCGAGGAACCCGCAGAAGGTCGTGAGCAGCGCGATGTAGAACGCGCTGAGGCCCAGCGCCGAGTTCGGCGGGAGAGGCCGATAGGGAACGACCGCCCGGCCCAGCTCAGCACTGTGCCGGCACGCAGGGGCCGACGGCTCCTCGGTGCGGCGGAGCTGGCCCTCGAGTTGGGGGAAGTAGATCTCGGCGGACGTCTGCGGCGGACGGTCGGAGCGCTCGAGCTCGAGGCGCGAGACCGCGTGCGGCTCGAGTGGATCCGGGAACTCTCCGACGAGCGGGTGGTCGGCGGGGTCGAACGGGTGCACGTGCTGATCGAGCTGGCCGAGCAAGCCCGCGCCGGCGGGGATGTCGATCTGGCGCTGCAGTTGTTTGGCCGTGCCGCCTCGCGGGTGCTGGACGATCGATCTGGGGCCGGGCCCTTGTGCTTTCCAACCGGCCATCATCTTCCTCCCGCTTGGGGGTTTCTCTCAGACGAGCATTGCGGCGGGTCATTAATTTAAGGGGATAAGGGGAAACCCCGCCATCGCGCGATCCTTCCCGGTCTCGCCCTTGACCGCTACTGACGGTTAGCTCTCTCGGTCACCGACCAGCTCTTCGGTTGCGTTGCGTCCGGCGTCGACGGTGCGGCGCATGAAGTCCGCGATCAGCTTGAGTTCGCTGTCGGAGTAGTCGGCGAGGAGCTTGTTCATCGAGCGGCTCATCCCTGCGTAGAGGCGCATGAGCTCGGCGTAGCGCTCGCGTATTGCTCGCACGACGACCGCTCGGCGGTCGGACGGGTCGCGTTCGCGGACGATCCAACCGCCCCGCTCAAGTCGGTCGAGAATCCCGGTCATGGTCGCCGGATGGAGCCCGGCGTGGCGCGCGAGCGCACTCGGGCTGAGCGGGCCGTAAGCCTCGATCATGTCGAAGCAGTCGAGGTCGACGTCCTTGAGCTCGAGCTGCGAGCCGACGCGGTAGTTGAGCAACGAGAGCTGGATTCGTAGCTCACGCAGGGAGTTACGAATCTCGGCGGACGATTGCTGCCGCTGGCGGATCACGTCGGCACGCTCAGGTGATACGGATGTCATCTTATCCAGTCTTCATATGTTATGGTTCTCGTATTATATGTGTTCGGGACGGTAACTGACCCTACATCCGAAAGGCCCCCATGTCGACCGCAACCGCTCAACCGTCGTTCCTTGCCACTCGTCGCGGCAAGCTCACCCTGGCCTTGCTGTGCGCGGTCGCGTTCCTTGACTTCGTCGATGCATCGATCGTCAACGTCGCGCTTCCCTCGATCCGCCATGCCCTGCATTTCTCCCTTCAGGACCTGCAGTGGGTCCCGAGTGCTTACCTGTTGACCTACGGCGGGTTCATGCTGTTGGGTGGTCGCGCCGCCGACCTACTCGGACGCCGCCGGGTCCTCATCGCCGGGATATCAACGATCGGGATCTCGTCGCTGATCGGCGGATTCGCCGGAAGCTCGGACGTCCTGGTCGGCGCCCGCCTCGCTCAAGGGTTGGGCGCGGCGATGACGCTCCCGGCAGCGCTCTCGATCCTGACCACCAGCTTCCAGGAGGGCAAGGACCGCAATACCGCGCTCGGAGTTTGGGGGGCCGTGGGCGGGCTGGCGTCCGCCGCGGGCGTGCTGCTCGGGGGCCTGCTGACAGAAGGCCCGGGCTGGCGCTGGGTGATGTTCGTCAACCCCGTCGCCGCCGTACTCGTGCTGGCCGCGATCTTCCAGCTGATCAGCGGCGAGCGGCGCCGCGCGCAGCTTCAGAACTTCGACCTGCTCGGCGCGATCCTCGCGACCGGTGGGATGCTGCTGCTCGTCTACACGCTCGTCAAGGCGCCGGATATCGGCTGGGGCACCGGCCACACGATCGGCCAACTCGCCGGAGCGCTCGCGCTGCTGGGGGCGTTCGTGATCAACGAGCAGCGGACCAAGAACCCGCTCGCGCCGCCGTCGATCTTCCGGATCAACGGGCTCGGGTTCGCTGACGCGACCCAACTGATCGCCTTCGCGGGGTTCCTCGCGCTGTTCTTCTTCCTGACGCTGTACATGCAGAACGTCCTCGGCTACTCGGCGATCCAGACCGGCGCCGCCTACCTCCCACTCACCTTCGCGATCGGGATCGCCGCCGGCATCTCCTCCCAGCTGCTCTCCCGCATTGGGACACGACCCGTGATCGTCACCGGCGCGCTGATCGCCGCCGGCGGCATGTACTGGCTCTCACGGATCCCGATCCACGCGTCCTACCTCACCGACCTGCTCCCCGGCATGATCGTCTTGTCACTGGGCTTCGGCCCGGTGTTCGTCGGGGTGACAACGGCCGCGAACGCCGGCGTGCCGGCCGACAAGGCCGGACTCGCCGCGGCGCTGCTCAACGCCTCCCAGCAACTCGGGGGCGCGCTCGGACTGGCGATCTTCTCCGCCCTCGCCACCAGCCACACCCACCACCTACTAGCCGCACACACACCGCCTGCGCAAGCGCTCACCGCCGGCTTCCAACGGGCGCTGCTAGCCGGCAGCATCTTCATCCTCGCCGCCGCCATCATCGCGCTGCGCGCTACAAACACCCGCGGCGAAACACCCCAACCCGTCTCCGACGCGCTACCCGAACCCGCGTGAGCACGACCGACGACCTGAGATGACGACCAAGAACCGAAAACCCTCAAAGTCGCGGTAACGCCGTGCGATGGCCACTGCAGACCTTGACCGGCAACCCTCTAGCTAGAGATCGTTGCCTACCGACCCGCGTCCGATAACCCTGTTCGAGATTGCCAAGTGCGCGGCCCAGGTGAGTGACCCCAGCAACGCCGATCCCCGCATCGGCGATCTCCTGGCCCAGTTCGAGGACGTGGACGAGCCGGTGAGCGCAATCGAGAACCTCGAAGAGCGGGTGGCGATCGCCGTCGAAGGCGACGCCTGAGCCACGCCCAGCCAACGGGTCTCAGGTGGGATCCTGCGAGCTGTAGGGGTCAAATCTGCTGGCGCGGCGTCCCCGTGCTCAATGAGTTCGTCGTCCTCCGGACCTAAGACCGGCAGCTCGGCTACACCGCGACTGCGGTAAAGGACACCAAGCTCGGAATGCTCGTAGCGAACCACTGCTACTCGGATCGTTGGCTTACGCGCTCGACCAGATCTGGAGTGATTTCTCCTACCGTGTCGACGCTCGCGGCAGCGAGCACCAGCGTGTCCTGATCGGGCGGATAGTGAGGATTGGGCACAGCGATCATCGCCATCCCAGCCGCCGCTGCCGCCCGCAGGCCGTTGCTCGAGTCCTCAATCGCCACGCAAAGGGCCGGTTTGACCCCGATGCGTCGCGCCGCCTCCAGATAGACATCAGGCGCGGGCTTGCCATGCTCTACCTCCTCGGACGACACGGTGGTCGCGAACACGTTGGCGAGACCAGCCTCCTCGAGCACCAGATCGATGATCTCGCGATTCGACGAGGAGGCCAGACCAAGCGGCCAGCGATCGTGCAGCGCTTGGACCGCCTCGAGGGCGCCGGGCAGCAGTGGCAACCTCGCTCGATATAGCCGGTCCATCCTGCGAACCACGTCCCGGTTGATCTCCTCGACGTCGCGTTCGACGCCGAGCTGCTCGCGTAGGTACGCCGACCATTCCCGGGAGCTCATGCCCATCATCGCCTTCGGCGCGTCCTCACGCCATCGTCCGCCAGCCTCAAGAACCAGCGCCCGTTTGGCCTCGTTCCACAATTGCTCGGAGTCCACGAGCACACCATCAAGATCGAACATCACAGCGTTGGGCACGTTCGCTCCATGTTTATCAGGGCCTCTTGCGCGTCGCCCGCACCGGACGGCCCCGGGTGCACCGATCCGAGAGATACTTGCTCTAGCAAGCATCGGTGGCCGCAGCCGAAGATCATCAGGCACGGCTCTCCACGCTCGCGCACGAGGCAGGACTCAGCCTCAGCCGCGTCTCACGGATCATCGACCTGCTCGAGGCACGCAAACTCGTCACGCGCGAACCGTGCGCCGAAGATGCCCGCGCGGTTGAAGCGCACCTCACCAAGCACGGTCTCAGCCGCGCGCGCGAGGCGCAAGCAACGCACTTCGCCTCCGTTCAGCGGCGCTTCTTCGACAAGCTCGAGCCCGGTGAGCTCGAAGTCCTCGCCGACGTCTTCGGCCGGCTCTCGCCACGCCCAGCAGCGACCTGCACCACCGACTGACACCACGCGAGCGACCAGCGCCCTCTCTAGCGCGGACGCCGGCCGGGACTCTCGCTACTGATCCACTAGGTCGATCACCTCGTAGACGCCCGACACGTACTCGTTCTTGACGAAAGCCGACATGTGATCCACGCGCTGGATCTCCTGCGCTTCGGCCTCGGCGCGCCAGCGCCGGTAATCCTCCTCGCTCATGTCGAACAACCCGAACGAGATGACCTCGTCCTCGTCGCGGATATTGCGCGCGTGGTAGGCGCGCTGGAACCCAGGTGGCTTGGCGTCGCCGGGATCCCAGGCACGGCGGAACTGCTCCCACGCGCCCGGCTTGAGCCGGCGGGCAGAAAACATCACGATCATTTGCTGACCTCCTGATAGATGTCTCGACGCTGCTCTCGCGGCGGTGACTACCTCGCCGATTCGGCCGTCGGGAGCATCGGGACCTGGTGCTAATCGTAGTTCAAGCGGCGTGAGCGATGCCGCCCGCCCGGACGGCTTCACCCGTTTGCTCGCCGGCTCAGGGCTCTCCAATGTTCGGGGAGATCACGGTGCGCCCCGTAGTCCCTGTCGTGGCAGGCGTCGGGCTCGCGCTGGATCAGCGATCCGGGGCCCGGCGGCGAGCGCCCTTCGCGATGGGTACTCTGATGGTCGCCAGCAATGAGCGTCGACGCACAGGCCATTTCCTACGGCGGCCGGACGGCGTGGGCGCGGAATCTCGCGGCGCCGGTTCGCAGCTTCTTGAGCACCGAGACGTCCGGTGCGGTCGTGATGTTGGCGGCCGCTGTCGCAGCTCTGCTGTGGGCGAACTCGCCATGGTCCCACTCGTATGAGTCGGTGTGGACGACGCGGCTGGTGATCCGCGTCGGGCGCGCCGGCATCTCGGCCGACCTTCGCAGTTGGGTCAATGAGGGCTTGATGACGCTCTTTTTCTTGGTTGTGGGGCTCGAAGCCAAGCGCGAGCTCGATCTAGGCCAGCTGCGCGAGCGACGCCGGCTAGCGATTCCCGTGGTCGCAGCGATCGGCGGCATCACAGTTCCGATCTTGATCTACCTGGCGTTCAACGCCGGCGGCGCGGGAGGGCATGGGTGGGGAGCCGCGATGTCGACCGACACCGCGTTCGCTCTGGGCACCGTGGCGTTGCTGACGCCCCGAACCGCGACCCGGGTGCGGGTCTTCCTGCTGACGTTGGCGGTCGTCGACGATCTCGCCGCGCTGTTGGTGATCGCAACCGTTTATACGAGCCACATCTCGGTGGTGGCGCTGGTGGTTGCGGTCGCGTTGTTCGGGCTGTTGCTGGTGCTGCGCTACGCGACGTTTGGGCGGGGTGCGGCGTCAATCGCGGTCGCGGTGGGTCTGTGGATCGCGATGTTCAAGTCGGGTATCGACCCGGTGATCTCGGGTCTTGCGATCGGTCTAGCGACCAGCGCGTATCCGCCCTCGCGCGAGGATCTGGAGCGGGCAACAGCGCTGACTCGCTCGTTCCGAGAGCAACCAACGCCTGAGCTGGCGCGCTCGGCGCAGCAAAGCCTGCTGTCGTCGATCTCGCCCAACGAGCGGCTCCAGTACGACCTGCACCCCTGGACCAGCTACGTGATCGTGCCCCTGTTCGCGCTGGCCAACGCGGGGATCCATCTCACCGGAAAGCTACTCGGCGACGCGATCGCGTCCCCGATCACGCTCGGGATCATCGTCGGCTACGTGCTCGGCAAGCCCGTGGGCATCCTCAGCGGCTCATGGCTCGCGTCTCGGCCTGCGCTCCACGGTCCGCGCTTACCCGTGAGCGGACCGGTACTCGCCGCGGGCGGCGTGTGCGCGGGGATCGGCTTTACCGTCTCGCTGCTGATCTCGAGCCTTGCCTTCACCGGCGAGCGACTCGATGAAGCCAGGCTCGGTGCGCTCGGCTCGGTGGTCCTTGCGCCGTTGATCGCGTGGGCGGTCGTCAGGGTCATCAGGCGGCTGCCGAGCACGCTGCGCGCGCGCCAGATCGGCCGCACCGCAGAAGACATCCTCGATCTCGCGGACGACGTCGACCCCGACCGCGATCACATTCGCGGACCCGATGACGCGCCCGTGACACTCGTCGAGTACGGAGACTTCGAGTGCACATACTGCGGCCAGGCGGAGCAGGTGATCCGCGAGTTGCTGTCCTCACTCGGCGCCGACGTCCGCTACGTCTGGCGCCACCTACCGCTAAACGACGTCCACCCCCGTGCTCAGCTGGCCGCCGAGGCGTCCGAGGCAGCCGCCGCCCAGGGCAAATTCTGGGATATGTACGACGCCCTGCTCAGCCACCAAGACGAGCTCGTGCCCCGCGACCTCACCCGGCACGCCGAGCAGCTCGGTCTCAACGTCGACCGCTTCACCGACGAGCTGCGCCGACGCGAGTACGCGCCTCGCGTCAGCGAGGACGTCACCAGCGCCGACGAGAGCGGAGTCTCCGGCACACCGACCTTCTTCATCAACGGCCGGCGCCACTACGGCGTCTACGACATCGACACACTCACTGACGCGGTGCGAGCCGCAAAGAACAGAGCCCGGCTCGCAACCAAGACGCCAGCGTGTGAGAGCGACCCTTCCAGCCGGCCTCATCGCTCGGACGGAAGCGCTGTCGGGTGAACTCGAGGTTGGACAGGTTGAGCCGCGTCCGCCGTGAGCTCCATGTAAACGCTCCCGCCGGCGACGCGGGTGTAGGGTCGAGCGCAACGACCCTTAACTCGTCAACGAAGTGAGGCAGCGATGAGCGCGATCGAATACGTCCACGCCCGGCAGATCCTCGACAGTCGTGGCAACCCAACGGTCGAGGTCGATGTTCGGCTCCAGTCGGGGGCGTTCGGCCGCGCTGCGGTGCCATCTGGGGCGTCGACGGGCACGCGCGAGGCGCTGGAGCTCCGTGACGGCGAAGTTGCGTTCGGTGGCAAGGCCGTGACCCACGCCGTCGCGCACGTCAACGGCGAGATTGCAGACGCTGTTCGTGCCCGCGATGCCGCCGACCAGCGGGGGCTTGACGAAGCGATGATCGCGCTCGACGGCAGCCCGGGAAAGTCGCGTCTGGGGGCGAATGCGATTCTCGGCGTATCGATGGCCGCGGCCCGCGCGGCCGCGGCCGATAAGGACGAGCCGCTGTGGCGCTACCTCGGGGGACCGGAGGCACACCTGCTGCCGGTACCGTGCATGAACGTTCTCAATGGAGGCGTGCATGCTGATAACCCTGTCGACTTCCAGGAGTTCATGATCGCGCCGCTGGGCGCAGATTCGTTCACGCAGGCAGTGCAAATGGGCTCCGAGATCTACCACGAGCTGCAGCGCACGCTCAAGAGCCGTGGACTCGGTACCTCCGTCGGCGACGAAGGCGGATTCGCGCCGGCGCTCGAGTCCAACGAGGCCCCGATCGAAGTGTTGATGTCGTCGATCCAGAGCGCGGGCTATCGACCGGGCGAAGATGTCGCGCTGTGCCTCGATCCGGCGGCCAGCGAGTTCTTCAAGGGCGGCAAGTACGTGCTGTCGGGCGAGGGACGGTCCCTCTCCTCGGAGGAGATGGTCGACTACTGGGCGACGGTCTCGAGTCGCTTTCCGGTGCTGTTCCTCGAGGATGGGATGGCGGAGGGCGACTGGGAGGGTTGGCGCAAGCTCACCGAACGGGTCGGCGCCGAGGTTCAGCTCGTCGGCGACGACGTGTTCGTCACGAACCCGGCCATCCTCCGCGAGGGCATCGAGCGCGGGGTCGCAAACTCGATCCTGATCAAGCTGAACCAGATCGGCACAGTCACGGAGACTCTTGACACGATCAAGATCGCGCGCGACGCCGGCTACCGGGCCGTCGTCTCACACCGCTCGGGCGAGACCGAGGACACGTTCATCGCAGACCTCGTCGTCGCGACCGGGGTTGGCCAGATCAAGACAGGCGCACCCGCCCGCTCCGAGCGGGTCGCAAAGTACAACCAGCTGATGCGAATCGAGGAGCAGCTGGGCGACCGAGCAGCGTACGCCGGCGGTGGGACGGTGAAGCTCGGCTAACACACCCGAGTGGGCCCGTGCTGCTGGACCGGCAGCGCGCAGACCCCGCCGGTATCCTTTCGCACAGGCTGACTTGATGCAATGGACCTGAGACGCCGGCTCTTGACCGCCGAGATGGTCGAGTCCGGCAGCGGGAAGATGATCCGCACACAGATCGACGTGCGGATCGATCCGGTGACCGGCCACAGTTGCCGCATCCTCCCCGACCGTGGACTGATGCCGGCTAACGACTTCGATCTTGAGGCGTTCGCGAGCGAGAACCAGCCGCGGTGTCCCTTCTGCCCTGACCGCATCAACGATCTCACACCGAAGCTGCCACCGGCGATCCATCCCGACGGGCGGATCGTTCACGGCGAGGCCGTTCTGTTTCCAAACCTCCATGCGTACTCGTCGCACAGCTGCGTATCGGTCTACTCGCCGCAGCTGCACTATCTGCCGCTCGAAGACATGACCGAGCGGCTGATCGCCGACAATCTCGCCACTCAGGTCGGGTATGCAAGGGCCGTGATGGCGGCGGATCCGGCATCGCGGTGGGCGTCGATCAATGCCAACCACATGCTCCCGTCGGGGAGTTCGTTGTTCCATCCCCACCTGCAAGGGATCCTCGATTCCGAGCCAACGACGTTTCAGCGCCTGCTGTCTGACGTTCCCGCGCAGCGATTCGAGGACTACCTCGAAGCCGAGCGCCGCATCGGCGAGCGGTATCTCGGCGATACTGGCCGCGTTGAGTGGCTCGTCAGCTTCGCGCCGATCGCTCCCGCCGAGTTGAGAGCGTTCGTCGGGGCTGTCTCCTCGCCGGCGGAGTTCGATAATGACCTCATCGCCGAGTTGGGGCACGGGCTGGCGCTTGCCCTGGGGACGTACGCGGAGATGGGCTTCGAGAGCTTCAACCTTGCGATTTACGGCGCGCCGCCGGCTACGGAGGGCTATCCGCTGAACCTGCGGCTCGCTTGTCGCTCGAATCTCAAGGCCTTCTACCGGTCGGACTCGACGTTCTTGGAGCGGCTGCACTGGGAGGGCGCTGTTGATCTCCGACCGGAGACCTTCGCCGAGCGCATCGGCGGCCGTTTCCGCCGCTAATCGGCGATCAATCAGTCCGCGCCGCGCAGCGTTGCGGCTGCCGCGGCGATGCCCGACTTATCAGCCGGAGCGCGTGACCTAGGTGGCAATGTTTGCACCCCGCCCTCGATCGGGATGACGTGTACGTGAAAGTGCATGACAACTTGACCGGCAGCCTCGCCACAAGAGTTCCAGAGCACGACACCATCAGCCCCGAGGCGCTCTTTCATCCGAGCTGCCAGCCGCTTGGCGGCGGCAAAGGTTCTCGTGAGATTCTCCGGCTCGATCCCGAGGAGGTTTTCGTAATGCTGGCGGGGCACGACCAAGGCATGGCCGCGCTGCCACGGGTTGATATCCATGAACGCGACTGTGTCACTGTCCTCGTCGACAACCATTGCCGGCGCTTCGCCTGCGGCGATCGCGCAGAAGAGGCAGTCAGCCACGGAGGAGAGCCTACCGCGTACGATGGTTCGGTCGTCAGACGCTTCCTAAAGCGCTGAGCTCAATCTTCGGTAACTCAGGTTGCTAAGAGCGGCCCGCCACATCCAGACCAGCGCCGAGCCGCCTCACTGCGTCAGCGCATCGCTGATCTGATCGCTGGACCCGGTCACGAGACCGACGGGACCTGCGACGCGAGGTCGCACGTATATGAGTGAACACGTTGATTGGAGGTTCGACGCATATCGAAGGCGTAGTTCCGGGCCCGTGCTCGGGGCCTGGCCTCGGCCTGACGTGCGTCGCCGGCGTCCCCGGCGGGGTTCGAAGCATCGACGAGCACGATCCGAGTTCCGGTCCTGCCACATCTGGCCCAGCCTTCGGCGCGGATTGGGATCGCCGCGGGCGGGGATCGGTCGCGGTGACGGGGCGGCCACTTGGGAGTTAGACTGGGGCTGAGCGCGTGGGGCATTCCGTGTCAAGAGCGGATGCGAACGGCCGGATCGAGGCGGGTTCTGTGCTACCGCCGGCGGTGAGCGTGCCGGTCCTCGGGCTCGGCTGGCTCGTCGGTGATCTGCTCAGCCGCGTCGGGCTGCGGGTGCACGCCGACCTCGGGGAGGTGCTGCGCGGTCACGCCTCGCTCTCGGAAGGCGACGCGCGCGCAGCGTTCCTGCACACGCTCAGGCCGATCGTTGACGTCCGCGGCCAGCGGGTCGACGCGACCGATCGCATCTACCTCGCCCAGGCAATCCCGTTCATGATCGTCTGGGGGGAACGCGATCCGATCATCCCCGTCGCGCACGGGCGTGCGGCCCACAAGCTGGTCCCGGGCAGCCGGCTCGAGGTGTTTCCCGACGCGGGCCACTTCCCGCACCTCGACGATCCGCTTCGCTTCGTCCGTGTGATGATCGACTTCCTCGAGACCAGCCGGCCGGCGCGAGTCGATGCCCGGCGCTGGGGCGAGCTACTGCGCAACGGCTCCCCCGAGCTCGACCTGCCGCCGCAAGGCACCTCCGCAGCCCCGTGACGCCCGCCCGCCGCCGGGGCGGCCCGCCGGCCGCTGCGCCACCACAGACCGCCGGCGCTGAGCGACACTCGCCGAGCAACAAGCGTTGCCGGTGTCCAGCTGGACCTTCCTCAACGAGCACAGCTCTCGACCGGATTGCGCACCCGCGCCGCTCCTCGGGGTCGCTAGCCAGCGAGGCAAGCGCCGGCTGAGCCGAAACGTTCCGTAATGGGATCAGGGCTTACCTCCTGGTGGGATCCTAGATGTAAGCCGGAAGGGAGCGGCGATGTCGCTACCAGCGACGGTGATCATTTCTGTTGCGCGGGGTTGAGCGGTGGTTAAGACTCTTCGGTGTGACGCGCCCAGCCGCCCAGACCCTGCTGGAGGCCGTGGAGCGAGATCGATTTGCTCGCCATGAGGATCGTCTCACCGAGGTCTTGGCGTGTGCGCTCTGGACGCTCCCGGATCTGGCGCGCTGGTTCATCACTGATGCGGCGGGCGCGTCTGCACCGTCGCCCGGCGGCATCCCGAAGATACGCACGCAAGGTCTACTTGGCGGCAATGGTCAGCCGGATATGGAGATCACTTACCGCAGCGTGTCGGGACCTGCCTGCATCCTCAGCGAGCAGAAAGTAGATGCCGACCTCAGCCAGTACCAGCGCGCTGGCTACCCCGGGTGGGTCCGCGACAAGCTCGTGCTCGTCGCCCCAGACACCGAGAAGTATCGACGGGCGCCGCAATTCGACGCGCACATCAGCTGGCTCCGGATCGCTCAAGAGATGCATCGAATCGCGGCGCGGCGCGGCCAATCAGCGTGGCGTGAGAAGGCGCTTCTTCCGGAAGAGCCGAGCGTGTTGCGATTCCTCCATGAGGTGCTCTCGTTCATCGAGCGTCAAGATGTCGGGGTGTCAGGTATGGATCCGATCGACGGGAAGGTGATCGACGCGTATCGTCGCCTCGAGTCGGTCCGCGGAACGCTCCTCACGTTTCTGCGGATGATTCGTGCCGACGAGCGCATCAGGGCCCTCGAACCAACGCCGATCGGGTCCGCCAAGCACGAGACGTATTGGTGGTTCTCCTTGGAGCGGCCGGACTGGCCGTTCTTGAGGTCTCTTGATCGCGACTCCGTCTTTGAGATCTGCCTTCAGCCAGAGGTCGACTTCCTCGACGAGGAAGGGACTGCGCCGATCCTCTCCGCCGGATTCTCGTTCTTCCCAGAGAACGGAGCGGTGCCGGAGGTGCTAATCGCCCCGGACTCCTTGGTAGCAAGTGCCTTGCACGGCCTTGGTGCCAAGGTAGGGATGCGAGAGAACCGTAGGCAAGGCAAGTGCGCGGTCCCACTCCCCCTCGCGCACATCGCAGCCACGGGCGGCACGCTGGTGAACCAGGCCCACCACGCAGCGGGCTGGGCGGTCGATGCTCTGTTGCGGATGTCCCGCATCAGCTCACCATGATGTCGCCCGGAGCGAGCCCGGTTCCCCTGGCGAACGGGCACAGCATCAGCACCGTCCCCCACTGAACCGCGAACCCGAGCCGCCTCTCACGACGACGCCTGTCGCGAGCCGGTCGCTACGCGAACGCGTACGGACGAAAACACCGCTCCAGCTCGACCGGCGAGGGAGATCGGCTTCGACGTGCCGTGCGAGGAGCTCGCGCAGGTTGGTCGTCGTGTCGGTTCGGTCCTGCGCCGGGTCCTTCTCGGTGTTGGCGAGAGCGGGGGCGGAGCGTCCGCGCAACGCTCCTGTCTGTGGCTTCGGTGCTGTGCTAGCGTGAACACGACACGTATTACGTGGGCCTTCTGCGGGAGAGCGTTGCGGCAGCGGCGGCGGGAGGCAGGGTTCCTTTGGCGGGGTACTTCATGCATTGAAGCGACGCTTGCCAGGGGTGGACCGCAGCCCGGAATACGGGCCACCCGGCGGTAGGACGCCCCTCGATCTCGATGGAGATGCTTCGATGAGTACTACGACGGACAGCGCTGCTCGGACCGGCCGGCTACGCGCGAGCAGCGACACTCACCCGGCGGCACTCGTCGTGCCGCCACGAGCGCGAGGAGCACGGTCTGGCGCTCGCCCCCTTGCCGGGAAGCGGGAGGGCGCCGCCGCTGTGCCGGCGCCGCGGCGTGCGGCGGATGGGGGCTCGAGGAGCGAGGTTGCGCTGCACGGGCCTGACGCGCGGCTGATGGTGCTGCAGCGGCCATTGTGGAGGCTGCTGTGCGATCACTACTTTCGCGTGGAGGTGTTCGGCTGGGAGCGCCTGCCGGCGCAGACGTCTTTGTTGGTGGGCGTGCACTCGGGCGGGGCGCTGACGATGGATGCCTGGACGCTGGTGGCGGAGTGGTATCGACGCTTCGGGGACGGGCGGGTCCTGCATGCCACCGCGCATGACGTGTTGATGGCAGCTCCGGGGTTGGGGCACTACTTCCGCGCTAACGGGGTGCTGGGAGCTTCGCGCGAAGCGGTGAGCGGCGCGTTGGCGGCGGGTCATGACGTGATCGTGTGGCCGGGAGGCGAGCAGGATGCGATGCGCAATTGGCGCAAGCGCGACCAGGTGGTGCTCGCGGGGCGCCACGGTTTCGTGCGCCAGGCGATCAGGTCCGGGGTGCCGATCGTGCCGGTGGCGACGGTCGGTGGCCACGACACCGTGTTCGTGCTCTCGGAGGGGCGCTTCCTGGCGCGCTGGTCGGGGGGGCTGGGTAGGCGTCTGCGCGGCGCGACTTTGCCGATCACGCTCGGTGTGCCGCTGGGGATCTCGCTTGAGATCTTGCCAACCCACATTCCGCTGCCGGCGAAGATCCGCACCGAGCTGTTGGACCCGATCGATGTTGAGCACGATCCAGAGCGCGCCAGCGACGTCGAGTACGTCGATCGGATCTACCGCGAGGTCGAGGCGGCGATCCAGGCCGGGATGAACCGTCTGGCGTCGCGCCGGCGGTTTCCGGTGTTCGGCTAAAGGAGCGCAGCGATGCAGAGCATGAGCGCGCTGGACTCGCTGTTCTTACACTTCGAGAACGAGGTGAGCCACATGCATCTCGGCGCGGTGGCGCTGTTCGAGGGTCCTGCCCCCGCCGCGAGCGAGCTCGCCGAGGTCCTCGCGGGCAAGCTCGCGCTGCTGCCGCGCTACCGTCAGCGCGTGCGCTGGGTGCCGTGGGGGCTGGGCCGGCCACTGTGGGTGGATGACCCCCACTTCGAGCTGGGATACCACCTGCGCCACACGGCGCTGCCACCCCCGGGCGACGCGGCGGAGCTGCGCCGACTGATCGGCCGGGTGATGGGCGAGCCGCTTGACCGCGGCCGCCCGCTGTGGGAGATGTGGCTGATCGAGGGCGCCGGCGCAGGCCGCTGGGGGCTGATCTGCAAGCTTCACCACTGCATGGTCGACGGGATCTCCGCGGGCGACCTGCTCGGCGTGCTCTTGGATCCCGAGCCGCACCCTTCAGCTTCGCTGCCCGACCGCTGGCAGCCGGGACCCGAGCCCTCCAGCGTCAGCGTGCTCGCGCACACGTTGAGCGAACACGCGGCTGGCCCCTCACAGCATTTGCGAGCAGCCCGCGGGCTGCTGCGCGCGCCGGGTCACACAGCGCGCCAGGCGATCACGCTGGCCGCCGGTATGAGCTCGCTGCGCGGGCTGGTCGGCGCCAGTACCGCGCGCTCGCTCAACGGGCCGCTGCGCGCCGAGCGCCAATGGGTCCAGGCCCGCGGGCGCCTGGCGGACGCCAAGACGATCCGCCGCACGCTAGGGGGCACGGTCAACGACGTCCTGCTCGCCGCCGTCAGCGGCGGCTTCCGCGCCCTGCTTAAGCGACGCGGCGAACCGCTGCCCGCCGAGCTGATGGTACGCACGCTGGTGCCGCTCTCGCTGCGCACACAAGACGCCCGCGGGATCCCTGATAACCGCGTCTCGGCGCTGTTCGCCGAGCTACCGATAGGCGTGCCGGACCCCGTCGATCGGCTGCACGCGATCACGATCGAACTGGACGCGCTCAAGCGCTCGGGGCAGGCCGTCGCCGGCAGCACGCTCACCCAGCTGTCGGGCTTGGCCCCACCGCCGCTGGTCGCGCTCGCCGCCCGGGCCCTCGCGTGCCTGCCGCAACATCGTCTGCAGACCGTCACCACCAACATTCCCGGCCCCCAACAGCCGCAGTACCTGTGCGGCCGGCGGATGCTCGAGATCTTCCCGTATGTCCCGCTCGCCCTGGACGTGCGGATCGGCGTCGCGATCTGCTCCTACGACGGCACCCTGGGCTTCGGCATCACCGGCGACGGCCAACACGCAACCGACATCCCCACCCTCGCACGCGGCATCGAGCACGAACTCGCGCACCTACTCGACCGCGCGACACCAACCCGCCCAACACCCCGCCCCCGACGCAGTCGCCAACCGACCCGCCTCCCGGCCGCCTCGGAAGTCGTCTAGCGGCGATCGGCGAGATCGCCCGACGCGTCTACCGCAAGTACCACGCGCGCCCCTGGAGATCAGGTGCACGCGATCTGTGGCTGCTGGGAATCCTCGACGGCGGTCCCGACGCGATGCACGGCGAGCTCTTGAGCTACGTGTTCTTCGCCGGCGAATTCGCCGAGGCATTGATCAAGCTCGGCCAAGCCGACCCGCAGCGCTGGATCGACCAGCACCCAGCGGCCTGAGCGGGCCGGCTCCGGGACACGCCGATTACGCTCGTTCGCCGCCTTCAGCGATCCGGACGGCAACGGCTGGCTGCTCCAGGAGATCAAGACGCGGCTTCCGGGCCGCTGATAGGAGACGCTGATGGACACAACCTACGAGTCCGTGAGCGATCTCGCGGGAGCCCTCAAGCGGGCGGCCGAAGCACACGGTAAGCACGAGGAGCGAACGGGCGAGGCGGACCCGGACTGGCCGGAGTGGTACGCGCTTTGCATGGTGCGCGAGCGCGCCGGCGAGGAGCTGCCGACATGAACAGCGACTACGACGTGATCGTGCTCGGCGGCGGCTCGCCGGGCGAGGCGGTCGATGGGGCGCGCGAGGCGGCCGCGAGCGCCGGGCCTGCGCGAGCTCGAAGGCGTCTGGACCAGCCGCGAGGCGACCTCGATGAACGCCATTCCGCGCCGCCTGCTCATCCTCGGTGGAGGGCCGGTCGGGGTGGAGATGGCGCAGGCCGTGCGCCGACTCGGCGGCGAGGTGGCAGTCATCGACATGGCCGAGCACGTGCTCGCCCGGGAGCCGGCGCCGCTGGGGGAGGCGCTCGGCGAGGTTCTAGGCCGCGAGGGCATCGAGCTCGTCCTGTCCGCGAACGGGTCCGCGGGCTCGGCCTCGAAACCGTCGGCGTCGAGCCGGACGCCCACGGAGTTCCGGTCGACGCGCACCTGCGCGCGGCGGAGCATCTGTGGGCGATCGGCGACGTCAACGGGCTCTGGCCGCTGACCCACGTCGGCAAGTACCAGGGCGACGTGGTCGCCGCGAATATCCTCGGAGAGCCCCGTAAGGCCAACTACGAGGCCGTGCCGCGAGCGGTCTACACGGACCCGCAAGCCGCGGCGGTGGGCGCTGCCGCCAGCCGCTTCAGCGCCATGGTCCCCGTGTCGGAGGCGGCGAAGGCCGCCACCTACACGCGCGCGTACGCAGATGACAACGGCTTCCTGACGCTTCTTAGCGATGGCGAGCGGGTGACCGGCGCCTACGCGCTCGGCCCCGAGGCAGCCGAGTGGCTGCAGCAGGCCACGCTGGCGATCCGCGCCCACGTCCCACTCGACGTCCTGGGCGACACGATCCAGCCGTTCCCGACGTTCTCGGAGATCTACGTCGCCGCGCTGAAGGCGCTCCGGGGCGAGATCGCGGCAGCGCACAAGCCGATCGGCGGAGGACCGCCCATGGCGAGCCGACGGAAGGAGAGACGATGACCACCGCAAGGTCGCCCCACCCACCGAGCGCGCGCCGGAGCTGCTCGGGCAAACCGTCGCCGTGATCGGCGGCAGCGCCGGCATCGGGCTGGAGACGGCAAGGCGTGCACGAGCCGCCGCCGGCCGTGAGCGAACGCTGGTACTCGGCCACGACGTCCGACTCGCGCAGCCCCGGGTCGGGCTGTAGCAGGGGTGGGCGGTTCGCGTGGCGGCCGGTCAGCGGCCAGCTGCTGTAGTAAGTCCACAGTTCATCGATCCACCTCCTCAAAGCCGCGTCGCTCGGAAACGACGTGCTCGACGTCCGCGACCGAGACGTTGCGCTGGTCCAGCCACGCGTTCGTTTCGATGACGAACGCCTCGAACGCCCGCGCGCCCCTGATGCGCCCGCGCACGGGGTCGTGCGGCTCGGGCTCGCCGGCGAACGACTTGACCAGCGCATCGGGCGCCCCGACCATCAAACCGGAGGTACCTCCAACCGCCAACCCGCCTGAGCGCGGGCCGCGGGGTGGCGCGAGCGCGCGTCGTGGTTGGACCGAGCGCACGCCCCCGAGTGTCGGATAGGGTGTCCACAACAACCGAAGTGGCAAGACGCCACAGTAAGGAGGGCGTGATGCACGTGGTCGTTCGGAGCTATTCCGGGCAGGGTGCCTCGGAGCTTTTTGATCTCCTCGCGCAGCGGGAGGAGGAGGTCAAGAGCCTCATCAGCGGGGTGCCGGGGTTCGTCAGCTACGCAGCCTTTCGCAGCGGCGAAGGCGGCATGACTGTGACGACCTGCCAAGACAAGGGCGGCACAGACGAGTCGTCCCAGCGCGCTGCCGCCTGGGTCAAGGAGAACCTCAGCGCGACGGTTAGTCCGCCCGTGATTACGGAGGGAAGCACGATCCTCCAGTTCTGAGGACTTGTTCCATCCGGGTCTCACCTGAAGGCTGGGGCGATGCTGACGCCCCCGACTCGCAAGACCGAGTCACCCGGATGACCGCTGCCGGCTAGGGTGGCAACACCCCCCAGATCCAAAAGACAGAGGGCAAACAGCCCTGCCCGACCCGCCACGCTCATCATGGCGCTACTCGCGAGCGGGATCCGTAGTCGCCGGTCGGGTTGCGCGTCGTGACGATCGTGGAGATCACGTTGAAGACGACCATCGCGGGAGCACGGCCTGGCCTCCAGAAATGTTCGCCGCGGCCGTGATCGGGGCGTCGGCGATCGAGCAGCGGGCGTCAGGGCTCGACCGCGGCAAAGTAGGTCGCTTCCGCGGCGCGTCTGGCGTCGTCGCGGCTTGCCTTGATGGACAGCATGACGTAGAAGGGAGCGGCCTGCATCAGCTGGCGGATGCCGGGCGGGTAGATCTCGGGCTGGTCGGTCCCGCGTAATCAGGCTCCGTCATCTGTCTCAGCGGCGGCGTAGTTCGCGGCGGACGCCCTCGCGAGTGATCGGCGAGACGGAGTTCAGGAAATGCTGCGACGAGAGCCCGAGGCCCCACGCCGCGAGCGAGACGCCAGGCCAGAACGCTCCGCCGCCCGTCAACACCCAGACAACTATGAGAACGGAGTTGATGAGCAAGTAGGCGCCGACGTGAGCTTTGAAGTCATGCCAGCGCTGGACCTGGGCGACCGCGCGCATCTGTTCTTGGTCGAGCTCGGGCTCGGCGGGCTCCGGCGCGCCGCTCATGCGATCACCAGACGGACGGTCGTGCCCTGGCCCGCCGCGCTCACGACCTGCAATCTGCCTCCGATCCTCCTCGCGCGCTCCTGCATCGTCCCGGGGTCCCGATGCCCCGGCTGCTCCTGACGCATGTCGAAGCCAATGCCGTCATCAACGATGAGCAGGCCAACGCGGTCGGGAATCGTGGCGATCCGGACGCGCACCGTCTGGCCCTGGGCGTGCTCGACGCCCGGTGTGTCCCCTAGGTTCGGCAGCATCGGGGTAGGCCTCTCACAGTTCGGACCCGTAGCGGAGCACACCCGAGCGCTTCGAGCGCCGGGAGATCGCCTTCGAGCAGCAGCCGCGCGAGTTCGAGCGCCACGCTCGGGCTGAGCGCGCACAGCCATGCCAATACCGTGGTGGTTAGCTGGTCCTCCCGAGGTACCCGCCGAGTGCTAGGCGG
The DNA here is from genome assembly GCA_963836065.1 of uncultured Solirubrobacterales bacterium. GTDB lineage: Bacteria > Actinomycetota > Thermoleophilia > Solirubrobacterales > Solirubrobacteraceae > Palsa-465. Next base: position 108,246 of record CAWIII010000039.1, read on the forward strand.
TATCCGCTGCAGCGCAACGAGCAGAGAGAAGCGCTCGTCTTGATCTCCGTGATGCACGACGGGCCTAAACATCCGACGCAAACCCGACCGCCCGGCCTACTGCCACCCGCGCCGGCATCAGCAACAGCAAAGCCACCACAGCCACCCTCCGCGCGCCTAGGTGAGAACGCGCCATGATCTCCTCAGCCTCGGGCACATGACAGCTCCTTCGGCTGCACAATACGCTCTCCAGGACAGGTCGGATGAAGCTTACGTCCGGGCAGCTGCAGCGGTACCACGACAATAACTTGCTCCTGCTTCGGACGGGCCTCGGGTGAGCGGCCCGGACGCGAACCACATCCGTGGAGCCGACGCTTCCGGCGCGGCGGCGCCGCCGAGGTCTGACAGGCGTCGCGCGGCGCGGTATCACACATCGAGCGTCGAGCGTCAGCGACCAGCGCCGTCCGCAGTCCGCGCCGCTCAACCTTTCCTGGCGTCATACCCAGCACTCGAGCGACCGCGACGAACATGTGGTCGGGACGGAGGAGACCTCCGTCCCGACAAACGCGGCGTTGGCCCTTGGAGCGATCGGGCGAGGTATTGCGCGTCACGATTCGTCAATTTGTCCCGCTCTCCTTCTAGCCTGAGTCCACCTTGATGATCGTCATGACAACGGAGGCGACCGACGCCGAGATCGCGGCTGTCAAGCAGCGCCTCGAAGCGATCGAGCGGCTACATGTTCTGGTTCTTCCCGGTGAGCTCACGACGGCGATTGGCGCCATCGGGGATCCCGAGGGCGTCGCCGAACTGGGGCTCGAAGGCATGCCGGGCGTCGACCGCGTCGTCCCAATATCGCGTCCGTACAAGCTCGCTTCGTCCGAGCTCGGCCACCGCGAGGCGACGGTGCTCGAAATCGATGGCCGGGTTGTGGGGGGCGGCGAGACGTTCTGCCTGATCGCGGGACCCTGCACTGTCGAGTCCCGAGATCAGACGCTGGCTATCGCGCGAGCGGTCGCGGCCGGGGGCGCGTCGATGCTGCGCGGTGGCGCGTTTAAGCCTCGCACCTCGCCGTTTGCGTTCAAGGGCCTCGGTGTGCCCGCGCTCGAGATCCTCGCCGAGGCACGCGCCGAAACCGGGCTGCCGATCGTGACTGAGCTGCTCGACACACAGCATGCCGACGCGACTCGCGAGTACGCGGACGTGGTCCAAATCGGCGCGCGCAACATGCAGAACTACGCCTTGCTCGAGGTGGCCGGCAAGCTCGGCAGACCTGTACTGCTTAAGCGCGGGCTGTCCTCTACGGTGGAGGAGCTGCTGATGGCGGCGGATTACGTGCTCAAGGAAGGCAACGAGGCGGTGATTCTGTGCGAGCGCGGGATCCGCACATTCGAGACCGCGACCAGATTCACGCTAGACCTCAGCTCGATTCCGTGGCTGAAGCTGCACACACACCTGCCGGTGATCGTCGACCCAAGTCATGCAGCCGGCGACCGCCGACTCGTCGGCCCCCTCTCTCGCGCAGCTGCCGCGGTCGGGGCCGACGGACTGCTGGTGGAGGTCGCCAATGACCCATCGACCGCGCTGTGCGACGGCCCGCAGCAGCTGGCGACCGGCGATTTCGAGGATTACGCCCGCGAAGTTGCGGCGCATGCCGTGCTGACAGGGAAGCGGCTCGCGTAACGGTTCCACACGCGGGCACCGGACGCCGACGTGCCCCGAGCCCACGACCCGTCCAAGCCAGCACGGATGGTGCAGACTGTCCCCTGAGCCTTCGTCTAGCGAAGATCCGCACCAGCCGAGTGAGATCGGTGTGGTCGAATGTGTGGTTGCCGATCGGCTAGCGGGCCGCCTCGCCCATTGCGGGTGTAGAGCTCGGCCCATCGTCCGGTCATCAAGAACGTGGCAGGGTGAGCCGTGTCCTCGAAGTCGTTGGGGTCAAACCAACTGCAACACAAACGGAACGCTGATTGTCGCCATCGGGATCACTGCGTAACGCTGAGTGAGTGAAGAGACTTTTGTCAACGCCATCGCCCACGGGAATCGTGCCCTTGTTCTTTCGATTAGACCCGCGAAGAGATCCGCACCAAGCGGCGCTCGCGGTGAGCGATCACGGTGGCGACCGCGGGAGCGAATCAACCACCACAATACACCACTTAGTAGAGCCATCCTGTGTCACGACCCCTGCCCACCGCACCATGCGCAGGCAGGGCGCGCACTGGACGCAGCATGAGCATCACTGTCGCAGTGCTGTTCTCAGTACTACTCGGGCTCTGCGTGGCCGCGCTGCTGCTGCTGCTGCTGCTGCTGCTGCTGCGTCGATAGTGACAGCAGCCACACGGCTGCTGCGTCAGCGTTACGCGCGTCGTCAGGGTGGCTGAGTCCATCTACCTCCACTTCCCTTAACACGTCAATCAACTGCTTGCGCTCAGTCGGGGCCAGGTCATACGCCCAAGCAGACGCGATGCTGTGCTCCAACGCGTCGTGCAGCGATGAGTGAGCAGGCGCTTCGAACATGTCGAGCGTTGAGGCAGCAAGACGGATGACGAACGCCGTGCGTGGCTCATCACGAGTAGGCTGATCGTCAGCCATGGGAGCGACACCTCCTGTGGTCAGAGCGCCGTATGAGCCTTCAACTCGTGCGGCGCTCGCTTGTGGTCACGGGCGAGCGGTAGTATTCTTTGAGTGCTAGGACGGGGATGGCCCCGCTGTGGGCTCTTCAAGCACGGCCCTAGCCACTTCCAACGACGAGCGCGCCCCGTGGGGCGCGCTCGCAGAATGGGTTGGGGTGTCGGAGCGGGCAGGCGGGCCGGGTTGGGCAGTCGGAGAGGGCTGGGGTGACGAGTCGGGTCGTGTAGCAGGCCTACTCACTGCGTGCGCATGATGTTAGCTGATCACGCAACCCAACCTAAGACCTCGAAGCTCGCCTGTGGCGCTGAGGCGCGCTCCACGGCCATGCACAACGCGATCGCAGCATCAATCTGCGCTGAGTCGCCGAAGCTTGTCGAGCCGCCACCCGCGGCCGGTCGGCTTAGCCTGGATTGTCGGCGGGGGGTTGTTCACTAATTCGCCTGTAGCGAGATGGTCTGTGAGCGGCGTTGGGCGGCGAACGGGGATCTTGGTTCATCAGGATTGGTGGACGATGCGGTGCTCTGCTTTGGGTAGTGCCTGCGGGCGGCGGCGCTCGGCGCGCCGGCTCGCCCGGTTGATAGCCCGGATTTCGCGTGGGTTTGATGGCCGGGGTACGGTCGCGGCATCGATCCGTCCGCGGGATCACGCATCATACGCGGCGTTTCGTTCACCATTTCGACTGAGCTATGGCCCGTCCGTATCGCGCCCGGGGCCCAAGCATCAGCCGAAGAAGTACGCCGCCCGCGAGCGGGTGATCGGGTTGCGCCGCTCCCGCCACGGGATCGAGGAGATCGTGGCCGAGCTCGAGCGGGCGGGTACCCCCTTGTCGCGCACCGCCGTGTGGGAGATCCTCAAAGAGGCCGGGCTCTCACGGATGCCCAGGCCGGCCGCCAAGCCCAACGGCGCTTGCCGCATGCCGACGAAACGCCACCGTCTGCTCGTCACGGAGACCGATGAGCTCGCTGCCGCCTTGGACGAGGCGGCGCGGCGTTGGCCGGACTTGAGTCGACCGCGGCTGCTGGCCCGACTGGCCGCGGAGGGACAGCGCGTCATTCACGACGAGGCCGCCTCGCAAAGGCGTGTTGCCGGCGTGCGGCACAGCGCTGGTTCTGTGGCGGGTGTGTGGCCGCCCGACGCACGTGAGCGGTTGCGCGACGAGTGGCCTGAATGACCGCTGTCGACGTTGCCCCGGCCCGCCCGAACGTGCTGGACGCAGACGTACTGATTGCGCACCTGAATCCCGACGACGCCCAGCACTCGCGTGCCGTGGACAGGCTGGAGCGGGCGGCGGCGCAAGGGCCGCTGGCGGCGAGTGCGCTGACTGTGGCAGAGGTGCTTGTTCACCCGACCGCCGGCGGGTTGGGCGAGCAGGCGTATGCGGCGCTCAAGGCGATGGACCTGACGGTGCCTGAGATCCCTGCAGACGCCGCCGTGCAGCTGGCGTTGTTCCGCGCCAGGACCGGGCGACGGATGCCGGACTGTTGCGTCCTTCTTGCTGCCGCCCGCACCGGCGGCGCCGTGCTTACGTTCGACGAGAAGCTGCGCGGCTCAGCTGCGGATTTGGGCATCAGTATTTGCTGAGGGGGCGACCAAACTGCGGCCGCTTGTCTCACCGGAAGTGACGCTACGGCTCCAGCTCGGTTCACGAGCGGACAGGTGTCGGGCCAACGGTCCTTTTTAGCGAAGGTTGGCCTTGTCACCTTGTCCATCATCGCGATCAGGGTCGGCCGTCGGCGGTACCGCTCGCACACGTGCGTGATGTATTCGGTGAACTCGGTCAGCGCACCCGCACTCTGCGCCGCCGCTCGAGCGCGCTTGAGGATTCCCACGGCCGCCGCGTACGCCCGCCGATCGGCCCTTTCGAGCACTTCGTCAGCGACCCGTTGGTACACGGCCAGCACGTCGGCGGGCGCCTCGGCCTCACGGCTCTCGGCGAGACGCAGCCAAAGGTCAGGCCCGATCTCGTCGCTCGGAGCGGCTGCGGCTGTGTCCCAGGCGAGCCTGCTGTCGCCGTCGCCAAGGAGGGCGTCGACGAGCGCGCGCAGATCGGTTCTTTGCAACGCCGCTCGGGCGGCATCGCGCTCGAGCGCCAGGCGTCCATCGCGTCGGCGGCGGTCCGCAGGGTGCCATAGGTTGAGAAAGATGGCATCCGCTCGTGTTGCGCGCGTCGCAGCGCGAGCACCTCGAGCGGCTGCCCGCGCTTCCTGTGGACGGCGCACGCCAGGTCGTACAGCTTGGCGGTCTGCCAGCCGTGGGTCTCCGCGATGCCACGCGCCGTCCAGGCCAGCGTCTCGTCATCTCGCCCAAGCTCGGCCATCGCCTCGGCGACCGCACGAAGGGGTAAGGGGTACTCAGGTCCCCACCCAGCAGTTTCACGATCGCGTCAACGTCACCGTCCAGGACGGCGAAACGCTTGCGCGCGTAGCGGGCCGGGAACGAGTCGTCGCCAGGGTGGGCGGCGACCGCTTGTCGATACGCAGCGATCCCGTCCTCACCGAGCGCGCTCGAGTAGCGGACCGGGTCGACCTCGAAGAAATCCTGGTCGACGAACCGGAACCGGATCATCCATGCGCCAGCTTGACCGGATCGGCAACCCCCGCATCACACGCCAGCGCGTGCACGACCAGCAACTCCCGCGCCACATCACCGATCAACCCAGAGGAGTCATCCGTACGCAGGATCACTTTGACGACATGAGCGATCGCACGCTGCAGCAGTTCCACGAGCTCTCTTGACGGGGATGTCCGGACGGCCGCTTCCAGCTCTGCGACGATCGGCCGCGCCGCCCGCGCCCACTCCATGCTCTCCCGGTAGCCGAGAAACCGTCGCGTGCGAAGACCGCGATCCACCTCTGCGCGCAACTGCGCCAGATCACCTGCCGCGCGAGCGGCCACCAGCCGCACCTGGCGCTGAACGTCATCGTGACGATCGACCGCCGCTGAGACGACCTCCCGCAACTCTTCGACTGTCAAGGCGGCGACCAACTCGCCGATCGGCGTCTCTGATCGGCGACTCGTGGATCTAGCCGCCACCGTCGTGTCCCTTCGCCCGATGGTCGCGTGCCCGAGTGCCGACAGGCGGACTGAGGGCCGCCCTCAACGAGCGCGCCCCGCCCGTCCGCTCACGCCGCTAGCGACGCGCCTGCCGGCGCCCGCCGAGGTCGGCTTCAAGGCGGAACGCGATTTCGTGCAGCGTGCCGCGGTCTCCGCTGAGGAGGGTGATGTCCTGCTCGCGGATGATCAGCCTCGCGGCCTCGATCTCGCCCACCTCCTCGCGCCAACCGCCGAGGTCGGTGACCCCCGGCGTCGCCTCATCGGGCCAGGCGAACGCCCAGCCGCTCGGAAGCGCCTCACCGAGACACTCCCAGAGATCGTTGTCCTCGATCACCTCCTGCACGCGCTCGTCGTCCTTGATCGACCAGGACATCGTGTGCAGATCAACCTCGTCCGCTAGCGGCTCGGCGGGCATCGTCGGGGTGGAAGCCGAGGATTGTCAGTGCGGCCTGCGCCGGATCGGCCGGCAAAGCCGATCAGTGTGCTGGAGCGCGTGAGCCACGGCACCTATCGCATCCCTTTCCTCTCTTAGGAAGATACGCTTGGGCCGCGACCGCCGTTCAGGGGGTGGCCCCCGCCTGGGCCGTTGCCGTTTGGAGTGTGACGGAGTGCCCAAGCTTCTCGAGCTGGGCCGCGGCGCGCCATCTGAGCGATCGTGCTGTGGGCATAGCCCAAAGCACGGGAGTCCTCGAGCTAGAAGAGCCCGTGCTGATCGACGCATTCTGTCCCTTTTCGAGCAACCCGAAGGGGCACCCAACCACTTCACGCCTACTCGGCGCATCGCCACCGAGAGCGGCGAGAGGTGACGCTGATCAGAACGTGGTCTCAGCCTTGGTCGCCGACCCAGCGGCGGTACGCGGCGAGCAGGCGTAAGGTGGTTGGGTCTGCCTGGAGGGTGACGTCGTGAGAAGCGCGAGTTCGTGTCGGCGTTCGTCGCGTTGGCAGGTGGCGATCAATTCTTGGCGGCGGTTGCTCATGCTGACTGAGAGCACCTCGACGTCTTCGCCGATGACGGTGCCGGGGCATGGGAAGTTGGCGTCGTAGAAGGCGTTCTCGAACGCCGCGAGCTGCTCGTCCTCGTTGTAGCAATCGACGGTGATCTCCTCGATGAGGCTGTCGAGATCATGGTCGGCTTGGCGGGCTGGGCTCATGGTCGGACGGGTCTCCTTGTTGGTAGCTCAGGCGGCTGGGTTGAGCCTGTCGAGGACGAGCGGTGGGCAGCGGATCTCGCCACTCGTGAAGCGGCCGATCGGGCGGTGCAAGCAGACGGTTGCGCCGTGCTCGTCGAGCTCGACGACGTTGCCATGGATGCCGTGCAGGTAGCGGAGCCTGGCGTGGTGGTTGATGCGGACGCGGTCGCCGACGTTGAGCATCGCGAGCGCTTTGGCCGCACTGACCGTCTGCAGCAGCTCGTGGCGCGCTCGGACCGCATCTGCGATCGCGGTCAGGTGCAGTGCAGGTCCAGCTCGCCGGCCGCGATCTGGTCAAGCAAGAGGCGCTCGGATTCGGCTGCTCGGTCTGGTGGCGGGATGCGCACGGGCCGCGACGCCGGCAGTTGGGGCAGGACCTGGCCGCGCGTTCGTCGTCGGGAGCGCTTGCTCACACCCGACAGTATCCGAAGCGGTGCAGACGGATCACTGTCGACTGCCATCAGTTGCTCAGCAACCGCATGCGCCGCCCCACCGATCCGAGGCGACCCAGGCGCCCCGCCAGCCCCTTGCGCGAGCCGTCGGCGGGGCATGCTGAACACCAATCCCGCGGGGCTATATCGTGCGTGCCAGTCATGGATCCCTTCGCCGGAGTCACTGAGGAGGTGCGGGACGCGCTAGCGGGCGTGCCCGAGACTGAGCGGGCGCTGCTGGAGCTGCGGTTAACATGGCCGAAGCTCGAGGAGCGCGAGGCGCTGATCGCGGCGCGGCTGCGCGTGTTCTTGCTGACGTGGGATCCGTTTGGATGGATGCGCGATCGTGGGACGGCGTGGGCGACCGCTACCGGCGACGGCGACTCCCACGAGGTCGTCCTGTATCTGACGCTCCATGACGCGGTGCGCCGGGCGCACGAGACCGCGACGACGCTCGCCGCTGTGATCGGCGAGCTTGCGGGCTCGGTGCTCGCTGTCGGCGCTACGCATGAAGAGCTGCTGGTCGCGGGCGCCTACCCGCAGCTCGCGTTCGCGGGCGAGGTTCCCGGGCTGCTCTCGGAGCTGGGCTCGGCGCACAGGCTGCCGGCACCTGAGATCGCGCTGGCGGCGTCGGGGTGGGAGCCGATCGGGCTCGGTGCGATCCAGGACCTCGCCCAGGAGCGGTACGGCCCGGTCGATCTGGACCGCTCCCAGGTGCGACTCGACCCGGCCACCGAGTCGACGCCCGGTTGTCCGGCATGCGCGGGCGGACGGTTCAGCTTCCCCGCGGAGCTGGACGAGCGGCGCGCTGCGATGTGCGCACAGCACGCCGAGCAGGCGCAACGGATCATCACCGAGCGGCTCAAACGCGCGCCAGCGAGCAACCGCGACGGCTGGGACGCGATCGTGGGCGGGTCCTCGATGCTCTCAGAGCCGACGTTCGGGCTGCCGCTCTGGCTGCTGAGAGGGCTGCAGCACGCGGCGGACCGCGATCGGCGGAGACCTGCCTCTGAGTCGGAGCTGCGCGAGGACGCCGAGCTGGCGCTCGAGCTCGCGACGCGCCTGGCCGGCAAGCGGGAGGCGTTCGCCGAGCTGATGATCGCGGAGGGAATCAGCGACGTGTGGCTAATCGAGCTGCCGATGGCGCTCGCCTGGCGCGGGCTCGTCGATCAGGCTGTCAAGGTTGGCGACGCGCTCGCAGAGCTCGATCAGGACAACGAGGCGATGTTCGCAAACGACGTCGCCGCGATCCTCGCGGAGGCCGGACGCGGCGACGAGGCGCTCCAGCGCGTCGAGCAGAACCTGCGCCGCTTCCCCGACGACCTGTGGACACAGATCCATGCCGGCGACGTCCACCTCGCCCTGTCGGATCGCTCACGCGCCGAGCAGGCGTTCCGCGACGCACTGGCGATGGCGCGCGCGCACGGTGACGCCTCTGGGATCGCGGATGCCAACGAGCGGCTCGTGCGTCTGCTAGCCGGGGAGCCGGGGCGGGAGCAGGAAGCCAACGCCGCCGCCCAGGAGACGCAGCGCGCGAGCCGTGCCGCGTACGGTGGCCCGCGGGTCGCCGTAAAGATCGGACGCAACGATCCATGCCCGTGCGGCAGCGGACGCAAGTACAAGCGCTGCTGCGGGGCCGGATGAGCAAGCCCACCCGCACGATCCCGCCGAAGCTGCAAGCGTGGATCCAGGCGCGCCAGCGCCACCACCTCTCCCACGCCCAGGTGCAGATGGCGCGCGAGCTTGGGATGAACCCAACGAAGCTCGGATCGATCGACAACCACCGACAAGAGCCCTGGAAGGCGCCGCTGCCCGAGTTCATCGAGAATCTGTACTTCAAGCGCTTCGGCCGTGAGCAGCCCGAGGCTGTCGTCTCGATCGAGGAGCGAGCCCGACAGCTCCAGCAACAGAAGGCTGACCGGAAAGCCGCGAAGGCCGAGCGGCGCTCCGGTACCAGCATCACAAGCGACGCGCCGTGATCAGCTTGACGTAGAACCGCCGACGGCGCTCCGCAGCAACGCGCAGCGCCTCATCACATGAGGTTGGCCGGCAACCGCCAGTCACGCGTGCCAGCGTGCGCCCGCCGTGATCTCGGGTAGGAGGCCGCTGACGCCCTGGTTGTCTCCGGGACTCAGCCACAGCAGCGCCCAGCAGAGGGTTTCCGCGCTGTCGTGCTCGCCGAGGCGCCAGGCGGTGACCGCAAGGCCGTGCAGGCAGCGCAGGAACGGGCGGTTGTCGATCCGGCCCCAGGGTAGGACGCCACTGAAGGGCTCCGGCAGTGAGCGCTCCGCGATTTGTACACCAGTTGCGTAGTGACCGAGCGCGAGTTGCACGTCGCCCGCGTTGAATGCCAGAACGCCGAGGTGTGCGTGCGCGTCGAGGCACCTCGCGTCCCGCTCCAGCAAGCCGCCGAGCAGTGAGCTCGCCGCTGCCGCGTCTCCGCGGTCACGGAGCTCCATCGCGTCGATGATCGCGTCGTCGCTATCGGGGTCGCCGTGTCCCGGGAGGATCTGCTCGAACTCGAACTCCATGCGAGTCCCGCCGGCGATCACCTGCGCGATCGAGGCCGCGATCGTGTCCTCTGGCTCGCCCCAGTACTGCGCGGCGGGATCCCACATACCACGTTCGTAGAGCTGGAGTGGGCCGCCGGGCAGGACAATCGACCCCGGAGGATCGATCACACCCCGCGGATAGCACCACTGGCCGGAGTTCATCGCGGGTGCCACCTTACAGCCGCGACCGACTACACGCCCTCGGACTTCAGCGCGATGCGCGGCTAGACGCGCGGCGCCACGCCGTCGCGATCCAGCAGGCGCACAGGAACGCGCGCTCCTCGCGGTTCAGGATCAGGTTTCCAACGTCCGGCACGCCATTTGCATCGCTGACGCGGCGCGGCTCCCAGTCGACATCGCCGAGGTACAGCGTCGCGTCAGCCTCGCCGTCGTCGTGGAGGAACACGAGCTGCTCTCCAAACGCGTTCTCGAAGTAGCCGACGTAGCGCCCAGGCCGTCGCTCGATCACCGGCGCCGGCGCCGGGTGATGGTTGGTGAGATCAAGCAACTCGTCCCCAACCGCGTCGTCCACACACAACGGCACACCGTCGCCGGGTAGCACCGGACGAGTCGGCGAATCGCTCACGCCGCCCGGCGGGACTGCAGGTCGGGGATCAGCCCGCGCCAGCGGGCCTCGTCCTGAAGCTCTTCCGGCAGCGTACGGGCATCGACCAAGAATCCGTCGACCTGCACGATCCACGCCATCGGATGGCGCTCGAGCATCGCGACGCGGGTCAGGTCCGGCTCGAACATCCCGAGGTCGAGCGTCTTTGCGATCAATGCCGCCTTGTTGGCCATCGTGCTCTTCGCCACACCAACGTGCTCGGCGAGCTCGTCAGCGGTGAGGTGCGGATCCCGGGAGCGGTCGAAAAGGAGCACCCGGCAGAGCTCGGCGTACTCGTGATCGAGATGCGCGACGCACACCTGATCGGTGATCACCAGGATCTCGGCCACGCGCAGGCGCATCGCACCCGGGACCTTGAGCTTCGACAGAACGGCCTCGCGGAGTTCGAGCGTCCTCAGATGATCGTCCCACAGCCGGACGACACGGCCGCGCCTCGCGACGGCGCCCGATCTGGGTCAACTCCGGACGAGCTTTAAGCCCGTCTTGCGTAGTCCGTCGACGTCAAGCGCGACCGAGTAGTGAAGCCGTTGCGTCCGACGGCGCGGCGTAGCGTGCGAAGGACACGTCGGGAATCGTCGTAGGGACCCTCGACATAGGTTGGCTTCCCGTCGCATCCGAACATGATCGCGCTGGGAGCAGTCCACGTCCCGAGGTGCGCGCGAGCGTGCTCGAAGTCGGGATGCGGAGCGAACCCAAGCCCACGGGCGTACTCGGCGCACCTAGCACGAGGTCGCGCACGAGCTCAATCTGAACAGGCTCGGGCGGCGCGTGGTAGCCGCCGAAGACGTGGTCGATGAACCGGCGCAACGCCTGATCGTCGATGTCGTCCGGGCCCGCCGCGTTCTTCACCCCAAGGCAGTAGGCGTCGATCAGATAGATGCACACTCCGACGCTGCGTCGGCGGCGCCACCGACGCGCGACAACGGCGCTGACAAGACCACCCGTGCCGTCATCCGCGCCGGGACCCGCTCTCGTCTCGTCGTTGACCACCAGAACCTTGTAGCGGACCGGACGGACGGTCAGCTGCCGGCAAACGGTCCGAGAGATCGTCCCGCTGGGGATCATCCCGGCGTCCGCGACTTCATTGCCGCATCGAGCAAGTAGCGGAATTCGACCCCCTCAGCCACGCGTTCTCTAGACCTGGCGACGAGCCGACGCGAGCCTGACCACCGTATTAGAGAACCGGTGGTATCTCCAGCTCTTAAGAACAAGCTGGGGTGATGCGATGGTGCGACGTGGACAGGTCTTCCCGCTCAAGTCTCGTGGCGCAGATGGAGCGAGCTGGGCATACAGGTACCGCATCGGCGGTCGCGATTCGAAGCGGATGCAGCGCGGCGGCTTCCCGTCCAAGCGAGCCGCCGGCGAGGCGCTCGAACGCGCGCTCGATCGGCTCCGCCAAGAGCAGGGCTTGGCCGAGGGCCCGTCGCTCAGCGGACTGCGCGATGCGTATCTCGCCCAGCACGACGCCGAGCCGGAGACGATCGAGAAGCTCAGGTGGCTCTTAACCAAGTCGACGCGATCGTTCGGGGATCTTCCCATCAGCGAGCTCCAACCGGCCGAGATCGCTGCGTGGCGGATGCCAATCCCGCGCGGACACCGCTTCGAGGCGACCCAGGCGCTCCGCCAGACCCTTGCGCGAGCAGTCAGCTGGGGCATGCTCAACACCAACCCCGCCAAGGAGGGCATCGAGAACCCGCAGCGACCGCGCATCGAACAACGACCGTTCGACTCATGGGCAGACCTCAGACAGCTCGCCGACCAGATTGGGCCGCGCCACGGGCCGCTCGTGCTGTTCCCCGCCGCGACGGAGCTCCGGCCGAGCGAGTAGATCGCACTCGAGCACCGCGACATCGACCACCAAGCCGGCCCACCGACGTCCACCAGCGTGGACGTTGTGGACGTCAGGTGGACGCCGCACACACGCCCAGCTGGCGATCCCGCTCCAGCAAGCGGGCCTAAGCAGGGAGAAACCCCAAGCCCTCTGTCGGACTCGAACCGACGACCCCTTCCTTACCATCTCGATGCCGCGCGTGAGCGTGCCCCTCAAGAGGCCAGCGTAGCTCACCACAGCCGGCTGACGGGTTCGCCGCCGGCGGCCGCTCACGTCTGTCTTGACTCGCTGGTGGCACCGCGTGGCACAGCACGTTACAATTGAGACTGTGTCCAACCACTACACACTTCGCCTTGCTCCGGGAACGCGGGAGCGCCTTGTCGGCCGTGCGCGTCGTGCCGGCTTGTCTGAGCGGGCGCTTGCGCAGCGCTACGTCGAGGAGGGGCTGCGCCATGACGCTCACCCGCTGATCCGGTTCCTCGATGGGCCTAGCGGCCGGCGAGCCAGCCTGATCGGCTCGGGCCTCGATGTCTGGGAGGTGATCGCCACGATCCGTGACAACGACGGATCGATCGAAGACGCCGCCGCATACCTCGAGATCCCGGTCGGGCTCGCCCAAGCTGCTATCGCGTATTACGGCGAGTACCAGGACGAGATTGACGCCGAGATCGAGCTCAACGAGGCCGAGTATCAGCGCGGGCTCGACACAGCCGCCGCGGGCGAACGCGCGCTGCGCGGGTGAAGGCGCTACTCGACGAGCAGCTGTCGCCCCGTATCGCGGAGCTACTGCGAAGTCGCGGACACGATGTTCAGGCGGTCGGCGAGCGCGCCGATATCGCCGGCAAGAGCGACCGGCTGATCTTGGAGGTCGCCGCGAGCGAGGACAGAGTCGTCATCACGAACAACGTGAAGGACTTCCGCCCGATTGCCGCTGAACGCCTCGCCCGCGGCGAGTCTCACGCCGGCCTGATCCTGCTCCCGTCCAAACGGTCGCGCACGCGTGCTGTGGTCGAGCTGCTCGCCGACGCGCTTCAGCGGATATTCGACGAGCATCCAGGCGGCCTTCACGCCACCGAGCGCTGGATCCCGCCGCTCGCCGACGGTTGATGTATGCGGACGCGGAGCAGGCCCCCTGGCGGGTGTTCCAGCGCGACCCTCGGGCGATCGCTCTTGCTTACGCAGGCCGAGGCGCTAGCCCCCCAGGTGGGGGGATCTGGCACCGATTGCCTCCTCGGCAGCCACCTCGGGGTATCGATCACCCCATGAGGAGGCGAGTACCGAAGTCGGACCTCAGCATTAGCAACGCGGGGGGGCGGGCGATAAGGCGCTGGGCAGTCTACCTGGGGTCCGTCGTATCCACGACTACCTACCGGACGCCGCCACCGCCCGTTGGGTGCGCGACCTCTACGACCTCGACGTGCCAGCCGACAACCCGCGTTGGGATCAGGTCAACGGCAAGCAGATGCTCAGCCACTGTGACTGCATCCAGAACGCCTACGTCGAATCGCCCTGCGCGGGAGCCGTCGAGTACCGAGGGCCGCTGACTCCGCTGGACCGCCGCTGGCCGCATTGCGAAAAGCACTGGGCCGAGCGCGTGGCCGCGTGGGGGTGCGCGAGCGGCTGAGCACGCATGCCTCCCTCGCGACAGTCGATGGCGATGCCGCCTCCCGTGGCCGTCCATCCGACCTCGCGGTCCCCTTCGTGCGTTGGTCCCACTGGGCAGACCCTGCGTCCCCATCGCGTAAGCGGATCAACCGGTTACGACGAGCTTTCCGATCGCGGCGTCGGCTCGTGGAGAGCGTGGGGTGCCCTCGGGCGTCGACGCGGAGCGACAGCGGCGAGCGAGCGGAAGGATCTGACCACGGCGGCAGGCATCTTGAACAGGTAGCCCCGGGACGGCGCGGAGCGGTCGAGGTGATCGGCAATCGGCCACCCAGCCGGCCGGATGCCGTCCCGCTTTCGCTTCGCCCGCGTCAGCAGGCGTGCGTCGATCCCCGGTCGGCACTCTCCCAAATCGTCTGCAGCAACACAGGTTTCCGACATTTCTGCTTCACCGGCCGGGCCGCTCGCCGAGTTGCAGCCAATCGCGGACCTATGCGTGACCGGAAGTCGGGCTGCTGCTCAGCCTGGCGATTCAGAACCGCGGTCTGGACCGTAGTGCTGGCGCGTTCGGCGTTGGCGCGCTCGTCGATGCGCTGTCAAGTGGCGCCGAGGTGTTTGTGGGCGCGGAGCGACTTTCGTAGTCTTCTGCGGAGCAGGGCTCGCCCGGCGGCCATCCGGGACGCTCTGAATTCGCGCGTTTCGCAATTCGGCTACGGGTTAGGTGCCGTTCGGATGCGTTGCCGTTGTCAATGTTCATTGTTTGCTGGAAGGGGTGCCGTCGGATGACTGCGCTGAACTTAGGGCCGCGCGTTTTCAGTAGAAGGAGGCGCATCGCGATCTGTGGCGGCGGTGTTGCCGCGATCGAGGCGCTGCTGGGTTTGCGGGCGCTGCTGGGCCTCGCTCCGCATGTGGATTTGATCGCTCCGAACCGCCGCTTCATTTACGAGCCGCTCGCAGTGGCGGAGCCGTTCGGTCTGGCGCAGACGCGCCGCTTTGAGCTTGCCTCGGTCGCCGGTGAGCTCGGCGCGCAGTTGCACGTCGCGTCGCTGGAAGCGGTCCGGCCCGATAGAGGGCGGATTGCTATCAGCGGCGGAACCGAACTGCTATATGACCGGCTGATCGTGGCGGTCGGGGCGCGTCGGTGCGCCTGGCTCCCTGGCGCGTTGCACTTCACGGGAGCCGCAGACGTCGCGTCGTTTCGCGGGCTGCTGGCGCGGTTGGAGCGCGGCGAGCTCTCGCGCGTCGCGTTCACCACGCCGGCACGGGCCGGTTGGACGCTTCCGACATATGAGCTGGCGCTGCTGACTGCCTCCTGGGTCGCGGAGCGGCATCTGACCGGTATCGAGCTCACGATTCTCACACCCGAGCGGGAGCCGCTCGCGAGTTTCGGGCATGCGGCGAGCCGCGCGATGCGAGACGTGCTGGGCGATCGCGGCATTCGCCTGCGCGTGGACGACACGGCAGAGAAAGTGTTGCCTCGCTCGTTGCGGCTCGTGTCGGGGATCAGCTTTGCAGTGGACCAGGTCGTCGCGCTTCCCAGGCTCGAGGGGCCATCGCTGGCGGGGCTTCCCGCCGATGACTCGGGGTTCATTCAGGTTGACGACCATGCCCAGGTGGTCGGAATTGACAATGTCTACGCCGCCGGCGACGCTACCGCCTTCCCGGTCAAGCAGGGCGGCGTCGCCACCCAGCAGGCCGATGCGGCAGCCGAGGCGATCGCCGCAAGCTTCGGCGCTGGAGTGAAGCCGTCAGCGTTCCAGCCAGTTCTGCGGGGAATGTTGCTGACCGGAGTCGCGCCGACCTACCTCCGCGCCGCCGTCACCGACGAGCCTGCCAATAACGGCGAGCTCGCTGCCGAGCCGCTGTGGTGGCCCCCGACTAAGATCGCCGGACGCTACCTGGGACCATACCTCGCCGAAGCCGCACCCAAAGCAGAGGGTCCCCAGCTCGAGGACCAGTATCTCGCAAGCGACGATTCCAGAGAGATACAAGCGGGCCACCGCGAAGCACGAGAGCTAGCCCTGACCTTCGCCCTCGCCGACGCCAACAGCGAGGACTACCACTCAGCGCTGAGGTGGCTCGAGGTCGTCGAACAGCTGGACGGAGCCCTCCCGCCAGGCTACCCCGAGAAACGCGCCCAATGGCACCAGCTCACTGACCGATGAGACGCTCGCGTTCCTCAACCCGCTCCTGAGCGCTACCCGCCGACCCTTGCACCTCGTCTTTGACAACTCCTCCACGCACTCCACCCACGAGGTCAAACGCTCGCTCGACCGGCATCGGCGCGTGCATTCCACTTCACGCCGACAAGGCGTCGTGGATGAACGTGGTCGACATCTGTCTCTGCATCCTCGCCAAACAACAAGTCCGCCGCAGCGTCCACCACGACGTCTCTGAACTGATCGCCGCGATCGAGCACTACATCGACGGCCACAGCGATCGCGCAAACCATCATTTCGACGCGCTCTCGGCCTATTCCGCGTTGAACTTCGGGCATCGCCATCCGCGGCTGGTCGCGGCGGCGGTCGAGCAGCTTGAACGGCTGACGCTCCGCGCCTTCAACAACGACCAGCTCGGACCGTTCTGACGAGCCGGCGCGGTTCTGCGGCAAGGAGCTTGTGCTGCCCATGAACACCGGCGCCTAGCTAGGCGTCGAGAGTGCGATCAAGGTTGCTCGCAAGTGGGGCTACGAGCGCAAGGGGGTGCCGCGCGACCAAGCCAAGATCGTGGTGTGCGAGCGCAATTTCCACGGCCGCACCACCACGATCGTCTCGTTCTCGAGCGATCCGCTCGCGCGGACGGGCTTCGGCCCCTACACCCCTGACTTCGTGTCGATCGCATCTTGGGGACGCGGACGCCCTGCGCGCCGCGATCGATGAGGACACGGTCGCGTTCCTCGTGGAGTCGGTGCAGGGCGAGGCTGGCGTGATCACCCCACCGCCGGCTACCTGACCGCGGTGCGAAAGATCTGCGACCAGGCGCGCATTCTGCTGATCGCGGACGAGGTGCAGGCGGGACTCGGACGCACGGGCCGGCGCTTCGGGTGCGACCACGAGAGCGTGACGCCCGACGTGTACGTACTCGGCAAGGCCCTCGGAGGCGGGATCCTGCCGCTCTCCGCGGTCGTCGCAAATGACGACGTGCTGGGCGTGCTGCGGCCCGGTCAGCACGGCAGCACGTTCGGTGGGAACCCGCTGGCGTGCGCCGTCGGTCGCGAGGTTCTTCGTCTGCTCGCGGACGGCCGCCTCGCCGCAGACGCCGTGCAGCTGGGGCACTCCGCCGCCGAGCGGCCGCGCGCGCGTTTCCGGCGGTCTCCGCGGTGCGTCAAGTCGGCCTCTGGGTCGGATCGACGTCGAGCCCGCGGCGGGTAGCGCGCGCCGGGTCTCCGAGCTACCGCTCGAGCACGGCGTGCTGTGCAAGGACACCCACGAGCAGACGGTCCGGATCGCACGTCCGCTGATCACGATCTCCGCCGAACTTGATTGGGCGCTCGAGCGGATCGAGTCCGTGCTGGCGAAGCTCGACCAGTCGGGTGACTCTCCGATCGGGTAGCGCGCTGCTCGCGAATCTCGTCGGGCTCGGCGTCAACGCCTGACCCCCGCGGCTCACGATGCCACCCGCGGTAGGTCCGGCGCACGCAATGCCGGTAACGGCGAGACCGCGCAGGACACCTGGGCTGGGCGCCGCGCCGCGTCGTCGTGGTAGACGGCATGGACCGAGCCGTGGCATCCTCGTAGACTGGGGCCTAGATCATCGTTGACCGCGCTATCTATCGTGACGGGAAGCGAATCGCTGCGCCCGAGAGCCTGGCAGGGCTCAATGCCGCCTGCCGCAAGGGCGAAGGGATCGCGTGGATCGGTCTCTACCGGCCCGACGCGGCGGAGTTCGCCGACGTCGCTGCGCAGTTCGACCTGCATGCGCTCGCCGTGGAGGATGCGGTCAAGGCCCATCAACGACCCAAGCTGGAGCGCTTCGGCCCACCGGAGCTCAAAAACCTGCAAGCACCCGATGCGCGTTTGTGGCGAATCTCAGGACTACGCGGCGCTGGCGGTCGCGACCTCATAGGTGCTGGCACGCTGCGCGGGAGCGCTGGTAGCCGTCGGGTCGAAATGGGGCTTAGCGAATGTCGAGTCGCTGGAGCGCGGTGTTGGCGGCGATCGCGGCGGCGATCGCCACGCCGAGGAGCACGGCGAATGATCCTGGTCCGGCGCCGTTGGTGAGCTGTTGGTTGCCGACGGCCCAGTAGAACAGCGAGGCGTACCGGAGCGGGTGGATCCAGTGGACGACCGGGGCGAGCGAGCTGATCAGGTAGCAGAGCGCCGCGAATGCGCTGGTTATGCCGATCGCGCTGCCGCGGCTGTCGGTTGCCGCGCCGAGCGCTAGCGCGATCAGGCCGAGGTCGATCCCGAGCAGAAGCACGGCAAGGGTCGCGGTGGCGAGATGCCACGGATCGAGCGTGACCTGGAACGCTCGGCCGACGTACACGCAAGCGGCGACGGCAAGGTCCAGGAGCAGCGCTTGGACGATCATCGTCGCGGCCTTGCCGGCAAGGAGTCGCTGTCGGGCGAGCGGGAGGACGACCAGCAGTCCGAGGGTGCCGTCCTCGTTCTGCCCCGCGATCGCGCTGGCGCCGTAGCCGATCGTGAGCATGAGCATGATTAGCGGCAGGAAGTTGGCGTAGGCGTTGACGGTCATCCATCCGGCTGGTGAGGTGAGCGTGCCGCTCGCGCCGAACAGCGCGGCCAGCGGCGAGTTGCCCTGGGTGAGCTTGTTGAGCTCGGTGGAGTGCTTGAACGATGGGTACAGCGCGACGATCACGAGCATGTACAGCGCCATCCCGATCACGTACCAGAGCGTCGAGCGCCGCCGGATGTAGAGGTCGTAGCGGGCGATTTCAGCCGTCACCGCTGCCCCCGTCCTCGCGGTAGTAGCTGAGGAACAGCTCGTCGAGGTCGGCGTGTCGGGCGACGACGTCGACTGGGTCGTGGTCGGCGATCACCCGCAGGAGCTCGGCGAGCTGTCCCGTTGTCTGCAGCGTGATCCGATCACCCTCGGTCGTGACCCGCTGCACCCCGTCGAGCGACTCGAACACGGCCGGCGCGACTGGCGTAGCGAACCGCAGCTCGATCGTCTGTGGTGCCCGCCGGCGGAGCCCGTCGACGGTGCCGGCGACGACCAGCCGGCCGGCTCGGATGATCGCGACGCGATCGGCCACACGCTGCACCTCGTCCAGCTCGTGAGAGGACAGGAACACGGTGCGCCCTTCGGCAATCGTCTCGCGCAGCAGCCGCTGAAACTCGTCCTGCATCAGCGGATCAAGACCCGAGCTGGGCTCGTCCAGGATCAGCAGCTCTGGTCGATGCATGAACGCAAGCACGATCCCGAGCTTCTGGCGGTTGCCCTTCGACAGCTCGTGGATCTGACGGTCAAGGATCACGTCAAAGCGTTCCACCAGCCGCTCGCGCAGCCGCTGATCGATACCGCCGCGGGCGCGTGCGAACCAGTCGAGCACGCGCCGGCCGGTCATCCGCGGGGGAAGCTCGAACTCGCCCGGCAGATAGCCACAGCGGGCGTGGATCGCGACGCTGTCGCGGAACGCGTCCAGCCCGAACACGCGCGCGCTGCCGGCGGTCGGACGGTGCAGCGCGAGCAGCAGCCGAATCGTGGTCGTCTTGCCCGCCCCGTTAGGGCCGAGGAACCCGAACACCTGCCCCGGCTCGACCCGCAACTCGAGTCGATCGACGGCAAGCGTCGCACCGAACGACTTCGCCAACCCGTGGGTCTCGATAGCGGCAGTCATAGCTGCATCGTCTGCTTACCAGATCCCACGCGTCTGCAAGGGCGCGCCCTACCCGTCAGCCATCTGACAGTTTTGCTCCACAGTCCGCGCTCAGCACGGATCCTGAGCGGGCAGCCCCCGGTTGGCAGGCGACCGATGCCCGCCTCGCGTCGGTTTGCTATGCCCCACTCCACGATGTCGACGATCGCTTGATCGCCTCGGCTGACGGACCTCCTGGGCACGAAGCCGAGCGCGCGGCACGGAGTTGGCGACCAGCGCTCGTACGCGGACCGGCTCGCCCATGTCGAACGGCTGGTCACCCGCGGCGCCACCCGACGCTCGCCTACCTCTCGCCGGTCGAGTTCGACCGCGAGCGCATCGAGCTAGCCGGTCGAACCCTCGCGCCGCCGATTCCGCAAAGGATCCGATACAGACACCTAGTCTAGACGAGCGCCTATGGCTGATTGGTCGGAATCCCGGGCCCGCGGACTAGCCGTCCATGCGTTGTGTCGACCGCAATGTTCCGCGACGGGTGGAGGGTTCCCGGCTGGCCGCTGTAGAGCATCGCGCACACGGTCGAGAACGGGCTGCGCCCCGATGGGGCTGGGACCAGCGCGTTGGTCGACACGTCGAACGTGAACGTCCCGCGAGCGTGGCCCTTGATCACGGCAAAACCGTAGTCCGCGGTCACGTACGCGTCGGAGATCAGGCCAACCTGTCCGTCTGACTGCGCGTTCCGCGCCTGGGCATCGGCCGCCTGATAGCTCCCGCGGCAACCAGTGTTCGACCCGTAGACCAGCATGCCAAGCGCCGTGTACGGCACGTCCTCAGTGCCGTTGAACGCCGCCGGGACGCTCAGCTTGAAGATCACGTCCGTGCCGTTGCCGCCCACGTTAGCGCTACCAACCCGAAGCGGACCGCCAGGCGTGGCGTGAAACGAGACGCGGCCGTGACAGCGCCGGTGCTGATTATTCTCGCTCTGATCGTCGATCGTCCCCCTCGCCCGCGACCCGCTCAGGTGCCCGTGGAACACAGTCGGGAACGAGCCAGGGACGCGATGCGACCAGTTGCCGTGCGAGTCGATCCGCGACGCCTTCGGATACAGCGTCACGTACCACCTACCAGGGCTGCACGTGTCGGTCATGGTCGTGAACAGGTGACTCACCTGCCCGCCCGCGACGACGAAGCTCATCTCTGATCCCTGCGAGGTCCGACCGGTGTAATAGCCCATCTGGTAGCCCTTGGCCTGCGCCGCGCTGAGCGGCACAACGCTCAGCACGACAATGCCGATCGCGATCCTTCGCACGACTTGAAGCTTCGCAGACGCCGCCCGCACACACAACCGGCAACCCCCGGTCGCCAGAGATGCCGAGCTGCGACAGTCCGACCGCGACCGCCGACGCAGACCTGGCTTCGTTTGTCGTACGGGCACCTCGCCGGCGACTCCACGGGCCTGCTCGGCGCGTACTGCAGGGAAGCCGGCGCGTTCCGATCGGACGTGCGCCGAGCGCTGCCGGGACGCGTTGTGCTCCTGGCGAAAAGCTCGCTTGGGATCGACCGTGTTGGTCCGCGATCGGCGGGATGATGAGATCGAGCTGCTCGAGCCGCTCCGGGTCGAGCAGAACATCGATCTGAATGATCTTCCCGTTCGTGACGGTGAACGCCATCACCGAGAACACGTGGCCGTGCGGCGCCACGACGGCCCCGGCGGCGCCGTTCACGAGCGCGGGTCTGACGAACGGGTAGAACTTCGAGTAGGTGGCCGTGTGCCCGGCCACGGCAGCCGTCCCGCGCAGCACGAGCGAGACCTCCGCGCGCAGCACGCCGCCATCGATCCTCAGTTCGACATCGGGGTCGAGCACCTCAAGCAGGGCATCGAAGTCGCCGTCGCGCGAAGCGGCGAAGAACGCATCGACGACACGCCTCTGCCGCGCGAGGTCACGGTCCGGCTCCGGCGAGTTGCGCAAGCGCCGGCGGGCGCGGCTGGCGAGCTGCTGGGCGGCCGTTTCGGAGCGGTCAAGGGCGGTGGCGATGTCGACGAACGGCACGCCAAAGACGTCGTGCAGCACAAACGCGAGTCGCTCCGGGGGGAGTGAGCGCCTCGAGCACCACCAGGCAGCGCCAGACCAACGGACTCGGCCAGCAGCGCCTCGTGTTCCAGGCCTTCCTCCCCGCAGCCGACCACGGGATCCGGGAGGTGCACTGAGAGCTCCTCGCGTCGCGTGCTGCGCGAGCGCAGCATGTTCAGACACACGCGACCGACGACCGTCGTCAGCCACGCCCGCATGTTCTCAACGGTCCCGGGCTCCTGGTCGCGAATCCGCAGCCATGCCTCCTGAACGGCATCGTCGGATTCGCTCACCGACCCGAGCATCCGATAGGCAACCGCGCGCAGATGCGGTCTGTGCTGCTCGAACCGTTCGGTCAGCCGCTCGCGCTCGTCCATCGTCAGCTCCTCGCCCCGGTGATCAGACGGTCACCAGTGCTTGCGGTAGGCGACGTCGGCGGTCAGCGCCGCCGCCGCCAAAAGCAGGAAGAACACGGCTCCGCCGATCTGACGGTCGCGGAGTCGTAGGTGAGCGCTCACAGCACACACGAAATACACGACGAGGGCGATCGCCGCGGCCGCCCCCAGTGCCGGCACAGCCAAGCCTGTCAGGAGTCCGACCGCTCCCGCGGCCAACAGCGCGCCGAGCGGAACCATCCATCCTCGGGGAACCTGTACCCGGTCAGCGACAACTTTGACCGACTCGGCGCCGACGAAGTTCAACGAGGCGGCGTAGCCGTTCGCGAGCGCCGCCAGGATCGTGGTGACGAGGTAGATCACGTGCATACCTCATAGACACGCCTCGCCCGAAGAACCTGACAGCCGACGATGCCGCTCGTCCCCGTACGACCGACCGCCGACTCGGCTCGAACCTGGCCATCGGCATATTGTGCGCGCCGGGCAGTCCCGCTCTGCACTCGCTACCGGCACCTCAACCGCCGCCCGCGCAGCCCTGCCTAGCGCGGAACTCGAGCACGTCGCGGCCCGGGTGCTAGCCACGAAATTGCAAACGCTTCGGGCCGCCTGGGCTCCCTCGGCAGCGCCAAGTGTTCGGTACAGATCATGTGGCGCGAGCCGAACACTTTCCGGCGAATGTGTTCGGTACACTTGATTCATGGCGCAGCCGAACAAATCTGTTGGTCTCCGGAAGGGCCGGCCCCGGCGCGCCGCGCTGTACGAGCGCCTGCACATCCAGATCGGCGAGTTGCGAGAGCGGCTTGGCGGCCTGCCGTCCCCGCGCGAGGCCGAAGGCATCTGGCGCGGCATCTGGCTCGAGGAAGCGCACCACTCGACAGCGATCGAGGGGAACACGCTCGTTCTCAAGCAGGTCGAGGCGCTGCTCGCAGAAGGTCGCGCGGTCGGCAACAAGGAGCTGAGCGAATACCTCGAGGTCCGAGGCTACGCCAACGCCGCCGACTGGGTCTATGGGCACGCCATCCAGCCTGGTGACTGGACCGATGCTGGCTTGATCTCGCTCACCGAGCTGCGACACATCCACGAGCTGGCGATGACCCCGGTCTGGGACGTCGCGCCTCATCCGCGGGCCACCGAGCGTGAGCGCCCCGGCTCGTTTCGCGAGCACGACATCCAAGCATTCCCGGGTGGGATGACGCCACCGCCTTGGCCAGAAGTGCCCGCGCAGATCAACAGCTGGGTCGCGGACGCATACGCTCTCGCTGGCGCAAGCGAGTCGGCGCTCCCAGAAACCATCGCTTCGCTGCATGCGCGCTTTGAGCAGATCCACCCGTTTCTCGACGGCAATGGGCGCGCCGGGCGACTGGTGCTCAATCTCCTGCTCGTACGGCTCGGTTACCCACCGGCGATCATTTACAAGAGCGACCGGTCGCGATACCTGGCGGCGCTCCGCCGCGCCGACCAAGGCGACAGCGGGCCGCTCGGCGAGTTCCTCGCCCGAGCGATCCTCGACAACCTCTACAAGTTCATCGTCCCGGCGGTCGCCGGCCCCGCCCGGCTCGTTCCACTCCCAGCGCTCGCAACGTCGGAGATCTCCGCCAATGCGCTGCGGGTCGCTGCGATCCGCGGCCGCCTGAAAGCTGCCAAAGCAGCCGATGGCACCTGGCGCAGCTCCCGCGCCTGGGTCGATGAGTACACCGCCGCGCGCTACAAGCGCACGTGACGCACCGCGACCGATCGCCGTCGACGACAGCTGATCCCCGTGCTATCCCGGCTCTAAACACTCGAGCGGGAGGTGTGAGCCATGCGGCAGGGACAGGTCTTCGCGAAGGGCAACGGCAGCGGGGACGCGACGAACTGGGCATACCGCTACCGGCTCGGCGGCAGAGACTCCAAGCGAGTGCAAACGCAGCGGCTTCCCGACCGAGACGGCCGCCGCCCAGGCACTCGACCGCGCGCTCGAACGAGCGCGCCAGGAGCAGAGCCTCGCCGAGACCCCGACACTCAACCGAGCTGGTCGAGATGTATCTCGCTCAGCACGACACCGAGCCGGAGACGATCGAGAAGCTCCGTTGGCTGCTCAGCAAGGCGACCGCGCGGTTCGGGAACACACCGATCAGCGAGCTCGCGCCGGCCGAGATCGCCGCCTGGCGGATGACGATCCCCTACGGCCACCGGTTCGAAGCCCGCCAGGCGCTGCGCCAGACCCTCGCCCGCGCGGTCAGCTGGGGCATGCTCAACACCACCCGGCCAAGCAAGGCGTCACCAACCGACAACGACCGCGCATCGAGCAGTACCCGTTCGAATCCTGGGACGAACTCAAGGCTCTCGCGGACCGGCTCGGACGGCGGCTCGAGCCGGGGTCCTGTTCGCCGCCGCGACCGGGCTGAGACCAAGCGAATGGCTCGCGCTCGAACTGCACGACATCGACCGCCAGGCACGCGTCGTGTACGTCCGCCGCGCCTACCGCAACGGCCGGATCAAATGCCCCAAGACCGACGCCAGCACTCGCGCCGTCCCGCTCCAATCAATCGCGCTCGAGGCGCTCGACGCGCTCCCGAGGCTGCAACGGGTCAGCGCTCGTATTCCCGGCCCCGCGCGGCGGCTATCTCGACCTGCACAACTTCCGTTACCGCAACTGGAAGCCCGCCCAGCGCGAACTCGGGACGACCCGATCAGAAGGATCTACGATCTCAGACATTCCTTCGCTACGTTCGCGCTCCGCGCCGGCATCTCAACCTTCGACCTCTCCCGCTACATGGGCGCCAGCCTCACGATGATCGACCGGCACTACGGCCACCTCGCTAAAGACGGCCGCCAGCACGCGATCAACTCCTCGACGCCCTAAGCGCCACTGAAACAGGCCCCGACGTCCACGCCGTGGACGCGAAGTGGACGCGCAAGAAGGCGTCAGACGGGGCACTCAGCCCGAGAACCTGCCCATAAGCAGGACAAATGAAGGAGCCCTCTGTCGGACTCGAACCGCCCTTCCCTACCATAAAGGTGGGCGCAGCCTCGCTTAATCGCGCGTAAGCAGGGATTTCTCACGATCTCTCTCCCCGATCTGTGGCCAGATCCCCTGGATTACCAGCGGATTCCCGTCGATCTGGCCACAGATTCCGACTTCTGTGGCCAGGGACCTGTCACTGGCCATCATTCCGGCTGAGCGGCAACCTCTTCCTCTGAGATGCAGTGGTTGGCGGGCCAGTGCCCGGCCAATCAGGCTCGTCGAGCGGTGCCCGGAGTGGTGGGCGGCGGCGCGTCGACGCTACTGGCGGGGCCACCTCTTGCGGACTCGGTCGGTTCCCCCCAGGAGCCGGGGACCGCCTCCTGGGGTCCCCGGAGATGAGGAAGACCGGGTTGCCGCCCGGTCTTCCAGGAGATAGGCGCCTTCCAGCGCCGCGCAAGAGCTTACGAGCAGTTAGCCGCGTCGAGGACGGAACCGCGCGCGCACGGTGGGTCTGCGCCGTTTTCGGGGCTGAGTTGAGCGCCACCGCGAGCTCCCGCGCCTGTCGCTGGGGCTGGCGATGGCTTTCAGCCACATCACCCCCCAACTGCTCTCGCGCCGGATCTGTGTCCCGCGTCGCGTCTGCGTCGCGTGCCGATCGACGCGGTCGAGGACGCGCTGCGCCCCTTTCGACACGTGTTCGGGAGCGCCGCGATGAGCCGCCCGGCGATCGCCGCGGTGCTTGCACGTGAGGATCTCTCGTGTGGCGAGCGGCTGGTGGCGTTCTCGCTGGCGAGCTTCGCCGACCGCGAGAACCGCGCGCCAGCCGGCACGCCGCCGGCGGCGGGGAGAGCAGGGCTGGGCAAGAGCCGGTTCCTCGAGGCGCGCGACCATCTCATGCACCGCGGCCTGCTGGTGGTAGAGCAGGCCGCCACTGGGCGGGGTAGGGCGAGCAAGCTTGCGTTGCCGTTCGCGGACACGGGTCCGTGGTGGGAGGGCGACATCAACGCGGAGCTGTTCGAGACGGTGCTCGGCTATAGCCGAGCGCAGGGCCCGGCACGGTTGCTGGTCGCGGCAATGGCGGCGCTCGCCGACGAGCGCGGCTTGATCGAGGGACTCACCACCGAGCAGCTGTGCGCCGCGGCCGGGATGGTGGACCGCACGTATCGGCGGGTACGGGGCCGTTGCTCGCCTCGGGGGAGCTGGTGCTTCGCAGCGCAACGCGCGGCTGGGGAAACACAAACAGCTGGGAGATCCCCGACCCCCGGTCGCGTGAGGCCGCCGAGTGCAGGCCGCGGCGGCGTGTGGCGCCGCCTGCCGGGGTGCGTCCGCTGGTTGCCACGGTGCCCCCGCCGGCTGACCCCGACGTCTCCAGCTCGGTGCCGAAGCCGGCCGAGCTGGAGGCGGCGGGCTCGCAGGCCGGCGGCCAAAAGGCCGGTCAGGATCGGACGGTTTCGCTTGAGGACGGTCCGATCCTGTCAGGTGTTTCTCGTGAAGAAGGCTGTCAGGACCGGACAGTTTCGACCCAGAACCGTCCGGGGCTGTCAGGGGTTTCGGCCCTAAACCCCTGCCAGGACCGGACACTTTCGCTCAAAAACCCGGCAGAAAACCCGGCAAAAAACCCGGCGCCCACCGCGCGCGCGGGTAGGGAACCCCAGAACCCCAGAACCCCAGAAGACCCCCCCAACCCCCTGAAGGGGGGAGCCGCGGTGACCAGGTTCTGGTCGAGGAGACCTACGTCACCGCGCGCGGTCGCAGGCGCCCACGTGTCGTCGCTGTCGACCTCGCTGCGGTGCGCGCACGGCTGGCGGCGGTCGGCGCGGCGGATCGCGCGGCCTGGGAGCAGATCCGGGCACTGCTGCTGCAGATGGTCGGCGAGAGCATGTTCGAGATCTGGCTGAAGCGGCTCGAGCTAATCGCCGTCGAGGGCAACGGCAGCTTGGTCGTGTCAGCGCCGGAGGCGACCGTCGGCTGGGTTCGCTCCCGCTTCGGCCGGGTGCTCGACGACGCAGCGCAGCGCGCAGGGCGCCGGCTGCGGATCGCTGAGGAAGTTGAGCGCAAGGCGGCCGCGTCACTGATGCCGATGACCGCCGTCCCGCCGGGTGGTGCGCCGGACGTCTCGTCTGCTGGCGGCGCGTCCGGCGGACATGCCAGCTCGGATGCGGCTGGTGGGCCAGTTGACCTGTCAGCGGGCGTGCCTAGTGACAGGTCCGGTGCCTTTCGAGTTGACCAGTCACCTGGCAGTCCGGCCTACGCACGGGCTTACAGGTCGGCTTACCCGTCTTCTTACACGCATGCTTACAACCACCAGAAGGAGGTGTCGCAATGATCTGCACTGTCGCGCAGCAGAAAGGCGGGGTGGGTAAGACCACCAGCGCGATCAACCTGGCGGCGCTGCTCGCCCGGACCGGGCGCCGGGTGCTGGCGGTCGACGTCGATCCCCAGTTCGCGCTCACCCGTCGACTCGGGATCGAGCTGAGCACGCTTGAGAGCACCGTCGTCGACGTGCTCGCCGGACGGGTCGGTGTCGGTGAGGCGATCGTCTCCGTGGTGCATGGCTTTGATGTGCTGCCCGCGTCGCGAGAGCTCGCCGGCGTAGAGCTGGCGCTCGCGGGAGAGGTGAGTCGCGAGAGCGTCCTGCGCGAGGCGCTCGACGGGCTTGGCTACCAAGCGATCGTGATCGACACGCCGTCGAACCTCGGGCTGCTGACCGTCAACGCCCTGGTCGCGGCAGACGCTGTGGTCGCGCCTGTGGCGGCCGATGATGAGGGCGCGGCGCAGGGGGTCGCGGAGCCACGCGCGACGATCGTGAAACTGGGGCGGATCCGCCGTGCGCTGCCCGAGCTGTCGGTGATCGTGACGAAGGCGAAGCCGCGTCGGGTGATGAGCGACGTGATCGAGGACGCGATCGTGTCACTCGGGCTTGGTGCGGTCGCCCGGGTTCCTGACCGGACTGCGGTGGAGCAGGCCGACGTCGCTCGCACGCCGATCGCGATCGCGGCGCCGGACAGCGCCGTCACGCTCGCCTACCGCAAGCTCGTCGAGCACCTCGAAGCACGGTGGGTGATCGCATGAGCACGCCCAGAAGGCGCGGGTTGCAGATCGACGACCCGCTCGGTCCGGGCCCCAACCAGCCAAGCGAGCCCGACGACGAGCCCGCCGCGGCGGAGAGATCCCAGCTGACGGGGAACGGGCAAGCGGGACGCGAGGCGACAGAGCAACGCCGCTCCACCCGATCGGTTCGAAAGCCGCGCGGGGATGGCGCGCCCGGCGCGACCAGTCCCGCGACCGCGCCCCGGCGTGAGCGGGCCGGCGCGACCCGCCCGTCGTGCAGGCGGTCGGTGAGGTGTGGCGGGAGTGGGCCGGGCTGAGCGGGGTTGGGAGCTTTCGGCTGCCACACGAGCTGCTGCTCGAGCTCGGGGACACCGCTCGGGAGCTCGGACTGCCGATCGGGATGGTCGTCACGGCGGCGATCGCGCAACTGCTCGACCAGCCACCAGACACGATCGCGGCGCTCGTTGACCGCGCCGACGACGCCCGCATCCGAGGGCGGCGGATCGCCCGCCGCCGTCTGACAGAACGGCTCGGGGAGTGAGCGGCATGTCCAGATCCTCGACCAAATCGCCCGCCGCGGCCGCCCGTTCCAGTGTCGCGGTGGCCGCCCGCGACGTGTCGTCGCGCCGCGGTAATCCACCAGTCGGCGCGGGTGTTTCCCTTGTACATAGCGGCCCCGCACCGCGGGAACGGTCGCGGCCCGACACCGAAGGAGGTGACCGTTCGATGCAGTCGCAGCGCAACGCGACCTGCGCCGACATGGCGTCCGTCAATGGCCTGATCCGCACCCGGTACAAGCGCGACGTGTGCGTCGTGTGCGCTTACGAGCGCGTCCACACCCCACAGGGAGAGACGGACTGCCCTGAGTGCGGCGGTAGCGTCCGCCGGTCGTTCGCCCTGTTCCGCGAGCTACGGGAGGAGCAGCGATGACCGCGGTAGCGATCGCCACCAAGCGCCAGGTGCCGGCCGAGCTGGAGCGGGAGATCCTTGCTCGGATCGACCGCGCTGGTCTTCGCGTCTGCGAAGCGGAGCTCCGCTACAAGCTGCGCTGGGAGGAGCGCCAGCACGGATCGCTGCTCGAGCTTATGGACGAGCTCGAGCGCCAGGGGCTGATCGAGAGCGCGATCCACTTCCGGCTCACCGAGCACGGCCGCGCACAGCTCCCCGACGACCTCGACCCGCCACTGCGCTACGGCACCGGGATCCCATGGAGGGTGCGGTCATGAGTGCGGGCGAGGTTCGGGTGGGACCATCGATGCTTGCTGATCTCGGGGGCGAGCTCGAGCGGGGCGGCGCCGGCAGACCCGCGGACATCGCACGGCGGCTCGGGTCCGACTGGGCCACAGCAGCAGCGCGGTGATATGCGGTGGCGTGCCTGCTCGTGGCGCGAAGCAATAGCTACACCCTGACTACTGCATTAGGCGTAAAGCGCCAGTCTCGGCGGCTGGGTCGAGCCAGGCTGACGCTGCTGCTGTCATGCCGCGCGGCTGGTTATGCCGCGTAGAGGTTCAGCAACGCGCGTTTCTGCTGCTCAGCGCGATTCTGGCTGGTTAGCTGCGCGGCATAATCAGAGCCCTTCGAGGAACGCGAGTAGCGCGTCGGATGGTCGGTATCTACCGGGCTTGGTCCCGAGCGGCGCGATTCGGGCGATGGCTTGTTCCTTGAGTGCTGAGTCGGCGTGTTCGTAGATGCTGGTGGTCTTGGTGCTCTCGTGTCCGAGCCACAGTGCGATCGTCGCGGTGTCGGTGTCGCGGGCTCGGAGGAGCATCGCGTTGGTGTGCCGCAGCGTGTGCGGGGTGACTCGCTTGTTCTTCAGGGACCGGCAGTCGCGCGCCGCGGCGGTGGCGTGTTTGGTCACGAGCCGCTCGACCGCGTCGCGGCTTAGCTGGGCTCCTCGGCGGGTGGGGAACAGCGGATCGTCGGGCTGGCCTTGGCGTTCTTTGAGCCATTGGCGCAGGATCGCGACGGTCTCGCGGGTTAGGGTCACGGTGCGCTTCTTGCGTCCTTTTCCGGTCACGCTCGCGTGAGCGCCGGTGCTCAGGCTCACGTCGTCGATGCGGAGCGTGATGAGCTCTGTGACCCGCACGCCGGTCAGCACGGCGGTGAGCAGGATGGCGTGGTCGCGCCGGCCGAGCCAGGTGCTGCTGTCTGGCGCGGCGAGCAGCGCCTTGATCTCGTCGAGGTTGAGGTATGAGACGTCGTGGCGCTCGTGGCGTTTGAACGGGATCGCGATCACGCGTCCGATCGTCTGAAGGTGCTCGGGGTGTCTGAGCGCGGCGAACCGGTAGAGCGCGTGGATCGCGGCGAGCCTGTTGTTGCGCGTCCGGGCGCTGTTGCCTCGCCCTGCTTCGAGGTAGTTGAGGAACGCGCCGATCAGCGGCGCGTCGAGGTCGTCGATGTCCAGCTGGCAGGGGGGCTTGCCGGTCCGCTCGGCGGCGAACGCGAGCAGCAGCCTGAACGTGTCGCGATAGGACGCCACGGTGTGCGGGCTGGAGTTCCGCTGGGTGATCAGCCGTTCGGTGAACCACGCCTGCAGCGTCGGCGCGAGCAGGCTCATGAGAGCACCTCCGGCAGCCGCTCGAGGCGCCTGCTGATCAGCGCCATCAGTTCCGGGACCGCCTCCAGATACCAAAATGTCGAAGCGGGATCGGCATGTCCGAGGAACGTGGAGAGCAGTGGCATCCGCCGGTTGATGTCCTCGCCGGCCTGATACCAGTCCAACAGTGTTCGCACAGCAAAGGTGTGGCGCACGTCATGTGGTCTGGGGCGGACGCGTTCACCGCATCCCTCCAGACCGATCTGCCGGATGAGCTTGGCGAAGGTGTGGTTGAACTCGGACTTGGTGAACCGCCCTCCGCGCGTGTTGAGGAAGAACGCTGATGTCTGAGGCTCGGGGCAGCGACGGTCGCGCCGGCGGGCGTAGTCGCGCAGCGCTCTGGTGGTGGTGTGGTGCAGCGGCACCTCGCGCTGCTTGGTCTGCCTTGCCCGCACGTGCAGCGCCCCGTCGGCGAGATCGACGTCTTGGCGGTCGAGGCCAAGCGCTTCCCCGATCCGCACGCCGGTTGTGGCCATCAGCCCGATCACCGCTTGGTAGCTCGCAGCGCGCAAAGGCGGCGTCAACGCTCCGGCCGCGGTCATCAGTGCCGCGATCTCGGCGGGCGAGTAGATGTATGGCACCACGCGCTGATATCGGCCGGGCAGCAGGTCCTTGGACGGCACCTCGCTTGAGGGGTCGATCGTCGACAGGTAGCGCGCAAAGCCGCGCACGATCCCCAGCCGCTGACGCCAGCGGGGCGGGCCGGCGTCAACCGGCAGCCTTGCCCACATCACCGCCAGCTCGGTCGTGACCCGCACCGCGCCAGCCCGCTCCAAGAAGGCGACGAAGTTCTCCAGCAGTCGCTCGTCCGCTTTGAGCTTGAAGCCGAGCCGTCGGCGGATTCGCAAGTAGTCACCCAGGGCAACGCGCAGCGGAGTCATGCCGCACCGCCGTCCGGCCACGGCCGTGCAAGCGCGCGCAGCGCCTTGCGGTCGACCTTCGCATAGCGCGCCGTCGTCTTCTGCTCGCGGTGCCTGAGTACCTGCCCGATCTCCGGCAACGACGCGCCCTGCTTCAGCATTTCAGTGGCAACGGTGTGCCGCAGGGCGTGCGAGCGCACCAACGGCAGCCCCGCCCGGCGACAAGCGGCCTTCACCAGCCCGCCGATCGCGTCACCGGTCAGCGGTCCGATCGGTGCGAGCACCCGCAAGAACATCACCCGGCTCTGCACCCGCGGGCGACGGCGCAGATACGAGACGATCGCCTCGCCGACATCGGTCGCCAGCGGCAGCTGGTCAAACATTCCTCCCTTCCCGCGCACGAGCAGCTCGCCGCTGCGCCAGTCGATGTCATCGAGCTCGATCGCGGCAACCTCGCCCGCGCGCAACCCCAGCCGCGCCAACACCACCAAGATCGCGTAATCGCGCCGACCCACCAGCCCGCGCCGATCGCAGCTCGCCAACAGCTTCTTGACGACCGCGGGCTCAAGGCCACGCGGCAGCGACCGGTCGCGCAGGTCAGCGACTCCGGGCACCGCCCACTGCAGCGCGACTGGGATCTGGCCAGTGATGTGCAGATACCGCAGAAGCGACCGCAGCCCGCTGACCACATCCCTCGCCGCGGAAATGCTCCGCTTCGGGCACTCCGCCGCCAGGAACAGGCTCACGTCCGCGGCGCTCAACCGCTCAAGCCCCGACCCGTCCGGCGCCAGCCTCCCTGCCAGGAACAACCGGGCGGTCGGCTCGTAGCGACCGAACACGGTGTGGCCGGTCAGCCCGCGCTCGTCGAACAGATACCGGCGATAGCTCTCCAGCAGCCGCTCAAGCGGATCGTCGTCGACGGCCCGCGTCGCGGCCGGCACGACTCCCAGCTCGCGCAGATAGGAGAGCGGCAACGCCATGCTCCGTACCGACAGCCACGTCGAACAGCTCGCCGCGCGTCGGGCTTGCAAGAAGCCCTCCACCCGCTCTGACATCAACTCATCCGGCAGCAGCCCTTCACGCTCGAGCCAGCGGCTCAGCAGATCCAGCCGCCAGAGCCGGTGGCTGATCGTCCACCGCCAATAGCCGCGAGCTGCCAACCACGACCCGTACCCCGCCGCGAACGGCGCCAGCGGCCCAGACGTCACCGGCACCCACAACCGACCGCCCATAAATGCCTCCCGTGAATCGAAGAAACCGAACACAGGAAGCCTCGGCGAACCAACGACGTTTATGCGGCGTAGCTCACCGCGCTATATCGCGCTGAGCAGCCAAAACGCGCCTCGTCCCACCTCTACGCGGCATAACCAGCCGCGCGGCATGAAAGCGGTTATGCCGATGTCGGCATAAGCTGCTGCGGAACGATTGCGGTCGTATCGTCCGGCCTTGGACGGCGTCGTTCCGACGTGCCTGGATTCGTTCCTATGCAGTCCGAGCGCCGTTGAGGCCGCACGTTGGGTAACGCTGGCGCGGTCGAGGACATTGCCTCCGGGAGCGCTGCGGGACCTGCTGCGGCCTGCCTGGCGGCGCACGGGCTCGTCACGGAGAGCGAGTCGATTAGCATCCGCCAGGGGCGGTTCCTCGGACGGCCGAGCCGGATCGGGGTTAGGCCGGGTTGCCGTGGTGAGCTGTGGGTTCGCGGGCCGGTTGCGCCCGTCGCCCGCGGTGTCGTTGACGCGCCGTTCTCGACTGGCTCAACGGCCCGGTCAGGCTGCTGAAGCAGTGTCGCGGAGCAGTTCGCGTGCGATGTGCTGGCGTCCGCGGTGAAGGCGTGTGGTGATGGTCGCCTCGCGGGTGCGTAGCGAGCGGGCAGCCTCGCGATAGGACAGGCCGAGGAGGTCCACCGCGATCACTGCGTCTCTGTACGGAGCGGGCGTGTTTGCGATGGCCTGCATGATTTCGCGCCCTTGGATGCTGCGGTCGTTGTGTGCTGGTGCGTCGTCTTCAAACAATTGGCGCGTTTGGGGTCGTCGCGTGGCGGCACGGTGCCGGTTTGCGTGCGTGTTTCGCAAGGCTCGCAGGAGGTAGGCCATTTCGTTGTCGTCGCGTAGCAGCCGGGGCCGCTTGAGTACGTTCACGAACGTCTCCTGCACGAGATCCTCTGCGTCCTGCTGGGATCCGCACAGCGCCCACGCCGCGCGATATAGCCGATCGATGTGATCCGGCAGATGATTGGGGTCGAGTGGGTGCGGCTTGACATCCGCGCAGTGCTCGCCAGGCGCATTGTTCGTTCGCAACTGAGGACGAGCGTCCAACCGAGCTTTGGTTTGGCAGGTCATCGAGCTTCCGATCTCCTGGGCGTGGCCCGGGCAAGCGCTCTGACGTCGTCCGCTGTGTGCGTCTGCCCGCCGACGCCCCACTCTCCGCTGGAGACTTCCTCGACGATGCACCAGATCGTCTGGCGCATGTTCTCCCCTTCGATCTCGGCCATCGCATCGGTGAGGCGCTCGACGATCGCCTGCTTCTGCGGTGTCGTGAACACACCCGCGATGACCGTCACGTGGATTAGCGCCACGCTGTCCTCCTATCGGCTGCCATGGTGGCCATCGTCCGCTCGAAGGTCGCTGCGCACATCGGGCAGATCCCCTGACATCGACCCCCGAACATTGCGGTCTACCTGCTGCGGCGCGTACGATCGATCGGCGCATGGATCGGTCGGCCCTCGTTTTGGCAAACGCGCTGCTCGAGCGCGAGCACGAGGTCGAGCACATCCGCGCTGCGCTGCGCGCCGTGGGGCAGCGAGCCGGGCGAGCCGTGATCATCGAGGGCGCCGCGGGGATGGGAAAGTCACGACTGCTCGACGAGGCACGCCGACAGGCGCCGGGCCTGGGCGTCTGCGTCCTCAGTGCGCGGGCGACGGAACTCGAACGGGGATTCCCGTTCGGGATCATGCGTCAGCTGTTCGAGCGTCCGTTGCTCGAGGCCGATCCCGGCGAGCGCGACCGCTGGCTTGCCGGTGCAGCGGCGCTGGCTGCGGAGGTGCTCACCGGAGCGCCCGGGTCAGTGCCCGCGGCGACTGCGCCGGGTCCATCGGCCGGCGATTCCGATTACGCGTGGCGACATGGCCTGTACTGGCTCGCGTCTAACTTCTCAGCCGATGCGCCGCTCGTGCTCGTGATCGACGACCTGCAATGGTGCGATGAGCCGTCGGCGCGCGCGCTCGCGTTTATCGCACGCCGCCTCGAGGGGCAGCCGCTCGCGCTCATCGTCGCGACCCGGCCGCTCGATCCCGCGCTGACACCCGAGGCGGCGACCGTCGCTGGCGATCCTGGCGCGGAGCTGCTGCGCCCATCGCCGCTGTCGTCGGCGGCCGTCGGCGCGCTGGTCGCCGCCAGATTGTCCGAGCAGCCCGACGATCGGTTCGTCCGCGCGTGCAGCGATGCGACGGGCGGCAACCCATTTCTCGTCGGTGAGCTCCTTGCCGAGGCGGCGGCTCATCATCTTAAGCCAACCGCGGCCGCGGCGACCGAGGTCGGCGCGATGGTCCCGCGCGGGGTCGCGAACGCCGTGCTGCTCCGCCTGGCGCGGCTGTCGCCGGCGGCCGGCAAGCTCGCCCGTGTATTCAGCGTGCTCGGCGACTGCGTGCAGCTGGGCGACGCTGGACGCCTGGCCCGACTCACCGAAGCCCAACTGGAGGCGGGGGTGGCGGAGCTCGTCTTCGCCGGGATCGTGGAGTCCGCAGGCACGGTTCGCTTCGCCCATCCCATCCTGCGCACAGCGATCTACGATGACCTTTCACCTGCCGAGCGCGAGCGACTGCATCAAGCGACGGTGAAGATCCTGCGAGAGCGCGGGGCGTCTGCCGGCCGGGTCGCACCACACGTGGCGCACGCCGAGCCCGCCGCCGACGCAGAAGCCGTGGCACTGCTCCGAGACGCCGCCCGCGACGCGCTGGCTATGGGCGACGCAGCCGGCGCGGCAGCGTTACTCGCCCGTGCCCTCGACGAGCCTCCCGCTCACGAGGACCGGAGCTCCGTACTGCTTGAGCTCGGCCAGGCGCGAGCTCGCGCCGGCGCACCGGAGGCGATCGAGCCACTGTCTGAGATCGTCGAGGGCGGCGAGGACGCAACCGCAATCGCGGCAGCGGCAATAGAGCTCAGCGGCATGCTCTTCTACGCTGGCCGCGGCGCCGAAGGAGGCGCAATCCTCCGCCGCGCCCAGGCGCGGCTCCCGGCCGGGGAGCCTGCTCGCGAGCAGCTCGAGGTCGCGTTGCTGGGTCTCAGCTCCTCGTCGGCGTCGGCGCGGCGCGAGGCCGAGGCGGCAATCGCCGCCCTGCGAGACCCGGGCGGCCCGGCACGCACCGTGCTGCAGGCCACCACGCTCGCCACGCTCGCGCTGAACGAGGTGTTCTACCTGCGCTCGGCGTCCGCTGCGATCGACCTCGCCGAGCGTGCGCTTGCCGCGGGACTTCCGCTCGAGCCCCACCGCGGTGAGAATTGGGTGACCCTGGTCATTTCCGCCCTCACCGCCGCGGACGGTCTTGACGCGGCCCTACGGGCCACGGACGAGATCCTCGCGCAGGCCCGCGAACGGGGCGCAGCATTGACGGTTGTGACAATGTCGGCGTTTCGAGCGCTCATCATGCTGCGCCGCGGAGATCTGGCCGCGGCCCAGGCTGACGCGCAAGCGGCGATCGAGCTCGCCCCCGATCTGCTCGGTGCCCGCTTTCTCGTCCTGGCAGTGTCGGTGGCGGTGCTCGCCGGTCTCGAGCGCGACGAGACCTCCGACTCCCTGCGCCGGCTCATCGACCGCACCGGCGCACAGTACAGCACGGAGTTTACCTCGAGCGCCCAGCTGCGTTATGCGTCCGGTGTCCTTGCCGCCGCGGCCGGCAACCACGAGGGCGCGATCGAACAGCTGCGCGACGCCGCGCTCGACGACCCGAGCTTCGGCGGCGAGAACCCGGCGATGCTCCCGTGGCGGTCAGCGGCCGCCCTGTCGCTCGCCGAGCTTGGCCGCCGCGACGACGCTCGCACCCTGGCCGCCGACGAGGTGCGCCGTGCCCAGTCGTTCGGCGCGCCGCGCGCGATCGGCATCGCCCTGCGCGCTCAGGCGCTCGTCGGCCCGGCCGCGGAACGGACGACGACGCTGGAGGCGGCGCGCGAGGTGCTGGCAGATTCGCCGGGGCGGCTGGAGCATGCTCGCGTCCTAGTTGACCTCGGTGCGACCTTCCGCGCCGCCGGCCAGCGCACGGCAGCCCGGGAGCCGCTGCTCGAGGGGCTCGCGCTGGCCGCCCGCTGCGGTGCTCGAGCGCTGGAGCGCCGGGCGCGGGCTGAGCTCGCGGCGATCGGCGTCCGCCCCCGGAGCGCTCACCACACCGGGGCGGACTCGCTGACACCTAGCGAGCGGCGTGTGTCTGAGCTCGCCGCGGCAGGTGGCACCAACCGGGAGATCGCCCAGACCCTGTTCGTCACCGAGAAAACAGTCGAGACTCACCTCGGACGGGCGTTCCGCAAGCTCGACGTGTCGTCTCGGCGACAACTCCCCGACGTGCTGGGGCGCGCCGCGGCGAAAACCCCCTAGTTCACGATCGTGAAGCTGAGGGACCGCGGCGCGGACCGTTGCCCGGCGGCGTTCGTGGCCGTGATCAGGAGCGTGTAGCGGCCGGGTTTGAGCGTCTTCGCGCGCGAGATGCGTCCCTGGAAGGCGAGCCGATTGGTGCCGCTGTGGCCCGCGATGGAGAGGATGGCCGCAGCGACCTGTCGCGCACACGCGTGCTTGTGCGGGTTTGCCCTTGTCGGAGCTACGCAACGGGCCTTGACCTTGCGCCCGTTCAGCTTCTGCGCGAACGCGAGGCTCACGCGGGCGGTCTGGTCGAGGATGAAGGAGAACCTCGTCCCGACCGGGGGCCGCTTCTTCTTCTTGTTCGCGAAGGTGGCGAGCTTGCCGCCCACACGCCAGGTCGAGTGCGACTGTGACACGTGGGTGAAATGCGGCGCCAG
The DNA here is from genome assembly GCA_963836065.1 of uncultured Solirubrobacterales bacterium. Lineage (GTDB taxonomy): Bacteria > Actinomycetota > Thermoleophilia > Solirubrobacterales > Solirubrobacteraceae > Palsa-465. Next base: position 145,836 of record CAWIII010000039.1, read on the forward strand.
CCCAGGTGGTGGTGGTGGTGGTGGTGGGGTGGCGGGGGCGGAGGCGGAGGCGGAGCGAGCGCGTCGGCGAACTCCTGGATCCGGCTGTTGCCGGCGTCAGCGACGTAGAGGTCACCTGCAGCGTCGGTGGAGACGTGCGCCGGGCTTATGAGCCCGCTGCTGGCTCTGCTGGTAATCACGCGCAGGAGATTGCCCGACGAGTCGAACTCCGCGATCCGGCCGTTCTCGAGGTCGCTGACGTATACGTTTCCCGCTGCGTCGGTGGCTATGCCTTCGGGGAAGTTGAACGCGCCGGCCTGATCGCCTGGGACGCCGGCCTTGCAGTTCGCCGCCACCGTGCACAGCTCAAATCCCGTGCCGCCTCCGGTGACCACGTCCTTGCCGAACGCCAACAAGAAGTGGCCCGCCGAGTCAAACTTCGAGATCCGGTTGCTTCCTTCCTCCGCGACGTACAGGTTGCCCTGCGCGTCGGTCGACACGCCGGTCGGGAGGTCGAGCTCGCCGCCGTGGGCGCCGCCGCCGATCACGCTCAGAAGGTTCCCCGAGGAGTCGAACTTTTGGACCCGATTGTTCAAGAAATCTGCGACGTAGACGTCGCCGGCGGCGTCGCTGGCGACGTCTGTCGGGTCATTGAACTGGCCGTCAACGCGCCGGCGACGGCCGGCTGGCAGTCCTGCGCCACGGTGCAGAAGTCAAGGTTCGTGGCCCCTGCGGCTACGTTGACGTTCGTACCCAGGGCGAGCAGGAACTTGCCCGATGGGTCGAGTTTCTGGATCCGCTGGCCGTTCCTTTCGGCCACCCAGCTGTTGCCCGCCGCGTCGGTCGCGACGCCCTCCGGGGCGTTGAACTCGCCGCCGGCGCCGCCGTTCGTGCCGGCAGCGCAGCTCGCCGCCACTGTGCACACCTCGAAGCTGCCGCCGCTCCCGGTGGGATTGACCCCGAACCCGATCGCGCGATTGAAGGTGCCGTCGGTGGCCTGCGCCGGGACGGCAAGCGCGAATAGAAGGGTGACAGTTAGCACGGCCGCCCCGAGAGTCTTGAGCACGCTGTGGCGCACGGACCGCGCCGTTACGGCGCGCGCGTCACTGGGGTTTGCGCTCGATCTAAAGGGCCCGGATGTCGGTGGCATTACTAACTAACTCCTTCGGCCAACCTGCCGGAGCGGCGGCGATGGTCTGATCACCAAGCTGTCTAACGTCAAACACCCAGCGGTGAAGGATCCTCCCCACGGCCTACGAAGTGCCGCTCGTTAGGACAGTCTCTTCGTCAGCTGACCGGCGCCCGTCGATGTGCCGCTCAGCCCGCAGCCTCGATTGGCTCGGCGCGAGCGCCCTGATCGGCCACGGTCGCTTCGGGAAGGTAAACGCAGTCGTCGCGTCTTTGACCTTGACCGCGCTACTTCGCGCATGACAACAATGCCAGGCCCGAGCCGCATTTTACGGCGGCAGGAGGGGCCCGGGAAGGAGTCTCTGATGACCACGATTCTCAGGCGGCGGTCTGCCGTCGCCCGCGCTTGGATCCCAGCAGTCGCTGGTGTCGCCGCCGCGGCGTTCGCGGTGGCCGGCTGCGGCGGATCGTCAGGCGGCCAGCACACGTCAGGCTACGGCGCGCCAGCTCCGACGAGCGCGGCATCCTCCCCTGCTGCCTACGGCACGGCACCCGTCGCCAACAGCACAGGCGCGGCGTCGATTCACCTCGCGAGCTCAAACCTCGGGAAGATCCTCGTCGACAGCAAGGGCGACACGCTGTACCTGTGGCAGGCGGACACGGAAACCGCGAGCACGTGCCGTGGCGCGTGCGCCAGCGCATGGCCTCCGTTGACTACCACGGGCAAGCCAGTCTCCGGACCCGGATTGTCCGCCTCGAAGCTCGGCGCGACGAAGCGCCAAGATGGAGCCACCGAGGTCACTTACAACGGCCATCCGCTGTACACGTTCGTGGGGGACCGTGCTCCCGGGCAAACCGTGGGTGAAGGGAACCAGGGTTTCGGAGCCGAGTGGGATGCTCTTTCGGCTGCCGGAAACAAGATCGAAGTCGGCGGCTAGCGACTCGCGATCCCGCGTACGTCGACGACGAGCGAAGCGCCCGTCGCCGACGTACCGCGTCCTCTGACACGAGCATGGGAGCCCCTACGCTCGGCGCCGTGTCAGTGAGGCCACACCTCGGCTTCGCCCGCACTGTGAGCCTTATCAACCGGCGTGAGCAATCGCGTTGGAAGGATCGGCGGTGGTCGGTGTTATGGGCGGCATGGACCCAAGGGTCGAATCCACAACTGAGGAGAGCTCATGACGATGCACCGACGCACAGCCAGGTGGAGGCGGGTTGCAACTGCCACCGCCATCGGCGTGCTTGCGATCGCTGGATCAGCGGCGGCGCTTGGCGCGCTGCCACCCGGAGGCCAGGTGAACGATGACCTGGCAGCGGGGATCAACAAGGCGATCAGTGTCAACGGCGACGAACCGACTAACGCCGATGTTGTCGGCGGCGCGTTGACGGCCGGCAAGCCCGCGGTTCCGTGGGCGATCTTCCGTCAGCAGGAGACGAATGGTTCGCCCCCGCCGAACGATCAGGCGTTCGTGCGCTCGTTTGCGAACGGCGCATGGACGACCCGCGGCAACGGCACCGTCGGAGGCCGCTCGAGCACCAGCCCGACGTTCCGCGGCTCGCTGAACCTCGACCAACGGCAGGACGCCGAGGCGCCGGCGATCGACTTCGCCGGCACCGGGCGCACCGTCCCCTGGGCCGCGTGGTATGAAGACACTACCGGGACCGGGTTCGCTCAGGTGGGTAGCAACCATGTCACCCTCACCGCCGGTCAGTCGCACACGGTGACGGTTGCCCTCAATCATGCGGGCACGCACCTGCTCGCAAAGCGCCATCACCTGGTGGCCACGCTGCAAGTCCTCCAGTCGCTGCCTGGTGGGCATGTCGCAACCGTCTCGACGCAGACCGTCACGTTCAAGACACCGCGTCACAAGCGGCACAAGCACTGAGGACGCGGGGCGCAGGCCTCGTCGTCTCTCGGTAGAAACGCGCATGGTCGGGCCCTGGGAATTCCCGGGGCCCGACCGAGCGGTCCGTCGTCCCCCCGCGCGGAAAGCGTCGTGCACCGAGGGGAGCGACCCGGGCACGCAGACACTGCCCGGATCGAGGTCCGGGGCCGCGCTCCGGCCAGCCCGCACGATCCGCAGCTGCAGCGAGAACCTCGAGGCTCGCTGGTGCCCGCGACCCCCACCCACTCGATGTCGGAGTTGCCTTCCGCTGCTCATCACCGCCGGACTCCAGACAACCGAGGTTTCCCCACGCGCTCCTCCGAAATGTTCGGGGACCTGTGTCAGGGGATCTACCCGATGTGCTGCACGCCGCTTCGGCGGACGATGGCCACGAAAGATCCAGATCGGAGGGCCCGAAGTGACACCCAAGAAACCTGTGACCGCGCTCAGCGCGACGCCCGCCGCTCGGACAATCCCGTGATCGCACAGCTTCAGTACCGGGTCTCGCGGCATGGCGCGTCGGAACTGCGAGCCGAAGCCGGCCGCGCGAGGCTTGCCCGGAAGCTGCGGTGCACACCGACCGACAGCCGCGACGTGACGCCCATGACCCTCCTCACTGAGTGGTTCACCAGAACGCGAACATCGTGCCGACGCCGATTGTGCAAGAGACGCGCCGCGCCGGAACGCCCGGATGCGGCCTCACGCCGGGCGACACTCGACCATCGCGCGGCGCACGTGTACGAGACAGCGGCGGAGCGGTCGCCCAACCCGAAGGCGCTAGGCGACCACCCCACTCCCAGCCCCTCGACTCCGTCCAATCCACACGACCCCAACGGTCAGCCGACCCTGACACCCGGCCGCCGGCGGCCGGTCGCCGACCACGGATCCGTCAGTCGAACCAAACGCTGAGACGAGTGAATATGCCTCCGGCCGACATCAGATCCGAGCTCAAGGCGCTAACCGCCGAGTTCTTCCGGGCGGTCTCCTTCGAGAGCGGACAGAGGCCCAGCTACGCCAGGATCCGTCACCTGTTCATAGACGACGGGAAACTGATCAGAAACAGCTCGGAGACCCCCGAGATCTCGAGCGTCGAGGAGTTCATCGGCTCGCGCCAGAGACTCGCCGACTCGGGCGCGCTGAGGTCCTTTGAAGAGGTCGAGACCGCCCAGATCACCGAGGTCTTCGGAAACATCGCCCACCGATTCAGCACATACAGGAAGCACGGCACGATGCATCGCAAAGCGATCCAGGGCAGCGGCGTCATCTCCACACAATTCATCCGCACTCCGAGCCGATGGAAGATGACCTCAATGGCGTGGGATGACGAGCGTCCAGGACTTACCATTCCGGATCGGGAAAGGTGACCGGCGCTCTGCGGGTTGCGTGCGCCGAGCATCATCGTGCGGTCCCCTCGGAGCGCTCCCGGGCACGCCCAGCGTCGCGCATCTCGCCAACCGGAGGGGCGGCTGGTCGCTAGCTGCGACCGGCGTGGAGCGCAAGCAGCGGCGGATGCCAGCAGCCTCCCGGAGCTCCCGAGCGTGGCAATCTGACTTACGCAGCCGGCTGGATGCAGCGCTCCTGGTGGACGTGCGCGCCGTGCTCGCTTGGGACGACCAGCAGCAGCCTGCGCGGTCGCCCGCTGGCTGCTGCTCCGCCTGCGATCGCCAGCATGTCGGCGTCACCGGAGGCGCCCTCCCACCGTGCTGCAAGACCGCCACGTGGGCGCGAGGCGAACCCCCGCTTACTTATCCGGTGGTGGGGTTGTCAAGTGCCGCCATGGAAACTCCGCGGGGCGGTCCGTGGGGGTGTTGGATCCAGGGTTGCGCGCGGGCGCCCGGGCTTACTCGGTCCACGACCCGGGTTGGTTCCAGGTCGGCGACAAGATGTTTGATGGGGTGATCCCGCTGGGGGAAGCGTTGCGGCCGCTCGGTCTTTCTAGGGGACTCCTTGTGGTTTGG
>CAWIII010000040.1:0-186055 GCA_963836065.1 uncultured Solirubrobacterales bacterium
AGGCGCTGGCGATGGTGGTCAGGGTTCTGTGCTTGTCCAGATTGGAGAGCGTGCGGAGGTGCTCCAACATGGCCTGGGCAGGGCTTGCGGCGATGTCCGATAAGGCTGCGCCTTCTCAATGACTGCCCGGACCGGCTCGGGAACCCCTTTGAGGTTGTGCGCGCCCGAGACCTGAAAATTGCGCGGATCGGTGCAGATCGGGAACGCAGTCTGTTGGCTGCGCTTATCCTCGGCGGCTGACGCCCAGACAACGTGATCGAGCGAGGCCCGGAGATTCTGGATCGCCTCTCCGGCGAGCAAGGACCATTCATCCGACGGCGGCTCCCGCTCTGTTGCGATAGAGCGGTAGGTGACGCTCTCGGCCGTGCGCGATTCGACCTCGGTCCGGAACACGTATGCGTCTCGCTGCTGGAAGGCTTCAGCCTCCGAGCAAAGTCGTTGGACCTGTTCTACGCCCCGCGAGAACTTCCGCTGAGCGGAGGTCTTGATTAGCTGATGACTCACCCGCTGAGAACTACTGAGAGCCTTGACCGCATACGAGCCCAGTTATCGCATCGGACGGAGGAGATGCCCATAGGCGGGCACCGTAGGCGCCACGGCGGACGGCCGGAGTGCTACTAGGCAACCGCCATCATCGCCCGCTCGACCCGATCGGCCTCGCCCTCCCGCGGGCAGTACCGGGCCTAGATCGAGGTCGAAGCAAGATCGTCGTGCCCGAGCCACTCGCAACGGGGCCGTGAACCTCGTCAGCACGGCGAGCCGTCGCGCCTGCCTGGTGATCCGGGACACCGCGGTCAGCCACCGGCTCTCTCCACAAGCGGAGAGGCCCGGGTGCTCGTCAGCGAGTGCGAGTCGGTCGAGCCCACGCCGACGATCGCTGTGGACGTGCCGATCGGTCTGCCGCGGCGCGCAGGTTGGCGGTCGTGTGACCAGGAGGCCCGCGATCAACTCGGGCAGCGCCGCGCGTGCGTGTTCCCCGTGATCGATCGGGAATTGCTCGGCCGGACGTTCGAGGAGGCGCGCGAGGTCGTGCTCAAGCGCCGCCAGGCTGAGGCAGGCAACCATCCGATCATGACCAAGCAGGCGATCGCGATCGGGCCGAAGATCGACGAGGTCGACAAGCTGCTTGCGAGCCGACGAGATCGGCAGGACTGGCTGACTGAGATCCACCCGGAGCTGTCCTTCCTCGCATTGGCGAAGAGCCTTGCCTCTCCGTTCGCAGCAGGTTTCCCATCAAAGAAACGGACTCCCGGCCGTGAGGCCGCGCCCCCCGAGGTCCTCAGACACGGCGAAAGGCCGTCTCGTTGATCCTCTGGAGAGAACCTTCTTGACGACCTTCCGTCATCAATGATGATCCCACTCACCGACACAGCCCAGCATCCGTACTTCCCACCTGTCCATGTGGCGGAGGTTACGGAAGCGCCAGTCCTGGGAACCGAGTGTTAGTCTGCTGCGGGCCGGGAATATCGCCGAATGCGCGAGCCATGGTTCGCTCCATAGATCAAGTGATCGCCAGCAATCTGCTTGAGCACGCGACCGTGCAGTCACCTACAGTTGGCAAGGATGTTGCCGGAAAAGCCGACGCCTCGTCGTACCCCGCAAAGCTTGCCGCTGCGTGAACGAGTCTGGCTCGCGCAGCGGATCGCACTCGCCCGCTTCCACGGCATCAAATGGGCTGACGTAGCACTCCTGGAGGGTATGTCGGAGCGCACTCTCCGCTACCACCTGGCGCGATGGAAGAAGGAGCTTGAGCAGGAGCGGGCGCCCACCAGCGCCTTGTTAGCGGCCTGCCAAGAGAACTGGGACACGATTGATCGGGAGACCACGACGGAGATCGAGGAGATGGAGCGGATCGCGGCCAAGGGAACGCCGGGGCACTGGGCGAAGTGATCGACTTTGAGCGCCTGCATCCTTGTGGGCACGAGGCCCGTGTCGAGGGGCTTGACGAGATGGTGGCCGATGCGCATCTTCGCGGCCAGGTAAATAAGCACGGCGTGCCGTACATCGAGCATGTGCATCGCGAGCGCGGGGGGATAAGCCGGGCGAGCTGGCGCGTGCGGTCAAGCCGACCTGCAACACAACCTTGGCCGCCTGACGCCGGAGCTGGAGGGGCAGCAGCCACGGTACGAGCGGGGCGCTGGAGCGGCTCGGCTGACGCAAGCGGCTGGGCGGTGAAGGGGCTGCGAGATCATGCCGCCGGGGAGGGGGAGGTCGTTGTGGAGGTGATCAGCGCGGCGTCGCCATCGGCGGATCGGCGTGCTGATTCTGCGCATCAGACAGTGGTGCTGGTCAGCATCCCGATAATCGCGGTGGTGGCGCACACAGCGATCACCGCTGAGACGACTGACGACGTTCCCGGTGAGACGATGCGGGTAGTGCAACCGGGAGCCGCACCCGATCGGTCGAGCATGGTCACTCGTAACGAGACGCAGCACGAGAGCCGAGCGTATTACGAGGCGGCTTGGGCGACTCGCATACGCTGCGGGATCATCCTCGGTTTCGGTTGGCGACGCCTCGTCGCATAGCTGCCAGATCACGCTTCAACCGGCCCCGAACTACGCCGGGCCGCCGACGAAACGTCACCACGTGCTCGTGATGATCTCCAATCGTGACTGCTGCAATTAGCCCAAAGGAGCAGGCTGCTAGCCGGTCCAAATTGCCGCCCTTGAGAATGCCGACCGAAGGCAGCCGACGTCGGTGGCGGCTCGGAAATCGCCTGCTCGCTCGCCCGGTCCAATGACCAGCGGCCCGGCGGAACGACTAGGACGTACGCAAGGTCAGGTCAGGCCGTTGGCCGCGGCCTACATTCCCCCGCCGCCGAGGATAAGCCGATACCGGCTCGTTCCGCGTTCTCGCCGGGACCGACATCTTTACGCTTGCCCTTTCGGCAGCCTTCTCTGGCGTATCGCCGGTGCAACGTGCCTTATGGCGCTTCTTCTCGAACCTCTGCTCCCGCCAGCCACCCTTCGAAGTCTTCTCTTTGGCCATACGACAACCCCTACGCCCGGCCAGGCCGTCAGGTTCTCAATGGCGGGTCAAAGGCGCTTTGAGATTCACACGGTCACGGTCGGACCGGAGTCGGTGACCGCGCCTATAGAGGACAGCTTCGTTACGCCGATGCCGAACGCCAGCGGCCCGCCGACGCTGGTGATCAACCCGCTCGCCGCCTTCCCCAGCGACCCGCCGCCCAGCCTTCCGCCATACACAGGCTCTAACCACGGCAACGGGTTCCTCAACTCCGGGATTCTCGACAACGACCCGGCGACACCGCAGCTGCCTAACTCAGCAACGGTGACGTTCGGCACCCCCGGGACCTATCACTTCGAGTGCGTCATCCACCCGAACATGGATGGGACTGTCGTCGTCACAGCGTGACCACGCCGCTCCTGACGCCTCCGAGCGATCGCAACCGGTCCGAGAACGCCTAGAACCAGGGCGCGACGCGGGGTCGCCTTCACACGGCGCTTGGCCGCGTCGACGAGGGCAGCTCACGGCTGCCGCAATGATCGAGGAGCAGCACTCTCGATCAGAACGCTCGACGGAGGCTCCCAGCGCTCCCGCTCGGCCTGGAAGCGCTTGCCCCAGGCGTGACCGGCCATCCCCTCGCGCATAGGCGGAGCGCCTACGGGGCCTGATGCCCTTTGCCCTCGGCGATCTCGGCTAGCGGAATTCGATTCTTCAGCTCAATCAGGCTCCGATACGTCCCTTGAAGCGGGCGATCCATTCAGGGCGCCCCAGGTCCGCCATCGCGAATCCCCCGACTGACACCAGCTCCGTTACGTACCACCCGAACTGATCCACGGCTGCGGCACGGGCGCGCCAGTCGGGATGCGGCCCGACCGCCATGACGCGATCTGGGACTGCGACCTGGTCCACCATGTGGCGCCGACGGTGGTGCGCGAACTCCGACCAGCGTCCATATTGCCGCTCGAAGTAGTCGGACGTGGGGGAGGCGATCCGGCGGCCGTGCTTCAACATTTGTTCGCGCGCCCTCGCTTCCTGCCGCCGATTGGCGGCCATCACGTCACCGCGCGAGACGCTGCGTCCGTCTAGCCATCTCTTGATCAAGGCTTCCTCTCCGGGCTTGCGAAACACACTCAGGAGACGGGTGGCTTCGTGCAGGCTCCGAAGCACGGGGACAACTTCAATCGTGAACCACGCCGACACTGCGAGATGGGCGGCGTGGGCGAGGCCGATGCACCGTCCAGCGATCAGCCAGAGACCGGCTTCTCGGGTCTTCGCTTGAAGATCTAGGGGCGTCTGATCGGCGATGTAGCGGTGTGCGTCCAGCAGTTCGGTGCGTGCGGCGTCGTAGGCCATGAGATGCGCCCCGATTAGCGGCTTGAGGATCTCGCCATTCCTTGCGTTGATGCGGGCGAACTCAGCGCGGGCGTTCGTGACGTCCGAAGGCAACGGATGCCTGGGCGGGATGAAGGGAGGCCAGATCAATGTCCGATCTCCTAGTCGAGATTGCAGCTTGGCGGATTCTCAGAGGTCAAGCGGACGTGACGCACCCATCACCCTGAAGGAACGAACAGCACGGCGCCGATCCTAAACCGCGGAGGACCTCCAAGTAGGCGACTAACCCTGATGAATCGTTCCATCGGAACGGACTGAGCACCGTTCGAGCCCTGATCACGAGCTTCCCCTTGATCGAAAGGGAGAAATCCGGGCGAGGTGCCCGAGGGGTAGCGGCAAGGTCCAACAGCCGCGGCGGCGGATCCCGTCGGCCGGTGCTGCGATACTCGGTGTGTCGCCCGCCATGCGACTTGCGCCGTCCCGGCATCCTCGCGCTGGGGCGGCGCGCCTGCATTGACGATCGTGTCTGGGAGTCGCTCTAAAGTTAAGGGTGGGCGATGAGCCCGCAGGCACCATGGCAACTGAGGCGACACGCAAGCGAGGAGTGCAGTGGGCGAGGACCGCGAAGAGCTAAGCGCCGCCACAGAGTGGTTTCTGCACGGCACCATCGGCGGCGAGAAGATCGAGCACGACGCCGATTACGACCGGCAGCTACTGCAGCAGTATCAGCCACGGATGCGGCGGATGTGGGCCAACCTGGAGCGGAATGAACGGATGCTTAGGACCGTGTTGCGCGGCTCTCCTTACGCCCGCCACCTCGCACCACCTCGTGCCCGCTCTCGCCAGCAGCCGTCTCGTGTTCGGATCGTGCGGCCACCGACTCGGAGGCGTGGCGCGGGATGTCGCGCAGGGAGACGGCGTCAGGCTCGTTCTGCTCGGTCGGGCGACTCCGGCCAAGGCAGCGACGGTCCTGACCCACCCGGCGTAGGTCCGAGCGCCGAGTGGGAGGGTTCAGCACGGGCTGCTGATACCGCGCGGTTGGGGGGTGAGGCATGACCCCCTTGGAGCTTGTCCGCGAGCGTCTTGATCTGCACGGATTGAACCCTCGCGGCACCGACCAGATCACGGCCCTCTGCCCGGCCCATCGAGATAAGAGCCCCTCACTCAGCGCGGGCCTCGGCGATGGCGGCCAGGCCGTACTGCGCTGCCACGCGGGCTGCGCGACGGACCGCATCCTGGCCGAGCTTGGGCTGACCTGGGCCGACGTGTATCCCGAGGGGGTCCGCAACGGCCATCAGGAGATCACCGCCCGCTACGACTACACCGACGAGCACGGCACGCTGCTCTACCAGGTCGTCCGCTACTCCCCGAAGGACTTCCGGCAGCGACGGCCTGACGCCGCAGGCGACTGGACCTGGAAGCTCGACAAGACGCGCCGGGTGCTGTTCCGGCTCCCGAGGGTGATCGCCGCGATCAAGGCGGGCGAGTCGATCTACGTCGCCGAGGGCGAGAAGGACGTGATCGCCCTCGAACGCGCCGGAGTGACGGCGACGTGCAACTCGGGTGGCGCAGGCAAATGGCGAGCCGAGCACACGGAGGCGCTGCGAGGTGCCGAGGTCGTCGTGGTCGCCGATCAGGACGATCCTGGGCGTAAGCATGCCGACCGGATCGCGGCGGCGCTGAACGGCGTAGCGCGCTCCGTGCGGGTCGTGGAGCCGATCGAGGGCAAGGACGCCTCCGATCACCTGGCCGCAGGTCACAAGCTCGACGAGTTCAAGCTCGTGGAGCTTGTGACGGACGTGGTCGAGCCGATCGGCTCAGGGGCCTTTCCTCCACTTTCCTCCACATCTCCCAGGATTTGGCCGCGAGAACTCGGCGAGGCTGCCTACTGCGCACTGGCGGGTGAAATCGTCCGGGCGATCGAGCCCCACACCGAGGCCGATCCCGCAGCAGTCCTCATCTCCCTGCTCGCGATGTTCGGCAACGCGATCGGTCGCGGACCGTGCTTCCTGGCCGGGGACGCCGAGCACGCGACGAACGTGTTCGTCTGCATCGTCGGCGACACAAGCTCAGGTCGTAAGGGCACAAGCGCCGAGGGGCCTCGTCGTCTGCTTGCCGAAGCGGACCCTGATTGGCGACGCTGCGTCTCATCGGGGCTGGTGTCGGGAGAGGGTGTCATCCACCACGTCCGCGACCCTCGAACCGCGCGCCAAAAGGCGAAAAGCGCTCAGGACAAGCTCCGCGCCGATGACGACGGCTTCGTCGAGGAACTCGTGGACGGTGGGGCTGACGACAGACGCCTGATGCTGCTCATCCCCGAGTTCGCACAGGTGCTCGGTGTGATCGCCCGCAAGGACAACACGCTGTCTGCCGTCCTGCGCGACTTCTGGGATCGCGGGACTGCTCAGACGCTCTCCAAGAACTCGCCTGAGCGTGCGACCGGCGCACTCGTCTCGGTACTCGCGCACATCACTCCGACGGAGCTACAGGCGCGCCTGGACTCCACCGAGATCGCCAACGGCTTCGCTAATCGGTTCGTGTTCGTCGCTGCGAAGCGATCGAAGCTCTTGCCTCGCGGCGGGAGCATTCCCGCGGCAGACATCCAACGACTCGGACTGAAGCTCAGACACGCACTTACCCAGGCGCGGGCCGTCACCGAGATGGACATGACCGAGGAGGCCTGGGCGATCTGGGACAACGAGTACGAGCGACTTGTGACTCGCCCGCTCGGGCTCGTTGGCGCGATCACCGGCAGGGCGGCCCCGATCGTGAGGAGGTTCGCGCTCATCTACGCGCTCATGGACGAGCGCCCGATCGTCGAGGCGGAACACCTTCGTGCCTCGGTGGAGATGTGGAGATATGTGGAGGAAAGTGCCCGATACGTGTTCGGGGACCGCCTTGGCGACCATCTCGCCGACCGGTGCCTGACCGCGCTGCGCACGGCGAGAGCCAAGGGACTGACCCGAACCGAGCTACGCGAAGTGCTCGGCAACCGGGTGGCGGCCGAGCGGATCGCGGACGCACTCTCGTTGTTGGGCGATGCCGGGATCGCGCGATGTGAGCACCAGCCAACACCAGGGCGCAGTGCCGAACGCTGGTTCCTCTGTGCCCCAGCGTCACCAGGGGGACCGGCATGAGCACGGTCAGCAGGAGCGGTCTGAAGGTCCGCGCCTTCGAGGCGACCGCCGTCTGCGATTACTGCAAGCGGGCGGTTCTCCGCGGAGAGCTGCAGTGGGTGTGCGACGACTGGGTCTCCACTGACGGACGGCGTGGTCACACCACGGCGACGCTGTGCCCTTCATGCGCGCAACTCGCACTCGCCCATTGCTGGATCTGCGGCGCGCTGACAGGGCGCGCAGATGATCTGTGTCAGTCCTGCGTCGAGGCGCGATCGGCATGAGCACGCCGCCGATCATCGGCATGCTGCTCGACTCGCTCGACGACGAGGCGCTCCGACGGCTCGCCTCACTCTTGCGTCCGTACTTGTACGACCACCCGGACACGGCCCGCCTGCTGGCCCTGGCTGAGGCAGCCAGACGCCTTGGCGTCCATCCGAGTACGTTGACGCGTGCCGCCGCCGCCGGTCGTGTCGCTGGGGCTGAGCGCGTCGGTCGAGCGTGGCGCTTCCGGGCCGACCAGCTTGTGCTGGCCCCGCCCGTGAGCAGTGCACCAACGCCACCGCCGCCTGCACGCCCACGATCGGCGTCGAGGGGTGCGGCAGGACATCAGCGCGTCTGGGCAGCGTGCGGTGCGGCGTTGACCGGATTACGGCGGGACGCCCGTGTTTGCGGCGGTGCCTGTCGAGCCGCATTGAGCCATTCTCAATGCGAGGAGCCGACGAGGCGGTTCTGGGCTGCCTACGCGCTCGTGGGACGCGCCAGAGGCGCACACAGGCGCACAAACGGAGATTCCAGCTTCGCCGGGAGAGGGAGGTGATGGGCCAGACACGAGATGGGGAGCTAGCTCGCGCGCTGGTCCTGTCGCTCGATGACGAAGCACTCGATCTCCTGGTCGATCGGCTGGCACCGCGTATCCACGCGCGACTCCGAGACCGAGCCGATAGGCACCTTTCAGACGAATGGCTGGACTCGAAGCGAGCTGCCGCCTACCTGGGCGTGTCTGTGAACGCGCTCCACAAGCTCACTGCTGCGCGCACGATCCCGTTTGAGCAGGACAGCCCCGGCTGCAAGTGCTGGTTCCGACGCGCCGAGTTGGATAAGTGGCGACGCGGTGGTTGAGCTGATGGTGGTGACGCCGATCCTGATCAGTGCGCCGGTGACAGCACGTACTGACCGATGTCGAGGCGATGGAATGCCGCTTCCAGTTCGCTTCCACGTACTTCGAAAAGGTCAAGTTTGCGGCGATTTCAGCCCGACGCCTTGCTGCGCCAGTATGGGGTTGAGTACGCTCGGATTACCAACAAAGTGGCTCGGCGGTGCGCGAACACCCCGAGCCGTGGCCCACGGAGGTGTAGCTCCATGAGCGAGCAGAACCCTATTCCTCGCCGCGTGCGCGTCGAGCCCAACATCTACTATCGCCTCGACGCCAACGGACGGAAGGTGTTCGAGGTCGGCTTCCGCGACTCGACCGGTCGCCAGCGCTGGAGCAGAGTGGACGGGGGTATCACCGCCGCGAGGACGATCCGCAACGACGTACTCGCGCGCAAAGGCAAAGGGGAGAGGGTGCAGCCCAATCCGAAGCTCCGGTTCGGCGCCGCCGCTGATGCCTGGCTTGGCGGTCAAGTTGCCGATCTCCGACCAGCAACGCAAGCCACGTACGCGAACGCGGTCGAGACTCACCTGCGGCCCCGGTGGGGGCGGCGACGGCTCGACTCGATCACAGTCGAGGAAGTCGCCGCGCTAGTGCGTGAGCTGCGCGCGAGCGGCAAGGCCGAGTGGACGATCGCCGGGATCGTCACGGCGGCGAACAGGATCTTCAAGTTCGCCAAACGCAGGGTGAACTGGCATGGCCTGAACCCGGTTGCCGAGCTAGAGGGTGGGGAGCGCCCAAAGGTGTCTGCGGCGGCGAGGAGGCCGATCTTCCACGGCAAGGAGTTGGAGCAGACGCTCGCGGCGGCGCATGAGCCGTTCAAGACCTTGTTCGCTCTCGGATCGGTGACCGGTGCACGCATGAGCGAGTGCCTTGGCCTTGTGTGGTCTGATCTGAATATCGGCGATCTTGATGCTGCTGAGGTGCATTTCGATCATCAGGTTGATCGGCAGGGACGGCGGCAGCCGTTGAAGACCGAGGAGTCGCGACGAACGGTCGAAATTCCCCGCCAGCTCGCCGCTATGGTCGTGGCGCACAAACTGAGGAGCACCGACACGAGCCCCACCGGGTTCGTGTTCGCCACTCGGTCAGGACGCCCGATCCAGCAGCGCAACGTCGGCCTCGCACTACGGCGTGCGCAGCGGCTGGCAACAGATGACAAGGGTCGCCCAACGTTCCCGATCCTTCGTGAACGGGACGAGCGGGGCCAGCTCGTGCGCGTTCAACCGAGTGTGTTGCCCTCTTTCCACAGCTTCAGGCACTCGATGGCATCCGAGGCCGTCGCCGCCGGTGAGTCCGCTGAGGAGATCTCGTGGCAGCTGGGGCACAAGAACAGCATCATTACCCGCGCCGTCTACATCCAAGAGGTCAAGAGCGCAGAGCGGACCGCCCGGCGGCGCGCACGGATGGAGGCTCGCTATGGAAGCGTCTTAGAGGCAGCGAGCAAGAATGCTGCGCCGGGCGTGGCCACCGCAGTCGTGGGGCTCGATCCGAATCCCGCAGAGACCCAGTAGAGGGCGCGGCAGACACTGCTGCTGCTCGATCAAAGCACCAGTGCGACCGAGCCAGGCAGCGACTCCTCCGTTGCATAGAGGCCGTCGCACAAACCATCGCGGGTCTCGACTTTTTGTGCGTTTGCGACAAGGTGATGATTCGGGGCGAGCCTTTTCAGCCGCGGAGGACCCGCTCTAGCCGACTGAGCCGCTCTCACGAGGTCAGCGAAAACAGCCGTTGTCAAATTCGTACAAGGGGTTTGGTTTGTGCGACGGCCTCCATGGAAAGGAGCAGTCGTGGCGCAGGTCGGATACCCAGACGTGGGGCGCCGCTGGGCTACGATCAGACGGCCGCGCTACGGCGCCACCATGCCGTCCATGCCGATCGCGCACGGTCCGACGGCACCGAGGTCGTTGACGTCGATCGAGTTCAGCAGGCGCAACGCCTTTGGTTCGTTGCCGCGATCTGGCACGACGGAGGCGACACGACGAAACCCGCCGACCGAGGTCGTGTAGCCGATCTGGACGTCGCCTCCGATCGTGTCGAGTTCCGGATCGTCGATGAGCCGTCTGATCACGTTCAATGCGGCGCGTTCCCGCGGAGCGCCAGGCTGGTCACGAGCTGCTACTTCCGTCAACAGTACGTCAGCTGCATTGAGATGGTCACCGATGAAGTGAACGCTACCGCGCGCGAGATCGAGTGGCACGGGCGGGAAGTGGACGAGCCGGTCCCGGTCGAGTTCGGCGCTCAACTTGTAGGCCTCCGGCCGGTTGTTGGGCAACTGGCCGCCGAGCAAGATGGTGACCCGCATCGCGTCACTGCGACGTTGCCCAAGTGAACGCACGTAGGTCGTCGTGATGCGACCTATGAGATCGGCGACGTCGGAAGGGGAAGGCTTGGCTACGCCCGTGCCGATCAGATGCGACAGAAGCGGCACGGCGGTGCCGTACACGTGCTGGTAAACAAGAGAGCCACCCGCGGCGGCCATCCCAATCGAGCTTGCGAAGAACGGCGTATCGAAGAAGCCGCTTTCGCCGGGCCGCAAGCAGATGTACGGCAGTTCGTAGAGCTTGATGCCCTCGTCGATCAATCGCCCGCCGTCGTCGCTGATACGGCTGTCGGTCGCCATCCATAAGGTCGGCGCCGCTTCGACTTCGTAGTTCGCCCAGACGGCCGCCAGCGTCATGGCAACAAGAATGACGTAGCTTCGCGGCGAAGCGGTCTACGGGGTAGAGGAAGCGATACCACGGGGCGTGGTTCGACCTTACTCGCGGCGCTGCTGCTTCGGACGAAGGCGCTATAGGAAGCTAGGCGGCCAGTCAAGGTCCTAGCTCGCCGTCTGTATCAGGTTGCCGGACCGCTTTCGCTAAGCCGGTCGAGGTAGCCGTGGATGTCATCCGCAAAACGCTCAGTGTGCCGCTGGAGCGCGTCGAGGTCGATGAAATCCGCGCGCTGGGAGTCAAGGCCGGACTTGTCTGTCGGATAGCGATAGCTGAACGAGCGTTTGTCAGCCTCATGCATTACGGATACGAAATCACCGTGCTCACGCTGGAGCGTGTCCCAATTCGATGAGTCGGGAACGTGGCCCTTTAAGAGATGCCACAGTTCGGCGAGATCATGACCTGCCTTGAGAGTGCGGCACGGTTCGTCGAAAAAATCGATGAGCGCTTGCTTGAGCAACAGCTCGACTCGGTGGCGCTGGAGATAGAAGACTGCCAACCCAATTTGATCGACGGTCGCGCGCATCGCAGGTCGCTGCTCGGTAAGGATCCGCGCCGCTTCGCCAAAGCCGAACTCCGCGAATCCCCAACCTTGCGCCCACTCGGTCTGCACGTAGTTTGTGCTTCGAGTCGACGGAAAGATCTCGTCTTCCACACTCACGGAAGTATGGTCTCACGAACCTGCGCGCCTCGCAGCTAGGTGATCCCTTGTCTGGCTCCTCGCGCCGCTGCGCGCTCGGTCAGGCTGCTGCTTTGGACGAATAGGGGCAGTCTCCGGCGGGTTCATCAGACGGCTGCTTCGGGCTACAAGCGGAAGCGAGCCGGACACTGCCGGTGGTGACCCTGCGAGTCTTGTCCCGCCGCTTCCCCTGCGCGAAGGAGCAGCAGTCGTCGCGCTCGTCGGGGGGCGCTCCCGAGTTGGCGACCACGCGACCGCTGGAAGCGGTTCTGGAAGCGGTAAACAGCAGCACAGGGCGACAGATGGCCGCCGCAAAGGACATGTGACTAGCTGCTAAGCAGGCGAAACGCGCGAACCGCAGCACACGGCAACAGTCCCGACGCGATAAGCGAGTATGGGGTCACAAGCTCCATCGAGGGTTCGAATCCCTCCCTCTCCGTTCGTTCGAGCGCCGAGCGTGTCGGGCCGGTGCTCTAGCCGGTGCCCGTTGACCGGCTCTGATCTGCATCGGCTGCCTGCGACGGGAGCGCCTGGAATGCTTGGTGGACTGTCTCGACGATGTCAGCGTAACCGCTGACTCCGGCGAGCCGCAGCGCATCGTGAGCTATCGAGCTGCGTGCAATCACGATCCGCAGCTCCTGACCGCGAATCCTCAGACCCTCCCGCAGCCGGTAGATCAGCTGGATCCCCGCGGTGTCGATGTAATCCAGGCTGGACAGGTCGAGAATCAGCGCCAGCAGGTCGTTGGGGGTGCCTTCGGCGAGCGCCTGACCCACTTCCCCGGCGTTGGACATATCGAGCTCACCCTCGAGACGAGCGATCACCGCACGACCTCGGGTGCTGAACTGAATGTCCGCGCGCCTCATTGTCGACCGAGGCGCCGTCGCATGACGATTTCGGTTCCCGCCGCATTGGACCTGATCTCGACCTCGTCCATGGCCGCGTCGATGATCGTCAGACCGCGCGCGCGGTTGCGGCCCCGTGGCGATCGCCACTGCCCGACGTCGCTGACCGAAATCATCACGTCTCCATTGCTCGCCCGTGCACCCACCTCAAAAGTGGCCGGGGCGGGGGAATAGGCATGCTCGATTGCGTTCGCGCAAGCCTCGTTTACCGCTAGCGTGACCTCGGTCGTTTCTCCGTCATCTGCGCCCCCGTCGCGGAGCCAACGTCGCAGGGCCCGACGCACGTCCGAGAGCACCCTTGGGTCGGCCGGCAGCCGCAGACGCAACTCTGCCGGAACCTGACCGTTGTGGAGAGCCACCAGCGCGACGTCATCACGCAGACCTTCTGGAGGCACGAATTCCTCGATGGCGAACTGGCAAGCTTCCTCAGCCGACCGCGCGTGCCGAATCGTTCCGAGCAATTCGTCGATGCTCTGGTTGAGCGCGACGCCCGGACGCTCGACCAGCCCATCCGTGTACAGCAGCAGCGTCTCGCCGGTCGCGAGCACTGCCTCGTGCTCTTCGCAGGTGCTGTACGGGAACACGCCAAGCGGCGTTGCCGGCGTCGCCTCGATCAGCCGCGCGCCACCGCCGCCGACCACGATCGGCGGGAGGTGACCTGCTGAAGCGAAACAAAGCGATCCCGTGTCTGGGTCGAGGATCGCGTAGACGACCGTCGCCATCGCGTGCTCGTTCATGGATTGGATGTACGGTCCACGAGCTCAAGCGTTCGTCCCGGTCCGTGGCCCTCGATCGCGTAGGAATGCAGCGCGGTGCGCAGCTGTCCCATCAGCGCCGCAGCCTTGATTCCGTGGCCGACGACGTCACCGATGACGACGCCGAGGAGCCCGTGCGGGAGCTCGATGACGTCGTACCAGTCACCTCCGACCTCGTCATGGGCGGCGATGTAGCGCGCCGCCACCGAGACGCCGATAACGTCGACGAGCCGCCTCGGGAGCAGGCTTCGCTGCAGCACCACCGCCACGCTGTGCTCGTGCTCCAGCGCCGAGAACAGGCGCGTGCGCTCGATCGCCGGAGCGGCTCGCGCGGCTGCCACCTGGAGCACCGCGAGGTCCCGGGGCGCGAACGTCCGAGGGTGCAACGAGCCGATGTGCAGCACACCGATGAGATCGCCCTCGACGATCAGCGGAACACCAAGCAGCGAACGGATGCCCTTCTGGCGGAGGAGCGGGTTGAGGATGTCCGCGTGGTCCACATCGGCGATGAAGATCGCGACGCGGTCGGCGGCGATTCTGCCAGCGAACCCTTCTCCGATCGGGATCCGGACCCCGTGCTCGACCTCTTCCTCGATTCCTTTGGCGGCGCGAGCGACCAGTTGCTGAGACTCCTTATCGAGCAGCAGGATTGCCACGGTGTCCACACTGAGCGCGGCACGAACTCGCTGCAGCAGCTCATCGAGCAACTCGTCGAGACCAAGCTCGGACAGTGCGGGATCACTGAGCCGGTTGAGGTTGCGGAGCTGCTGAGCGGGGGCAAGGCTCGATGCAGCGGGCGCGAGCACAACTTGCCCGGCACCGGGATCGTATTGTCGAGCTTCAATGGGCGGGTTCTGGAGACCCATGGGACCACCGTGCAGTGTGCCCCGCGCAGACAAAAACCGAACATTCCCGTTGGGCGTGAGAGCGCCCGGGCAAAGCAGCTGCAGCAGTGTGCGTAGCCTTCACCGGCGGTGTCGGTGAACAGATATTTGTTTGCGGACGACGGAGCGATCCCGAACTCGGCGCTGCCGGTACTTGCCTATCGCGACGTACACGCGGCTGAAGATGCCGCCGCCTGCGAGGCCCTGTTCGCCAAGCACGGCTGGCTCGGGGCCTGGCGGGACGGCATCTTCTCGTTTCACCACTTCCATTCCACAGCCCACGAGGTGCTCGGCATCGTGCATGGTTCCGCGACGGTGATCCTCGGAGGTCCTGACGGGCGCCGCTTTGAGGTTCGCGCTGGAGACGTGCTCGTGTTGCCGGCTGGAACCGGCCATTGCAACGCCGGGGCGAGCAACGACTTCCTGGTCGTAGGCGCCTACCCGGATTGGATGGAATGGGACATCCGACGGGGCGATCCCGCCGAACACGACGAGGCCGTCGCGAACATCCGAGCGGTCCCGCTACCGGACAGCGATCCGGTTGACGGGCCGGATGGTCCGCTGACCGAGCTGTGGAGCGCGGCGCAGATCGGCTAGTCCGCGCCGCGATCGGCTAGCGCTTCGGCGGCGCCGTTCCGAAGATGTGGTCCCAGAACGGAGCGCTGACGCCGTACCCGCGCTCATGGTTTTGGAAATGGTGGCGCATGTGCAGTTCGCGCAGGCGCTTGCCCAGCGCCGTCCTCGGCCGGTGATGATGCACGTGGTAGTGCAGCATGTCGTAGAACAGGTAGCCGGCAAGGAACCCGGCGCCGAACGGCATGAACGCCGGACTGCCCAGGACGAGGTAGAACAGCCACACAAACAGCGCCGCCAGCGGGACGCTCAGCGACGGCGGCATTACGAGCCGCATGGGGTCGTTGGGATGATCGTGGTGGACGCCGTGGATGATCCAATGCAGCCGGGCTCCGATGCCCTTGTCCGGCTCGAAGTGGAACACGATCCGGTGCAGCCAATACTCGGTCAGCGTCCAAAACAGGTAGCCGCCGATCATCCACGCCGGGGCCGCCCAGCCGACTCCATGCACGAATCCCTCGACGAGCAGGACGAGAATCACCGGTACGAACAGGATTGGCGGCACGGCGGGGTGCACCCGCGAGAGCTTGTCGAGCAGGTTCGACTCGAACATGCGCGGAGAAGCGCGCAGAACCTCCGAACGGCTCAGCCCCTCGAGCTCATCAGCCTGTTGCGTTGCCATCACATTAACGATACCTCCGACGATGGCTGGTGGTTACGCGATCGTGGCTACTCGCCGATCTCGGCGGGCATCGCGAGCACGATGCGGCTGAGCGACAGCGCCAGAAAGGGATGACGCTCACTCGGCCCGGTCCGGTCGAGCGGCTCTACCGCAACATCGGTCAGGGCGAGGAAGGCTCGCTCGGAGGCGTTGAGGTAGTCGGTCAGGCGGCTACGGTGACCCTCTCTGGGCAGGTGCAGCACACCCGTGATCCGGTGGCGCTCGGTCTCAACGACGATCCGCTCGCAGCGGTGCTCCATGCCAGGCGAAGATACAGCGGCGCCGCTCGGCAATACGATCCTTCAGCGATGGTTCAGCTCCAGCCGGCCGCCTGGTGGCACTTGCGACGCGCAAGCAACCGCAAGCCCGCGACGTATCGCTGTCCGCTGTGCGGCGGCTACCTGACAGCGCTGAGCGAGCACATGCTGATGGTTCCCGAGGGCGATTCCTCGCGGCGACGGCATGCGCACACCGACTGTGTAAACGCGGCGCGGAGGCAAGGGCGCCTGCCGACAAGAGCCGAGTGGCAGCGAAGCCAGCCGAGGCCGTTGACTCTCTGGCGACGCATCTCCGAGCGCTTGCGGGCGCGCTCCGAGTAGGGTCTCCGTCGAGATGGCACAAGCTCTGCGACTGGGACTGAACATCGGCTACTGGGGGGAGGGCCGCCGCCGGGCGCCGCCGAGTCGGTGCGCGAGGCCGAGCGGCTGGGGTTTGACTCAGTGTGGACAGCCGAGGCGTACGGATCCGACGCGCTGATCCCGCTTGCGTGGTGGGGCGCCTCGACTGAGCGGATCAAGCTCGGGACGGGGATCGTTCAGATCTCAGCGCGCACCCCGGCAGCGACCGCGATGGCAGCGATGACGCTCGACCACCTATCCGGAGGGCGGCTGATCCTCGGGCTGGGCGTTTCCGGTCCGCAGGTGGTCGAGGGGTGGTATGGCCAGTCGTTCGCCAAGCCGCTCGCGCGGATGCGCGAGTACATCGGGATTGTTCGCGACATCTGGGCGCGCACCGGCCCGGTCACCAGCGACGGTCCTCACTACCCACTGCCGCTTCGCGATGGCACCGGTCTGGGAAAGCCCCTGAAGTCCTCGATCCGCCCGCTCAGGGAGGAGATTCCGATCTACCTGGCTGCCGAGGGTCCGAAGAACATCGCGCTCGGCGCCGAGCTCTGCGACGGCTGGCTGGCGCTGTTCTACTCGCCTTACCATGACGATTCCTATCGCAGCGCGCTGGCCGAGGGATTTGCACGCGCCGGCGCCCGGCGGGGCCCGGATGATTTCCAGGTGGCGGCGACCGTGCCACTGATCGTTACCGACGACATCGAGGCGGCGGCCGATGCGGTCAGGCCGATGTACGCGCTCTACTTCGGTGGTATGGGCGCGAAGGGAGCCAACTTCCACGCCAACGTGGCGATTCGCATGGGCTACGAAGCTGAGGTCGACAAGATCCAGGAGCTGTATCTGTCAGGTCAGAAGGACGCCGCGGCCGCAGCGATCCCGACCAAGCTGATCGAGCAGCTGACCCTCATCGGCCCGAAGGACAAGCTCCGCCACGATCTCGAGGCATGGCAAGAGTCGATCGTCACCACTCTGCTGGTCGGCGGTGACGTCGCGACCCTGCGCACCGCGGCGGAGCTGGTGCTGGGCTGAACCTTACGCGTCGTGATACAGCGCAAACTCCCACGGGTGTGGCCGCATCCGAATTGCGTCCACCTCGGCCTCCCGCTTGTAGCGACTGTAAGCGTGGATCAGGCCCCGCGTGAAAACCTCGCCGTCGATCAAAAACTCGTGATCGGCTTCGAGCGCATCCAACGACGCTTCGAGTGACGAGGGGACGGTGCCGATGTTCGCCAACTGCTCGGCCGGGAGGTCGTAGATGTCGGCGTCGAGCGGCTCGCCCGGATCGAGCTTGCGCTTGATTCCATCAAGTCCCGCCATCATCAGTGCGCTGAACGCGAGGTACGGGTTCGCCGTCGGGTCGGGCGAGCGGAACTCGATCCGCTTGGTCTTGGGCGCCTCGTGATACATCGGGACGCGTACGCAGGCGGAGCGGTTCCGGGCCGAGTACACAAGATTGACGGGCGCTTCGTAGCCCGGCACGAGTCGTCGGTAGGAGTTGGTCGTCGGCGCGCAGAACGCAAGTAGGGCCGGGGCGTGGGTAAGCAGGCCCGCAATGTAATGCCTAGCCAGGTCGCTGAGATGAGCGTAGCCGCCCTGTCCGTACATCAGTGGATCGCCGTCCTTCCACAGAGACTGGTGGACGTGCATGCCAGAGCCGTTCTCCTCGAAGATCGGCTTGGGCATGAAGGTCGCGGTCTTGCCTGCGGCGGCGGCCGTGTTTTTGACCACGTACTTGTAGATCATCATCTGGTCGGCCATCTTCAGCAGCGGCTGGAAGCGCATGTCGATCTCGCCCTGGCCGCCAGAGGAGACCTCATGGTGATGGAACTCGCAGCGAATCCCGAGGGTCTCCATCACGGCGACCATCTCGGCCCGGAGGTTCGCCATCGAGTCGGCGGGCGGGACCGGGAAGTAGCCCTCCTTCTGACGCAGCTTGTATGCCAGGTTGGGGCTTGATCCGGCCGGCCGGCCCGTGTTCCAGAAGCCCTCGCTCGAGTCGACCTCGTAGAACGCGCGATGCTCGACTTGCTCGTAGGCGATGTGGTCAAAGATGAAGAACTCCGCCTCCGGGCCGAAGTAGGCGACGTCGGCGATGCCGGACTGCACCAGATGCCGTTCGGCCTTCTGCGCCACGAAACGGGGGTCCCGAGCGTACGGCTCCCCGAGTACCGGATCGGCGATCGAGCAGATCAGCGACAGGGTGAGCCGGGTGTAGTAAGGGTCGATCAGCGCGGTGGTCGGATCAGGAATCAGGAGCATGTCCGACTCATGGATCTCTTGGAAACCTCGAATCGAGGAGCCGTCGAACCCGAGGCCAGATTCGAAGTCGCCGGCGTCGAGCGAGCTCAGCGGCAGCGTCATGTGTTGCCAGGTCCCGGGCAGATCGACGAACTTGAGGTCCACCATCTGCACGCCGCGCTCGGAGGCGAATTCGAGCACTTCCTCGGCGGTCTGGGCTCCGGCCGCCTCCGCTGTCTGCGCGCTCTCTGCTGTTGACACCCTTAGCTCCTTATCTCTCGTGTGCAGGCGCGAGCCTACTCGTGTTGTGCGCGGCGCCTGTCGGCCGCGAGGATCTGGTCAGCTTTCAGCCCCAGGCTCAGGCGCTCGCGTCCGTCGGACTCGTACGGCGAGAGGCCCGATACTTCATGCACGCGAGAAAGTCGGTAGCCGACCGTGTGGCGGTGCAAGCTCATCGCCTCGGCGGTTTCGGTCGTCGAGCCGTGATGCGCGAGAAACGCCTGCAGCGTCGCGACCAACCCGGTGTCGTGCTGGAAGTCATAAGCGACGAGCAGCGAGATCGTCCGTTCGCGGAGTAGCTGGAGCTCCTCCGGGTCCCGCAGCAGCACGCCGATCAGCAGACGATAGGTCTCCTCCTGCCCCGAAATCGACCCGTCCGGGCAGGAGCCAAGCTCGACGAGTAGCTCCGCCTCGCGCAGCGCTTCGTGAAGTGCGCCTGGGTCACGGCGAGGCGCTGAGGCCGCCGCCTCCATTCCACGCGCCTCCAGGTCAGCTATGAGCGCTTGCGCAGTCTCGTCGTCCGGGAGCGCCGAGAGTGGCAGCAGTCCGAGTACCCGGCCCCTCCAGAGCTCGGCGAGCAGCGCTCCATGCTTCGCGCGTAGATCGTCGAGCGGGCCGAGGTCGTGAGCGAGCTTGGCCCGCGCGCAGATTGCTATCGCCCCGACTGAAAGATCGAGTCCCAATCGCCGGGCGTGCCCGGCGATTGCCTGGGCGTCCGCGGGCGGTCCGGCGCCAAGGGCCCGGAGCAGAGCGCGCCGTGATGCTTCGAGATCCCCCTCATGAGCCTCGCGCATCAGGGCCGTCACCGCGGCGGCCGCGGCGGCGCCTTCGAGCCACGCGCGCTGCTCCGCGGAGGTCCCCCGAGCCCGATCGCCGGTCACTGCCGCCACCAAGCCAACGACTTCGCGGCCGATCCGGATCGGGACCGCCTCGTCGACCACCTGCGGCGTGGCGCCGGCCTCGCCGCTGATCACGGCGGTGGCGTGCCCGACGATCATCCACAGATCGTTCGCGGCGAGCGAACCCGAAGGCCAGACGACCGGTTCACCGAGCGCCGGAATCGCGATCACCACCGACCGCCCGATCGCCGTCGACGCGGAGGCCGCGACGCGACCCAGGTCGTCCCCGGCGACGGCACCCGAGACGATCGTCAGCGGTGTTGACCGGGGGACGGTGGTGTCCGCCCCCCGGTCAACGTCCCGCTGTGGGTTGCTTTCAAGCGGCCGGGCGCGCTGCATGTCGGCCGCGCCGGGTCGTCCGAGCGCCCCAGTGGTCGATCATGCCGTCGTTGGCGCCGGTGCCTGGTCCTGGGCTCCCGAGGTGATCCCCGGGATCCCGCTCGGGTACCCGAGCGAGGGCACGTCGGACGGATAGACCTCATGGCCGTGCTCGGCGGTGTCGCCGATCTCCATGTTCTCCTCGGACATCCGCAACGGGATGAAGATCCCGACGAACTTCAGCAGCAGGAACGTCGCCACTGCTGACCACGCGATCACGAACGCCGCTGCCAACGCCTGCCACTTGAGCAACGTCCAGCTGCCGTGGATCACGCCGGTTGCGCCGACAGCCTCCAGTTTGTGGCCCACCCTGTTGTAGAACACCGCCATGTTCGGGTCGGCGAAGATGCCCGTCAGCAGCCCGCCGGCAAGGCCCGCGAACCCGTGCGTGTAGATCACACCGAGCGTGTCATCGACATTGCGGAACGGCCGCATCCGGCTCAGATAGTTGAGCGCGAAGTACACGACCGTCGAGGCAATGACGCCAAGCGCGATCGCGCCGTATCCGTTTACGTAGCCCGCCGCCGGGGTGATCGCCACGAGCCCGGTGATCATGCCGTTCACGCCACCAATCAGGCTTGGCTTGCGACCCGTCAGGTAGTCCCAGCCGACCCAGATCAGGAACGCCACCGCCGTGCAGAGGTTCGTGTTTAGGATCGCTGCCGCCGCCGACATGTTGGCGGCATACGGGTCGCCGCCGTTGAAGCCGTTCCATCCAAGCCACAGCAGGCCGGCACCGACCGCGACCATCGCGACGTTGTTCGGGGCGTCGATCTCGCGATCGCGCTGGAGCCGGGGCCCGATGACCGCCGCGGCGATGAAGCCCGAAACGCCCGCCGACAGGTGGATCACGTAGCCGCCGGAATAGTCCACCGTTCCGTGATGCGCGAAGAAGCCGCCGCCCCAGAGCAGGAACGCGTCAACCGTGTAGACGACCGTGCACCACAGCGCGACGAACGGAATCCACGCCTTGAAGTTCACCCGCCCGAGCACCGATCCGAGCATCAGGATCGGGGTGATCCCGGCAAACACGAACTGGAAGTAGACCAGCGCGGACTGAGGGAAGGCGTCGCTACCGATTAACGGGATGTTCGCCTGGTGCTGCTCGGCGGTGTGACCAAGGACTGGACCGGGTCTTCCGATGAACGTCGAGAAGAAGCCAGTGCCGCTTCCGATTGGGTGCCCGAAGCCCATCTTGAAGGCCCATAACACCCACACGACGAGCACGATCGCGAACGCCGCGAACGCCAACATCATGCTGTTGATGGACCAGCGCTTCTGCATCACGCCGCCGTAGAGGACCACGAGGCCCGGAACGCTCATCAGTCCGACGAGCGTCGCCGCGGTCATCTGCCAAGCACTGTCTCCACTGCTCAGCCAAGTGGGAGCTGTAACCGCCATTTATCTCCTTGTCCTAGGGGACCAAACGATCAAGTGCCACCGAGCCAGCGGCGGCAGGGCCTGGCGGCCCGATTCCGTGCCGGATGTTCGCTTCGACGCCCGAAGGCCACCATGGCCTTGGGTCCAGCGATGAGAGGGGGCCCTTCGACATTGGGATAAAACGAAGCCCGCATTCAGCGGAGAACGTATGGCCTAGAGCTCGACGGGCTTGCCGTGCGGAACTACAAGCACCGAGCAGTGCGCCGAATTCAGCATCCCTCGCGTTGACCCGCCAAGGGCGATCCGACCTTCGGCCCCGCTCGGCTGCGAGCCGACGACAAGCACGTCGATGTCGGGCGCCTCGGGCGCGACGATCGTCGCGCCCAGCTTGGCGGCCAGGGCGTCGGCGGTGGCCTGGGCGGCTGAGTCTCCGTCGGCGGGCGCGACGGCGATCGTCTCGATCGCCGCGTCGGTGTTCGCCCTCAGGCCTGCCGCGGCGACGGCAACCGCCGCCGGCCCTCCCTCCAGCAGGTGCTGGGCAGTAGTGCCGGGTTCGGCGTGGCCAGGCGGTGTGCGGTAGTCGGAACCGAACACGATCACTGCCGCGCCCTCCGTCTCGGCGAGCTGTTCGAGGCCCTCGCCGGTGGACGCGCTGAGGACAACGTGCCGGGGCACATCCGCAGCACCGAACCAGACCGCGCCTTGCTCGAGCCGCCGTTGAGCGTCGTGCTGAGCGAGCTCTTCACGACGCGGATCGAACTCGCGCGAGTGGCGAACGTAGGCCAGGGCCAGTGTTGCGCCGGTACGGGCGAGCATCTTGGCGAGCACCAGCGCGTCGTCATCGTTGGGAGTGCCGTCGTAGGAGACGATCAGGTCAGCGCTCATGCGGTGGCAATCCTCGGCAAGTCCATCCGGCGGCACATTGGCCCTCGGGCCAAGGATCGGGCGGGTGAGGTATCCAGCTGGACTCAGAGGCACCGTATGCGACGATCGGGCGATGGAGCGCACTGGCGTCGCGCCGAAGGCGATGCTGACCTTCGGGCTGGCGCTGCGTCTTCATCATCACATTCAAGGACTGCCGATCGACTATGTGGGGTTGGCTCTGGGGTCAGGGGCGAGCTGGCTCGGCATTCCGGGTCCGGGCGAGCCGCTGCTGATCGCTGCGGGCGTGTTCGCCGCCAAGAACCAGCTGGACATCGGCGCCGTACTTGGGGTCGCCTGGGTCAGCGCCACCGCCGGCGGAGTAGCGGGATGGCTGATCGGGAAGAAGGCCGGTAGAGCCGTCCTCACGACGCGCGGACCGCTGCACGCGGTGCGGCGGGGCGCGGTCGCTTGGGGCGATGAACTGTTCGCGCGGCACCCCGTGATCGCCATTCTGCTGACGCCGTCGTGGATCGCGGGCATCCACAGCGTCGAGCCGCTGATCTATGTGACCGTCAATGCGCTGTCGGCGGCGTTGTGGGCAGTCGGCATCGGCCTGGGCGGCTACTACATCGGGCCGTCCGTGATCGACTTTGTCGGGGACCTCGGCTGGGTCACCGCCGCAGGCTTGGTGCTGCTGGTCACGCTGACCGTTGGCGCCGAGCTCATCCGCCGACGGCGGCGCTCCCGGACCTAGCCCTCTACAGCCCTTGGCTCCCGAACGAGATCGCCTGCGGTCGCACGAGCGGCGAGCCGACATCGAGCTGGATTACCGCGTGCTCCTTGAGCGGTATCTCGCGCAGGCTCTTGGTCCACGGCTTGCCGTTGACGAACGCCGTCACCTTTCCTTGCGCCGACCCGACCCGGTCGCTGCCGAGAGGTTGGCTCCACTCGTCGAAGAAGTCGCCCAGCGTGTAGATGCGTGGCGTGGGCGACTCGATGTGGATGATGCCGTCGCTGGCGTGGGTATGGAGCCAGTAGTAGCAGCGCTGGGCGCCATAGAAGGGCCCATTAGGGGTCTGTTGCGCCACCGGGCCAACCAGTCCGATCGCTCCCGGAAGCTGGCGCGGCTGTCCGTCGACGTACACCTGCAGGTGGGCGTGAATGTGGTAGGAGAGCTGCTCAATCGGCGCGCACTGGACGCCGTCCACCGTGGTCCCCGAGGTGGTGCTCGAGGCAGCGGCCAGCGCTGATCCCTGCTCGAGCAGGACGCCCTCCGGGCCGACCGTCGCGGTGGCGGTGCTGGGCGTGGCCACGCTCGTACTGGAGGCGGCCTTGGTGGTGCTCGAGCTCGTGGAGCTGCTGCTGCCACAACCGACCAGCAGCGGCGCGAGCACGATCATGAAGATAATCGGGAGCGATCGGATCGACATCGAGCGCAACGGTAGCGGCCGCTGGGTTCGCTCGCGCCACAGGCCGGTCGTAGTAACTTGCAGGTGTCATGTCAGAAGCCACCCCTCCCGTCGCGATGCCGATGACAACCGCGCTCGAGCTCCCGGGGATGCGGATTCGAGAGAACATCGGAGTCTGTTACGGACTTGTGGTCAGGAGCATGGGAGTCGTTGGCGGCGTCGCCGCGTCCTTCAAGGGCCTCAAGCGCGGGGAGATCTCGCAATACACGCAGCTACTGGAGGACTCGAGGCGCCATGCGATTGATCGCATGGTCGATAACGCACGTCTGATGGGCGCCGACGCACTCGTTTCGGTTCGGTTCGACTCCTCCGAGATCGGTCAGCAGTTCACGGAAATCGTTGCCTACGGGACCGCCGTCAAGGTCGACCGCCTCAGCTGACCGCGTGCGGCTCAGCGATGCTGATCGTGAACTGCTGTACGAGAAGCTGGGGCGTCACGCGGCCGCAGGCAGGATTGGGATGCAGGAGCTGGAGCGTCGGGTCGCGGCGATCGACGCGGCCCAGACACGTGAGGATGCCGCGCAGGTTATGTCCGATCTGCCGCCCTTAGCTGCGCAGGCGCCGCCTCGGCGGCGGTCGCGGAGGGGGCGAGGACACGGCGACGCGGACGCTCCCCAACCGGATTGGCATCCAACCGGCGAACGCTTTCGCGATCCCCGCACGGGCGCGGTGATGCGCGTGTGGGTGGACTCAGGCGGTGGCCGCCACTACGTTGTCGATGACGAAGCGTGACTGCGCACGCTAGCTGCGGCCACCGCCGAAAATGCGCAACATGAACAGGAAGACGTTGAAGATGTCCAGGAAGATGCCAGCGGCGATCGGAATCGCGCTCGCCGGGTTCGCGCGGCGCAGGCGATTGAAATCGAAGATCGTGAAGCCACCGAAGATCACGAGTCCGCCGATGGCGTAGATGAGGTTGGCCTGCGGGATCGCGACGAAGATGCCGACGATCCCGAATACGATCAGCGCCAGCAGCGCCCAGAACAGCGTCCGTGCCCAAGAGGAAAGATCGCGCCGGGTGGCGTAGCCGTAGGCGCCGAGCGCGCCGACGAAGGCCGCGGTGGCGCCGGCGGCCTGCCAGAGAACCGCCGGCTCCGATTTGGCGTAGACCGCGAGCAGGGGAGCGACCGCTATCCCGAGCAGCAGTCCGAGGCCGAACAGGAATCCGATCGCCAGCTGCTCACGTCCTCGAGACGACGCGATGTTGAGACCAAACACGCAAGCGAGGGCGCCGATGAAGAACAAGATCCCGGCTCCGCCACTGAGATTGCGCCCGACGTAGGCGCCGAGCGCCGCACATCCGACGGTCAGGGCTACGAGGCCCATGACCTGGCCGAAGACCGCTCGCGCGCGATCCTGGGGGACCGCGCGGGCGCCTACCGCGACTTCGTCATACGTGGGCATACCGGTTGCTCCTCGTTAGGAATCGACTGCCGAAACGGTAGCCGGTCGGATGAGACGTGATTGCAACATCGTGCGCTTAGGGCTCGGGCAATTGTGGAGGCCCGCTTCTGTATGTCGGCGGCGTGCGCGAAAGCTTGAGGGGGTTACGGGTCAGACCGAGCTCAGTCCCATCGCCGCGCGGAATTGCCACCACCGGGTCCAGGCCCAGCGAGCGAGCGAATGCAAACGCCCCACCGACGTCGTTCACGATTCCGGCCGGGACCCGAGCGTTGGTCAGAGCCTCCGCCCATTCGCGAGCGGGTTCCGTCGCCAGCCGGGCTTCCAGCCGCCGACGCAGCTCCCCGCGGTTGCCGACACGGTCTGAGTTGGTGCAGAATCGCGGATCGTTGGCGAGCGCGGGGACGCCAAGGACCTCGCACAGGGCGGCAAACTGCCGGTCGTTCCCGACCGCAAGCACCAGCTCACCGCTCCCGGTTGCGAACAGCTCGTACGGCGCGATGCTGGGGTGGGCGTTGCCAAGCCGTTCCGGTACTTCTCCCGCGATCGTGTAAGCGGAGCCTTGATTGACGAGCGATGAGAGTAACGAGGAGAGCAGATCAACCTCGACCAACTGTCCGTCGCCGGTGGCATCGCGGTGGCGCACCGCTGCCAGGATGCCGATCGCCGCGAACGACCCCGCGAGCACGTCAACGAGCGCGACACCGACCTTCTGCGGCTCACCGTCGGGCGAGCCGGTGATGCTCATCAGCCCACCGAGGGCCTGAACGAGGAGGTCGTAACCGGGAAGCTCGGCGCCCGCTCCTCGCCCGAATCCCGTGATCGAGCAGTAAACGACCGAGGGATCCTCAGCACGTAACTGCTCATAGCCGAGGCCCAGACCATCCATCACTCCGGGCCGGAAGTTCTCGACGATCACATCGGCGGAGCGAGCCAGCTCGTGGGCGCGACGCAATCCCCGATCGCTTCTCAAGTCGAGCACGATGCTCTGCTTATTGCGATTCACCGCCTGGAAGTAGGTTGCCTCTCCTCGTTCGTCGAACGGCGGTCCCCAACTGCGAGTCTCGTCACCGACTCCGGGCCGCTCGACCTTGGTCACCGTCGCCCCCAGATCGGCGAGCATCATCGTCGCGAACGGCCCCGCGAGCACCCGCGAGAAGTCCAAGATCCGTAGGTTTTCAAGCGCCGCCGTGGAGCCTGCATCCATACGCCACATGATCCGCTGTTTGACGGCGGCGCGCGGCCGCCGCAGCGCTAACTGAGCTCGGTGAGCAACTCTTCGAGGTCGAGCTCTTCGCCGAACTGCGCGATGATCTGACCGTGTTCGTCACTCGGCCACTGCGTCGGCCAATGAGCCCCGCGTGGGGTAGGCGAGCGCGCGTGATGGAGTCCCGCGACGCCGTCAGGTTGGGGCGGGCCGCCCTTGGACTTCCAAGCGTTGAAGCCGAGATGATGGTGGTACCCGCCCGCTGAGATGAACAGGATGTCGCCGGTCGTGCCCCATCCCGGGACGCCGCGCGCCTCAGCGATCACGTCGAAGCCAAGCACGTCTGACATAGAACGCTCGGATCCGATCGATGTCGGAGCTCCGAAGGTGGGTGTGCCCAATCCGGACCCCAGGATCGATTGGATCCGGGGCACGGTGAACCGGGGTGATGTTTCCCTGTGACGTTGCCATCGACTCGTGACCCCACTCTCTCCCCACGGGTTAGTTGTGCCCGCAAGTGTACTCCTCAGAGAGCGACGTAACCGCCAGCGCAAGCCGGCGATTCGCCCGGAGCTAGCATCTAGAAGGTGGATCGTCCGGAGTGCGGGAAGGAGAACGGCTCGCAGCGATCCGTTCCAACCTTCACGGGGATGGCGCTCGATCGCGCCGACTCGCTTCGGCGTAACAGCTCTTGGGTGGCATCGCAACTCCGGTCGCCGACGTCGCGGGCGCTTGCCATCAGTCATGACGGCGTTGTGCTCGAGGGTGACTCTCAACCGGAGCTGGCGCGCCGGCCACTCGGCGTGGCGGCCCTGGACGAGCCGATCCTGCTTGGCCTCGAAAACGACACAGCGCTGTTCGCGGTCGATCTCGACAACCTCGATCGGGCTGCCCGGGACGCCTTCTTGGCAACGGGGCGCATCGCCCCGTTGCGCGAGGCCGGCGCGTTCCTTGCGCATTCCGAAGGTGGGCTCGCCGCGTATCTCGTGGCCCTGCTGAACTGGCACCGACGGCATCGGTTCTGCGCGAACTGCGGCGCACGCTCGATGATTGCCGACGCCGGCTACTCGCGTCGCTGCCCCCGATGCGGGACAGTGCACTTTCCCCGGACCGACCCGGTCGTGATCATGCTCGTCGAGAGCGACGGCCGACTCTTGCTTGGCCGTCGTGCGGGGTTCCCGGCCCGGTGGTACTCAATTCTCGCGGGCTTCGTCTCGCCAGGTGAATCGCTCGAGGAAGCGGTTGTGCGGGAGGTTCGCGAGGAGTCGGGCATCGAGGCTTACGACCCGCAGTTCGTCACCTCGCAGCCGTGGCCATTCCCGTCCTCGCTGATGCTCGGCTTCGAGGCTCGCTCCGACGGAGGGGAACCCGTGGCCCGGGATGGGGAACTCGAGGACGTGGGCTGGTTTCCGTTCGAGATCGTGTGCGCCGCAGCAGCGGAGAGCAGCTCCGAGCTGGCGCTGCCCCCGCCTCTGTCGATTGCCCGCTTTCTGATCGAGCGGTGGGTGGCTCGACGCGAGGCGCGCTCTTAGCGGCTACGTCTCGCGCCCGGAGATCAGGTTCCCAACGCGGACCGCCAGCGCGGGGCGACCGGTCCGCCGCTCGCGCCGATCTCCGGCCGCCAGCAACGAATTGACAGCCTGCACGCCAAGAAAGCGCAGCGGCTCCGGTTCCCAAGTTTCGCTCCAACGGTCCAACCCATGGCAGTCGGGTGAGCTCGGTGTCGCGGCCGAGCAGCAGGTCGCGGAGCGTGCGTCCGGCGAGGTTGGCGGCGGCAACTCCCTGGCCGACGTGCCCGCCCGCCCACGCCAAGCCGGTCGCGGGGTCGAGGCCGACCGCGGGCGACCAGTCGCGTGGTACACCGAGCACGCCGTGCCACGCACTGGCGACAGTCACGTCGCGCAGGGCCGGGAACAGCTCGATCAGGCGCTGGCGCAGCTCGGTTACGGTCTCCGTGGGCAGCGGCCCTTCGCGATCGCTCGCCGACCCGTAGCGATAAGGGTTTCCACGCCCTCCAATCGCGATCCGGCCATCGGCGGTGCGCTGCAGATAGACGTAGCGAAGCTGCCCGTCGTGCAGCGTCTCTGCCGAGGCTGAAGGCGGGCGCAGTGGGTGAAGTAACGCGCCCCCAGCACGCCATCGACCGCGACACGCTCAGCCGTCTGCTCACCGTCGAGCAGCACGCTGTCCTCGGGGCCGATTCCCCAGGCTCGGTCGATCTCGATCGCGGTCCGCAAGCGTTGCAGCTCGATCGGTGTCTGGGCGACATGCAGCGCGCCACCAACGATGAAGTCGCAGGCGATGCCCTCCCGTTCAACGGCATTGCCGATTTCCTCAACCGTGTCAGCAATCGCGCGCAGCAGCGCCATCGTTCCCTCCCTGCCGCGGCGCTGCGCCCAGCGCTCGCGCGATCCAGCGAGCTCGCCGACGACCGATCCGCCGTTCCTTCCCGAGGCGCCGAAGCCGGCAATCTCAGCCTCGAGTACGACGACCTCGAGCGAGGGATCGGCTCGCCGCAGCTCGTACGCCGTCCATAGACCCGTGAAGCCCGCGCCGACGATGCAGACATCGGCCTCACGCGGGCCGGAAAGCGGCGGGCGCGGGGCGGGCAGCGGCGCGAGCTGCGCGAACCAGTGGGAAAGCCGTCCGTAGGAGTTTGCGTCCGCGCTCCTCACGTGTATACAAGCGGTGTCGCGCACCCCCGAGTTCGGCGGATATTGTGTGAGCGGGATAGTTGGAAGCCCATATATCTCAGAGGATTCACGCTAGCAAGGGTCAGCAGAGGAGCGGTTTGATGAGCATTTCGGTGGTCGGTGTGGTCGGTGCCGGATTTATGGGCTCGGGGATCGCTGAGTCCGCGGCGGCCGCGGGCAAGCACGTAGTTCTCTACGAGCCGCAGGAGGTTCCGCTCGAGCGCTCGCGCGAGCACCTGGCTAGGTCGGCTGGCAAGGGCGTGTCACGGGGCAGGCTAAGCCAGGAGGAAGCTGAGCGCATGATCGACCGGGTCCTTTACACGACGCGGTTTGAAGACCTCAGCGGCGCAGATGGCGTGATCGAGGCGATCACCGAGGACGCTCGGGTCAAGCGGGAGCTGTTCGCGCGGCTCGATGAGCAGGTGCCCGATGCTCAGTTCCTGGCCTCGAACACCTCCTCGATTCCGATCGCCGAACTCGCCGCGAGCACCTCTCGCCCTGAGCGCGTCGTGGGGCTGCACTTCTTCTCGCCGGTGCCGGTGATGAAGCTCGTCGAAGTGGTGATCGCGATCGACACCGCCGAGGAAACCGTGGCGACGGCCGAGACGCTCGCGCGCGACATCGGCAAGCAGGCCATCCGGACCAAGGACCGCTCCGGTTTCATCGTCAACATGCTGCTGGTCCCGTATCTAATGGCGGCCGTGCGCATGTACGAGGACGGCTTCGCAACCCGCGAGGACATCGACGAGGGGATGAAGCTTGGCTGTGGCCATCCGATGGGGCCGTTGACCCTATGTGACCTCATCGGCCTGGACGTTCTCTACGCGGTCTGTGACTCCCTGTACGAGGAGTTCAAGCGCCCGGAGTACGCCCCCCCGCCGCTGCTGAAGCGAATGGTCGTTTCCGGGCACCACGGTCGTAAGACCGGCCGTGGGTTCTACGAGTACGCCGGTGCTCGGGCTGCCAGCGGAGCGACTACGTGAGTTCGGCTCCGTAGCCCTTGGGCGAGCCGCGGCCGCCCAGCGGCGTGCTGAGCGGCCACGGCTTTCTCTGACGCGCGCAGCGCGAGGGCAACCCTCAGGCAGGGGTTAGATTGCCCTCGAGCTCGGCGGAGGCGAGGCGGGTGCCTTCCAATCTCGCGGCGATCTTCCTCATCGCCACGTCACGGGCGAAGTCGGGCGAGCCGTGCTTGGGCTTGACGTCGCGGCTGAACGGCGAGAAGCCACAGTCATCAGTGGCGCCGAGTCGCTCGACGGGAATGTATTTGGCTGCGGTGAGCAGCTCCTGTTTGACCTCCTCCGGCGTTTCCACATCAGGGGTGAGCGGGTTGATGACACCCATGAAGCACACCTGCGGGACCCCGTTGGCGTCGGCCCGGCTGTACTGGCCGCACAACTTGTAGACCTTCTCCCTGTCTTCCTCGCTCTTGCACTGGATCAGGAAGTAGCCGGCGTTGATATCGAACATATGCTCCAGCAGCAGCTCGTAGGGAACTTCCTTGCTGTGCACCGAGTCGCAGTCGCCACCCGGGCAAGTGTGGATGCCGATGTTCTTGCGCTCCTCAGGCGAGAAGCGGTTGAGCACGCGGTTGTTGAGGTCGATGAAGTCCTGCAGCATGTTCTTGCCGGTCCACGGATTGCGCGAATCGTTCTTGTTCGCGAGTCGGCCTTCGGTGAAGTCGATCGAGACCCTGACAGCACCCGCGGCGAAGCACTGGCGTATGTCCTTCTCGCACTCGTCTACGAGATCGCTGAGGAACTGGTCGCGAGAGTAGCCGGGAAGCTCGTCTTCGAGGGGATACAGAAGCATCAGCATCGACGGCGCGATCACCGCCTGTTTGACCGGATGAGCCGCGATTGCCTTGTTCTTCTCGACGAACTCCGACGCGTAGGTTTGGTAGCGGAACGGACCCCCGGTCAGACGCGGCAGCTGACGATGATGCCCGTCGTCGAAAATCGCGAAGAACTGGCCGTCGCCGGCGAGATTGGGTCCGAGGCCAGTACCCGCCAGCGTTTGCGTCAGCGGATAGGTAGCAAAGCTCGACTCTCGCTGCTCACCGTCGGTGACGGTCGGCTCGCCCGTTTCCTCCAGCCGGTGGATCGAGTCCTTGGCCGCGGCGTCCTGTTCAGCTTGAAGCTGCTCCCAGGTGATCTTGCCCTCGTCGTAGTCGGCGTAAGCCTGCTGAAGCTTCATCGGTCGCGGAAGCGAACCGACCAGCTCGGTGGGGATAGCCATAAACCGTTCTCTCCTCGTAGGAACGCGTGCAGATCACCAGCCCGGCGGCGCGGGACCCAAGAGCAAATCCGGATCGTAGCCCCCAATCAGACTGATCGATCTCCCTCAACGGGAGGGACGATACTGCGTTGCCCGATGCCAAGTCAAGGCCGCCGGCGATGCGGGCCCACGCACTCTGGCAACCAGCGAAGGCGTCAACCGAAAGCGTCTATCGGGCCGCCGCAGCCGCGCTCCGCCGCTTACTGGACTTGCCTCGAGCGCTGGCTGCGCTGATCGGCTCAGTGGTCTCTCGAAGAAGACCGGTGGCGACCTTCTTTGCGCGTAGAGCAGCCTCCTGATCGCCCTCCCCGGCAGCCACGATTGATCCCTTCATCAGGATGTGCCACTCGCGCGCAAAGCTCTCGGCGTCGGGAATCCCGGCTTGCCGGGCGAGGCCCTCGAGGAAATGCCGGATCCCAGCAAGGTACGCCGCCGCGGCGCGATGGACGGGATGGGCAGCATCGGGATGCTCGAGCATCACGTTGATAAAAGAGCATCCTTCGAAGCTCGGAGTACGGAACCACTCGTCGAACACGTCGAAGATCGTCAGCAGCTGTTCCCGCGGTTGCGACGCCCGGCGCTGCACCTCGGCCTGGAGCCAATCCTTGGTCCACACTCGATCGCGCCGCTCGAGGAAGGCCAGCACCAACTCTTGCTTTGACGCGAACTGGCGGTACATGGTCTGTCTCGCGACCCCGGAGCGCTCAATGATCGCATCGACCCCGACTGCCTGGACGCCGCGTTGCGCGAACAACTCGTAAGCGCCCCCAAGTAGTCGCTCGCGGGCGTCGCGGCCGCTGTCCGTTTGCTCGCTCTTGCGCGTTGACATCGCGGCGCCCATCGCCAGAATCTAGCAACCGCTGAGGTCGGTCCTGGCTTGGCGTCGTGCGGGGCTTGAGGGAGACCGGTCAGTCTGATAGAGATAGGTATCGTGACGTCGGGAAGGCGCACCTCGGAGCGGGCAATCAGCCAGGATTCCCATCGGCATCAAAGGTCGTCGGCCGATGTGACAGTTCGGGCTGTCCGGGCGGGCGAGGGTGGCCGTCTACGCGAGCTGCGGCTGAGCGCGCTGAGCGATGCACCCGGGGCGTTCGCGTCCTCGCTCCAAGGCGAGGCGGCACGTTCCGAGTCGTTCTGGAACGAGCTCGCCTCGGCGAGCGCGACGGCGCGAGAGGGGGTGGTACTCGTGGCCGTAAGCGGGCAAAATTGGACCGCGATGGCAGGCTCACGCTGGTTTGATGAGTCGGCGGGTATTGTGCAGCTCTGGGGGATGTGGGTGGAGCCGGCCGCCCGAGGTCGTGGGCTGGGGCGAATGCTGGTCTCTACCGTCGCGACTTGGGCAGCCCGACGCGGGGCCGTCGCGCTGCGGCTCGGGGTGATCGACCCAGCGGTGGAGGTCGCCTCGTTCTATGAGCACCTGGGGTTCAAGCGGACCGGCGAGACGAAGTTGCTGCCGCGGGACGGTGCTGTGCGGGCATTCTTCCTGGCGAAATCGCTATGACACCGCGCCGGACGCGACGCGCTCGGGGAAGGACCGGCGCTGTTAGGCGTCCTATTGATCGAAAAGGCGAGACACAACCAGAGGAGCAATCACGTGATGTCAAGGATCTCAGCGCTGGTGGTCGGCGCGACCGTGCTCGCAGTCGGCCTCGGGGCCTGCGGAGGTTCGAGCAGCAGCTCGTCCTCGGCTGCCAGCTCGACCGCGACCTCCGCGCCCGCGTCGAGCGCCTCGAGCACCTCGAGCGCCGCGAGCGCCACGGGCGGGGCCGCCGGCGGGTCGCTTGCCGTCGCTGCAGATCCGAGTGGGCAGCTCAAGTTCACCACCAGCTCACTGCACGCCAAGGCCGGAACGGTCACGATCAAGTTCACCAACGGCTCACCGCTCGCGCACAACCTCACGATCCAGCAAGGCACTGGCGCGACCGGCGCGACCGTCGGGGCAACGCCCACGTTTGACGGTGGTACCAAGACGCTCAGTGTGAAGCTCAAGCCCGGGACGTACACGTTCTACTGCAGCATCCCCGGCCACCGTGCCGCGGGGATGCATGGCACGCTCACCGTAAGCTGAGCCAGCCAGTCGGGCCACAGCTCGCGGACGCGCGCCGGGCGGGCCGCCTGGCGCGCGGTCGGGCGGTCCAGGCCGTGGCGACTCCGCCCGCGCGCGTGGCGGTCGTTGACGCCGGGTTTGTGCACGCTCGGTTTGGGTTAGATTCCACAGTGCGTGTGGGGCGGAGCCAGACGCAAGGGATCACGCAACGAGTCGTCCGCGTACGCAACCCAGAGGAGAAGCAGCGCCACGGCGCAAACACGCTCGGATCGTGCCCAGGTGCAGCACAGGCGTGGGGTCGGGATCTACGTTGCGTTCGTGCCGTGGGTGCTGTTCACCCTAGTCGCCCAGCACGACACGCTGAAGCAGCCGCGGTCGTTCTCGCGACGTCGTTGCTGGCCTTGATCGCCCTCGGCTCGCTGTCATTCATGCCGTTCACCGAGCAGTACGCGCGAGGCGGCGCCGCGGAAGTTCTGGTCCTCGCCTCGGTTCAAGCAGATCAACCGGCAGCTGACGCTGATGTGGGGCCTGGTGTTCATAGCGATGGTGCCGTCACACGGCGTCGCGGGAGCGATCAACACGCATCGGGCGAACACGATCTTCAACTGGGTCATCCCGATCGAGCTGATCGTCTGGGCGGCGAAGCGAACGCAGCAGCTGAGCGAAGAGGAGAAGCCCGACCCAGGTTCGGCGTCAACGCCGGGCGGCCAGGCCGGCCGCGGGAACGCGGGCCGGGCAGCGAACGTTGGCTATCGACCTCCGGGGGGCGGAGGTAGCTAGCCCAACGTTCAGCCGGGCACGCCGGGCACGCGGGGCACACCGCGAGCGCCCGAAGATTCGTACGTAGCCCGGACTGTCTCGTCTCTTGTCTATACGCTCTCCGGGTAAGCGTGGATCAACAACCGCCGGGGGACGTGGCGCTACCCGCTCTCCTCCGCGCCGCACGGAGGACGTACGGACTGGCGGTGGGGGACGCCCTGGCGAAGGTGGGATTTGATGACATGCCGCGCAATGGCAGCTACGTGATCGGTGCGATAGCTCGCACGGGCGCGCCGCTCGGCCAGATCATCAGGCAGCTTGGCGTGTCCAAGCAAGCTGCCGGGCAGCTGGTCGACACGCTGGTCGCGCGCGGGTACCTGGACCGCTCCGTCGATCCCGAAGACCGTCGGCGATTGATGATCAGCTTGACCGAACGCGGTGCCGCGGCGGCCGCGGTCCTCTCCTCAGTGGTCGAGCGCGTGGACATCGAACTGGAGGAGGGGGTTGGTCCCGAATACGTCGCTCATACGCGCGTGACACTCGCGTCGCTGATTGAGGTCGGGGAGCGGCTTTCCGATGATCGCTGAGGAGCTGTCGCGGGCGGCCGCCGAAAACCACCGCCCGTGGTTTTGGCGCAGGGCGGGGCCCGCGGCGGGCATCTGGAGCGTGTCGGCGGAACCGAGCTGGTTGTAACGCCCGGCGATGGGGTGATCCCGTTCCCCCGAGTGGATATGAACACTGAGGAGGTTGTAGACCGGATCCGGATACTCGGGCTGCGAAACGTCGGTTGCTGGTCGCTGGCACCGGACTCCCGGCTGGGTACCTCGCTTGTGGCGCGGGGATTCGGCTGGGGCTGGCAGCCTCGCTGGATGGGACTCGACCTGCGCCACCTCGCTCGCGATCCCCCCGACCATCAAGTGAGGGCGGCTTGCGCGCCATACGCAGATGAGCTCCCGTACCCGCCGAGCGGACCTGAGCCCGTGCCCTCCCTCCACCTCGGCGTCCGGAGCGACGGACTCACGGTCGGCCACATCGTGATGGCCCCGTGGCACGGCGTGGCGGGCATCTACTCGATGGGGGTCGATCCGGGATACCGACGACACGGGATCGGACGTGCGCTCACGATCGCCGCCTGTCGTCTCGCGGCCGAGCGCGGGTGCCGCTACGCGGTACTGAACGCGACCGACGCCGGAGAGCCCGTTTACCGGAAGGTGGGGTTCGAATCGCTCGGCTGGGGTCAGACCTGGTGGTATGTCGACGGGCCGCGACCGAGTGCCCGCCAAACGGCGCTCGCGGAAGCGATCGGAACCGGAGACCTCGACGCGCTGCCCGCCCTCCAACCCACCGACGAAGAGCTCGAATCGCCGCTGCCGGGCGACACGAGTCCGCTCAGACTCGCATTGGTGACCGATCGTCTCGAGACCGCCGGCTGGTTGCTCGAGCGTCGTCCCGGCCTGGCGTCGCTGCGCTTCGAGCCGTTCGGCGGAACGTTGCTGCACTTGGCAGTGGAAAGGAACAAGCCCGCGTTCATCGAGCTCGGACTGGCCCACGGTGTTGATCCCCGCGCTCGCGACGGGACCTGGAACTCGACCGGGATCGAATGGGCGCAGCACTTCAAGAACGCACAGATCGGCGAATTGCTGACGGGCCGCTAAACGGAACTGGAAAGCAACGTTTGACCGTGCACCCGTTGACCGAGGATGATGGTGGTGTGGCGGGCGCTCGAAGTCCAGTCCATGGCTCACCGGTGCCAGGGCGTAGGTGTGCGGGGCTGCTCGCAGCGGCGTCTTTGCTGGTCTGCACCTGCTTCTTCGAGAACGTGGTTCCCGGTGTCGCAGCCGTCGCGGAGAGCCCGATCGGTGCTCACTCGATGTTGCAGTTGAACAGCCCGTACTCATTCATGCGGTCCATGTTTGCCGAAGCCGCCGGGATGCATTCCTCGACGATCCGCGTGGACGTCGCGCCGGCGCTGGTGTTCACCGACCCGTCGCAGCCGCCGGACTTCGCGGGTCTGGATGAGGTGATTGCGCTCGCCCAGCAATACCACCTCCGCGTGATCGCTGACCTCTTCACGATCCCTTGGTGGATCGCCGCCTGCCGAATCCCCACCGACATGTCTCACATGGCTCGGTGCGGCACCGATGACCTAGCCGCCTATCGATCTCTGATCGCTCAGATCGTGGCTCACGCCGACCCGGCAATTCGCGATTGGGAGATCTGGAATGAGCCCGACGACGGCGACTTCTTCAATGGCACACCCACGCAGTACGCGCGGATGCTGCTGGCCGCCCATGACGTCATTAAGTCGATCGATTCGCAGGCCAACGTGCTGCTCGGAGGTATTGCGAGCACGTCGGGGATGAGCTGGCTCGGACAGGTGTTCGCTGCCCCGGACGGCGACGCCGCACAAGCGTTCGTCATTGCCAACATCCACGAACGCGGCCCTCTCGATGCTCTCGCGGGCGACGTCGCGTCCTGGAAGCGGTTCCTGGCCGGGTATCACTTCAGCGGGTCGCTGTGGGTTACCGAGCACGGATATCCGTCAGACCCCGCCTTTCAGTACGACCCGACATACGCTGCGGGGCTGGGTTCCCAGGCTGCCTACCTCACGGCCTCGATCCCGACGCTGATCGAGGCAGGGGCCAGCGAGGTGTTTGTCACCGAGCGTGACAATCTCGGCGGTCAGTTTGCGTCCGAGGGCTTGCTGGGCGGCGACGTGTCTGATCCGCCGGTGGCCGATCCGGAGGTGGTCGAGAAGCCGGCTTACGCCGCCGTGCGGGCGATCGCTGACTGTTACGCGACTCTCGGACGCGACTGCCGTGGTCCGACGGCCGCCGCCTCCCCGGTGTCACTGACGATTCCCGTCACCAAGCTCAGGTCGGCCACCATCTCCGCGGTGTCGGTGTCCGACCCTGGAACGGGGCCGCTTCAGCTGGGCACCGCCGCGCTCGCCGGCGGGAGCCCCCGTTCGTTCACGGTCCAGCGCGATAGTTGCTCGAATCAGATCCTGGAGCCCGATCAGACCTGCACAACGGCCGTGAGGTTCGCGCCATTGGCGGGTGGTGCCGCTGCGTCTACGCTGCAGCTGCCGTCCAACAACGGCACGCTCAGCGTCGCGGTGACTGCCGTCGCCCCGTCGGTGTCGAGCCTGACCTCACCGCAACTCGTCGGTCCGGCGTTCACCCCCACCGGCACCGCCAATGGCGTGGGGCACACCCAGCGGCTTGTGCTGAGGCTGAGGAATCCGCTAAGCGCGGCTGTTCACGTTGCCAGGTCGACACTATCGGGGACGGATGCCACCGAGTTCCACCTCCGGCCAAATCGCTGCGTCCGCGTGACGCTGGCACCCGGGGCGACATGTCGTCTGTCCGTGCTGTTCACACCCACTCGGGCCGGCGTTGCCCAAGCGGTCCTCGCGCTGCGCGGGGACGGCACACCGTTGACTATCAGGCTGCGCGCAGTCGCCTTCCCTCTCCCAGCCATAACGTTGCTGACGTCGATTAATCACACGCCATGTTTCGGTGGCGCGTCTCACAACCGCGTCCTGGTGGTAACCAACGAGTCCGCCTCGCTGGCCTGGGCCGCTGTGCGACAAGCCCACGTGCTCGATCATCGCTGTGCCGCCGGGAGGACTGTCGCCGCGGCGCGCAACGCCGCGGGGCGCTGGTCCGCGAGTGGCCGCGCGTCGACCGGCGCTCACCCGCTCCTTATCCACGGGTCCGAACGGTATGTCGCGCGATTCGCGCTGGCCGCCCATGCCAGGCGGCCGAGTCTGCTACCCGGAGCCTATCGGCTGACAATCATCGCCAAGAACGCGCATGGCTCGAGCCGGCGCAAGACGATGTGGCTCACCGTGCCCTAGTGCCCGCGCGCCTCACGGGCCGTCAGGTAGACCACTGAGGGCGGCGTGCAGCTGACCGATCGTTAGCGCGTCGTGAACCGCCGCCACGCGGGTCGTGAGCTCTTCCAAGGTCAGCCGCCCGTGGCCGAAGTTCTCACGCAAAACCAGCTCGGCGCGGGAGCGGTCCTCGTCCGCCACGAGCTGGTGCGACGGGCTGAGGATGAGCCGAGCGCCGGCATCCGGCTCCGCCCGCATGGGCGCCGAGCGTCGCAGTGCACGTTCCTTAATCCTGAGGCTGGGTGGCCGCACGCCAACTGCTCCTCCCAGGAGAGCGAATCCCACCGCGGCGGCGAGTCCCTCGAACAGGCCCCGCTGAATGCCTTCGA
The DNA here is from genome assembly GCA_963836065.1 of uncultured Solirubrobacterales bacterium. Taxonomy (GTDB): domain Bacteria; phylum Actinomycetota; class Thermoleophilia; order Solirubrobacterales; family Solirubrobacteraceae; genus Palsa-465. The sequence goes on from CAWIII010000040.1 coordinate 38,538, forward strand.
TCAGCGAGTGCTCGGCATGAGCCTGGAACAGGGTCATTACGATGGCGACGGTCAGCGAAGCGATCATCCTCACGCGCCATGGACGGCGCCGCAACCACTGCCAGCGGGTCAATGGCAGGTCTTCGTAGATGTCGCCAGCCTGGCCGCTGGTCCCGGAGACGACGGCCCCAGCGCGGGCGAGCGTCCGGGACGCGCCCAACAGCGTGACTCCGGCCACGGCGGCCAGCCCGCCGACTAGCGCCAGCCACCACGCGGGAAGCACAGATGAGAAGTCGACGACGTATAGCTCCAGACCGGCCACGGTCGCGAATCCCGCGCCGAGGCCGACCCAAGCGCGGCGGCGGATGAGAGCGATCTCGGCCGCCGGCAAGACCCGGGCCCGCCTGCGGCGAACTGCCCGAAGCGTTGCGAGTGTTCCGGCCACGAGCGCGACCTGGGGTGCGATCAGGATCCCAATCGCCGCGGGCATGAACAGCACGACCGAGAGACCATTAGTGAAACCCGGATAGCCTCCGGCGTGGCCGATCGCCAGTTGGGACACGATCAACGCGGCGGCCGCGATCGCCAGCGCGCCGAAGGCGTTGAACGCCGAACGGCGCGCTCGGTCGGTGGCGAGCTCGTCGGCAAAGCTGGCGGCCAGCTCCCGAGGAGCGCCGAGCCGGTCCTCGCAGCCGGGGTCGCACTCGATATGGTCGTGCAGTTCAAGCAGGATGCGGCGACGCTCGCGACCCCTTACGCCGAGGACGGCGAGCTCATCAGCCAACCGCTCGAGCCACCTCATCCGAGCACCGCGTCGACGGCGCGCGAGAACTGGGTCCATTCGCGACGGCGCACCTGGAGGGCCGAGCGCCCGGCTCGGGTAACGCTGTACACGCGCCGCCGCCGCCCACTCTCGGTCGACCAGGCGCTACTCAATAGGCCGTCGCGCTCAAGGCGATGCAGGGCCGGGTAGATTGTGCCCTCGGCCAGGTCGAACGCGCCGCTGCTTCGCTGCCTCAGGCGCTGCAAGATGGCGTAGCCATGCGCCGGGTCCTCAGCGATCGTCGCCAGTATCAGCGGATCGAGCTGTCCGTTCAGCGTATCGGCCTTCATACCTAGGAGCATAAAGCATAGACGGGCTAGGTGACAAGTGGCAAAGTCGGTGTGCGAACCTCTTCTGGCTGTGATCGGGTCAAAGCGGCAATGAGCGGGTTTTGGCATCGCGTGCTCTTCAGGCGCGATCATCGGTGGGCTCCGGGACACATGTCGGCTTACCTGGATGGAGAGCTCGCGTCCGCGTCGCGCGCGCGCATGGAGCGGCATTCGCACGAGTGCCTGGATTGCCGTCGGCTGCTCGACGGTCTCGCACAAATGCTCGGCCAGCTGGCCCGCCTTCCGACACCGAGCGGCGGTGCAGACCCTCAGTACATCGTTGCGGCGGTGCGCCGGCGACTCCAGGATCCCCCTGCGTCTTGATCATCGGCTGGCGTCCCCGCGCCGGGCGGACCGGCGGCCGTGAACCGTTCAGCCGGTTTGGCGGGTCAAACCAGCCATGAACGACAACACCCATACTCCAACTCAGACCAACACCCAACCAGGCGGCAGCCGCGTCGAGAAGAGCGAACGGAAGTGGCGCGAGGAGCTCACGCCCGCGCAATACGAGGTCCTACGCGGTAAGGGGACCGAGCACCCGTTCACCGGTAACTACGTGCACGAGAAGCGCGACGGCACGTATCGCTGCGCCGGCTGCGGAACCGCGCTGTTCTCCTCAGAGACGAAGTTCGAATCCGGTACCGGCTGGCCGAGTTTCACAGAGCCCGCCGACCGGGCCAACGTGGAGCTGCACGACGATTCCAGCTACGGCATGCGCCGCGTCGAGGTTACGTGCGCCGTGTGTGGCGGCCATCTGGGTCACGTTTTCCCCGATGGACCCGGCGAGACCGGAGAGCGCTACTGCATCAACTCCTGCTCGCTCCAGCTCGACGAGCGCTGAGCTGAGCACGCCTTCCGGGCGGCACGTTCCCCTGTCGCCCGGAGGCAAGCTTGCTATGGGCCCTGCTCGAGCCGTAGCTAGGCATCGAGGAGGGCTCGTGGCTTACTGAAGCGTCACCGCACACGCAGTGCGGCCCTGCTTCTCGCGGGCGCAACATGATTCCGGTCGAGCAGGTCGATCGCCACGCGCCACGGAAGTCGGACGCGTGGTATCTCGCGATGATGGCCGCAGCGTTCCCGGGCTCCTGGCTTCCGTTCGGCCAGGAACAGGTGATCCCCTGTGCCTCGCCGCACTTTCGCCTCGTTTCGGGCGAGAGCGGTCGGCTCGACTACATCGAGACGATCCGCCAATGGGACATGCGCACCGGTGCGTGGAACCCGGGCCTGGCCCTTATGAAGTTGCGGCTGATCCCGAAGTGGCTAACGAGCAAGGACTTCCGCTTTGCGTTCACGGCTGGCGAAAGTTCGAACCGAGTCTGTTTCGAGCGCGAGCTGATCGATCACTACCGACTCGTGTTCGAGAGAGCGTGATCGTCGTCGCCAATCACCACCACGCGAGCTTGACTACCGCGTTTCTGAGGACGCGAGTGCGTCCGCGAGTCTGTTGGCGGCGGTGGCGAGCGCGCGTAGGGCAGTGACGAGTTGTCCTTGATCCCCGTTGGCGCGGGCGGCGGTCGAATCGGCTAGCGCGGCGTCTAGTCGCGCCCAATGATCTGGACTACGTTGCGGGGGCTCACTCTTGAAAGCGGTTGCGCGCGTGTGTTCGGCAGGAGCTCCCTCGCCCTCGGCGATCAGCCGGTCCAGGTCTGCTTGGAGGATCCGGACGCGATTCCCCGCCCGGACGGCCGGAAGCTCGCCTCGGTCAATCCTTTCGCGGACGGTCTGCGGATTCAGCTTGAGCCGTTTGGCGAGCTCGTCCACTCTAAGGAATGCATTCCGCACGTTAAATGAACTCTAATCGAGGCGGCCCTGGACGAATCGCACGACCCGTGAGGGCGAGCGCGTTCGTCAAGGGCGCTGGTGAAGGACGCGCTGTCGTAGGCATCTGGGCGCGATCAGGGCCCGACCCGCAGCGGTGCGCACACCGCTCTGGTGATCGCCACGAAGTGCGCTCGGCGTCAGTGACGGCTAGCGCTATCCGGCCTCTGGGGCGGTCGCGAGTTGTCCGTCGAGTTTCAGCGATGCGCTCGCGGTTTGCGTGCTGGGTACGAGTGCGGCGGCTGCGACGCAGACAATCAGGAACACGGCTGCCAGGATGAAGCTGTCGGTGAAGCCGGTGACGGTTGGTAGACCGTGGGCGGTGTTCTTGACGATGAATGTCGCTGAGATTTGCCCTCCGAGCGCGCCGCCGAGTGTTCGCACGACAGTGTTCATTCCGCTCGCGACCCCGGTTTGGTTGGAGGGCACGGCTTGGACGATCAGGTTTCCAAGCGCCGCGAACGCGAGGCCGATCCCGATCCCGAGCAGTGTCGCGCTGATCAGCATGTCGTAGGGGTGGCCGTGGGCGATCGCGAGCCAGACGAATGAGACGGCAGCCACCGCACTTCCGACGATCAGCGCGAGCTTCGAGCCGTAGCGTCGCGCGACGCGGCCGGCCACGGTGCCGAGCAGCCCCATCACGAGCGCGCACGGCAGCAGGTACAGGCTAGACACAACGACCGACGCACCGAACCCGAACCCCGTGCTCGTTGGCAGTTGGGCGAACTGCGGAAAGATGATGAATGACGCATACATGCCAGCACCGAGCAGGAATGCCGCGAGGTTGGTGGTCCATACTCCGCGGATCCGCATCATCGTCATGTCGACCAACGGCTCGCGGCTGCGGACCTCGACTGCGATCCAGAGCATGCAGATGCCGAGCCCGACCGCGAGCAGCGTTAGCGTTCGCGCGCCGCCCCAGCCCCACACGGTCGTCTGCGCGATCGCGATCAGTACGCAGCTGATCCCGATGCTCAGCAACGCAGCCGCAAGCCAGTTCACGCGACCGGGGGAACGGATCGGCGATTCGGGAATGCATTTCCACGTGAACACCGCGGCCACCAGCGTCACCGCAAGCGGCATCCAGAACAGCCAGTGCCAGCTCAGATGCTCGACGATCAGTCCGCCGATCACCAGTCCCAGTCCGCCCCCGACACCAAGGATCGAGGACATCAGACCGATGCTGCCGGCTACGCGGTCGGGGGGGAACTCGTCGCGGGCGATCGAGAACGCGAGCGGGAAGATGCCGCCGGCGACGCCTTGGATCACGCGCGCGACGATCAGCAACGCCAGCGAGTTCGACACTGCCGCCAGGAGGGTCCCCACCGCGAGCACGAGCAGCGTCCACAACAGCAGGCGCTCCTTACCGTACATATCGCCGAGTCGACCGATGATCGAGGTGCCAACCGAGGCCGACAGCAAAAATCCCGTGAGCAGCCAGGTCACACCCGTCTCGGTGGTGTGCAGATCGTGCTGGATCGTCGGCAGCGCGGGGATCACTGCCGAGCTCAGGACCGCGTAAGCGAGGCCTGCCAGCGACAGCACCGCGAGGATCACGTTTGGATGCACGCGCGTCTTCCGGAGCGGTGCCGAGGCCATCCCGGTACCCTAGAGGAATGACCATTCCGCAAGTCGAGCGGTGGGCGATAGCTGACCCTGAGCTGGAATGGGCGGCGCTCGACGCGGAGGCTAAGCGCGAGCGGATCCTCTGCGCAGCGGGTAAAGTGTTCGCCGGCGAGGGCCTCGATGCGCCGATGCCGGCAGTCGCGGCGGCTGCAGGCGCGGGTGTGGCGAGCGTTTACCGCCAGTTCTCCTCCAAGCATGATCTGTTGGCGGCGCTCGTGACCCGGCGCCTTCAGCAGATCACCGACGCCGCACGGGCCGCCGCGGCAAGTGAGGGTGATCGCTGGTCGGCGCTGACGCAGATGTTGTGGACGATCGTTGAGCGGGACTGGGCGGACGACTTCCTCGGCGAAGCGCGGATGCTCGTGATTGACCATCCCGACGTGATCGCGGCAACCAACCGCGCCACCGGTGCGCTCGAGCGGCTGATGGCTGACGCGCGAGCAGAGGGGCGATTGCGAAGCGACGCGACCACCCTCGACCTGAGACTCCTATTCGCCGCCACGCGCGCGGCGAAGCAGGTTGAACCCGAGGCGTCGCGGCGCATGCTCGCGCTGCTGATCGACGCACTCGATACGCAACGCGCGTGAGCACCGCGATTCGCAATCAGCCGGAGCCGAACTGTTGGGCGGCAAGCTCGGCGATCTGTTTGGGCGGAAATGGACGCTCATCGATCCTTGGAATCATCGCGACGATCCTGTTTCACCCGTCTGACCCCGGATTCCACCTACGCCGCGGACGTTCTCCCGGGACTAATCGTCACCGGCCTCGGGATGGGCTGCATCTTCGCCCCTGCATTCGGAACCGTCACCCTCGGCGTTGACCGCACCGAAGCCGGCATCGCCTCCGCGATGGTCAACACCTCCCAACAAGTTGGCGGATCAGTCGGCACCGCGCTACTCAGCACCCTATTCGCCAGTGCCGCCGCCAGCTACTTGCACCAACCCTGGCTTGGGTAGGATCGGCCTGATGGATTTGCCGCCTGGTCCGCGCGCGCCGGCCGTCTGGCAGACGGTCGCGTGGATGGCGCGGCCGGCCGCATTTCTGAGGGGTTTGCATGAGCGGTTTGGCGACCCGGTCACGATCCGTACGTACTGGACTGAGGAGCCGATGGTGTTGTTCTCGCACCCGGACGCGGTGCGTGAGGTGTTTCGTCTGGACCCGGCGGTCGCTCCCGCCGGGCAAAGCTGGGAGTTCTTGCGTCCTTTCGCCGGGGCTCAGTCGATCCTGTTACTTGACGGCGAGGAGCATCTGCGCGAGCGGCGGCTGATGCAGACGCCGTTTCACGGACAGCGAATGCGTGCGTTTGCGCCGATAGTCGCCGAGCTCGCCCGGGGCGAGCTGAGCAGGTGGAGCGGCCGGGTCATCGCGCTGGAGCGGATGCGGCAGCTGACCTTGGAGATCATTCTGCGCGTCGTGTTCGGCGTCCGCCGCGAGCAGGAGGCTGCGGAACTGCGCGAGCTGGTGGAGGACACGCTTGCGGGCGTTCGCTCGATGCCGCGGATGCTGGCGATGGCACTGATACAGCACGATCTCGGGCCACGCAGTCCGTGGGGTCGCTTTCGGACCGCAGTCGAGCGGTTCGACGCGGCGGTGTTCGAGCTGTTGGCCCGCCGGCGGGCTGATCCCGATGATGACTCGGTGCTCGCGCTGCTGCTTGAACAGCGCGACGAGAACGGGCACCCGCCCACCGACCAGCACTTGCGTGACCAGCTTGTGGCGCTGCTCGTGGGCGGCCATGACAGCTCGGCGGCCTCGCTGTCATGGGCATTCGAGCGGCTTGCCCGTCATCCTGCCGTGCACGCCCGCCTACGTGAGGGCGACCCTGCCTATCTCGACGCGGTCGTCAAGGAGGTGCTCCGGGTGCGTCCCGCCCTGACTATCGCCCCGCGCCTACTCCTTGAGCCCGTGCGGATCGGCGGGCGCCTGCTGTCGGCTGGCGTGCAGGTCGCCGCCTGCCTCTGGCTCGCGCTGCGCCGGGATGACCTCTGGCCGGATGCCGGCGCGTTCCGGCCTGAGAGGTGGCTCGACGGTTCGCAGCCGAACCCGACCGCGTGGATCCCCTTCGGCGGCGGCGTGCGGCGCTGCGCCGGGGCACCATTCGCCGAGATGGAGATCCGGGAGGTGCTGCGCGCCGCGGCGAACATCAGGATTCGGCCAGTTCGTCCCGAACCTGAACGCGCCCGACGCAGCATGCTCGTGGTCATCCCGGACCGTGGCGGCGAGATCCTCGTCGGATGAGCAGTCGCCCGAGAATCCGCCCACGGTCCCGTCGACCGCTCCCCGAAGCGTCTTGACTGCCCTCGACATGTCTGTCATCGCGCCTCCTGGCTGCCCGCCGAATATGCTCTGAGTCGTCGCGGCGAGCGTAACCGATCGGTGACCACGCAGTCCGCCTGACGCCGCGCGGCGCTGATGGTACGTTTGACCTTCCCGATACCCCGGAAACCAGTCGTGTCCCTGCTCAGGCTTCTTGTCCGGCCGTTTGGCTACCTCGCGTTCGTGCTGGCGTTATTGGCGCTTTCGGCGACCGCGAGGCTGCTTGGTGATGCCAACGAGCTGGGCTTCTTTTCCGGCCGGCTCGCTCGGACCGTGTGGCGCTACCCGGAGGTCACGCGCCGGGGCTTCCAGATGGCTTGGCTAGTATGGGCACTCTTACTGGGGATCGCTCTCAGTCCGCTCGATCCGATCGCTAGCTCGTGGGACGAGGTTGCGCTCGGGGCGGCGGCGCTAATTTTCCTTTGGCATCGGATCTCCGACGGGCACGCAGCCGGGCGTTGAGATTCTCGAGGGCCTGCTCGAGGCCAACTTCGTTGGGGTCGAGCTCACGCATGGCTACGGCCAGCCGATATTCAGCGAAGTAGTCTGGGTCGACGCCGCACGCCTGCGCGATTAGCTCCATCGCCCGCATCGAAGGCTTGTCGTGACCGTTGGCGAGCATGTTGATGTGAGCGTGCGTGATGCCTTTGTCGTCAAGTGCTCGGATCGCCTCCGAGAGACCGCGGTACGTCAGGCCGCGGGCCTCCATCAGCGCCCGGAGGGCCTCGCCAAATGGCTTTGCGCTTGTGCGACTCATTGACTTGCGTGGTCCTTTCCGAAGCGCTACAGCTGCGCTTTCAACGGCATCTTGCCATTCTGGCTCACGGGCTTGACGCAGCTCTACCCCGCTTGGTAGGTTTTCACCTAACAATTGCCGCTCGGGTATGGAGCGGACAAGGCTCGTAGCACAGTGAACTGAGCGTCGGCGCGTGGTGCGGTGTGATGAGCGTGAGCTTGTTCTGCTGGCAGCAAGTGGGTTTGGATCGTTTGGATCCGAACGGCGGCTCGTCGGCGACGGGTGACCCGTCGTTGAATGTCGATCCGAGTCGTGACGGGGTCGAGCCGGATATCGCGTTCACCGGCCTCAACGACACGGTCGCGTGGGTGCTGTGGTATGAGGCTAATCACCCTCCGGGGTTTCGATAAGCATCGCGTTCTGCTCGGCACCACCAAACCAGCCACCCTCACAATCCACTGAACCACCCATCGACCGGGGCAAGCAGGGCGGGAAACACGCCTCGGGGGCAAGAGGGGCCGTCTCACCGAGGCGGCCCCTCTCGAGCGTTGCAAAGTGACGACGCCGAGTCCGGGTCTTTTCAAACGGCGCTTGGTAGATCATTCTCGGCTGCGTGGGCAACGTCCGTGTGACCCTTTTGGGCGGCTTTGCAGCCGCTGTCGACGACGTGCCGGTCCCGGGCACGGCCTGGCGGCTCAAGAAGGCACGTGAGCTCGTAAAGCTGCTTGCCCTGGCGCCTGGCCACCGCCTGCACCGCGAACAGGCGATGGATGTGCTCTGGCGCGACCCTGAGCCGGCCGCGGCGGCGAACAACCTCCATCAGGCGGTATATGTCGCGCGGCGCGCGCTCGACGCGGGGGCGATCGAGACCGGGGAGGAGGCGCTGCAGCTCATCGCGGACGTCGACGTCGACCGGCTGGAGCTTGCCGCTGCCGACGCGCGCCGCGCCCGGACGCCTGCCGCGTACCGTGCGGCGGCTTCCCTCTACGGCGGCGAGCTGCTGCCGGAGAACCGCCACGACGACTGGGCGGTGGAACGGCGGGACGAGCTTGCAGAGCTGGCCTCGGAACTCGCGGAGGAGCTCGCGACGCTCGGCTCTGCCGAGGGCGACCGCCTGACTCCCCTGCCTGCGGACGCGAGCTCTTTCATCGGACGCGGCCGCGAGCTCGCCGAGCTGAAGTCGCTGCGCCGCGGCACGCGCCTGCGCACTCTCGCCGGGACCGGTGGCGCAGGCAAGACGCGGCTGGCGCTCGAGCTGGCCCGCGCCGCCGAGCCGTCGTACCCGGACGGCGTGGCGCTGTCCGGGCAGAGCCTCCTCGACGCAGTAATCGAGTTCCTCGCGCCGCGCTCGCTGCTGCTGGTCGTGGACAACTGCGAGCATCTGCTCGCAGCAGCAGCTGGGCTCGCGGACACGCTGCTGCGCTCCGCGCCTGCGCTCACGGTGATCGCGACGAGCCGCGAGCTGCTGCGCGTTCCGGGCGAGGTCGTGTTCCGGCAGCAAAGTGCTGAAGTTGCGTGACGTGATGACTCGATTCAGCATGCCGTTCGGGTTCTATGCGATCGAGAGTGGGGCGGGACGGCGGTTGCTCGACGAGGCCGGGCTCGACGCAACGCGCCTTCCGGTGGTGATTCGTTACGACGGCCAGGTCATCATCGATCCGAGCCTTCCCAATCTTGCCCGCACCATCGGCGTCAGCGTCAACAACGACATCGAGACGTGCGACGTCGCCATCGTCGGTGCGGGACCGGCGGGCCTGACGGCAGCCGTCTATGCCGCGTCCGAGGGCCTCAACACAGTGCTGCTCGAACTGGGGGTCTCGGGCAGTCCCAGCGCCCTTTTCCCTCGGCCAGCATCAACCGGACGCCCATCTCCTTCAACGCCTCCGACAGCCTGGCGATCTCCGCCTTCGCCGCGGCCAGCTCCGGATCCACACCGCCAGTCCTGACCCCCGGTCGGGAGGCCGCCAACGCATCCAACGCGCCCTGCTTCGCGACCGTCCGGAGCTTCATGATCGTCGAGCGATCCACCCCCGCCCGATCGGCCGCCTCCACCGTCGTGTACTCGCCACGCACCAACCCGATCCAGATCTCATACTTCTGCGACGGCGACAGAAACCGCTTACGACGACGGCCTCCGTTGTCACCTGCTGAACGACCCGGCTCCTCGGTCATCGAGGACCCCTTTCCGATTGGGCCGGAAGCGTCGCAGATGTGGGCTAATCAAACCCCGGATCTGTGGCGTTGAGTGAGACGCAAACCACGACCCGGGGGTGGTGCTGCGAGACCTGGCGGTGATGCTCGCCGATGGCGGCGACTGCGTGGCTGACTTGGGTGCGCTGCGTGACCAGCTCGACCTGTTCGGTCACGCCGCGTCGGATTCGACCGCGTTTCGGGTCATCGACTCGATCGACGAGCGGGGTCGGTCACGGTTGCGCGCGGCGGTCGCGGTCGCGCGCTCGCGGGCGTGGCGGCTGGGGGCGCGTCCGGAGCGAACGGCCGCGCGCGCGGCGCAGCGCCGGGAGCGGACGGTGATCGACATCGATGCGACGCTGACGAGCGCGCATTCGGAGAAGGAGCAGGCGGCGGGGAACTTCAAGGGCGGCTACGGGCATCATCCGCTGCTGTGCTATCTGGACGACTGCGAGGAGGCGCTGGCCGGGGTGCTCCGGCCCGAGAACGCCGGCTCGAACACCGCCGAGGATCACAAGCTGGTGCTCGACCTGGCGCTCGCGCAGCTCGACCCGGAGGCGCTCTGTGGGGAGATCCTGGTGCGCGCCGACGGCGCCGGCGCAACGCACGAGCTATGCGTCTACTGCCATGAGGGGCAGCTGCGGTTCTCGTTCGGGTTCGATCTCACAGAGCCGGTGCTAGAAGCGATCATCCAGGTGCCGGGATCAGCGTGGGTGAAGGCGATCCGCGCAGACGGCTCTGAGCGCGAGCACTCGCAGGTGTCAGAGATCACCGACCGCGTGGAGCTGTCCCCGTGGCCTGAGGGTCGCGGCTGATCGCCCGGCGCACCGAGCTAAGAGAGGGCGACCAGCAGTCCTTCGCCGACCACGATGGCTACCGGCTGGCGGTGTTCATCACCGACCAGCCAGGCGACGAGGTCCCTCAGCTTGATCTTGATCATCGCGGGCACGCCCGGGTCGAGGACCGCATCCGCCAGGGCAAGGACTGCGGGCTGCGCAACCTCCCGTTCAAGTCCTTTGCCCACAACCAGGCGTGGCTGTGGCTGGTGCAGCTCGCCCAGGACCTGATCGCCTGGACCAAGCAGCTGTGCCTCGTCGATCACGCGCGCTCCTGGGAACTCAAGCGGCTGCGCTACCGGCTGCTGCACCAGGCCGGGCGGATCGCCCGCCACGCCCGCCGAACGATCCTTCGGCTCGCGCGCGACTGGCCGTGGTCAGGCGAGCTCGCGGCCGCGTTTGAGCGCCTGCAAGCCCTCCCCGCCCCAACCGGCTGACCCGGCCGCCCAGCGCGACCTCCCGACGACCACCACCGGCACCAACCCCCGGCATCAGCCTGCCCGCAAACAACGCCGAAGCTCGCCGCGCCACCCCGCGCGCCCGCCAACCGACCAATCCGGCAAGACCACACCGCTCCACAGCCCCCGCGACGCACCCACGACACCGCTCGCGACCCGATCAAACGCTTACTGCAAGCAGCGCGACATCACCGGCTTACTGCAAGGATCGTGGCATAGGGCGCCGGCCAGAGCCACGGCGCGTGAATCCCCGAAGCGTAGCGCTCCGGTTCGTTGGCCCTCTTGGTGGTGGGGGTCGGGGAACATGAGAAGTCTCCGTCACTCAAGGACACCGATTCCGACACGCTTGATGCCGTCAATGCCATCCTTCAGGCGACCGAGTCGATCGGGCGATATGTCGAAAAGACCAACGTCTTGACGAACTCGATTGGGCCGTTGGCCGATTCGCTCAACCAGCTCGCGGCAACGACGGCCGAGCTCGTGGCGCTGCTGGCTGCTATGGGAAACGGCGCGCAGCGGGTTGAGCATTCTGAGCAGTTCGTCGGAGTTCATCGCGACGGACAGGCGGAACCCCCTCGAACACGGGCGCACCGAGTACTAGCGTCTGTCTCAGTAGGACGCCCGAGCCGACAGCGGCCAATCAAAAGGGGCACTTTGCGACTTCAGGTTCGGCGAGCACGAATCCGCGCCTTCCCCGCCGCAGCCCTCGCCGAGGCGAATTCAGCGGGCGTCAGCTGAGGGCTAATCAGACGTCGGCGCGTGGTCGACTCTGGCCGACGCGCCTGCTGTCGAGCGCCTGATCGCACAACGCCGCGGGGAGCCTGAACGGACCCGCAGCGCCGGTTTTGAGCCGAGCTGGCTGCGCGAGGCGCGCACCGCAAAACCTCTTAGTGGGCATTGAGTTGAGTGCCGACTGTCGCGATGATTTGATCGGTCAGACGCCGATGGTCCCGCTGTGAGGCGATCGTCTCCTTCTTTCATGGTTGGTGGACGGCTGCGACCAGCGACGCGTAAGAGCGCACGAGAGCCGCGCGTGACTGCGGGATCAGCGAGCTCTCAAGATCGCAACCCGCTTGGACCCACTGATCGCAGTACCGCATCGCCTGCGCTCGCTGCTCAGCCGCGGGTCGAACGGCTGTGTCCGGCATCCCGAACACGTGTGCATAGAGCTCAGCCAACGCATCGACAAGCGCTCGCTCGTCGCTGTTAGCGTTGTTGTGCTGATACTCGCGGTGCACATACCACCATTCGACCTCGAGCCGCGCCGCCTCACCGGGGTCGAACGGCTTGTCGTTGTGTCGCTTGACCAGATGGTAGAACCGCTCCATCGCAAGCCGCGCCGCAACGGGGTCGTTGTCGGGACATGGCGCCCACAGCTGAGTGGCGCGCAGCACAAACCATGAGCCGCGCGCCGTTGACGGCCACGGCAGTCCGAAGACATGGCGGATGAGGAAAACTGCAGAGCGCAGGAACGCCATCCATTCGCGTCGGTAGTACGCGACCCACAGGGCGCATTCGAGCTGCCCCACGCGCCGTGGATCGAACGACCGGCGGGGTTTGACCCGGGTACGGCCCTTCAAAGCGCCAGGCGCGACGTGGGAGGTCTGATCCAGCAGCTCGACGCGTGCCGACGCAGCAATCGCGAGTTTGCTTGGTCGCCTGTTCGAGCCGCTCGTGCGTGAACTGCTCCTGCAGCCAGGCGTTTCCCAGACCTCGAAGACCCCAGCTGCCGGCTTCGCCGCGCCCGAGCGGAACCGCAGGCACACCGGACAGTCGCCTTCCTTGCTCTCCGGGTCCAGTCCGAGTCGCGCGTCGTCGTATTGCCCACGGTCGACACCGTCGAAATCAAACACGAGTCCCTCGTCCACCCCGTATGCCTCCTCCCAAGCGAACCTCAGGACCTCTGAAGCATCCAAGATGACGGGTGTGCGCTGTCAAACTCATCTCGACGTCGGTTGCGGCGCGCTGCGCTGGCGACGCCGGCGAAACCTTACACGGAAACCTTGCACGGCCTCACAACGCCGCCCCGGTAAGAAGTCGACGCGCGATGGACGTCATTGTGTGCGTTGTGACTTCGGCCGCCCTGATCCTCGAGTTGCCGACCCATTCGACTGTCCCGGTGTGGTCGGCTGTGAGGGCCAACCGTTTCGCGCGCGAGCTGTTCGTCGCCGTTTGAGCTTGCGTCGTCTTCGTCCTCGGCTCCCTGTGTCTGGTAGCTTGCGAGTTTGGCGAAGGACCGCGAATAAGAACACTCCCCCGACGGCCACCACGAGGAATCCCACGTTGGTGTCGAATATCCCTCGGGTGTGGCCGGTGTAGCGCTCGGCCAACCAGACTGCCAGCACGCCGAGCACCGCCACGACGGCCAACCGCTCTAGCCATTTCTTCGCGCTGCCGAGGATTCCCGTGACAGCCCTCTCCTCGGTGATGATCTTATCGAGGAAGTCGAGCGTACGGTCGATCCGATAGCGGTAGTCCATCACGGTGTTCACTAGCTCGGCTGGCTTGAGCGAATCGTGGACCTCGTCCAACGTCAGCGCGCTGAAGAACCGCAGTTCGTGCTTGACAGGATCGAACGTCGGTGCGAGCTCCGTCGTGATCGAGTCCATCGTGATGACAGCCTTCACGTAACTAAGGACTACGGGGTCCACGGTCATGTTGTGGCGCCTAATCGCCCCCAGTAAGGCGATCTGATAGCCAGCGGCGAGAGCCTGCCTCGATTGCTGTGTCGCGCGAAGCTCGAACAGAAAGCCCCGGGCGAGTTCCTTGAGCTCATCTATCGCGTCGCCTTGGACGGTTCTCGTTGAAGGCGTTACCCACCGGGTAAGCTCCACCATCGCGCCATCGACGTCGCCCCTGAGGAGCCGCCTTGCAAATAGGGCGAGCGACCGGCGGACATTAGCCGGGAGCCGACCGGTGATGCCGAAGTCGACGTAGCCTATTCGGTTACCCGGGAGAACGAGTAAATTCGCCGGGTGCAAATCAGCATGAAAGAGGCCAATGACGTACACCTGATTGAGAAAGTTCCAGACAATATTGGCGGCAACTTGATCGAGGTCGCAGCCCTGCTTTCGCAGCTGGGCAATGCATTCGCCGCGGTCACGCCGAAGATCCGTCAAGATGTCACTCACTGGTATGCCGTCGATATACTCCAGCGTGAGAACACGCACTGTCGAAAATTCGAGCCAGACCCTCGGGTTGTACTCGATCGGATCGAATCGGGCGTTCTCGCGAATGGTGTACGCGTTCATCGCCTCGGTCACGTAATCGAGCTCTTCGTCGAGCCAGCTAGCAAACTCATCGACGACAACGCGCGTCCGGGTGCCGCCGAACAGCCGCATGAGGTCTGGCAGAAAGGCCATCCGATACATCAGCCGGAGGTCCGTCTCGACTCGGTCTTCGATCCCCGGCCGCTGGACCTTTACCGCGACCCTTTCTCCTGACGGGAGCGTGGCGCGATGCACTTGGCCGATTGACGCAGCCGCGAACGGTTCGGGATCGAACCACGAGTAAACCTCAGACACGTCCCGCCCAAAGTCGCTGCGAATTATGCTTTTGACGTCAGCATAAGGAAACGGTGCAACTTCGTTGAAAAGTTGGAACAGCTCGTAGCAATAACTCGCGGGAAGGAGGTCGAACCGCAATGCAAGGGCTTGGCCGAGCTTTATCCACGTTGCACCGAGTTCCTCGAGCGCGAGGCGGAGCCGGACGGGTCGCGGCAGCCTGCGACGTCGCGTGAGCTTGAGCTCAGGCAGAACACCGTATTTGAGAACGGCCCCAAGGATCTGGATTAGGCGACGGAATGTCTTCATTGAGCAAACGACCCGGGAGGATTTCGGACAGGCAATCGGGTCGAAGCGTCAGTGGCTGTCAAGGGAGACCGACTGGTCCGCGGCAGACAGTGGTGGATTGCGTCCAGAGGTCACGAGATTCGAGCCGGGGGTCCCGCGCACGAGCGCGCACGAGGACTGCTCCAGCCGCGATTGGCAACGCGGCGAGCGACTCGTCCCTCGCCGCCAACCCGTATCGTAGCTTGAATGTCGCACCTCGATCGGATAGCCTGTTGGCTTTCAGACTAGAGATAAACTTGGAGGGTCGCGCGAGCCGTGTGGATAGCTTGTGGCTCCGTGGGTTGTCGACGAACAGCGATAGAGGATGGGCGTTGTGGCCGCTGAGCCAACCGACGAAAAAGTTGACGAATGGGCGGAGCGCGAGAAGAAACGGCGCGAGGCCTGGCTCGCCGGGCCTAGCGAAGTGGAGAAGCGCGAGTGGAGTCGGCGGCAGCGGGAACTCAGCGAGCTGAGGGAGCTGTATGGTGCAAGCGATGAGCCCGACTCCGAGCTCGAGCGTGAACTCGAGCGACGTCTGCGGCGTGACGTACATCTCGCCCGTGCCGGGATCTTAGGCCTGTTCCTAAATTTGCCGTACAGCGTCGGAGCTAAGCTGATTCGCAGCGGGCTTGACGCGCAGTACGACTACTACACCGAGCCGGCCTTCCGTCGCCGGATGCCCCCGGATTTCTCCTCCGGCGGCGATTAGGTGCGCCGGGAGCCAGCGTGCACATAATGGCGCTGCGGCCGCTCCCAAGCGCACTCTGAGCGTCGATCGGCAGGTCGAGCGCCAATCCAGGCTCGCTCGCTTGACCAATCGCGTCGACGGCCTCGATCGCTTCCGAGACGAAGCTGGCAAACTTCGATCCCGAGGTGATTGCATGCGGCAAACACGGCATGGCCGCCGACTACCCGCTCCGCAGGCGAGCCATTGGGTGCTGCACCTCGTGGATGGGCTCACCGCCTCTCTCGTCAAACTTTCAGGGCGCGTGGTTTGAGAATGGCTCCGGCGCGTCCCCTGCGGGCGCCGGTGATGCGGTCTTTGACGAAGTGGCAGGCGCCTTGGTGCCATCGTCATACTGCCTTTCCGTTCATCGTGGTTGTGTCAAACAGGCTGTGTTCGGGCTGTGGGACCTGTATTCGTAGTAGGCGTTCACGTGGTGTCAGGGTGATCGGGAGGATTCCTCCCGCGCGCACGGAATCTTGCGTTCGTGCGAGTGGCGGATGAGGATCGGGTTGCGTTGGCTCAGCCCCCGCGCCACGGCCGATTCCGTGCCGTCCGTCGCCGCGAGCCCGACGACCGCGGTCGTGGCGACAGTCATGGTCCCGATCGAGGCGAGTACGACGAGGCCCCGGAACCGGGACTTCACAAACCCGCGCCGATCGCGGCCGGGGACGGCCCAGGTGTGATCGAGCGCGTTGCCGATCGCCAGCGTAACCCCGAGTCCGGTGCAAGCTGCACCCGCGAGCCCCAGCGAGAGGGCAACACCGGGACGCAACGTCGAGTCGAGCACATGCTTTTGGAACGAGGGATCGCTCTGGAACGCGAAACCAAGCACCGACGCGAACGCCAGCAGCAGCGAAAAGACGGAGAAAAAGCCCAGTAGGCCATCTGAACCCCGAGCCCCGCGGCGTCATCCTCAACGAACTTCTTCGCGACGGCAACCGGGACGGCAACGGCCCGATGGCGCGCTTGTCAGCTGTCCGACCGCTTGAGGGCGCCCGCGAAACTCACGTGCGGGAGACCAGCGCCCGTGGGCACATCGGTAGCCGAGTCGACGAGCGACCAGCGGGGGACCTGGCGGCGCGTAGATCGACTCGACCGTCTTCATCGAAGCGACCCATCATCAAAGTCCAGGAAATCCTCACACCACAGTGAGAAGCTGACATCAGCAGTTTCGGACGAGGCACGTGACCACGGCGAGTCACGACTGACGACGCGGGGGTGTCGTTCGGCGACGGTGATTGCGTAGCGGGGACGATTCGCCCAAGATGGACTCAAAGCGTCTTCGGTGCTGCGTCCGGGGCGGGGTTGCAAGCCGTCGATCGCCGCCGAGAAGGTTTGGGGGATCGTCCGGGCGAGGTTTCATGACACGCCTGATCGCGAGGCGAGCGGATGTCGAGCACAAGCACGAGCACTACATCGCCAGTCTGCAGATGCTCGAGCAGCTGATCCCCTCGCACCTCCTCACCCGCCAGCTGCGATTCGAACTGGAGGCCCGGGAGCCACAGCTAAGTTCCCACGTACGTCAGGTCGTCGCGATCGACGTCTCGCATCACTTCGGTACTCGAGCAAAGGGGGATTGGATCGCTGCCGCACCTGGTACGTTGCATCACCCGATGCATGACGCACGACCGTCGCCGTGGCGCTTGAATAGCGGTGTGGAAGATTGCTTGGATCCGCGCCCGCCGGGTCGGCGTGCGCCGTGGCACGAGCCGCTTCGGGCAACCCGCTCGCTGGTCGGAACTGCGGTGCGGCCGGTGGCCGAAGTGGCGTGATCGCCGTTCGTGCGGCCGGCGATCAGGAGTATCGTCGACGTGCAGCGAAGGGCCGGCCGGATCGTTGTCGAGTGGGGGGAGGAAGCGGCCGTGGCGCTGGTCGATGCGACGCTCTTCGCGCCGGAGACTGAGGACGTGATCAGCCGCGCGCTCGAGAGCCCGCGCTTCGATCGGCTCGTCGACAAGGTGCTGGACCGTCACGGCATCAAGCGGTTGATCGCCAGGGTGATCGACAGCCCGCTCGTCGACGAGGTGATCCAGGAGATGCTCGAGAGCGACGATCCGTAGGTGCTGGTCGACGAGATCGTGCGCAGTCCGTTAGTCACCCCAGGCGATCAGCAGCCACGGAACGAGCTTCGCGGGGCAGATCGGGGATGTCTTCCGTTCCCGGTCCATGGCCGCCGACGACCGCGTTGAGCGGGTCGCTCGGAGGGTCGCCCACCGCCGGCAGCGCAGCGCCGCGGAGGCGCTCCCCGCCGCCGCCACCGGGGCGCTCCCCACCGGAGCCGAGGCGCGTTCCCCGCCGAGCCCGATCCGGAGGGGTGATGAGCGATCCGGCACATACGCAGCTCGGACATCCCAACGGCCGGCACGCCGAGCACCCAGTCGGTGTCCATCCCAAGCCTGCTTCCGCCTAATCACGCGCCTGAGCGCATTCGTGATCGATGCGGTGATCATCGACGTCGTCGCGGTCGTGGTGGCGGGCGCGGGGTGGCTCGTCTTGTCGATCCTGTCGGTCCCTGACAAGAATCACGGATTCCTCGCGGTGATCGGGACCGTCGTGTTCGTGGCCTGGTCCGTCCTCTACTTCGTGCTGTTCTGGTCCTCGACGGACACCCCCACACCGTCCAGTCCGGAAAGCCGTCATCGCTCAGGTGACTTCTTGACAGCGCGCCCCGGCTGCCCGATTTGACAACCATGCTCAGGAGATCGCGCAAGCGTCGCCCTGGACGGAAAACCACCCACTCCCGCGGTGGATCCATGCTTAGCGCTCGGCGGCGGTGCCTGCGAGCGCGCTGCGACGCCGGGCCAGCCATCGTTGAAGCTGGAGCGTCGCGGTCCCTGCAATTAGGAGCATCGCAACGTTGACTGCAAGGACCCCGAGCGCGCCCGAGGCCTTGGATGCCTGGCCCATCCCGGCCGCAACCCCAAGGTAGGGGACGGTGGTGACCGAGATTCCCACCCCCACCGCGGCGCTCGCGCGCGTCTCGACGGCGAGGATCGCCGCCACCCCTGCCGCAAGGGCGACGCCGATCGTCGCGGAGTTGATCGTCGTCAGTCCCGAGACAGCCGAGTTGTCCAGCTGAAACCCGGCGGGAAGGCCGTCGAGCAGGCGCAGGAGGGCGGTAACGACCGCGGCCGCGATGCACGTCGCCCCGAGCAGCCCGACGCCCAGCGTGAGCAGCGCGCGCGCGGCCAGGCGCCGGCGGTGGCCGACGACCCCGCGCAGATCGCGGTGACCGGCAGGGTGTCGCGGCTGACGGCCATCGCACCCACGATCAGCGTCGAGTTCGCATAGATCACGCCGAAGCCTGCGATCACACCGGCGACGACCATGAACACCAGGTAGCGCGCGACTGGCCGCGCATTCCGGCTGGCCTGCCCAAGGACATCGGCCCAGATCAAAGACACCGCCGGGTGCTTGGCGGCGATCGGTCCGACGTCGTCGACCCGCGAGAGTGAGACATCCTCCAGCGCCAACCCTTGCTCGGAGAGGTAGGCGAGCACGCTGTCGGCGGTCCCGCCGTCAATGTCCGCCGTCAACAACGCCTGTCCCGGGCGGACGCCCGGGGTACGGGATGCCCTCAGAGGATCGCGGTCGGATCGAGCCGCCGACCGGTGAACGACTCGGCTGCAGGCAGGATCCTACCTTCGTTGAGCAGCGGCGCCACGCAGCCGAGGGACACGGCGAGCGCCACCCGGGTCCGCGGAGCGCACATCAGCCAGAGCAGCGCCGGCAACGTGCGGATCACCAGAGCCGCGGCCTCCCCGTAGGCGGATCGGAAGGCCATCACCTTCGGCAGTTCGCCGGTGATACCGAATCCCACGAGGATGTCCCCGAGGGGACCATCGGCGGCCGCCTTCGCGCCGCCCTGGGCCGCTGAGGTTCTGTCAACCCAGAAGATCGAGACACGGTCGTACGCTCAGGGCTTCCAGAGGGACGTTGCTGGACCAGCAATCGAGCAGCCGCCAAAGACTCGGTCGGGACGGTGGCTATCCGAATCGGGTTATGAGGCGCAGCTCGTGGGTGCCGCCGACTCACTGCAAGCTCTGCTGCTCGGGTCGTGCCGCCGTTCGCGATCGCGGTCGTGCTGGGTGCGGCGACCGTTGGCCTCATCTGGTGAATGCTCCCACTCGCCCGGCTTGATCCGGCGGCGCTGGCAGTCGGCCGTAGGCTGTGCCCAGGCTGACCGCAATCCTCGCGGCCGGTGCCCAGATCAGGCCGGCCGCTGTGCCGGGGAGCTCCTCGTCAACCCGCCGCCGACGCCCAGCTGACCCGTACCGCGGCCGGGGTCGGTCAGGGAGTCATGACCATGTGCTCGGCGTCCTCGGACCGAACGCGATCGCCGAGCTGCTGTTCATCCCGGCGTGTGCGTTCTGGTCGCTGGCGGGCTACCCTCGACATCCTCGCGAGCTACGGATTGGTCGCCTACGGGCCCCGGATCTCGAGCGCCAACTGAACAGGGCTCTCGTGTCGCGACTGCGGAGTCCGCGCATCAGGTCACGCGCGCGGCGGACGCTCGAGTGGCGGCGCGCGTGTCGAGGCCCTGGCGCTGTGGACGCGTAGCGTCAGGAACCGGATCACTCGAACCAGATGATGAGGAGACGCCGGACGATCCATATCCTCGTGCAGCATGTTCTTAGGTGCCAAGAGACATCGGCTGGCTCGTTCCTGCGGTCGCGATTCGGATCAGAGCGACCAGGCCGTCGACGAAACCGTGCGTGGGCAGGCGCGACAGCTGCGCGGCTGGCGCGAGTCGGCGCAGCGGGTCACGCGCCCGTGGAACGCGTGGCTGGCGGCTGATCGCCCTGAGCGCGGCTGGCGCTACCGGGCCTATGAAGAGGCCCTGGCCGACGAGGAACGAGCCGCCGCGCAGGTCGAGCGCACGCATCAGGTCGCCGTGGCGGAACAGCAAGCGCAGTCATGCGACGGCCGAAGCTGAGGCCTCGCCGGGGCTGGCGGGCGCTTGGGGTCAGCTCGCGGGCTGTGTGCCGCGTAGCAGGATCAGCGAGCGTCCGGTCAGCGTGACGGCGGTGGTGGGGTCGATGGCGCGGCCGGCCGCGCTTGGATCGTTCGTGTCGATCTCGATCTGCCAGCCGAGGCCGCGCAGCGCTTCGGGGACGCTGAACTCCAGCGGCTCCCACCAGGCGTTGAGCATCGTCAGGAAGGGATCGTCGGGATGGGCGTCGTCGCCGGTGGCGCCGCTCAGCGCCATCGTAACGGCCCGTGAGTAGGACGCACCCCAGTCTTGTGGGGTCATCGCGTTGCCGTCGGGGCGGTACCAGTCGAGGTCGTCGCGACCGGTCTCAGCCGCCGGGGTGCCGTTGAAGAACTGGCGGCGGCGGAACACCGGGTGGGCTTCGCGGAGGCGGCACAGGCGGGCGGTGAAGTCGACCAGGTCGGTGTTCTTGGCAGCGGCTTTCCAGTCAAACCAGGTGAGCTCGTTGTCCTGGCAGTAGGCGTTGTTGTTACCGTTCTGGCTGCGCGCGAACTCGTCGCCGCCGACGAGCAGCGGCACGCCTTCGGAGAGCAACAGCGTGGCGATGAAGTTGCGCTGCTGGCGCGCGCGCAGCTCGAGCACGGCTGGGTCATCGGTCGCGCCCTCCACGCCGCAGTTCCAGCTGCGGTTGTCGTCGGTCCCGTCATGGTTGTCCTCGCCGTTGACCTCGTTGTGCTTGCTGTCGTAGCTGACGAGGTCCGCGAGCGTAAAGCCGTCATGCACGGTCACGATGTTCACCGACGCGGTGGGGCGCCGGCCGCCGTGGCCGTAGAGGTCCCTGGATCCGCTGATCCGCGTCGCGAGATCGGGGAGCGTGCCCGCCGTGGAGCGCCAGAAATCGCGTACCGTGTCGCGATACTTGCCGTTCCATTCGCTCCAGCCGGCCGGGAACTGTCCGACGTCGTAGCCGCCCCAGCCGATGTCCCACGGCTCGGCGATCAGCTTTATTTGCGAGAGCACCGGATCTTGGGCGACCGCCTCCAGGAACGAGGAGTGCGGGTCGAAGTCGCTGGCCGCGCGGGCGAGGCTGGCCGCGAGATCGAAGCGAAAGCCGTCGACGTGCATCTCCTGCACCCAGTAGCGCAGCGCGTCCATCACCAGCCGCAGCGCGTGCGGAAGATACAGGTCCAGGGTGTTGCCGCAGCCGGTGTCATCCACATAGTGGGAGCGGTCTTCCTGCAGGCGGTAGTAGGCGGCGTTGTCGATCCCGCGAAAGCACAGCGTCGGCCCCCATTCGCTGCCCTCCGCCGTGTGGTTGAACACGACGTCGAGGATCACCTCCAGTCCAGCGGCGTGCAAAGCGCGGACCATCCGGCGAAACTCGTCGACCTGGCCGCCGCCGTCGCCCGCTGAGGAGTAACCGTTGTGCGGCGCGAAGTAGCCGATCGACTGATAGCCCCAGTAGTTACGCAGCCCGCGCGCCACCAGCGGCGCGTCGTGCACGAACTGGTGCACCGGCAGCAGCTCCACCGCGGTCACGCCGAGCCGCTGCAGGTGGGAGACGGCAGCCGGATGCGCCAGCCCGGCGTAGCTGCCGCGCAGCTCCTCGGGCACCTCAGGGTGCAGCTTGGTGAAGCCCTTAACGTGAACCTCATAGAAGATCGAGTCGGCTATCAGCCGGCCGGGGGGGCGGTCATCGCCCCACTCAAAATCCCCGGCCATCAGCAGCGAGCGCGGTACGTACGGCGCCGAGTCGCTGCCGTCGGCTTGATTGGGATCATCCGGCGCGTGACCATAGACGGCCGGGTCCCAACGGACCTCGCCCGCCACCGCGCGGGCATAGGGGTCGAGCAGCAGCTTGGCCGGGTTACAGCGAGCGCCCGCAGCCGGGTCCCACGGGCCATGCACGCGAAAGCCGTAGCGCTGGCCCGCCCGCACGTCGGGCAGGTAGCCCTGCCACACAAACCCATCCCCCTGCTCAAGACTCCGGCGCGTCTCCTTGCCCGCGTCATCGAACAGGCACAGCTCGACCGCCTCCGCCACGCTGCTGAACAGCGCGAAGCTCGCGCCGCTGCCGTCATAGTGAGCGCCGAGCGGCGCCGCACTAGCAGGCTCGAGGGCTTGGCTTGTGGCGGACACTGGATACCCCCTCAGAGTTGGTTGGAGACTTCTAGTCAGAGAGCCGACGCCCCGACCGTACACCCCTCCGAGCCGAGCCCCATCACCCAATGGGGGTGAACAACCACGTTCACCCCATGGAGGCCCCCCGCCGCCACGCCGGCCGCGACGGGCGTGACTGGCGAAACGCGACCGAAAGGATCGGAGCCACTCTCCTCAGCCGCGGGATGACGGTCGTCGCCCCTACTCCTGGTCAGCACTCGGGTCGGCGTCTGTGGCTGTTGCCGATGGTCGCTTGTCCTCCAGGACGGACCCTCTGTGCGCGCGTTCAATGTCGAGGGAAAGCAGCGGGCGGGCACGGTCGAGCGGACGCGCGAAGATCCGCGCGACCTGCTCGGCGAGGTTCGCGTCTTGGGCGGCGGCAGCTCCCGCTCCCGGACGTTGTACTCGAGATCGAAGGCGGAGTCGTCGATCCAGTTAGGGATAGTCGAGCCCGATCCGGTACTTCCTTGAGCCGCCAGCGAAACGGCGGCAGCAGCGGCGCCGCTCGGCGATCATGTTCTGCACATCGGCCGGCTCGAGCCGCCCGTTCGGCCTCGTACTCGGGCCAAGGATCACGAGTCCCGAGAAATAGCCAAACTGGCGCGGTGTCTCCAGAGCCAGGCACTGCACGTCGAGACCGGTCTGCTCCCGCAAGTCTCCACCGGGCCGGCGCGTCTAATCCCGCCCGGCGCGCGGGTCGCGGGGCGCGGCCCGAGAGCCCTCCCGGAAGGCGGGACACCAGCAGGCATCCCGGAGTTCGGGGGGCGGGCAAGGTTGCGTGGCCGCCGGGCGCAGTGCAGACTCCGCGGCCATGACAACGAACTCAGCAGGTGCCAAGACTCCCGAGCACAAGCGATTGGAGGAGGCGCGCACGGGCGCGGTTCCGTGGAAGGGGTGGGGTCCGTATCTGAGCGAGCGGCAGTGGGGGACGGTGCGCGAGGACTACAGCGGCGGCGGAGATGCGTGGGACTACTTCCCGCACGAACAGGCACGGTCGCGTGCCTACCGTTGGGGTGAGGATGGGATCGCCGGGGTCTGTGATGAGCGCCAGCGGTTGTGTTTGGCGCTGGCTTTGTGGAACGGCGAGGATGCGATTCTCAAGGAGCGGATGTTCGGCCTCACCAATAGCGAGGCCAACCACGGTGAGGACGTCAAGGAGTACTGGTTCTATTTGGACAGCACTCCGACGCATTCGTATTTGAAGTGCCAGTACAAGTATCCGCAGCGGGCGTTCCCGTACTGGGATCTGGTGTCCACGAACCGCAACCGGAGCAAGCAGGAGATGGAGTACGAGCTGCTGGACACCGGGATCTTCGACGAGGACCGCTACTTCGACGTCGTGGTGGAGTACGCGAAGGCGGGCCCCGACGACATCCTGATGCTGGTTACGGCCTACAACCGCGGGCCGGACACCGCGACGCTTCACCTGCTGCCGACGCTGTGGTTCCGCAACACGTGGTCGTGGGGCGACGAGGTCACGAAGCCGACGCTGACGGCCGTCGACGGGGAGCAGGGGGTCACCGCCGCGCGTGCCGCGCACGCGGAGCTGGGGGGGTGGCTGCTGCGGGCCGACGGTTCGGCGCAGTTGCTGTTCTGTGAGAACGAGACCAACAACGAGCGGCTGTTCGGCACTCCGAACGCGTCGCCCTACGTCAAGGATGGGGTGAACGAGTTCGTGGTGCATGGGGTCGCCGATGCGGTCAACCCGGAGCAGGCCGGAACGAAGGTCGCGGCCCATCATGTGCTCGAGATCGCGGCGGGGGACAGCGCCATGATCCGCCTGCGCCTGACCGCGTCGGGCGGCTCCGGGACGGACGTGCCCGGCAAGGGAAAGCCGCTGGGCGCGGACTTCGACCGCGTGTTCAAAGCGCGGCGCAAGGAGGCGGATCAGTTCTACGCGGCGGTCATCCCTGCGACGTTGCGTTCGGACGGGGCGATGGTGATGCGCCAGGCGCTGGCGGGGTTGCTGTGGGGCAAGCAGTACTACGAGTACAACGTGCATCGGTGGTTGCGCGAGCATGGCGTCGACCCGTGGGGCCCAAACGCCCCTAAGAGCTCGGTGCGCAACGTGCCGTGGTTCCACATGGTCGCGGGCGACATCATCTCGATGCCCGACAAGTGGGAGTACCCCTGGTTCGCCGCATGGGATCTCGCGTTTCATTGCGCGCCGTTGTCGCTGGTGGACGTCGATTTCGCCAAGCGGCAGGTCGAGCTCTTGCTCAGCACGCGGTATCTGCACCCCAACGGCCAGATCCCCGCGTATGAGTGGAACTTCAGTGACGTCAATCCGCCGGTGACCGCGTGGGCGGCACTGTACGTCTACGAGCGCGAGGCCGAGATCCGGGGCGAGGGCGACCGCGAGTTCCTGGCTCGCGTGTTTGACCGGTTGCTGACGAACTTCACCTGGTGGGTCAACCGCAAGGACCCCGACGACCGCAACCTCTTCCAAGGCGGGTTCCTGGGCCTGGACAACATCGGCATCTTCGATCGCTCCTCGCCGCTACCCGGCGGCGGGACGCTCGAGCAGGCGGACGGCACGGCATGGATGGCGCTCTATTGCCAGTGGATGCTCCAGATCGCCACCGAGCTGGCCAAGCACGATCCCGTCTATGCGGACATGGCGCTCAAGTTCCTCACCCATTTCGAGTGGATCTCGATCGCGATGAACCCGCCGGACGCCGACACCGTGCTGTGGGACGATGAGGACGGCTTCTATTACGACGTGATGCGGATGCCGGACGGCACCGCGATTCAGCTCAAGGTGCGCTCGCTCGTCGGCCTGCTGCCGATGTGCGCCGCCACCGTCTTTGACCCAGAGGTGGTCGATCTACACCCAATGTTCGTGGAGCGCCTAGCAGAGTTCGTGCGCGTGTTCTCAGACGCGTTGCCGTCGTTGGCGCACCTGCCCGGTCCCAACCCGGAGGGCCGACGGATCATGTCGCTCGTCGACGAGGCGCGACTACGGCGAATCCTCGAAATCATGCTCGACGAGGACGAGTTCCTCGGCGCACACGGGATCCGCGCGATCTCGCGCCGCCACCTCGAACAGCCCTGCATCTTTGACTGGGGCGGGCAGGAATACAACGTCCACTATCTCCCGGCCGAGTCCGACACCGGCATGTTCGGCGGCAACTCCAACTGGCGCGGCCCGGTCTGGTTCCCGATGAACGTGGTCATCCTGCGCGGACTGACGCAGCTGCACCGCTACTACGGCGACCGGCTCAAAGTCGAGTGCCCGACCGGCTCGGGGGATCAGATGAACTTGTTCGAGGTCGCCACCGAGATCGGCACGCGCCTAGCGACGACCTTCACCGAGGACGAGCACGGACGCCGGCCGGTGTTCGGCGGGATCGAGAAGTTCCAGAACGACCCCCACTGGCACGACCTGCTCATGTTCCACGAGTACTTCCACGGCGACAACGGCGCCGGCATCGGCGCCAGCCACCAGACCGGATGGACCGGCACCGTGGCACTGCTGTTCCTGCTCGGCGGCGCACTACACTCCGAGATGGAAGCGACGGCGGGCTTACCCGGCTGACTAGATCGCTCTGCGACCCGCGCGACCGTCCACGAGATCACACGACGGTCCTGGCTCGAGCGCCCCGGACGTGCACGCGCGGGTACGCTTCGGGTCGACGAGGTCCCCGCAACGCGTGGCACGGACTCACTGCACTCCGCGGCTGTATTCCTTGGTCCGAGCTCCGCGAGGCGGGCGCGTGGCCGGTACGCACGAGGAGGATGTCGCGCTCGCCAACGGTGTCTCCCTGGCGTCCTCGGCTGCCTCGAGCTCGTCGCACCGGTGCTCCCCGGGCTCGGGCCACGGTATCCCGCACATCGCCCACGAGCCGGCTGGCCGCCGCCGTGCGCTGAGGGGTGAGATGGTTGCGTCGGGTGGGTGCGTGAGCAGCCACCGGTCGGGTTGTCGCCGGACTCGGCGAGGAATCGCGTGCGTGGTCGCTCAAGCCCTGCGGGGGGCGCGTGGCCGCCACGACCACCCTCGGGTCGATAGCCCATCGCGATTGACCCGTATTTGCGTTGCCGGGGATGCAGTTCATCCAATCAGGGTGATGACGGCTGGACGAATTGAATCTAGCCTTTGGGCGTCCCAGAATCTGCCGAGGCACCCGTCCCCGGCCGCGATGAGGAGATCATGCATGGCAGTTGCCACCCACGAAGGGCGGATAGCCGATTGAACTCAGGTGAAGCGACGCAGGCGGCCGACGTGCTCGTGGTGTTCGGGATAACCGCGGATCTGGCGAAGGTGATGACCTTTCGCTCTCTTTACCGGCTCGAGCGGCGCGGCTTGCTCGACTCCCGGTCG
This sequence comes from uncultured Solirubrobacterales bacterium, assembly GCA_963836065.1. GTDB lineage: Bacteria > Actinomycetota > Thermoleophilia > Solirubrobacterales > Solirubrobacteraceae > Palsa-465. The sequence goes on from CAWIII010000040.1 coordinate 65,620, forward strand.
TCGGCGTGTCGGTGGATGACTGGACGGTAGATCACCTTCGTGATCACGCGCGCTCGGCGATCGAGGGCACAGGGGAGCAGATCGATGACGCGGTCTTTGAGCGTTTCGCCGCTCGGCTCTTCTACCTCCAGGGGCGACTTCGGCGACGCGAACACTTACAAGCGTGTGGGCGAGGCGATCGCGTCTGCCCAGCGACCGGTGTTCTACCTGGAGATCCCACCGCTCTTGTTCGCCACCGTGATCAAGTGATTGTCTGCCGGGCTGACCAAGAACGCACGGGTGGTGGTGGAGAAGCCGTTCGGTCATGACCTGGCATCCGCGCATGCGCTCGCGGCAGACATTCACCAGTACATCGACGAGCCCCAGCTCTTCCGAATCGATCATTACCTGGGAAAGATGGGCTTGGAGGAGCTCCTGTACGTGCGCCTTGCGAACACGATGCTCGAGCCGGTCTGAACCGCGATCACATCTCCAGCGTGCAGATCACGATGGCCGAGAGCTTCGGAGTCGAGGATCGTGGCCATTTCTACGATCGGGTGGGGGCGCTGCAGGACGTGGTCGTCAATCATCTGATGCAGGTGGTGGCGATGGCCGCGATGGAGGCCCCGGCCGGCGCCGACGCCGGCACACTCAAGGATGCGAAGTTCGCTGTGTTCCGGTCGATGCCGGATGCGGACCCGCGTCACTACGTCCGCGGTCAGTACGACGGTTACCTCGAGATCGACGGCGTTGCCGCGGGTTCGACTACCGAGACCTACGCCGCGCTGCGACTCGAGATCGACAACTGGCGTTGGACGGGTGTGCCCTTCTTCATTCGCACCGGCAAGCGTCTGCCCGTGACCCAGACGGAACTGAGGCTCGTCTTTCGCCGTCCGCTGCGCTTGGGGTTCATGTCGTCCACCGGCCGCCCGCCCGCCGACGGTCAGCTTGTGGTCAAGCTCGACCCGACGACCGGCGTCAGACTTCAGATCGACGCTCACCGTGCCGACAAACGAGGACCGCAGCTGATCACGCTCGACATGGAGTTCGCCGAGGAGGGCCCGCGGCAGACAGCCGATCGAGCGCGAGCCCGTCCGGACCTTCATGCGATGACGCCGAGTGGATCACCAGCGACGACGGGGCACCCACACTGGTGGCGCAAGCGGCTCGGGGTCGCGCGCGGGTTCGAACCCGAGCTGGCGGCGGATCGTCAGATAGTCGTGCAACGCTTGGCGCAGGTCGCTCATGACTAGCCCTCAGCCGTTGGCTTGAGGCCCTCGAGGAACAGACGCGCCGCCAGCACATAGTTAAGCAGAAAAAGCAGCGCGAGGTCCCGCTCCACGACACCACAACCAAGGCGCTGCGCGAATCAACGGCAACACATCCTGCCGGGCGCCCTTGCCGCGAACGAGCAGCTCGGCCCGTCGCATGCCGCGCGGCGCGCAGCGATGGTGTGGAGGGGCCGCTTGAGGAGTTGCTCGCCGAGTACCGCCGCTATCTGCTCATCGAGCGTGGGCTGGCGGACAGCGCGCTGCGATCGCTGCTGCGCTACTTGCATGTGGCCGGGTTGATTGAGCTGCCGCTGGTGTGGGCGGTTCCCGCGGTCGCGAACCTGCGAGACCGATCGCTGCCGCGCGGAATCGAACCTCCAATCAACGTGTTCACTCATATACGTGCGACCTCGCGTCGCAGGCCCCCTGAACGGCGGTCGCGGCCCAAGCGTATTTTCCTAAGAGAAGCTTGCCGCACGCCGTGGAGGTCGTCATCGCCCGAAACGGGTGAGGAAGGAACCGGTTAACCCAATTCGGACGATGCCCGGATCTGGTCGCCAGTCGAAAATACGCCAGCACGTATGAGCGAAGGCCCGTCAACAATCGACCAACCTGAAGGCTCTGGGCCTGGCGACGCCGCACAGGCCGAAGTCCGCGGACGAGTGGATCCTGGGACGCCTCCGCCGGGGCCGACACCGACAGCTTCGATCTCTCGCCGTCGGTTGATCTTCGTTGACGTGCTGATCGCGATCACGACTGTGCTGGCGGTCGTGGGGATGTTCTCGGTGTATGCGAACCGGCTGCTGTTTAACCCGGACAATTGGGCGAACACCAGCACGCAGCTGCTCCAGAACAGCACGATCCGCAACGAGACCGCGAATTACCTGGTCGATCAGTTGTACGCGAATGTGAACGTCGCCGGGCTGCTGAAGTCGGGGTTGCCACCGCGGTTGGGGCCGCTCGCGGGGCCGGCGGCGGGGGCGCTGCAAAACGCGGCGGTACAGGGGGTGGAGCTGGCGTTAAGCCGTCCGAGGGTTCAGACGTTGTGGGCGAGCGCCAATCGCGCGGCCGATCAGACGTTCATCGCGATCGTCAATGGTGGCAAGGGGGCGGTCAAAGTCAACGGCGGCGCGGTGACACTCGATCTCGCCTCGATCGTCGACACGGTCGCTGCTCGGCTTGGGCTGCCGGCGAATCTCGGCGCCAAGCTTCCGGCGTCGGTCGCCAACCTGACGGTGTTCAAGTCCGACCAGCTGAAGTACGTGCAGAAGGGCGGTAAGGCGGTGAAGGGGCTCGCGTTGTGGTTGACGATCCTCGTCCCGCTGCTATACGCCTTGGCGATCTTTATCGCGCGCGGTCACCGGCGGAGAACGTTGATGGCGGTGGGGTTCGCGATCGTGTTCGCAGGCGTGGTCGGGTGGGCGGGCCGCTCGATTCTGGAATCGCAGGTAACGAACGGGTTGGTGAGTGACGCTTCGCTTCGCCCGGCGGTGCACGCGGTCCTGGTGATCGCGACGGGGTTGCTTGGCCAGATCATCGGGGCGTTCATCCTCGTGGGGCTGGTGGTGGTGGCGGCGGCTTGGTTCGCCGGTCCGGCACGCGTGTTCGTGCCCGCCCGGCGGGCGATCGCTCCGTTCCTGCGCGAGCAGCCGGTTGGGACATTCGCGATCGCGGCCGGACTGATGGTGCTGATTTTCATCTGGGATCCGATCCCCGCGACCGGCACGCCGGTCGGCATCATCGTTTTCCTGCTGCTGGCGTTGTTCGGGACCGAGATGCTTCGCCGGCAGACGGCCGTTGAGTTCCCAGACGCGCGACGGGGTGATGCGACCGCAGCGATGCGGGCACGAATGAGCGCCTTCCGCGAACGCCGACAACGCAACAAAGGCTCTGCGCCGAATGCGCCGCTCGCCGATCAGCTCGAGCGGCTCGCCGCACTACGCGCCCGAGGCGAGATAACCGCGGAGGAATACAACACCGCGAAGGCGACCCTGCTAACGACAGCCACATGGCGACCCGCCACGCCCCAGCCTCGCTGAGTTCGGAGTATCCCAACCTCCGCGAAACCCACGACTCCACTCTCCCGACTTCTCACTGTGGGGAAACTGGACAGGACTCCGCGATCCGCTGGTTATTTGAAAGGGGCGCGACACTGCGTCTGTCAGCGAGCACCCGCGGTTGGCCGGGCCCGATTGGTAACGAGAACGGGCCTGGCAGCAGCTCGGACCCATTCGGTCCCCCAATCCCCGGCCTCCGTTAGCGGGGGTCCTCCTCTCCGGTCCCTGGCCGAAGATGCTCGAGTTCGGCCTTGACCGCCTGCAGCTCTAGTCCTAGAGGCTTGCCGGGGCGCGATCGACAGATTGTTGTTTATGCGGCGGCTGTCTTGGTAGAGATGCCGAGGTCGTTGAGCAGGGTTTGCATGTCGAGGTGGAGGGTTTCGTAGTCGCGGTCGATGTTGGTCCAGTTCTTGGGTGGGCGGCCTCGTCGTGGTGTCCGGATTCCGGCGATGAGGGGGGCGATGACCTTGTCGCGGACGGTGAGTAGCGCGGTGATGGTGCGCGCGGCGTCGCCGGGCATGTGGTAGCGGCGGGTGCGGCCGGGTTTGGTGAGGAGCTGTTTGCCGCGCAGCTTGCGCAGGTCGTAGGTGCCCTGGCGGGTGCTGTAGGCGTCGGGGGTCTGTCCGGTCATCGCTCGCACTTGGGCGGTGAACTGGGCGACGGTGAACCCTGCCGGGGCAACCGCCACCGCGAGCGCTGCGGCGAGGCCGGCACGAACCCGGGGTATGTTCATGTCGATACTGCCGATCCGGGTTCCGGCGACCTGCGAGGGTGCGGGCAGTTGGTCGAGGATGCCGTCGGGCAGGAAGCCGGTGTCGACGCAGTCGAGCATGCTGGTGAAACCGGTCGACGATCGCGGTCAGCCGGGTGGTGATCTGGGCGAACTTGTCCAGCGTCCGGCCGCAGCCGAGCTGCTTGGTGTTATGCACGATCGCCTCGAAGCGCAGGACGCGTTCGCCTTTGGTGTACCCCTTCAGCGTCAGCAGTCCGAAGTGGACCTTGAAGATGGTCAGGTTCCACCGAGGTTTCTCGATCACGACGGCCTGTCGGGGCGATAGCTCGGCACCAGGTTTGCGGTGCGGACGGCCTCTGCTGCCGAACAGCGTGCGCACCTTCGGCACGTCAAGCCGGGATCGGGTGCGGTCGACCACCGTGTTGAACAATCGATCCATCACCGCGCCGGAGACGAACACCAAGTTCCGGCTGTACTCGACCTGGTAGATCGAGTAGTCGTAGACGAAGCCGCTTTGTTCCTGCTCGTCGATGTTGAGCCCGAAGCACAGGCACGCGGTGTAGATCCACCGGTCGATGACGCGGCTCAGGCGCCCTATCGTCCCGGGTTGGGAGAAGGTGTCTGCGATCTGAGCCAGGCGCTCGGGCTCGCTGACCCGAGTGAAGCAGTTTCCCTCCTTCGTGAAGCCGATGCCCGCTGCCCGCGCGGCGCACGCGACGTACTCGTGGCCGTTGAGGATCACCTGAGCGCCGAACGGCGGGTGGCCGCTGACCTTGATCGTCACATGCCCCCACGTGGGGTCCATGATGTGAAACGAGCAGTGGTTGACGAACTCCTTCCTCTTCTCCAGGTTGCAGATCACTCCCGCCCCGGACCGGCTGACCTTCCATACCGTCGCCGGCGCCCGGGTCACGAGGATCAGAAACACGCCCGTGCGCGGCGGGTGCTCGGCCAGATAGTCCTCGGCGATCTAATCCTTGCGGTCACCGGCCTTGCAATCGATCACCGGAATGCCATGGGCCTGGGCAGACGCACGGACCCGGCGGGCGAACCGGCCAGCGAGCGGTAGGCCGTCTTCGATCGACGGCAACACGATCTGCGGCAGCGTGATCGAGTCGGGCGCGCAGTCGCACGCCGCAAGCGGGGCTTGGAGGAGTCGTTGGTTGGTGCGGTGTCCGAGGTCGAGCCGCGTACGTCAGTTCTCGCTGGTGAGCAGCCGTCCGACGCCGAAGTCGTAGGGGTCGTGATCTGAACGCGACAAGCGCTGGTGGCCGGGAGGCGGTTGACTAGCAGCTGAACTCGGACCCGAGCCGCCTTAGCCCGCGACGCCAGCGGGGTCGCGCGGTTGCTGCGGGATCAAACTTCCAACGGGAGGTCGCTAAGCGCGTCGCGCAGATGGTGATAGCGCTCGACACCTTGCCGAATGCCGAACTTGAGGGTACGGGCAGCTCCGAGCTGTCGGCCGCGGTGCTCTGCATCACCACCAGTGACACCAGTCTGGAACTTTGAAGATGTGTCAAACAGTCGGGAGCCCGCCCACCGGGGCAGGCTCCCAACCACGTGCCGGTTAGGTTTGCGCCGGCTTTTCCTCGCCGTAGACGATCAGGCCGTACAGGATCCACACGCAGAGCGCGAAGATCGCCAATGACCACCACGGATGTGCTCCGCCGATCGATAGCAGCGACTCGAGCGCGCCAATAGTGGCGGCGATGATCCCGATCACCCGGCCGTAGCCTCCGCCGCCGAAGAGCGAGAACCCGGCGGTGAGCTGGATCACGCCGACGATGATCGTGATCCACCCCCAGGTGTGGAGGCTCGAGAACACGTACTGCGTGCCGTTGAAGAAATGAGCGTTGCCCACCGCGGCGATCCCGTAGATGATGTTGAGCGTGCCGATGATCAGCAACAGGATCGCGACGAACACCGCCCGGCCGACACCTCTCATGTGCGCTTCCTTTCTCTCGAGGGCGCCGTCGTCGACGGTCGCCTGATTCGCGTGACGAGTTCGCATTCGGCGCCGCGAATCCTCTATCTCCAGACTCCGAGCCAGAGATTGCTGCCTCGATGCCTGGATGCTGCTAGGACGCTTCAACGCCATTCCCCCGAACGACTTCTGTTATCGCAGACGATCAACGACCCGTCCAACAAAACGGCGGCTCTGTGGATGATCGTAGGTGACTCGGGCGCCGGTTTACCGGCCTGAGCAGGGGCTTTGCGCTGGTGAGAGCGGCTTTGTAAGTCGTGCACGACCGCTGATGCCGTTTCTCCCCGTGCTTGTGGTGGAGCGGGGTGGCTGCGCGAGGTCGTCGCTCGCCGGCATGGACGCTGGCGAAACCCGGGCCGGATGAGGGCTTGCGAGGACGCCGGTTCGGCGACGCGCACGGACTCGGACCCGTAGGTTCGCGGGTTGTCGAAGTCCGTCGAACTGGAGGTCGTCGCCCATGCGCGTCACTGCCGCATTCTCCCGCCTGCTGGACCTGCCCGGGATCTGGGTCCGCAAGGTCGCCTTCCGCCCCGATCGGGTGGTGGTCACGGTCGTCTTGCGCCGCAAGAAGCTCGTCTGCCCGAAGTGCTCCTACTCGACTATGGCGCGCGAGAACGAGCAGGACCACGACTCGCTCTGGCGGCATCTGGACCTCGGGATCTGGCGGCTGGAGGTCCATGCGCGGCTCAGGCGGCTGCGCTGCCCCGAGCACGGGGTGCACGTGGAGGGCGTTCCGTTCGCCCGCGACGGCGCGCGGTTCACGCGCGACTTCGAGGATTTGGTCGTGCGCCATGAGGCGCTGTTGAACCGTGTGGGGTGTAGGTCCCCATCTCAGGGCTGTCGCAGCAGTTCGGTGAAGCAGGGGGCAGCCTGACCCTGGAGACGCGGGGTCGGGTGGGAGCAGCCCCGTCAACGCCGGGACGGGCCAGTACCGCCAGATGGTCCGGGTCCGGCAAGCGAGACAGAGAGGCGTAACGCAAGTGAACCAGTGGTTGAACCCCCGTAATCCTCGAACCGGCTCGAAACCTGGTGGATTTGGGCCGGGCAGCAGCGCGCGCCCGCCGTTAACGATGCGGCTGGCGACTCCGTGGGCGAGTAACTTGGTCGCCCAAGGAGGCCGTGAGGAAAGCCTGCGGCGTACTCGCGGCGATGCTGTCGGGGCACAGCTGGACGCCCATCCTGTCAAGCGGTTCAGGGTGAACATGGGACCGCATCACGCGCCGCGGCCAGTGTCCTCGTGTGCCGTTCCAGCCAGCCGCGTGCTGTTTGAAGCTTGGAAGCGGTCCACTCGTGCGAGACGCCAAGGGCCACAATCGCGGCCAGAAGCGGGAGCAGCGACACGAGCGCGAAGCCAACCCAAAGGGCGATGTATTCCGCGGTGCTCGGTTTCAGCTGTGAGATGTCCTTCAGGGCGATCGGAATGAACCCGCCGGGGTTCGCGAGCGTGGCGCCGGCCGCGACGATCGCGATCGCCGGCGAGGACGAGATTGTGCTCATTTTCTCGATCGCATCAGCTGTCCGCTTGGGATCGCGCCGGCGCCGCAGCGCGCGCGCGACGTAGATGAGTAGGAGCACGCCAGCGACCACGTCGAAGATCGCCACCCACGTCGGGGGGGTGCTGGAGTTGTTGGAGGAGGCAGCCGCATCTCCGAGCACGAACGCGGCCACGACGCCGATGATCAGCGTCACGCCGAACGCGCCGAGGAAGAACCAGAGCCCCGTTCGGGCGGGCCGCTCGCTTAGAACGAGCGCCAGCACGCTGAACGTCAACGTGGTCGGCGACAGCATCGCGGCCAACGCGGTCAGCCCGAGCTCGACGTCGACAGAGGTCACTCGCCCACCCGCCAGAGCGGCCTCAAGGGTCGCGCTCGGTCAGGCCAGCCACCCGGGCGCAGGCCGTGGCCTCTGGTCTGGATCCTGATGCCGGAGCTCCGATCGGAACCACCATGACCGCCGACTCGGTCTCGGTCTGACCGAATCTCAGGGCCGCGAAACCAATCTAGCAAGCTGAGAATCACCGCTGCGATCACAAGCCAGAGGAGCAGCACGATGACGATCAGGACGTCGGCTGGGGCCGCGACGATCGCGAACCGGGCAAGCATGGGGGTGCCCGCCCCCCTCCCGACTCTGTCCTCGGTCGCCGTCTGAGCATGGAGGCACAGACGTAGCCGGCGACGAGCAAGGGAGTCAGCATCAGCGACGCCACCAGATTGTCGGGATCGTTCTCGACCACCGCAACCGCACACAGGACCGAGCCTTGAGCGGCTGTCCGAGGCTCCTCGCCGCCGCTCCCCGAGACGCCAAACACCCATCCACACAACGTCTGCGATCGGCAAAAACACATGTTCGGCGGCGCTCGTGGCGCCGGGGATCACGTTGCTGGCGATGATCCTCCTCATGGCGCCGTGTCGGGGTCGGATCTGAAGCTGGCGGTGTCGCGCAGGCTCCCCGCTGCGCGCACCTCCCATGCAAGCGGAACCCGGCTACATCATCACGCCGCTGATCGCCAGGGACATCTCCTCTGCATAGTTCACCTGGCGGTGTTAGAGAACGCCAAGGACCTCGGCGCCACTGTCCCCAGCCCCGTCTACGCAGATCGGCAGGCCCTACTCGCGCAGATCGCTGGGGCGACTGGGCTCGTAAGCACGCTCCTCGACGCGATGTCAGCGGCCCAGGACATGGACCCGATCGCGGCAGCAGGTGGGTGGACGCTACATCGCGCTGGTCCTTGAGCGACCGTGCGAGTGCGTCGGAGGCCCGGGAGAGAACATGAATGCTCGCCGCACTGACGAGAGGGCCCCAGTCTCCCGGGTCACGGACGATTGGTCGAGGCACTTCGAACAACATCGGTCGCGTTCCCGGGGCTTTGGAGCGAGGCGTGAGCTAGACCCAATACCGACCGGTCCATCGGTGCCGCCGTGGCCGAGCCCTCACCATCCGCGACTTCTTTGAAGCGATTCTGGGCGCGGCGCCGGAGGTCGAGCTGGTCGCCGACGACTCTGGCGGGGCACCGTCCGGGCCGGTTGGGATCGTTGGTGCGCTGACCCTGGGGGGCGACGCTGGAGCGGCGATCGGCGCGGTCTCCGGGCACCTTTCCGGCGGGATGGAGCGCGCGGACCTGAAGGAGGTTGGCGAGGCGCTCGACGGGGGCCAGGCGGGCCTGATCGTCGTCTACACGACCAACATGGCCGACCAGGTCGCTGCGAACGTGAAGGCCGCCAATCGCATCGTGGCCAAGGCCACCGAAATGGCGGCAGACGACCTCGCTGAAGATCTCAAGCGGGCCGATAACGAGCTGACAGCGTCGGGGAGCGACAAGTCCTGAGCGAGACCGTCACGCAGACAACGAGCTCCGAACCTGCGCCGCGGCTACAAGCTCGTAAGCCACATCTCGCTAACTAACGCGGACGGGCGGGGCGCAAACCGCCGGACCCTTCCCGCAACGAACGCGATACGTACTGCGAGTAATAGCCCTGAGACATGACGCCTGGCGCCCACCTCCGTGGCGCAGATCCAGAAGTTCCCCCCCATGCAGCACGCCCCGAAAGCGCCGCATCGGGACGAACTCGCAACCCTGGAGCACCGGCCGGTCAGGGTCGTCGACGCGCCCGCGTTCGCTCCGGACCAGCAGTAATCGTCGACGCCGGCCCAGCCTCCGTCTCAGTGTTGGAAACGACAGTCTCGCTGCTTGCTGGAGCGGCTCGGTGTCGCGGCCGGTTAGCCGGCCGGAGGCGGGGCAGCGCGCGGACTGCCGGCGACGGCGGCCTCGAGGGCCGCCGCGTCCTCCGGAGTGAGCCGGCGGCGCACGAGCCGGCCGCCTTGTCCCTCGAGCGCTGCGATCATCGCGTCGACGTGCTCCGGGGCGGCCAGCAAAACTACTGCCGATGATCTCTCTGGCACATCGCTGCGGACCTCGTCGAAGAACGCGCTCCGAAGCTGAGGGCCGGACTTTTCCTCGGCGACGCTCCCGGCCAAGCCGCCTCCCACCATACCCGCGGCGAACCCTGGCGGACCAAATACGACCCCGGCCGCGGCGCCGGTGAGCGCGCCCTCGACCGTTTTGCGCCCGATGAACTCCTGCTCGTCATCTGCGTCCACGTATCTGCCTGCGAGCTCGCCGCGCACAACGATCCGGTCGTGCCGGTGGTGCTCGACGAACGCGATCTCCTGCGCCCACGGGACCCCTGCCATCCGCCCGGACGCGGCCGAGTACGCGCGCTCGGCGCCCTCAGGGTGCGCAAAGATCATCAGCGCGAGGTCAAGGCCAGCAGACTCCATCGCAACCGAACCCTACGAGGAGACTCGCCCCTGCCACATCGCCCGAATCGGGTGACACGTGACGGTCTCGTGCTCGAGTCGTAGTTACCGGGCGCGGACCTGGTCCGGGTTCGCGGCGTGGCGTCCGATAGATTCAGTCGCACACTTTTCCTGGGGCCGCACGCCTTGATCGCGGCGTTGGCGCCCGCCCCTTCTCTGCGCTCGCGAGAGGCAACGGGCGTAGGCGGAGATCCAGCGGGTGATCGATGTCACGCCCGGACTCGAGCAGACGAGCCCACCCGGGGACTCCTAACCCGAGAAAGCTGCGAGGTCATGCGCGTGATCACTGAAGCGACCCGGGGCGTCTTCGACGATGATGTCCTCCGCAGCGGCACCGTGCGATCGCGTCCCGCCGCCGAGCGGTTGCCGGCGCGGACGACACTGCGAAGTTGGTGCGGTGGAGTACGGATGCCCGGCGCCCGGGGTTCTGACACCGTATTCCGTCTCAAGTTATCGACCTGAGGACGAGCGAATCGCCACTCTCAGAAGCGAGCGGCCACATGAGCGACACGAGGCAGACGAAGGAGAATGGGCAGGCGGTCGAGAAGCTTCGCCGCAAGAGGTACGAGAAGGAACTCGCTCGTCTCCAGGGCGAGTTGGTTCGGCTCCAGGAGTGGGTCGTGGACGAGGGGATCAAGGTCTGCATCGTGTTCGAAGGCCGCGACACCGCCGGGAAGGGCGGAGTGATCAAACGGATCACCGAGCGGGTGAGCCCGCGCGTGTTCCGGGTCGTCGCGCTTCCGAAGCCGACCGAGCGGGAGCGGACCCAGATGTACATCCAGCGCTACCTGTCGCATTTCCCGGCGGCCGGCGAGGTCGTGATCTTCGACCGCAGCTGGTACAACCGCGCCGGCGTCGAGCGGGTAATGGGCTTCTGCCCCGAGGACGAAGTATTTCGCTTTCTGCGACTCGCACCACTGGTTGAGCAGGCGATGATCGACTCCGGGATCATCCTGCTCAAGTACTGGCTCGAGGTCGGCCAGGAGGAGCAGACACGGAGAATCGAGTCGCGCATCAACGACTCGCGCAAGGTCTGGAAGCTCTCACCGATGGACCTCAAGTCCTACAGCCGCTGGTACGAGTACTCCCGGGCCCGTGACGAGATGTTCGCCGCGACCGCCACCGAGTTTGCCCCCTGGTACGTCGCTGACTCCAACGACAAGAAGCGCGCCCGGCTGAACATCATCAGCCACCTGCTTGAACAGATCCCCTACAAGTCCCCACCGCGGGAGCCCGTCGTGCTCCCCGCGCGCGAGAAGCGAAGCGGCTACCGCGAACCGGACCACTCCCACCGCTACATCCCAGCGAAGTACTGAGTCGCAGACAAGACGGACTCAACGCCCTGCTAGATCCAGCAGCCGCCTCGACCAGCTAGTCGCAAGGCTCGCTGACCGGTTCCTCGCGCCGGATTCGAGCACCGCGCGCAGGCGAAGGGCGTGAACACGTACGACACTCCGACAGAAAGGAGCGGCAAATGTGCCGCTGGCTCGCATACTCCGGTGCCCCCATCCTGCTAAGAGAGGCGCTCTACGGGGGGACTCACTCGCTCGTCGACCAGAGCCTGCACTCGCGGCTCGGGGCCGAGACCACCAACGGCGACGGGTTCGGCGTCGGCTGGTACGGCGCGCCCGACACGCCGGGCGTCTTCCGCAGCACCGAGCCGGCCTGGAATGACAGCAACCTGCGTGAGCTCGCTGGCCACGTCAGCTCCCCGCTGTTCTTTACGCATATCCGGGCGGCGATCGGTAGTGCTGTGCAGCAGACCAACTGCCATCCCTTCCGCCATGACCGCTGGCTGTTCATGCACAACGGCTACATCAACGAGTTCGCGACAATCAAACGTGACCTCATACTCGCCGTCGACCCTGCGCTATATCCGGAGATCCAGGGCCAGGCTGACACCGAGGTGCTGTTCTTCCTCGCCCTCACCTTCGGCCTCGAGCACGACCCCCCGGTCGCCGTCGAGCGCGCGATCGGGCTCGTCGAAGCTGTCGCCAGCCGCCACGGGGTCCCTCACCCGTTCCAGGGCACGGTCGCGACGACCGACGGTGAGAGCATCTGGGCGTTCAGGTACTCCAGCGAAAGAAACTCGCGCTCGCTCTACTACACCACCGACGTACCCACGCTACGCAAGCTACAGCCCGAGCGGCAGGTGCTCAGAGAATTCTCAGACGACGCGCGGCTGATCGTCTCCGAACCCCTCGGCGATGTCGCCGGCGTCTGGAACGAGGTACCGGAATCCACGTGCTGCATCGTCGGCCCAGGCCAAGCTGAGCTGCGGCCATTCCGACCGACAGCGCCGTCGAGCTCCGTACCCGTCGCGTAAGAGACGCGCCGCGATCCTCACCCCCGCCCCCGGGGATGAACCTGGGTCGCGGCTGCTCGTCCCGGTTGCGCCCAACCAGTGCGCTGGTCGCGCGCCCAGCCGGGATCGTGAACCCGGCCGCCGTCCTTGCCGAGCGCCGCTGCTCGCCTCGCGCCACGGCGTCGATCCGGTCGATCGATATCGAGGATTCCAGCGGGAACGAGCTGGGTCGTCCCGATCGATCAGCGCTGCATCGTGCAGGACACCAACGGCCGTGTTTTCGCCCGGGGACGGGACACTACCGCGGGGGCTTCGCGCCGAACGCCCGCAGCGCGGCGACCAAACCAAGCATCCGGATGGGCCCAGCCGACAGCTCGGAGGGCCAAGAGTCGAACGAAAGCCGGCGGCATATGTCCAAAGTATCCGGGGCCGCGCGCGGCCATGCGGGCGTCGTGAAAATGGGGAAGGATGCGCGGGTCGTCCTGAGTTGACGCCGCGTCTTTGTCTTGGTGCCCGGTGAGGCCCGTCCAAAGTATGGCGCGGGGCCCTTGCCGGAATGCCGGACTGTTGCCTTGAGCACGTTTACCAGACTCGTCTGTTGTTGCTGGGCTCCCCGGGGCGTCGTGGATTGCAGATCACGGGCAGAGAGCGGTGAGCGATGGATCGGGTGGTGGAGCGTCCGGCGGCGCTGGACGTGCACAAGGAGCAGGTCACGGCGTGCGTGCGTACGCCGGGTGGGGACGGGCGTCGTCGGCAGGAGGTGTTGCGAGTTCAAGACGACGGTGCGGGGGCTGCTGGGGTTGCGCGACTGGCTGACGGAATCGGGAGTCACGCATGTCGCGATGGAGGCCACTGGCTGCTACTGGTGGCCGGTGTGGGCGATCCTGGAGGACGGGTTCGAGTTGCTGTTGTGCAACGCCGCGCACGTGAAGAACGTCCCCGGTCGCAAGACCGATGTCGGCGATTCGCAGTGGCTGTGCCAGCTGCTGGAGTGGGGGCTGTTGCGCGGCAGCTTCGTGCCGCCCAGGCCGGTCCGCGAGCTGCGTGAGCTGACGCGGCGGCGCCGGACGCTGGTGCGCGAGCGCTCCCAGGAGGCGAACCGGCTGCACAAGGCGCTGGAGGCGACCGGGATCAAGCTCGACTGCGTGGCCTCAGACATTCTCGGGGTCTCGGGCCGTGCGATGCTCGACGCGCTGTTGGCCGGCGAGCGCAACCCCGCGGCGCTCGCGGGACTCGCGAAGGGCCGCCTTCGCGTCAAGCACTCCGGGCTGATCGAGGCGTTCGAGGGTGTTCGCTTCGGCTCCCAGCACGCGCTGCTGATCGGCGGGATCCTGCGTCACATCGACTTCCTCGACGCGGAGATCGCCGCGCTCGCAGGCGCGATCGAGGCGCACCTCGCCTCCAACAGCGCGCCGGAGGCCCAGCAGCCCCCTTTTGAGGCAGCGGTCGGGCTGCTGTGCTCGCTGGACGGGATCCAGGCGCGGACCGCGGAGATGCTGCTCGGCGAGTTCGGGACCGACATGAGCCGGTTCCCGTCCGACGCGCACTTCTGAAGCTGGGCGGCGCAGTGCCCCGGCAACCACAAGTCCGCCGGGAAGCGACAGAGCGGCAAGACCCGCTCTGTGTCAACGTCGTTGGTCACGGCCGGTGACGTCCGACCGGGCTGGTAGGTCCTCCGGCCGGCGACGAGCTGACTCTGAGACGCGCTGTCGACCGGGCTGACGGGCCTGGTCTGACTTGCCCTTGTTATGTCGCTCGCCGCCGGCCGAGGATCGCTGGCGTGACTTGATAGGAGCCTGGCAAAGCTGCCCCAACAGAGGTCTGTCCGCCGGAGATCCGCTTCATCAGTGGGTCAACCAACGAAGGGACGGTGTACATGATCGTGATCGGGGTGGACACGCACAAGCACACGCATGCGCTGGCGGCGGTCGACGAGGGAACTGGCCGCGTGCGCGGTAGTCGAGAGATCAAGGCCGATGAGCCGGGGCATCTTGCGGCGGTCCGCTGGGCCCGCGGGCTGGATGAGGAGCGGGTGTGGGCGATCGAGGACTGCCGGCATGTCTCGCGCCGCTTGGAGCAGGCGCTGTTGGCTGCGGGCGAGCGGGTCGTCAGGGTGGCGCCGAAGATGATGGGAGCGTCGCGTCGCGGCGAGCGCGAGCGCGGCAAGTCCGATCAGATTGACGCGCAGGCGGTCGCTCGCGCGGTCGTCAAGGACGGCGTCGATCGCTTCCCGATCGCGTACCTGGACGAGCGGGCGATGGAGATCCGGCTGCTGTTCGATCATCGCGAGGATCTGGTCAAGGAGCGCACCCGGATGCAGAACCGGCTGCGCTGGCATCTGCTGGAACTCTGCCCGGCGCTTGAGGCCAAGCTCGCCGCAGGCGCCCTGTCCAATCAGCGCCAGCTTGAACGCCTTGACCGGCAGCTGCGACGGATCGGCGCCGGCCCACGCGCGCGGATCGCGCGCGAGCAGCTCGCGCACATCCGCGCACTGACCCGCCAGGCCGATCGACTCGAGTCAGAGCTGCTGGCGCTGGTTGGCGCCTACCGGCCGCGGCTGCTTGAAGAGCAGGGCTGCGGCGCGCTGACCGCGGCGCTGTTGATCGGCCGCACCGCCGGCGCCGAGCGGTTCCGCTCAGACGCCTGCTTCGGTCGCCAATCCGGCACCGCTCCGATCCCGTGCTCCTCGGGGAAGCGAACCCAGCACCGCCTTGACCGCGGCGGGGACCGCCAGCTCAACCGGGCGCTACACACGATCGTGATCACCCGCGCCCAACACGATTCCGCCACCAGGGAGTACCTCGCACGCAAACAGGCCGAGGGCAAAACCCGGAAGGGCGCGCTGCGGTCCCTCAAGCGCTATCTCGCGCGCCGCTTCTGGCGGCTGCTCACCGAGCCGCCACTGGAACCCCAGCAAGCTCCCGAGCGCACCACCCCGCCGGCCGAGCGCACCGCCGAACCGGCCGAGCAGACCACCCCGCCGGCCGAGCGCACCGCCGAACCCGCCGAGCCCGAGCCGATCACAATCCCGCAACCCTCGGCCGCCCGCCGAGAGGTCCAACGCATCGCCGCAGCGATCCCGATGGTCTGCATCACCTAGCCCCGCCGCCAGCTCGCCCAACCAGAGCTCCTCTGCGCCCGGCTGCCGACCCGGCGAGAACCGCCGGACGGCCACGCCTGCCGCAAACCAGCGCGATCACGGCTCGACGACGACCTCATCGATCCAAACGACGTGTTCCCACCGATCTGACCGGGCTGCCAGTGAAGACACTCTTGACGTGTCGCGCGACACGTCGCAGATAGCGCGGGTGGACCGGCGGCTGTGGTTGGTTGAGCACGCGCTGCGGCGCCTCGTCGGGCCACGCGCTGTCGCCCGCGCGCGAAGGGACGCGCAGCGTCCGCCGAGCTGGTCCGGCATGTCGCCGCGGCTGGCGGCAGCGGGCGCTGCCCGACCTGCAAGGCCGGCCCGGGCGAGCCGTGCTTTGGGCCCAGCGGCCCGGGCGGCGAGCCGGCCGCACGCCGCTCGGCTGGGGCCCGCTCGCCGAGAGCTCGCCGTTACCGAGGCGATCTGGCGGGCGCTTGAGCGGACCTGCGCGAGCGTCGCGCTGGTGCGCTTCGCCGCCGGCGGCGGCTGCCTGGGGGAGCGTCGAGGTGCTGGCCCTCGCGGCCGACGGCGGCGAGCTGGGCCGCTGGCAAGGCGGCGAGAGCCGAGCTGGCGGACGCGCTCGCGGCGCCCCGTGTGGGCGCGCTACGGGAGCTTCCGTGGGCAGCCGCCGATCACGGCGACGCTGCGCTGGAGCGTCGCCGAGCGCTCGATCACGCTCGCCGGCAGCCGCGGCTCCGAGCCGTTCGCGCAGACTTCTCGGCGGCAGCCAACGAGCGCACGAGCGCCCCGCGACACGTCGCCGGTGACAGCGTCGAGGACCGCCGGTCGCGTGTGCGAGCGTTGCGGCAAGCCAATCGCCCAAACCGCCCGCGCGGAGGCCGCGCTATTGCGGCAAACGCTGCCGCCAGGCCGCCTCGCGCGCCCGGCTCGCGCTCGCCCGCCGGCGAGCGGCAAGCGCGCAGGCTGTGCCGAGCGAGCAGTTGCGCATCCAGTGAGCGTCAGGCCGTTGGGGCAACGTGTCGCGCGACGCGTCGCCCACGGCCAACTACCCCCTCGACGACCGACATTCCCTTGATCGCGCTTCACAGCCAGCCCGCGCGATCCAACCGAGATCCAAGGGCCACTCTGCGACAGATCTCGCGACAGGTCGGCCCTCTCGTCCCACCGTATTCAGCCAAGGCTCGACGACGAGAAACCCGCAAATTGCGACCCTCCCTTGACATAGATGGCATGTGCAATGCCAATCCCACCCACCGTTCCGTCCGGCTCGTTGTGTAGGGACCCCCTCGGCTCAAGCGCGGCGCTGGGCCGTGCAGGCTTGCAAACCATGGAGCTTGAGGAGGCCCCTGATGGCAATCCTAATGGGACTCGATCAGCATCGAGCGCAGATCACCACCGACTGGGTGGATACCGCGACCGGCGAGGTCTCCAGGGCGCGCGTCGCGCCGGCGGACCGCGTGGGCGTGCGCCGGTTCTTTGCCCGGTTTCGCGGCCAGGCGTTGGAGGTCGCGTTGGAGGCGACGACGGGCTGGCGGTTCGTGGTCGAGGAGCTTTACCGGATCGGAGCGATCGTGCATCTCGCCGAGCCGGCGGACACCGCTGCGTTGCGCGGCAGCAAGAAGCGCGCCAAGAACGACCGTGCCGACGCCCGGCATCTGCGCGAGCTGTTGATGGCCGGCAGGGTGCCCGAGTCGTGGATTGCGCCGGCGCACATCCTCGACCTGCGCGCGCGGGTGCGTCTGCGCCACACGCTCTCAGCGCAGCGCGGCGAGTGGCAGCAGCGGATCCAGTCGGTGCTCTATCACCACGGCTGCCCGAAGCGCGGGGACCTGATCAACCGAGCAGGGCTGACGTGGCTGGCGACCCTGCCGCTGGCGGCGTCCGCGCGCGAGCAGATCACGGTCGCGCTGGCGATGATCGACGCGCTCGAGCGCCAGCTCGCGCCGCTAGACAAGCAGCTGCGCACCTACGCCCGCCGCCAGCCGGGCTGCAAGGCGCTGCAAGCCCACTACGGAATCGGGCCGCTAACGTCGGTCACGATCCTGGCCGAGCTCGGCGACCCGAGCCGCTTCTGCTCCTCCACACAAGCCGTCCGGTTCTCCGGGCTGGACATCACCGTGCACGCCTCCGATCAGCGCCGCGCGCCCGGCCACCTCTCCCGCCAGGGACCGCCAGCGTTGCGCTGGGCGCTGTTCGAAGCCGCCCAATGCGCCCGCCGGCCAAACTCACCCGACCACGCCTACTACCAGCAGGCGGCGGAGCGGCTGGGCGGCAACCGCGCCTGCCTGTCGATCGCGCGCAAACTGCTCAAGCGCAGCTACCACACGCTGCGCCAGCTCGGCGAGGAGGCCCTGCAACCCGCATGACCTCGCCGGTGCGCGCCAAGCCCTCATTCACACAGATGCGCCGCGGCCAGCTCCCGCCAAGCTCCCGCCGCCACCCCCACGTGGACGGCCATCATAGACCGAGCGGCCGCAACGCTTCCCCCAGCGGGATCACCCCATCAACCATCATGTCGCCGACCCGGAAGCACCCCGGATCGTGGACCGAGATAAGGCTGGGCGCCCGCGCGCACCACAACCCTCGCCCCGACCACGACCGCGCACCACCCAACCATCCAGCAGCTCAACCATCGAACCCAGAATCGCACTTGACAAGCGACGCCTGCACAGATAAGGAGCAACAAGGGCCCGAAATGGCTCGACGGGGCGCTGCACGACGCCGCGATGGGCGCGATCCGCGTCAAGGACGGCCACTTCGCCCACAAGTACCGGCGGATCAAAGCCCGCTCCGGACACAAGATCGCGATCGGCGCGATCAAGCACGCGATCCT
Organism: uncultured Solirubrobacterales bacterium; assembly: GCA_963836065.1. Classification (GTDB taxonomy): domain Bacteria; phylum Actinomycetota; class Thermoleophilia; order Solirubrobacterales; family Solirubrobacteraceae; genus Palsa-465. The sequence continues at coordinate 84,205 of CAWIII010000040.1, forward strand.
GATCGCGATCTACCACATGCTCAAGAACGGCGAGCTGTACCGCCCCCGATCGTCCACCCCGACGCCGAACGCAAACAACGCGAACGGACCACCAAACGCCTGATCGCCCAGCTCGAGAAGCTTGGGCACTCCGTCACGCTCCAAACGGCAACGGCCGAGGCGGCGGCCGCACCCTGAACGTATTTTCCTACCAGACGACTGGAACCGGATCGGGCGGTCTCGAGCCACACTGGATTACAACTTGAAGCGCCGCCTCAGACGAGTATCGACGTTTCGTGTAACCCCCGCAAGACTTTAGTTTAGAGAGGCGTCGTAATAACAATCGGACCCGTTCGGCTGATCGTCGTATGCTTCAACCACCCCGAGTTCCACGGGGAGATCATCGCCGAGCTCGAGCGGCTTCATGACGAGGAGACCGTACGCGTGATCGACGCGCTCGCGGTTCACAAGGATGCAGACGGGGAGGTCGAGGTGGCGCATCTGAGCAACCTGAGCAAGGACGAGGCGATCGAGCTCGGCAGCAAAGTGGGCGCGCTTATCGTCTTGGGATCGAAGGTGAGAAGGTGCCGAAGCGGCGGCCGAGGGCGTAGAGGTCTTCTCCGACGAGGAAGCGGGGGAGGTCCTTGAGGAGATGCCGAACGATTCGGCCGCGACGCTTATTTTGCTCGAGCATCATTGGGCGGTGCCGCTGCGGCGCGATCGCCTGCACTGGGGTTTCCGGATCAGTGACGGCTTCGTCAGCCCGCTCGACCTGGTCGAGATCGGGCTCGTGTCCGCCGAGGAGGCCAACGCACTGGTCGACAGCGAGAGCGCCTAAGCTGTCAGCTAGAGCAACCAACCCAGGAGGCATCAGATGTTTGCAAGTCGCAGAATGGCCCGCCGTACGTCTCGGCGCGTAGCGCGTCGACGCTAGACAACCGCGCGTGGTCTGGGCCGCGCTGACGCTAATCGCGGCCGGCCCCAACCTTGTCCGCGCCGGAAGCCGTGGCTGCGACGGGGAGTGGCGGGCGGCCGGAAAGAGGGTCGGCGCAAGCCCGGCTTGGGGAAGGTCCCGCCAAATCCCAGCGACGCGGCCCTGGCCGTTTGACCGCCGATGCGTTTGCGTCCCGGCAGTTGGCGAGGTCTCGGGCCGAGATAAGCAAGCCGATGTCTCCCGAGGAGAGAGCCTCGGTTTCAGCTGCTGACGGCAATACGCGGGAAGCCGACGGGATTGTCACGATCAAGGAGACCGGTGAGCACCCGGGGTGCAAGTCCTCGAGATCGGCAGCGGGGTCGGCCTGGTCGTGGGACTGTTCTCATCGCCGCCGCTGTTGCGATCTCGATGGCCACGGTCGTGTCAAGGCCGGTCGCGTGTGCTTGCCGTTTGGTCGGGACGCTTGCTCCTCCGAACGCCAGCTTTCTCGGCCCGGCGCCGGCGTCAGCGCTGGCGTGGGGAGCGCCGGAGCACGGTTGAGAGGATCACGGTCAGTGTCGCAACGAGCAGACCGATGACCCAACCGGGTGCGCCCAGGCCGCCTAGGATGGCTCCCACGATCAGCCCGACGGCGACGATGCCGATCAGTCCGACAGACACGGTCTCGCCAAGCACGAGTCGGCCTGGCAGTGATGTTCCCATCGGGCGCGTCTTGCTTTGGTGAAGGCGTTCGCCGGCCTTGGCGGCCCCATGTCCTTCCCGTTCGATGGCCCGTTGGCGTCGTCGCTTGTCGCGCTCGGCGGCGGAACCACTCGCGGTGTCGGGCCGAGCTGGGGGCCCCGCGGCAGGGGGCTGTGTTGCGGCTTCTCGGTCGGTGGGCGCGAGCGCCTCGGGCGCGTCTCGCTCGGGGTCGCCGAGTACCTGAACTCCTGTGTTGGCGGCGACGGGCCGCCGAGCAGTCGGTCGCTCATTGAGTGTCCATTTGGCAGACATTGCCTGTCCTTTGCGTCAGGCAAGCGGCCGAGGATGTGACCCGTGCGACAGCCGGGGTCACTTGCGAAAGATCTTTGCAGAACGGTGCCGCAACGGGCGGTACATACCCCACGTTCTCTGACAAACGGTAGCACCACCGGACAGACCCCAGGCCGTGCCACACGCACCGTCTGCCCCATCGGACGGCTCCCGACCGCGGGGTGGACGGAACTATCATCGTGATCTGCGATGTGTGCACCTCATACCCTCATACCGGACCTCGCCGTCGAATCGGCACCGAGGTCGGCCGCGCGATTCGGGATCGGAATCCTGCTGCTCGCCGCGCAGAGCGCATCCTGGCTCCGGCCGACGGTGAGCGTCCCATCTTCGGCGTGTCAAACGCTGGCCAGGTCGATGTCAACGCTTGGACCGCGCAACGAGCGGCATCTTGGGAGGCGATCTGCGCTAGCGGCTCCGCCTACCGCTAACAGGTGGGTCGCAGGTCTGCGGCGTGCGGCGTGTGACGATCCTGGGGTGAGCGTCGCGCACGGCACTCCTCGCTGGATCGCTCTTGACGGGGCGGTCAACGCCCGTCTTCTGCCGCCGGGCTGACGCCGGCGAGGCTTGGTGCGGAAGAGCCCGTGCGACAGCGTGGCGCAGGAGCCTGTGAACCGTTGATTGCGGCCATGAGCGCGAAAGCCAGACTCATCCCTGGGAGGCTCCTCCCGGCGGCCCACATCACCCCTTCTCCCCGGGAGTCATCCGGCCGCAGCTGACAACCGAGCACGCCCTCGCGAGCCCCAGCCAGCCAGCGGGCTCGCGTTCGCATGCTCTGACTCGCCTCGACAGACACGGGGATTTACAAGCAAGCCTCCCTCAATTCCAGCAGCGTCGCGGTCGCTGCCGCGTTCTGACGGTAGGGGGAGTCTGGGCGCTCCCTGACGCACCTCGGCGTCCGCGTCCGGCCCGTTTGGATGAGCGTCAGGCCCGCTGCTCATCAGCCGCCTCCGCCGCTCTCGCCCCTGGCCGCCACAGGCTGACGAGCCCGGCGACGAGCGTCACCAGGAAGATCTGGCCGGTCAGCATCTCGAACACGGACAGAATCTGGCCGATGTCCCCGGCTGGCACGAGGTTGCCGTAGCCGGTCGTCGTCAGCGTCGTGTAGCTGAAGAACAGATAGTCCCGAGCCTGCGCGTGAGAGACACCGGCGAAAACATCGCCGTTCTCCAAGCGTCCGAGCGCGAGGAAAAGGAAGCCGAACAGCAGGCCGAGGAGCGTGAAGACGCTGATCGCCCCGAGGATCGTCCGGAAATCGACCATCGCGGAGGGGACCACGCGGCGCAGGATCGTGACCGCCGCTACCGCGAGCAGAAGCGAATCGAGGACGAACGCGGCGCCCAGCAACCCATCTGAAGAGAAGGCTCTCGCGAGCGCGGTTGAGATCACCGCTGCCAGCGCAGCCCCGGCCGCAAACCGCACGCGCCCCAGTGGCACATCCGAGCTTGTCAGCGCGATGATTGCCGTGAGCCCGGCGATCGCGACCGCCGCGACCCGCCCGACCCAGCCCTGCGGAGGCAACGTCATCGTCACCACGAACGTCGTGAGGATCAGGAAGAGAACGAGTCCGTAGGCATCGCCGATCCGCTGGACGAACTGAAGCCGGGTCTCATGGCTCGGCCCACGCACGAACCGACGCGTTCGCGCGGGGTCTGGTCCCTCTCCGGGCACAACCGAAGATTCGCGCTGGTACGGCGCGTCCCTGCCCCGCGCGCACGAGACCGACGCGTCGCAACGCACAACCTTTTGAACACCGGCGCGCCGCGGCTGCTGCTCAGTCATCAAAGCGATCACGTCACACCGAGCGCGCCCGCGCCTCCTCTTGGGACCGGGCACGGGAGCGCGCTCCCGCAGCCGCTGCAGCTCTCGATGAGCGCCGCACACGTGTTCGCTGTGAGAGGACTCACGCTGCTCGGCACACAGCTGAGCATCAAGGGCATCATCGGGTTGACATGACCTCGCCACTGTGAACATGAGCGCGGCCGAGTCCGTGGCGGCGGCCGCCAGCGCTGAGCAGAGTCGCCGCCGCACTCCTCATCAAACGACTCCGGCGTCTCGCCCAATCACTTGCCGAGACTTGCGGCGCGGTCCAACGTCGCCGGTGAGCGGCCGAGTCGCGCGGCGATCTGCGCATTGGACAGGCCCTCGGCCTCGCGGTAGTGGTGGGCGAGGGCAACAGCGAGGCGTCGCTCAACGACGCTATCGCCTACCGCCGTTGTGGCGTTCGATGCCGCGCTCGTGACGGTCCCGCGGCTAGGTGGCGTTCTTACTGAGGTGCCGGTGCCCGGGCTTGCGAGCGGCCGTCAGCCATCATCGTCGGATCGCTCCTCGCCGGCTTCCCGCCCGTTCGGCACGCCGGGGCGCTGCCCGAATCTGACCGCAATGTGCTGCCTGGGATCGAGCTGAGCAGCGTGCGCCGAGTCCCGCAACGCCTGTCTGTCCGCCTAGAGCAGCTCCCCGCTCAGCGAGCGCGGCCAGAGCCTGCGGGCGAGCACGACGTTGAACTCGGCCGCAATCGGGATCAGCTCCGAAGCGATCAGCAGCCACGAGAGCAGGCCCACAACGGCAGCAAAGCCCCCGTAGGTCTGGCTGCTTCCGGCCAGCACTTGCGTCACGTAGACGCCCCCGAGCGCCTGAAGCCCCAGCCAGCAGCCGGTCGCGAGCAGGGCCCCGGGAAGAGCGTGGCGAGTCGTGACCTGAGCCGTGGTGAGCAAACGGAACAGGTTCGCTCTGGAACACGAAACCGAGAATCGATGCGAACACCAGCAGCAGCGCAAAGACTGAGAAGAAGCCCCAGTACGCGACCTGAACCCCGAGCTGGTCGACACCGTCATCGACGAACTTCTTGATCATGGCGACCGGGATTGCGAGTGCCGGAGAGCGCTGCTGCCAGCTGTCCAGGCGACCCACTGCGTGCGCGAAGTTCACGGCGTCGCAGATCATCCAGCGCGCGCCGGACCAGTTTGCGAGGCAGCTGGCCGACGAGCCACGCCTCGGCGTCGTCTAGAGCCTTCTGGCTTGAGCGAAGATCGCCTCGCGCGGGGACCACGGTCACGGCGTCGCGCGCGTCGACGCGACGTTCCCTGCTCGTATGCAACGAGGTCCGGGTCGAGACCGTTGAGGGACACCTGCGCGCCGGCCGAGATCAACGCCCAGCGTTTCGAGCTCCCATCACGGCCCTCCTGTTCAGGCTCTTGGGACCGGTAGTGTGCTTTTGGTTGTCGCGCTGAACAGGACGGTAGAGCGATGCTGCGGCGGGTTGGTGTGGCGATCTCGGTTGGCCTGGCGGACTCGCTGAATCCCAGCACGGTCGGACCTGCGCTTTACCTGGCCACGGTCCGAAACCGCGTCTGGCGGGTGACGCAGTTCACGATCGGCGTGTTCAGCGTCACTTTCGCCGGCGGCCTTGTGCTGACGATCGGGCCTGGGAGGTTGCTGCTCGGGCTGGTCCCGCATCCCCAGGGAACCGTCAGGCACGTGATCGAGCTTGTCGCGGGCGTCGTTCTGCTGATCGTCGCGGTGGCTCTCTGGCGGGGGCGGCGGAGCCTGGCACGCCGCGAGCTTCCAGGGCGCAGCGGCAGTGGCGGCTCCGCGTTGATCGCGGGAGCGTCGATCGCGGCGGTCGAGCTGCCGACCGCCGCCCCGTATTTCGCGGTTATCGCGGGGATCGTGGCCTCGAGCGCAAGCGTGCCGCAGGAGATAGGGCTGCTCGCCCTCTACAACGTAGCCTTCGTGCTGCCGCTGCTGGTGATCGTGGTGGTCATCGCGTTCGGCGGGGAGCGCGCCGACCGATGGCTCCAGCAGGGCGGAGCCTGGCTACAACGTCGCTGGCCAGTGGTGCTCGCAAGCCTGCTTCTGTTCGTCGGCAGCGTCTTGGCCGTACTCGGCGGCACCGGCCTTGTCAGGCAATAGCGGTAATCAAGCGTCGTCTGGTCACGTTCTGAGCTGCCACCGCCGAGACCCCGGCCGGGCGGGCCAAGCGCATGACGTGCGGAGGCGACGGCGCAGCCGTGTCAAGGGAGCGCCGCGATCTGAGCTTGTCTGGGTTTCGTGGAGACCGAATTACGAGGATTCCAACCTCGGGCAAGGAAGTTCGGTCTGGTGGCAACTCAAGCAAGCTGAGAATCACCGCTGCGATTACGAGATAGACGCGGAGCACGATCAGGGCGTGGGTGGCGCGAAGACGGAGCGCAGCGGAGCTGAGCGCCCAGGGAGGCCTTGCGCGCAGGTGGGAGGTCTTGGCCGGGCAGGCATGCCGAAGCGCTCGCAGGCATGGCGTGGACGCTGGTAGAGCCGAGTATGCTCACGTGGCCTCGGAGTTAGCAGTGGCGCGGTGGATCGATGACGGCCGCGCGGAACGCGAGGACCGCAGGGCTGCTGCTAACAGGTCTATGCGCCGGGGACACGATTCACACTTCGGCGCGATCGCTACAGCCCGCGCCGCTGAACCGCCCGAGTCCTGGCTGCTCCGGCGTTGCGCCTAGCTCGCGAGTCCAACAATTCCGTCGCGCAGTAGCGCTGCGGCGAGTAGCAGGATGATCGCCGCGGCCAGTGTCCTCGTGTGCCGTTCCAGCCAGCCGCGTGCTGTTTGAAGCTTGGAAGCGGTCCACTCGTGCGAGACGCCAAGGGCCACAATCGCGGCCAGAAGCGGGAGCAGCGACACGAGCGCGAAGCCAACCCAAAGGGCGATGTATTCCGCGGTGCTCGGTTTCAGCTGTGAGATGTCCTTCAGGGCGATCGGAATGAACCCGCGTCAGCCCGAGCTCGACGTCGACAGAGGTCACTCGCCCACCCGCCAGAGCGGCCTCAAGGGTCGCGCTCGGTCAGGCCAGCCACCCGGGCGCAGGCCGTGGCCTCTGGTCTGGATCCTGATGCCGGAGCTCCGATCGGAACCACCATGACCGCCGACTCGGTCTCGGTCTGACCGAATCTCAGGGCCGCGAAACCAATCTAGCAAGCTGAGAATCACCGCTGCGATTACGAGACAGAGGAGGAGCACGGTCACGGCCTGTGTGGTTCCGGCCGTTGAAGCAGATAGTTTGGGTGCAGCAGGTTGTAGGCGTTGCGTCGCGGCAGGCAGGGGGCGATGACGCTCCAGAACGCGGGCAGTATGGCACCCCCGCTCGCTCCCCCGGCGAGGAGTTCCCGAACAACATGATCACGACGGCCGTCAGCAACATGCCCGCGGCTCCCAGCAGCTTCTGCAGGACTGCGGCCACGGGCGACCAAGGCGACGATCAGCGACAAGATGGGCCACGCGATCCAGACCTTGTCGGTGGGGTGCCCCCTGGACCCATGGGCCGACGATGAGGGCGTCGGCAAGGCCCGCGACGATCACGAACCCGACACGCATTGCTGCCCGCCCGCGGCCCGACTCTGTCCCGGTCGACGTCTTGAGCATGGAGGCACAGACGGCGATGAGCAAGGGAGTCAGCATCTGTGACGCCACCAGGTCGTCGGGATCGTTCTCGGCGAGCGGAATCGGCACATAGGACTGAACATTGAGCGGCCTGCCCGAGGCTCTTCGCCGCCGCCCCCCGAGACGGCCAAACACCGATCCACAACGTCTGCGATCCGCAGAAACGCATGTTCGGCCGCGCTCACGGCGGCTGGATCACGTTGCTGGCGATCATCTCGTCATGCCGCCTATCGGGGTCGCATCCGATTTGAACCCGGCGTCGCTCGCGTTCGCCGCTGCGACGAGACTTCCCGTGGAAGCGGTGCCCGGCTCCACATCGGGCCGCTGATCGGCGAGAGACTCCTCTGCATAGTTCACCTGGCGGTGATCGCCCCGGCTTGGACCCTGGGCGCAGTCGAGCGAGCCAACGCGTGGGTCGGCCGTAACGGACACAAGGCTGCTGTCATTGCGCTCACGGTGCTCGGCATCGGGCTCGTCGTGAAGGGCATAGTCGGGTTGGTGAGCTGACGCCGGACTCCCTTTCAGAGGAGCCGTCGGCGCCGCCCCCCGGGGAAGATGATGGAGCTCGGCCTTGACCGCCTGGAGCTGTAGGGCTGTCTCTTCGAGCTTCTGCATGACCCGGTCCTCTCCGGCGGCTCGCCGGCGGGCCTCGGCGCGGGACACGAAGCCGCTGGTGATCGCGGCCGTTACCACCGAGAGCAGCGACAGGCCCCGAGCATCAGGAAGCCGGCGATGAGCCTGCCCGCGGTTTGGCTGGGGGTGGGTAGGCCGTCCTCGGTTGACGGCAGGACCACGCGCTGGAGCGTGGTGGCGTCTGGCGCGCACTGGCACCCCTGAAGCTGGTGGTGGAGCAGCCGCTCGCTGGTCTTGTTGTCCGATCGCGACGAGTGCGTTGAAATTGGTGTCGGTGACGCTGCGCATGACGCCGAAGTCTTTGGTGTCGTTGATCGTCGTCTCGGTTCTGAGTGCCCGGCCCTCCTTGAAGTACTGCTTGAGCTTGGAGCGCTTGTAGCGGATCTGGATGGCGGGCTCGACCCCGTTGGCGATCACGTGCGTCAGGAACCGCCGGGGGTGCGGCGCGTGATTTTGCGGTCGAACACGAGCGAGACCTCGTCGGGGCGCCCGAGGCACAGCTGGTCTTCGATCGTGCGCTCAAACCACGGGGGGCCGACGGCGGGACGGTCGAAGCTATGGGTGTCGGAGATTTCAAGCTAGCGAAAGCGCGTGTCGGTAGCCGCGGGCGCGGTCAGCGTCGCTCAGCGGGCTGGGCAGCCACCGCAGCAAGCGCTCGAAGAACTCGTTCACCTGCCCGGCGCAGAGCCGGTCGCAGATCGCCTGCAGCGCCGCCGAGGCCTCGCACGATGCGAATCCGTTGTCGAGCGAGCGAAACGCGATCCCGTGCCGCGCGGCTTGACGTTTGTTCGGAGGGCGGCGGCGAGCAAACCACCGCGCGTAAGCGCGGCACAGGCGGCTCGCCGCCGACCCTGCGCCCGGTTCGGTGGGGGTTCAGAGGAAACGGAGCGGACCGAAAGACCGCCACCGCGCCTCTGGCCTACCCAATCAGGTCAAGGTTCGCGACCACGGCCGGGTCGTGTCCAAGGCGCTCGTCGTCGCCTACGCGGTGCACGAGTCCGGCGTGCGCGAGGTGATCGGCCTTGATCTCGGCGAGGTCGAGTCCGGCGCGTTCTGGACAGAGTTCCTGCGCGCGCTCAAGCGCCGCGGCCTGTCAGGCGTGCGGCTGGCGATCTCCGATCAGCACGAGGGGCTCAAGGCCGCGATCGCCCGCGTGCTGGGCTGTCCATGGCAACGCTGCACTGTTCACTTCACCAGGGACATGGTCATGCACTGCCACCGCGACCAGCGCGGCCTGGTCGCCGCCGCGCTGCGCGAGATCTTCAACGCCGAGGGCTACGAGCAGGCCAAGGAGCGCGTCACCCACGTGCTCGAGCGCTTGCAGCTAGTGACACCGACGGTGTGCGAGCTGCTCGAGGACGCCGAGGAGGACCTGATCGCCTTCTACGCCTTCCCGTCCGAGCACTGGACCAAGCTCCGCTCGACCAATCCACTGGAGCGGGTCAACAAGGAGATCGGCCGGCGCACCATGTCGTCGGGGATCTTCCCCAACGGCCAGGCGGTGATCCGCCTCGCCGGCGTGCTGCTGATCGAGCAGAACGACGAGTGGCTCGTCTCCCGCCGTTACCTGTCCGCCGAATCGATGGTGCTGATCCTCCGAGACTCCGACCAGAGCGCGGTCCCCAAGCGAGCCGCCGAGGAGGTGGGCAGTCTCGCCGCCGGCTGACCGGCCCAACCCCCAGCCGACCCCTCGTCGCAACCAACCGGTTGCGGGTCGACGCGTTCTGCGGCCTTCTGAGGGCCTGCGACCGACGACCGCGACCGATAGATAGATAGGACCCCTCCAGACGGCGCGCACGCGCGTGTCGGTGCTCACCCTCGCTCTCACGGCTCGGCTAAAGCCTTGCCGTTCGGTCTCGGGATCGCGCCAACACGCGCGTATTCCCTCCGCGAACCAAGCAACGAGGAGGTGAGCAACAACCTCAACCAGGCCTGAGCCGCCACCCTCGCCGACGAGCTCTATCCGCCTACACCACGAAATCCGACTTGACTCCGCGTCGATTTGCTTGCCGAGGGGGTGTCGTCGGGGCAGTCATTGGAGCTCCTGCACCGCTACGCACCACGCGTGTGCGGCAGTCCGATGGCCAGCGGGCGCACAGGGATCGTTGACTCGCGCCGTAGGGTGGGCCGTCGATTCGCGACGAATCCCAAGACAGAACGAGCGTTAGAGTCGCGTTCGCCAACGTCCGTACGGTCGGCATGTTGGGGGCCGCATTGCGATCATCCAGGACGAGAGGCCAACGAGCACGCGAATCGCGAGGAACGCGATCGCTCGGGTGACCGGCGGGTCGGGGAGCCGCCGCATCACTGCGGCCACCGTGAGGACGGTATGGGAGACGATGCTCAGGGCCCGGGTCCCTGTGGCCGGGTGTCGCTAGGAGGAGCCGTGCGTCGCGATGTGGGTGACCGCGCGGATCGCGTCCCACGGGCTTTCGGGCATGGTGGCCGAGGGGGAGGCGCCCGGGTGTTGCGGAGCGATCCGCACGCGGAGAGCCTGGGGCCTGGTGCGAAACCGCAGCGGGGGGTCGAGCTTTAGAGCTTCACCGTCGATGCCGGCCGCGACTGGCCCGTCGGAGCGGACTTCGAACGTTGCTGCGGACCACTGCTGCACGCGCTTCTCGCCATCTCGGCCCGCGCTCGCTCCGAGGGCCGTGATGCCGAGCATGCCGGTGTCCATGCGCGGGCGGGTGCCGGAGGCGAGCGCGCGGCCGAGTCGGTACGGGTTGTTGGAGATGAGCACGACCGCGCTGGTCTTCTGCTCGCGGCCGTCGGCGCCGGTGAAGCGCAGGTCGAGCGCGTCTCCGCCGGGGCCGAGCACCGTCGGCATCGTCTCGGCGATCGTTCGGAGCTTGGCGTCGCGGTACCCCTCGCGCTGGACGGATTCGGCGTAGACACCGAGCGATGCGTTGTTGACGAACACGCGGCCGTTGACCTCGGCGAGGTCCACCACCCGCTCGCCCCCATTGGTGAACGCGTCGAGCGCTCCCACGACGTCGTCGCGGTCGACGCCGAGATCGAGCGCGAAATGGTTACGCGTCCCGGCGGGCACGCACACGTACGGAAGTCCCCGTTCGGAGGCGATCGCGGCGACGATCGCCTGCGTGCCGTCGCCGCCCGCCACGCCGACGGCGTCCGCGCCGTTCTCGACCGCGTCGCGCACCAGCGTCGCGAGATCATCGCCGAGGTGCAACTCGACCGGCTCCACGCCGCGCGCGCGAGCCTCACGCGCGACCTCGAAACGCTCCGCCTTCCCGCCGCCCGACTTCGGGTTATAGAACAACACCGGCCGCTTCGGCGGCGACACGACCGGGAGCCTCACGTGGACGGTGAACACCCTGCGCGCGGCCGCGACCGAGAGCACCACCCCCGCCAGGATCAATAGATCCTCGAGCACGCGGCCCTCGAGCACGACCAGCACCACCGCGCCGGCGAGCGACACGCCAGCAGCGGCGGCGGCGGCGTAGCGCGCAGCACCCCGGTGAACCAACGCCCACCACGCCGCCAACAACGCGAGCACAACGCACGCGAGCACGGTCAGGCCACGCGGGAATCCCTGCACGCCGACGACCACCGCCAACACGACCGACGCCGCCAACAGAACAAGCGACACGATCGCAGCCAACCGCCTCACCACGTCACCAATCGGATGAAGTCGCCGGGGCCGCGGATCCGGCCAAGGGCAATATTGATGTCAGCCGCGATCAGCGTCACCTCGCCCGCGACCAAGCGCCCTTATCTAGCGGCGGCGTGCGACGCGACGAGACGTGCGGCGGGCGATTCTGCGACTTGCAAACATTTCATACCTCCTGGGTTGTGTCCCTTAGCCGGCGCTTCCGGCGGTCTCGATGGCGTGCAGTTCCTTGGCCTCCTCGGCCGACACCAGCCCGATTTCGATCAGGTCAAGCGGGCTGATGAAGCCGTCACTGATCCGGAACCCGCCGGCGCGCGCGATCGCGTCCCGCAGCGGGACCGCCCAGTGATGCTCGAGCAGAATGAGCGCCGCGGCCGAGTCGTTCGGGATCTCCTCAAGGACATCCCACGCCTGCTCATCGGAGAAGACCTCTGTGCCCTCGGCCCCTGCCTCCGCGCCCAGCTCGGCACCTTCCTCGGCTCCTTCTTCGCCCTCGATCCCAAGACCGATCAGAGCGCCGACCTTGCTGCCGAGCTCGATCGCCTCGTTCTTGCTGAGGTTGCTCAGATGCTGCACCTCGATCTCTCCGTCTGCGTCCTTGTGGACCGCGAGCGCGTCGATCACGCGGACGGTGTCTTCGTCGTGCAGCCGCTCGAGCTCGGCGATGATCTCCCCGTGGAATTCGGGGTGGTTGAAGCCTATTACGATCAGTTGAACAGGTCCGATTGGCATCGATCTCGCCTCTCTAACCGGAGTGTTTGGAGATTACGGAAACGTCGATCCTCGACTGAGGTGACGCTCCAAGTACAGCCAAGTGTCGCAGCTGTCGGGTCCTAATCACAAGCGTGGCCGCACCGCTCTCGCGTTCGTCCCGGGCGGCTCCGCCGCAGCTGCCGAGTATCGCACGGCCGGCGGCGCCGCACCTCTCTTTCCGCCAGAAGCAGGACGATTCTGGCGCAGGGCGCTCAGGTCCAACGTCGGGCAGTGACGTGTCTGCGCCAGCGCTCGCTGATCGGCGAACCAGTCGTCCGCCGCGGCCCTCGACTCGTCTTGATACTTGATCGCGACGAATACGCTGGCAAACCTTCGCGCAGGGGTTGTTCGATCGGCAGAATGTCCTCTGCGGATGATGTGGCTGGGGAAGGCGGCCCCGCCGTCGCGGAGTCTCGGCAGGGGCAGCGCTCCGGGCACTCCCGCGGGGACACCCCGGAGAGAGGACCGTAGATCCGTGAGTGGGTCGGGGGCGTCGGCGGATTGGTAGCAGGCCGCGCTGAACAGCCGGTGCAGGAGCTGGCGGACCGCGTCGACGTTCGGGGCGTGACCGTGCTGTTGAGGATCGCCGTCCGCAGGTCGGCGGGGTCTGGCCAGCATCTCGGCCGCGGCGTCGAGCAGCAGCGCGGCGTTCGCGAGTTCGCGGATGAGCTGACGGCCTCGAGTGACCTCCGCCTCGGCTGCCTCCGCATCGGCCGGCGGGTGGGGACCGCCTCGGCGTCGGGGGTGAAGCGGGCGGCGCGGTAGAGCTGGCTGCCGAGGGATCGGTGGCAGGCCATCACTCACCGCCCTCTGGGGACGGCGCGGCGTCGATCGTCTCCCGGTGCGCCCGGCGCTGCTCCTCGGCCACGTCGTGCCGTCGAGCTCATCGTCGAGGGCGCCCTTGGTGAAGGTCCACTCGTCGCCTGTCAGGTACGCCTCGACCGCGTCGAGCGGCATCCCGTGCCGAGCGGTGCCCTCGTTGTCTGCCACGACCGTATTCGTACGTGGGTCGAGGATCAGCCACCGGTGATAGTCGATCGCGCGCGGGTCTCGGCGCCTGGACTTCTGAATCTCCAGTCCCTGCAGGGCCCCGAGCTCTTCGTTCAGGGGCGAGGCCTCCTCTGACTCCCGGCTGACGAGCGCTCCGAAGATCGCTCCGGCGAGGAACGCGCGATGAAGCCCGAGCCGCCGAACGGCCGCGATCCCGTAGGCGAGGCCTGCGCCGGCGATCGGGATGACCTGGAGCCAAGATCCGGTGATCAGGTTGCGGCGTTAGGCGATCGCGACGACGGCAGCGGCGGCTAGCCCCGCCGCCAGCCCGCCGAGGATCCCGTAGCCGATCTCTTCGATCACGATCGTGATTGCGTGGTGGCTGGTGGCTGCCTTGTCTTCGACGTCAGCCGCGGCGAGCACGATCAGTAGCAGCGGTACGCAGATAGCGTCGAGGAGCTCGCTCTCGACGTTGAGCCCCTGCCGGATCCGTGACGGGAGTCGCGGCTCGCTCACCACCGCTTCTCCGAGGGCGGCGTCCGTCGGCGCAAGCAGGATCGCCTCGGTGGCGTTCGGCTGATTGAAGATCCTGCCGCCAGGATCGGACCCGCCGCGATCGTGAGCGGCAGCCCAACCCCGAGCAGTCGCAACGGAACCGCATACTCGGTCTGAGTACTCGCAGTTTGATCCGCGAGGCGTCCGCAAGCAGCACCATCGCCAGCGTCGCCTCGGCCACCGTCCGGACAGGCGCGTTCGTGGGCGCCGCCGTCACTTCATTGATCGCGAGCGGGCCACCGAGCACCCCGATCAGGACAAACACCATTGCCGGAGTAATCGGCGTACCCGTCAGCCGACGCGACACGCCGGCCACCGCCGACACAGCCGCGGCAACGATCGCTAGCTCCCACTTCACGCGCCTGCAGCGTCGGGTTGCGCGCGCCGATCTGCATCACCTGAACAAAGATGACGCACGCCGGCCGGGCTCTCAGCCATGTGGAGTTCTCTACCCGGGTCTTGGGATGCCCGTTCCGGTCGCGCCCCGCGCTCGCGGTCATCCCATCCGGATGATGCCGCAGCGCTCCCTTCGGTTCAAGCTGGAGGCACGGACCGCGGAAAGAAGGCGTCCGCAACGATTGCTGGACGAATGCGCCATGAACGACACCGATGTGGACGAGCTTCGGTCGGTCGACTACCTTGTGGCCGAGTTGGCAGGCGCGACGTGCTCGGAGACCCCGTCCGGCCGCGCGAACCGCCGCGGTCGCCGCTACGGCCGCAGTCGTCACCCCGCTGTGTGCGCCGTCGTGGGCATCGGCGGGAGGACCGGCGCGATGACCTTCGAGACCGACGCTAAGACCGTCGTCCGTTCCGCTGAACGCAGTCACCGTTCCGGCGGTGACTCCTTCGCAGGAGCCGCCGCCTGAGTCGGGTGCCCGCGTGGGTGAGGTCGCTGCGTCCGGATCCCGGCACGTTGCGGCCGGATGCGGTCGCCGGCGTGCCGGGCGCGATCGCGAGCGTTCCGGATGGGATGGCGTCGGCCGTGCCCGTGGGCGTGAATCCCGTGTACGGGCTGTACGCCAGCATGGCCGGTCCGATCGGCGGCGGGCTGGCGGTCAGCACCCGGTTGATGGTGGTCACCACCACCACGGCCGCCGCGTTCGCCGCCGGCTCCGCACTGGGCAGCTTGTCGGGCGCTGACCGTCCCGAGGCGCTGTTCGTGCTGTCCGCGCTGGCGGGCGTGATGATGATCGCCGCCGGCGTTCTGCGGTGGGGCCGCTTCACGCGCTTTGTCTCGGTGTCGGTGCTAACCGGATTCCTGAGCGGCGTGGCCGTGAACATCATCCTCGGCCAGCTCGGCGACCTCCTTGGCTCCCCGCAGAAGGGCAGCCCGGCGGTGGTGAAAGCCTTCAACGTGATCGCCCACCCGGCCGAGATGTCGCTGACCGCAGCGGCGGTTGGTGTGTCGGCGCTGGTGTTGATGGTCGTGTTGAGCCGCACGCAGATCGCCTCCGTCGCCTCCGTGGTGGCGCTGGCTGTTCCGACGCTGCTGTCGCTCGGCGCGAGCGGGCTGATCCGGGTCGAGGACGCGGGCGAGATCCCCAGCGGCATCCCGACGCCGCATATTCCGCATCTGTCGCTGCTGACGTCGCTCGACCTGATAGCCGGAGCGGCGGCCGTCGCGGTGATCGTGCTCGTTCAGGGCACCGGCGTG
Organism: uncultured Solirubrobacterales bacterium; assembly: GCA_963836065.1. Taxonomy (GTDB): domain Bacteria; phylum Actinomycetota; class Thermoleophilia; order Solirubrobacterales; family Solirubrobacteraceae; genus Palsa-465. Next base: position 99,782 of record CAWIII010000040.1, read on the forward strand.
GCGGAGGCCGCACCGAACCCCGACGGCTCGCCGTCTGACGCGAACCGTGACTTCATCGCACAGGGGATCGGCAACCTCGCCTCAGGGTTCTTTCGCGGCCAGCCGGTCGGCGGGTCGGTCGGGCAGACGGCGCTGAACGTCTCCGCCGGCGGGCGCAGCCGCTGGGCGTCGATCTTCTCCGGCTTATGGATGCTGCTGATCCTCGTACTCTTCTCAGGCGTGGTGGGGGAGATTCCGATCCCCACGCTCGCCGCGACGCTGTTCCTGCCTGTGACGGCCGCGGTCGGGATCGGCGTGGGGCTCTCGTTGCTGCTCCAGGTCAATCAGGAGGCCGTCGATTTGACCGTCGTGCGGCTCAAGCGCGGGGAGAACCGGAGCCTGATCGAATCAGCGGCTCCAGCGACGCTTCCCAGCCGCGAGGTCACGGTCCTCGACGTCTACGGAAGCCTGCTCTTCGCGGGCGCCCGCACATTGCAGACGCGCCTGCCGGACCCGACCGGATCTGAGCTGCCCGTGGTCGTGCTCCGGCTCCGTGGCCGCACCACGCTCGGCGCGACCGCGTTCATCGTCCTCGCCGACTATGCCGAGCTGCTCCGCTCTGACGGCGGGCACCTGTTTCTGAGCTGTGTCGGTCCCGACCTGCTCGAGCAGTTGCAGCACACGCACCGCGTCGATCTCCGGGACACCGTGACCGTGATCGGCGTCCGGGACAATCCTGGAATCAACCCAGCAGGCTTACGATGACGCCGAGGAGTGGCTCGCCGTGCGCGCCTCCTAGCCCACTCCTAGCCCTGGTCCGTCGCTCGCTGGATGATCTGCGATGTCTCTGAGCTTCACGCGCTCACTGCGTCGTCTGGACAGCTGGCAACAGCGCTCTCCCGCACTCGGCATCCCGGTCGCCGTGATCAAGAAGTTCAGCGACGATGGCGCCGACAGGCTCGGTGTGCAGATCGCGTACTGGGGCTTCTTCTCGATCTTTGCGCTGCTCCTCGTGTTCGCATCGATTCTCGGGTTCGTGTTCCAGAGCAATCCCGACCTTCAGCACCAGCTTCTGGACTCGACGCTGGAACGAATGCCCGTGATCGGACCGCAGATCAGCGGAGACATCGGCACGCTCACCGGCAGCGGCCTGGCCCTCGCGGTTGGCGTGGTCGGTGCGCTGTGGACCGGCCTCGGCGTCACGCTCGCGATCGGCACCGCGCTCGATCGCACCTGGGACGTGCCGCCACTGAAGCGAGCAGGCTTTGTCAGCTCGCGGCTGCGGGGTCTACTTGTGCTCGGATCGGTCGGTGCCGTCAACGTGCTCGCGACGGTTGCCGTCGGGCTTGCGACCGCAGGCGGGGTGGGGACGGTGCTCACGCAGGTGCTGAGCTTCGTCGCCTCAGCGGTGATCGACCTCGTGCTGTTCGCCGCATCCTTTCGCGTCCTCACCGCGGCCCAGGTAACGACTCGCCAAGTCATTCCGGGTGCCCTGCTCGCCGCCGGCTGCTGGCTGGCGCTTCAGGCGCTAGGCGGCGTGTTCGTGACCAAGGTGCTGGCAGGGAGCAGTCAGACCTACGGCGGCTTCGCGGCCGTGATCGGTCTGCTCTCGTGGCTGCTGATCGCGTCCGAGTTGATCCTGATCGCAGCCGAGCTCAACGTCGTGCTAGCCCGCCGGCTGTGGCCACGCTCGCTCACCGGCGAGTTGCTCGAGGCCGACAAGGACGCGTTGCGAGACTCGGCCCACGCCGCGCAACTCGACTCCCGCCAGCACATCGCGGTCAAATTCGGACACCGCGGTGGGTCGCCGAATGGGCAAGACGCCCGCGAGGAGCGACCGAACGACGCTTGACGACGGCTCCCGACCGTCTTCGCTGGGCTTTACCGGTCCGCGCCGAGCACGACCATCACTTTGTGCCGCTCTCCGCTAACTCAGCGGTGGCAGACCATCGGCGACGGGCTTGGCGCCGAAGACCAGGAACAGCACGGCCATGACGGCATCGGTGTGCTGGGCGAGCCAGTCCTTCAGCTCGTCCACCCGGGCCTTCGCTTGGTCGCCGGCGAGCAGGTAGTAGACGACCGGCGTCGCGATCGTGAGACTGGCGATGATCACGAAGACGACCAGCGACACGACCGCATCAGTGGTCGATAGTCCGAGTTGTGCGAGCCTCGCCCCGCCGCGACTGCGGGCATCAGGTTCTTCGGATTCACGCCGGCCAGCAGTAGGCCGAGCCAAGCGCCTGCAGGCCAGTCGTGTCGACGTGGCTGATTCCCTCGGCGTCGAGCACCAGCCAGTGCGTCGTCGTTGGGGCGCGGCGCACGGCCTCACGCATCCGTCTGATGACGGTGAGCCGGTCACGACGCGGCTGGGCTGGTATCCGGGGCGTCCCGTTTCAGGATCGACCGCGATAGTCGGATCACCTGCTTTGGGTGATGCTGGAGCCGACCATCTGATCTAGGTTCAGAGTGCATTTCTCGGCGCTGTGCGTGCCGAGCTTCGTACGAAAGAGGATCTGGATGGCTGACCCCGAGGTGTCGTGATGGGTAAGGCGATCGGGGGGATCCTGCCGTACGCGGTCGGGGCGTCGATCAGCGGGATCGCGATCATCGCGATCATTCTGCTCCTCGTCACGCCAAAGGCGAAGACCAACGGCACCGCGTTCGCGGTGGGGTATGTGCTCGGGTTCGCGCTCGTGGGGACGATCGTGCTCGTGTTCGCTGGCGGCCAGAACTATTCGTCGAGCAGCAGTCCGACGCAGACCGTCAGCATCATCAAGCTGCTGCTCGGACTGTTGCTGCTGGTCGCCGCCGTGCGCCAGTGGCGCGGACGCCCACGGGAGGGCGAGGCCCCGAAGCTACCGAAGTGGATGGGCACGATCGACTCGTTCACGGTCGGGAAGTCGTTCGGGATCGGCGTTCTGCTATCGACGGTGAACCCGAAGAACCTTGCGATGTCAGTAGGCGCTGGCATAGCGATCGCCCAGGCCGGGATCTCGACGGGTCACGAGGCCGTCGTGCTAATCATCTACGTCGTGATCGGCGCGAGCACCGTGCTCGCGCCCGTGCTGGTGTACTTCGCGATGGGCGACCGGGCAGCGACGATCCTCGGCGGCTGGCGGAAATGGCTCGAGGAGAACAACGCCGTCGTCGGCGCGGTCGTGCTGCTCGTATTAGCAGCGGTGCTGATCGGCCAGGGCATCACCGGCCTGTCGTGAAACACGCCGCCCAGTCGCGGGCGGAGCTGCTCCAGATGCCGACTGGCAGGCCATGACTGCTGAGCAGTTCACCAGGTTAGGAAGATGCGTCGCTCCAGGATGGCTCGCACGATCAGCTGACGATGTTCTCGGCCAGCGGTCAGATCGTGAGGCGACAGTTGGTCTGCGCGACCCCCGACTGTGCCGCCGGCCGAGGGGACATCAAGCGACGGTTGCCCTCGGTGGGCGAAACGCTCCGCGCCGACGGGTCATCCGTCAGCCAGGCCCGGATCCCGGATCGCCACCGACCGAGACTCAGGCCGGTCATCACAAGGAGCCACAGCCATGAGCGCTAGGAGTACTGAATCAACTCGTGCCACGGACGGGACGAGACACGGGCGACAGCGTCGGGGTCCGGCGGGAACAGCAAGGTTCCGCATTTGTCGGTGGCCGAGCGGGCGGCGGTTGGTAGGCGGCGCGGGCGGAGGTGCCGCGGGGTGTGCATTGGGAGTGGTTGGCGCCGTCGGGTCGTTGCGGTCCGGTTGAGTTGTTGGAGGAGCAGGCCCCGTCGCGCGTGCCGGAGCTGGTGCCGATCCGGTATGGGCGGATGCTGGTCTCGCCGTTTACGTTTCATCGCGGTGCGGCGTATCTGATGGCGGCGGATCTCGAGCGTTCGCCGAGAACGGCGCTGGGCGTGCAGTTGTGCGGCGACGCCGTCACGATCACCGCGTACCTCGGCAAGAGCGACGCGCTCGACCAGCCGCTGGCCGACTTCGCCGAGCTCTACGCCGACCAGAACGAGCTCGACTACGCCGCGCTGAACGCCGCCGTCAAGACCGGACGCGTCAAACCGCAGACAGGGCTCTAGCCCGCACTAGCGGCTGGATCATCGTCACCCGATGGGGATGACGATCGCCCGGCCGCGGTGGGCGACCATCTTTCACCTCTAGTTCACAAGTCATGTCGACTCAAGACCACCCAGATCTCTCGACCCACGACCTCCCGCGGGCCAGGCGTCTGATGACGCTCGAGTTCGGGTCGCGGACCGAGTTCGACGATCCCAAGCTCGAGTACCGCCGGCTGTTCTCCGAGCTTTTGGGGACTTTCATGCTGGTGCTGGTGCTGGTCGCGGCCGGGGGCGGGATCCTGCACGCCAAGGGCCAGATCAGCCTCGCCGCCGCGGTGGTCGCTCCCGGGCTGATGGTGCTCGCGATCATCCTGTTTATGGGTGCGGTCTCCGGCGCTCATCTGAACCCGGCCGTGTCCTTGGCCTTCGCGGTGCGAGGTGACTTCCGGTGGAGGCGGGTGCCGGGCTACATCATCGTGCAGCTGCTCGGCGCGACGCTGGCGTGCCTGTTCCTGCTGGCGGTGTTCGGCAACATCGAGCACCTCGGCGCGACCCTTCCCGGACCCGGCTACAAAGACTGGCAGGCGTTCCTGATGGAGATCGCGCTGACAGGTGTGCTGCTCAGCGTGATCCTGGGCACCGCGTCGGCGGCGCAGAACGTTGGTGCGATCGGCGCGCTCGGGGTCGGCGGCTACATCGCCCTGGCCGGCCTGTGGTCGGCGCCGGTGAGCGGGACCTCGATGAATCCGGCGCGCTCCTTCGGCCCGGCGCTGGTCAGCGGTGACTGGACCGCTTACTGGGTGTACGTCGCCGGGCCGCTGATCGGCGCGGCGATCGCCGTCGGCTGCGCGATCATCCTCCGCGGCCGCGGCGGGGACCCGATTGCCCATGCTGCCGGGTCTGGCGTCCTGACTCCCGGCCGTCTGGAGCAGAAGACCAAGCTCTCGCAAGAGATCGACGAGGGAAAGGTCGTGCCTCCCGGCCTCGATCAGCAGAGGAGACGAGGGGGTTCCTAAACTAAGCCGAGATACCCGCGAACCCGTGCGCTTGATGACTGAGAAGAACCACGGCCGCTTCAAAGATGAGCTCCCCCGGAGCGCCACCGTTCGATCGCGCAGGCCGCGCTCGAGTTCGCCTCCGAGCGCCACGCCGGTCACCACGGGAGATCGACCGCGCGCCGTTCATCGCGCATCCGATCGAGGTGGCTTGGCTCCTGCGATGCGACGGCCAGCCAGACGACGTCATCCCCGCCGGGCTGCTCAACGACGTCCTCGAGAAACCGCAACTACCAGCGCGGAGCTCCGAAACCGGTTCGGTGTCCGCATCGGGCGGCTCGTCGAGACCGTTTCAGACGATCCATCCAGCCGGGACTACAAGGCACGTAAGGGCGAGCTGCGCGCTCGCGACGGTGGCAATTTCACGAAACCAACATCCGCGCCAAACTCGCTCATGACCGCGCCAGCCTCACCATGCTGCGCCGAGTCGCCGGGGATCTCGCCTCGTCGATCTTCTCGACGCCGAGCTCAACCGACTCGCCGCACCCGCGGTCACCGGGACTCGCGACGACGGCGCAAGTCAAAGCATCGCACGCGCGAAGCGGAGCAAGCCTCGAGCTCGCACAACCTGAGCCCGCTGGCATGTGACGCGCGGCACTGCGAACAGTGCCGTTGCTCGGCGGCGTGGACGTTCATCGAGGCCTGCAAGCAAAGAGGAGCCTGATGCCCGCGATTGCCGCCACCGACCTCGCGCGGATGCGCGACGCGCTCGTGTTCGATGGTCCCGAGCGCGCGCGCAAGCTCAGCCGATTCTGGGCGTTGCTACTGCTGGCCGCCATGATCGCCACGGCGGGGGTGATCACCGACTCGACGGCGACCGTGATCGGGGCGATGATCGTCGCGCCGCTGATGACCACGATCCTCGGCATGGTCCTTTCGACGGTTACGGTCGATCCACGGAATCTGTCGGTGTCGTTCCTGCTCGTCGCAACGGGAGCTTGTGTGGTGGTCGCGATCGCGTGGCTGCTGGGCCAGTTGACCCCGGTACCGGTCGTCGCCGCCGCGAACTCGCAGGTGGCCGGCCGGGGGGGCGACCCCCCACGCTGGGGACCTCATCGCCGCGCTCGCGACCGGCGCCGTCGGGTCCTTCGCGCTCGTGCGCGACGACGTCTCCGACACCCTGCCGGGCGTCGCGTTCGCGATCTCCCTGGTCCCGCCGCTCGCGGTCGTCGGACTGACGCTCGAGTCAGGCGCGCCCAAGCAAGCGCTCGGGGGCTCTGCTCCTGTTCCTCACTAACTTCGGCGCGATCCTGCTCAGCGGCCTGATCGTGATGGCGATCTACCGCGTCGGCGCAACCGCTGCGCAGGGATCGCAAACTCCGCGCGGGCAGTCCACGGCTCGCGATCGCAGTGGTCGTCCCGTTCGTGATCGTGCTGGCCGGTCCACTCGCCGTGGACTCAGCAGGGATCACCTCCCAACAGCTGACCAACACCGACGTGAGCACCGTGGCCAGCGACTGGGCGAACCACGTCGGCTGGCAGGTCGTGAACGTTTCAACGACGGAAAGCGGGTCACGGTCCGGGCGATCGGGCCGTTGCCTAATCCCCAGACATTGCGGACCGCGCTCAACGCCAACGGTCTGAAGAACACATCCGTGCAACTCGAGCTCGACCCGTCAAGCGCGTCGACCGCCCCGGCAGCTGAGCCGCCAGGGCAAGACCGACGCCGTACTCATTCGACAACGGAAGACTCCGGCAGCGTCCCCCGAGCTTCGCGGTGCTCGTGCTCCAACGCAGCGCTGGAGTCGTGCTCGTGACGCGTCGGGGTCAGCTGATGTCGTCGGCTCGCTCCTCGCCGGCCCTTTCGCCCGTTTGGCGGGCCGCGGCGCTCTCCAAATCTGACGGCGATGTACTGCCTGGACTCGGTCTGCGCGGCGTGTGCCGAGCCTCGCAGGGCATGCTTGTCCGCCTCCAGCACAAGTCACCAGTTCACTGTCCCGGTTCTCTCGCAGTGTCACTGCCTCGCAAGCGCGGCCCTGACCGGTGTCCCACGCCCGTGGCTGAGAACGTACTTGGGGCGAAGCTGCGCCATCAGTCTGGCTTGTCCGCGTAACCGTTCCGGTGAGCTGTGGTACCCGGTCGCCCAACTCTCCGGTAACGAGCAGGATCACCGGTCTCCTACGGAAATGCCTGGATCGACCACTGCGCAAAAAGCAGCGGGTCTCGCTTACGACTTTCGCAGGAGCGCTACGGACGACGGCGCGAAGCTTGAGGCTGCGTCAGTCACCCCTCGTCTAGCCCTAAAACAAGCGAATGGTGCTGAGCTGTGGGCGAAAATCGTGGCTTGCGGGCTGATTGGTAGCGGGCCGGCTGGTCTGTCGTTGGTAGGAGAGCGTTTTGGCGAGGGGTTGAGGTGCGTGGAGTTCACTGATGTCGAGGGGGGCTGGTTTTTGGGTGGCTGACGCAGAGCCGGTGGGCCGGCTCGGGGTGAGCGCGTGTCTTGGATGGTGTTAGAGGGCGTCGAGGAGGCGGAAGAAGATGCCCAGCCAGGGGTTCCAGGCTTGGATGCGCCAGCGTATGTAGCGGGCTGTCTTGACGATCTGACAGGGGATGTCGATCAGAGCGGCTCGGAAGGTGCGGAACTCCATGGTGAGCAGTCGGCACCGCTGCTGTTCGTGCTGCGCTTCCCAGCGGGGCGAGACGGGCAGCATGAGCGCGCACCAGGCCTTGAGGGTCCAGGCCAGTGACGCCATGGTCATGTAGGCCCAGTTGGCGTAGAGGGTGTTGACGGGGGCGTGCAGGGCTCGCACCCCGCTTTTGAGGTTGCCGATGAGGTTCTCTTGGTTGCAGCGCTGGTGGGCTTCGCCGATCACCTGGTCGGCGGTGAGCTTGCAGTCGTTGGTGATGTAGAAGAAGTACCTATATTCATCGAACAGGACGTTGTCACCCCGCTCAATCGACAGGTTCTTGCGCAAGGCGACCACGCGGTAGTCCTGCTTGCAAGCGCGAGGCCGGTAGGAGAACTCGACTACCTCTTCCTTCTTCGGTCGTATCGTCTTATAGCCGCGCTGGCGAACGATGTCGTCTTTGACGTTTGTGGGGCGGGTCCGGGGCCGCGTCGCGATCTGGCGTTCGGCCTTGGCCGCCAGCTCGTGGTAGAGATCTTCCGGTTGGCCTTCGGCGGCTTGGACGAGGTTGGCCTTGGCGTCGTAGCCGAAGACGAAGCGCACCCCGTCGGCGTCCCAGCGGTCGAACTCGGTCGTGAGCGAGAAGTCGGTGTCACCTCTGAGCAGGATGTCGGTGAACCCGGCCCGCCGGCACAGCTCGATCGATCGGTCATAGAGGGGAACGACCCCCTCATGGGAGGGACGGTTGGCGCCGTGGAGGGCCTGATACAGCGGCTCGGCGGTGTTCGCGAGCGAGACGAGCAACGCCGAGTAACCCCAGATGCCGTTGTAGGAGATGTCGATGCCCTGCTTGCACTGCCCGTCGGTGCCCACGATCGAGGCGTCCGCGTCGATCCGGGCGGTCTGGGAGAAGAACGAGGCCGGCTGCTGGGACCACACCTTCAGCCGAGCGCGGTTGATCGCCTCCTGCAGGGCCATGATCGAGGCCTCGTCGAAGCGGCGGCAGAAGTCGCCCGCGGTGGTGGGGTCGGGCAGCGACGGCGTCCCCAGGCCGTCCAAGAACACCGCGTCGGTTCGGCGGGTCTCGATGTCCTCCAAGCGGGTGCCGCCGCACAGTGCGTTATAGGCGATGTTCAACACGTGGTCGGACTCGTGGTAGGGGCGGTGGACCTTGAGCAGTTTGACCGAGGCGTCGATCTCGCAGGCCAGGCCGACCGCCTCGACCAGGCGGGCGATCATCCCGATGCCACCATGGGCAACCCCCCGGTCGCGCTCGGCCCACTCGTAGCGGATCGGGGCTCCCTCCAGCAGCGGGCCGGCCAGGTTGGGGGCCACTGCGGCTTGCAGGCGCCGCTCGATCGCCAGCTGTTCGCGCTCGAGCCTGCGTTGCCGCTGTCGCTTCGGGTTGCTCATCTCCACTCTCCCTCTGATCAACAATGTCATCTAACCATAGCAGTGCTCAGCTATGGTTACATGGATGTCACCATCAGGATCAATCCAACACCCAAGAGAGAACGACTGTGGCGACCGAGGCCCAACTGACCGACACGATCCAACACATCAAAGCCGCTCTGCTGGCGCTCGGCGACCTGCGGCCAGGAGCGCTCTCCGAGCAATACAACACCTGCCGCACCCCCGGTTGTCGCTGCAAAGCCGACCCGCCCCAGCGCCACGGCCCATACCACCAGCTCAGCTACAGCCACCGCGGACGAAGCCGCACCGAGAACATCCGCCCCGAACACATCGACGCGGTCAACTCCCAGATCGCCAACTACCGCAAGCTGCGCGACCTCATCGACCAGTGGATCGACGCCGCCATCGAACTGGACCGCCTCCGACGCCGCACACCCAGATAGGCGTCAGGGCCGCAAGCCCACAGCCGACAGCCGACGCCCCTTCACTTCAAACCGACACGGGCCATCCCGCCTCGGCACTCAAACCCCAGGAATACCGGGTCTTCCGGGCCTTCGATGCCCATCTACCACGGTCTTACGCTTGGTTTAGGTCTAGCTCGTGCGGAGGGCCTGGAGACGATAACCGTTTCTGCATGAGCTGGGCATGTCGCGTCTGCCGCCCTGCGGAAGCTGGGCTTGGTGAAGCGTGGCGCGCCCCCGGCGGTCTACACCCCGCGCGAGGCTGACAAGGATGCTCGCTGAGAGGTACGGTCGCTTCTGACGGCGCTGCACGACGGCTTGCGTCGGTGCGAACGGCCAGCTCACCGACCTTGTCGTTGCACGCGGAAACGCTGCCTGACCCTGGAGGCTTGTAGACCTTTGCACGACGTACGCCTCTCCCCGGAAACGCTCCTGCAACTCGCCCCGGGATCCGCACACGGTTCGATGCCGCAGGTCACGTCGTAGTCGATTCGCCGGACGGGACGATCGTCGATGTGGGGCCCCGAGGATTCGCGACCCTGGCCCTCTTTGCGCGGCCGCGCGCTCTCGGGGATGCGATCGAGCGGCTCGAAGCTGATGAGCGCAGCTCGACCGACTTCGTGCCGACGATGAGCGTTATCAACATGCTGATCGAGGAGGGCGCGCTGGTGCCGCCGGACGCGGACCGGGGCCCGACGAGCGGCTGGGCCGATCCGGTGGAGCATGCGCGCATGCTGCACGACGATCGCCGGACGGGTGACTACCTGGCGGCGCTCGCGGAAGCAGTGCGACCCGGGGACGTCGTGCTCGACGTCGGCACCGGCAGCGGGGTCCTTGCGATTGCCGCGGCCCGGGCCGGCGCCCGGCGTGTGTATGCGGTCGAGGCCAGCGACATCGCGGAGGTCGCCGAGCGCGTATTCGCCGCCAATCGGGTGCACGACCAGGTGACGCTGATCGCCGGCTGGTCGAGGCAGATCGAGCTGCCGGAGCCGGCCGAGGTGCTGGTCTCGGAGATAATCGGCAACGAACCGTTCGAGGAGGAGATACTCGAGACGACGCTGGATGCTCGTCGCCGTTTGCTGAAGCCCGGGGCGCGGCTCATCCCGAGCACGCTCACGCTGCTGGTGCGGCCACTTCTGATTCCGGATGAGGAGGCCAGGCAGCGCGCGATCGGGCGCGCGGCGGTCAAGCGCTGGCGAGGTCTGTACGGCATCGATTTTCAGCCGCTGCTCGAAGCCGCAATCGCCGCTCCTGTCCGCGCGCCTACCGAGGGGGAGGTGGTCGCCAGATGGCCACCCGTGGGTCCGCCGGTCCTGCTCAGCTCGTTGGATCTCACCGCCCTCGAGAACGCGTCGGTACGCGCTGCGGCCGATCTCGTCGTCGACCCGGCAGGGGCGGTCAATGCGGTAGCTGTGACGTTCCGAGCCGACTTGCACGGGGCGATCGCCCACACGCTGGATCCATGGAGGTGGCCCGCGTCCAGCTGGGCGACGTCGGTGTGGGTGCTTGGGGACCTGCTCCACGTGGGGCCGCGGAATGCGCTGCGCGTGCACCACCGCCGCCGGGTCGACGGAGCACCCGACGGCCTCACCTGCGAGATCGTCGAGCGGGGCGCGAGTTGAAGGCGGCTCGGGAGCGCCCTGGCGCTTGGCGCAGCGGGTATTTCGGGCTGGTACCGTGCCTGCGAAGCTCCTCCGGCGGCTGGCTGGTTTCGCCCTTTTTGGGTGATGCCCGCTCCCCGCTGCCATTTCATGATGTGACTGCCTTGGTGTTCGTGAGGGGTACCAGGGCGAGGAGGAGGAACCGCAGCAGCAGGAGGTTCCGCCGGCGCCGCCGGCTCCCGCCGCGAGCAGCGAGGGCTCTGACCTAGATTCGGTGGGTAAGCTTGCGTTGGGCGTCGCAACTGGTGATGTGACAGTCACTGGGGGGTTTGAGATGGTGAGACGTGCCCGTGACGGGGTTACACCCGCCCAGGTGTGACTGTCAGCGGCTGCAGACGGTATCGGGAGCGTGCGGGTGACTGTTTGTGGGGTCGCCGAGTTGGGCGGTGCGGCGGATGCTGGTGTTCGGGGGCGCGCTGGCCGGCGTGCTACGGGCCGGGGAGCGCGAGCGCCGCGTGGTAGGTCGCGTTGAAGATCTCGAAGTGCGGAAAGCCTTTGGGGAGGCGCACGATGATCCGCCGGGCGGTGCGGACGATTCGGCCCGGTACGCAGAACAGGATCCGTCGTAGCGTTTTGGCGTGGCGGCGCTGGGGGGTGTGCTCGGGCGCGTTGCCCGACGCGGACGCGGCGGGGCTGATGTCGCACACCCAGGCGGTTATGTTCAGGGCTAACAGTGAGCAGGCGAGCCACAGGCGGTTGGCGTTCAGGTTCCCGGAGGGCAGATGGCGCAGCGCTTGGCCGAGCTTTGCGTCCTTGAAGCGCTCCTCGATCTGCGCGCGGTGGCGGTGGAAGTGCTCGACCTCCGCGGTGCGCTTCTGTTGCGCGGGGATGTCGGTGACGATGAAGCTGTAGGCGAACGTCGAGTCGAGCTGTCCGTCGAGCACCATCTGCAGTTGCTCGGGCGGAATCGTCTTGCGCCGCCGCGCCCTCGGGCTTGTCGCCTGGAGCTCGGCGGCGGTGACCGGGACACGCCGCACGACCAGCCGCAACGGCTCGTGCGTCCACCCCTGCGGCGTGAACGGCAGCTCAGCGACCTGCGCGCCGCGCATGTCGATCGCGTCTTCCCAGGCGTCCTCTGGGATCTCGGCGAGCTTTGCCCACATCAGCGAGGTGCGCGTCGCCGAAAGCGTGAAGCGCATCTTGCGCTTGCGCAGCCCGACCATCAGCTCGACCGCGTAGAAGCCCGAGTCGCCGCGGACCGTGACCTCTCCGTGCCCGGTAGGCAGCAGCCGCTCGGCGCGGCCGATCATCGTGAGTGACTCCGACGCTTTGATCCGGGCCTGGTTGCCGCCTTTGAGCTCCGAGGTCAGCGGCCGCCCGCGCTGCGCCCACGTCACCACATAGCTGTTATAGGCGAGATGGCCGTTGCGGCTGCGTCCGGTCCCGCGCTTGCGCCGGCCGTAGACGACCGTCTCGGTCGCGTCCAGATCGAAGCTCACATCCTCGCCCGGGTCGCGACCGAGCGTGCGGTCAAGCTCGTTGCCACAACGCGCGGCCCCCCGCTCGATCGCGCGGATATGCGACGGTTTGAAGCGGTAGGCCAGCTGGCGAGCGGTCGACGGCGACGGCGTCTCGGCCACCGCTCGCAGCGACGCGCCCGCCCGATCGCTACGCACGTCCTTTAGGTCATCAAAGCACTCCGCGCCGATCAGCTGCGCCTCGCTGATCGCGACCGTGACCCCGCCCGCTGAGAGCCCACGCCGGCGCTGCTTGACCGGTGCCACCCGATCGACCGCGCAGAGCTCCGCGTCGATCAGCTCTACAAGCCGCAGGCTGCGGCACAGCTCGCCCGAGACAGCCAGTCCCGCGTACCGTGTCAGCGACGGATCATCGGCGCGGAACTCGATCCGTCCGGGGCCGCTGTCAGGGTTACCCGACATCATCCTCTGGGTGAGTTCCATTCACAGGTAACAGGCGCCTTCATGTACCCGCCAACCTAGTGAACACGCCGGACAGAAACCCCCGTAAACGCGGGGGTTTCTGCTATCAGCAGCCCACTGTTAACACGCGCTTAACCGTATTTCAGAGTGCCAACCGTCGCAACTACCCACCAATCTAGGTCTGATATCGACGAGCTCCAGCGCTTGGGGGACCTGCACACCTCCGGTGTCTTGACCGACGAGGAGTTCACGGCTGCCAAGGCCAAGATCCTCGGAACCTCTGGCACAGATTAGGAGCAGTTATGACCGATACCGATCGTCGTCGCGTGCTGCGGCGTGCCCTGAAGGCATGCATCGTCGGCGAGGTCGAGGCCTTGCCCGACCTGTTCACCGAGGAGGTGAGTGGCTGGTCACCGAACATGCTGGTCGCCTCGCGAGACGAGCTGACCGAGACAGTTGCCGACCGGGAGGATGCGCTCTCGGACCTGAACCTCCAGGTCGACGCGCTCGACGTCTTCGGGAACAAGGGATTCGTCGAGTACCGGGTGAGCGCGGTGTTCTCCGGTCCATTCGTGATCAGCGAGGACGTCGTAATCGAGCCCAACGGCCGCGAGATCCTGCTCGGGGCCGCGATGGTGGCTGAGTTCACCGGGGACAAGATCTCAGCGTTTCGGAACTACTTCGACGACGCCACGCTGATGGAGCAGATGCTCGCCGCCTAGGCGCGACACTCGCTCGCGCTCAGCCGGTGGACGGCTCGCCCCGCCTCCTCGTCGAGGACTCGCCGGATCCGGCCGACTTGGCGCTGCTCGAGGAGCACGTCGCCGCCGCCGCGATCGCGGCTGCCGGGCGGGGACGATGAGCAGGAATTCGGGATCTTCGTCCGCGACGACGACGACCACATCCTCGCCGGCATCTCCGGCATCGTCTGGGGCGGTTACGGCGAGCTGCACGCGATGTGGGTCGACGAGTCGCTCCGCGGTCGCGGACTGGCGCGAGCGCTCCTCGCCGGCGCAGAAGCCGAGGCCTGGCGGCGGGTGCTGCGCGCTCGTCGTGTTCCTGGCCTACGACCTCTTGGCGCCGGGCCTCTACGAGCGGCTCGGCTACGAGACCTTCGGCGTCATCGAAGGTTGTCCGGCCGGCACCGCCGGCCGCTGGTACCGCAAGAACCTGTGAGCCCAGCGCGCTCACGTCGCCGCAACTTCGACCATGAACATCAGCGCGACCGAGTCTGTGGCGGCGGCCGCTGGAGCTGAGCCAGAGTCGCCAGCGCACTCCTCGTCGAGCGACTCCGGCGCCTGGCCCAATCACTTACCGAGACTTGCGGCGCGCTCCACCCCGCGAGCCCAAAGGCGCCCGCATCACTGGACGATTGGACCTGCTGCGAGTTCGATGCGACCTGGACGCTTGCGATCGTAAGCCGCGGCGGCGGCTCAGTATTTCCCCGATCACCGATCCAGATGCGGTTACGGATGCCCCCTGCAGAGGCCGGTGGCACGCTGTCTTTACTATGACCAGCGTGCGAACGTGGAGCCGCCGACGGGAGCTCGCGGACGCGATGAGCGTTTCTGAGCTCGGCAAGCATGGGCGATGGGACACATGGCTGTCGGACTGAACAAACGTGGACCGCCGAACTCCCCTGTTGGGGTTCAGCCTCCTGGCGACCACGCGTCCGAGGAACTGGCGCACGCCCAGGCACCGCATTCGCACACCCGCAGCCGGCCAGACGGTCCCGATCCTACCGCATCCTCAGCCGAATCCTCGGGAGGAGGAAGCGAGCGGCCCTCCGCTGCCCTCTCGGCGCGCATCGGGTCGCTCGTGCGCGCCATCCAAGACAACGACGACGCCAGGATCGAGGAGGCGATCCTCGGCCTCAGCCGCTCGCGACGCGTATTCGCCCCGCTCGCGTTCGCCGTCGGCGCGTTCGTGATGCTGTTCGGCGGACTCAGACTGCTCGTGGCCAACTGGCGGCTCACGCTCGTGCAGATCCTCCCGGCGATGTGGATCTGGCTGGCGATGCTCGACCTCAAGGCGCACGTGCTGCGCGGCAAATCCTTCAACGTGCTGCATGGCCCAGTTCTGATCCCGCTCGGTCTGCTGATCATCGCGATCACGGTTGCGAGCTTCTTCCTCAACGCAGTGTTCGCCTTCGCGATCTCGCAACCGGGCCGCCCCGAGATCCGACCAGCCGTCGCGCGAGCACGGCACCATCTGCGGCCGATCACGGTCTCAGGCGCCGTCGTCGGCGGGCTGCTTGCATTCTCGACGATCGTGGTAACCCGATGGGGACGCCCCTGGTTCACGCTCTCACTCGGGATCGTGGTCGGCGTGATGATGGTCTGCTACGTGGCCGTTCCCGCGCGCCTGATCGGCGCGAAGCCCAAGCAGTCAAGGCGCGACAAGCTATGGGCCACCGCGGTCAGCGGCGCACTGAGCGCGACCGTGTGCACGCCGCCCTACCTGCTCGGGCGCCTTGGCATCCTGATGCTCGGATCCAGCGCCCTACTCATCCTCATTCTCGGGATCTTCGTCCTCGCGCTGGGAGTCACCCTGCAAGCGGGCGCGACCGGTGCAGTCAGGGCGCTAAAGATGAGCGCAACCCTCACCGCGACGCGCCATCCCAGCGACGCGCCAGCGAGCACATCCTGACCAGACGTAGTCAAGGCCGGCCTTACCCGCACTTGATCGGCCTCGCCAGCTACGCGGATGCGTCTCCTCACCGTGGCGTCGTTCACGGCTGCTGGCCGCCGACAGCGCCGCCATGGCGCTGAGGAACTCGGGGATCACCGACGGTGATGCCGTTGGCAACGGATCGACCTCGGGTGACGGCAGCCCGAAGAGAGACTCGATGCCCTCCGCCTGCAGCCCGCGAGCGAACAGCTCGCCTCCGGTGATCTCGATCATCGATCTCTCCTGTCCCTGCGGTTCTTCGAGATAGCGTCACTCGGTGAAGCTGGTCGGTGTCCGGTCGGTTGAGCGGCTGTCGGTCACCGTGGCGATTGCATGGACGTCAGCTGATCAGCCCGATTATGCCTTTGATGATCAGCAGCACGCCGAGCGCGGTGAGTCCTCTCACCGCGAAGAGGTGTGCGTGTCGGCTGACCCAAGCCTTGGCTCGCTCGATTGCACGAGGTGTCCATTCCGGAGCGATCACGAAGCTCGCGAGTGGAACCTCGAGCAGCCAAAGCATGACCAGGTTGAAGCCGATTACCAGCAGCACGGTCACCGTCGTCGAGTACTTCAGCTTGTGGATCTGATCGAGGCCGGCCAGGTAGGACGCGCCAGGGAGCGTGAGCAATGCCCCGATCACGAATGTGGTCCGCGCTGACCCCTTGCTCAGCTCCCGCTGCCACCTCGGCGGGCCCTTGTCGGGCTTTGCCGCCTTGCGCGCCCGCCGGCGCTCCCTGAGGCGTTCGTGACGCCCGCTCCAGACAGCCCAGGCAGCGACCAGCGCGAGCAACCCCAGTGCGATGTCGACCGCCGGGCTCACGGTGTTTTGGGTCGTGTTGGTCGTGCTGGAGTTCGACAGTGAGAAGACGATCACGAGTCCGAGCGTGATGCTCGTCATGTACGCGCCGAGCAGATAGCCCAGCATCAGCTTCGCCGGGCTCGGGAGCAGCAGCATCACCGTCGTCGCGCCGACCAGCGTCGGGTTCAACGAGGCGGTCAGCGACAGAAGGATTACTTGGCCCATTGGCGTCGATCGTCACGGAGATTGGTTGAGGTGCCCAGCGTATCGGTGGGAATGCTGTTCAGCGCTTGAGCTTGGCTGACGGCATGCTTGCGCGATCCCACCAAACCGGTGAAATACAGCCGACAAGTTGTAGAAGGTCACAATGTGTGCTGAGCGGCGCGCACCGCCGCGAGGCGGGAAGTCAGGTACCTCACCCCACCGCCGCAACCGTCCGAGCCCAACCGCGACCGCGTGATCGGCCAAACCAGGCGGTGGCTGTTCGTTCGCTTGCGGCGCCGAGGCCGTCCTCAGAGACATGGGGCGCCGGGGAGTAGCGGCGGGCCGTTAGGGACCAGGGACGGCTTCTCGAGCTCTGTCCGTAGCTTCGCGACGAGCGGCGAGTCGGTCAACTGTGCCTCGAGGAGTCGCAGGCAGTGACGGTAGTGAGCCAGCCGGCGCCCCTGCGAGCGGGAGAGGGCCGCGGGTTGGTGGCGTGTCCGGGCGACCTCGAGCGTCAGCTCGCGGACCTTTGAGATCTTATCGGCGGCTAGGACCATCAGCGCCTCGTGGCCGGCGCTTGCGACCTGCTCGCGTAGCGCCGCCTTGCGTTCTGGGTAGCCGATGATCCGCTGGTCCTCGCTGACGGCGAGCACGAGCG
Organism: uncultured Solirubrobacterales bacterium; assembly: GCA_963836065.1. GTDB lineage: Bacteria > Actinomycetota > Thermoleophilia > Solirubrobacterales > Solirubrobacteraceae > Palsa-465. The sequence continues at coordinate 117,170 of CAWIII010000040.1, forward strand.
TCGCGATCGCTACACCAAAGCGCGTCCTGAGGTCGGCACCATCGACGTTGGTCTTCTCGATCGTGTCGTGAAGAACGCCGGCGGCGATCACGTGGTCGGGCGCGCCGGCGTGGTAGAGCAGGCAGCAGACCTCGAGCGGGTGCAGGATGAATGGGGCGCCGTCCGTCCGGCGCCGCTGGCGTGCGTGCAGCCGTTGGGCGTATGCGAGCGCCGCCAGCGTTATCGGGAAGCTCTGTGAGGCCTCCGGGATGCGGTGTCTAGGAGTCATGGGGCGGGATGAGACGGATCGGCGCGGCGAGCTCGCCGACGTTCTGCGACGCGGGCGCGGTGCCGAGGATCACTGTGACCGGGCCCATCGTCAGCGCGGTCTGCACCGGGCCTGCCGGTCGGCGTAGCCGGGGGACCGGACACGGCGCGGATGAAGAGGACGATCGCGGCGTCATCACAGCCAAGGTCATCGAAGTCGCCAGGACTGCCGAACCCGCAGGTCTGTCGGAGCGGTGTTTGGCTGTTGCCGTGACCATGGCAGCGAAATCGTCAGGACGGTCCCGCGTCCGGGGCTGGAGGTGAGCTTGACGGTGCCACGGAGCGTCTGGATGCGATCACGGATGTTTCTCAGGCCTGCACCATCGGGGGTGAGCGCCGGGTCAAACCCGCGGCCGTCGTCTTCGATGCGCACGGCGAGTGTCCCGTGGTCGTGGTGCAGTTGGAGCGTCACGTGTGCGTTGCGGCCGGCGTGTTTTGCGGCGTTCTGGATCGCCTCCAGGCAGGAGAAGTAGACGGCCGCCTCGGCCTGTTCGCTGCTGCGAGGCGCGGTCCCTAGCATGCTCACGTCGAGTGATGCCCGCGCCGCCTGGGCACGCAGTGCTTGTACGACGCCGAATGCGGCGAGCAGCGGCGGGTAGACCCCACGGGCAATCTCGCGCACGGAGTCGAGCGCCGCCTCGGCGCGAGCACCCAGCGCAGCCAGCGTGCCGGCAAGCGCGGGCGGCGTGTCGCATTCCTCCTCGGCAAGCCTGAGCTTGACGATCAGCGCCACGAGCTCATTCTGGACGCCGTCGTGCAGATCACGCTCCAGGCGCCGGCGCTCGTCCTCGCCGGCGAGGAAGTTACGCGAACGCGCGGGCCGCGGCGCCTGCACCATCTGCAAGTTGCTTGCGGCGGCCAACCGCGATCGCAGCTGGCGGCGCTCCGCGCGTAGCTGTTTGACCTCGGCAGCGAGTTCGCAGTTTCGGGCCTTGAGCGCGAGACATCGACGGCTCAACGCAGTCAGCGCCTCAATGAGTCCGTCGGGAGTGGTGCGCTCGGATCGCGAGACCCGGCCGACGTGGTCACGCTCTTGACGCGCGTCAGCGATTGTCGCGTTCTGTGCACCCGCACCCACGGCCAACTGTCTGTCGAATCGCTTGCGCATTCGCGTTTAGCCACCTCTCCCTCAACGTCGCTGATGCTCGGACTTCCGCGGATGCCTCGAGTTCTTGACAGAACATCATCACCGCCGATGTCCCGCCTGTCATCGATCCGAAGTAATGTTCACCCGGGTGATTGATACTCACCCGGCTGATTGGCATTGGGGCGGAGCTATTGAGATGAGTGCACAGGCAACGCAGCCGGGTCGCTCGATCGGGGTGATCGAGCCGAAGATTGCGCTGCCCCGGGTTCAGCCCGGGATGCTGCGCAGGTCACGCCTGCTTGAGATGGTCGATGGCGATGGCGGGGCTGCGCTCACGGTGGTCAACGCGCCGGTTGGCTACGGCAAGACGACGCTTTTGCGGTTGTGGTGCATCGAGCGCCCGGAGGCCGTCATTTGGATGACGCTCGACGCGGCTGACGACGACCCGGTGCGGTTGTGGATGCACTTGGCGACGGCCGTCGAGCGGCTCGGTCAGGGCCTCGGGGATCGGGCGCTGGGGTGCCTCGGCGTCCGGGGGGCGACGGTCGAGACGGCCGTCGATGAGCTGATGAACGGTCTGGTCGCTTACGGTCGTCCGGTAGCGATCGTGCTCGATGACCTGCACGCGGTCGGGAGCGAGCGTTCGCTTCGCTCGATCGAGCACGCGATCGAGCGGCTGCCTGCCAATGCGCGCCTGCTCGCGTCGACGCGCTCGGAGCCGGCGATCAGCGTGGCGCGGCTGCGGGCGCGGGGCGCGCTGACGGAGATTCGCGCGCGGGAGCTTGCGTTCACGGTCGATGAGGCGCGTGAGCTGATCGGGCGTGAGGGGATCGAGTTGTCTGGCGAGAGCGTCGAGTTGCTTGGGGAGCGTACGGAGGGGTGGCCTGCGGGGCTGTATCTGGCGGCGCTGTGGCTTCGTGATCTCGAGGATCCCGATCAGGGTGTGCGGGTTCCTCGGCAGCGCTCGGCACGTCGCGGACTATCTGACACATGAGGTTCTGACGGCGCTGACGCCGGAGACCAGGGACTTTCTGCTGCGCACCTCGGTCCTGGGGCGGTTCACGCCCGAGCTGTGCGACGCGGTCCTCGGCCGCGAGGACTCCGCCGCGGTGCTCGCAGAGCTGGCGCGGTCGAACATGTTCCTGGTCGCTCTGGATATACACGGGGAGCGGTATCGCTATCACCCTCTGTTCGGCGAGCTCTTGCGACTGGAGCTCGGGCGCGAGGAGGCGCCGGGGCTGCGCCGCCGCGCGGCGGCTTGGTGCCGTGCGCAGGGGCTTGTGGAGGACGCGATCGAGTACGCCGCCGCCGCTGGGGACGCCGAGACGGTGGCCGAGCTGCTGGTCGAGCACGACCGCGAGTTCGTCTGGGGGGGACGGGTCGGGCAGCTTCTTGGCTGGGTGCGCTGGCTTCCCTCCGAGCTGCTGCTCGAGCACCCGTCGCTGCCGGCAGCCGGAGCGTTTGCGGCGGCGCTCCTCGCATGCCCCGAGGTCGACGTTCGGCGGCTGCTTGCGGTGGCGGAGCGCGCGCGCCAGGAGCGGCCGCAGCTGTGGTCGCCGTACGTTGAGGCGGTCGTGGAAGTCACGCGTGCGAAGGTGATCGAGCGCGGTGACGTGGGCGCGGCCGTTGAGCACGCTCGCCGCGCGGTCGCGGCCGCTCGCGCGAGCGCGGACGTCCTCAGCGTCGGCGTGCTCGCGATCCTCGCGCAGGCCCTGTTCTTCGCCGGCGAGCTCGACGAGACGCGGCGGATCGCGCTGGAGGCAGTCGAGCGGCCCGACGCGCCGGACCGCCCCGAGGGCTACATCGTGGGCGCGTCAGGCGATCAGCTTCGCGCGCACGCGCTTCCAAGCGGACTCCTGGAGGGTGTCGCCGGCCCACCTCGGGCTGGCGCTGACGTGCACCGCGATCGGACGCCTCGACGAGGCCGAGCGCGAGGCGCTACGCGGTGAGCGTCTGCGACGCTCACCGCAGCCCACCGTAGGTCACACTCACGCGCCTCGTGCTCGTGCTCGTGCTCGTGCTCGTGCTCGTGCTCGTGCTCGTGCTCGCGCACGTCCGCGTCGCGCGATCGCGGCTGGAGCGCGCCGCCAGCGACCTCAAACGCGCGCAAAGGATGATCGCGGAGTTTCCTGATCCGGGGCGGCTACCCGCGATCGCGGCCACCATCGAGCAGAACCTCACCACCGCCCGAGCGACCGCGGGAAACCGTGACATCGTCGAGGAACCCACCGCGGCCGAGCTCGCCGTGCTGCAGTTTCTCGCGACCGGTCTCTCCCGACGCGAGACCGGCGCGCAATTGTACATCTCGCTGAACACCGTCAAGACCCACACCCGCGAGCTCTACCGCAAGCTGGGCGCAACATCGCGCGCGGACGCGATCGCGCGCGCAGAAGCGCTCGGCCTGCTCGATCTCACCGAATCACCCGGGTGATCCTCCACCCCCACGGCCCAAACCGCGGCCACCGTCAGCCATGCTGAGGCGCAACGCGGGCTTCTACCGCGAACTCCCCGACCCCCAACTCAAGGAGGGCCAAGTGGCTGCTCAAGCAACTCCCCCAACACAAGTTCCAGCGGGTTACGACCGCTACGCCGCAGACGACGAGCGCGGCTATGGCTGGGTCGTGTTTGCCGGCACGCTGTTGCTGATGCTCGGCACCCTGAACTTCATCGAGGGCCTCGCCGCGATCGGCAACTCGCACTTCTTCGCGACCAACACCCACTACATTGCCGGCAGCCTGAACACGTGGGGCTGGGTCGTGCTGTGCATCGGCGTGGTCGAGTGGGGCGTCGGGGTGGGCGTGTTCGTCAAGAACCAATTCTCGCGCTGGGTCGGCGTGTTCGTCCTGGGGCTAAACGCGATCGTGCAGCTGATGATGATCCCCGCGTACCCGTTCTGGTCACTGTCGATCTTCACGCTTGACATCCTGGCGATCTACGGCCTCGTTGCGTACGGCCAGCGGCTCTCCAGCGCAGACTAAGTCCGCGGAATCGACGTCGCCGCCAGCTCGGAGTGAGGCACGTGTCCTTCCGTTCGAGAAGACACGGATCCCCTCGGGGCAACCCTTGCGTCGCTGACCATAGCGACGCGGGGGACCCACGAGACGCCGCTACGGCAGACTCAGCAGCTGCAAGACTGGCGGCGCTCGGCGCAGCGGGTCACGCGCGCGTGGAACGCGTGGCTGGCCGCCGAGAGCCGCGATCGCGGCGTGCGCTACCGCGCCTTCGTGGCTGCCCTTGAAGACGAGGAAAGGGCAGCCGCGGAGGTCGAGCGGATGGTCGACCTCCCCGACGCGCGAGAGCGCATCACTACGAACGATCCGCGGAATAGCGGACAGGGCCCGCGGTTGCGGTGAGGGTGGAACCTGAGGCATACCAGCGCACGGATCTCGACCCGGTCGGCGGGCTCGGCGATTGGCCGCGCGGTGGCTGCCCATTGTGGGCACGTTGGAACGACGAGCTGAATCAGCGGTATAGCCTCGGGGTCGAGGAGGACGTGATGCTGCTCGAGCCGGCTGACTGCTCGCTGGCGCAGTCGAGCGACCAGGTGCTCGCGTGGCTGTCTGGCGAGCTCTCGGCGCACACCTCACCGGAGACCCACGCGGCGGTGGTCGAGCTCGCTACGGGCATCCACCCTGATGTGGGCGGGTCGTCGCAGAGCTGACTTCGCTGCGTAACCGGCTTTCGCGGGAGTTGGACGCGATGGGCCTGGCCGTCACCGCCGCGGGCACCCATCCATTGACTGTCCGGGAGGAGACAGAGGTCTCCGGCGCCACGAGCTACCGCGCACTGAACGACTCGATGCGCGTACTTGCGCGGCGGCAGCCGACAATGGCCCTGCACGTGCACGTCGGTGTGCCTGCCCCCGAGGACGCGATCAGGCTGCTCAACAGTCTGCGCCGCAACATCCTCATTCTGCTTGCGCTGTCGGCCAACTCGCCGTTCCGGCAGGGGCGCGACTGTGGCTTCGCGTCCGCGCGCACCGTGATCTTCCAGGCGTTCCCGCGCACCGGGCCGCCGCAATTCTTCGCTGACTACGCCGATTACGTCGAGGCGGTCGACGCGCTGACCGCTCCAGGGGCGATCCCCGATTCGAGCTTCCTGTGGTGGGACCTGCGGCTGCAGCCCAGCCTCGGGACCGTCGAGGTGAGGGTGATAGATGCCCAGTCTCGGGTCCGGGACGTCACTCCTCTGGTCGCGCTGATCCAGTCCCGGGCTCGTCTCGAGCTCGAGGGAGAACCCTCATCGGTGGTCCCTAGCCCTGAGGTTCTCGCCGAGAACCGTTTCTTGGCCGCCCGCGACGGAATCGACGCCCGGCTGATCGACCCAATGGCACGCTGTCTGATCTGATCCCGGTGCGAGAGACGCTCGACTCGCTGCTGGCCGATTGTCGTCCGCACGCCCTCGCGCTCGGGTGCGCCGGCGCGCTCGACCGGGTCAAGCGCCTCGCGGCCGCGAACGGCACCGCTCGTCAGCGCGCGTTCGTCGTCCGCAACGGGCGCCTCGACGAGCTGGTTGCAAGCCTCGCGCATCAGTTCCTCGCGCCGGACTGGCGCACTGCGATCGCGGGCGAAGAACGTTCACCCATCTGATAACCCGACAGAAAGGAGCGGCCCATGTGCCGCTGGCTCGCATACTCCGGCTCCCCCATCCTCATGAAAGAGGTGCTCTACGGGGGAACTCACTCGCTCGTCGACCAGAGCCTGCACTCGCGGCTCGGGGCCGAGACCACCAACGGCGACGGGTTCGGCGTCGGCTGGTACGGCGCGCCCGACACCCCGGGCGTCTTCCACAGCACCGAACCGGCCTGGAACGACCACAACCTGCGCGAGCTCGCCGGCCACATCAGCTCCCCGCTGTTCTTCACCCATATCCGGGTGGCGATCGTCAGCGCCGTACAGCAGACCAACTGCCACCCCTTCCGTCACGACCGCTGGCTGCTCATGCACAACGGCTACATCAACGAGTTCGCGACAATCAAACGCGACCTCATCCTCGCCGTCGACCCATCGCTCTACCCCGAGATCCAAGGCCAGGCCGACACCGAGGTGCTGTTCTTCCGAGCCCTAACCCTCGGCCTACATGACGACCCCCCAGCCGCCGTCGAGCAAGCAATCGGGCTCGTAGAAGCGGTGGCCGACCGCCACGGGGTCCCGCACCCGTTCCAGGGCACGATCGCCACCACCAACGGCGAGAGCATCTGGGCGTTTCGCTACTCCAGCGAGAGGAAATCGCGCGCGCTCCGAACCGCCTCGGTCACGTCGCCGGCGTCTGGAACGAGATGCCCGCCCGCACGGCCCAAACCGCGGTCACCATCGGGCATGCTAGGGCGCGAATGTCACCCCATCGCGACCGCCTCGTGATCTCCGGAGAACTGGGACCACGCTACGCGTCGGCCTTCGACGGGATGACGCTACGCGCCCATGACGGCGAGACAGAGATCACCGGTAACGGCTATCGCGCCAAAGACCAAGAGCGGATCGTGCTCGACACGGTCGGGCGCTATCGCACTGGCGATGGCGGAGTTCGCGGGGATGAAGAACCTCGATGTCTCGTACTCCCGCCTGGATATCGAGAGCGTGATCCAAGAACTCGCCCCGCAGTACAAGCAGAAGATGGTCAAGCGCGCCGAGAAGGCGCTCGCGAAGGCTCGCACCAAGGACAGCATGACCGCATTCTCCAAGCTGACGGAGTCGGTCAACGGCCATGTGCAAATCGTTGACCAGTCGCCGCTGATCGTGCCCCTCGCCCAACTCCTTTCCGACAGCCAGCGCGGCGAGATGTTCGAAAGCCTGCATCAGATCCTACGTGGCTACCGCGAATCGTTGGAGTTCGACCGGCGCGTGCTGCTCGAGCAGTTCGAGCTGGCCGACTTCGCGCGCAAGGTGGTCGGGGTCGGCAGCGTCGGCACCCGCGCGTGGATCGCGCTGATGCTCGGCCGCGACGGCCAGGACCCGCTGTTTCTGCAGATGAAGGAGGCCGAGGCGTCGGTGCTGGAGGAGTGCCACGGCCCGAGCGAGTTCTCAAACCACGGCGAGCGCGTGGTCGTTGGACAGCGCCTGACGCAGGCCACCAGCGACATCTTCCTTGGCTGGCTGCACGTCGACGCCGGGCTCGACAACCAACCCCGGGACTTCTACGGGCGCCAGCTGAAGGATTGGAAGGCTCGGCGGAGATCGAGCAGATGGCCCCAAGGCCTACGCCGAGCAGAACGAACGCGACTACCAACAGCTCGCGGCGGCAGTCAACTCCGGCGGGATCACAGTGGCGGGCGAGTGCGACAGCCCGGCGGCGCTCCGCGGCCCGCTGTGCGAGCGTGCTCCAAGACGCGCTGCCCGGCGGCGAGAACCCGCTGCGCACTGCGGTCTGGGAGTTCATGCGGCCGATGCTCCCCCCAACCTCGCGGCACTTAACTGCGACGCGTTCGTCCAAGACTCGGTGCCCAGCGCCTTGGTGCGCGTGGCCCCGTCGGGGTTGAGCACGAACGCGGCCGCCCAGCGAGCCGTGAGCTGCGCGATCCCGCGCAGCGGCTCGGGGTCGTCGAGCGCGCGCTGCAGCTCGGCGTCGAGGATTGCGTCTACGTGCCGGGGCTCATAGCGCCCGGTGTCGCCGACGGGTTGCTGGCGCTCGCGGTCGCTCCAGCCGGCGCCGTAGGCGATCACCTCCCGGTAGTGCCCGGCGATCAGGTGGCAGACGATCGCCTTGAGCGCGTGCAGCTGACTGTCGGGGGGGTCGGTAAGCTTGGCGGTGAACGATCGACTTCACCTTAGTACGTAGACCGGGCACGCCGGCGACTCAAGGAGGCGGCTGGTATGCCAAGCAGAAGTCCACTCGACGCGACCGCGTCTGCGGAGACGGGGTGCGCAGGTTAAGCCGCGGCTACTATCCAGCGGCCTCGTACCACGCGGCGATCATCGCGCGGCCGAGGGTATGCGTGAATAGGTTGAAACCGAGAAATGCCGGCGTCGCACCCCCGTCGATGCCGAGCGACTCGACATCCACAGCGTGCACTACGAAGTAATAGTGGTGCACGCCGTGTCCTGGTGGGGGCGCTGCACCGATGTAACGCGCGATCCCGCCATCGCTACGCAACTGAAACGCTCCTGACGGGAGCTGCGCGCCTCCCCTCGTCGCCGACACCACGGGCAAGCTCGGTTACCTCTCCAGGGATGTCGACCACCGCCCAGTGCCAGAAGCCGCTCCCGGTCGGTTTCGGACCGATAGCGCCAGTCGGGGACGGGGGCCCGCGACCCGGCGCTTGCTCCCTTACCGACACAGCTAAGGAAACGAGACGAGCGTCTCCTCGTAGAGACAGATCGCCTCGGCCAGGTCTCCCGCCGCCCCGTAGGCGTCAGCGAGGTAATCGCGGGACCTCTGGTGCCTGACGGATGAGCCATTCGAGGGCATCCAGGCATGACTGACTAGTCGGAAGTTTTCGTAGGTTGGGGTTGTTGGACCCTGTTGCGGCTGGGGTTTTGCCGCTTGGGAGGGGTGGTTGCTTGGCTACGCGGGTTTGATGTTGATCAGCGCGTAGGCGTCGGCTTGGAGCTCGGTCGGGGTGGTGAGACGGGTGAAGGTGTGTTGGCTTGTGCCGATTCGGATGGTGTTGCGACAGAGGGTGGCGAGGTCGCTGAGCAGGTCTTCGAGGCTGTGGGCGGGATGGCCGTCGGGGGTGCGGGCGCTGCCGGCCTTGGCGATCGCGTCGGGGGAGCGGCGGGCCGGCGCGACGGGGTCGGCGGGCGCGATCGGGGTGTCGTCGCAGAACAGCATCGGCGCGAGCCGGCGGGCGAGCTCGAACTGGACGTAGCAGGCGAGCATGCAGAGGAACACGTGCGCGCGGACGCGATCCTCGAGTCGGTGGTGCACGGGTCGGATCTCGAGCGTGGTCTTCATCTCTCGGAAGCAGCGCTCGTTGACTTTGAGTTGCTTGTAGGCGCGCGCGACCGCGGCCGAACCGATCCGCGAGGCTGGTTCTTGGGTGCGTAGCACGTAGATCCCGTCCAGCAGCGCCTCCTCGTCGATCTGCGCTTGGTTGCGCTCGTAGCCGAAGCTGGCGTCTGAGATCTGCAGAGTGAAGTGCTTGGCCATCTTGCGCTTGTTGACCACCCGGCCGGCGCGCTCGCCGATCTTCCCCGCGCTCGCGTTGCGAAGCGTTCCGCGCTCACCCTCGACCATCTGCCTTACCTTCTCCAGGTCTCGCTCGGTCAGCCTCAAAAGCTCCTGGCGTTTGCGGGCGCGCTCGGCCGCGACCGCCGGGTTCCGGCACACGATCAGCCGCTCTGCGGGGAACTCGGGGGATGAGACCTCGCACAGCCCTTGCTCGTCAAACAGCGAGAGCTGAAAGCCGGGGGCGACTGTCAGCTTCTGGATCTGCGGGGCGCGCAGCGAGGTGATGAACCCGACTCCCTGCTCCTTGAGAACCTTGGTCCTGGCCTCGGTGATCATCCCGCGGTCCCCGACGAACACGACGTGCTCGATCCCGAACGTGTCCTTGACCCGCTCGACCGCCGCTAACAGCGTGGTCGGGTCCCCGGTGTTGCCCTTGTGCACCTCGATCGAGAACGGCTGGCCTTCCGGCGCGCAGCACAGCCCGTAGCTGATCTGTGGCTTGCCCGGCTTGCCGTCACGCGAGTAGCCGACCGCGCCCAGCTCGCAGTGGCGGCCCTCCAGGTAGCTAGAGGACAGGTCATAGAGCACGAACCCCTCCCCGTGCAGGTGCCGGCGGGCGAGCGCTTTCTCGACACGCTCTTGGCGCTCCAGCAGCCAATCCATCGCGGCCAACAACTCGGCTTCGGTGACCTCGCCGAGCGAGAGCTCTTCGGCGAGCGTGGTCTGCCCGATCAGCCGCGTCATCGACAGCTTCGAGCACGCACACAAAAGCCGCTGGACGATCATCGCCACCACCAGGTCGCGCTCGCGGCAACGCTCGCGGCTGATCAGCCGCTCCAGATCGAGATCGCGCAACACGCCGAGCACCGCGGCGACGTGCCCGTGCGGCAGCGACCGCACGATCTCGAAATCATCCGTTGCCAGCATCAACACCTCGCCCGCGAGCGAGCGGCGCAACGCCTCCAGCGCCTCGGGCGGCAGGTGCGAGACGTTCCCGAGGTTCTCATGCTTGACCTTGCCACCCTCGCGGTAGGAGCGCCGCAGCACGTGCGACACGTACTCACGATCTTTGTACCGCGTCTTGATTGTGGCTACATGAACCGCGCCACCCGACCGTCTAGGCACAGGCAGAGAATAGCTGATCCCAGCCGTCCACACAACAATTCTTTGGCTACATCAACCAGTCACAAGAAGCCCGATCGCCCGCGAACACAGGCGATCGCGCCTCAAGACCTCGAAAACTTCCGACTAGTAGCTGAGGGGTCCGGCTGCCCCAAGCTGCCAGAGCCCTTCGGGCCCAGTGTGAGCGGTAAGCCAACGTTGTGCGTAGGCGCGCCCGAGCTCGATCAGAGCGGTGGCGAACTCGGGGGCGAAGAACAGGTAGGACAAGAGTTCCCCATGCCCGGCCCCGTCGCCGCCGATCAGGCGCGCGAACAGCGCCAAGTCAATCGAGCAGATTGCCTCGAGACCCTCGTAATGCTCCTCGAAGATCCGTTCGGCCAGGCCCGCGACGTCCTCGCCGGCTCGGGGGGTGATGAAGATGAAGGGGACCCGGCGGTAGCGCCAGCCGTCCGTCGCGATGACCTGGTCTCCACGGTCGCCGAGCAGGACGTTGACGCGCGCCAGGTCGCGGACGTCCTCGACGAGCTGATTGACGAGCGTCCCACTAAGGAAGTCGGCCGCGCCCTGGAAGGCGTCCGGCCGGTCGTCCGAGGCCAGCCTGGATGGGGCCGGAGGGATCGCGTTAAGGCCGATGACGACCACCCGGTCGACGTCCAGGCTAAGCGCCGGGCGGAGCGGCGCGTTCAGGCGCACGCCCCCGTCGAAGTACCAGCCTCGCGCCCGCGACGGGCCCGAGACATGGACGGCAGGGAAGAGGGTAGGGATCGCCGCCGACGCGCGGACGTGCTCGCCGTCGAGCCGGGCCGCGACGTAGTCGATGCCCTGGCCGGGGTCCTCGGTCGGAACCGGTTGCCTTCGACGAAGACCACGCTGCGTGTGGTCGCCGCAGACGTCCCCACGACCGCTGTGGCATCGAGCAACCCCGCTTCGATGTTGCGATGCAGCCGGTCGAAGTCGATCACCCGCCTCACGGTCTTCCTCAGCGGCGTCGTGTCGAGCAGCCCCGTGAGGATTGCCCCAGGCACGCCCAGCACATCGCTCACATAGCAGAGCGCGCGTAGCGCGGTCGACGGGGCGAGCAGCGGCACCAGGACCTGATCCCAGCGCAGCGAGCGCCACAGCTCGATCCCCCGGCGACCGCATCATCGGCGCTGAGGTCGGCGTTGGCGGCAAGGTAGGCGACATTGATCGCCCCGACGCTCGTACCGACGAGGACCGTCGGGCGCTGGCCACACGCCTCGAGCGCCGGCAGCAGCACCGACAACGCGCCAACCTCGTAGGCCCCACGCGCGCCACCCCCCGCCAGCACGAGCCCGACTCGTTCCTCGGCCATGACAAGCAAGCTCCCAGATCCGAGGGGCCGGTCGGGCCCGTGCCGCCGCCTGCCACGCCAACGGCTCGGGGGACGTGCCAGCGGCTACCGGTCCAGGCGCCCGGCGAGCTCCGCGCGCTGGCGCTCGCTCAGGCCGCCGAACGTCTTGCTGGGCGAGACCCGGCAGCTGTGCAGGATCTTGGTCGCCTTCACGCGGCCGTACTTGGGGAGCGCCAGCAGCATGTCGAAGACCTTCGCGCTCTCCAGGTACGAAGGCGGGTCGAGCAGCAGCTCACCGATCGACACCCTGCCGGCCTTGAGGTCGCGCTTGAGCTGCGCGCGAAGCGCACGAACCTCGTTGGCCCGGCTGAGCGCGTCCATGCGCTGATCCAGGCTGCGCCCGGGTGTCGCGCGGTGCTTCTCGAGCGGATCTTGGTGAGGGACGATATCCGCGCCGAGACTACACCCGCGCTGAGCGCCATCCGGCCTGCATGCCCGCGCCCCCAGCGCGTTGCGAAGGGCAAGAAAACGATCCCGGGACACTGCACGGATCGCCGCGGATGGTGAGAAACGTCTCGGACACCCGTATCTGTGGCACGGAACCCCTGATCGCGCGGTGTTGGTGGGGGCCAACTCATCGAGCAGCGCTCGTGCCTGCGCTCGGGTCCCGGTGAACAAGCAGGACCAGGTCATCGGCGTTTAGCGAGTGCTGCTCGGCGTAGCTGGTCGGAATGCGGATGAGCGGGGTCTGCAGCTCGCATCGCCGCGCGAGAGTTCTCCCGCCTGGCGGATCTAAACCCGGGCGAGGAGCCGGCCGTCGCCGACCGCTCGGATTAGGGGGCCTGCAGCTCGATCTTTAGCTCGCACATGTCGACGGACGCGCGGGTCCCGGGCGTCTTGGAGGGGTCCATCGCGCTGAGGACCTCGGCAGTCGGCCGTGGCGATCGAGTCGGGCAAGCGCAAGGTCGCTCACTTTCGCTACGCGTGCAACGGGCGCCTGCGCGGAGCAATCTGCGTGCTCGCTGACAGCTCCCGGCATCACAACCCGTGGGCACGGGCGATCTACGCCTCAGTGCGCGACGGAGCGCATGGCCGCCTGACAGACCCCCTGACAGGCACCCCGGCGCGGCGCCAGCGACTTTACCGTTGACGTTGCTTCCCCTCAGCCGCACGGCGGCTCTGGGGCGGCCGGCGCGTGCCGTTTTGCGCCGGCCGAGCCCCCGGGCGGGCTCTCACTCTGTCGTTTATGCGCAGCGCGCCCATCTGCGTGAGGGGGGGTCGCCAGGGGGTCCGGGGGATGTGCCACCGGACAAGATCCGACCCTCGCTCACAAAGATTCTCCGGTTTACTTGACACAGGACGTCTGCTGTGGAGCGGAGAGCTTGACGGGGTGTGGACGCCGGATCAGCTCACCCGGGTGTTGCGCCGCCGCCTCGCGCGCCGTGAGCAGCTGGTGCGGTCGCGCTCGCGCTCCAAGAACGAGGTTCACGCGGTGCTGATGCGCCGCCTGAAGGGCCGCCCGCCGGTCAGTGACCTGTTCGGGGTGGGTGGCCGTCAGTGGCTGCGGCAGTTGGAGCTGCCGGTCGAGGGAGTGCGAGACGGTCGAGGGGTGCATGCGCCACGTCGAGTTTCTCGATGCGGAGATCGCCGAGGTCGAAAAGATTGATCGCCCCGCTAGCTGTTGAGCGTCACTTGAGTTCGGCATGAAACGCTCCTGCTGCGTCACTGACGTTCGGCATCCGCCAGCGGTGGTGGTTGCACCGGTTTTCGGGAGCTGGTAGCCATCGCAACACGAGCCGCCCCGCCCCCGCTCGGGAGGTGTGGGACGCTGGCGATCGTGTGGATAGGAGCGTGGTGTGGTGGTGGCGAGAATCGGCTGGCATGGGCTGGAGGCGGCGCTGGTCGCTGGTCGCGTCGGCTGCCCGGACTGCGAGCAGCCGCTCTCGCCGTACGGCTTCGCCCGCGCGCGCGAGGTGCGGATGCGCCACGGCTCGCGGCTGGTCAGGCCGCGGCGGGCGGTGTGTCGGCCGTGCGCGGGCACACACGTGCTGTTGCCGGCGTTCTGCGTGCCGCGCTGGCGCGATGGCGCCGAGGTGATCGGCGCGGCGCTCTTGGCCGGCGTCGGTGGCGAGGGGCATCGGACGATCGCCGCCCGGCTGGATCGCCCGCCCGGCACGGTGCGTGGCTGGCTGCGAGCGTTCGCAAGGCGCTCCGAGCCGCTGCAGGCCTGCGCGGTGCGCTGGACGATCAGCCTCGGCGACGGGTCTGCGCTGCCGCGCAGCTGGACCGGCGCGCCGGTCGCATCCGCCCTGGCAGCGCTGGCGTGCGCGGCGCGCGCATGGGTGCTGCGGTTCGGCCCAGACGACACCTCGCCGTGGGAACTGGTGGTCGCGCTCACCGGCGGCGGGCTGCTGCACGGCCGGCCTCGCGACCCGCCCGGCTACTGACCCCAGTCGTGCGGCCCCTGCCGCACGACCTCACTGAGATACAGCTGCGCCGGTGGCTGCGGGTCAAGCGCCGCGGATGCGCCCACGTGCCCGGGTGAGCGCTGATCGGCGCTTGACGCCAGCCGCCGGCGCAGCTACCCAGCCCTGGGGTTCGGTCGCAAGGTCGCAGTCCCGACTTCTTTCGTTACTTCGTGCCCGCTTGCCGGATGCCGAACTGCAGTGACTTCACCGTGCCGAAACTGAGTGACGCACAACAGCCCGCCAGATGCTGTCGTCCTCTGATGCCAGGCGGCTGATGAGCGTGCCGGGCGTGAACGTGATCTGCGCGGCGTCGTTCCTGGTGGCGATCGCTGACATCCGCCGGTTCAGGACCTCCCGGCAGCTGGCCGCCTATCTCGGCCTTGACCCGAAGGTCCGCCAGTCCGGCAGCGAGCCCGCGCGTGGCGGGCGGATCTCCAAGCAGGGCTCGGCCTCAGCGCGCTGGGCGATGGTCGAGGCGGCGTTCAGCGTCGTGCGCCAGCCCGGCCCGCTGCACGCGTTCTACGAGCGCCTGCGCTCTCGCCGCGGGCATCAGATCGCGGTCGTCGCCTCCGCCCGCAAGCTCGCGTGCCTGTTCTGGTGCCTACTCACCCGCGAAGAACAATACGCCCACCAGCAGCCATCGCTGACCGCCAAGAAGCTCCGCCGGCTCGAGCTGACCGCCGGCGCGAAGCGCTACGACACCACGGCCGCCGGGGTGTGGTCAACCAACCAGGCGATGCGCGACGCCGAACGCAAGCTCGCGCTGGCCGCCGAGGCCTCCTACGTGCGGATGGTTTCAGCAGACTGGCAAGCAACTGCGCCACGAAGGAGAGTGGGCGCGAGCGTGACACCGGGGCGCGCATAATAAGGCCCTCGAAGGGCAACGTCGCGCGGCAGACCACAAGCCCTGACGTCTGCGCTTTGACACGTCATCGACTCGCGCCCACCCCGCAGCCTACAACCCACAAGGTCGACCGCCAAAACGCCGGCAGCCGCCGGTGCCGACCCCGCGCACCGCAAAACCGCCGAATTTGCGCCGATCGAACGCCACCCGGCCGAAACCGATCCCACCGCAGCCCGACCTGCCGCCCTCGGACCAGCACCCGCGACCGAACCGCCGTCCGAAATCAACCCAAAAGTTTGCCCAAGGCCCCTTGACTTTCATCCGTCGTCCGAAACAGGAGCCAGATAAGGGTTTGCCGGCGACTTGCGCTTCGACCGTCGTGCCGCTTGCTGGTCCATTCCATCGTCGATCCGGCAAGCGCGACCGGGACTGCCTCTTACCCTGGCGAAGCACGAGTCGCGTGGTTCGATCACGCTGGTCGTTGACGCCGCGACGGTGGAGTCCCAGGACGACTTCCCGTCCGCCGCAGAGCGGGAACTCGACGAGCGTCTGTCGAGAGCGATGACTCTCCATTCAGGACCAGTAGGTAGATCGAGTTCGGTCGACACTGGCGCTTCGGCGTGCGAGACCTGCAGTCTCGCCGTGTTCGATCGATTGCCGCTACGGACTTGCACCGAAACCTCGGAGTGTCTCGTGCTCGGTATCGAGCGCGACGAACGAAGTGTTCGCGGTTGGTTGCGGTCTAGTCCGCGCTCGGGAGGGCGCTAGCGAGGCACGGTCGCCTTTGGGGGGCCGGTTGGCAGCGCGGGGGGTTCTTCGAACATTCGAGTCAGTGCCTCGCCGATGCGTTCGCGCACGACTTGGGCGCTGCGCTGGATGTGCGCGCGCATGTAGCTGGCGGCTTCGTCGGCGTCGCCGGCGATGATCGCGCCGATGATCTCGAGATGTTCGGCGATGGTGGCGCCGATGCGGTCTTCACTGGTGAAGTCGTGGATCCGTAGGATCCGGATTCTGTCGCCGAGGTCGCCGAGGATGCTAGCGGCGACGTCGTTTCCGGACGCGGCGGCGAGGCGTTGGTGAAAGGCCTCGCCGCGATGTACGAATGCCGCTCCTTCGGATGCCAGTCCGCCTGCGCGGTGTTCGGCGTCGAGCGCGCGCCAGTCCTGCTCGAGGGCTTCTTGGCTTCCGCGGTCCCCGGAGCTGGCCGCTCGTCTCACGACCAGCTCCTCGAGCACGAGTCGTACGTCGTAGAGCTCTCGCATCGCGCGGACGCTAGGAACCCGGGGGCGCATGCCGCCGCTCGGATCGCGGGTCAGGTGCCCGTCGCCCTCGAGGCGGCGGAGGGCTTCGCGGACGGGTGTGCGGCTGGTGCGGAACTCGGCCGCGAGTTGTTGCTCGACGATCCGGCTGCCGATCGGGATGCGTCCGCGGGTTAGGCGTTCGCGCAGCTCGGCGTAGACGCGGTCGGCCTGCGAGATCTTCGGTGCCACCGCCAAAGCATGGCAGGACTTGGGGATGCTGCGTGGCCGCTTAATTTTCTCCAGCGGGCCATATCGGAGGGTCGCGGCGCCGAGCAATCTACCGGGGACCAGCATTGTCGACCGCGTTGTATACAACGCTTGTTCTCTCGGAGGCTGAGACATGATCGTTCACGCCGCGGGGCGTCTGCCCGGGCCGGTCGCCGTACCCGCGCGCCCGTATGAATACGCACTCGACCCGGCGACGACGGCGCTGCTGATCATTGACATGCAGCGAGATTCCTCGAGCCGAACGGGTTCGGCGAGCTGCTAGGGAATGATGTCTCGCTGCTCGCGCGTGTGGTCGAGCCGATCGCGGCGGTCCTCGCGACCGCTCGCGCCGCCGGGCTGATGGTCGTGCACACGCGCGAGGGCCACCGGGCAGATCTCGCGGATTGCCCGCCGAGAAGGTTGGCGCGGGGCAAGCTCGAGGTCGGGATCGGCAGCCATGGGCCCAAGGGACGCGTCCTAGTGCGAGGGGAGTTCGGGCACGACATCGTCGGCGAGCTGGCACCGATCGAAGGCGAGGTGGTCCTTGACAAGCCGGGCAAGGGCAGCTTCTACGCCACCGATCTCGAGCTGATCCTCAGAAACGGCGGCATCACAAGTCTCCTCGTGACCGGCGTGACGACCGAGGTCTGCGTTCACACCACGGTCAGGGAGGCGAATGACCGCGGCTTCGAGTGTCTGGTGCTCGAGGACTGCGTCGGCTCCTACTTCCCCGAGTTCCACGAGGTCGGCCTGCGGATGATCGCGGCGCAGGGAGGGATCTTTGGCTGGGTCGCGCATTCCCGCGATCTACTCGCAGCGCTCACGGACGAGGCGTCACTCGAATTGGCAACCGTCAGCGAAGGAGTCTGATCATGGCAACTGGTAGCGCAACGGCGTTCGAGCTTCCGTTCTGGAGAAAGGGAGAGGTAAACGCCTTCTCAGGGTTGTTCATCAACCTGCTCGTCAACGTTCTCGTGATCACCGGATTGGCGTCCGGCGTCGTGCACATCCCCGGTGGCAACGTGACCGGCACGATCCTGCCGGCACTCGGGATCGAGCTGCTCGTCGGGAACATTTTCTACTTCGTGCTCGCGCGGAGGCTCTCGCGTCGTGAAGGTCGCGATGACGTGGCCGCGATGCCCTACGGGCCGAGCGTGCCGCACATGTTCATCGTCACGCTCGTGATCATGCTGCCGACCTACCTTAAGACGCACGATCCGATCCGGGCATGGTACGGCGGGAACGGGAGTCTGCTTCGGGCGCCGCCGTCGCGGCGCCAACGCCCGCGCGATCGAACCGCGCGACTCCTCCTTCGCCAGGATGAGCAGTAGCCGCAGTCCCGCTTGCTCGGTCCGCGATGACAAAACGTCAGCAAGCCGCCCTCCCAGTGGAAGCAGAAGCGTCTGCCCCATCGGAAGCCTATGTCGCTTCGGACGACACGCGCAACTACGGCTCGGAGCCCGAAGCACTCCTGTGTTGGCCGAGCGCAGCGGAAGCACCGTCGTGCGGGCTTCGGCGAGGCGGCAGATACTGCTGCTCGCTCGCGGCGAGGGAGGAGCATCGAGCCTTGACCTCGACGTTATCGAGTCTCGTCCCGAGCAGAAGCCAGACCGGGCGGATCGGCGACTCCGCTTCGACGCATCGCGCCGCTTGCGGGCGACTCGCTCATCGCCCGCGTAGCAAGCAGGCGCGCGTCCTCAGCCGAGGCTGCCGCGTTCTGGCAGAGCGACAGCCGTGCCGACCTCGCCTCGACGGCTGCCGTCATTCGTCCTCTTCGACACTGACGTCGGTTCGGCGCCGGGCTTCCCCAGCCGCAGGGTAAGCAGCACTCTCGGCGCCGCCGGCGCCGCGCTGCTCAGATTGCTCACAAGCGTCACAGTGCGCCATCATTACTGCGTTGCCGGAGCGGACCAGCGGTCTTGCGCTCGGCGATCCGGGGCTCCAGCAGTCGTGTGGAGGGAGCAGACTTGGCTCGCACGGGCACGCCCGGAGCTACTCGATCGGAGCGCTGGGCTCGATCAGCAACAGGGTGCTGCGTCCACGTGAAGATCCTCGTCAGGCCTTCCATGGCGAGCAGGTGCCGGGCCGCTCCTCTGTGTTAAGCCTTGCCGACGACCTCGCAGACATCCACGCTGACGAACGTCGCTCGCGCATCCGGCATGTCGCGCAATGACTTGAACGTGGCCTCAGCCTTGCGAGCATTTTCCTCACTGTCGAACAGCCAGAAAGAATGCTGAATGTCGTCTCCATCCAGGTTCCGGGCCGAGTAGCCACCGGAAGACCCGGGTAGCCGTTCACGTGGTGTCGGTACGTGAGCGAGGATTCCTTCTGTAACTCGGGACGCCCGGTTCGGGGTTCGGGTGACGGTGCTGCGTCAGCCAGGAACCAGTGTGGGGATCGGCCGGGAGTGGAGGCTGGCGTCGATTGCGTCGTGTAGGTACTCGGATGCGGATCGGCCTTGGCGGCGGCAGGTTTCGAGGGTGGAGAGGATCCGTTCGATCCAGCGGTTGCCGCGCTCGGATTGGGTGCCGCCGGAGATCCGGCGCAGGATGACCGGGCCGCGCATCGCGCGCTCCGCGTCGTTGTTGGTCGGGGTGATGCCGGGCACCTCGCTGAACGTCCAGAGCGCGGGGTATTCCTCCAGCAGTCCGGCGCAGAAGCGGGCGGTCTTGGGGTGGCGGCCGCGTGCGCCTTGATCGAGCAGGCCGCGGAACCGCTCGCGCAACGGCGCGAGTTGCTCACGCAGCGCGACCAGCGCCGGGTGCTCGGGATCGTCGGCGCCGGCGAGCGCGGCGGCATGCTCGCGGTGGATCGCGAACACCTGGCCGGCGATGTCGAGCAGCCGAGCGCCGAGCTTGCCGGGCGCGCCCGGACGTTCGGAGAGCTCGGTCAGCTGGCGCACGGCGTGCGCCCAGCACAGCTGCTGTTGCAGAACGTCGAGCCAGTGGTAGCCGACGTAGCGGTCGGAGGTGACGAACCCGCCGAAGTTCTCGCCCAACAGCTTCTTCGCTGCTTGCTGGGTGCGTCGCGGGTCGATCCGGTAGCAGACCAGCGCGGCGGTGGTAGCCGTCCACAGCCAGCACGGATCGGCCTTGCACAGCCACGTCGTCTCATCGGCATGCACGGCCTCGGCGAGCTTGATCGCTTCGTGCAGCTCGCGCCACGGGTCGTGCAGCACGCGGCTGACGCGCCGCAGCATCCCATCGACCGCACCAGTGCTGAGCTCGATTCCGTAGCACTCGCCGAGCAGCTCGACGATCTTCTCGCGCGAGAGCCGGCAGACCCCGGCCAGCACCGCGACATGCGCGTGCAACCGCGGCCCGAACGCGCTCAACGACACGCCCGCCGGCAGCTCCGCCAGCGCCGGCTTGCCGCAATCGGGGCACTCGAGCCGCAGCCGCCGCCACTCGCGCACCTCCGCCACGACCACCGGCAGCTCCCACTGCTGATGGCCGACTGGATCGCCGACGCGTTCCTCGCCGCCGGTGAACCGGTGCCCGCACCCACACCGCCCCGGCACACAGTCAAACGGCCCGGCGGTCAGCTGCTCCGGCTCGGCCGGCGGCCGGCTGGAACCCTCATGACCCGGCTGCCCGCCCTGACTGCGCGCTTCGCGCCGCTCGCGCTCCAGCTGCTTCTTCGCGCGCTCCCGCGCCAACTGACGGCGCTGCTGTCGCGTCAACGGCGAATCCGACGACGGCGCCACCGAACTGTTGCGCGAGGTGCGGTTCACCTGCCGCTCAAGCTCCTCGAACCGCTTCTGCAACCCAGCCACCTCGTCCAACGCATCAAGCAGCCGGACAACCAGCGCCCGTGCAGGCTCCCCACCAGCCACCGCGATCGCTTCCGCCTCGATCCGATCCACGACCGCAGGATTCCATCCATCCAGAAGGAATCCTGCTCACCACCACGACACCACCTGAACGCCTGCAGACCCGGGCATACCATGCACCATCGCCACTCCTCGCTCACCGATCATTGTGAGCGCTTCGTCCGCTCGATGGGCTTGAGCTGAACTCGTCCGATGACAGCAAACACTCGGTCTCCTCTCATAGGGGCCTCGACAGTCCCGCACCTGGTGGCTAGTGCCACCGCGGGCGGCGTCGGGCCGATGGGCGCTGCTGCGATGACCCTATATCTCCGGCGCGGCGGGCCGGGTGTTCCCCCTTGCGAATCAGACGAGTACCAGCGGCGCGGGCCAACGCTAAACGGACTGTTGCTCAATGGAGGAGCAGGAAGCCGCGCGACGCCCATTCACACCCTCGGAGACGACCGCTACGGAACGGCTGCGAGCACCTCGGCGGCGGCGTCGTGACTGACCGGCGAGACGCCCGAGATCGTTCCAACGCGACAGGGACGCGGCGGCGGACATCGACAGCTCCTCTCGTGGCGGGGCGGTAGTCAGCGCGTTTGCTGCGGACCCGACTCCGCCGGACCCAGCAAGCAGGGCTGGCCGCGCAGACCGTGGCTCCTTTGCACAATTTGGGGCAACGTCGTTCGGCGTGGCCGTCGTGACTGCTTGCGGCGAGGACCGGCTGTCTGACGCCTGAGCTTCAGTGGCCGGATCAGCGGTGAAGCAGCAGCCTGACGCGTCGGCGGTGACTGCTGCTTTGGTCCCGGCCGCGAGCCGGCTCGCGGTTGCCGT
Source organism: uncultured Solirubrobacterales bacterium (assembly GCA_963836065.1). Lineage (GTDB taxonomy): Bacteria > Actinomycetota > Thermoleophilia > Solirubrobacterales > Solirubrobacteraceae > Palsa-465. The sequence continues at coordinate 138,568 of CAWIII010000040.1, forward strand.
GGACGACCGCTCCAACGCGATCGCTAACTGAGAACCTGCAAATACACGATGCCCGGATTTGGCGAGCAGCAGGTCCATTGGCCGGTGTGGCATGAGTCCCGCTATCGCCTCAGCACGGGTACACGCGCCCAGCTCGACGACGATGCTCGGCGTACTCGCAAAGCACCAGAACCGGCAGTCTCGTCGTGGTCGCGAAGGCTGCCGTTCTCAGCGCCAGCGCTTGCAACCGAGCGGATCATTGCTGCCGCTCGCGGCGGGCATGCATCTTGGGTTCACGTCGGCGTTGGACCGCCTCGCTGTTCCTCGTGCTCACGTGGCGCGCAGCGACCCGGCGCCGCGACGTTGACGTCGACATTGCGTACCGCTTTCACATCCACCCGAGCTTCTAGCCGCGATGGCTGCAGGCCGGGTTCATTTCGCGGTTTCGCTAGCAGCGTGATCGCCACCATCACGACGACCGGGACAGCCTCGACGAGGGGGGCATGCTCACCGCGTCGCTTGCCCCCGGCAGCTAAAAATCACGCACGGCGCCGCTAGGCTGTTGTTCGATGGCCTCCAGCGCGGACAGGCTGCCGTGCGCGAGATTCTGCGCAGCTCCGCGATGACCACACGATGCGCGATTGAGATCGAGTAGCGATTGACTGTGCAGATCGCTAGATGCGACAGCCGGGTGCGTCACGACGCCCGACGCTATAGAGTCGGAGGTGGATGGGACGCGGGCTGACGTCTGTGTTCGTGTCCGACAGTCCCGGCCCGGCGATAAGGCGAGGTGGCGTGGTCTGATCGATGGATACGAGCTCCCCCGCGCTGGTAAGATCGCGACGCTCGATAGCGACCGTCGCGCAACTGCTCCAGGATGGAGAGCGAGCCGGAGGCGGAGGGACCGGCCGGAGCGGCCCCAGATGCCGTCTTGGCGCATCAGGCGGCGTGATCGAGCCGATGCAGGAGACGACTTCCGAGGGCTCGGGTGATCGCGGCTAGTCCGGTGCGCGTGCTCGTTGTCAACGCGGGGTCTAGCTCGCTCAAGCTAACGCTGCTCGACGGCGACGACCAGGTGATCGCCGCGCGGGAGCTGGATGTCCGGGGCGGCGAACTCGATGAGGCCGCGTTGCATGACGCGCTCAGCGCCAGCCTGGCCGCGGCGGACGCCGTCGGGCACCGGATCGTGCATGGCGGCGAGCGGTTCGTGGCAGCTATCCTCGTCGACGCTGAGGTCGAGGCCGCGCTGCGCGAGCTCACTGGTCTCGCCCCGTTGCATCAACCAAAGTCGCTGGCGGCGCTGGACGCTGTCTCGGCGCAGCTTCCGAAGATCCCCGCCGTCGCCTGTTTCGACACCGCCTTTCATGCCAGCATGCCGCCGGCTGCAGCGACGTACGCGCTGCCCGCCGCTTGGCGTGAGCGTTGGCCCATCCGCCGCTACGGGTTTCATGGTCTCTCTCACGGTTGGGTGGCGCGGCGGGCGCCGCAGATGCTCGACCGCCCGGCCAGCGACCTGCGTCTGGTCAGCTGCCACCTCGGAGCGGGCGCATCTCTTTGTGCAATCGCCGACGGCCGGTCGGTCGACACGACAATGGGTTTCACGCCGCTGGAGGGTCTGGTCATGGCGACTCGCTCCGGCAGCGTCGATCCCGGACTACTGGTGTGGTTGTTGGAGCACACGGGCATGGCCGAGGGCGAGCTGGCGTCCGCGCTTGAACACGGGTCCGGTCTGAAGGGCTTGGCCGGCAGTGCCGACATGCGCGTCGTGCTGGCGCAGGCCGCCGACGGTGATGTGTCGAGCAGGCTTGCGCTCGACGTCTGGGAGCATCGGTTGCGAGCGCTGATCGCAGGGATGGCGGCCGCCCTGGGTGGCCTCGACGCTCTTGTTTTCACCGGTGGCATCGGCCAACGATCGGCTCCCATTCGGGCCCGCGCGGTGCATGGCCTCGGCTTCCTCGGAGTGGCCATCGACTCGGAGCGCAACGAGACCGCCTGTGGTGACCTCGAGCTCACTGCCGACGGCGCTCCGATCCGCACGCTCGTGATGGAGGCACGCGAGGATCTTGAGATCGCCCGTCAGACTCGCGCCGTGCTCGCAACAGCGTAGAGTCACGCCACCAAGCTGCCGCTTCGGCGCGCGTTGGTCCTGGGGCATCGGTACGCGTCGGTTGCTCAGGCCCGTCACTTAGGAGTCACGACTTTGTAAGTCCTCTGGTGAAACCGCCGGAATCTCCGCATTCACGGGGTTTTGGGCCGACGAAGCCGAGCGTTTGAATAGTCGTGACTCCTTAGCGAGCGTAATCGCTTCCCGGCTTCCCTGCTGCTCGTCGACCCCGACGATCACGTGGTTGAACGTTCCGGTTCTCCTGTTCAGGGGTTGTGTCGGCGTGATTCGGGAATCTCGTAGAGATCTTCGCTGAGCTGTTTGATTTCGCCGGCGGCGATGGCGTGGTTGAGCGCTGTGGTGAAGTCCCGCTCGGGCCAGTGGGCGGCCCAGCACAGCTCTTTGATCTGGGTGAGCGTGAGCACGTGGTTTCCGCGCAGGGTGTGGACGATCTCCTGCATTTCTGCTTCGGCTCGGCTGTGAGGCCACGGCGTCGGTGACGGCGAGCGTTGCGGGTCGGTCTCGGCGACACTGCCGCTGGCGTCCGCGCTCTCCTTCGCGGGGGTTGCGCTCTGGCGGGTTCCCGCGGACGCTTCGTGATTCGGTGAGGATCGCCGGTCGGCGGGGGCGACATGTTCGGTCTGCGCGGGATCTATGCCGTCGTTCGGGGTGTGGATGGGGGCGACGGGTTCGGTTGGGGCTTGGTGCATCAGTCGTCTACCGCGGCCCGACGTGTACGGAGAGGCATTTTCCTGTTCCTTCCTGGAGGGAGCATCACAACGGGGACGGGGCGCGTTCAGCGCTACTGTTGGCTGCGCAGTGGGTGCAGAGGTCGTGCCCGCCGGTCCCGTCTTGGCGATGAGCCGCTTTGATCTCTTTGCCGGCGGGGCAGCGATCGTCGGTGTGGTAGACGTTGCGGTGACTGGGCGGGTATTCCCGGGACGTCGTGTGGTACGCGTGCGCCGTCATTGGATTGCTGCTCGACGTCACTTTTGACGAGGGGGTGGCGTTCTGGTTTGGGTCGAGGATACGGTAGGCGAGTAGTTTGACACGGTCTGTGAGGAGGAACCAGACGAGCGCGTAGCCCCAGACGAGGAGCGCGTATTTCCAGGGGAGCGCGGTGACGAAGATGCCCGCGACGGAGATCACGGTGGCGATGATCTCGGCGCTCGTCACAGCGATCATTAGCTTTCGCGCTGGCCGGATCGACCAGAACGGGCCGCGCGTGCGCGTCAGGTAGATCGTCATGCTTCCGGCGACGGAAAGCATGAGGTACATCATGGTTTGGAGTTCTGGTCGGCTGAGGTCGATAACCTTGTCGCCGAGATAGAACAGGCCGAGCGCGGCGACGGGGCCGACGAGGCCCAGCACGGAGGCGATTCCGAGGACGAGGCGCATGTTCCATGCCTCGGGCTGGTCTTTGTATTGGACGTTGTCGTAGGCGATCGACAGGATCGAGCCGTCGTTGAGCAGCGCGAGTAGGACGATCATGATCGCGGTCACTGGGAAGAAGTTGAACAGGAGAATCACCAGGGTGACGAACCCGAGCACGCGCAGGGTCTCGGCGATGCGGTAGATCGCGTAGCTGTTCATTCGTTGAACGATCCGGCGGCTCTCTTTGATCGCGTCGATGATCACTGAGAGGCCGGGGGTCATCAGGACGATCGAGGCGGCGGCGCGGGCGGCGTCGGTCGCGCCTGAGACGGCGATCCCGCAGTCGGCTTTCTTCAGCGCGGGGGCGTCGTTGACGCCGTCGCCGGTCATGCCGACGATGTGCCCCTCGTGCTGGAGGACGTCGACGATGTGGAACTTGTGCTCGGGGAAGACCTGGGCAAAGCCGTCGGCGTCCTCGATCGAAGCGGTCACCGCTTTGGTCTCCTGACGTTTTGAGTCGCCGAGACCAGCGGCGTCAAGTATGTTCGAGCCCAGCCCCAGCTTCTTGGCGGTTTCCTGGGCGATCGCGAGCGCGTCGCCGGTGACCATCTTCACCTTCACGCCAAGCCGCCGGGCGGTGGTGAGCGTGGCCTTCGCGTCTTCGCGTGGCGGGTCAAAGAGCGGCAGCACGCCGATGAGCTGCCAGAGGCCGTCTCCCTCGGCGCGGGCTACGCCCAACGAGCGAAAGCCGCGTGCCGCGAACTCGTTCACAGCCTGATCGACGAGACCCTTCACCTCGCCGGCGTTCGCGGACAGCTCAAGGATCACCTGCGGCGCGCCCTTCGTCACCTTGAACGCGGTGCCGTCTGGCGCATTGACGGTGGCCTCTGTGCGCTTACCGACCGGGTCAAACGGTTGAAAATGGGCTACGTCATACGAGTCGAGGACCGCGTGGTCCTTGACGCCGCTGAGGACCGCCAGATCGATCGTGTCGTCGTCGTCGGCGCGTGACGCCAGCGCGGCATCGAGGATGGCCTCGTCGGCCGTGATGCCGTTTACGGCGAACGGATCGCCGAGGGTGAGCTTGTTCTGGGTCAGGGTGCCGGTCTTGTCTGAGCACAGCACGTCAACGCCCGCGAGCTCCTCGATCGCGACCAGCCGGCTGACAATGGCGTTCTTGGTGGCGAGCAGGCGCGCGCCGACCGCCATCGTGACCGACAGGACCGTCGGCATCGCGACCGGGATCGCCGCGACGGTCAGCACCAGCGCGAACTGCAGCGTGGTCAAGAGCGGGTCGCCGCGCACGATCGAGACGGCGACGATCAGCGCGACGAGCGCGAGCGCGAGGATGATCAGGTAGGTGCCAATCTTCAGCACCGCGCGCTGGAAGTGGCTGACGGTGTGCGCCTCCGCGACGAGCTGCGCGGTCTTGCCGAAGTACGTGTTCGTGCCGGTGGCGTAGACCAGCGCGCCGATCTCGCCCTGGCGAATGATCGAACCGGAGAACACCGCCTCGCCGGATGTCTTCTCCGCCGGCAGCGACTCGCCCGTCAGCGCGGACTGATCGACCTCGACCGGGTCGCCTTCCAGCAAGCGCGCGTCCGCGGGGACGATGTCCCCCATCCGCATCCGGATCACGTCGCCCGGAACCAGCTCACGCGCTGGCGGGGTGACCCACTTCCCATCCCGCAGGACGCGCGCCTTGACCGCGAGTTGCGCCTTCAACGCGGCGATCGCCTTGCCCGCTTGGTGCTCTTCGGAGAATCCCACGCCGGCGTTGGCGACTAGTAGAAGAAGGATGATGAAGAAGTCCGCCCAGTGCCCGAGCGCGGCCGACAGAATCACCGCCACTTCGATCATCCACGGGATCGGACCCCAGAAGTACGCGAGCAGCGCCCGCAGCGGACTGGTCGCCTCCTCCTCGATCTCGTTCGGCCCATACCGAGCCAGGCGTGTCTTTGCCTCGGCGGCGCCGAGTCCGTCCGGCGATGACTGCAGCTGCTTCTCGACCTCGGCTAGCGGCAGCTCCTTCAGATCCGTGCTCGCATCAGTTGAAGATCCGCTGCCGGCGTCGGGACCGGTGGCCGGCGGTGTGCGGGGGTGGGATCGCGTGCGGTCGCGCTCGCCTGCGGGCTTTTGCCTACTTGTGGTGTTCATGCTGCCGTCCTCTCTGCCTCGGCGCTGTGTTCACCGCGGGGGGACATTTGGTTGCATCTCGCGCGATGGCGCAGCGCTTGCTGCGCCGCCGTCACGTTGGCGTCCTCGCCGTGGCAGGTCTCAAGCGCTGGCTGCTGGATCGCGCCGCCAAACGAGAACCCCAACGCCCACGGGGCGCACGCTCGCGACCGCAAATTCATGGCGTTCAGGCCCGCCGACGCCAGCTCACCTGCCTGCCCCCCGGAGAGGAACGCGATCCCTGGCACAGCAGCGGGAACGGCTCGCAGTAGACACGCGAGCGTGGCATCAGCCACCTCCTCCGCGCTCGGCTGCTCGGCACAGCCCGAGCCGAGCAGCACCATGTTGGGTTTGGGGATCACCGCCCCGAGCGTCACACGCTGCGTGTGCAGGCTGGCGAACGGCTCTCGGAGTACCTCTTCCGTGATCTCGCCGCAGCCCTGCGCGATTCCTGCGGCGGCGAACCGCCGATTGCGGGTCACGATGCTCTCGTCCATCGCCAGAATTCCACGGTTGCCCGCGAGTAGCTCCTCAGCGGTGGCGCGCAGCGCTTGCGCCGTCATTTCGTCTGGTCCCATTTCCAGTTGCGGATCTCGGGTAGGTCCTGGCCGTGCTGGTCGATGTATTGGTTGTGCTCGACGAGCTTGTCCTGCATCGTCTGCTTTAGGTAGCTGCCGGCTGCGCCCAGCCCGGGGACGCGATCGACCACATCTTGGACCAGGTGGAAGCGGTCGAGGTCGTTCTGGACGCGCATGTCAAACGCCGTCGTGATCGTCCCCTCTTCGTTGTAGCCGCGGACGTGCAGGTCGCGGTTCTGGCGGCGGTAGGTCAGGCGGTGGATCAGCGAGGGGTAGCCGTGGAAGGCGAAGATGATGTGCTTGTCGGTGGTGAACAGCGAGTCGTAGTCGCGGTCGCTGAGGCCGTGCGGATGCTCGCTTTCGGACTGCAGCTTCATCAGATCGACGACGTTGATCACCCGGATCTTCAAGTCGGGCAGCTCGTTGCGCAGGATCGATACGGCGGCCAGGACCTCGAGCGTGGGCGTGTCTCCGCAGCAGGCCATCACGACATCGGGCTCGGCGTCGTGGTCGTTGCTGGCCCACGGCCAGATGCCGATGCCCTGCGTGCAGTGCACGACCGCGGCGTCCATCGTGAGCCATTGCGGCGCGGGGTGTTTGCCGGCGACGATCACGTTGACGTAGTTGCGGGTGTTCAGGCAGTGGTTGGCGACCGAGAGCAGGCAGTTCGCGTCCGGTGGCAGATACACCCGTACGATGTCGGCCTTCTTGTTGACGACGTGATCGAGGAAGCCGGGGTCCTGGTGGGTGAACCCGTTGTGATCCTGCTGCCAGACGTGCGAGGCCAGCAGGTAGTTCAGCGATGCGATCGGCCGGCGCCAGGGGAGCTCTTTGGTGACCTTGAGCCACTTGGCGTGCTGGTTGAACATCGAGTCGACGATGTGGATGAACGCCTCATAGCAATTGAACAGGCCGTGGCGGCCGGTGAGCAGATACCCCTCCAGCCATCCCTGGCACTGGTGCTCTGAGAGCATCGAGTCCAGCACCTGCCCGGCCGGGGCGAGGAACTCGTCGTTGGGCTCGACGCGCCCCTCCCACTGGCGTGAGGTCACCTCGAACACCGCGCCGAGCAGGTTCGAGACCGTCTCATCCGGACCGACCAGCCGAAAGTTGCGCTCCGGCTCGTTGAGCCTGACGACATCACGCAAAAAGCTCCCGAGAATCAACGTATCCTGACCCTCGACAGCACCCGGAGCGGGGACGTCTACCGCATGCGCGTGGAAGTCCGGCAGCCGCAGGTCGCGCAGCAGCAGACCACCGTTGGCGTGGGGATTGGCGCCCATCCGCCGAGCGCCCTTCGGCGCCAACTCGGCGAGCTCCACTATCAGCCGGCCATCATCGTCAAACAGCTCCTGCGCCCGGTAGCTGCGCATCCAGGCTTCGAGCTGCTCGACGTGGTCGGGGTGCGCGTCATCGACCAGCAGCGGCACCTGGTGCGCGCGAAATGTGCCCTCGATCGGCACGCCGTCGACGACCTTCGGTCCGGTCCAGCCCTTGGGTGAGCGTAGGACGATCATCGGCCAGCGCGGACGCGTCGTATCGTTGTGCTCCCGCGCGTTGCGTTGGATCTCACCGATCTGCTCGATGACCGTTTCCAACGTGCCGGCCATCAACTGATGCATCTGCTCGGGGTCATCGCCTTCGACGAAGTGCGGCGTCCATCCGCATCCGCGGATGAACTGATCGAGCTCCTCGTGTTCGATCCGCGCCAGCACAGTCGGATTGCTGATCTTGTAGCCGTTGAGATGCAGGATCGGCAGCACCGCACCGTCGCTAATCGGGTTCAGGAACTTGGTCGACTGCCACGCGGTCGCCAACGGCCCGGTTTCGGCCTCACCGTCGCCGACCACGCACGCGACGATCAGGCCGGGGTTATCAAACGCCGCCCCGAACGCGTGGCTGAGCGAGTAGCCCAGCTCGCCACCCTCGTGAATCGATCCCGGCGTCGTCGGGGCGACATGACTCGAGATCCCACCCGGAAACGAGAACTGGGTAAACAACCGCTTCATCCCGAGCTCATCCTGGCTGACGTTCGGATAGATCTCGCTGTAGCTGCCCTCAAGATAGGTGTTGCCAATCAGCGCCGGGCCGCCGTGCCCCGGACCGGCGACATAGATCATGTCCAGGTCATGCTTGGTGATCACCCGGTTCAGGTGCACGTAGATGAAGTTCTGTCCGGGCGTCGTCCCCCAATGCCCGACCACCAGCGGCTTGACATGCGACAGCTCCAATGGCTCTTTGAGCAGCGGATTGTCATACAGATACAGCTGACCGACCGACAGATAGTTGGCCGCCCGCCAGTAGCGGTCGATCCTCTCCAGCAGGTCTGCGGAAAGCGGGTCGGGAGCCGGCGCGGTGGGCAGGTCCGCCGGCGACCGCTCGGGGTCCAGCACCGAGAGCGACGGATGTTCGTGTGCGGTCGTCATAACGGAATCAGCTCCCCGTTGGTGGATGCTGTCAGAAGGATGGGTGGGGTGGGCAGGTCGTCCGCCGCTTTGGTCGACGCTCCTGCTTCTTTGGGGCGCCGCAGCTGACTAGCCGGCACCTTGAACGCCGCCAGACCGCTCGGTCGCCTCGACAACGACGGACCGGTTGGCCACCGGAGCTCTACCCGACAGGTCATGTGACGCCGGCCGTGATCTGGGGGTGCTTGGCCCAGCGGTGACGCTGCTCGGCGAGACCCGAGGATGGAACGACCAGGACGGACCGGTCGTCGTGATGCCGCACCGCATGCGAAACGCTGCCGAGCATCAGCGACTTGACTCCGCTGAGGCCGCGCGTTCCGAGAACGATGACACCGGCGTCCACATCGGCCGCCACGGCCAGGATCACCCCGGCGATGTCGTCGTGCCGACTGGCGATCCGCGACTGCGCGACGAGTCCCAGCGGCGCGATGTGCACCGTCGGTGGCGGTGTCGAGCGCGGCGTTTTCGGACGCCGCATCGGTGTCGTCGTCGCCGTAGTCGCCGATCAATCCCAGCCCCAGGCCCAGTGAGCCGTTGCGGGTCATCGTCTCCAGGATCGTCTCGCAGATCACGAGCACCGTCACGTCACTACCGGGCATCAACTGCCGGGCGCGGTCAATCGCCGCCTGCGCATCAGCGGACCCTTCGTAACAGATCAGGACCATCATGCCGTTGCTCCTTGGTGACGCCGACACGGCCTAACAAGCATAATTGCGCCGGCCGGGCTGACGGGCTCGCGCGGGACGATGCATGGACTCAGAGACTCCTCAGACTGTCGGTTATCGCGATCACCTCCAAGTGGTGTCGCACGCGCCAGCCGAGTCGTTGGACCCGGAAAGGCATTGCTCGCCGAGGGTCGAGGCTGAGCTGATACTGATGCTACTCCCCTCGCCGACCCGGGCGTGACGGTTGCGTTAGACCACGCGGGATTTAGAATCAGCTCGTAGTGCCGCTCACGGACGGGACCGATGATTTGCGCGTCCTGATCGCCGACGAGCGCAAGGACCGACTTGCGCTCGTTGCCGCGATCGTCGTCGCCCTCGGTCACGAGGTGATCGCACGGGAGATCGACGTCGAGGACGTCGGAGCGGTGACCGCTGCGCTGAGCTCTCGCCGAGTCCGACGAGCGCGACGTCTGGTCGCTCCCGGGCCGGCTCGGCGTCGTCAAACCGCCCGGCGATGTCGCGATGTCCGCCATGTCGGCGATGTGGGGGCGAAGTATCGCCACGCTCTCGTGCGTGACCTTCTCGGCCCGCGAGGGCGCCGATGCACGGACGGCCATAACCGTAGTCCATAACCGCTCGGCGCGGTCGACGCCGTCAGACAATTCGCGCAGACCGTCGACGAACTGGCATGGCGGATCGAAACAGGGTTCCACGCGACGGACGACATCGAACCCGTCTCAAACCGCGTTAGCATCGAAGCCGCACGGGCCGGATCCGCGAGGTCGAGCTGCCAGCCAAGCAGACCCGCGGCGGAGGCGGGCTTTGGCAGCGCGAAACTACAACCGGGGGTCACCCCGCAGGCCCGACAGCTCGACGCCTGGCAACCCAGCTTCGCGTCGGTCTAACCTCCAGACACGGTGTGCCGGGAAGGCTGGTCGGCGAACCGGTCGACGATGCCCGTCCTCGCTACCACGTCCTTTGACACCACCACGCTGGTGCTCGCCGGGTTGCTTGTGCTCGGGGCGCTGCTGGCAGGCGTCGCGCACCGCAGCTTCCTGTCGCTCACGGCGGTGTTCGTCGTCGCCGGGTTCGTGCTCGGCCCGGACGGCTTCGGGGTGTTGCACTTCGACCCGCGGTCGGGATTCGTCAGCTCGCTCGCCACTGTGGCGCTGATCGTGATCCTGTTCCGCGACGGGCTTGAGGTGGAGGCGGAGATGCTCCAGCGAGCCTGGAGGGTTCCGCTGCGTGCACGAGCACGGACCTGAAACAACGCTCACGACATCAGCCGAACCTCCATCTTGCGTGTTCACTCGTATGCGTGCGACCTCGCGTCCCCGGTGCCGGACCAGCGTGGGCCACAGACCTGCTCTGCCGTCCACTCGGTACTCCCGTCGCGTGCCGCCGGTGATGCGGGTGGCCCTCCAGGGTGAGCACCTGGTGAGTCCCTGTGCTCGATCGAGACTTCTCTCATTCGTGGATTGCAGGTAGTGGCGGTCGGCGGCTTCGCGGCTTCTGCAGGTCGTCCGCAGCGAGCGCCAGCGTCGACGCCATCACGACTGTCGCTCCTCGATTTGGATGCGGAAGGGCCGCCCACCGCGCCGGCTCCTCCCCAGGGCGGTTGCTCGATGACCCAGACGCGGCTAACTGCCCGTGGTGCTCGCTGCTGCTCGCGGCGCGAAAGAGGTCATCTCGCGGCCGCGAAACCGTCGTCCAGGGCGCCGGGCTCGATCGTCGACACCCGGTTCGATGGCTCCCGCGTCTTGCGTGTCTGCCCAGTTGCGTCCTGATGCCGTCGCCAGTCAGCTTCGGAGCGGTGCTTCTGGGTGATCGCGTAGGACTGCGGGTGCTGCTCGGTAGTTGCTCGGGCCTTCGGTTGCCTCGGGTACGGCCTCGATGGTGGGCCTCGCGAGTGCGGGGCGGTGCACGCGGTTGGCCGAGATGACGGCGTGGGGGCGCGGCCGTTAGCGTGTCCGTTGATGACGCTTGCTCCGTTCGCTCGTATTCTCGTGGGTTCTCTGGCCACCGAGCAGGGCGCTGACGCGCGTGCGCTCGGCGTCGATTTTGCGGCGGCTTGCGAGGCCGGGCTGTTGCTCGTCAGCGTCGTGACGGCGGTGTGGGTCGAGCATCTCGGCGAGCAGACGGGGTCGGCCGTGGTTCACGGCGGTGAGCGGGAGGGCGCGGCGTCGGCGCTACGGGAGGCAACAGCCGAGCTCGCGGGCGTGGCTGGCGTGGGATCGGTCGGGCGGCGGCTTGTGGTCTCGCGCTCGTCGGCGCGTGGGCTGCACGCTGCCGCGGTGTCAGAGCAAGCCGATTTGGTCGTTGTCGGGTCCTCGCATCGCGGGCCGTTGGGCCGGGTGCTGGCCGGCTCGGTAGGCGAGCGGCTGCTCAGCGGTGCGCCGTGCGGGGTCGCGGTAGCCCCGCGCGGTCACGCGGCTCGCCAGTCGCGCCGGATCGAGGCGATCGTGGTCGCGTTCGACGGTTCGGCGGAGGCGCTGCTCGCGTTGCGTATCGCGCACGGCTTGGCGGCGTGCACCGGCGGTGCGGTGCGGGCGGTGATGGTCATCGTGCCGAGTTCTCCCGGTGTGGCGGTGGGCGAGGTCGTGCCGTTCTCCGGCCTTGACGCGGTCGTGCCGTTGGGCGATGTCGAGCCGTTGGAAACGATGCAGCTCGCGGACGGGCTCGAGCGCCAGGAGCGGGCGGCACGGGCCGCGCTCGCGGCGGCGGTGGAGGCGCTCGTCGCGGGCACCAAGATCGAGCAGCAGGTGCTCGTCGGTCCCGACCCTGCGTCGACGATCCTGGATGCGGCACGCGGGGCGGACTTGCTCGTGTTGGGCTCGCGCGCTTACGGGCCGGTGCGTCGCGCGCTGGTGGGTAGCGTCTCGGTGCGGGTAGTCCGGCACGCTCCGTGCCCGGTACTGGTGATGCCGCGGGTCAGCGAAGGCATTGGGTGAAGGCGCGTCGCCCTCGCCCACGTGGTTGTCGCGCAGGTTGCCGTCGCGATCCACACGGACGATTAGGGTGCGTTTTCTCGACCGCGCGCTCGGGGGGCCGCCTGGAACGCGGTGGGTAGGCATCGGGGTCGGTGCCGAGCAGCGCCGCGTCGTATGCAGGGTGCGCTCAGCTTGTGCTCGTGGACCCCGGGGTGACCTGGTCGGCCGTATCGACCGCAGCGGGTCCGCCGTGGCCCGTCAAGGTTGAGCGTCTTTGCGGTCCTCAATGCCGCCGGTGCCGGCACGATCGAGCGAGCGCAGCGGCGTGAGCGCGCGAACCAGCGGGGGCCTGTCAGTGAGGCTGGCTCCCTCGTCACGGAGCGCCGGTGGCTCCGGTGGCCGGCGGCCCGAGGATCATCGCGGCGGGCTGAGCAGCCTGGGCGGGCGCTAGCCACACTGCTGGCTCCTGGCATCGGGCATCGGGCATCGGGCATCTTGGCGAGGGTTGTTGTTGCTCGGCTCCCGGTCGGCTGGTCGCATTCGGTGGCGGAGCGGAGGCTGGTGGGCGAGCGGTTCGTGTTGCTGAGGGGATCGCGGTCGGATGCCTGTTGCGGCGGGCGGCCGTACCATGTGGTGAAGCAGATGGCCAGAGGAGCGCACGAGGGACCGGAAACGCCGGTCGGCCGGGTTCTGCACCTGGAGAAGTCTCCGCGTGTGGCTAATCGAGCGCCGCACGCGGGCGCGGCGGAGACCTCGAGCTTCGACCCGGGTCGCACTATTTCGATGTCCGTCCGATCGGTTGGGCATCCCGGAGGGCTTGCGAAGCGTCGTCCGTACTGTCGAGCGCGCGGTTCAGGTGAAGATCGCGGTCGAGCTCCGCGACGCGGGCATCCACGTGTTCTCTGGCTACCGAATTCAAAACAACGGGGCGCGCGGCGCGTATAAGGGTGACATTCAGTACCGCGAGCGGGTGGCGGCCGGCGAGGTTCCCGAGCGGGACTGGTCGCTGGGATGGGACCTTGAGCGGTGAGCGATAAGGGGATGGTTGACGGGTCGGGTGATCCCGGCATAAGCCGCGGATCCTCGAGTTCAGGTGCGTCTGCGGATCAGATCCCGGGTTCCAGCGAGGCTCCAGCTGAGTCCGTGGGTGCCGTGGTGCCGGGTCTCTCCCGTTCCTCGCCCATCCGGGCGGCGTTGACGTGGTTGGGGGGCAACCGGCTCGGGCTGGCGGTGATGGCGCTGATCGTCGGGGCTGGGGCGGGCTTGGGTGCCGCTGTGTTCAGGGAGCTGATCTACGCGTTCACGTGGCTCGCGACAGGCTATAAGCAGTTCGGCCAGCAGGGCCGTGTGCCGAGCCTGCACCTGCCGGGGCTCGGGATCTTCTTCGTGCTCGTGGTTCCGGTGGTTGGCGGTCTTGTGTATGGGCCGTTGATTGATCGGTTCGCCCGCGAGGCTCGTGGCCACGGGGTGCCGGAGGTGATGCTCGCGATCGCTGAGAACGGCGGGCGGATTCGCCCCCCGGTGACGATCGTCAAGGCGCTCGCCTCGGCGATCTGCATCGGCGCGGGGGGATCGGTGGGACGCGAAGGCCCGATCGTGCAGATCGGATCGGCATTCGCCTCCACCCTCGGCCAGCTGGTGCGGATGTCCGAGGCCCGGTTGCGGATCATCGTCGCGTGCGGGGCTGCGGGCGGGATCGCGGCCACCTTCAACGCGCCAATCACGGGGCTGTTCTTCGGGTTCGAGATTGTCCTGCGTGAGTTCTCGCTCGACGCTCTGTTCGCCACCAGCTTGGCGGCGGTCACCGGCGATGTGATCAGTCGCGCGTTCTTCGGCTCGGCGCCGTTCTTCACTCAGGTACCCCACGACCTCGTGTTGGCCAACGACGTCAGCTACCTGCTTGTGGCGGTGCTCGCGCTCGTGGCGGGGCTGCTCGGGGTCGGCTTCAAGACGTTCCTGTACTGGCTCGAGGAGTTCGTCGATCAGCTGTGGAAGGGCCGCCCGGAATGGGCGCGTCCCGCGGTCGGCGGCGTCGCGCTTGGCCTGGTGCTGCTCGCGTTGCCGCAGATGTACGGGGTCGGCTATCCGGTGATGGGCAAGGCGTTCGCCGGCCAGTACGCGCTGTGGTTCATCGCGATCCTGATGCTGGGCAAGGTCCTCGCCTCAAGTCTGACCCTCTCAATCGGCGGCTCGGGGGGAGTGTTCGCCCCCTCGCTGTTCATCGGCGCGATGGCAGGGATGGCGTTCGGCACCGTCGCGCACCACCTGTTCGGGCCCGCGATCGGCCCGCCGGCGATGTACGCGGTGGTGGCGATGGGTGGGGTGTTCGCGGCCGCCGCGCAGGCGCCGCTGACAGCGATCGCCAGCGTCGCCGAGATGACCGGCAACTTCGGTCTCACGCTCCCGATCATGCTCGCCGCGGGGATCGCGGCGGCGCTGTCTAAGCAGCTCAGCTACGGCAGCATCTATACCACCAAGCTGCTGCGTCGCGGGATCGACATCGAACGGCCAAGAACGACCAGTGTGCTGAAGGCGCTCGCCGTCGCCGACGTGATGCAGCCGGTGCCACAGCTCGACGGCGACGCTCAGCTTCGCCCACCCGAGGAAACCGAGGTCGATCGCGGCGCGATCCCGGACGAGCTGTGGGCGAGTCTCGCCGGCCCGGTAACCGACACCCGTCAACCCCAGGAGCTGTTCGGCGACGAGACCCTCGAGCAGGCGCTGCGACAGCTCGTCATCTACGGGCGCGACGGGTTGCCGGTGATCTCCCACGACGGGCTGCATCTGCAAGGTTGGATCACCCGCCACGACGTGCTTCGCGTCCTCGCTCAAAGCGTGAGCTCCTCCGCCCGTGAGATCGAGCACGGCGCGCTCGCCGCCGACTTTGCCGTGAAGGACCCGGGATCATGCGCCCACGCGCCCAGCACGCCGCTCCGTGGCTACGAGATCGTCGAGATCACGATCGGACCCGAATCGCCCGCGCTGGGCCGCCGCATCGGCGCGATCTCCTGGCCACCCGGATCCCGCGTGGTCGCGGTCACCGAGGGAGGCGAAATCGTTCCGCTTCGCAACGACACCGAGCTCCGCGCCGGGGAGCGGATCATCCTCCTTGCACCAGCCGCCTTCCGGCCTGTCGAAGCCGGGGATACAGCCACGCCGTCGGAAGGCTGAGCCACTGAGGTCGTCGCCTCACCCCAAGCTGCAGCAGACACCGACAACCGCGGCGTGCGGTAAGCGGACTGCCCGAAGTTCTTGGGTTTGTCCCGTTCGGCAGACGACACGCCAAGGGATGGCAGCGGTAGGCGGCCGGGACCAGCGTGAGGCATGGGACTGGCGCTTGGCGTCGATTACACGGATCCACATCACGAGTTGCGATAGACACCCAAGCGCCTCGGTGCTAAGCGCCTCGGTGCTCGAGCTCGCCGGCAGCGAGGCGAGTTCATCAGCCAACTCCCAACGGTGCCACGCCGCTCATTGAGCGGTCGGCGCGGCGACCGCAGGGTCGGGGTTGGTCTGCGTGAGGATTTCCCTGAAAGTCCGCGCGCTCGTGCGGCGATACAGGATCTCGAACAGGAAGCTGCCCGCGAGCGTGACACCGAGACCGATCGCTGATGTCGGCGCTGTGGTGATCATGTGGTAGCGCAGGACGGGCGAATAGGGAGCGACACGTGACTGCCGACGCGACGATCGGCCACGCCTTGGCGCCCGTCTGCTTTCGAATTCGCATGTGGCCGATGCTGACCGCCGCGTACACGAGCAGAAATCCTGCGCTTCCCATCGAGGCGACTGCGCTGAGGGGAAAGATGAGTACGAACACGAGGACGATGCCTGCCGTGATGAAGAGTCCTTCGACGTCACGGCGCCATAGTTTGCGGTCAAACGCTGGTGGAAGACTGCCGTTCTTGGCGACCTGATACGCGATGTTCGTGGAGCCGAACAGGGTGGCGTTCACGGCGGATGCGGTCGAGAGCAGGGCGGCGATCGCGATCAGCCTGAAGCCTGCTTGGCCTAGCGATGGTTTGGCGGCGACGGCGAGGCCGGAATCTCCTAGTCCTTTGAGGACGTTGAGCGGCACGTTGGTCACGACGCCGATGGCGACGAGCACCTAGATCACGCTGACGATCGCGACGCTGCCGTAGAGCGCGCGTGGCAACTCGCGCCTGGGCTTGGCCATGTTGGCGGCGGCGTTCGTGATCAGACTAAAGCCCTCGTAGCCGACGAACAGCACGCCCGCCCCGGTAAAGATCGCTAGCGGACCCGGCCAGGCGCCAGGCGAGCAGATCCGTTCCCGGGGAGCGCGATGAAGGACGCCGCGACGAACACGATCAGGATGGCGACCTTGATGATCACGATCACGGACTCTGCTCGGCCCATGGTGCGGGCGCCGAGAAAGTTGATCGCCGTGAACGCGAGCACGACGCCCAGCGCCCAGACCTTGAACGGGAGAGCGATGAACGTCACGGCATACGCAGCAAACCCTGTGGCGTACAGCGCGATCGAAATGATGTAGCTGAAGTACTGGAACAGGTTCAGTGAACCTGACGCGACGCCTTCGCCGTAACCACGAACCAGGAAAGTGACGGCGCCCCCGACACTTGGGAACGTCTTGCCGAGCGCGGCGTAGCCGTAGGCCCCTCACTCGCTGCGGCGCACGTGGGCGACATTCGCGGCGATGATCGGCCGTAACCCCAAGTGGATCGCCTCGCAGATCGGGCATGTCAGCCCGGCCTTCACGTTCTCGGTCTACCAGCAGGTCGCCACGCGTCGCTACGTCGACGAGCAGGCCGTGTGGGCGCTGATGCGGTTCGCCGACGAGCCCGCCGAGCGTGCTCCGAGCCGCCAGATCACCCGCGGCGACGCCCGCGGTCCTGCGGTCGAGAAGGGGGAGTTCGACCGAGCGATCGAGCGCCTCCACGAAGCCGAAACCGACCACGACAATCACGGGGTTTAGTCCCGTGAATAGTGCCGCGGCCTGAAATCGCGTCCTACAGGCCTCCTACTCGGACTCGAGCCTATGCGGTAGGGTGCTTATTTCCAGGGATTTCACGATGGGCACGGCTGGGCTTGAACCAGCGACCTCTCGCGTGTGAAGCGATACTGCAATCGCTCGCGTTCTCCGCTTCATCCCTGCAAACACCAACAAAACCGGGCGGCCACGACAACACCGATTTCGGCTGATTCCGGCCCAATATGGCGGGGTTTAGCACCCCGAGCGGCTCCGGGATGCTATTCAAACCGGCCGCAGGACGAGCTTCGAAGGCCAGCGGGAGTCCTTCGGATCGTCGAGCCCGCCTGGACTCCGCATCCCCTGGCCGCCCTCGACATGGCGCAGCTGAGTCCCGGGGGCCCCGCTCTCTCTGAGCGGCAGTGGCAGCGTGCGCTCGAGGAGCTCGTCACGGCGCTCGCCGAGCTCGACCCCCACCTACCCGAGGAGATCGCCAACCACCACCCCCTCGCCCGCGCCTGGCGCGCGTTCGAGCATGCGCTCGACCACAAGATCAAACAGGCCGCTATCGCGGCCTGAAAAGATGACAGTCCCGTGAAGGTTTCACCGACCAAGCGGAGCTAGCCCTGGTTTCGGCGACAGGGAGCGACGTCGGAACGATCGGTGCGTCGCCAGAGCGATTGTCCCGTCCCATCGCGCCCAGATGACGAAAGCACTCGCCGGCGACTTGCTCGCTTTCCGCGCAACGGGGGACCAGCCGCGCCGTTCCACGGATGCCCGTCCCGTGGCGAATGCGGGAGTGGCATGATTCGAGGAACGGAGTGCGGCGACCGCGAGTCTGGTGCCGACTCTGGTGTCAGCTGAGGCGCGCCGGCGCCGTTCATCCCGATCGGGTGATGACCCTTCCGCGGCCCGCGTCTAGCGTCTGCGGTGGTGCGAAGGTGTGCCGCACGTCTGTGCGCCGATAGACGATAGGAGTGGACTCATGCCGGACGAAGGAATCGACCGCGTCAGCCTCCCGATCCGGCGGCCGCCGTTCGGGGGCGATACGAAGCGGACGCTCGAGGGCTCGGTGCCCGATTGGAAGCAGGCGAGCCACGTTCAGCCGCCCGAGGGTGCGCCGAATGTGTTACTCGTCCTGATCGACGACGCCGGCTTTGGCAACCCGAGTACCTTCGGCGGTCCGATCCAGACCCCGAACTACACGCGGCTCAGCGAGAACGGACTGCGCTACAACCGCTTCCACGTCACGGCGCTGTGCTCGCCGACCAGGGCGGCGCTCCTGACAGGGCGCAACCACCACCGGGTCGGTTTTGGCATGGTCAGCGAGTTCTCAGGCCCCTTCCCGGGGTACGACGCGACCATCCCGCACGATTGCGCGCCGTTTCCGCGCATCCTGCAGGAGAACGGCTATCTGACGGGAGCGTTCGGGAAGTGGCATCTGACTCCGGATAACCAGCAGGGGTTCTCTGGGCCGTTTGACCGCTGGCCGACCCGGCTTGGGTTCGATTACTTCTGGGGGTTCCTCGGCGGTGAGGCGGGGCAGTACGACCCCGTGATCGCTGAGAACCAGAAGATCGTCGGCGTCCCCGAAGGCAAGGACGGCGAGCAGTACTACTTCCAGGACGACCTCGCCGAGAAGACGATCGACTGGCTTCACCGGATCCGCTCCGAGAAGCCGAAGACGCCGTGGTTCGCCTACGTCGCAACCGGCTGCAGCCACGCGCCGCACCACGTGCCGCGCAGATGGTCGGACAAGTACCGCGGCACGTTCGACCAGGGGTGGGACGTGATGCGCGAGGAGACGTTCGCGCGGCAAAAGGCGCTTGGCGTCGTCCCCGCCGACGCGGAGCTGTCGCCGCGCAACGACGCGTTCCCGACGTGGGACTCGCTCGATGAGACCCACAGGCGCCTCTACGCCCGTCAGATGGAGGTCTACGCGGGCTACTCCGAGAACGCCGACTGGAACATCGGGCGGGTCATCGACGCGGTCGAGCAGATGGGCGAGCTCGAGAACACTGTCGTGATCTGGATCTGGGGCGATAACGGCGCGAGCATGGAGGGCACGCTCACGGGAACGTTCAATGAGCTGACGACGCTGAACGGGATCCCGCTGACGGCCGAGCAGCAGATCGGGCTGTTGTTCAAGCACGGCGGCCTGGAGGCCTGGGGAGACGAGCAGCTCGCGCCGCATTATTCGGCCGGATGGGCGTGGGCCGGGAATGCCCCGTTTGATTGGGGAAAGCAGGTCGCCTCGCATCTCGGCGGCACTCGGAACCCGCTCGTCGTGCACTGGCCGAGTGGTATCGGCGATGTGGGCGCGGTTCGCAGCCATTACACGCATGTGACCGACGTCGGCGCGACGATCCTCGACCTCGCCGGGATCCCGATGCCCGACTCGATCGACGGGGTCGAGCAGCAGCCGTTCGACGGCGTCACCTTCGCCGACTCGCTTTCGGACGCTGCCGCGCCGGAGCGGCACACGCAGCAGTACTACGAGATCCTCGGCAACCGGGCGATGTACAAGGACGGCTGGCTGTTCTGCCAGCGGCTGCAGCGGATCCCGTGGTCACTTGACCCGGACGTGCTTCGCGGTTTCGGCCCGGGCTGGGATCCCGACACGGATCCAGTCGAGCTCTACTACTTGCCGGAGGACTTCACGCAGTCGAAGAACATTGCGGCCGACCATCCGGAGAAGGTGCGGGAGCTCCGCGAGCTCTTCTGGGCGGAGGCCGAGCGCAACCACGTCCTGCCGCTGCTCGGCGGGCTGACGTCCTTCTTCGGCATCGTGCCGCCGATCCCGGAGGAGTCGAAGTTCGTCTTCCGCGGCGACATCCAGAACGTTCCGAGCGGGATGATCCCGCGGATCTACAACCACTCGTACACGATCAGCGCCGACCTGGTCGTCCCCGAGGGCGGCGCCGAGGGGGTGATCGTCGCCGAGGCCGACCATCTCGGCGGGTTCGCGCTATTCGTGCAGGACGGGAAGCTCAAGCACACCTACTCGATGCTCGGCGTGCTCGAATACACCCAGGCGGCCGAGCAGCCGCTGCCGACCGGCGAGGTCAACGTCGAGCTCATCTTCGCGGCCGACGCGCCGAAGCCGGCGACGGGCGGCGAGGTGACGCTGCTGGTCAACGGCGAGCCGGTCGCGAGCGGGCGGATGGAGCACACCGTCCCGGGGCGCTTCTCGGGTTACGCCGGCATGGACATCGGTCGCGACAACGGCCTCGTCGTCGACCGCAGCTACGCCGACAAGGCGCCGTTCGCCTTCACGGGCGAGATCAAGCAGGTCGTCTTCGACATCGGCCCGCATATGAGCGAGGAGGACCTGAAGGCGCTGCACGAGCACGCGGCTCAGGCCCTGGCGGTACACGCGGCGAGCGCCTGAGATCCAGACAGAGAAGAGGAACACCATGAGTGACGACCAACCGCTAGACGTCCTGATCGCGGTCTATCTGATCCCCGACCTGGCGCAAAAGGACTTCGACGAGTACGTCAAGCTCGCAGGCGACGGCAAGATCGTCACCGACGGCGTGGCGCTGGTCGTCAAGGACGCCGAGGGCGAGGTGCAGGTCCAGGAGACCGGCGACCACCTGGGCCGCAAGGGCGTCAAGGCCGGCGGCGGCGTCGGTCTCGTCATCGGGCTGTTCGCCCCGCCGCTCCTGGCAGCCACCGCCGTCGGCGCCGCCGCCGGCGCACTGGCCGGGAAGTTCGCGCGCCACCGCGTGCAAGCTGGCATCGGCGAGAAGATGGACGACGCGCTTCCCCCCGGATCGGCCGGCATCATCGCGATCTACGAACACGACGGCGCCGACGCGGTCGCGGTCGCGCTCGGGAATGCGATCCGCACCTCGACCGCCCAGATTGACAAGGCCTCCGCGGAGGAGCTGAAAGCCGGCCTCGAGGAGGCATCGGCCGGACTCGCAGGCTGAGGGAGCACGGATGATCGAGCTGCTCGACGGGCTTCCCGACGGTGTCGTCGGGCTCGAAGCGGTCGGGGAGGTCGAATCCGCCGACTACAAGACGATAAGACGATCGCGGCGCCGGAGGTCAAGCGTGCGCTGGAGCGTCACTCGAAGATTCGCCTCATCCACGTGCTCGACGATCGCTTCACCGGCTACACGGCCGGCGGCGCATGGCAGGACGCTCTGCTGGGGCTCGCCCATCCGCGCTCCTTCGAGCGCATAGCTGTCGTCACCGACTCTGAGAGCATCCGCCGACTCGTGAAGCTCGCGGGCTGGTCGATTCCCGGCCAGCTGAGGCTGTTCCCGAACCGGGAGCGCGAGCAGGCGGAAGCGTGGGCGAGCGAAGGGCTCGACGCGCCCTGATGGGACGGAGCGACGGCCGCCGTCTCGCTCCAGCTCGGCCCGACTTGGCAAACAGGATTAGCGAGACGTAACGTGGACAATCGGTCTAGAAGCCATGCTGACAGCCGCCGGCCGCGCACCCGCGCCAGAACGAAAGCAAGAACAACCGGGCCAACAGCGCCGACCCCGCTTGTCGCCAGAAGGAGGGCAGCCGACGGACGTCAGCGACGGCCGACATCGGCGCTGCCGCTACTTCGCGCTACCTGCGGTCGTCGGACGGCTCAGTCAGCGGGACTGACCGCGTGGAACTCAATTAGATAGACCAGCGTGTCCTCATCGATCGGCCCGGCGTGCGCGGCGCGCTGGCGCAGCGTCTCGCGATCGGGCTCGCTCGCTCGTCGGACGTCCTCTCCAGTGACCGCCGCGAACGGGACAAGCTCGATGGCGTCGACCTCGATCTCACTGGGCCGCCCTGCTTGACCTGCGGCCGCTTCCACAGTCGGACCGAGAGCGTGATGTCTCCGGCCAGAACGTCGTTGCGCAACTCGCGGCTGAACTCCACACCCGGGACGCTAGCTGGTGATGCGCCACGAGACGCCGCGCCGGTCGGTGTACCGCCATACGGAACGCGGAACCGGCCATTCGCAGCGGTGCTGAAACGGACGAGCACCGCCGGTCGCCCAGGTTCATGGCCGGCGGCTCGCGCCGACGAGTCAGTCGTCGCCAGCGCGATCGTCAGGCCGTCGCGGTCGGCCCGCCGGATGCGATCGTGCGTGCCGATGTGGTCCGCAGCTGCGGCTGGTGGCCAATCACCTGGATCGCTGTCGGCGTCGCGTCCGGCCTGTTTGAGCGAGGATTCGATCACAGATGCCGCTCAGCTACACGGACTATTACGAGGTACTGGGCGTTCCGCGCGACGCGAACCCCGACACGATCCGGCGCGCCTACCGCAAGCTGGCGCGCAAGTACCACCCGGACGTGAACTCCGACGGCGACGCCGAGGAGCGCTTCAAGGAGCTCGGCGAGGCGTACGAGGTTCTGTCTGACGCTGAGAAGCGTGCGCGTTACGACCGCCTCGGCGCCCGTTGGCGTGAAGCGGAGCACGAGGCGCCTGAGGAGAGCTTCGAGGACTTCTTCGCCCACCAAGGGTTCGGCGACGGCACCCGTGTGGAGTTCGGCGAGGACCTGTTCGAGGCGCTGTTCGGGGCGCGGGCCGGCCGCGCTGGCGGGCCCCTGCGCGGCCTCGACCGCGAGGCGTTGCTCGAACTGTCGCTCGAGGACGCACTGGCCGGCGGCCGGCGGCGGTTGACGCTGGACGGCCGTGAGGTTAGTGTCAACTTCCCCGCCAGTGTCCGTGACGGCCAGCTGATCCGCCTGGCGGGACGAGGGGGCGAGGGGCGCGATGGCGGTCCGCCCGGCGATCTGTTCCTGCGGGTCGTGCTGAAGCCGCATCCGCGCTTTCGCCGCCGCGGCGATGACGATCTTGCTGTTGACCTCCCGATCACTCCTTCCGAAGCGGCGCTCGGGGCGACCGTCACGGTGGAGACCCCGACCGGCACGGCCCGGGTCCGGGTCCCAGCGGGGTCGTCCAGCGGTCGGCGGCTGCGGCTCCGTGGACGGGGAGTTCCCAAACGCGGTGGCGGCAGCGGTGATCTCCACGCAATCGTCAAGATCGTCGTACCGAAGGAGCTGTCGGACCGTGAGCGCGAGCTCTACGAGCAGCTCGCCGAAAGCTCGAGCCCTGACCCGCGGGAGGCATGACCATGAACGCAGACACGCATACCGGGCCGGCTGATCGCGACCTCGCCGCGGAGGAGGCGGTCGAGCTGACCGTCGTCGCCAGGCAGGCGGGGGTCAAGATCGTGCACGTGCGGCGCTACCTGGAGTTCGGGCTGTTCGAGCCACACCCGGCCGCGGCGGCCGAAACCCCACGCTTCGAGCCGAGCAGTGCCGCGCGGGTGGCGCGAGCGGAGCGGCTACGCCGGGACCTCGGGCTCAACTACGCGGGCGCCGTGCTCGTATGCGAACTCCTCGACCGGATCAGCGAGCTCAAGGCTCGCCTCTAGCTCAGAGCCGGGTTGCGGCAACTGCGGGGCACCGTCCTCGGGGCGTGAGCCCGACGACGTCCTGCCCGACCTTCGTACGACGATCCCTTCCGAGATTCGGCACGGTCGTTCTCGGCGAGTCCCTTGGCGACATTCCGATCGCCACCGCCCATGCGCGAGTGCCGAGCGAGGCCTCAGCGCCGCAACGGCCGAACGGACTCTTGCATAGGCAGCTGGGCCGATTCTGCACGTCAGGACGCGGCCCTGCATTCGGCGAATACGGGGACCGGGCTCCCATGCGTTCAGCGACCCGCTCTTCCGGCCGCGCCGGACTCCGGTCGAGCTGGCTGCGGGCGCCTGCAACAGCACCCGCTCTGGCGCGGTCCTCGGCTCTGGCCCCGTTGTATGTAGGTCGTCGCGCTCAGCCCGCTACGGGACGTCGAACGCGGCGGCCTGCCGCACGACGTTTGCGGCATCGGACGCAACCCAGAAGCCCTTGTGGACGAGCTCGTTGGTCTCACGGGTCACCCTCGCGAGATAGTCGGCGTGGCTGGGATAAAGCGCGTGCAGCGTCGCGTGACTGAACGGGATACTGAACCCGATCAGCGGGCACAGCCCGGACAAGTCTGTTTCGTGCGCGCTGCCGTCGATCGGGGAGTACGTCGCGGTGGGAACGTCCACAAACGGGGTCCGCAGCCCGCCGAGGGCGTTGCCGAACCGGTCCCGGTCGGTCGTGCCGGCGCCCGTGTCGGTCACCTGAATCCTGGCCGCGCGCGGCGGTCGGGTGCCGTCATCGAGCCATTTGGTCAGGTCGGCGAAGGCGGCATCGGCGACGTATCCGACCGGATACGGGTTCGGGTCGACGACGCCATCCACGCCGACCCAAGGACCGCTCCGATACTGCTGGTGCGCGCAACCGGTGGGAGGCAATGCGCTCAACGGGATCCGCTCGATTTCCGCCAGGTCTCGTTCCTCGGTGATCGGCGAGCTGCCGAGATCATTGGAGATGTGGCTGGCACCCGGCACCTCCCACAGCCGGTATCGATCGTTGCGGGCATTGCCGTCGGGTCGGCGGTAGGCCAATGCCGTCGGACCGCCGAGGAGAACCTCCTCGGTCTCGGTGTTGATCTGGATGACAGGTGAGTCGCGTGGCTGCATCCGGTTGCGCGGATCGCCCGACGGGAGCGATCCCGCGGCCGTCAGGCCGAAATTGATGTCGGTTGGACCGACCGTGCCGCCCGGCACGTAGCCGTCGTACACGGGCCCGCCGTTGGGCAAACGGTCGATGGCGTTGAACACGTCCGCCTGCGTGAACGTGAAGGCGCCGTCCTGCGAGAAACCAGCCTCGAAAACGTGGCGCACCTTGAGGCGATGGAGCGGGCTGCGGGGCCCGTTGAGCTTGAACAGCGCTCCGATCTGCGCGGCAATGTCGAACGTGATCCCGTCGTCGACTGCGCTGTTCTCGCCCCAGGCCAAGTGCGCGTAGCGCTGGGGCTCGAACCGCTTGAGCGCGCGGATCGCCTCATACCGCGACGTCCAACCGACAAACACATCCCCGTGCCCAACGAAGTACGGCCACGACCGGTCCCAGACGTTCGCGATGTCATAGCCGGACGACGGATTGAACGGCTCGATGATCACCGTGCCGCTGAACCTGCGTGGATCGATCGGGCGCTTCACGAGCATTCTCGTCGAGTACGGGAGATTCCGGCAGCCCAGCCGCCCGGCGCTCGCCGGGCACGGAGCGATGAACCGAACCCCGGTCGCGCTGTACTCGTAGAGCTTCGCCCGCCCCGAGACGAAGTACTCGTTCTCCTCGTACCCAGACGGCACCCGTGGCTCCGGGCCGAACCCGTCGGCGATCAACGGGAAGTTCGACCGCGTCGACGGGATCGGGCCCCCCACCGTCGGCGTTGGCACCGCCAAGCGGCTGGTCCGGCGGGGCCCGCCCGAGGCGCACCCCGCAACACCCAAGCACGCGCACGACACAACGAGGCATCGCAGAAGCCGCCAACGACCGACGTCAAGCATCGCACACACGACGGGATCCTAGACACGAATACGCAGACTCAGCGCTCTCACGTGGCGACGTACAACGTGATCACTGGCCCACCCCCGGCCGCCCGCAGCCCGGCACTTGCTCCGGTGCTGCCCCATGCTGTTCGGGTGGAAGCAGACCGACCACCGACGCCAGCGCAGAGACGGCCGCACCGTCACGCCTCGCTGAACACCTACTGACGCCAAATCGCGTTCACGTCGCGCCGCCGGCCGGCCTTCGTCCACAGCGACAATGCCGCCGGCCCTGACGGGCCCCGCGCGATCGCATTCGTCGTTCGGCCGGCGCCAAGCGGACGAGTCCTATGGCGACTTATGTGCAGGTGGTTTGTGAACGTGCCGTGGTTGCTGGGGATTGACGTCGTTCACATGTGATCGACGTGGCTGTCGCGAGCGTCGGATTGACGGCTGACGACGTACGACATAAACGACATAACTGGTCGCAGGCCGGGGGAACGTCAACGGCGCACTGAAGGGAGGAGGCCCGCACGGCATCGACGACGCCGGCACGCAAGAGGCGAGCCGGGGTGGCGGCAGTTCCCGCGGCGTCTGGAGACGCGACGTGCGAGCCTCCTCGGCCCGACGGACCGGCGATGGGTCCTCGTGCGAGCGCCGCGGCACCCATCGCCAGCGAGGCCGCCGTGACCCTGGCTCGTCGACCGGCGAGTTAACGTCGATCACGTCGATCACGTCGTTCACGACCTCACATATCGCGTCATCGAGGCGGTCGAAAGGCCCGTTCGTTCACGTCGTTCATGCCGAAATGGCAGCCTCACATAAGGCGACGTTCCGGTCATCCCCCTTCGGTGCTCAGCTTCAGCTCGACCGGGCGTTCTCGTAGCCCCCTCTCGAGCGCGCTTGACCAAGCGCTGAGATCCGCGAGTAAGAAGGGCTCGGTCGGGAACCAGGCCCGTGCATGCCGATCGGTGGGCAGGTGTCGAGCATGTCGTGAGCTCCACGAGGTTCGTCCGGCGCGACGGCGACGGACATGTGGTGGTCTTCGACTCTGTGGCCCTATGCGCGGGGGTGCGACGGTCGGAGACGCTGTGGTCTGAACCGTTCCCGCTGCGGTCGGTGTGCACGTCGGCGAATTGGACCTACGCGTGATCATGGTCGAGTTCAAGGACCAGCGCTAGGCTGTGGCCGCCGGCGCGACGTAACCCCCACCAAACGCGAGGCACCAGCAGCGTCCACAACCTGAATCTGCGTCGCTCCGCTATGGGTACACGATGTCGCGGCCGGACCGAAGCCGTACACAGGCCCGTGGTCCAGGCTGTTAGGGCTGCGTTGGCGCGAATCCGACTGTCCTGGTCGCCGATTGCCCAAGCGGCGCTCGCTGCCGCGGTGGCGTGGTTCATCGCTGATCGCGTGCTCGATCACCCGCAGCCGTTCTTCGCGCCGATAGCGGCCGCGATAGCGATGAGCACGACTCGCGTCCGGCGCAGCGCGCGGATCGTTCAGCTGGTCGTCGGCGTGCTGCTCGGGATCGCGATTGGAGAGGGTCTGAAGGCGGCGCTCGGCACCTCGGCGGTCGCCCTCGGCGTGATCGTGTTCGCGGCGTTCGCGGCGGCGGTGATGAGCGGAATCGGATTCGTCGGCGAAGGGATGCTATTCGCCAACCAGACCGCTGCATCCGCGATCCTGGTCGTCACGCTTAGTCGGCACGGCGCCGGTGGCGAGCGAGCGGTCGACGCGCTGGTTGGCGGGGGGGTCGCCTTGTTCTTCGCCGTGCTGGTTTTTCCAACCGAACCTCTGTCACTGTTGGCGGACGCCGAACGGCGCGTGCTGTTGTCGCTCGCCGACACACTCCGAGGCGCGGCCGGCTTTCTCGCGACCGACGCCGATCCTCCAGCGGGCTGGCTGCACGCCAGGCGCTCGGACGCGCACACGCAGCTCGGGCTGCTCGACAGCAGTCGTGTAACCGCGCGCGCGAGCGTCCGGATCGCGCCCCTTCGCTGGCGCCTGCGCTCCGTCGTCGCGTCGGAGCTCAGCCGTCTCACCCAGATCGACGCGCTCGTCGATTCGGCTGTTGGTCTCGCTCGCGCCGCAACCAGGGGGCCCAGCGCGGGCGACGACCCGCCTGAGGTGCTCCAACGCGGGATCGGGCTGCTTGGAGACGCTCTGTGGCGGCTGGGCAGCACGAAGCACCCGTGGCCCTCGCAGCTGCTGAAGGAAGTGCGCGCAGCGACGGACCGTGCTGCTTCCCGCGTCGGCAACGAGGCACCGGATCGCGCGCCGGCCGTTGGACCGCTGCTCGACGCGACCGCCGCCGACATCGCTGCGCTCACGGGCACTGCCCAAGACCCGCCGTGAGCGGTGAAGCAGCCAGCAGCCACGTCTCTCAACACTTAGCCCGAACCACGCTGCCGTCGACAACACGGCTGAGACACAGGTGGCGGCACGGAGGCGCTCGCCTCTCGCAGGGTCGCGAGTGCCGGCCTCTCGGCCGGTGGTGGCCTCGCCGCCGCCCTCCGAGCCGGTTACCTCGAATTTCAAGTAACCAGTTCCTCTGGCCCAGCGCTGCAGGGCACTCGGCCTACCCGGCATTTAGGCGCGTGCCGGAGACCAGCCGTGATGCGCGTGTGCTCGTCAGTGGCGGAGCGGCAGTGTCCGGGAGGTGGCTGATTTTGCTGGCAGCGACCCTAGATTTGCAAACGCTCGCGGCGCTATCGTCGCTGAGGTCGTTTGTTGGCGTCCCGCGACGAGTACGCGCGACCCGTCGAAGCGGAGGTCCGGCCGGTGCCCGGCGAGACCGAGCCTATGGACGACCCGCAGCGTGGTGTCGGTCGGAATGGTCCTGCTGGCGCCCCAGAAGCCGGAAGACGACGTATTTGAGCGGCCCCCGAGGCGGCGGTCGCCGCTGTCGAGCACTGCTCGGAGCGAAACGCAGCGTGTGTTGCGGGCCGTGCGCGGCGCCTCGTGGTCGGGATCTAGCGACCCGCGGCGCGGATTCGAGACCGGGGCCGAGCCGCGCGGGAGTGGAGCCGATCCGACCTTCGCGTTGTCGCCAAGGCAGTCGCCGCCCTCAGCGCGGGCGGAACGTCAAAGCGATCGTCCGCAAGGCGGCTCGCTCTCGGCGCAAGGGGGCACAGGAAGCGGCCCGCGCGGGCACCGCGGGCGCAACGAAAACATGTCTCGGTGGAGCTGTCCTTCTGCGTCCTCACGGGGATTGAGAAGCCAGGGCTCGACGCCCGGATGCTCTTGCGTCTCGTCCAACTCCCACTCTCCGGAGGGACGGGCAACACGACCGCGTTCCTGGCGGGTGACCGCACGATCCTCCGTGGCATTTCCAGCCCTGGTTGGCGTCCGCTCCGACGCTGCACGACGGGTGGACATCCTGATGCCATGGGGCGGGGCAGGACACCAGCCCGCCGCGGGCGGGAACGTCGATCCCGGCGAGCGCTTCGAAGTACTCCGGCGGCGGGATCCGCTTGCACGGGTCCTCGTGATCGACGTTGGGCTTGCCGGTACGGTCGACGCCGAGGTGGTGGATGATCCGCCGGTGCGCCTGCTCGATCGGTTCGAGCAGCCCCCGGTCCCCTCGACCAGCCGGGTGGCGGGCAGCGGCTGATCCAGCCGCCAGTAGGCGTGCACACCTCCCGAGCCGCTCTCCACCAGCAGGTGGCAGGGGCGCTCGGCCAGGAACGCCCACAGGTGATGCAGCTGGCCGGGCTGGTCGACGTCCACCCACAGCGCCCGGGTATGGGAGACCGCGTGCCTGTCACCGCGCGCCTGCGTGCGCACCGCGGGGCGAGGAACACCTCCTCGCGCCGGTTCACATGCTTCTCGGCGAGCGCGAGCAGCGCCTGCAGCCAGCCTTCCCCTTCTGTGTTGCCGCCGGGGAGGAAGTGGTCGGCTCGCTTACGGGTCGTGATCTGAAGGCGCCCGTCGCGCCGGGCGCCGGCGGCGAGCTCAACGAGCCCGTTGCTGTTGGCGTGCAGCAGCGCGAGCTGCAGCGCCCGGTGGCGCTCCGGTGGCAGGTCTCCGGCGAACACGCGTCCGTCGGCGATTCGCACCCGGCAGCGCAATCGCAGTGTCGCGGTGGGGCTGGCGCGCGCGGGTGGCGGTGCGGTGACAGGATCGGTCATGGCGGCCTCCTTTCTGGGGGTAGGTAATGCATCGAGGTGCGCAGGCCTCGCTCTAGCTGGCGAGTCCGGCCCGCTCAGGCCGGCGGGACGCTCGGCGTGGCGTAGCGTGCTGCTGCTGCTGGGCGGCGTAGTCCCGGGCGATTGCTTCCGCCTGGGCGCGCCCGTCGCCGTGCTCGGTCAGGGTGTCGACCGTCCGTGTTTCTGTCGGGGTGTTGTCGATGATCTCCCAGGCACCGGCGCTGTTGCGCACGATCACCTCGTGCCAGGCACCGGTGGTGCTGTCGCGGTAGCGGATGGGGTCGGGGTTGGGCATCAGAGTCCTCGTTTCTGTCGCTGCGTTTAGTTGTGGTGCTGGCGTCGGGCGCGGGTGAGATCGGCGGCGCCTTCGAAGCGGGCGGCGATCGCTTCGAGCTCGCGCGCCCGCGCCGAGAGTTGCCGCGCCAGCGATCCCTGAGGGGTGCTGTAGTGCTCAGCGGCGTGGTGCAGCACGCCGGCGGCGTCCTCGAGCGTGGCTGCGCTCTGGGCGAGCGCGCACTCGGCGTCGCCGCGCTCGAGCGTCACCCTGGCGCGGCGGGCGCGATCGGCGGCGAGCTCGAGGTACAGGCGCTCGATCCCAACCGCCGCTTCGCCTCCCCGCCGTCGCACCGCTCTCGTGATCATCTGCAACGACCGGAGCATCAGCATGCTCTCCGTGCGAGTGGCTGCTCGGCTAGGCGGTAGCCGATGCCCCAGACGTTGATGACGAGCCGCTCGCGGCAGGCTGAGAGTTTCTGTCTCAATCGGCACGCGTGGCTGTCGACGGTCCTGCTCGGCGTGCGGTATCCCCACGCGTCGCGCAGCAGCTCTTGGCGCGTGAACACGCGGTGCGGGTCGTTGGCGAGAGTGACCAGCAGCTCGTATTCCTTGGCTGAGAGCTCGACCGGGTCGGCTCCGACGCGGACGTGGCGGGCGCCGAGGTCGATCGTGAGCGAGGCGACGCGGAGCTGTCGCTGGTGGCGTCTGCATTCGGCGCGGCGCAGAACGGCGGCGACGCGTGCCCGCGGCTCTGGGTATGAGAACGGCTTGGCGATGATGTCGTCGCCGCCGCGCTCGAGCACCCGGATGCGGTGGATGTCATCGGGCCGTTGGCTGAGCACGATCATCGGCGTGTCCGGATCCACGTGGCCGGCGAGCCCGTCGCCGGAGCGGACGGCGTCGAGGAGATCGAGCGTTCGACCGTTGACGTCCGCGATGATCAGGTCAGGTTGGTCGACGGACAGCAGGGCGATCGCCGTGGAGCGGTCCGCGGCCGCTGTGACGAGGTATCCGTCGGCGGTCAGGTTGGTCGCGAGGAACGCCCGAGCGGCGTCGTCCTCGTCTGCGAGCAGGATCGTCTGATTGCTCTTGGGCATGTGTGTGGGACCTCCTTGGAGGTGTCGTTGACTGTTAACCGGGCGCTGCGCGCGCGAGCCCACGCGCGACTCACGCGCGCGGGGTTGCGGTGGACCGGTGGCCGCGTCGCCCGTTATCGGCGCGGACGAACGTCCTGCCGTGGTGCGCCGAGTGGCGGCAGCCCGGCGGTTCGGCTCAGAGCGCCGTCTGCCGCGTTGCCGTAGTGCCGTGCTCGTTCGCCCAGCGTGCGGTCATGTCGACGCGGGGGCGCGTTGCGCGTAGTCCAGCTGAGTGATGCGATCACGATCGCGGAGCTGGACGATCCGCAACCCAGCGCTCGACGTCCGGCCGAGGCCGAGCTCGAACTGCCGCCGCTCGCGGGCTGCTGAGCGGGAGCGGGCGCCCGGGAGTTGAGAGTGTCAGCCTCGACGGTTGCGCTTGCGCGCGACGCGTTGCGCCTTGCGGCGCTGCGCCTTGTGCTGCTTGGGAGCCCGTGCTCCAGTGGCCGACGGCAACCCGGCGGCGCGGCCCATGCGGTCGGCAGCGGGGCCGATGATCGCGTCGCGCTCCTCGCGCGGGCGGGCGTTGAAGTCCGCCATCCAGGCTTCGAGCGCGCCAGCCGCGCTCGGGTCGATCCCCTCGGCCTGCATCCTCATCACCATCGACTTTGCCAACCCCCAATGCGAGCTGTCACGGGCGCACTCGAGGAACTCATCCGATAGCTCCTCGCAGGCCTGCCCGAGCTGCTCGAGCGGCTCACCGGACAGGCTCCCGCGCGCGTCAAGGAACCCGAGGAACGCACGGACACACTCGAGGACCGCGTGCAGCGTCTCCTCCTCGACAGACACCTTGCGCGGGAAGTACTCGAGCAGGTACTCGGCCAGATCCGGCTGGGTCCAGCGCCCCAGGCGACCATCGTCGTAGCCGCCCTTCCACTGCAGCATCGACGACGCGACGAAATCCCCGTGCCGCCACACGACGCTATCGGTCGGATACCTCGACTTCGCGTGCTGCTCGAGCTCGTCCAGCAGCATCTCCATCACGCGGTGAAAGCCGTCCTCGTCCTCGGCCGCGTCGACGGTCAGCTCATCGTCGTCGTCCTCCCACGGCGCGAGCACCAACGGTCGCGGCAGACCGGCAGGGTCGCCGGTCAGCGCCCGCGAGATGATCGGCCACGCCGGCCCGGCCCCGGGGCCGAGCGCGATCTCCGCATCGACCGCACGTTGCGCGGCTGCGAGCACCCGCGCGGCTAGCTCGTCGGCCGCGATCCGCTGCGGCGCACCCGCGCCCTCGACGCCGTCCAGCAGCTCGCGCGCCTCGCTGACGGGCGCCGGCGGCGTGAGCCCGCAGTCCACGAGCGCACCGCCGGTCTCGTGATGCTCGACACCGAGGATCGCCGCCTGGAGGTCCCGGACGCCCGGTCGCGCGAGCAGCACGACCAGCAGCTCGGCATTCGCGCTCTCGATCCGGACCGCCTCCTGGACAGCGAGTGTCCCCGCCCCCGCGGCGGCGGGCGACACGATCCCCTCCCCAGCGAGGCGCTGTGCTGCTGCGTGAGCCTGCCCGGCGAGCGCCTCAGGCGCCAGCACCGCGAACGCGGCGAGCACCCCGGCGGCGTTGGCGTCGCGGCGCGTCTGGAGCGCCTCGACGACCGCCGAGCCGACCTCCGGCGGGAGCTCGGGTTGCGCGAGCGGGATGAGCAAGGTGGCGGCCAGGTTCTCCAGCTCGGCCGGGTCCTCGAGCGTCGGCGCGTCCTCGAGCAACGCGAGGAACTCCGGGACGATCTGCTCGCGCAGGACGTCTGACTGGACTTCACTGATCTCTGATAAGGGCATCGGGGAAGCGTATGCGCCGGTCCGGCCGGACCGGTGTCCGAAGCGCGCTCGCAGCGGACAAAGCGTCGCCGGCGGGGTCAGCTTTCTGCCGGGTAGGCGAACGATTCGTCAGACCCTCCGGCGCGGCGAGTACCTGGGCCCGGCGAGCGCGGTCGGCGAGCCGACGCCCGGCCATCGGTCCCGGCATCGCTCTCACCGGCTGCGCGCCGCTTCTCGGCGCAGACTCAACCGGCAGCGCGCGGGAGCTCGCTCTCGCCCCACCATGCGTCGCCGAGGGCGACGGCGAGACGCTCGTGGAGCCGTCGGTTCTCGGCCTTCAGTCGCACGATCTCCTGGTCGGCGCTTCTCAGGCGCGCCTGCAGAGAAGCGATCGTCGAGCGTTCCACCGCGGGGCGCGGCGCTGGCGTGACCGGTGTCGCGCGTCGTTGGCGGATGTCCTCGAGCAGGTCAACCTGGTCGTAGATGTAACTGCGGTCGACCCCTGCCAGCGCTGCGACACCGGCGACGGTGATCGGCTCGCCGCCGCGGTCGAGCTTGCGGATCGCTGCGATCACGGCGTTGCGGCGCTCGGCGCTGCGCTGCCGCTGAAACGCCGCCAGCGGTTCGGGCTGCGGTCGGCTCATCCGCCGAGCCGGTCCAGGCCGGCGATGATCCGACGGAGGTCCACCACGTCGGGGCGGTTGATCTCCGCCAAACGCTCGTGGCCGGCACGCTCGGCATCGGCGACGCGCTGATCAGCGTGCGTGAGCTGCTCCTCGAGCACCGGCCGGTAGCGCTCGTCGGTGAGGAAGTGCGGGCAGGAGTGGCAGGCGTTCGGGTGCGGGCAGTTCTGCTGGATCGGCAGCCCGCACTCGCCGTCCGGCAGCGTCTGCTTTGACCGGTCGAGCTGGTGTTTGAGCCAGGCGGCGTCGTCGTCGATCAGCGGTGTGGTCAGCGCCACTCGCTCGCCGGCGGCGTTGACGCGCTCCTTGGTCGCCAGCCACTCCTCCTTCAGCGTCTGATCGAGCATGTGCGCATAGACGTCGGTCATCGCCCCGGAGTCGTGCGAGAGGAACCGCTGGATCCCGGTCTTCGACATCCCCCGATTGATCAGCTCGGTCGCGATCGTGTGGCGGAAGCGATGGGGCTTGAACTCGATCGGGCGGCCGGACTGCTCGCGAATGTCGCACTCGAGCACCCAGCCGCGCAGCCTCCGACGGACCTCGCCGTCGTAGATGTGCTTGGCGCCGTCGCGGTTGGCCCGCTCACCGGGCAGCAGCCACGGAGTGCTCTCGAACCGCTCGCGAACGCGCTGCTGTTGAGCGCGAATCTCCCCAGCGACCTCCGCCGCGATCGGGACCAGGTCCTCGTCGTCGCCCTTGTGATCGAGGTACATCAGCCACGGTTGCCCGCCCGGGTCGACCGCCACGCAGTCGAGCTTCAGCGAGCACGCCGAGCTGATCCGAAGCCCCGCGTGGCGCATCACCAAGAACGCGATCCGCGCGACCGGATCGGTCAGGCTCGCCCGGTTGGCGGGGTCGTCGAACTGGGCGCCCACGTGCTCGTCGTAGAAGCGCGGCAGCCGCCGGCCGGTGCGCTGCGCCAACTCTCCGCGCAGGTAGCACGCCGACGGCGAGAAGCTCTCGATCTCAAGCGCCCGCGCGAGCGACAGCATCGCGTCGAGCGACACCAGTCGATGCTCCCGCTCCGCAGCCGAGTACGGCAGGCCGCGCACGTGCGCCAGGTAGTCCTCCAGCAGCTTGCGATCGACGGCCTCCGGCCCGGCGTCAAGCCGCTCCCCGGCCCACCGCTCGAAGTGCGAGGTGTGCACCAGCGTGCGGTATGCCGAGGTCGGCCCGACACCCTGGCGCGCCATCCGCACCCACGTGACCTCCTTGACCACCTCGCGCAGCCACCGTCGCGCGATCAAGGTGAAGTCCATCTGCACCGGGATCCGGCGGTGACTGGCGCCGAACTGCTCATACACCTCGCGCATCCAAACGTCCGCGTGACGGTCATCGACCCCGAGTTCCGCCCGCCGGAACCGGTCAACGACCCGTCGCATGAATGGCACCTCGCCCCGGTTGCTGAACTGCGCGCGGATCTGCGCGGCGTTCAGGTCGAGCACCGAGCTCACCCCGGCCCGCTCGAGATGCCGCAGTAGACCGGTCCATCGGCCAGCGCCGAGCACCACCGTGTGGTGACCGTCGTGCCAGCACTGAAGGCCGTAGCGCAACTCAAGCTCGAGCGACCCGCCGACCGCAAGCCGATACGACGGGCGACGCCGCCGCTGGGCGCGCAGCGGTCTTGCCCCGGCCAGCCACGCCTGCACGTCGCGCGGCCCATAGTCCCTGTAGTTATGCAGATGGCCGTTGCACACGTAAACCCCGCCGCGTCCGTTCAACGGACGGCAGATCGGCAGCTCACAGCCAGCAACCGCGCAGTGCGGCCCATACAGCCACGGGTCATCCGGATCCGGTTCATAGGCATCCACGCGGAACTCGGGGCGGATCGCGGCCTGGAGCGCCACCCGCCAGTCCGGCTCGGCAGCGACGAGCCGCAACGGCGCGGTGCTCACACCAGGTCCCCGAGCCGGTCCAGCATCCCCGCCGCGGCCAGCTCGCGACGGAGGTCCTCCGCGTCCAGGTGGCTGTAGATGTCCGCGGTCGTCTGCACGCAAGCGTGACCGACCGCCTTGCTGATCACATCCAACGGCATCCCGTGGCGCCGCGAGACCGTCACGAACGTGTGACGGAACATGTGCGGGTGAAAGTCGAAGCCCACCCGCGCACGGGTGCGGCGCACCAGCGCGTCGACGGCGCCGTAGCGCAACGGCGCGCCGATCTCCCCCGCCCACAGGTTCACGAACACGTAGTCGGAGTCGATCAGCCCGAACTCCTCAGCCATATACAGCGCGTGCAGCCGTACCAGCTGATCGGACACGATCGCGAACCCCCGGGCGCCCTTCCCCCGCGCGCCGTTGGCGTTGTCCTCCCGCGATACCAGCTCCACCCGCCGCTCCCACGTGCGCATGTCCTCATGCCGCAGACCCAACGCCTGCGAGACCCGCATCCCAGTCTCCGCCAGCAGCGCGAACAGCAACCGGTCGCGCAGCCGCCGCTGCGCCGCGATCACCGCCACGACCTGCGCCAGCGTCAGCACCTTCGGCAGCTCGCGCACAGTGCGCAAGCGACCAACCCTCGCGCGGGAGGGCCCCTTCGTGAGCCCGTACAGGAACGGCCGATAGGACCCCCGGCCGCGACGACCGTGCTCGACCAGCACCGCCGCGACCGGCACACCATGGCGAGCGTGAAACTCATAGAAGCCCATCACCGCCGACAGCGCACGATTGGTCGTGCTCGATGACCGCGCCGGCCTGACGCCCGGAAGCGGCACCACGTTGTCCGCCGGGCGGCGCAACCACGCCGCGAATTCGCCCAGATCCGCGACCCGCACCGCATCCCACGCCAGCCCCCTGCCCGCGAGGAAGTCCCAGAACAGCTTCAGGTCATGGGCGTACGCGCGCACCGTGTTCGGCGAGCGCTCGATCCGATGCAGATACCGCAAGAACCCCGACACCGGCCCGACCTCGCTGCCATCCACGCCGAGCACCGTCCACGCCTCCCGCCCATCCGGCAGGGCGACCCGATGCGCGATGTGTGAGGGAGCCAAGGCTGAACCGATCGTGACGAGAGGGGTGTCCGAGCGGGCGCGCAGCGCCCACGCCACGGCGCTTCGCCCTCCGGGCTCAGCACCGCGGCGAGGGCGCTATCCACACCGCTAGAGATAAAGCGTCGCCTACGGCCCGGACAGAACCCACAACCAACACAGCCAACGCCCGGAATCGGCCTGGAGATAACATGGCTGTCGACCGTCCTGCTGGGCGTTCGGTAGCCCCACACGTCGCGTAGCAGCTCCTGTCGGGTGAACACGCGCGCGGGCTCGGAGGCCAGGCATCGCAGCAGCTCGAACTCCTTCGCGGTCAGCTCCACGCGGCGCTCGTTGACGAGCACCTCGCGGGCGCCGAGGTCGATCTCGAGCTGGCCGACGCGCACCACACGGCGACCGGCGGCGGAGTCGGCGCGGCGTAGAAGCGCTCGCACGCGGGCGCGCAGCTCCGGGTAGCTGTAGGGCTTGCCGAGCACGTCGTCGCAGCCGCGCTCGAGGTAGCGCACGCGCGCGAGCTGATCCGCACGCGCGGTCAGCGCCAGCAGCGGCGTGTCGGGGTCGATCCGGCTCGCGAGCCCGTCCGCCTCGCGGACCGCGTCCACGAGCGACAGCGTCTCGCCGTTGACATCGGCGACCACCAGCTGCGGCTGGCTGGCTGGCAGCAACGCCAGCGCCTTGGCCTGGCTGTCGGCTTCGAGCACGTCGTAGCCGTCGGCGGTCAGGTTCTCGGCCAGGAAGGACCGCGCGTGCGGGTCCTCCTCGGCGAGCAGGATCGTGTAAGTGGGCTCCATCATCAGGGCCTCCTTCGTTCGTGTTGGTGGCCGCAGCGGCGATTCGCCGGGCGGCCGAGGGGATGCGGTTACAGACGCTTCGTGCGGCGCGCGAGGTCGCGCGCCAGGTCGGCCGTCTGCTCGAAACGGGCGGCGATGCACAGCAGCGCCTGGACCTGCTCGGTGAGCTGCCCGGCCGGCTCACCGGTCTGCGGGTGACAGCCCGCGGCGTGCTCGAGCGCGGCGGCCGCGTCCTCAAACGCGGCCGCGCTCTGCGAGAACGCTCGCTCGAGCGGTGCCGCCGCCAGCGCTCTGCGGGCCTGGGTGGCGCGGTCGGCCGCCAGCTCGCGATAGAAGTCCTCGACCAGCACCGGCCGATCCGGCGTGTCGGGGGTCGGGTTGGGCATCACGCATCTTTCCTTTCTGGGAGTCGCGTCAGGCTTGGCGGCAAATCGGCGACCGGGGTTCTGCGGTCGCCGGCATCAGTCCTCGCCGTAGACCCCGGCTCGGAGTTCGAGCCCGCCGTCGAGCAGGGCGCTCTCCAACGCGCGCACGACCTCGCTCGCGCGCGTTTGCCCCTGCTCGTCGCCGCCGAGCCCCGACAGCTCACCGACTGGGTATCGAAGCCTGACGACCCGCCCGTCGATGACCGCCGCGGTCTCAACGGTCACCCGCTTGATCGTGCCGTTCATCGCCGGCCGGCCGACCTTCGTCACGCGCACGATCCCGCGCTCGACAAGCCCGCGCGTCTGGTCGCGAACCATCTCGTCGACGAATTCGCCGGGCTCGGTAAAGAACACGTCTGGGTGCTTGCTCACATTTCCTCCTCGATCGATGGCATCGGCTCGGGCGCAGCGACACGCGGCGCCCGAGCAAGCAGATGGACGGGTCAGACGAACCGCTCACCGGCGGTCTCCCACGGCGCGGTGATCAGGTCCTCGGCTGAGAACCACGCGGGATCGGATTCCGCTGCCGGCGTTCGCGGGCGCGTCGGCGGGCGCGCTCGCACGGTCCGTGCTCGCCGATCACCGGGGCGGCGTGCTCGAGCAGGCTCGAGGTCCTCGAGCAGGCTCGGGCAGATCGGCTGCGCGGGGTCGTACTCCTCGCCGCGATCGAACGCGAGCGCCGACAAGACGCGGGTTGACAGGGTTTGCATGAGGTACCCTCCTGTGGGTCCGGGCCTCGCGCGACTCCGCGAAGAGATGTAGTGAGGGCATTGGTTTGGCGGCCGTCCCGTTGGCTCGGGGCGGCCGTTCTTGTGTTTGTGAAATTGCTATGCGGCGGTGCGCAGATCGCGCGCTCCGCCGTCGGCCCGCCGTTTCGCAGGCCGGCTAGGCTGGTTGGCCGTGCGCTACCGCGAGCAGCAGCCGACGTTCGTGGCGCCGATGCTGCTCACCTCGGGCGCGGTAGGCGGCGGCGAGACATGGACGCTTGAGCTCAAGTGGGACGGCTGTCGTGGTCAGCTTCGCTACGACCGCCGTACGGTCTCGCTGCGCACGCGGACGGGACGCGAATGCTCGGCGGAGTTCCCTGAGCTGGCGGCGATCGCCGGTGTGCTTGGCAAGCATCGGGTGACGCTCGACGGTGAGTTGGTGTGCTTGCGCAGCGACGGTCGGCCGGACTTCGCCCGCCTTCGCCGCCGCCTCAGCGGTCGTCCTCGAAACCCCGATCCAGTGATCCTTCAGGTCTTCGACGTTCTCCATTTCGATGGCTGCTCCACCCGCGCGCTTCCGTACCGGGAGCGCCGTGCGCTGCTCGAGGAGCTGGCGCTCGACGGGCCGGCCTGGCGCACGCCGGCGAGCGTGGTGGTCAACCGGGCCAAGGATTTCGTCGTGCGTGTCGCGGAGCTCGGCCTGGAAGGTGTTATCGCGAAGCGACTTGATTCGACGTACATCCCCGGGCGCCGCAGTACCGCGCGGCGCAAGCACAAGCTCCGCCGGGAGGAGCGGCTCGCGGTGACCGGCATTCGCCGGACCCGGGAGGGGCACGTCGAGGCGATCCTTGTCTCGCGCCGGCAGCCCGATGGCTCACTCTCCGGGGCTGGATCGATCGGGCGGGGGCTTCGCCGCGAGCGTGTCGAGAGGCTCGAAGGCGCCTCGCGGAGCTCCCTCTGCGGCGAGGCGGTAAGCTCGCGTTCTATCCGGCGCAGGTGTCGGTGATCGCCTCGATTCACGGTCTGCCCGACAGGCCGGTGCGTGACGCCGTGCTGCGCGAGGTCCTAGACAGTTGACCCATTCACGGCGGCCGAGCAGTCGCCGATCGTCGTACGAGCCGGCGGTGCGTAAGCACTGCCGTGATGTCACGTCGACCAGCTTCACCTCGCAGCGGGTCGCGGACTCGGGCGCGCGGACTTCTGGCGCTCGCTCTGGGAGTAGTTCAACGCTCGGGATGCCACCGGCCGCGGACGCTTGTCGACCGCCCGCGGGTCAGGCGACCATCACCGGCTGTGGCTAGGCGACCCACTCGCTCCGGGATCGCCGGCGTCGGCGAACCCCGTCCGCGTCCTCCGGCGCACATACCCGGCTCCTGAGCTCGTCTACCAGCGACTCGACGCAGGCGGCCGCGTCCGCCACGAACTCCCGCAGCTGGCCCT
Source organism: uncultured Solirubrobacterales bacterium (assembly GCA_963836065.1). Lineage (GTDB taxonomy): Bacteria > Actinomycetota > Thermoleophilia > Solirubrobacterales > Solirubrobacteraceae > Palsa-465. Next base: position 178,498 of record CAWIII010000040.1, read on the forward strand.
GATCGACCGCCCGATTGACCCGGCGCGCGAGCCGCTCCCATTCCTGATAGCTGCACATACGTGAATCGTATCCCTGGCGCGACTAAATCCACCGCCATGGGTCCGGTGCGTGTTCGGTTTCTCGGAAGCGACGATGCGTTCTCAAGCGGCGGGCGCTTTCAGGGGTGAAGAGGTCGCTTTCGCGCAGACTCACCGAGCGGTCTCGCCACCGCGCGAGAGAGCGGGACACGTTGATCGCGTGAGATCAATGCCGCTTGCGACAAACCGACGGCGGACCCTGGCCTCAAGCTGGGACGTGTACGATCGCCGGCGTTCCCCAACTGCGAGGATGTGCCCTAGGTGATCGACCGGCTGCGTGAACAGATCCAGCAGCGCCTTGACCAACTTCTCAGCGAGGCCGACCGGCTGCGCAAAGCACTCGCTGCGCTCGACCCGCGCTCGCCGACGGCGCCGGCCGGCAAGCCTCCCGCGCGCAACGCTGCGGCGAGCAAGGGTGCCGGGGCGGCAACGCCCGAGCTTGCGGCTCCCGCGACGACCAGCGAACCGACCCGTCGAACCAGCGCTTCAGCCGCTCGTTCCGCTCGTCGGACGGCGCTCGGCGCGACCAAGGCCGCCGTGCTCGCCGCGCTCGCCGGCGGCGAGGCGATGACCGCCGGCCAGGTCGCCAACAAGACCGGCCTCGCGCCCGGCACGGTGTCGACGACGCTGTCCAGGCTCGCCAACAGCGGCGAGGTGCAGAAGGCCGAGCGCGGCTACCGGCTTGCCCCTGCCGCGCCCTCCTCGCCGGCGACGTAGCGCCTCGGGTAGTGCCTGTTCACGCCTGGCGGGCGGCGCTACCGTGCGGGCATGTTGCCGCTCGGCTTCAGGTTCGACGTCGACGCCGTGCTCGCGGACGGCGTAGCTCACCGCGGCGGCTGCGACCAGCTGCCGAGCCCGCTGCCCGACGGTGCCGTCTCGGTCGGTGCCGCCGGGGTCCACAGGGCCGATCGCTGCCCGCGGGAGTGCCCACACTGCTGACCACCGTTCGAGACGCTACTCAGCCACCAGCTTCAACCGCCGGTAGCGCTCATCCCCTGATCGCCCGGCGCTACGGCCAGTCGATCTGTTGCGCCAGCTCGTCGGCGCCGAGGTCGATCAGGCGGCTTCGCTTTACGTGCTGGTAGGTGCCGGTTTCGAGCGCCAGCCAGCTGACCGTGCGCTGCTCCGGCTCGACGATCAGCAGCTCCTGCACGCCGTGCGCGGCGTAGAACGTCAGCTTCTCCCAGGACTCGTCGCCCGGGGAGACGATCTCGATCACGAGCGCAGCGGTCGGGTAGTAGACGAGGTCGCTGGCGTCGTGCTGCAGGCCGCCGTCGGGCACACGGTAGTCGCTGTCCTGCCCGAGGTTGAACTGGCCGCGCATCCTCAGCCCGCCACGCTTAGCGAGGGGCGAGAGCAGCACGTGCAGCTGGCTCTCCAGGTCGCCGTGCCTGCCGGACGGTGCCGGGTTCATGTGCAGCACACCCTCCCACACCTCATCGAACAGGTCCTGGCCGAGTCGGCGGCGCCGCTCGAGCAGCGCCTCGAACTCGGACGGCTGCGGATCGCGCACGAGCGTCGGCATGACCGCAAGCGTACCGCCGGTCGAGGCCGTGAATCTGCCATCGCTCACCACTCGCCGCGCCGACCTTGTTCGGGCTCTGCGTCGCGCGTGCCGCTGATCCGCCGCAGCGCGGCGATCAGCCCGACGTGCCCGACCGCGTGCGCGAGCGGCGCCCGCCAGGCGGGCTTGAGGTGGGGCAGCAGGTCGAGCTCGCCGGAGTCGTAGGCGCGGTGGCAAGGTCTGCGGCATAGAGGCACGACCCAGAGCGGGTCGTCGCAGCCGCCGAGGGGCCGGGGAATGAGGTGCGCTGGATCCACTCCGTGCTCGGACCCGCAGACGATGCACGGCCGGCCGGCCACGGCGAGCCGCTGGCTCTCGGTTGCCGTGAGGGATGCCGTCCTTGCGAGCGGCACGGTCCTGCGCAGGGGTGTGCGGGCGCGCAGCTGGGCGCGCCGCCGAAGCGGTGTTTGCTTCATCTGTGTTCCTTCCTCTCAGTGTTGGCTGTAGGACTGGGCGGTGATCGCGCCGAGGCGCGTGGGTCAGGCGGGTGTGGGGTCGCTCCTGGTTCAGGACGTGTCCGTCCGCAGGGTCTCCGGCGAGGACGAGCAGAGCCGTTCCGCGACTGGGTCCGCCAGCGCCCGCGGGGCTACGTTCTGAACACCGACGGCGGCGTGTCAGACCCGGGCGGCATCAGGCTTCACCGGTGAGCTGCTTCACGCTCGGCCGGGGTTCGGCGGCGGCGAGCGCCAGACGGTCGACTACATCAAGGTGTGTTCGCCCGACTCCACTGAGCTCAACACGGGTGGGCGGTGGCAAACATCGGGTTCGGGCTGCGGAGCTTGCGCTGGCAGCACTGCGATCCGACGTCGCTCGGGCTGACCGATTGACGAGGCCTCAGCGCGTCAGGATCCTGCGATGATCGCCGACTTGGTGCGTATGACGACTTCGACTCTCAGCGATACCGAGAAGGCGATCGATGGCTCGTCGTGACTGCGAGAAGGCATTCGCCGCCGCAGCGGCCGAGGACGGGATCACGCTCACCGGCCAATGGTTCCCGTGGCTCTGCGAGCAGGGGCACACCGCGCTTCCCGAGTCCGCGGCTCGAGCCGCGCTCGCCAGCATCTGCGAGGAGCTCGGCGGCGACCCCGACGTGCTCGCCGTCGGGCGGAGCGTTAAGCTGACCGGCGACTTCCTGCACGAACCGACCGGCACGCTGCTCGAGGTCGACGAGGTCCAGCACTTCACGACCGCGCGCCTGCAGAGCCTCGAGCTGTACCCCGCCGAGTTCGAGCTGGGGTTGGACCTCGAGGAGTACAAGGCGCTCTGCCGACGGTGGCGGAGCCAGGGCGATCGGGCGTATGCCCACAAGGACGCCAGGGGCTTCGGCCCTCGCGGTCGCCAGCGACAGCGCGCCTACTACGACGCGCTGCGAGACCTTGCCACGCCGGCGATGGGGCATCCGCCGCTGATCCGGGTCGAGGCGCTGACCGACAACGGCCGCGGCGCCTACAGGCAGCACCGTGACCGCCTTCTCCAGCTGCTCAGTTAGTCGACGCTGGACGCTCCGGTGCGAGGATCGCTCTCATGACGCCCGACGAGTACCGGCAGCATGTGGCCGACCGCCTGGCAGCCGACGGCTGGAGCACCGTCGTCACCCCCTCGGTCCGCGACTTCGGGATCGACGTGCTGCGAGCGCGACGGACGGCGGCTCGGTGTGCAGGCAAAGACCTGGGCCGGGGCGAACCGCAAGATCAACGGCGAGCTCGTGATGACGGTCTACGGCGCCGCGGCGTACGCGGACTGCTCCGAGTCGATGATCGCTACGGACGCCGAGGTGCTGTCGGGCGCACGGCGCGTCGCCGGGAAGCTCGGGGTGCAGCTCATGCACGTGCCGGCCGGCGATGCTCGGACAACGCCGACCGAGGCGGCGGGGTGGACGTTCGGTCGCGTCCGGCGCGAGCAGGTCGAGCCTCTCCTCGGCACGACGCTGACCCGTCCGAACGGCGAGACGAACGAGATCCTGGTCGTCGACGGCGCGGGCATCACGCGCCGCACCTCGAAAGGCCGGGTTCAGCGGATCGACATCGAGATCTTCCGCTGAGCGATCGAGCGCATCCTGTCCGGCGTGGTGACGCGAGAGCAGATCAACGAGCGCTACACCGGTCGCGCCTCCTCCGGCATCGTGCCGATCCTCTCCTCGCTGCCGCTGTTCGAGCCTTTGACGCTCGCCGGCCGGCGGGCGGTTCGTCGGCGGATCTGAAGGCCGCGCTGTTGGATGCTGGCCTCGACTTGCGCGACTACTCGGACGTCTCCGCCTGGCGGCAGCTCGCAGACGATACGCGCCCGTACCCGGTGGACCGTGGCTGCGGCGCTGCTGGCCGCGACACTCGCCGCCTCGGGGTGCGCGGCCGACGCCACCACGACGGCCTCGGGCGGGGTGCAGTCAACCTCGCCGTCGGCGACGGTGGGCACCACCGCCCAGACCCGGCGGGTGAAACGGCCGCCTCACCGTCGGCGCCCGCCGCATCGTCGTCACCCAGCGGCGCCGACCAACCCTCGCTCGGGTTCCCTCGCGTACTCGACGGCGAGCAACGACGTCGTGCAGCCCCAGCCCGCCCCGGGCTCCTGCCACGCGATCGGCACCGGCCTCTACTCCCGCCCGGACCGGACCTGCACGCCCGGCACGCTCAACCCCGCCGTCACCCAGGCGACGATCGACCGGACGATCTGCGTCGAGGGCTGGACCACAACCGTGCGTCCGCCGGAGAGCGTCACCGAGCAGGAGAAGGCCGCGAGCATGGCCGCCTACGGCGACACCGGCTCGCCCGGGGACTACGAGTACGACCACTTCGTGCCGCTCGAGCTCGGCGGCGCGACGAACGACCCCCGCAACCTCTGGCCCGAGTCAGGCGCATCGCCGAACCCCAAGGACACGGTCGAGAACGAGCTGCGCCAGAAGGTGTGCGACGGGCAGATCACCCTCGTCGAGGCGCAGCGCGAGATCGTCACGAACTGGGTGCGGCTCGCCCAACCCTCGTCACCCGCGCCGAGCGGTCCGCCCGTCCCGTCGGCGCCCGCCCAGGGCGCCGAGTGCACGGTCTCGGCGTCCTACAGCTCGGCTTACAACGACTACGACGTGTACGTCCACTCCAACCACCGACCAGACGGTGACGGTCACCGACGCCGAGGGGCACACCGACGGCTGGCACACCGACGCCTCGGGGTACGCCGACTTGTACTTCAAATCAGGCGGCTACACCCCGGGCCGGCGGATCATCGCACGAGTCGGCCAGGCCAGTTGCTCGACCACGCTATGAACGCCTCATCTCCCGTGTGACCGCTGCCGCTGCCGCCCACCCGGAGTTCCACTCGCGAAATGAAAGCGGGGCTCTCGAAAGCTCGTGACGGATCTCGGGGCCGAGCACGGACTCCTGATCGGGATCCTGACGAAATACCGCAGAGCCACTACACCGTCGGTCAGCCGATACGCAGCGTGGCTGGCCGAAGCCGCAACGTGATCGGCCGCGTCGACTCGACGCTCACCTCCGGCAGTTGTGCCGGCAGTGCGCAGACGAAGCTCGAGCGCTTGACGTTGAGGCCGTCGGTGCTGAGCAGAAACCGGTTGGTGAGGACACCGCGGGCCTGGAGGTAGTCCCACGCGGGCTGGATCATCCACGCCTCGACGAGCTGGGGAGGGCGCCCAGCCACGCGGGAGCGCTCCGTCTCGACCCACACGCCGTCCGGCGTGACCTCTCTGATCCAGTTCGGCCGGCGGTCGCCGAGGGTCAGCACCTCGGGATCCTTGGCGACCGCGACCTCGATTTCCCGCAGCAGTCCCGCATCGAGGATCTCCCGGGCCGCGGGCACACGATCGGGCGACCAGTCGATCGCATCGCGGTGTGCCCACCACGACTCCCACAGCTGGAGCTGGTCAGCTACCGACGCCGGGCCGCCTGAACAGCCCCTGGCGGTAAGGTTGACGTCGCGTGAGCGAACGAGCAGGTCGACTGCGGCGCGGACAGGCGGCGCCTGATTTCTCACTTCCCGACGAGGAGGGGCGGCCGGTGTCGCTCGCGGACTTTCGCGGTCACAAGCTGCTGCTCTATTTCTATCCTGAGGCGGAGACGCCCGACTGCACGCTGCAAGCGGAGACGCTGCGCGACTCACGCGGGGAGCTCGCGGATCTCGGCGTCGTTTCGGTCGTCGGGGTCAGCCCGGATCCGCCCGAGGTGCAGAAGCGCTTCCGCGACCGTCACGACCTCGGCTTTCCGCTCCTCAGTGACGCCGAGCGGGCTGTGGCAAGGACCTACGGCGTGTGGAAGGAAGATCCGCAAGGAAGGGGTCGCATCGTGCGCTCCGCCTTCCTACTCGCCGAGGATGGGTCCGTGATCGACGCCTGGTACGGCGTAAGAGCGCGTGACACGACCGTCAAAATTGCGTTCGCGCTGCCAATCGGCTGAGCCGCTCGCGTGCACCGAGACAGCACCTCCGCCAAAGTCAGCCGCGCCGGCTGCGGCCGCTAGGCCTGCCTGCGCTCGGCACTGATCGCGCCCTCGGCCTGCGCCCAGCAGGCGGCCTCGCTGATCCGGACGAGCATGGAGCGTCGTCTCGTCTCGCTGGCGCCGATTCCCGCGAGCGCCGGCAGCGCGCTTGAGACGGCGGTGCGGTCGTGGCGCACGAGCCGGTTGATCAGCTCGACCTCGCGTGGGTCGAAGGTGATCGCCGCGACCTTGTGCGTGGTTGTGGGCGTCCGCCGTGAGAACGCCTCGCTGCGAGCGAGTCGTTGGCGTTCGTGGCGGGCGAGCTGCGGTCGCGTGCGCGCAGCGTTGAGCCTCGTGTGCATCCGTGAACCTCCGTTGGGTGGGTTGGATGGCCGCCGAGCACGGCCAGGTTCGAGCGGGGCTGGTGGTGGGCTAGAGCAGGCAGTCGGCGGGCAGCCACCCCAAGCGCCGACCGAACTCGTCGAGCTGCAGCTCCTCCAGCAGCGCGACGTCGACCGGCACGGTGAACAATCCCGCCGGCGTGCGGTCCTCTCCGAACGCCGTGAGCGGGTTCGCGACCGGCTCGCGCACGGGCGAGGTGCTGGTGATCGTGGTGATGGGGTTGAGCATTGGGGGGTTCTCCTTCTTCACTGGACATGAACATGGGTGGACTCGGGCCCGCGTACGGGTCCGGGAACGACAAACGGCCGCCACACCACTCGCGACAGGGATGGACGGCCGTGATGTGGTGGGACTGTTAGGCCGGGCGGGCTACGGTAGGGCTACGGGAGCTCGCCGCGGTCGTCCATCGCCAGCAGCTCGGCGATCGGCGGGATGTTGCTGGCGTCGATTCGCCGCCAGTCGCGCCTCTCCGAGCAGCGGCTCCTGACGTGAGAGCACGCCGAGTTCGCGTTCCTGATCGTCGCTGAGCACGAGCATCGCGCCGCCCTGCTCGAGTACCCCGCTCACGCGCTCGAGATCGCGGGCGATCTCGGTGAGCGTGAGCGCGTCGGTCGGATGGGGCAGGCCGTCGTCCATCCCCCGATCGTACGCCCGTCCTCTGATTGCTTCAGGCGGGTCCAGCGGGCTCGTGGACGGTCGGCCTGGAGTCCGCGGCGGGCGTCGCCGACCGTCAGGATCACGATCGGCCGCAGGTCGGCGCCCCGGCGGCCAGCCGTCGGCTGCGTCGATCAGCTGCGCGAGGGGTCAGGCGCTGCCACCCTCGAGCAGTTGCTCGAGCGGTGGCATGTGTCCGGCTTCGATCTGCTGCGCGAGCCGTGCATCCCCGAACAGCTCGGGATCTCGCGTCAGCACCCCGAGCAGCGCGTTGCGGTCATCGGAATACACGAGGATCGCCCGGCCGTCCTCGAGCTCGCGCAGGTAGCGCGGATAGTCGGCGTTGATCTCCGACAGGGGGACGCCGACGATCGTGGCCGAGGAACGGCCAGTGCGTGGGACGCCGACGATCGTGGCCAATAGGCCCGGCACGGGCGTG
>CAWIII010000041.1:0-226587 GCA_963836065.1 uncultured Solirubrobacterales bacterium
ACCGCCCCGGCTACCCGAGCGATCCGAAACCGTCGAGCGGCGAGAGGTGTTGCCCGGACTGCCGGGTGGGCCGGGGGTCGATGAGCAGCCGCTTGAGATCTCTGACGAGGTCCTTGATGCGTTGCTGGCGGGCGCGAGCACGGCGCAGGAGATCGCGGGCCCAGACGGGCTGCTGGGGCAGTTGACGCGCCGGCTGTTGAACCGGGCGTTGGAGGCGGAGCTGAGCGAGCATCTCGGCTATGAGCCCGATCAGGCGCCGCCCGGTGGCGTGGGGAACGCGCGCAACGGCAAGCCGTCAAAGACGATCCTGACCGATCACGGACCGCTGCGGATCCGCTCCCCGCGGGATCGCAAGGGCACGTTTGAGCCGCAGATCGTCAAGAAACGTCAGACCCGGTGGGTTGGGTTCGACGATCGCGTGATCAGCCTCTACGCCCGCGGTCTGACGGTCCGTGAGATCCAGGGACACCTCGCGGAGATCTACGGCACCGAGGTCTCGCCGGATCTGATCTCGAAGATCACCGACACGGTGCTCAGCCGACGCGAAGGCGTGGCAGAACCGGCCGCTGGAGCGCGTCTACCCGATCGTCTACCTCGACGCGCTGATCGTGAAGATCCGCGACGGGCATACGGTCCGAAACCAGGCGTGCTACGTGGCGCTGGGCGTCAACCTCGACGGCGAGCGTGACGTGCTCGGCCTGTGGTTCGGGCAGACCGAAGGCGCGAAGTTCTGGCTGCACGTTCTCACCGATCTGAAGACCCGCGGCGTCGCCGACATCCTGTTCGTCTGCGTCGACGGGCTGACCGGCTTCCCGGAGGCGATCGAGGCGACCTTCCCGCACGCGACCGTCCAGACCTGCCTGGTGCATCAGGTCCGCTCCAGCCTGCGCTTCGTGTCCTACAAGGACCGCAAACCGCTCGCCGGCGACCTGCGCAAGATCTACACCGCCGTCGACGCCGAGCACGCCGCAGACGAGCTCACAACGTTCGCCGAGAAATGGGATCACCGCTACCCGATGATCTCAGCCAGCTGGCTCGAGCACTGGGAGCAGATCACCCCGTTCCTGGCCTACCCCGCCGACGTCCGCCGCGTGATCTACACCACCAACTCGATCGAAGCCCTACACCGCCAGCTACGGAAGATCATCAAGACGCGCGGGCACTTCCCGACCGAGGACGCCGCCCGCAAGCTGATCGACCTCGCGATCACCAAAGCCGAGACCAAATGGAAGCGCGTGTTCAACTGGCCAGCCGCCTTGGCCGCATTCAAAATCGAGTTCGGTGACCGCATCCCCGACAACTGAAACCTGACTGTCACTACTTGACACACCAGGAGTAACTGTTACTATCAAATAGTCAGCTTACACGGAAGAACTGACACCCTCGCCTTGCTCGGGAATCGGGTGGTGCATTCGTAGCCATCTCGGCCTTGACCGCGTGCAGCTTGGACCGCATCTTCTTCTTGCTCGTGATCCGCTTCACCATGAACCGTCCGCCCCTGCCCTTCGCGCAGATGTACGTGAAGCCCAGGAACTCGAAGGTGTCAGGCTTCCGAAGCCCACGCGCCACTCGTCGCTCGGCGGCGAACCGTCCGAACTCGATCAGCCGCGTGTCTTCTCCGGATGCAGCTCCAACGCGAACTTCGCGAACCGCTCGCGAAGATCGGCAAGGAACCGCTCGGCGTCATCACGATGGTCGCGGTAGGGACAGCCCTTCGGTCGGGTCGGGACCTTCGTCCACACCGGCCTCGGGCTGCCCCCCGCGCAGATCCCAGCGTGCGGGACTACCGCACTGGGCTCCTGCCTTGGGTGGTAGCGGCGAAGCGCTGCTCGGGCCAGGGATGCAGGATCTGGGGCAGGGGTAGCCATCGGTCAGCCAGGCGCCTCATCCGCTCCCAGGTAAGCCGGTCGTGCTGGCTGCGACGCCGAAGCGTCAACAGCCAGTTCCGGGTGATCTGGTCGCGGAAGGCGGAGAGCGCCTTGCTGTTGTCGGGGTCGGGTGGCCGGGGGCATCGCAGCCCCCGGCTCCCACAGATCCCGGCGTGACACTCTCGCGTCACCGGGCTCTTCTCACCAGCCAGTCAGACCGAGCGAACCCACTGCCATTGGGCGAACAGACGGGGCTCTCTTCCGAGTAGCCCGGTCCACCACCGCTTGAACCGCTTGTAGGTCCGCAACCGTCGATACTTCTTCCCAGCCCAGCGCATCAGGCAAGTGTTGACGCGCCGTAGGATGGGATACATCTCCGTCCGGTAGTACCGGCCGTAGTAGTGCATCCACCCAGCGACGATGGGGTTCAGCCATCGCACCAGGTCGTCCAGCGTCAGGTCGGTGCGCCGGTGAATCCGCAACTCGCGGAGCCGGTCGCCTTTGGCTTTGAGCGCCTCGGGACTGATCGCAGGCAAGAACGAGGTGAAACTCACGCCGCGCTTGTTGCGCGCCTCCCGTGGCCGGAAGGCGAACCCGAGGAAGGTGAAACTGGTGTGCTCGTGCTTTCCCCGACGGTTGCTGTCCTTGCAATAGACGACGTGCGTCTTGTCGGGGTGAAGCCGTAGGCCCACATGTTCCATCCGCGTAGCGATCCCGGCAAGCACGACCTCAGCTTGCCGCCTGCTCTTGCAATGCACGACAACATCATCGGCATAGCGCTCAAAGGGACAATCCGGATGATTCCGGGCCATCCATGTATCGAACGCGTGGTGCATGAACAGATTCACCAGGATCGGCGAGACCGCCGACCCTTGCGGAGTTCCCTTGCCCCGCTCGACAAGGATGCCGTCCGGGTACTGAAGCGGGGCAGCCAGCCACCGCTTCACATACAACAGCACCCAGCGGCAGTCGGTGACCGCCTGCACCGCCTTGACGATGAGGTCCCACGGCACTTCGTCGAAGAACTTCTGGACGTCGAGATCGATCGCCCAGTCGTGCTTCCAGCACCGCGCCCGGCATACCTCCACCGCATCCAACTGCGAGCGTCCCGGCCGATAGCCATAGGAGTCAGGGTGAAACCGCGGTTCCGCCCTCTCCCCCAAACGCATGGCCACGACCGTCTGCGCGACCCTGTCTGCAATAGTCGGCACACCTAGCAAACGGACCCCGCCGCCATGCGGCTTTGGGACCTCGACCGCCCTGACCGGAGGTGGAAAGTAAGAACCAGAGCTCATCCTGTTCCAGATCTTGTACAGGTTGTCCTTCAGATCGGCTTCGAACTCGTCCAGGTCCTGCCCATCCACACCGGGGGCGCCCTTGTTCGCCTTGACCTGCCGCCACGCCTCCCACACCATCAGCTTGGGAATCAGGAACGGCTTGTCTTCGGGCTTTGGCATGTCTTCTCGCTTCCTCCCAGGACCCAAGGGCCCCGGTTGATCGAAACAACATTCCTGGTGAGCCGGCCCCTTCGCTCCACCCCCACCCCAGCAAGCAGGGACTTCACAGCTAATACGAGCCGGTCCGCCAGCGAGCGCCGCATCGGTACTCAGTGCCTACGGTTTCTGCCTCGGCACGCTCCCTCCAGCGACCTTTAGGGCCTGCGACCCCGATCGTCATATCGACGCTCGCCTTCTCACGTTCCGTGCAAGAGCCGCAGACCAGGATCACGCCGCCTCTACGCCGGACACCGCCTGGCCAGGAACGCGGGCACCCGCCAAGCTCATCCCGAGGATGCAGTGGCTCCCCGGTTTCGATGCCGTCTGTCTACTATTTCGACGCCTCAACGACGACACCCGACCCGAGCATCCGCCCGAACCAGGCGCTTCTGGAACGTCTTCCTGGTCCCCACCTGACCGGGTCAAGCCCAGCCTTTTCCCTGGACGCTCACCACGACAGTCTTTAGCTAACGCAGCTCCAAGGCGGTTTGGCGCCTACCCCCGCAGGGCCGACGCCGGAGGGCCGAAAGCCTCCATCTCTTGCACAGCACCGCTTTCTAGAGTACCTACATGGATCCTCCTTCAGCGTTCGTGACACACCACCGCGTAGTACTGGTAGTGCCCTTGCAGGACACTGGCTAGCCAGCGCCCCTGTTCGGGGATGGGCTGATGCATGCGTCGCCTCATTTCGAGCCGTTTGGCCCGCAGCTTCGCGCGCACCCGTTTGGAGTCGGTAATCCGCTTCAGCTTGAACCGCCCCTTCTTGGTCTTCGCGCACACGTGCGTGAAGCCGAGAAACTGGAACGTCTCAGGCCTACCGAGTCCGCACGCCTCTCGATTCCGGGCGGCGCACCGTCCGAACTCGATCAGCCGCGTCTTCTCGGCGTTCAGCTCCAGGGAGAACTGCGCGAGTCGTTCGCGCAGATCAGCCCAGAACCGCTCCGCGTCATCCCGGTGCTCGAAACCCACCACGAAGTCATCGGCAAACCGCACGATCACCACATCACCATGCGCGTGCCGAGTCCTCCACTGATGCGCCCAGAGGTCGAAGACGTAGTGCAAGTAGACGTTCGCAAGCAGCGGTGAAGCTGAAGCCCCTTGCGGCACGCCGTCCTCGAACGCCGTCCACGTCCCCTCCTCGATGACCCCCGCGGCCAACCATTTCTGGATCAGCCGCAGGACCCTCCGGTCCGCGATCCGATGCTCCAAGAACCGCTCAAGCCACCGATGGTCGAGGCTTGAGAAGTAGTCGCGGAAATCCGCGTCGAGCACCCAGTTCACGCGCTTTCGATTGATCCCGTACGCGAGCGCGTCAAGCGCATCGTGCGGCTTGCGCCCCGGCCGGAACCCATACGAGAAACCGACGAAATCCTGCTCGTAGATCGCGTTCAGCACCTCCACCACCGCCCGCTGCAGGATCTTGTCCTCCAAGCTGGCGACCCCGAGCGGCCGCAGCCGCCCGTCGGGCTTCGGGATGAACACTCTCCGAGACGGCTTCGCCCGGTAGCCCCCGCGATGCACGCGCGCGTGCAGGTCCTCGAGGTTTTCCTCCAGGTTCTGCCCGTACTCGTGCCACGTCACGCCATCCACCCCCGGTGCGGCCTTCGGCCGAAGCGCGAAGTACGCCGCCCGCAAGCGATCGACGTCGACATGATGCAGGAGCGCCGTGAACCGCGCCTCCTTATCCGTTGCTGCCACTCGGCGCACGCGACCAAGCTCACTGAGCGCGCCCTGCCCGGCACCGGGTCCGGGACGCGTTTCGCCAGCCGCATTCCCCTTGGCCGATCCCCTTCCCTCCACCGACTCCGCCACCCCGCCCTGGGCGTTGTTCGCCGGTTTCGCAGGTACTACGGGACCGTCCGACTTCTCACGATCGTGCATCACGGGATTACGGCCTTGACCTTCCCCGCACGACCCGCCCATTCCATCACCACGGGCAGGTGACCGTGAGACCTCCCGGTTCTCAGCATGGAGAGATCACGCGCATGCTGGGTTCTCCGACCCCGCGGGGCCCAATGGCGACTCGCGATAACGCCACCACCGGTGTTGCCTTCCGACGTTTGAGACCGCGTCGGCACCCCGGACCGCTGATTTCGAGGCTCAATAGCCCGCCTGCGCGCACCCCGATACCAACGCTTCGCTGCGCCCTCACGGGTCGCCAACGCACGGTCGGGGTCGTCTGACTCGCTAGATCTTCGACGTAGGACTCTTTCATTCCCTTCTCTCATGCCGGTTGTCCGGCGCTTTCCTCAAAGCCCGCTACATAATCGTCGGCGAACCGCACGAGAATCACATCCCCGCGCGCGTTACGCCGCCGCCACTGCTCGGCCCACAGATCAAAGACGTAGTCGAGTAGCCGGGGGGAATCTCACCCCCCGGCGCTCACAGAACCGTACGTGACAGTCTCCCGTCATACGGCTCTTGCAGGCCGACCTTTCGGTGGCGGCGTACCCTGCCAGTGCACGAATAGTCCGGGCTCCCGCTGTTTGACAGCGGCGAGCCAGGCCCACGCACGGGCGGGGCTGTACCTGAGTCGTTTGAACTTGTGCCTTGCCCATCGAACGAGATGCTGATCGATGCGCACGGCGAGGAAGCGCAGCTCGGAGCGGTAGAAGGCTCCGTAATAGCCGATCCAGCCGCGCACTTGTTCGTTTATCTCGATGGCGAGGCTGGACAGGTCCGTCGTGCTGCGGCGCCGCAGATGCCACGCCCTGATCGTCAGGCTGAGCGCCTTTCGTGCCGCGGGCGCGATCGCTGGAGCGAAGCTCACGAAGCAGCCTCGCGGTCCTCGCGCCACACGCCCCCGGAAGGTGTAGCCCAGAAAGTCGAAGCTGGTGTGCTCCGCGTCTCCCGGACGATTCGCGTCTTTACAGAACACGACCTTCGTCTTCGCGAGGTTCAACTCAAGACCAAGGGCCTCGAGTCGCTTGGCGATCTCAACCCACAAACGTCGGGCTTGCATCTCAGTGTCACAGTGCACGAGGACATCATCCGCGTAGCGCTCAAACGGGATGCCCGGGTGCTCCCGAGACATCCACATATCGAACGCGTAGTGCATGAATGCGTTCACCAGCAGAGGGGAGATTGGCGACCCTTGCGGGGTACCTCGCTCCCGAGCAACAAGAGTTCCATCGGGCATCTGCATCGGCGCTTTCAGCCACCGCTCGATGTACAACAGAACCCACCGCTCCTGGGTGTGATGAGCTACCGCTTTGAGCAACAGATCATGCGGCACGCTGTCGAAGAACGCTCGGATGTCAAGATCCAACACCCAACCCTTCGCCCAGCAGCGTCGGCGAGCCACAGCCAGTGCGTCATGGGCATTACGCCCAGGACGATAGCCGTAGCTGTCGGGGTGGAAGATCGGCTCAAGCTTCTCTCCCAGCAGCATCGCCGCTGCGGTCTGGGCTACCCGGTCAGCCACCGTCGGCACCCCGAGCACCCTGACCCCCTCCCCATGATCCTTCGGTATCTCAACCGCCCGCACCGGCGAGGGCATGTAACTACCCGCGCTCATCCTGTTCCACAGCTTATAGAGGAGATCCCCCTCGCGGCTCTCGAACACGGTGGTGCTTACGGCGTCCACGCCCGGCGCTCCGCCCTTGGACCGAACCTTCTCCCACGCCTCGAACACGAGGCGCTTGCGAATCTCAAACGACTTCACCGTCGCCTTTGCTCCCCCCATCAACTCCTCCCCGACCAGCGGGTTGGCGTCTGGGTGAGCTGGCCTGCCCGGCCCCTTCGCTCCAGCCCCATTACAGGACCTTCACCGCTACTACGAGCCGGTCCGCCCCTGCGCCTCGCGGTACTCTGCCCCAGACGGTTTCTGCCGCCCAGGGTCCTCCCTCTCGCGGCCAAAGGGCCACCAGCCCCACGACTTGGCCGTCGGTATCGAGACACAGGTTCTCCTCTTCCATGCCAGCGCCCACGACGAGCTCACGCCACCTTAACACCGAGCACCGCCAGAGCGACACGCAGGCCGCCCTCTGGCTACACCGTGCCCAAAGCAAGGTGCTCTCCCGGAGATATGCACCAACCCCGGTTGCGATGCTGTCAATTGTTTTTCGATGCGTCAGCAGTGGTTCAACCACGTTCGTCTTCTCGTCGCATACCTGACCCGCTGACAGCGAGCCGTTTCCGTGGTCGCTTCCCACACCGGCTTTTGACCGGCATGACACCACGGCGGTTTGGGCTCCCCGCCTGCACGGCGAACCCGGAGGGCCAAACCTCCATCACTAGCACAGCACAGTTCACAAAACGACCTTCTACATCGCTTCACTTCCCTATGAGGACACACATGCAAGAAGACGTTTGAAAGCAGCGGCGACACCGATGCCCCTTGCGCCGTTCCCGCCTCGGTCTTCGACCACTCCCCGACCTCAATGACTCCCGCGACCAGCCATTTCTGGATCAGCCGCAGGACCCGCTTGTCCGCGATCCGATGCTCGAGAAACCTCACAAGCCACGACTGGTCGAGGCCGGTGAAGAAGTCGCGGATGTCCGCGTCGAGCACGTAGCTCACCTTCTTGCGCGTGATCCCAGCCGCGAGCGCATCCAACGCATCATGCTGCGAGCGCCCCGGCCGAAACCCGTACGAAAAACCGAGAAAGTCCTGCTCGTAAACGGCGTTCAGCACCTCGACCACCGCCCGTTGAAGGACCTTGTCCTCCAACGACGCGATCCCGAGCGGCCGGAGCCGCCCGTCGGCCTTAGGTATGAACACCCTACGAGACGGCCTCGCCCGATACGCCCCCCGCTGGACCCGGGCGTGCAGATCCCGAAGGTTCTCTTCGAGATCTGACCCGTAGTCCCGCCACGTAACCCCGTCGACCCCCGCGGCGGCGTCCGGACGGATCGCCCCATACGCCTCCCGCAAGCGATCGACCGTCACGTGATGAAGGAGCGCGGTGAACCGCACGTCCCTGTCCTGCCGCGCCACCTGGCGCACACGATCCAGATCACTAGACACGCCCAGTCCGGCACTGCGTCCGGGACGTGTTTCACTGGCCGTGTTCCCCTCGGGCAGGCCCCTTCCCTCCACCGCCTCCCCCCCGGCTCCCCGGGCTTGTTCGGCAGCTTCGCAGGTAGTACGGGCCTGTCTGACTGCTCGTGGTCGTGCATCAAGAAATTACCGCCTCAACGTTGCCCTCACTCAGGCGTTCAGGTGGTGTCGTGGTGGTGAGCAGGATTCCTTCTGGATGGATGGAATCCTGCGGTCGTGGATCGGATCGAGGCGGAAGCGATCGCGGTGGCTGGTGGGGAGCCTGCACGGGCGCTGGTTGTCCGGCTGCTTGATGCGTTGGACGAGGTGGCTGGGTTGCAGAAGCGGTTCGAGGAGCTTGAGCGGCAGGTGAACCGCACCTCGCGCAACAGTTCGGTGGCGCCGTCGTCGGATTCGCCGTTGACGCGACAGCAGCGCCGTCAGTTGGCGCGGGAGCGCGCGAAGAAGCAGCTGGAGCGCGAGCGGCGCGAAGCGCGCAGTCAGGGCGGGCAGCCGGGTCATGAGGGTTCCAGCCGGCCGCCGGCCGAGCCGGAGCAGCTGACCGCCGGGCCGTTTGACTGTGTGCCGGGGCGGTGTGGGTGCGGGCACCGGTTCACCGGCGGCGAGGAACGCGTCGGCGATCCAGTCGGCCATCAGCAGTGGGAGCTGCCGGTGGTCGTGGCGGAGGTGCGCGAGTGGCGGCGGCTGCGGCTCGAGTGCCCCGATTGCGGCAAGCCGGCGCTGGCGGAGCTGCCGGCGGGCGTGTCGTTGAGCGCGTTCGGGCCGCGGTTGCACGCGCATGTCGCGGTGCTGGCCGGGGTCTGCCGGCTCTCGCGCGAGAAGATCGTCGAGCTGCTCGGCGAGTGCTACGGAATCGAGCTCAGCACTGGTGCGGTCGATGGGATGCTGCGGCGCGTCAGCCGCGTGCTGCACGACCCGTGGCGCGAGCTGCACGAAGCGATCAAGCTCGCCGAGGCCGTGCATGCCGATGAGACGACGTGGCTGTGCAAGGCCGATCCGTGCTGGCTGTGGACGGCTACCACCGCCGCGCTGGTCTGCTACCGGATCGACCCGCGACGCACCCAGCAAGCAGCGAAGAAGCTGTTGGGCGAGAACTTCGGCGGGTTCGTCACCTCCGACCGCTACGTCGGCTACCACTGGCTCGACGTTCTGCAACAGCAGCTGTGCTGGGCGCACGCCGTGCGCCAGCTGACCGAGCTCTCCGAACGTCCGGGCGCGCCCGGCAAGCTCGGCGCTCGGCTGCTCGACATCGCCGGCCAGGTGTTCGCGATCCACCGCGAGCATGCCGCCGCGCTCGCCGGCGCCGACGATCCCGAGCACCCGGCGCTGGTCGCGCTGCGTGAGCAACTCGCGCCGTTGCGCGAGCGGTTCCGCGGCCTGCTCGATCAAGGCGCACGCGGCCGCCACCCCAAGACCGCCCGCTTCTGCGCCGGACTGCTGGAGGAATACCCCGCGCTCTGGACGTTCAGCGAGGTGCCCGGCATCACCCCGACCAACAACGACGCGGAGCGCGCGATGCGCGGCCCGGTCATCCTGCGCCGGATCTCCGGCGGCACCCAATCCGAGCGCGGCAACCGCTGGATCGAACGGATCCTCTCCACCCTCGAAACCTGCCGCCGCCAAGGCCGATCCGCATCCGAGTACCTACACGACGCAATCGACGCCAGCCTCCACTCCCGGCCGATCCCCACACTGGTTCCTGGCTGACGCAGCACCGTCACCCGAACCCCGAACCGGGCGTCCCGAGTTACAGAAGGAATCCTCGCTCACGTACCGACACCACGTGAACGGCTACCTCGCGTTCAAGATCCACTTCGGTGACCGCGTCCCCGACAATGCAAACTGACAGTCACTGATTGCCACTCACACGGAGTAACTGTTACACTTACCATAATCCGCCTACACAGTTAACGGGACGCCCTCACCCCGGTCTGGCACGCGTAGCTGGCCGCTCCTGGTGCATTCCAGCAGTGGGGCCCCGAAACGCTTGGTCGAGCAAGGACCAGGACTCGCGTCTGACGCTGGTCTCGGTGCGTCGGTCTTCGTGGGACCAGTAGCCCGCGTCGTCGTCGCGTGTCACGCACGGCTACTCGCTGACGCCTTGCGTGACTGCTCCGGCGTGGCCCGGGTCCGCTTCGAGCCGGCCGCCTAGATGTTCGCACCCCTCCGGGGTGCGTTTGGGCGGCAACGGCCCTCAGCGGGCGGGCCCTCCAGGAAGGGAGCCGTCATGGCCAGGTCGACATCCAGGCTCAGCGAGGCCGAGCGTGAGCAGCGCCGCGCGCGGGATCGGGAATGGCTGCAGCAGGCCGCCGAGCAGCTATTGACCTCGGAAGGGTGGGAGCGGTGGGTTCGGGTGCGTTCGCGCAATGGGCTCTCCAGGTATTCGGTCAATAACCAGCTCCTGATCGCGCTTGCGCGACCGGACGCGACGTTCGTGGCCGGGTTTCGTGCGTGGCTTGAGCTTGGCTATCAGGTCAGCAAGGGCGAGAAGGCGATCTGGATCCTCGCCCCATTGAAGATTAAGGAGCGCGACCGTGTGAGCGGCGAGGAGACCGGCGAGACACGCACCCTGTTTCGGGCCGTGCCGGTGTTCGACCGTGACCAGGTCACGGCAGGCGAGCACGCGACGCCGCTGGACCCGCCCGTCGAGCCGCTGAGCGGCGACTCGCATGAGCATCTGCTGGAGCCGCTTGAGCGGTTCGCTGGCTCGCTCGGGTTCACCGTCTCGTTCGAGACGATCGACGGGCCGGCAGGCGGGTGGTGCGACCACAAGCGGAAGCGGATCGTCGTCGACGCCGGCCAGCCTGCGAACGCGCGGGTCCGGGTTCTGATCTGATCCACGAGATCGCGCACGCGACGGGCGTTGACTACCGGAAGTATTCCCGGTATTCCCGCGCGCAGGCTGAAGTGATCGTTGACACTGTCATTTTCTGCCCCGAAGAGGCGAACGGCGGCTTGGATGTTTGGTAGGCGTTCAGGGGGGTGTCGTGGTTGTGAGCAGGGTTCCTGCGTGTTGCATGGAATTTTGCGTGCGTGCGGCGTGACGAGGTAGAGGCGATCGGGTTGGCGGGCGGGGAGCCGGCGGGGCAGCTGGTGCTGGCGTTGCTTGACGAGGTCGTGCTGCTGCGTGAGCGGGTCGAGGAGCTCGAGCGTCGCCTTGGCCAGAACTCGGGGAATAGCGACAAGCCGCCGTCGTCGGATCCGCCGGCGTCTCGGGCCGAGCGTCGCCGGTTGGCGCGGGAGGCGTACAAGCGCTCGATGCGCAAGTCCGGCGGCCAGCCGGGGCATCAGGGCAAGACCCGGGAGCTGGTCGCGCCCGAGCGGCTGGACAAGCGGGTCGCGCATCTGCCTGACTGTTGCGGTTGCGGGCATGTGTTTGACGGCAGCGAGGAGCGGGTCGGCGATCCGGTGTGCCATCAGCAGTTCGAGTTGCCGGTGATCCGCCCGCTGGTGTTCGAGCACGCCCGGCTGCGGTTGCGCTGCCCGGCGTGTCAGAAGGCGACGCTCGCGCAGCTGTCGGCGGGTGCCCTGTCGGGGTTCGGGCCGCGTATCGATGCGCATATCGCGATGCTCGCCGGCGTGTTTAGGCTCTCGCGTGACCAGGTCCGTCAGACGGTCGTTGAGGTGTTCCGGATCCCGGCATCGACGGGGTCGATCGACAACGCGATCATGCGGATGAGCGCGATCCTCGCCGATCCGTGGGCTGAGCTGCGGGACGCGATCCGCAAGGCCGAGGCCGTGCATATGGACGAGACGACGTGGCGCCTTCAGGGAGCTCAGCAGTGGCTGTGGGTCGCGGCGTCGGCGCTGGTGGCGTGTTTTCGAATCGACCCGACCCGGTCCCAAAAGGCGGCAAAGGCGCTGCTGGGCGATGAGTTCGGCGGGTTCGTGATCAGCGACCGGTACACCGGCTATCACTTCCTCGACGTCCTCCAACAACAACTTTGCTGGTGCCACGTCATTCGCCAGCTGGTCGAGGTCTCCCAGCGCACCGGGGCGGCCGGCCGCCGCGGCACACAACTCGTCAAGCTCGCGCGCGAAGTGATCGCTATCCACCGAGAGTTCCTGACCGACGGCCACGACCCGGACTGGCTCAGTGACCAGCTGGCGCCGCCGCGAGCGCAGATCCGTGTACTGCTCGAGCAATGCGCCACCGGCCACCACACCAAGACAGCGAACTTCGCCGCCGGACTGTTGGAGGAGTACGACGCGCTGTGGACCTTCTGCGACGTTCCCGACCTCCAGATCGACCCGACGAACAACGCCGCCGAGCGCGCCGTCAGACACGCCGTCCTGATGCGCCGCCTTCAAGGCGGCACCCAGTGCGAGCAGGGCAGCCGCTGGATCGAACGCATCCAATCCATCCGCGAGACCTGCCGCCTGCAACACCGCTCGCCGCTGGCCTACCTGACCGACGCCGCGACCGCCGCCCACCGGCGGCTCCCAGCACCCTCGCTCGTCCCGACATAACTCACGCAGGAACCTCCTCGTTCACGACGATACCCCGTGAGCGCCAACGATGTTTGGGCGTAGCGTGGGTGACGGCTGTTACCGACGGCGGGTAGGGGTCATTCGATGTGGCCGGCCTCGCGGAGTGCGTCGAGCAGTTCGCCTGTGGTGAAGACGTCGAGGCCGGCGGTGGTGAGGTCCTTGTCTTGTGACCAGACGGGCAGGCCGAGGGTGAGCGCGAGGGCGATGGTCGGCCAGTCGTCGGGGTCGCGCGCGGCGATCCGCCGCTCGGCCTGTTGGCGCTGGTCGTCGTAGTCGCTGGCGGGCTTCCAGTCGATGGGCATGACTTGCAGCGCGGCGAACAGCAGCGCCGGGTCCAGGCGGCGCTGTGTCGCCAGGCGCGGGATGTGGCGGGCGATCTCAACGGCGACAGCGTCGGTGGCGACGCAGCGTGGTGTGTGGGGTGAGGCGATCACGAGGCGGGCGCGCCCGCCGATCAGCGCCGACAGGACGACGTTGGCGTCAGCGACGACGGCGGCTGGCAGCGAAATCGTCGAGGACCTCTTGCTCGCTTGTGCCTTGGGCCTCGAGCTGCGCTCCGATCTGTTCGGAGAGGCGCAGGAACACTTCGCGGCGAACCTCGACGGGCAGCTCGGGCGTGTTCCAGGGCAGGTAGAAGCCGGCCGGGGCGCCGTCGCGGGTGACGAGGATGACGTCGTCGGAGCGGAACATCTCGCTAGCGCGGTCGCGGAAGTCGCGAACCGTCACGACCTTCATGTGGTCACCTCTGTGGTCACACAGTGGATGGTAGCGCCGGAGCGCGTCGGCGCCAGACGCTCAAGTCAAGCGTCGGCTCGTCTTCGCTGGCGCAGGAGGCCGAGTCGCTATGAGCCGGCGTGCCGAGTGACCGGACCCGAGCCAGCTGCGGGCCGGGCTCCCCGATGGTGACACGCCCTGCGGGCGTGTGGACGGGTCGCCAACGGCCCGCAGCGGGCGGGCCAGAACTCGAAGGAGGCCATCATGGCTGTTGACGGACACCGAAGATGGTGATGACGGCGCCACGCTGGATGGTGACGAACATAGGGAACGACCGAACGACCGAACGACCAAAGCCCAAACGTGTGTTCGAGAACCGGAGCCTCGTCCGTGCCCATTCCGCCGGCCATCCGTGGCCGCCGGGCGACCCCCTCGCGCAGGCACGCTCCGTCCCACGAAGCAGGGGAGCCGCAACCGCGGGCGGGGGTCCGCCGTCGGCGAGGATTCCCCCCGGGATCAGAAGCCGGGGCCAGGCGGGCGGCCGTGGAGCAGCCCGCCGGTCACCGCGACCGCCAGCTCCCACGGGCTGGCGCGCATCCCGAGCTGCGACCGGCACGCCCTGACCGCGATGCCGAGCGCCTCGACGGCGTCCGCGAGCGGTGATCCCGCGGGCCGCGCCGGCTTGAGCGACGCGTCGATCGCGTGTGCCCATGACCGTGCTGAGCGGCCGATCGTCTCGGCGCGGCGCGCGAATCCACGCAGCCAGCCGCGCACGGTCCCGGGCGGGCGAGCGAGCTGCGCCGCGATCGTGCGGTGCCCAGCACCCGCGGCCTTGTCCAGCAGCGCGGCGCCGATCACCTCCGCCCCATCGCGCCTGCGCGGCACCGACCATGCCGGCAGCAGCACGTGCGTCGTCTCGCACGCCCGACAGTACGCTCGCCGCGGCCGCAGCGACCGCACGCCGTCGAGCATCCGCACCTCCCGCTCGCGCGCGTACCCCCAGGCGGCCAGCCGCTCGCCGCAGCCAGGACAACACAGCCGCCCAGCCGTCAGGTCGGCCTCCACCACAGATGGATCGACGGTCACCGCCAACACGAACGCACGCTGCCTCACACATGCTCCCCCGCAGCCTCTCACGGCACCGCGCCGACGGGAACGGGGAGCTCGTGTTGGAAGAACTACCAGACCACGCCGGCCCAGAGACGAACGACAGCACAATCATGACCAACTGCCGTCACGGCTCTCGCCTCCGGCCTCAAGACGCTCAGTCCCAGAGCCGACGGGGCCACCCACCAGCCCGTCACCACGACGCTGTCGTCCGCGGTGTCAGCGGTCTGCTACCCGTCATCACCCAGCGTGTCGCTGAACCGTCTCGCCGTCACCATCCAGCGTGTCGCTCAACAACACGTCGGAGATCCGCTCCTGATACGCCTCGAGATACAGGACGTGAGCGGGCCGGAAGCGCTCCGGGATCCGCGAGCGCTCCGCCAGCTCGGCAGGGGTGAGCCGGCGGCTGCGCATCCGCCTTGCCGCGCCCCGCAACGGCGTTCTCCCGAGCACCCCGAGCGAACACAGCGCCGCATCGAGCACGTCGCTGCCGGACCCGACCGTGACCGGCACGGCCCGCAGATCCCCATCGATGATCTGATCAAGGGAGCTGTACCCGCCGACCATCATGATCCGAAGCGCGTTCTTCAGCGCCTTATCCCGCAACGCCATCGTCGCCCAAGCCACGCCGTCGAGCGCCGGCGTCAGCCTGACGGCCGCGGCCTGCAAAGGCGCCTCGGGGGGAAGCCTTTTCACCCACGCGCGGGTATAGATGCACTCCAGAAACGGCCAGCTCGGCCGGGCGGCCTGGGAGATCATCAGCGCGCACACCCCGAACGTCCAGCGATCGTGAGGGGCGCGGCCGACGCCGCGCAGCCAATCCGGCCATACCCGCCACTCAAACGCCGACCATCGCTCCTGGAGGGTGTCGCCCGGCAGACCGTCCAACACTCCACCCAGCTCCCGCGTCGAGAGCCTCATCTTCGACTGGTTGGTGCGATCCATCACCAGCCGATCGACCAGCGGCTCCAGCGCGGCCAACAGTGCCTCGCCGTCATGGGGCGGCCCGCCAGCCCAGGGAACGCGCACGGCAGGCTCACCGCCGACGCTCCTCGCCCGGCCCGCTGTCCGCGGCCGCGTCGAGCTCGGCGAGCGTTGAGGGGTCATACGGAAACACGTAGCCACCGGCGGTGCCCGCGCCGAGGTTCGTCGCGGCTCGCAGGTCGAACAGGTCCCGCACGTGCTCGACCGCCGCGACCATTGCCTGCTCGTCCACGTGCGAATAGGTGTCCGCGGTCGTCGAGATGTGCGCGTGCCCCAGCATCTCCTGCGCGACCTTCAACCCGGCAACGTCGACGACCGCCTGCGCGAGCGCGTGCCTGAACATATGCGCTGTGACGTGCACACCCACCTTGCGGCACAGATGCCGCAACGACTGCTCGAACCCGGAATAGGACAACGGGCGTCCGTGCCCGCGGCGGAACATCACCCAAGCCCGATCTTCCGGACCACCGAGCCCGCACTCCTGCCCGAGATAGCGGGCGAACACAGGCCAGAAGTCATCGCTGACAGGTACGCGATGCTCATCTCTCGCGCCCTTCAGCCGCACCACGATCGTGCCCGACCGACGATCCAGATCACCGAGCCGCATCCCGAGGATCCCGTGCTCGCCGTGCATCGCGCTCCAGTCCCCGATCCCGGACCGCCACAACAACGTCAACAGCGCCCGGTCGCGCTCGGAGCAGGCCGCGTCGATCAACCGGACCGCGACCTCCGGCTCGGCTCGACGCGGTAGCCGCCGCGGAACGCGCTGCCGGTACTCACCGCGGCGGCCGCGGCGCACCACATCACGACCAGGCATCCCATGAGACCCGTCCATCGCCGAGCGCCCGACCGGCACGGGACACGGCCGATCACACCACACCCCGAACCCACGATCGCGGTCACGCCGCTCGAGGAACTCAAAAAACGACGCCAACACGCACAACCGGTGATTCACCGTCGTCGGCTGGCGCCCGAGCACCAGGCCATCCTCGCTCCCGTCCCTGGACGCGACGACGTACTCGCCGACGACCCGCCGATCGACATCGACCAGCCCGACCCCGCGCCGATCGATCCAACTCAGGAAATGCGCCAACCCCAGTGCGTACGTCCGCTGCGTATACGACCCGCGGCCGCAGCACGCCAACGACGCAGGAACTCGCTCGCCTCCCCGGCCCCAAACCCCGGCCCGGTCACCACGAACCGCGACGGCCCGCTGACGGCGGCCATGAGAATCTCCCCGTAGGCGGCCATGAGGGCGTCCCGTTAACTGTGTAGGCGGATTATGGTAAGTGTAACAGTTACTCCGTGTGAGTGGCAATCAGTGACTGTCAGTTTGCATTGTCGGGGACGCGGTCACCGAAGTGGATCTTGAACGCGAGCAGCGCGGTCGTCCAGTTCTGACATCGTGTCCATTGCGGGGTCGCGTTCTGCAGCGCGAGGTAGACGAGCTTGCGGGCGGCGTCGTCGTTCGGGAAGCTGCCCTTGGTCTTGATCGCCTTGCGCAGCTGCCGGTTCAGGGCTTCGATGGCATTCGTGGTGTAGATCACGCGGCGGACCTCGGCGGGGAACGCGAGGAACGGGACCACGTGCTCCCACGCGTTCAGCCACGCCTGGGTGATGACCGGGAACCGGGCGCCCCACTTCTCATCGAAGGCCTCGAGCTCGGCGTGGGCCTGGTCGGCATCCTTGGCGGTGTAGATCGGCTTCAGGTCGCGGGCGACCTGCTCGCGCTCGCGGCGGGGGACGTACTTGAGGCTGTTGCGGATCAGGTGGACGATGCACGTCTGCACGGTCGTCTTGGGGAAGATCGCCTCGATCGCCTCGGGGAACCCCGCGAGCCCGTCGACACACGCGATCAGGATGTCGCGCACGCCGCGCTGCTTGAGGTCGGTGAGCACCTGCATCCAGAACTTCGCGCCCTCGGTTTCTTGGAACCACATGCCGAGCACGTCGCGCTCGCCGTCAAGCGTGACGCCCAAGGCGAGGTACAGCGCGCGGCGCTGGACGGTGCCGCCCTCGCGGATCTTCAGGACCTAACCCGGTCGATCGTAGGAGATCAGACGGATCCCCAGGCGCTCGGCTCGCGCCACATCCGGCTCAAACAGCAGACGCGAGTTGGGAGTGCCGTGGTGCACCAATACCGGACGCCCATTCTGGTCCCCACCTTCCAAGATCTGCAACGCACAACCATCCCTTGTAACGCGCCGACGCTCAATCATCACAGTGATCCTCGCGTTAGACCGATTGAATCCGCCATCCGAACGCCGCCGTCAAGTTCGCCCACCCAAAACCGTCGCCTCACGGTCGGGTCGCGCGCGCTCAAGACCCAACGGATTCACGAATCCTCATAGCCTGCCGGTCCGGTTGTGGCGATCGAAACGGAGCGTAAGCACGGGGGGACGTTCGAGCGTAAGCCAGCGGCGGCGGACGGGGTTCTCGCGCGGGTGGCCGAGTTGTGTGGTCAGTACGCGGCGCGTGCTGTGACGATCAGCATGAGCCTCAGGCGGTTGTTACTCGTTCGCGCGAGCCGAAGTTGTCGGCGGCCGTGCGCGGGAGGACGCGAGAAGTCAAGCTGGCGGCGGTCCGGAGCTGCGCGACTGTCTATTCGCCCGGGGCACGAACGGGCGCGAGCAGGCGCCCGGTCCCCACCCACTTTTTGGCCCGGGAATCCCGGCCGGACTGTGTGCGCCGGAGCTACCGACCAACGTCGTCGGGGAAACTTCCACCAAACGCGGTCGAGCGCGTCAGCCCCAAACGCATCGCGCCGCTTGTCGCTGGTACGCGACGCGTACTTGGAGCAGCCGGTCGGGCGCGGGTAGGCGTGGAAGATCTCGTCGCTCATTGGTCAGCCGCACGGATTTCCTGTCGGCGGTGCGTCGTGCCTCACTGACAGCGGCGGCAGCCACGCCAGCGCCGCGGACGTCTCGAGCTCGGAAACCGAGCCGCACGCGTCGCAGGGATAGACGCCTTGGCCCCCGGGGGCGCCGGCCCTCGACCGCCACGTGACGACGCGTGCCCCTTGATCGTCACGTGACGGCCGGGAAATGCCCAACCGTCCAACTGTTCCGCGCGGACCGTCCAACTTCCAACTGCCCCCACTTTTATCAACGCGAAGCGAGCCGAAAGGTTGGTTCAGCTATCGGCTCCTTCCAACGGTGTCCTGATGATCGGCCAACCTTCGCTGATTTGGGAGCTGAGCTCGGATCTCCCGTCGCGTCGCTCAGACCAAGCACGCAATTCCCCCGGCAGAACTCGACGACGCAGACCTGGGCTCGCGGCCCTGGGCTGGCAGTCCCTCGGGTTAGTCGCCTAGTGCGCCTACTCAGCTTTCACCAGTCGCGGGCTGACCGACCCCTCACTGCGGCTGCCTTGCGCGACGGGCCACCGTGTTCTCAGTAGTCCAGCCGGCCAGGCCGCGGACTAAACCCGGTTGTCCGCTGGAGCGAACGCTGCGTAACGTCGAAGCTTACGAATGAAATCTCTGCCCGAGCCATGATGGAAAGGTCAGACGCTTGATGGTCCCCCGCCGCTGCTACTCTGCGCCTCGTGCGGCGAGCGCGTCGGCGTCTACGAGCCCTTGTGGCTGGAGCTCGCAGATGGCCGCGTCCAACGCTCCTCCTTTCTCGATCTCGGCAACCATCCCGGGCACGACCAATCGCGGCTCTGGCATCTCGCGTGTTTCCCCCCAGACGCGGCCCCGCGTCCAGACGCGACGTAGCGGAACGACACACCACCAGGTCACCCTCCAACCGCCGCCTAACCCAAACCGGATTTCCGATCAGAACGTGCGGGAGCAGCCGGGCAGCGGTGAAGCGGACCCCGCTCGGGTTCACATCACCGCCGGTGAATCGCGGGTGAAATTCCCATCCGTTGTTCTCCTTGGTTTGATGGGTTGGCTGGGCCTTGTCGGCCCCAACCGATAGGGCTGTCAGGCGGCTCGGCCTGCGAGCCGATCGAGCAGGGCAGCGCTCTGGGCGAGCGCGATCAGGTCTGACGCCTACTCCGAGGTGGGCGCAGCAGCGCTCGCTGGGAGCTGCTGATCGGCTGGCGCCGCCACGCGGCGTGGGGGGCGGCGAGCGCCTGAGCGCCGCAGGCGCGTAGCTTCCCGTGGGCGTAGCCGAGGTCGACGCTGGCGGCGCGTGGCTCGTGCCCGTCGCGCTGTAGCCGGATCACCGTACATCGCGTGCCGTCGGGAACGAGCGCGAGCGTCTCGGCCCTGCCGATCGCGACTAGCCGGCACTCGCAGTGGCGTTGCCAGCGCAGCCTGTGTGCCCGGTGCCGCGGCGCGAGTATGCTCGCCGGCCGGCTGCGCGGCTCGCCCTCGGCGCGCTTGCGCTTCGCCGCCTGCTCCGTGCGGTCGCCGGCTGCTCGGCGGTCGAGCGCCTCGGTGACCGTCACTTGCGGCGCGGGCAGATCGCGCGGGTGGAACAGCCCCGGGAGCGTCTGCAGGTTTCTACGGATGGCACTGACCCCAGGAGCGCGTACGGTCCTAACCGAGAGAGGGTCCCCGAACGCAGAATGCTTGTCCGCTGCGTGGAGGCGTGGCAAGACGCAAAGCCCGAGAGGAGCAGATGGCAATGGCAGATACCAAGAGTGAGCGTGACGCGACGGCCAAGAGCGCAGCCGGAAGCGTGATCGACAAGACGACGGGGCTGTCCGAGGATGTACTCGAGTCGGTCGAGGCTGGTCAGCGGGCCGCGATCGAGGCGGTGCGCGCGTTCTTTGGCACCGTCGACGAGGCGATACCCAACCACGGCGACGGCCCGGCTAGGCGCCAAGATGTCGTCGACTCCGCGTTGGAGATGGCCGACCGACTGGTCCAGTCGCAGCACGACTTCATCCGCAAGGTCATACACACCGCCGGAAAGTCCCTCTAAGCAGGCCAGACGGCGTGAAATAGCGCGCCCCAACCGACGGAGCGAGCATCGGAACGACACAGCGCTCGCGGGAGGTCGAGTAAACGCGCAGGCAGGCGGCCCGAGTCGGGTGGCGCATCTCAGCGTGCCGATCATCGTCGAGAACCTCGAGGAACGGCGGGCTGCTTGCGCTGTGCGTTCAGTGAGCGCGTACACGACCGGGCCTGGGGCGGTTGCATTGACGCGATAGGTGAGGTATGTCAACGACGTCAACGCGTGAGTCTTTTGAGGCACCCCGCCCGCGAACGGAGCCGCGATGAGGTCCCGGTGGTCGCCGCAGGGCCGCGACCGGTGCGTCGGCTGCGGCATCAGCTGATTGGCTGTACTCCGTGCGGCTAGGTCGCCGGCTGTCGGCATCAGGGCCGCCTGGCCTAGCGCCATGATCGGCGTCGGCGTCCGTTCGGCGTCCGGCTTGCGCGGCACCGGTGGTCGCTGGAGAATGAGCATTCCGAGGACGAGAGTCCTGCGAAGTGACCGTGGAGAGCTCAGCAATCAACCGGGACGCGAGAGTCGCTCGAGCTGCTCGAGCGATCCCACCACCTGACGGTCCTGGGCGATTTGCTGGCGACGGTGCTCGAGACCGGGCAGGGGCGGCTGGTGCTCGTGCGGGGCGAGGCGGGGGTGGGGAAGACCGCGGTTGTGCGCCGGTTCTGCGAGGAGCAGCGCCCGCCGGCCCGGATCCTGTGGGGCGCCTGCGAGGCGCTGTTCACGCCGTGTGCGCTTGGGCCCTTCGTCGACGTCGCACGGGCGACCGGCGGCGAGCTCGAGGAGCTCGTCGAGCGTGGCGCCCGGCCCCACGAGGTGCTGTAGGCACTCGCCCGCGAAGTCGCTGAGTGAGCGCTCGCCAACCATACTCGCGCTCGAGGATCTGCACTGGGCGGACGAGGCAACGCTCGACGTTCTTAGGTCACAGCCGCAAGGACATCGTTGACCTCTCACCGTGTCGGATCGCCGCGAGCACATCGTTTCCTTGGTCAGTTTTTGGATTCGATCGACGATCGTCGTAGTAGCGCCTGTTGGAATGTTGGCAACCCGGATGGTTGTCAACATTTCAATGGGCGGCCGTTTGGCCGTGTCCCGCGTCGCGCGCGCGGGCGCGCGTGGCTGGTCAGCGGCCGGGGGTCTGCAGCCGGCCGGTGGTGAGCAGCTCGCCCTGGTCGCTTGAGACGAGGAGGTTGTGTTCGTTGGCGGTGAGCGCGAGATCGAGCGTGGCGGTGACGTACTGGTAGGCGCTGCCGTCGGGCATCGTGATCGCGCGGCCGAGGATCCTGAGCTTGTGGTCGGAGCGGATGAAGCGAATGAACTCGACCTTGCCGCGCTTGGGCCAGCCGGCGGGGAGCTCGGCGAGCGCGATCGGGGCACGCGGCTTGCTCGCTGTGATGTTCTGGTCGGGCGTGAGGCCGCTGGTGGCGCTGTAGCGATGCTGGGCGTTGTGGAAGCGCTCGAACGCGCCCGCACGTTCGGCCAGATGCCCCAGGTCGGCGAAGCGCTCCTGGCGAAAGAAGCGCTTATCGAAGGTGTCGTTGAAGTGCTCGATCGTGCCGTTGCGCCACGGCTCGCGGGGCGGCACGAACACCGGCGTTGAGCCCTGGCGCAGGCACACGCGCACGACCTCGCCCAGGCCGGTCGGGGACACGAACGGCCCGCCGTTGTCGAACTGGATCCGCTGTGGCACGCCGTGACGACCCCACAGCGCGTGCAGCGCCGCGAGCACTCGGCGATCGCCGCGGTCTTGCACGATCTCGATCCCCGCGTGATGGGACGCGACGTCGATCTGGTTCAGCGCGTGAAAGCGCACCCCGCCATCGAGGTGCCGCGGCCCGACGAGGTCGACCTGCACCACCTCGCCGGACCGCGCCGCGGCAGGAGCTGGATACGGGATGCCCTTGCTCGCCCGCCGGCCGGGACGCTGACGCTTGGTCGCGCCGGCGCGCTCGAGGATCTCCTCGATCGTGCGCTCGGGCGGCACGACCGCACCGAGCTTCGAAAGCTCCCACGCGATCGCTGGCGCGCCGACCTGCGCCCACGGGTTCTCCTCCAGTCGCTTGCGCGCCTCGAGCACCTGCGCCTCGACCCCAGCCTCCGTCCGGTTCGCGACCCGCCTGGGCGCCCGCGAGAGGCCCTCCGCCCACCCCGGATCGTGCGGGTCATACCGCGCTGCCCACTTCGCCACCCACTGCCGCGTGCGGCCAAGATCCCTGGCGATCGCCCGCGGCGACTCCCCAGCCAGCCTTCGACGCGCAGCCTCGCCACGCAACACGATCTCAGCCTCATCCATCCAAACCTCCTGCGCTCGATCAACATGAGCGCACGAGCCTCAATCCAGGGTCGGATGGAAACGATGTGCTTGCGGCTCAACCCGCAGCCCCGTAAACGATGCGCTTGCGGTCACCGGTAAACGATGTGCTTGCGGCCGTCACTTAGGCTGCTCGGCCGTCGCGTCGATGGGGTTCGTGCTCCGGTTCTGGCTACCTATCGTGACGACGAGCTAGACCGCGCCCACCCGCTTCGCGTCGTGCTCCGCGAGCTTTCCACGGGGCGAGGGATTGAACGCCTCGATCTGGCGCCGCTCTCGCCGGGGGCGGTCGCCGAGCTTGCCGAGCCGTACGGTGTAGACCCGGCAGAGCTTTTCCGCAGCTCGGGCGGCAACCCGTTCTTCGTCACTGAGGTGCTGGGCGCGGGGACGAAGGAGATCCCGCCTACTGTGCGGGATGCCGTGCTCGCGCGGGCGGCGCGCCTTAGCAGTGAGGCAAGGAACCTGCTGGAAGCCCTCACGGTTGCTCCCCCTGAGGCGCCTCTTGGTGTGCTGGAGGCGATCGCGGGCGATGCCTTGGAGTCCCTGGACGAATGCCTTGGCTCCGGCATGGTCATCGCGGACGCAGGGGGTGTCGCGTTCCGGCACGAGCTTGCCCGCTTGGTGATTGCGGAGTCGCTGGCGCCAACCCGGAGGGTGGCGCTGCACGCGCGGGCGCTGCGGGCGTTGGCCGACTCACCCACGGGCGGGTCCGATCCCGCGCGCCTGGCGCATCACGCGGAGGCCGCTGGCGAGGGCGACGCGGTGCTCCGGTTCGCGCCGCAAGCCGCCAAGCGCGCCTCGGCTCTAGGCGCGCACCGCGAGAGCGCTGCACAGTACGGGCGAGCGCTCCGCTTCGCCGAGGCGCTTGCGCCTGAGAGGCGGGCCGAGCTGCTCGAGCGCCGCGCCCACGAGTGCATGGTGACCGACCAGACAGACGAGGCGATCGACGCGCTGCGCAGCGCAATCGCGTTGCGCCGCGGCCTCAGCGATGTCCGCGCGGAGGGAGAGGGGCTGCAGCAGCTGGCGGATGTGCTCTGGTGTCCGGGCCGCGTCGCCGAGGCCCGGCAGGCCGCTCAACAGGCAGTAGCCGTGCTCGAAGATCGTTTTGTTCAATCGACCTCTCCGCCACGAGGGTGTCTTCGGACGCGCGCGACGCCGAGCTGGCGCGCCTGGCGGACGCGAAGATGGCTGGGTACACAAACAGCTTCGTCTTCGTCACTGCGGATGCAATTCCCACCATCGATCTCACGGGAGTGTTGCGTGCGTCCGAACGCACAGCTGGAGGGCACGGACGATAGGTGGAGGCCTTCGCAGATGTGGTTCGGCTGGGAATCCGCGCAGTCAGACCCCGGCGTGGAGCCGACCGAGCCATGATCGCTGCAAACGGGGCATCGGCTCCAGCAAGCTTGGAGTGGCAACGCTTCCCGGGGGACCATCGCTGCCGACGAACAGAGACTTCGCCGTGGCGACGCGCGGTCGGCTTCCGCTCGCCGGCACGAAGCGGCAGGCCGTTGGCGTCGGCAGCCAGCCGGGTCTAACGCTTGGCGAGCATTCTCGCGCTGTTGCTAGTAGTGCTCCGTTAGTTTGAAGGAGTCTGGACTGGGGGCTCGAACTTCTCTGGCGTCACGCCGTCGAGGAGGAGGATCACGATGCAGGCTGTGGCTTGTCTGTCGGAGCGCGAGCTTGCGCGTGTGCGCGGGCGGTTGGTGGAGTTCAGCGATGAGATGTTCGAGTCGATGGGGCGTGGGGCGCAAGGAGCAGCGCCGGTGGGGGGAGTGCTACCTGCGCGGGCTGATGCTGGATGGCAAGCGTAAGTCGATCGAGCCGATGGCCGCCCGGCTGGCGGATGGGGATGAGCAGTGCTTGCAGCAGTTCGTCAACCAGTCGCCGTGGGATCCACGCGAGCAGCGCGGTCGTCCAGTTCTGACATCGTGTCCATTGCGGGGTCGCGTTCTGCAGCGCGAGGTAGACGAGCTTGCGGGCGGCGTCGTCGTTCGGGAAGCTGCCCTTGGTCTTGATCGCCTTGCGCAGCTGCCGGTTCAGGGCTTCGATGGCATTCGTGGTGTAGATCACGCGGCGGACCTCGGCGGGGAACGCGAGGAACGGGACCACGTGCTCGCACGCGTTCAGCCACGCCTGGGTGATGACCGGGAACCGGGCGCCCCACTTCTCATCGAAGGCCTCGAGCTCGGCGTGGGCCTGGTCGGCATCCTTGGCGGTGTAGATCGGCTTCAGGTCGCGGGCGACCTGCTCGCGCTCGCGGCGGGGGACGTACTTGAGGCGTTGCGGATCAGGTGCACGATGCACGTCTGCACGGTCGTCTTGGGGAAGATCGCCTCGATCGCCTCGGGGAACCCCGCGAGCCCGTCGACACACGCGATCAGGATGTCGCGGACGCCGCGCTGCTTGAGGTCGGTGAGCACCTGCATCCAGAACTTCGCGCCCTCGGTTTCTTGGAACCACATGCCGAGCACGTCGCGCTCGCCGTCGAGCGTGACCCCCAAGGCGAGGTACAGCGCGCGGCGCTGGACGGTGCCGCCCTCGCGGATCTTCAGGACCATGCAGTCAAGGAACACGATCGGGTAGATGTCCTCCAGCGGCCGCTTGCCCCACTCGCGCACGTCGTCCATCACCCCATCGGTCACGCGGCTGATCAGGTCACGGCCGACCTTCACGCCGTAGATCTCCTCGAGGTGCGCCTCGATATCGCGCGTGGAGAGCCCGCGGCTGTAGAGCGCGAGGATCTTCTCGTCAAACCCGACGAACCGGCGCTGACGCTTTTTGACGATCTTCGGCGCAAAGCTGCCGTCGCGATCGCGAGGCGCGTCGATCGGGACCTTCCCGTGCTCGGCGATCAACGTCTTCGCGGTCGTGCCATTGCGCGTGTTCCCACCGCCGCCTGGCGGC
This sequence comes from uncultured Solirubrobacterales bacterium, assembly GCA_963836065.1. GTDB lineage: Bacteria > Actinomycetota > Thermoleophilia > Solirubrobacterales > Solirubrobacteraceae > Palsa-465. The sequence continues at coordinate 25,782 of CAWIII010000041.1, forward strand.
TCCAGATGCGGCTCGTAGCCGACGTGCTCGGTCAGCTCGACCTCCATCGCCCGCTCCACCAGCCGCTTGGTCAGCTCGGCGAGCAGCCCACCAGGCCCGGCGATCTCCTCCTCCGTGCTCACGCCGGCGAGCAGCTCGTCGATCACCTCGTTGCTGATCCGCCTGTCAGACGGCACACCGAGAGCTTCACGGACCCGCCGGCGGCCAGCAGCACGGTCGACAGCCTCATCGACCAGCTCCGGCGACACAGCCGGGGGGTCCGCGGCGGGCGCGATCCCCAACCCGAGAGCCTCTAGCTCCGCGGCGTGCTGCTCCAGCTCGGTCCTGGTCCTGCTCTTCTGCGTCCTGCTTCTCGTAGTAGTAGCCATGAGGATCTCTTTCGCTCATGCCTACACAGTTCCTCGGACAATCCCGACCGGGTGGCTGGATCACGCCTGGAGCGACAGCGCCGGCACGGTGGCCGCTTCGCATGCCAGCAGTAGCGGTGCCGGTTCTCGGGGCGCTCGCATTTCGCGCATTGCACATGCGGCCCGGAGTCGGTCCGGCGCTTGCCTGACCTGACGCGCTTGCCTGTCAGCTAACGATCGGCCCCGGCGTGGCAGTGCTCGCTCTCGGCCTCGGACGGCTAGCGTCGCAGCAACTGATTCTGTGCAGCTGGCACTGATCTGCGATCGCCGAGATGCACGGAATTGGCGGGGGGTAGGCGTGCGTGCCACCAAGGCGAGAGACTTGCGTTCGTTGCCAGTTGGAGGATTCAGCCAGTGCGTTGCGGTGCACCCCCGGGTCCGCGGTGGAGATGGTCGGCGCCGTTGTCGGGGGAATGGAGGCTCAGTATGCGCGCGGGCCCCGGCCCGCGGTGGGTGAGCGTGTGCTGCGCGCCGCGCGGGACCGAGATCAGCGCGCCTGGGCCGGCGGTCTGCCTCGTCCCTTCGAGGGTCACCTCGAGCTTTCCTTCGATTACGAACAGCAGGTCGACCGGGCTGTGTGATGGTGAAACCGCAAGATCCTGATGCGGTCCATGGAGATGCCACTCGACGACGCGCATGTCGGGTAGTGCGCACCTGAGCCAGCACAGCGGATTCGCGGACTTCTGGCACTCGCTGCCGAGGTCGGGGCTGACGATCGCTTCGCTTGCCGGCAGGCCGCCTTCGGCTGGGACGTCGGAGATGTCCCATTCGACCTTGACGCCGTCGCGGGTACCGCGCATGAACGTGGCGAAGCCGCCGTCGTGTGCGTGGATGGTGAGCCAGCTCGCGGGATGGTTGCTGTCGTTGCGGAACGCGTGGGCTACCTGCGGCGGCGCGGCGAGGAATCCGCCGGCGCCGACCGTGACCGCGTTGGCTTCGCGGCCGATTTCGAAGGTCAGCTCGCCTTCGAGGATGTAGAAGGCGTCGGTGTGCTCGTGGTGGATGTGCGGGCCGGCTACCTGTTGGCCGGCTGGGTAGCGCGCGTGGGTGATCGTGAGCTCGTCGCGTGCGAGGAGGATGCTGATCTCGCGCTCCGGACGCCGAAGGATCGCCTCCCGATCGGCCGTAGGAACGATCAGGGATGACGTGTCGAGGTCGAGGTTCATTAGCGTCGGGCGGCGGCAAGCTCGACGTCCTCGCGGGCAAACTCCTGGGCAGATCTCAGATGGCCATTTGTGCGCGGCAGGTCAATCGCTGTCGAGCGGCTTATCTGGACGTCCGTGGAGAGCGGCAGTCCCGCGGCGGTGGCGGCGGTCGCAGGCGCTGGCAGGGGCTGGTTCCAGTCGAGGATCGCGGTGATCGTGTCGCCGAGCGGGTCTGCGTCCACGCGGATCGAGCGGAGCGCGTAGTCGAGCGCGGGCGGGTCGGGGTCCCGGCACCAAGTCAGGTAGTCGCCTGCGGTGATGCCGTCGAGTTTGAGGGTCAGGATTTGAAGTGACATGGCTTGCCGTTTCTGCGCCGACGGGCGCGTTGGCTGATTAGCGGTTGATTGCGGGTGATCTCGGCGCCCGCGGTCGCCGGCGAGCCGACGGGCGGGTCGTGCTGACGCGGTAGGTCGCGATCGGCTGGCTGAGGTTCCGTAGCCGTTGCAGCTCGCGATCGCCCCACTCGAGGTCGGTCATCCGGTCTGCTGTGGACCTCGTCGCTTCGCTGATGATCACCCCGCCGGCGGGTGCGATCGCGCACAGGCGGGCTGCGATATTGACCGTGCCGCCATACCAGTCGCCGTTGCGGCACAGCGCGGGGCCGGTGTGGATACCGATGCGCAGCGGCGGAAAGCTTGCCTGGCCCGCGAGGTCGCGGGCCAATCGCACGCCGAGCCGGATCGTGTCGTACGCGTTTGAGCTTCGAAGCATCAGCCCGTCGCCGATCGCCTTCACCTGCTCGGCTCGGTGCTTGAGGAGCAGGCCGCGCGTGCGCCGCTGCAGCTCGAGTGCAACTTCGAGCGCACGTTCGTCGCCCTCGAGCTCAGCAAGTGCGGTGAACCCGACAAGATCGGCGAACAGGAACGTGTGCGTCAGCTCCGACCCAGGTGCGCCGGCGCTGGCGCTCGTCGCGTTTCGTGTCGTGACGACCACGATCACGAGCACGACCACGATGAGAGCTGCGCTTGCGATCAGCATCGAGAGGTCTCAGGCCTGGTTGGGTGGGGCGGGGGTGAGGCCGTGGCGGCGCATCACCTGCCCGATTGCGGCCAGATCCGGCGGGCCGCCGGCGGTGGCGGCAAGGACTTCGGCGAGCTCGCGGAAGTACGCGGGCCCGAACACACCTGGGGTCGCGGTACAAAGGAACTTCGCATCGGTGCTGCCGTGGTTGGCGAACCCGTGGATCTGACCGCGGGCCACGCAGACCGCCTCGCCCGGTCCGATCTCGACCGTCTCGCCATCGATCGTCCAGGTCGAGACGCCCTCGAGTCCGTAGATCGTCTCCTCAAAGCCGTCGTGGCTGTGCGGCGCCGGCATCCGCGCGTGCGCGGGGACATAGCACTCGAACACCGAGGCGCTGCCGTTCGAGTCCGCGGCCTCGATCAGAAAGCGAACGCCGAGCGCGCCTACAGTGATCGTGTCGTTATCCGTGGCTTGATACATGATGGTCTCCTCGCGCAGAGCGCACTTGAGTAAAGCGACTTGACGAGTGTATACTCAGGCGCATGGCTTTGTCAAGTGACTTTACCCAGCCTCCTCCCGGGGGCATCACCACTCCGCCGCCGCTGATCGGCGCGCTGCTGAGGATCCCGTTCGAGACGGTCCGCGACCGGATGCTCGACGGCCTGCACGAGCGTGGCTTCAGCGACCTGGTCGCCGCGCACCTAAACGTCCTGCAGTACCCCGGCCCCGAGAACCAACGTCCCTCGGAGCTCGCGACCCAGACCCGGATGACCAAACAGGCGCTCAACTACCTGCTCGGACAGCTGCAGCAGCTCGGATACCTCACCCGCCAGGACGACGAGAGCGACCAGCGCTCCAAGCGCGTCCACCTCACCCCTCGAGGACACGCCGCGATCAAAGCGATCCGCCAAATCGTGCTCGAGGTCGAAGCCGAATGGGAAGCGCAACTCGGACCCCGGAAGTTCGCGCAACTACGCGACCTCCTAGAACAGCTACACGCAATCGCCGCACCCACGGCCGAGCCGGCCTAAACACAGAACAGCACCGCGGATGCGAGTGCTCATCCGGTTGGCAGCCGCTGGCCACGCGCCCACGCACTGGGCGCCTGCCTGGCACCGCTCAGACCTCGAGCCACACCCCGAGCGACAAGACCCCCTTCATCACGACCGGACCCGACAGCGCCACCGTCGATCCCGTCCCACCGGCACCCACGGCCAGACTCAGACCGCTCGCCGCAACGCCTCGATCGCCCAAATGCTCGTCAGCGGCAGCCGCCAAGCCGACGATACCCGCTACCTCCCAGACCAGCGGCACAAAGACCTCCCTTCGCGACACGCCGACCATCCAGAAGGAATCGACGACGGACCCCGCAAGGCGCGGCAAACCGGGCTCCGGCGCCAGGCTGCCATTCTCGCTCTTGCTCCCCGAGCAGTCGCCATCGCCATGACACGTCGTCGCCCCTGCTTGCGCGTTCGCGTGGACGCGCGTGCCAGCCTGCCGCCAACCGCGCTACTGATCGAGCAGCAAAGGAGCCGTGAGGAAGGCGCACATAGCGCACGGGACCGCGACCGCTGTCGGACAACACCGGCCGTGATCGCTCAAGGCGGGCGTCTGGCCCCATCTTGTGCAAGGCGGCAGCCTTCGGCGGTCTACAGTCCGTCCGCGAGATTCCCGGCGCGGGGAACACGCTGTCGGCATTCGCGGCGCCTGCTCATCACGCCTCTGTTCCCGGAGGTACCGGCGAGACGCGCGCGATCGTCGCGGAAGCCAAAGCCCGTCCCGTCCCGCGTACCCCGGCGCACGGACGAGCAGGAGCGGGAGACCGGCTGGCAACCTATCCCGACTCGGGCGTCGACGACATCTCCTGACCGAACACGAGATAACCTGTCAAAGACGATGACCGGCATCACGCGGGCGCGCGTGCCCATTGCCGCAAGCGCGGCACGCGCCAGCGCGTCGGTGTCGACCGCCGATTGGTTCGCAGCGAGGCAACCCGGTTCGCCTCCCATGTACGAGGCTCCGGAGTGAATGCCGATCGCCGCGTACAGGTCCGGATAGTCGGCGCCAAGGATCGAGGTCTCGAACGCGCCGGCGGAGATCCCAATCGCGTAGACGCGGGCGCGATCGATGTGCCAACGCGCCATCACGGCCCCCGTCATGTCGGCGATCGCGCCGGCGTCGCCTCGGCCCCGGCCCTCCGCACGCGGGTCCCAGATGCCTTTCCAGCAACGCCCGTGAGCCTCATCAACTGAGTCCACGTCCGGATAGAGGACAACGAATCGATGCTGCTCGGCAATCGCGTCGTACCCGCTTGCGGCCGTCTGCTGATCGGCGGTGGAGTTGCAGCCATGAAGGACCACCACAAGCGGCACGGCGGAAGAGGCGCGGTAGCCCGACGGGACATACACCGCATAGCGATAGATGTCACCTCCCGCGTCGACGCGCGCGTGTTGATAGCGGCCCACGCCAGGAGCTGAGCTCTGGCTCGTCAATGCGAACCCGACCGCAGTCGCCACCGCCGCGCCACAGGCCGCCAGCGTGATCAGAACCGTTCTTCGTCGCATCACTCGGGTATGGTCTCGATGATCGGAACGCAGGTCTGAACTACCGCAGCGTTCTGGCGCGTGAGGTGAGCCGACGGGATGTCGAGTTGTACCGCGATCCGGGGCGGCGCGGGAGTTCTCGGCGGGGACTATGGGGTGCGGGGAGGGCTATCACGGCGCGGGGCAAATAGTACGTCAGGTAACAGTACATTCGAGTGTGTCAGTATGATAGTATTGACTGTGTGATGAGTGACGCTAGGCGGGTGTCAGGCGAGACTCGGGAAGCGCTGCGTGAGCGGGGTGTGAGAATGGTGTTGGCGGGCCGCACTCACGCGGTCGTGGCGCAGGCCATGGGGGTGCATCTGCGGACGGTGTCGCTGTGGATGGCGCGCCACCAGCTCGGGGGGTTTGAGGGACTGAGGGAGCGGCGGCGTGGTCGGCGCTCGCGCGAGCAGATGGCGCTCACCGACGCCCAGCAGGCAGAGCTGATCGGACTGATGAAGGGCACGAACCCCGATCAGCTGCAGATTCCCGGCGTGTTGTGGTCAAGGCAGGCCGTCAAGGCGCTGATCGAGCGGCGGTTCGGGATCGGGCTCAGCCGCCAGACGGTTGGTGTCTACCTGCGTCGCTGGGGGTTCTCGGGCAAGAAGCCGCAGCGGCGGTGGCTCGAGCAGGACCCCGAGCGGGTGCGGGCGTGGCTCCAGGACGAGTTCCCGGCGATCCAGGCGCGCGCGCGGCGCGAAGGGGCGCGGATGCTGTTCGGCGATGAGATGGGCGTGCGCGCCGGGCAGACCGCCGGCAAGAGCTACGCGCCGATCGGCGAGCGCGCGGTCGTGCCGCTGACCGGCAAGCGTTTCTCGGCCAACGTGATCAGCGCGATCGGTGCCGACGGCACGCTCGTGTTCGAGATCTTCGAGGGCACCTGCGATGAGATCCGCTTCCTGGACTTCCTCGACAAGCTGCTCGAGCACTTCGCCGAGCGCAAGATCTTCCTGATTGTCGACAACGCCTCCTTCCACAAGTCTCCCGCGGTCGAGTACTGGCTGCTGGACCATCCGCGGATGGAGCTGTTCTACCTTCCACCGTACGCTCCGGAGCTCAACCCCGACGAGCTCCTCAACCAGGACGTTCACACCCACGTCGCGCGACGCCGCCCATCCAACCTCGCCAAGCTCGTCATTCTCACCGTCGAGTATCTCGCTACCCGCACAAGTGAGATTGTCAGCAAGTACTTCGACGGCGAGTACGTCGCCTACGCCAAGTAACCACGCACTAATTGCCACGCGGCGTAATAGAGGTGTGTAAGGGTGAGCGCCGCAGCGTCCAGCGATGTTCGCCGCAGGATCCGTCTTGTCTGCGTGGAAATAGCCGTTATGTGGTGTTCATCGATGGGCGAACGGGCCGATATGATCGTCGCGGCGGTCATGGCTGGACGGCTACCGATCTCCTTAGAGACGTGTCGTGCGACGCGTCGCGGACGATCGTTGCGGGGCGGGTGAGCGGCGGTGGCCGAGTCGGCGCGTTACCGGGCTCTGGAGCAGGCGGGCTTGTTGCACCCGACGCCCGACGCGGTGGTTGCCGAGCCGTTTCGCTCGGACCCGCGGTTCTTTGTCTGCTTCGACAAGGTGCAGGTCAAGTACGAGATGCTGCGCGCGCATGTGCTCGACGGGCAGACGGCGAGTGCCGCGGCGAGCGCGCACGGTTACTCGCGGGCGGCGTTGTATCTGGTGGCGGCGGCGTTCGAGCGGTCTGGGATGGTCGGGCTGTTGGACGAGCGGCCCGGACGGCGTGGCCCGTTGCGGCTCTCGCCCGAGGTGCTGGCGTTTTTGGAGTCGCGTCGCCGCGAGATGCCGGACGCTTCTGGCGCGCAGTTGGCGCGCGAGTTGGAGGCGGCGTTGGGGGTGAGGCTGCACCGCCGCACGGTGGAGAAGGCGTTGGGGGGTCGCGGGTGAGCTCGCGGTTTTGGCCCGTGGACGAGCCAGCGCAGGCCGACTATGAGCGGCTGCGCGCGCTGGTGCTGGCTGGAGAGCGGTGTGGTGAGTTGCTGGCAGCGCGGCGGTTTGAGCGGCGCGGCTTGGCGGGGTTGATCAGCTGGCCTCAGGCTGAGCCTGACTATCTGGGGTCGCTGATCGGCGCGTGTCGTCCGGCCTGGTGCGGTAGTGAAGATCCGCGCGAGCAGCAGTTGCGTGACGCCTATGGCTTCCTGCTCGCTGATGCTGACAGTAACTTGTTGCGGGCGGTGAACGAGTGAGAGTCGGTTTGTATGCCCGCGTGTCGACCGAGCGCCAGCAGGAGCGCGGCACGATCAGCTCACAGCTGGAGGCATTGCGCGCGGCGGCTGAGGCCGACGGGCACGAGGTGGTCGAGGAGTTTGTCGATGATGGTTACTCGGGCGCGCGGTTGGATCGCCCGGCGCTTGACCGCTTGCGCGATGCGGCCGAGGCGGGCGTGCTCGACGGCGTGTTGTGCTTGTGCGCCGATCGCCTGGCGCGCGCGTATGCCTACCAGGTGCTGATCCTCGAGGAGCTGGAGCGCTTCGGGGTCAGCGTGCGGTTCCTCGAGGGCCCCGCGCACGGCGATGACCCGCAGGCGACGCTGCTGGTGCAGATGCAGGGCGTGATCGCCGAGTATGAGAAGGCCAAGATCGCCGAGCGCTATCGGCGCGGCAAGCTGTATCGCGCCCGCGCGGGCGAGATTCTGTTCTGGAGGATCTCTTATGGGTATCGGCGCGTGGTCAGCGGCGACGGCGGGCCGGCGCGGGTCGAGGTCTTCGAACCCGAGGCGCAGGTCGTGCGCGAGATCTTCCACGGGTATGTCGAGCGAGGACTGTCGGTTCGCCAGATCGCTTTTTGGCTGCGTGACCGCGGGATCCCTTCCCCGACCGGCAAGCCGATCTGGGGAACCTCTACGATCGACCGGCTACTGCGCAACGAGGCGTACATCGGCACCATGTACTACAACCGCTATGAGTCACTGGAGGGCGGCGGTCCGCGCGGGGCGCGCAACCGCAAGACCCGCCAGCGGGAGCGTCCGCGTGAGGAGTGGATCGCGATCGCGGTGCCGGCGATCATCGATCGTGACACGTTTGAGCGCGTCAAACACGTCACCCGTGACAACTCACAGTGGAGCCCACGCGGTGCCGAGCCGGGCGCGTGGCTGCTGCGGGGTCTGGTCCAGTGCGGTCACTGTCACGTCACCTGTCACTGCCAACGCATGCGCGGCCGCAAGGACACCTTTCACCGTTACTATTACGTCGCGTGGCAATTAGTGCGTGGTTACTTGGCGTAGGCGACGTACTCGCCGTCGAAGTACTTGCTGACAATCTCACTTGTGCGGGTAGCGAGATACTCGACGGTGAGAATGACGAGCTTGGCGAGGTTGGATGGGCGGCGTCGCGCGACGTGGGTGTGAACGTCCTGGTTGAGGAGCTCGTCGGGGTTGAGCTCCGGAGCGTACGGTGGAAGGTAGAACAGCTCCATCCGCGGATGGTCCAGCAGCCAGTACTCGACCGCGGGAGACTTGTGGAAGGAGGCGTTGTCGACAATCAGGAAGATCTTGCGCTCGGCGAAGTGCTCGAGCAGCTTGTCGAGGAAGTCCAGGAAGCGGATCTCATCGCAGGTGCCCTCGAAGATCTCGAACACGAGCGTGCCGTCGGCACCGATCGCGCTGATCACGTTGGCCGAGAAACGCTTGCCGGTCAGCGGCACGACCGCGCGCTCGCCGATCGGCGCGTAGCTCTTGCCGGCGGTCTGCCCGGCGCGCACGCCCATCTCATCGCCGAACAGCATCCGCGCCCCTTCGCGCCGCGCGCGCGCCTGGATCGCCGGGAACTCGTCCTGGAGCCACGCCCGCACCCGCTCGGGGTCCTGCTCGAGCCACCGCCGCTGCGGCTTCTTGCCCGAGAACCCCCAGCGACGCAGGTAGACACCAACCGTCTGGCGGCTGAGCCCGATCCCGAACCGCCGCTCGATCAGCGCCTTGACGGCCTGCCTTGACCACAACACGCCGGGAATCTGCAGCTGATCGGGGTTCGTGCCCTTCATCAGTCCGATCAGCTCTGCCTGCTGGGCGTCGGTGAGCGCCATCTGCTCGCGCGAGCGCCGACCACGCCGCCGCTCCCTCAGTCCCTCAAACCCCCCGAGCTGGTGGCGCGCCATCCACAGCGACACCGTCCGCAGATGCACCCCCATGGCCTGCGCCACGACCGCGTGAGTGCGGCCCGCCAACACCATTCTCACACCCCGCTCACGCAGCGCTTCCCGAGTCTCGCCTGACACCCGCCTAGCGTCACTCATCACACAGTCAATACTATCATAATGACACACTCGAATGTACTGTTACCTGACGTACTATTTGCCACGCGCCGTGATATCATTGTCCCAACCACGACGTGCTACGCGCCGGCTCCAACGACCGCCGCTGTCCGGAGCGCAACATCCGCGCCAACGAGCTTGACCAGTACGTCTTTGAGCAGGTCCGCCAAGCGCTGCTTGACCCCCAACAGCTGATCGCCGCCGAGCGCGCCCTGATCGCCGGCGCACCCGACCCAAACGAGCTCATCGCCACGCAGCTCAAGCGCCTGGACACGGCGATCGACGCAAACGGGCGCGAGCGCACCCGGCTGCTTGACGCCTACCAAGCGGGGCTGATCGAGCTCGGCGAGCTCACCCGACGCACCGCCACGCTGACCGCCCACCGCGACCGGCTGCGCCAAGAGAAGGACGCGCTGACCAAGCGCAGCGCCGAGCTTGCCACCGAGAACCGGCTCCGCCGCAGGCTCGCCGGCTTCGCCGAACGCGTCGCTGCGTCACTGGACGACCTCGACTTCGAAGGCCGCCAGCGACTACTACGACTCGTCGTCGAGAAGGTTCGCGTCACCGGCTGGCGGGTCGAGATCCACCTCAAGATCCCCCTCGCCGACGAGCCACCACTCGACGACCACCGACCCAACGACGGGCCGCCCGACGACGATCCACGCGAACCGGGACCCGGGCGCGCCCAGCCACCGTCAAGCGATGTCCGCCTGCGTTCCGTTGGTGGAGGCCGGGGGCGAGCGCTGGTGCTCCCGGTCTCTCACCGCTCGAAGCTTCCGAGCCGGGGCTCTCCCCTACGCCCGGCAACCACCGATGAGCTCTACGAGCGCTAGTCCGAAGTTGCGGGTAAAGAATGGCTGCTGATCGGCCGCGCTCCCTTATGGCTATTGGGATCGCGGCCTTTCTCAGGTCGGATAGTGTAGCCAAGAGTATTGTTGACATTCGTCGGCTGACGTGCCATGATGTGCAGCATGGCGCGACCGGCTGGCGCGATGCATGTGGCCAAGATCACTGGGCGGCATGGGGAGCGCGAGTACAACTCCTACCTGGTGCGCCGCTCGATCCGCGAGGGCCGCCGTGTGCGCCATGAGACGGTCGCGAACGTCTCCGGGCTGCCGGCGGAGGCGATCTCGATCGCGAGCCCTCGCGCGAGCGGGATCTGTGCCTGGCGATGATCGCAGGCAGGGTGCTGGGGGGCGGTTCCAAGCTGGCCTGCACGCGTCAGCTTCACTGGTGCACGCTGGGGGAGGAGCTGGGTGTGGAGGGCGCGGTTCACGATGACCTCTACGCGGCGATGGATTGGCTGCTTGAGCGTCAGTCAGCAATTGAGCAGCGGCTCGCGCGCCGGCACCTCAAACAGGGTGAGCTGGCGTTGTATGACGTCTCCTGCTTCTACTTTGAGGGGCGCACCTGCCCGCTGGCGCGCTTTGGCTATGACCACGGCAATGGCAAGCGCGGACGGATGCCGGTCGAGTACGGGCTTTTGTGTGACAGTGACGGGCGGCCGGTGGCGATCGATGCGTTCGAAGGGTCACTGAAGGATGCCAAGACACTGCCCTCGCAGGTCGAGAAGATCGAGCAGCGGTTCGGGCTTGAGCCGGGTGATCGTGGTGACGGATCGCGGGATTGGCACCAAGGAGAACGTGACGCTGCTCTCGCAGACGGCGCAGTTTGCCTTCATCACCGCGCTAAAGGCGCCACAGGTCAGAGCGCTGGTCAAGGAGGGCTGCCTGCAGCTGTCGGTGTTCGACGAGCTCAACCTGGCCGAGATCGCCTGCGAGAAGCTGTATCCCGGCCAGCGGCTGGTCGTGTGCCGCAACCCGCTGGTGGCCGAGGAGCGCGCCCGCAAACGCTCCGAGCTGCTGGCGGGCACCGAGAAGGATCTGGGTGAGATCAAGCGCCGGGTGCAGGCCGGCACACTCCAAGGCCAGGCCGCGATCGGCCTGGCGGTCGGTGCAGTGTGGAACCGTTACAAGGTCAAAAAACACTTCCAGGTGACCATCACCGATGACACCCTTACGTATGAGCGCAAGGAGGAGCAGATCGCCCAGGAGGCGGAGCTTGACGGGCTCTACGTGATCCGCGCCGGGCGGATCGACCCCGAGGAGCTCCCCGCGGCCGGGATCGTGCGCGCCGACAAACAACTCAAAGAAGCCGAGAAAGGGTTTCGCTCATTCAAGGGCCCGGTGGAGGTCCGTCCGATCCACCACCGCCTCAGCGACCGCGTCCGCTGTCACCTGTTGACCTGCATGCTCGCCGAGTACGTGCGTTGGCACCTGCGCCAGGCGTGGGCCGAGTTGCTCTTCCAGGACGACAACCCTCGCTCCAACACAGACCCGGTCGCTAAGGCCACCCGCTCGCGCGAGGCGACCCGCAAGGCCGGCCGCCGCCGCACCCCCGAGCAGGAGCCCTGCCACACGATCCAGAGCCTCGTCGACGAGCTTGAGAACCGCACTCGCAACACGATCCATGTCACCGGCACCGACGCGACCTTCCCGCAGCTGAGCACGCCGACCGAGCTGCAAGCGCCGGCGCTCACACTGATCAACGAGGGCGTCCCCCAGATCACGTAGCCACGAGCCGGACAGGCCTCAGCCCCAGAAAAGCCCGAAAACCGGGGCAAAAGACGACGGTCGATAGCCGCAACTTCGGGCTAGCGTACCGCGGCGTAGAGCAGGGCAAAGTAGCGTCCTCGCTCTCGTCGACGCGGACCGTGGCTGCGTTGCACCAGAACGAGCCGCGCACGGATTGGCCGGCGCGTGGCCGCTCTGCGCTCGAAGGAGAACTCTGGGGTGCGGGCTCGAGACGGCCGATCGGGCCGGGGCGGCTGGGTCGCGCCTGCCGCCCCTTCGCGTTCGTTGGTTCCGTCTAGGCGCTGACGCCGTACGCGACCGCGTGGAGGCTTGCGTGCTGGTGCAGCTCCTGCTCGTTCTCGGACGTTGCCGGCTTCAGTGTCGTTGCCGGGTTTGTTCTCGTCGGCCTCGAACAGCATCTTCACGGTGACCTCGTCGGTCGGGATCGGCTCAGTGGAGGTCTGCTTGTAGGTCTCGACACCGAGGAACGAGTAGGTGTGGTTGAGCAACCGCTGGCCGTCTACCCAGAGGGCGCACCCGCCGATGAAGTCGGCGTTGGCGACGATCACCCCCTCGGCGCAGCCGTCGGGCACGGTCAGCGCCGCCTCAATCGCGTACGAGCGCCCCTGAATGCGTGGGACCATGCCCCGCTGCACGTTCTGGACATCGCCGCTGAAGGTGAAGCGGGTGATCGTCGGCAGCGGCGGGAGGATGCCGAAGAAGATCGACATGCTCCCGAGCAGCGGCAGCACGCGGTTGCGCTCCGCCTCCTGCCAGAACAGCTCCTGTAGCTCCTTGAGCTTGTCTGGGTGCTCGGCGGCGAGGTCCTTGGCCTGCGAGAAGTCCTCAGGCAGGTAGTACAGCTCCCAGCCGTCTTTCGTCGGGTCGTAGGAGCCGGGGGCGAAGCGCTTCATCGTCTCGGGCGAGAAGTCCCAGGGGATCCTTTCCAGCTTCGCGCACGCCCACCAGCCCTCCTTGTAGATCGCCCGGGACCCGGCGAACTCGAAGTACTGCACCGTGTGCCGCTCGTCGGCGTTCGCGTCGTCGAAGGTGTAGAGGAAGCTGGTGCCGTCCTCGGCTTCTGTTCGATCCCGTCAACCTGTTTGGGCTCGGGGATGCCGGCGGCTTCGAGCACGGTCGGGCCAATGTCGGTGCCAGCTGTTGATCCGCTTCGAGCACGACGCCGTTGAGGAACGTCATCTCGTTGAACGACCCGGTTACCGTCCCCTCCATGCTGGCGCCGTTATCGCACCAGATGTAGAAGATCAGCGTGTTCTCAAGGTCGCCCATCTCCTCGATCGCGTCGAGCAGTCGGCCGACGTTCCATTCGGCATTCTCCTGGTAGCCGGCGTAGACCTCCATCTGGCGGACGTAGAGCTTCGGCCCACTGCTTGGCGACATGATGCGGCGCGTGGGCGCAGCCGGTCGAGTAGTACATGAGCCACGGCCTCTGCGCGTCCTGCGCGCGCGGCGTGCAGCCACTCGACGGCGTTGTCGGTCAAATCGTCGGGGAAGTAGTACGGCTTGCCGTCCTTGCCCGGTTGTACGCCGACGGTCGTGTTGTCGTTGGTGATGATCGGGTCGTACTGGCCCGCCGCGCCGCTCAGGAACCCCCAGTAGTGGTCAAAGCCCCAAGACTGCGGCCAGTGGTCGAACGGGCCGGCCGCGCCCTGCACATTGTCCGGCGTTAGATGCCACTTGCCAAACCCGCCGGTGACATAGCCGTTCTCCTGCAGAATCCGCGGCAGCGGCGCGCAGCTACGCGGCCGGGCAGCCGTATAGCCGGGGAACGGTCCCGGATACTCGGCGATCGAGCCGAAGCCCACCCGGTGGTGTTGCGGCCGGTCAGCAGCGCCGCGCGAGTCGGCGAGCACAGCGCGGTCACGTGGAACGCGTTGTACGTGAGCCCCGCCTGCTGCACGCGCGTCAGGTTGGGCGTCGAGATCGGCTCGCCGAACGTGTCCGGCTGCCCGAACCCGGCGTCGTCGATCAGGCAGATCAACACGTTCGGAGCCCCCTCCGGCGCCTCCGGGGACGATCGTCCAATCGGCGACCGACTGATCCAATGTGCGGCCGATCGTCCCACCGAAGTTCCGGTCCGGGATCGGCAGGACCGTGCGGTCCGGGCTGAATGATCCCCGCCGAGGGCGGCAGGTTCTCCCCGACCTTGTCATGAAGCTCATGCTCGAGCCGATGATCGACGAACCTGCCGACCACCCCACCCGCCACCGACCCCACCGCCCCAACCGCCACCGACGCCAACAGCGGCGGCGCGAACAGCCCGACAGCCACACCGACCCCACCGCCCCAACCCGCACCCTTACGGCCAAGATGATCGCCTGTCTGCCGAACCGAGACATTGCCCCTCGCGATCATGGGTAACGAGGATCACTCCCTCAATCTCAACCTTCTTGTCCTTCACCAGCGCCACCGGCGCCTCGAAATCCCTCGTCGCGCTATCGATGCCCTGGTAGCCCGCTACGAGGACATCGGTCGGTGTCTCAGCCATCAGCTGCTCCTTTTCAGCGCGCCCAGACTGACTCCAACCCCAGCCAACGCCCGCGGCTTGGCCGGGTGGCCGGGCGGGCATGTGACGGGCGAGGGGTTTAGGTTGCTGTTGGATCTGGTCGACCACGGGATCATCCGGGTGCTCGACCTCGAGTTCATCGCTAAGGCGGCCGATGGGACGGTTCGGAAGGTGGCGCTTGGCGAGGTGGAACACGGCGGAGAGGTTGATGTGACGATGTGGGAGGGCGCGTCGTCTGGGTTGCTGGACCAGTCGGACGTCGACGAGGTCGCGGCGGCGATCGAACCCGGCAGCCTCGCGGGGATCCTCGTGTACGAGAACGTGTTGGCAGTTCCGATGTGGACCGCACTGGACCGCATCCGGCCCGCCCCCACAAGCCGCGACTTGGCGGCGAGACTTACCTCTGCCCTCCGCCGATGCCGACACTCTCGACGAGTCGAGTCCAGGTGCTCGGCAGACCCCTTCGGAACGGCCGCAAGAGCCCGAGGTCCACCTCGTGACACTCCCGTTTCCCGACTGTCCGAGCTGCAAGAGCGCCCTCGGGTTGACCGTCGGCTTCCGGCCCAGGTCCTCGCGACGATGCGGAAAGTCGCTCGGCTAGAGGCCGGCGTGTCGGCATCGACCGGGCAAAGACCGCTTTCGCGCCTCCGCGGGTCTCCGCAGCATTTACACGGAATGCCCGGGAAGGCGCGGCCGGCAGATAGCACGACGCTGTCATCCCGGCCAAGCCGTTGCTGCGCCAGATCTTTCACGCTGCTTGGCGGGACGCCAGCAGGCGCGCAGCTGACCAAGCCGTGGGTTCGCGTGCCTTGCGACCATTGGCGGGCGATGGTCTCGCATCTGGCCAAAGGCGCGTGGCGGGTGCTTCTCAGCGTGTGAGTTGGATGAGGATGTCGGCGAGGTGCTTGGGATTGGCGAGCATCGGCGAGTGTCCGCCCGGTAGCTCGATTGGCTCGACGCCAAGCCGTTGCGGGGCGGCGATGCGAGACCATTGCGGTCTGACCATGCGGTCGTCGCGTATGAGGATCTAGTCCTAAACCAAGCGTAAGACTGTGGTAGATGGGCATCGAAGGCCCGGAAGACCCGGTATTCCTGGGGTTTGAGTGCCGAGGCGGGATGGCCCGTGTCGGTTTGAAGTGAAGGGGCGTCGGCTGTCGGCTGTGGGCTTGCGGCCCTGACGCTTATCTGGGTGTGCTGCGTCGGAGGCGGTCCAGTTCGATGGCGGCGTCGATCCATTGGTCGTTGAGTTCGCGCAGTTTGCGGTAGTTGGCGATCTGGGAGTTGACCGCGTCGATGTGTTCGGGGCGGATGTTCTCGGTGCGGCTTCGTCCGCGGTGGCTGTAGCTGAGCTGGTGGTATGGGCCGTGGCGCTGGGGCGGGTCGGCTTTGCAGCGACAACCGGGGGTGCGGCAGGTGTTGTACTGCTCGGAGAGCGCTCCTGGCCGCAGGTCGCCTAGCGCAAGCAGAGCGGCTTTGATGCGTTGGATCGTGTCGGTCAGTTGGGCCTCGGTCGCCATAGTCGTCCTCCCTTGGGTGTTGGATTGATCCTGATGGTGACATCCATGTAACCATAGCTGATCTCTGCTATGGTTACATAACATTGTTGATCAGAGGGAGCGTGGAGATGAGCAACCCGAGGCGACAGTTGCAACGCAGGCTCGAGCGCGAACAGCTGGCGATCGAGCGGCGCCTGCAAGCCGCAGTGGCCCCCAACCTGTCCGGCCCGCTCCTGGGGGGAGCCCCGATCCGCTACGAGTGGGCCGAGCGGGACCGGGGGGTAGCCCATGGTGGCATGGGGATGATCGCCCGCCTGGTCGAGGCGGTCGGCCTGGCCTGCGAGATCGACGCCTCGGTCAAACTGCTCAAGGTCCACCGCCCCTACCACGAGTCCGACCACGTGTTGAACATCGCCTACAACGCACTGTGCGGCGGCACCCGCTTGGAGGACATCGAGACTCGCCGAACCGACGCGGTGTTCTTGGACGGCCTGGGGACGCCGTCGCTGCCCGACCCCACCACCGCGGGCGACTTCTGCCGCCGCTTCGACGAGGCCTCGATCATGGCCCTCCAGGAGGCGATCAACCGGGCTCGGCTGAAGCTGTGGTCCCAGCAGCCGGCCTCATTCTTCTCCCAGACCGCCCGGATCGACGCGGACGCCTCGATCGTGGGCACCGACGGGCAGTGCAAGCAGGGCATGGACATCTCCTACAACGGCAGCTGGGGTTACTCGGCGTTGCTGGTCTCGCTCGCCAACACCGCCGAGCCGCTGTATCAGGCCCTCCACGGCGCCAACCGTCCCTCCCATGAGGGGGTCGTTCCCCTCTATGACCGATCGATCGAGCTGTGCCGGCGGGCCGGGTTCACCGACATCCTGCTGAGAGGTGACACCGACTTCTCGCTCACAACTGAGTTCGACCGCTGGGACGCCGACGGGGTGCGCTTCGTCTTCGGCTACGACGCCAAGGCCAACCTCATCCAAGCCGCCGA
This sequence comes from uncultured Solirubrobacterales bacterium, assembly GCA_963836065.1. Taxonomy (GTDB): domain Bacteria; phylum Actinomycetota; class Thermoleophilia; order Solirubrobacterales; family Solirubrobacteraceae; genus Palsa-465. The sequence goes on from CAWIII010000041.1 coordinate 42,800, forward strand.
AGGCCAACCGGAAGATCTCTACCACGAGCTGGTGGCCAAGACCGAACGCCAGATCGCGACGCGGCCCCGGACCCGCCCCACAAACGTCAAAGACGACATCGTTCGCCAGCGCGGCTACAAGACGATACGACCGAAGAAGGAACAGGTAGTCGAGTTCTCCTACCGGCCGCGCGCTTGCAAGAAGGACTACCGCGTGGTCGCCTTGCGCAAGAACCTGTCGATCGAGCGGGGTGACAACGTACTGTTCGATGAATATAGGTACTTCTTCTACATCACCAACGACCGCAAGCTCACCGCCGACCAGGTGATCGGCGAAGCCCACCAGCGCTGCAACCAAGAGAACCTCATCGCCAACCTAAAAAGCGGGGTGCGAGCCCTGCACGCCCCCGTCAACACCCTCTACGCCAACTGGGCCTACATGACCATGGCGTCACTGGCCTGGACCCTCAAGGCCTGGTGCGCGCTCATGCTGCCCGTCTCACCCCGCTGGGAAGCGCAGCACGAACAGCAGCGGTGCCGACTGCTCACCATGGAGTTCCGCACCTTCCGGGCCGCTCTGATCGACATCCCCTGTCAGATCGTCAAGACAGCCCGCTACATACGCTGGCGCATCCAAGCCTGGAACCCCTGGCTGGGCATCTTCTTCCGCCTCCTCGACGCCCTCTAACACCATCCGAGACCCGCGCTCACCCCGAGCCGGCCCACCGGCTCTGCGTCAGCCACCCAAAAACCAGCCCCCCTCGACATGAGTGAACTCCACGCACCTCATCCCCTCGCCAAAACGCTCTCGTACCAACGACAGACGAGCCGGCCCGCTACCAATCAGACCGCAAGCCACGATTTTCGCCCACAGCTCAGCACCATTCGCTTGTTTTAGGTCTAGCTTGTCGGAACGCTGGGGAATCGCGTAATGGGGCAGGGTTGTTCGTGGGGCGTTCTTGCCTGAAGTCGCAAACGAGCGGCCATCAGCTGAGCTGTTGCTGGGTCGCAGTCGTGGTAGAGGATCTGGATCGCAGCATCGATGGAGGTCCAGTAGGAGCGTCCCTGCTGGCCTCGTGCGACGGCGCTGGTGTCGCCGAGAACGTCCTCTCGCGCCTGTATGTCCGCCATCCGCTGGCCGGGTGCAGGGATCAGCCCGGCGAGGAAGACGAGACGGCTCACCGGGGTGAGGTCCGGCACGAGCGGGACAGCGATGCCAGACATCGAGTGACCGACGACGACGGGAGCCTCCGGCCCGAGCTTCGCGACGGCAGCGGCGATGACACGGGCGTACCCGGATGCGTCGACTGTGATGTCCTCGATTGGCAAGTCGGCTGCGATCGAGCGGCATCCGCGGGCCTTGAAGATCTCGCGGAGTTGGTCCCACGCGCGGGCGTCGTGCCATGCGCCATGCACCAACACGAAGCACGGCGGCTCCGGAGCACTCATGTGGATGAGCGGACGTTCGGGTTGATGGGGACAAGGTTGCCGGAGTGATCCTGCGCGTTGGCCCCGAGCGACGCGATCATAGTTGGGGCTGGGCCCGCGCGACCCGCTCCCCGCCGAAAGCAGAGACGCTTGCTTTCGGCGCGCCGAGCCCTGCGCCGATCACCGCCCCGACGCTGGTTTGCGACGCGAGCAGACGCCAGCAGTCATTTGCTCAGACGCCCCTGGGCTGTCTGCCGGCGGATGGTCTCGCAATTGGGGAGGGCAGGTCCTTGGCCGTCCGATGCAGGAGCCCTGCTTCGCGGCTAACGCGGTAATCGGGTCGGAGGCGCTCGACGCTTTTCGAATCGTTCTGCCGAGTCATTTCTCACCTCTCACGCGAGGTCGTAGTGAGGGCGATCCGCCGTCCTCGGCGTCGGCGCGTGCGTCCGCCTATCGTCGGTTGGCGACGACGGACGCGGCCAGGACGAGGGAGACCGCCACGAGCGCGCCGAGCGCGCCGAGCCAGTTGATGCCCGTGCTCTGGCGGACGTGATCGGCGTAGGCGACGAAGCCGATCGGCACAGCGATGGAGAGGACGAGGAGCGTCGCGCGCAGGATCTCACGCGTGCCATGGCCGCGGTCCTGGCGTTCCTTGGCGGCGGCGATCGCCGCCTGCGCGCCGTCAGCATCGCCGTCGTAGAAAAGCAGCGCTCGTCGCCCGAGTTGCCGCGCGTGCGTCTCGCAGCCCCAGGCCATCGCGACCATGAACGTGGCGGGTAACACCCACGTGGTCACCCAGATCGCCGCTCCGATCAGAAAGCCGACGGAGGCCTTCAACCAAGGGTGGGCGGTCTCGTCACGCACATCGGAGGGGGCTGAGAGGAACCCGCCAAAGATCAGCAGCACGTAGACGCTGCGGACCCAGGTGCGCACCGAACGCCGATCTACCGGCTTATCCGGCAACGGAACGTCGCGCACCTTTTCCAAGGCCGCGCGAGCAGCATCAACAGTTGGGTGCACGCCGCGCAGCGACAGCACCTCCGCCGAGGTCTCCAGCGCCCGCGGATCGCGCCCGTAAAGCGCCGCGGTGCGCAGGACCATGCGCCCCTCCTCCCGGAGGTACGAAAGGTACCCGGGGATGAGCGCGATCAGAAACGGCGTCCCAGAGATGGCCCCGTCGATGCGCGCCACCTGAGCAGTCTGCGTCCGGAGCTCCTCGGCAATCACCGCACGCGGAGTGTCCGGGCGCGCTTCGCGAACAGCGTGCGCCCACTCCAGCGATGGCTCCCCAAGGTTCCCGGCGCCATACAGCGTGAGCCGCTCCGCGACATGCTCCGGATCGCGGTAGGCGATCCGCCCGAGCTGCCGCCAACCCGACAGCGTGTGCCCGATACGCCCCCTGATCGATCGTGGCGGTTCTATCGCATCCGGAGAGGTCTCGGCGACCCCATCGTCAGCTGCCATCGAACCAGGCTATCGGTCCGCGCGTGCTCACAAAGGTGCCGGTCACTCGACGGTGAGCTTGATGAGCCTCCTCTCGACGCGGCACGAGGCGCGTGCGAGGGGGGCGGTCGCGCGCGGGTGGTCGTGGCCGCGGGCTCCGGCGGCGGCGTAGTGGTCCTGTGCCCAGGGGTGCCACTGGCGGGTGCTACCAGAAGGCGTGCCGAACGCTGAGCGCAGGCGCTTGTTGCATGCCGCTCGAAGCAACAGTCAAGTCGGATGTAGTGGTGTAACGAGTAGAGCTCGTCGGTGAGGTTGGCGTCTCAGGCCTGAGCTGAGAAGTGTTTACCTCCTCGTTGTCTGCTTGGGGGGAGGGCGTACGGGGACTTCCTCGTAGTTTGGTGACTTCGGGGGTAATGGGCAACGGTTTGATCGGTGGTTCATGCGCGGGGGGATCAAGCGGTCATGGATGCCGTGGAATCCGGATGATCGATGCGGGGGACTCGGGGCCCGTAGGGCGCCGTGAGCCGCTCGCCGAGCGGCCAGACGTTGGCGCAGCTGAGAAGCCCGTCTTGCCAGGGGTCGGACCAACCGTCGCTTCGCCCCCCCTTCGATGCAGCGGTCGTTTGCCGGTGTGCGCCGAGCCGAGCGTTCGCGTTGAAACAGATGCCGGCGGGTGGGTTCCTGTGGGTCGCGGTCATCGGCCGGAGGGCGTTAGACGGGCCCAGGACGCGTCCGTGTGCAACCCGAGGGTTACGGCTTGGCTGGATTGGGTCGGCGGGTGGCTCAGGCGGCGGTGAGACTGGGCACCTCCTGCTCGACCTGGGGCGGGGGCTCGGGGTCGGCGCAGCTCAGCGTGATCGACTCGACCGACAGGTAGCGCCGCTGGACTAGCCATTCGTCGTTCTGTTCGGAGAGCAGCGCGCCGGCGAGGCGGATCACCGCCTGGTCGTTGGGGAAGATCCCGACGACGTCGGTGCGGCGGCCGATCTCCTTGTTGACGCGCTCGAGCGGGTTGGTGGACCGCAGCTTGGTCTGGTGCTCTGAGGGGAAGGCGTAGAACGCGATCAGGTCCTCCTCCGCGTGCTCGAGCAGCTCACACACCTTCGGTGCGACCTGCGCGAGGCGCTCGAGCACGTTGGTGACCCGCTCGCCCGCCTGGTCGCGATCCTCGGCGTTGAAGATCTCCCTGAGCGCGGCGGCGACGAGTCCTCGCTGGTCGCGGCGGCAGTGCATCACCATGTCGCGCAAGAAGTGGACCGTGCAACGCTGCCATGGGCAGCCCAGCACGCGGGCGATCGCGGCCTTGAGCCCCTCGTGCTGATCGGAGATCGCCAGCCGCACCCCATCCAGCCCGCGCTGCTTGAGCCCGCGGATGAACTCGACCCAGAACGCGCCCGATTCGACCTCGCCGACATCAAGGCCGATCACCTCCCGCACCCCGGTCTCGTGCACCGCGTAGGCAACCACCAGTGCCTTGGACACCACCCGGCCGTGGTCACGAACTTTGACCTGCTTCGCGTCGAGCCAGAGATACGGGTAGGCACCCTCCAACGGCCGCCCGCGAAACAGCTCGACCTGCTGATCCAGCGCCCGGCAGATCGCGCTCACGCGGTCCTTGGTCATCCCGTCGATCCCCAGCTGCTCCACCAGCCGATCGACCTTCCGCGTCGAGACACCGTTCACATAGGCCTCCAACACAACCGCAACGATCGCCTGCTCACTGCGCCGGCGGGGCTCCAGAAAGCTCGGAAAGTACGCCGGACCCGACCGCTTCTTCGGGACCAACAACTCGAGCTCCCCGACCCTCGTCTCCCACGCCCTGGGCCGATACCCATTGCGATGCGTGAACCGCGTCCCCGGCGCGACCTCGCCGAGCCCGGCACCCACCTCAGCGCTGACCTCGGCCTCCATCACCTCGCGGGCGACCAGCGCGACCGCCTCGCGCACGAAATCCTCAAGCCGACCATCCATCGTCTTGGCGACGACATCGGCAACCGTCATGCTCTGAACTTCGGCCATCGTGGTGTCTCCATTCGTCTGACTGCGATAACAGCCGACGAGTTCCGCGCCACGGTGGCCGACCCCTCTTCAGCGGTCGACCCCCGAGACGCTCGTTACACCACTTCTACCAACATGACCGGCCTGGAGAGCTATCCGGCCGGCGCTCGCAGGGACCACACGCGCGCGCCGTCTGCCCGCCGATCGACTGTGTAGATCGTAGTTTGTCAGCCGCTTCGGAATGTGATGCGGATCGCGTCTGGCGAGGCGCACCAGCACGCCGGGGACGCGCAGGCTGTTTCGCGCACGCGCCCAGAGCCCCGACGGGTGACTCCTGCACCTCGGCGCGCGCGTCCGGCCGGTCCGGCTACGCGTCAGGCTCGCTGCTCATCACGCCCCCAGCCCCCTCCTGTGCTCTTGCGCCCGGCCGCCACAGGCTGACGAGCCCGGCGACGAGCGTTACCAGGAAGACCTGGCCGGTCAGCATCTCGAACACTGCCAGGATCTGGCCGATGTTCCCGGCCGGTACCAGGTTGCCGTAGCCGGTCGTCGTCAGCGTCGTGTAGCTGAAGAACAGGTAGTCGCGAGCTTGCGCGTGCGCGACACCGGCAAAGACATCGCCGGCCACCAAGCGTCCGAGCGCAAGGAATAGGAAGCCGAACAGCAGGCCGAGCAGCGCGAAGACGCTGATCGCCCCGAGGATCGTCCGGAAATTGACCTCGGCGGCAAGCACGACGCGGCGCAGGATCGTGACCGCCGCCACCGTGAGCAGGAGCGAGTCGACGATGAACGCGGCGCCCAGCAGTGCATCTGAGGAGACCGCTCTGGCGAGCGCCGCGGCGAGGACCGCTGCCAGCGCAGCCCCAACCGCAAACCGTACCCGTCCCAGGCGCACATCCGAGCTTGTAAGCGCGATGATCGCCGTCAGCCCAGCGACCGCGGCCGCCACCACCCGCCCAACCCAGCCCTCCGGGGGCAACGTCATCGTCACCACGAAGGTCGTGAGAATCAGGACGAGAACAAGCCCGTAGGCATCGCCGATCCGCTCGACAAACTGAAGCGCAGTCTCGTCGCTCGGCCAACGCGCGAACCTACGCCCTCGCGCGGAATCTGATCCCTCGCCGGGCACAACCGAAGGTTCGCCCCGGTGCGGCGCTTCCCTGCCCCGCGCGACACGGACCGCGGCGCGGGCGCGCAAACGTCTAAACGCCGGGCGGCACGACAGGGCCGCGGCACGACCGGCACTCACTTGAACTCGTCCGCCAGCCCACAGTGGGCCGGCTGCCGTCATGAACCATGTATGCGGCAATCAGTGCCAACGGGAAGAAGAACAGGCTCAAGATGAAGTACCCGAGGAAGCTGTGCCCCTTGCAAGCGGCAACGAGGGCGGGCCAGAAGGCCAGAGCCAAACTCGCACGAGCGCCCGCGATCGTGTCGCGCGCCGGGAGGTCGTGAAGGCCAGCCTCCTCGGCGCGGCGGGTCTCGGTTGGTACGCCGTGGTCATCCCTTCTGGGTGATGTCAAACCTGACCGGTGAGGCGAACCTGAGCGCTACGAGTCTCGATGCAGAGCGTCCGCGCTGCCGATGGAGGAAACATGAACGACAGCGATGTTGACGAGCTTGGGCCAGTCGATTAGTTGGTAGTCGAGTTCCCGGCCGACAGAGCGAACTTCTCAGGCGACATGGCAACTGAGCTGACGGCTTTGATCGACCGCGATGTGGTTCGCGTGCTCGACCTGATGATTCTCAAAAAGGAGCTCGATGGATCCGTCGAAGGCTTCGAGTCCCACGATTTCGGCGACGACGGCCTCGGTGCGCTTCGCGCGCTGGAGACCGACCTGGCGATGCTGCTCGCCGAGGAGGACGTCGAAGCGATCGGGGCCGCGCTGGAGCCGGGGAGCATCGCCGCTGTCCTGATCTGGGAGAACGTCTGGGCGGCGCCGTTCGGCTCCGCCGTCCGGCGGTCCGGTGGTCAGTTGGTGGCCAGCGGCCGGATCCCGATCCAAGCGCTGGCCGCCGCGATCGAGGCGGATGAACCGATCACGAGTGAAGGAGCCTGAGATGCTCGGTAGAGGTCGAGTTGGCAGACGCGGTGTGCTCGGAGGACGACCGGTTGCTCGCACCGCTGCCGTGGCTGGTACGGCCGCGGTCGTGACGCATGGAGTGCGCCGGCGCGGGGACCGCCGGGATGACCGGCGAGAAGATCGTGGGGACCGCCGTCCCTTCCGCTGAGCGCCGGCATGGTCGTCGCTTCCACCGGATGCGGCGGATCGACCCTCGGCGCGCCGACGCGGATTCATCGACGAGCCTCTGAGTGGCTCAGATCGCGAGGATTGCCGGTCCAAGCGGTCGAGGACGCGGCCGCAGCCCGCGACCACGAGCTGGTCGCGGACCTCTCGGTCGAGTACCACCTGCACTGCTGTACCGCCGGCAGAGCATGGGTCCCAACGGCGCCAGCGATCGTCGCCATGAGGCCTGTCGTCTCGACGCACGCGCTGGTCGCCTTGACGGTGATCGCTTTGCTCTTGCGGCTCAGCGGCGGCTCGTGTCGACGCCGGGAGCGAGTGATCCGCGTCGTTCTCGTCAGCCGCAACGCACAGATCTCGCGCCGAAACATGTATCGCGGCGGCCGAGCGTCAACGATCCAGGCCAACGAAGACCTCTGCTCCTGGTTGCCAGGTCACCCGTCGTCGTCAGCTCGCTAAGAGCGCTGCACCTGCCGCGGAGCGGAGGCTCTGCCACCCCGTCTTCGGCGCGTGCACCGGCGAGCCAGTGTCAGCGACTTCGTCACCCCGCCTTGGTTTCAAACCAGGGACATTCGGCCCATGGGACTTCGTCGGTACGCTCACCGGTTCCGCAGAACCTATGGAACGCGTCCGACCAACGTCGTCGCCGTCGCCTACTAGGCCTAAAACAAGCGAATGGTGCTGAGCTGTGGGCGAAAATCGTGGCTTGCGGTCTGATTGGTAGCGGGCCGGCTCGTCTGTCGTTGGTACGAGAGCGTTTTGGCGAGGGGTTGAGGTGCGTGGAGTTCACTGATGTCGAGGGGGGCTGGTTTTTGGGTGGCTGACGCAGAGCCGGTGGGCCGGCTCGGGGTGAGCGCGGGTCTCGGATGGTGTTAGAGGGCGTCGAGGAGGCGGAAGAAGATGCCCAGCCAGGGGTTCCAGGCTTGGATGCGCCAGCGTATGTAGCGGGCTGTCTTGACGATCTGACAGGGGATGTCGATCAGAGCGGCTCGGAAGGTGCGGAACTCCATGGTGAGCAGTCGGCACCGCTGCTGTTCGTGCTGCGTTTCCCAGCGGGGTGAGACGGGCAGCATGAGCGCGCACCAGGCCTTGAGGGTCCAGGCCAGTGACGCCATGGTCATGTAGGCCCAGTTGGCGTAGAGGGTGTTGACGGGGGCGTGCAGGGCTCGCACCCCGCTTTTTAGGTTGGCGATGAGGTTCTCTTGGTTGCAGCGCTGGTGGGCTTCGCCGATCACCTGGTCGGCGGTGAGCTTGCGGTCGTTGGTGATGTAGAAGAAGTACCTATATTCATCGAACAGGACGTTGTCACCCCGCTCGATCGACAGGTTCTTGCGCAAGGCGACCACGCGGTAGTCCTTCTTGCTAGCGCGCGGCCGGTAGGAGAACTCGACTACCTGTTCCTTCTTCGGTCGTATCGTCTTGTAGCCGCGCTGGCGAACGATGTCGTCTTTGACGTTTGTGGGGCGGGTCCGGGGCCGCGTCGCGATCTGGCGTTCGGTCTTGGCCACCAGCTCGTGGTAGAGATCTTCCGGTTGGCCTTCGGCGGCTTGGATGAGGTTGGCCTTGGCGTCGTAGCCGAAGACGAAGCGCACCCCGTCGGCGTCCCAGCGGTCGAACTCAGGGCTCACGAATGAATTAGTGGGCTGTGGCAGGATGTTGGGTTGTGGTGGCGTATCGCGGGGGCATGATCGATGAATCGCAGATTGTTGAGCGTTATCGGGGGTTGGGGCCGGAGTTGAACGAGCGTCAGCGCAGGTTGTGGGCGGCGTCGGAGGCTCGGTTGTGTGGGCCGGGCGGGATCGCGGCTGTCGTGCGTGCGACGGGGATCAGCAAGAACACTGTGCAGCGTGGGATCGCAGAGCTGCGGGAGGGGACACGGCTCGAGGCGGGTCGTGTCCGTCGGCCGGGTGCGGGGCGGCCGCGGTTGACGGAGTCTGATCCGGAGCTGGTGGGAGCGTTGGAGGCGTTGGTGGATCCGGATACGCGTGGGGATCCGTGCTCGCCGTTGCGGTGGTGCTCGAAGAGCTTGCAGAACATCGCGAGTGCGCTTCAGGCGGCAGGACATCAGGTGTCCGATCGGACGTCCGGGAAGCTCTTGCGGGGGCTTGGGTTTCGGTTGCACGCGAACTCCAAGACGCGGGAGGGGAAGGATCATCCTGACCGTGACGCGCAGTTTCGGCATATCAACGAGACGACACGCTCGGCGCTCGCCGCGGATCAGCCGGTGATATCCGTAGACGCGAAAAAGCGCGAGCTGGTCGGGGATTTCAAGGCTGTCGGGCGGGAATACGAGCCGACTGGGCGGCCGGTCGAGGTTCGCTGCCACGACTTCAAAGACAAGGATCTGGGGCACGCGATCCCGTACGGCGTGCTCGACATCAAAGCCAACGAGGGGATGGTCAGCGTTGGTGTCACCCATGACACAAGCGCGTTCGCGGTCAACTCGATCCGCGTGTGGTGGCAGTACCTCGGCCAGAAGCGTTACCCCAAAGCGACGTGCCTGACGATCACTGCTGACGGCGGCGGCAGCAACTCCAGCCGCACGCGCCTGTGGAAGACCGAGCTGCAGAAGCTCGCCAACGAGCTCGCGCTGCCGATCCGCGTCTGCCACTTTCCGCCCGGGACGTCGAAGTGGAACAAAATCGAGCATCGCATGTTCAGCTACGTCAGCCTCAACTGGCGCGGACGGCCGCTTGAGAGCCTGCAGGTGATCATCGACCTGATCGGCGCGACCACGACCAGCACCGGCCTGAAGGTCTACGCGCGCCTGGACCCCGGCCACTACGAGAAAGGGATCAAGGTCACCGACCAAGAGCTTGCCGCCGTGGACATCGCCCGCGACCAGTTCCATCCAGACTGGAACTACACGATCCACCCAACCCAAAAGGGGCCACTAATTCTTTCGTGAGCCCTCAGTTGTGAGCGAGAAGTCGGTGTCACCTCTCAGCAGGATGTCGGTGAACCCGGCCCGCCGGCACAGCTCGATCGATCGGTCATAGAGGGGAACGACCCCCTCATGGGAGGGACGGTTGGCGCCGTGGAGGGCCTGATACAGCGGCTCGGCGGTGTTGGCGAGCGAGACCAGCAACGCCGAGTAACCCCAGCTGCCGTTGTAGGAGATGTCCATGCCCTGCTTGCACTGCCCGTCGGTGCCCACGATCGAGGCGTCCGCGTCGATCCGGGCGGTCTGGGAGAAGAATGAGGCCGGCTGCTGGGACCACACCTTCAGCCGAGCCCGGTTGATCGCCTCCTGGAGGGCCATGATCGAGGCCTCGTCGAAGCGGCGGCAGAAGTCGCCCGCGGTGGTGGGGTCGGGCAGCGACGGCGTCCCCAGGCCGTCCAAGAACACCGCGTCGGTTCGGCGGGTCTCGATGTCCTCCAAGCGCGTGCCGCCGCACAGCGCGTTGTAGGCGATGTTCAACACGTGGTCGGACTCGTGGTAGGGGCGGTGGACCTTGAGCAGTTTGACCGAGGCGTCGATCTCGCAGGCCAGGCCGACCGCCTCGACCAGGCGGGCGATCATCCCCATGCCACCATGGGCTACCCCCCGGTCCCGCTCGGCCCACTCGTAGCGGATCGGGGCTCCCCCCAGGAGCGGGCCGGACAGGTTGGGGGCCACTGCGGCTTGCAGGCGCCGCTCGATCGCCAGCTGTTCGCGCTCGAGCCTGCGTTGCAACTGTCGCCTCGGGTTGCTCATCTCCACGCTCCCTCTGATCAACAATGTTATGCAACCATAGCAGAGATCAGCTATGGTTACATGGATGTCACCATCAGGATCAATCCAACACCCAAGGGAGGACGACTATGGCGACCGAGGCCCAACTGACCGACACGATCCAACGCATCAAAGCCGCTCTGCTTGCGCTAGGCGACCTGCGGCCAGGAGCGCTCTCCGAGCAGTACAACACCTGCCGCACCCCCGGTTGTCGCTGCAAAGCCGACCCGCCCCAGCGCCACGGCCCATACCACCAGCTCAGCTACAGCCACCGCGGACGAAGCCGCACCGAGAACATCCGCCCCGAACACATCGACGCGGTCAACTCCCAGATCGCCAACTACCGCAAACTGCGCGAACTCAACGACCAATGGATCGACGCCGCCATCGAACTGGACCGCCTCCGACGCAGCACACCCAGATAAGCGTCAGGGCCGCAAGCCCACAGCCGACAGCCGACGCCCCTTCACTTCAAACCGACACGGGCCATCCCGCCTCGGCACTCAAACCCCAGGAATACCGGGTCTTCCGGGCCTTCGATGCCCATCTACCACAGTCTTACGCTTGGTTTAGGACTAGGATCGTCCGAATGGCACCCGAACCACCCGACACCTCTGAGCTCGACATCGTCGAGACTGGGCGGCCAGCGCCCGCAAACCCCCGTCACGTCCGCGTGCATCCGCCTCACGTGACGCTCGGGGTACTCGCAGAAGGAGGGCTCGCGCCGGCGGTGATGGCGATCATCGAGCGCGGCGTGGGCCGACGCCCGGCGCTCGCGAGCAGCCTGCAGGCGGAGGTCGAGCTCCACCTCGAAGCGCATTATCCGCCGGTTCGGATCGTGTTCGAGGCACGGCACGTGCTGGTCGAGGACGGACCGGGGGCGGCGCCCGACCTGCGGATCATGGGCGCGCTCGCGGACCTCGCCAGCCTGATGGTCGCGCCGCTCGTCGGGGGCCTGCCGAGCCCGCTCAACGCCCGCGGCCGCGCCGCGCTCGGGATGATCGCGTCCGGCCGGGTGCGGATCCAGGGACGGGTCGGACTGCTGTGCCGGTTCCTGCGTGTAGTCAGGGCGTAGAGGTCTAGAGCGAACGTTACGTAGTGGCGGGGCTGAACCACTTCACGTCCCGGTGGCCATTGCTTTCCTCCGTCATCTTGTGTCGCTGACGGGGGGAGCTCAACGAGCGTCCGTCGAGGGTGATGAGTCTCCTCACAACCAGCGACGAGCTCGATCAGCGCGGTCACTGTCGCTTTCATCTGGCGCCCTACTTGCAGCCCGGATTGCTTCCCGTCGTCGCGTTGCGCGCTCGATCTCTGGCACTGCTCGCGTGAGGGGCCCCGCCTCATCACGTCGTAGATTGCAGATCCGCTATGCCGCACGAGGTACGCCACGGACGCATCCCCTTCGTGCCGGGAGCGGACACTCTCGAGTCAGAATTCCACAAAAGCGGCTGTGCCTGACAGTCGTACCGTGCGGTACGTATCGAGCTGCCCCAACAGCGGCGTGTCAATCGTGCCGCGATGGAGAGCCGTGATCCCGACCGTTGTGATATGAGCAGATTGTCCGTTCGCGAGGTGGACTCGGGGCACCGCGAGCGAGAAGGATGTAAAGCCAGCATCGACCGTCTTCTCGATGGGTACGCTCACGATCGTCCCGGCCTCCGTGTCAGAAGCCTCGATGTTGGCGCCGTCGAACGTGAGCGTGCGCTGGGCGTCCTGATAGGTGAAGTGCGGCTCGCCACCGAGGCCAGTGCTGGCGTACGTGACGTGCAACCCGGCACCATTTACAGCGAAGAGATTCGGGGTCTCCTCGGCCATCATTTCCTCCTGGTTCACGGCGTCGACATGTGCGCTTGCGAGCAGATGGGGCGACAAAGGCGTTGGTACATTCCCACCGTTGCTGCTTGCTCGGTGTTGGTTGATTCAGGATCGCTAACCGCGAGCGCTAGGTGATGTGACAAATGTTGTCTCGGCAGTCCCGCAAGTGGAGCAATTCGTTCTGGGGGATGCGCCAACTGTGCTCGTAAGCCTTCGAGTAGCGCGTCACCGGCGGCCGATCTCGCCGCCGCCGGCGAGATCGTCTCGGGGACCGGCGTGCGTCGGATTCCCGGTCTGGCCGCGTCCCCAGCACACTCCTGCATGGGACCACGGATGTCGCAACCACACAACGTTCCCGCCCCCCCCCACGCCCTGCACGGTGACGATCCGCTACCTCGACCCCCAACCCGCGACCGTTGCTTGCCAGCGTCCCAGCAAACCCTTGATACCAGCGAGAACCGCCGCCCCCGCGACTCCAAACGACCGGGGCAGATCAAGGACGACTGCCTGCCCGTTGAAGTGGCGGTTCTGCGTTACCGTCCGCTGTTAGCGCTTCAACGAGCAGGCCCAGCCTCCTGCGGCACGATGGATTTACCAAGCCATCCTCCCTCTGCCTAGCCCTGGCGGATAGGCACCCTAGGGTGGGGATTTGCGACACCTTGGGTCCGCACCGCCGGCTAAGAGATCCGACGGACGGCAGAAAGGCCGGCCCAAGGCGGGCGGGCGCGGCAAGCGCCTCCGGGACGCGCACCAGCTGCTACTGGACGCGAGTTCCGGCCGTCTTGTTTCATTCGGCTGTGCCCGGCCGGAAGGCTCGATCGGCGCGTTTCGCGAGTTCACGCCTCGCTGGATCTTTGACATCAGGAAGCCGCCGTCGACCGCGAGCGCTGTGCCGGTACGGCCGAGCAGCGACACCGCCGGCGGGTCGTCGACTCGGCTGTGCTGCTCCCGATGGTAACTATTCAGGTGGTGGCGGTTCAGTTGCCGGTCCAGCGGCGGTACGCGGCGATGAGACGTGAGGTGGTTGCGTCTGCGTCGATGTCGATGTCGAGCAGCGCGACTTCGTAGCGGCGTCCGCCGCGTTGACAGGTGGCGATCAGCTCGCTGCGGTTGTCGCCTCGGCTGACGGATAGGACTTCGACTTGTTCGCCGATCACGGTGCCGTGAAATGAGAAGTTCGCGTCTTCGTCGAAGGCGGCCTCGAAGCCCATCAGTTGTTCGTCTTCGTCGTGGCTGTCGACGGTGATCTCGTCGATGAGGTTGTCGAGGTCAGGGTCGGCTTGGCGTGCTGGGCTCACTGGTCTCCGATCGTTAGGCGGCTGGGTTGAAGCGATCCAGGACGAGTGGTGGGCAGCGGATCTCGCCGCTTTTGAAGCGGCCGATCGGACGGTGCACGCACACGACGGCGGCGTGCTGGTCGAGCTCGACGACGATGCCGTGGACGCCGTGCAGGTAGCGCGGGCTTGCCTGATGGTTGATCCGCACGCGGTCGCCGACGTTGAGCATCGCGAGTGCCTTCTGGGAGTTGACCGTCCGCAGCAGCTCGTGCCGGGCGTGCACCGCTTCGGCGATCGCGACGAGGTGAGCGTCCAGCGCGCCGGCTGCGATCTGGTCAAGCAGCAACCGCTCGGGCTCGACCGGCGGGTGTGGTGGTGGGCTGGTCGCCGGCCGCGGCGACGGCAGCTGAGCTTGGGGCTGGCTGCGGGTTCGCCTGCGGGAGCGCTTGCTCACAGCACGGGAGTATCGGGTGGCTGGAAGACGGATCGCTCAGGGGCCGGCGGCCATCGGCAGCCACGGCCGGCCGGCGCTCAGTTCCAGCAGCACCTCCACCGGCCGCTGGCCCTGTTTGCGAGCGGTCGAGAGGTAGGAGCGGATCGCCAGGAACCGCTCGGCGCCCTCGGTGGTGCGCCAGCAGCCGGAGATTTTCTGCTGCAGCTTGACCATCCGCAGGTCCCGCTCGCACAGGTTGTTGTCAAACGGGACCCGGAAGTCGTGCGCGAACCGCAACGCTTCCTGCTCGCGCTCGTCCAACCGCAGCAGCAGGTTCTGCGCCTTGGTGCGCTTCGGTCGGCGCCCGCTGCGATCCTGCGCCAGCTCGGGGTTCTGCTCGTAACCGAGCTTGATCACCTCGCGGTAGCAGTCTGAGAGGACCGTGAGCGCGTCATCTGAGAGACGGTCTTCGCCCGCCGCGTGGGCCTCCTCGACGGCTTGCTTGGCATCGAGCAACAGCGCGCTCATCGCCGCCGCCCAGCTCTCGCCCTGCTCCTCGGCTGAGAGCAGCTCGCGCAGATGATGCGCGCCGCACAGCGCGTGACGCGCCTTCTCATACAAGCGGTAGGGCGCCCACCCGTCGTGCACCGCGGTGCCCCCGAAGGCTGGTAGCACGCCCGCGGCGTTGATCCCATCCCGCCCCCGCTTGGTGTGCACCGTGAACAAGGTGAGCGTCTCGCTTGAGACGCAATGAATCCAACCCAGGTAACCCTGCATCCGCCCGCCGGTCTCGTCAAAGTGCGCGACATCGGTGTCTTGGAGCTGGCGGCGGACTTCGTCCAGGAACCGCTCGAGCCCTTCCGCGCCCTGCGCGACGAACGCCTGCAACGTGCCCACCGAGATCGGCACGCCCGCCCAGTCGGACAGGATCTCGGCCGCGCGCTTGTACGGCAGGTGCTGATAGCACACCAGATAGATCCCCATCGCCCGGATCCGCGGGCCGTAACACACCGGCGCTGTGACACCCTCCGGGAAGCACGAGCTGGTCAAGTGCCCGCACGGACAGCGTCGTTTCTGGATCCAATGCTCGACGCAACGAAGCCTCGGCACCTCAGGCAAGTCGAACACCTGCCGCGACTGAGACTCCACGATCGGCCTATCCGACAGATTCCTCCCGCAGCACTCGCAGCGATCAACCGGATGCGCGACCGCCTGATCCGGATCCTCACGGCGCTGAAGATGATGACCCGGATGCCCGGGCTGACCACCCGGCTTGCGCCCCGACCGGCGTCGCAGGCTCCGCTTCTTACTCGCCGGCGGCTTGGAATACCCATCCGACGACGGCGGCTTGGACGAGTTGCGCGAGTTCTGATCCAGCCGCGCCTTGAGCTCCGCAATCACCGCATCGCGCTCCACGAGCCGAACCTCAAGCTCGGCGACCTGCGCGCGGAGCACCTCGATCAAGGCATCCAGCTCAGCAGCACGCGCCTCAAACGCCGAACTCGGTCGCTCTGCATCCGCGCTTGCAGCCAGCATGCACGCAAGATTCCGCGCGCGCCCCCGCGATCCTGCCCACCAACGCCCAGCCCCCTCCGCCGAACCAAGCCCCCGGGACCTGAACAGTTACTCCCGATGTTTGTGCGACACCCTCCCCTCAACCAGCGCATCGCCCAAGCAGCCCTCACGGCCTGAAAGATCACTCAACCGTCAAGGTGTTGGCGGCCAAGTGGCACTAGGCCTAAAACAAGCGAATGGTGCTGAGCTGTGGGCGAAAATCGTGGCTTGCGGTCTGATTGGTAGCGGGCCGGCTCGTCTGTCGTTGGTAGGAGAGCGTTTTGGCGAGGGGATGAGGTGCGTGGAGTTCACTGATGTCGAGGGGGGCTGGTTTTTGGGTGGCTGACGCAGAGCCGGTGGGCCGGCTCGGGGTGAGCGCGGGTCTCGGATGGTGTTAGAGGGCGTCGAGGAGGCGGAAGAAGATGCCCAGCCAGGGGTTCCAGGCTTGGATGCGCCAGCGTATGTAGCGGGCTGTCTTGACGATCTGACAGGGGATGTCGATCAGAGCGGCTCGGAAGGTGCGGAACTCCATGGTGAGCAGTCGGCACCGCTGCTGTTCGTGCTGCGCTTCCCAGCGGGGTGAGACGGGCAGCATGAGCGCGCACCAGGCCTTGAGGGTCCAGGCCAGTGACGCCATGGTCATGTAGGCCCAGTTGGCGTAGAGGGTGTTGACGGGGGCGTGCAGGGCTCGCACCCCGCTTTTTAGGTTGGCGATGAGGTTCTCTTGGTTGCAGCGCTGGTGGGCTTCGCCGATCACCTGGTCGGCGGTGAGCTTGCGGTCGTTGGTGATGTAGAAGAAGTACCTATATTCATCGAACAGGACGTTGTCACCCCGCTCGATCGACAGGTTCTTGCGCAAGGCGACCACGCGGTAGTCCTTCTTGCTAGCGCGCGGCCGGTAGGAGAACTCGACTACCTGTTCCTTCTTCGGTCGTATCGTCTTGTAGCCGCGCTGGCGAACGATGTCGTCTTTGACGTTTGTGGGGCGGGTCCGGGGCCGCGTCGCGATCTGGCGTTCGGTCTTGGCCACCAGCTCGTGGTAGAGATCTTCCGGTTGGCCTTCGGCGGCTTGGATGAGGTTGGCCTTGGCGTCGTAGCCGAAGACGAAGCGCACCCCGTCGGCGTCCCAGCGGTCGAACTCAGTTGTCAGCGAGAAGTCGGTGTCACCTCTCAGCAGGATGTCGGTGAACCCGGCCCGCCGGCACAGCTCGATCGATCGGTCATAGAGGGGAACGACCCCCTCATGGGAGGGACGGTTGGCGCCGTGGAGGGCCTGATACAGCGGCTCGGCGGTGTTGGCGAGCGAGACCAGCAACGCCGAGTAACCCCAGCTGCCGTTGTAGGAGATGTCCATGCCCTGCTTGCACTGCCCGTCGGTGCCCACGATCGAGGCGTCCGCGTCGATCCGGGCGGTCTGGGAGAAGAATGAGGCCGGCTGCTGGGACCACAGCTTCAGCCGAGCCCGGTTGATCGCCTCCTGGAGGGCCATGATCGAGGCCTCGTCGAAGCGGCGGCAGAAGTC
This sequence comes from uncultured Solirubrobacterales bacterium, assembly GCA_963836065.1. Lineage (GTDB taxonomy): Bacteria > Actinomycetota > Thermoleophilia > Solirubrobacterales > Solirubrobacteraceae > Palsa-465. The sequence goes on from CAWIII010000041.1 coordinate 60,210, forward strand.
GCCCGCGGTGGTGGGGTCGGGCAGCGACGGCGTCCCCAGGCCGTCCAAGAACACCGCGTCGGTTCGGCGAGTCTCGATGTCCTCCAAGCGGGTGCCGCCGCACAGCGCGTTGTAGGCGATGTTCAACACGTGGTCGGACTCGTGGTAGGGGCGGTGGACCTTGAGCAGTTTGACCGAGGCGTCGATCTCGCAGGCCAGGCCGACCGCCTCGACCAGGCGGGCGATCATCCCCATGCCACCATGGGCGACCCCCCGGTCCCGCTCGGCCCACTCGTAGCGGATCGGGGCTCCCCCCAGGAGCGGGCCGGCCAGGTTGGGGGCCACTGCGGCTTGCAGGCGCCGCTCGATCGCCAGCTGTTCGCGCTCGAGCCTGCGTTGCAACTGTCGCCTCGGGTTGCTCATCTCCACGCTCCCTCTGATCAACAATGTTATGCAACCATAGCAGAGATCAGCTATGGTTACATGGATGTCACCATCAGGATCAATCCAACACCCAAGGGAGGACGACTATGGCGACCGAGGCCCAACTGACCGACACGATCCAACGCATCAAAGCCGCTCTGCTTGCGCTAGGCGACCTGCGGCCAGGAGCGCTCTCCGAGCAGTACAACACCTGCCGCACCCCCGGTTGTCGCTGCAAAGCCGACCCGCCCCAGCGCCACGGCCCATACCACCAGCTCAGCTACAGCCACCGCGGACGAAGCCGCACCGAGAACATCCGCCCCGAACACATCGACGCGGTCAACTCCCAGATCGCCAACTACCGCAAACTGCGCGAACTCAACGACCAATGGATCGACGCCGCCATCGAACTGGACCGCCTCCGACGCAGCACACCCAGATAAGCGTCAGGGCCGCAAGCCCACAGCCGACAGCCGACGCCCCTTCACTTCAAACCGACACGGGCCATCCCGCCTCGGCACTCAAACCCCAGGAATACCGGGTCTTCCGGGCCTTCGATGCCCATCTACCACAGTCTTACGCTTGGTTTAGGACTAGACGCGGCGTCTCCGGGACGCGTTCCCAAAGCAACAGGCTCTGGCGCTCCGCGGTGCTCGGTCGGGACTTCTGGTTCTCACCGACGTTCTGGGCGGGGTCCCAGCAGTGTGCTCTAGCCACAAGGCGGTCGATCGCTGGGGGCGGCCGGGCTGAGTTTGGGATGATCGTGTGATGGGCCCAGGGTGTGGTGGCGAGCAGCTCCTAGAGGGTCGGCTCGCGCTCGAGGCCGCGGTGGAACGCGGCTCGCTCAGCGTTCGAGGCTGCGCTCGGTGTGGAGGAAACAGCTGACGCGCGCGATGGCCTAGGTCAAGCGCTCTGGTTCCTGGGGAGCGTGGAGGACGGGATCGCCGCGCGCGAGCGCGCCTTTGAGGATTGCGCGCGCGGCGGGCGGTGCGACGAGGCCGCGCGCCTGGGTCTCGCACCAGTACCTGATCTCGGGACGCTCCTCGGCTGCGCGCGGTTGGCTGTCGCGCGCGGAGCGCGCGCTTGAAGGCGCCGGGCGCTGCGCAGGGCATGGCTGGGTTGCGGTGGAGCGGCCGCGGCACGCGGAGAGCGTGGAGGAATGCGCCGAGCACGCGCGACTGGCGCTGGCGATCGCGCGGGAGTCGGGCGCCGCGGACCTGGAGGTTTTCGCGCTCAGCCTGCTCGGACGGGCAGAGGTCAGCGCAGGGCGCCGGCAGGAGGGTATGGAGCTGCTGGAGGAGGCTATGGCGGCCGCTTCGGCCGGGCGCGTTCGCAATGTGCACACACTTGGCGAGGCGTACTGCAACCTGATCATGGCGTGTACGAGTGCGGGCGAGTGGGACCGCGCCGCTGAGTGGTGCGAGGTGGTGGACGACTGCGCTCGCGTGCACGATGCGACACCGCTGCTCGGCGCCTGCCGCACGGTCCATGCGGACGTCCTGCTGGCTACCGGCCGCTGGCCGGAGGCAGAGCGCGCGCTGCAAAGCGCGCTTGCGGCGCCCGCGCGTTACGTCCCGGCGATGGGAGCGCCGACCGTTGCCACGATGGCGGAGCTCCGCGTCCGCCAGGGCCGCCTGCCAGAGGCCGACCAGCTCCTCGCCAGCCGCGAAGAGCATCCGTCGTCGCTGCGCGCGCTCGCCCAACTTCGCGTAGCCGAGGGCGAGCCGGAGGTGGCCGCCGCGTTGCTGGAACGCGGGCTGATGGCGGCCGAGGGTGATGTGATGCGGACCATGCAGCTGCTCGCGCCGCTCGTCGATGCCCGGCTGGCGTGCGGGGATATCCAGGGCGCGGAGGCCGCTGCGTGCAAGCTCGCGGAGCTCGCGCGCAGCTCGGGGATCAGCCTGGTCGGGCTGTGCGCGCGGAGTTGGCCGCCTCGCGATGCCGCTCGAGACGGGTCAGGCGCGTCTCGAGCTCGCCCGCGCCTTAGCGGGCGACGCGCCAGACCTGGCGCGCGACGAGGCGCGCACCGCCTTCGCCACGTTCCGAGACCTCGGCGCTTCGCGGGCAATGGACGGTGCCGCGGCGGTGCTTCGGGAGCTGGGCACCGGGACCGCGGCGCGGCCACGCCGGTATGGCGAGCTGACCGTGCGCGAGCGGGAGGTGCTGGGGCTGCTCGCGCTGGGAATGTCGAACGCGCAGATCGCCCACACGCTGTTCATCAGCGAGAAGACAGCCGGCCACCACGTCAGTCGCATTCCGTTATGCGTCTGAGTTCGTTTCCGAAATCCGCCGTTTTGTTACGCCATCTCGTTGCGTGTGCAACGATGCTGTGAAGGGGTCAGACGGGCGTGAGGAGGAGTATGTCCGAACTACAGGATGTCAGCCGTCGTGGTGGGCGCCGCAAGCGGGCGCTGAGCGCGGAGGAGAAGCTGCAGATCTGGCTGCAGTTGTTGACGGGGGAGCTGACGCAGCGCCAGGCGGCCGAGCGTTGGGGGGTGGATCCGACGACGATCATGCGGATCCGTCGCGTCGGGCGCGAGGGCGCGTTGACGGCGCTGGCCAGCTCCAAGCCTGGTGGCGGTGCTCGTGGGGCTGTGGACGCGGAGCTGGCGGCGGCGCGCGCGGAGATCGCCAGGTTGGAGGAGACGGTCAAGGAGCAGGCGATCGAGCTGGTGGCGTTGCGGGGAAAAGCGCGCTCGGGCTGGTAGGCCGCGTCCCAGCTCGTGTCGAGGTGGCGGTCAAGGCGCGGCTTTTGGAGCTGATCGCGCAGGCGACCGGGGCGGGCTGGAGCTTTGGCAAGGCGTGCGGGGCGCTCGGGCTGGGCGAGCGGCGCGCCCGCTACTGGCAAAAGCGCGCCGCCGCCGGTGCTTTGGCTGACCGCAAGCCGGGCGGCACGCCGGTGCACGCGCTGCGCCCGGAGGAGGTCGATGCGATCCTGGGGCTCGCCGATCAGTGGGGCGAGATCGACGGCTCGCACCGCAAGCTCGCGCACCGCGGCTCTTACCTTGGGCGCGTGTGGGTGTCGCCCTCGACGGTGCTGCGGGTGCTGCTCGAGCACGGCCGGGCGCTGCCCTGGCGCCCGCCGCGGCAGAAGTCGCTCAAGCGTCCGTGGCCCGAATGGGTCCAGTACAAGCCCCGTCAGGTGTGGGGCTATGACTTCACCGAGTTCCCGCAGGCCGGCACGAGCGCGCTGGCGATCCTCGACCTCGTCTCGCGCAAGTGGATCGAGACGATGCTCTGTCCCGAGGCGACCGACGTGCAGGTCCAGGTGCTGTTCACGCGCGCGCTCGAGCGCGAGGGCCTGTTGGACGTGATCCTCTCGCTGATCGACGAGCACGCGGCCGGCGAGCAGGAGGACGAGCTTGAGCCGATCCTGCTCTCAGTGTCGGACAACGGCGCCCAGATGAGGTCGGGCTCGACCCGCGAGTTTATGGCTCTGCACGCGATCGCGACCCACTATGGCCGCCCCGGGACGCCGACCGATCAGGCCCACATCGAGTCGCTGCTCGGCCACGTCAAGTACGAATGGCCGTACCTGTGCGCGCTAAAGGACCCGGCCGACCTATCACGCGAGCTCGACGCCGTACGCGAGCAGTACAACCGGGTGCGCCTGCACGCCGGCATCGGCTACGTGACCCCCGACGACGAGCACGAGGGCCGCCGGCCCGCGATCCGTGAAGCCCGCCGCGCCGGCCTCGCGCGCGCCCGAGAGCAGCGCCTGGCCTACAACCGCGGCACCCACCCGAGGCTGATCGGATGACGACGACGCCCCCAAACCGCCAACAGCGGGCGACCGATCACCCTGCCCGCCTCGCCGCAGGGCCGCACAGGGCCGCACAACGCGCCGGTGCTCGCCGCAACCGCCCAAATCGAGCCCGCCGAGCTCTCAGCGGCCCTGTCACGGCCCTCGGCAGCTCTGCTGCCGACCTCACCAGCCCATCAACGAAGCTGGCGCAAACTGTCAAGGCCAGCCCGACAGGGCCCAGCGCAGCCGGCCGCGCAGCGGTGGCCTTGACCGGCCGCGCCGGCGTAGCTAACCACGCCACGAACCCTGCACTACCATCAATCCACTACCCCATGACGACCCCCGGAACTGGCTGCGAATTACACGCCCAGATTTCGGAAAAAGACTCAGACACACGTCAGTCTCCTTGACGTCCAACGAGTCAGCGCGGACTGCCACATCGGCCAACAGGCGTTTGACCAGGTCTGCCAACCCGTCGTCATCAATCACCAGCGCGCAGCTGCGCTGCGCTTCGGCGACCCTCGTGTCCAGGCGCTTCTCAGCGTCCTGGTCGTCTTTCGCCTCCTGCCCACCGGGTTCTCCAACCGAGACCTGCGAGCCCACCTCGCACCACTGCTGGGCGTTGACCCCAGCGTCATGACCGCGGGCAAGATGACCTATGACCTACGACGACTGCGCCTGCACCAGATCATCCAGCGCATCCCGCACACCAACCGCTACCACGTCACGCCCTTCGGGCTCCAAGTCGCGATGTTCTTCAGCCGCACGTACAGCCGACTGTTACGGACCGGCCTGTCGGAGATCTGCGACCCGATACCAACCAACACCCCGCTACGCCGCCACTTCGACCGACTCGACCAAGCGATCACCGACCACGTCGACCAACTCAACCTCGCCGCCTGAAACTTGACTCATCTCTCCCGGCTTCGCCGGGTCAAGCCTACTAGTCCGGGTTCAGCAGCGTCGTTTTGGTCGGGGACTGTGCTGGCCGGCCTGTCGCGGCGTGATGCTCCCATCCGGCCGCTGGAAGGCCCATCGCGGGTAGAACCAGTGTTGCTCAGAGTGGCGGACTCCGGACGCTCTGTTTCGCCCACCCGCGAGCGCGGCAGCGGGGGATGCTCGTGGGGGGATGGCGAGCGCCTACGTGTCGGTGATTTGACAGGGGCGCTGCCGCGGATGGCACCGTCTCAGCGCAGGCGCTCCCCGCGTGTCATCGGCCGCTACCGGCTGTCCGAACCGGAGTGCGATGATGCTCGCGTGGGCGCTCACTTCCTCGTCTTTATCGGCGTCGCGGCAATCGTGATTGTGCTGCCCGGCCCGGACACCGCGGTGGTCACAAAGAACGTCCTTGTCCACGGCCGCCGGGCTGGGCTCGGAACGTCGCTCGGGGTCAGCGCCGGACTGTCGGTATGGACGCTCGCCGCGGCACTCGGGGTCGCATCGGTGGTGCGTACATCTGCCGTCGCGTTCACCGTGCTGAAGCTGATCGGCGCGCTCTACCTGGTCTGGCTCGGACTTCAAGCGTTGCGCGCCGCCGGTCACGCGACCGCCACAGAGGCGGTGCCGAAGAGGGCGGCGAGACGGGCAATGGGTGCCCGCGGTGGCTTTCGCCAGGGTTTCCTCAGCGACCTCGCCAACCCCAAGATCGGGGTCTTCTTCACCAGCCTGCTGCCGCAGTTCGTCGCTCCCGGGCAGTCGGTCCTGCTCCCGTTTCTGGCGCTCGGCGGCGTGTTCGTGCTGATGACCTTGCTGTGGCTGAGTGCCTACCGCGTGATTGCGGCGCGGGCGGCTCAGACCCTCCGGCGGCCACGCGTCAGAGCGGCGCTGGATCGCATCACCGGCAGCGTGCTGATCGCGCTCGGGCTGCGCCTGGCGATCGAGCACCGCTGAGCGGCCGGCAACCCTGGAAGGCCCACACTGCTCGACGGACCGTCGAGCTGCCGAGGATCATGTTGGCGGCTAGTGCAGCTTGTCGGCGTAAGCCTTGGGCGCGAGCAAGGTGCGTCCGCTCTCGACCCGACATGCACGCATGACGAGCGCCTGGAGAAGCATCGGCGGCCCGAGAATGCCGGGTGTCACCGTCCGCCTCCCGTGGGTTAATGGACATCGGCTGATGGAACGTGATCTTCGTTGGTCGCTCGAACTCCGTGACCTTCCGTGGCTGACGCCAAGCGGTTCAGGCACCCGATAGGTGGTCCCGAAGGTCACTGGGCGGATTCGATGGGCTGGTTGAGGCGGCGAACGTTGCGGATTCTCCTCACCGCCGCGGCGAAGCGATCGCTCCGTGTGCCAGCGAGCTTCAGCATTGGTTGTGTTGATGTTCGTCGTGCAGACTGGGAGCGTGGACAACGACGGCCGAGGAGAAGAGGAGCAGCCGGCTAACGGGGTAGCTGGCCTTGCCCGCGGGCGCGGGGGGTCTGCTCACGGCCCGGCTGGAGCTCGAGCCCTTGCGGGTCGAGGATGCGCCGGAGATGGCGCCGCTGCTCGATGATGCTCGGCTTCACCTGTTCACCGGTGGGTGTCCGGGGGACGCTCGAGGACCTTCGAGTCCGGTACGCGCGGCAGGTCGTTGGTCGCTCCCCCGACGGCCGCCAGCGTTGGCTGAACTGGGTCGCGCGTCAGCGCTCGGACGGTGCCGCGGTCGGGATTATCCAGGCGACGGTGACCGACGACGACCGGACCGCTGAGCTGGCTTGGACGATCGCGGTGGCGTTTCAGCGCCGTGGCTACGCCCGCAAGGCCGCCTGCTCCCAGTCCGAGCTGCTTATGCGGCAGAGCTTCCCCAGCTCCTGCGCGGAGCGCTCGCTCTCGCCGACACGATCGCCAACACGATCCGCTTCTGGTCCTCTGAGGATGCAATCCTCGACCAGCGGCGGCCTCACGAACCTTACGGGTTAGACGGCGTTGGACCCCGCGTGGGTGTGCAAGCAGCATCCAGAACCGCGGCCGCACGGCGGCCGCTTGTGAGCTCGCGTCCGAGGGGGCCACTAATCTGATCGCGTTGATGGTGTTGAGCCGGTTCGTTTCCGAAGGTCTGGTCAGGCTTGGGGGAGGCGCGCGACCAGGCCTGGTTTTTGGCGGAGCGCGGACGTGCCGCAAGTCACCACAGCGATGCCAGCGCTTCGTGGATTCCGATCGGCTTGAGCACGGGGCTTTGCTTTGGCTTCCCCGGGACGCCGAGCTGTGAATCCGGGGTTGGCGGATGCGCGGTTGCGCGTAGCGCTGCGCGGGTGAGCTCTCATGTCGTCGACGCTCCCGACAGGCCGTCAGCTGAGCGTGTGTTGCCGGGCGGGCGGCCGATCATCTGCTGAGGACGGATGCGGCGACGGCGGCGTACCGGCGGCGTCGGTGATGAGGCGGGTACCGCGGCCGCGGGAGAAGAAGCTGTAGGCCCAGCGCAGCAACACCAGCGCCCGGTTCTCGAACCCGATCAAGTAGTAGAGATGCACGACCAGCCAAATCATCCAGGCGGGGAAGCCGCTCAGCCGCAGCCCACGCGTGTCGGCCACCGCCCGCGCCCGTCCGATCGTCGCGAGCGTGCCCTTGTCGCGGTAGCGAAACGGGCGTGTCGAGCGGCCGGCGAGACGCTCGGCGATCAGGCGGCCGGCGTAACGGCCCTGCTGCATCGCGACGGGCGCGACACCCGGAAGGGTCTCGGGCCGGCCCGTGCGCGCATCACGGACGCGAACCATGTCGCCGATCGCAAGCACCTCGGGATGCCCGGGCAGCGTGAGATCCGGCTCGACCGCGACGCGGCCGGCGCGGTCGACCTCCGCGCCGCAGGCCTCGCCTAACGCCCGCGCGAGTGGGGACGCGGTGACACCCGCCGCCCAGACCACGGTCCTCGTCGGGATCCGCGCCCTCGTGCCGTCACCGGCCTGAAGCTCGACGGACTCGGGTTGCACGTCGACGAGGGTCTGGCCGAGCAGCAGCGTGACCCCGAGGTGCTCTAGCGCCTGCGCAGCCCTGCGCGAGAGCGAGGGCGGGAACGCGGTGAGCACGCGGTCGGCCATTTCGACCAGCAGCACCCGTCCGGTCCGCGGGTCGCTGTGGCGGAACTCACCCGGTAGCGTGTCGCGCGCCAGCTCGGCGATCTGGCCAGCCATCTCCACACCTGTCGGCCCGGCGCCCACGACCACGAACGTCAGCCACCTCGCACGCGCCTCAGGATCGTCGACCAGCTCGGCCGCCTCGAACGCCTGTAGGATCCGACCTCGGACTTGCAGGGCGCTGTCAAGCGACTTCACCTCGAGCGCCAGCTCGCGCCATTCGTCGTGGCCGAAGTACGCGTAGCTGGAGCCACCAGCCACGATCAGCGTGTCGTAGGAAATCGTGTGGCGTCCGGTGCCCGCGACCGCCGGGTCGACACCGAGCTCCCGCCGTTCAAGGTCAAACCCCGTGACCTCGCCCATCACGACCCTAACGCGACGCTGGCGGCGGAAGATCCACCGCAGCGGCACAGCGATCTCGCCCGGCGACAAAGACCCAGTTGCCACCTGGTAGCTGAGCGGCTGGAACAGATGGTAGTTGTGCCGGTCGATCAGCGTGACATCGGCATCCGCGTCCCTGAGCGCCTGAATCGCCTGCAGCCCCCCAAACCCCCCGCCAACGACGACCACGCGACCGTGCCCTCTCGATCCGGACATGCCCGCAGTCTTGCACGCCCCGTCGCGGTCCGGTCCCGTCAGCTCGAGCCGCCCACGCGTGCGGCACCTCACCGCCGCGGCAGGATCGCGGAGCGCCCCTAGTAGGACTTTGGTAGCTGCGTGCAGGAGTTCTGTGGGGGTGCGGCGAATGCTGTGTTATGGGCAGCACCGTGATGGAGCGCGAGGACGAGGCGGCGGGCGTGGTCGTGGTTGCTCCGGAGGTCAAGGAGCGTTTGGCGGCGTTTATGGCAGATGTTGCTCAGGGCTTGGGCCGCTCCGAGCAGCGTTGTTGCGCGGAGCGGTACGCGCGGGGGCTGTTGGAGGCCGGGCAGCGCAAGTCGCTTGAGCCGCTCGTCTCCAGGCTTGGAGAGGACGGCGACTATGAGGCGCTGCAGCACTTCTTGGCCGACAGCCCGTGGGATCCGGTGGTGATCCAGCAGGCGGTCGCCGAGCGGGTCGTTCCCGAGATCGGGGTCGAGGCGTGGGTGATCGATGACACCGGGATTCCGAAGGACGGCAAGCATTCGCCGGGGGTCAAGCGCCAGTACTCCGGGACGCTAGGGAAGATCGGTAACTGTCAGATCGCGGTGTCGGTGCACGCGGTCGGCGAGCAGGGGACGGTGCCGCTTGACTGGGCGCTGTATCTGCCGGAGGAGTGGTGCTCGGATCTTGAGCGTCGTCGCAAGGCGAAGATCCCCGACGACGTTGAGTTTCAGACCAAGCCCGAGCTGGCTGGGGGGTTGATCGTGCGGGCCGCGGGCTGGGAGATTCCGAGGGCGCCGGTGCTTGGCGATGAGGCGTACGGCAAGAACACCGAGCTGCGCGCGCGTCTTCACGAGTGCGAGTTCGAGTATCTGCTCAGCATCAACTCAGACGCCCGTGTGTATGAGCCGAACACGGTCTTCAGCGTGCCCGCGCGCAAGCCAGGCTCGCGCGGGCCGGCGCCCAGCGCGCTGGTCGCCGACCGCGAACCGCGCCAGCTCACCGAGCTCGCCGCATCACTCAGACCGCAGGATTTCCAGACGCTCGTCTACACGACTCGCGACGGCGAGGAGGTTCACTCTCGGTTCGCGATGCTGCGGGTGATCGCTGCGCACCCCGTCGAGCGGGACCGCGGTCAGCCGCGCGAGGAATGGCTGATCATCGAATGGCCCGAAGGCGACGAGCAGCCCAGCGACTACTGGATCTCCAACCTGCCCGCGGACACGACGCCCGAGCGGCTCGCGCGGTTGGCGCGATTACGCTGGATGATCGAGCTGGACTACCGCCAGCTCAAGGGCGAGCTCGGGCTGGATCACTACGAGGGCCGCAGTTACCTCGGGTTCCATCACCACTGCGCGATCGTCACCGCCGCTCACGGCTTCCTGACCCTGGAGCGGCAGAACCCAAATCGCCAGCGGCCGGCCTGACCCTCCCACAGGCAGTCCACCTGTTCCAGCCCCTCCTGCGCTGCTGGACCGGCCGCTGCTCCACCCGCCAACAGACGATCGACCTCGCCAACTTACCCCTCCGCCGCCCACCACAACGCGAGTGACCACCTACCAAAGTACTACTAGCTGCGTCCGTACCCGATCCGAGTAAGCCGCCCCACACCGCCACGCTGACCAGCGCTGATGTTCTGCCGCCGCCTCAACCAATCGCGCGAGTGTCGCCGATAGCTTCGGGTGGTGAGATGCCCCTCGGCTCGTCGCACGAGCGCTCCCCCAGCGGAGCGACAAACCAGTCCCGGCCGAACGAACGAGAAGTCGCTACCGGTGGCCCCCTCCCGGCCGCAATCCAACACTGTCCAGCTCACCCGGTCGAGGACAAGCTGCTACGAGCCGAACCGGGATCTGATCAAGCCGCGTACCATACCCGCCCTGGGCTGGCTCCTCCAGGCGCTTCCAAAACAGACGGCGGACGTCGACCTGCCGTGTGGGAGCGGCAGTACCACATAGATGTGTTTTCTCAAGGGCACCCCCGGTGGACGACGGCCGTAGTCAGATCACAGCACCGTTTGCGTCTCGAGCCCACCGCAAGATGTTCGTGAACACTTCGCGGAGTTCGAACTCGGCCACTGCGGCTGCGCACAGCCGGGCCACCTCGACAGGGCACAGAGCTGGCGATCCCACGATCGCCGAGCTCGAAGCCGCGGCCGAGGCACAGCTCCCCGTGTCAGTCTTGCAGTTGCAGTCGGCCGTGGGGTTCGGCATTCGAGCAGCGGGCGCTCCAATGCCGCTTAAACGTTGATGTGTCAGCGCCCCGTCGCAGGATTGCAGCGGGCTGCGAGACTGATTGCTCCCGAGCGACCGGCTTAGCCCGTTGAGGCGCCGGGCTAACTAGCGAGGGAAGTGCTCGTGCACGGGGAACTCGCGAATGTCCGGTGCACCCGCAGCCCCGATGGCGGCCATCGCGGGTCCGATGCGTTCGGCCGCGAAGCGGTCAAAGTGCTCGCGCGACTCCCAGAAGTCGAGCACCCCCCAACCACCGTCCACCGGACCGGACGCGTGAAAGATGAGTCCATCCGGGGGATTGCCGTCCGGGTCGATCGCCGCATTGAGCCGGTCGACCTGCTCGGCGGTCCCGCCGGCGAGCTTGAGGCGGATTCCTACAGCCATCGTTCCTCCTTGATTTGACCAGGCAACTGTAGCCAACCGCGGAGCGACGTTGGAATGACTTTGGTGAAGCCCCAGCGGCGATCCAGGGTCCCTTCGCGCCAAGAGCGTTGTCAGCGATCCCGCCGCGACGGCGATCGTGGCGTCATCCACATGCTCTTGTCCTTGGCGTCCGCGCTGACAAACGTCTCCCACACCAAAGAACCCGAGACTTTGAGGCAAGGGAGGCCACTCGGGATTTAGCGCCCCGTCTGGGCAGCGGACCCCGATGGCCGCAAGCACCCCGGCTGCGTGAACGAGGCCCGCAGCTAGGGCGCCAGCCCCCGCCCCGGCAGACCACGGGCGATTGCCTTCGACGGCGCGGCCGGTGCCGAGGGCTGCCGCAGCGGCTGGGACCGCCACGAACAGCGGGACTCGAACCCCAGCGCGACAGGACGACCCACGCACAACTCGTCAGCGACAACGTCGCCGAGGCGGACGGGGCTCGAGCTGTCCGAGTCGACGACAGCGCCCGCCCGTGGCTCAATACGTGCCCAGCCGAAATTCCCGTTCTTGACCAACCGGACATCCGCGCAGAAGACGACGAGAGCATCCATGAGACGCACAGCATCCGAGGAAGCGGCTCACCGTCGCGTCCCGCTCCCGTGCTACTCCTTTTCGCGCATTGCCAAGCGAGGCTCGCAGCTTGGAGCGGCCCGGCCAAGTTCGCATCGTAAGCGCATTCAGGACGACTATCGACAGTCCGCGGCTTCTGCAACGCCGGAACGGGAAGCTCCCGGTGCGCTGCGGCCCGCTGGATGCTGCGCCTTGTCGAGCTACAGGCGCCCGCCGGAGCGCCACTCGCTAGGCCGCTCACGACCGTGGTGATCTCCCCGTCACCGGGAGACGGAGCGAGCCGGACGAGGGCTCCAAAGGGACGCGACCATGGGTTGGTGCGTGGTCGAGGTCGGCATGGAACTCCGCGCGTGAGCCATCCCACTTGTAGCTTGCACGGTCAGCCGCTCGCGCAGCGACCGTGTGTCGCCTTTCTCGGTCCTCGCAACAAACCAGCGCGACGGCTGCGTCTGGTCCAGCCTGAGCAAGGATCGCGTGGGCTGGTTGCTCATCCGATCCGACGCGCACCTCGCGTAAGTGGACGGCGTGGCCCCCGCTTCTTGCGCCCTTCGGCGTCGAGACGAGGCCCATCAGCCCGACCGTCGAAGAGATGGAGACGCGGATGAGAGCGGACGCAACACTGCCTGCCGTCAGGACCCGGGGACTGGGTGACTCGGCGGCGTGGCGGTTAGTGAAGCTGGCGAGGACTACTGATTCTTGCCCAGACCCCGCGGTCGGATCGACTTCGGACGCCACGCCCCGCGACGACAGAGTCGCCCGCAACCTGGCATGGACATGAGGGTACGACGTACGTATAGGCGCGATTAGAGAGCCACAGAGGGCGACGATGATTCCGATCTCGAGTAGCTTTCCAATCTCATGAAGGTGGCCATCATTGGCGCAGGGTTCGGAGGGATCACGGCCGCGGTCGAGCTGCGGCGGCACGGGATCACCGATGTCACGATCCTTGAGAAGGCGCCCGACTTTGGAGGTACGTGGTTCCACAACACCTACCCCGGCTGCGCCTGCGACGTCCCGAGCCATCTCTACTCGTTCTCCTACGCCCAGCGCCGCGACTGGTCGCGGCTGTGCTCGCCCGAGCGCGAGATCTTCGACTACGTGCACGAGGTCGCCTGCGACCTCGGCATCGACCGGCTGATAGAGACCGGCACCCCGGTCACGGGGTGTAGTTGGGACGACATGGCCTCTCGCTGGAGGGTCACGACTGAGCGGGGGGAGGTCTACGAGGCGGACGCGATCGTCATCGCCACCGGTCAGCTGCACAAGCCCGCGATCCCGCGGATCGAGGGCGCCGAGACGTTCGAGGGCCACAGCTTCCACTCGGCCCAGTGGGATCACGGCTACGACCTGGCCAGCAAGCGCGTCGGCGTGGTGGGCACGGGCGCCAGCGGCGTCCAGTTCGTGCCCGAGATTGCGGAGAAGGTGCGGAAGCTGACGGTCTTTCAGCGCACCGGCAACTGGTTTCTGCCGCGCAAGAACCGGCCGTACCCACGGGTGTTCAAGGCGCTCGTCAAGCACGTGCCTGCAGTACAGGCGTTTCGCCGCAGGTTCATGTTCGAGTACTGCGAGTCGCTGACGATGGCGATCCGCCATCCCCGCACGTTCGGCCGCCCCCTCCACCTGCGGTCGGCCGCGTTCATGCGCTGGCAGCTGCGTGACCCCAAGCTGCGTCGCAAGGCGTGGCCGGATTACACATTCGGCTGCAAGCGCGTGCTCTTCAGCTCCTACTTCCTGCCTGCGCTGGCGCGGCCCAACGTCGAGCTGGTCACAGATCCGATCATGGGCATGACGCCTACCGGCATCGTCACCTCGGACGGGCGCCTGCACGAGGTGGACTGTGTGATCTGGGGCACCGGGTTCAAGGCCACGGAGTTCATGTTCCCGATGGAGGTCACCGGCGCGGAGGGCCGTGACCTGCGCACGCCGTGGGCAGGCGGCGCGCATGCGCACCTGGGCATGACGGTGCCGGGCTTCCCGTCGATGTTCGTCATGTACGGGCCCAACACGAACACTTCCGGCGGCTCGATCATCGTCTACCACGAGGCCCAGGCCTCCTACATCCGTCAGGCGCTCCAGCAGGTCCAGCGCCGTGGCGGCGGGGCGGTCGAGGTGCGGACGGATGTCGAAGCGGCTGGGGCGCCCCAACCTCGACCTCCGGACCAGAGCCACCGTGCTCGGTGTCGCGCTCGAAGGCAACCGCGCGGTCGGTGTGCGGCTGCGTCGCGGCCGCCCGCGGCGAGGAGGTCGTCCGCGCCGAGCGCGAGGTGGTGCTGTGTGCCGGGACGATCGGCTCGCCCCAGCTGCTGCTCTTGTCGGGGATCGGGCCTGCGGATGAGCTGAAACAGGTCGGGGTGCAGGTCCGCCACGACCTTCGGGGCGTCGGCCGCAACCTCCAGGACCACCCGTTCGTGACGATCAGCTGGGAGGTCACCGACCAGCGAACCCTTTACGGAGCGGACAAGCCAAGCCGATGCCGAATGGGTCCTGCGCCGGACCGGCCCGCTGAGCTCGACCGTGGCCGAGGTCGTCGCATTCGTCCGCACGCGCGGGGGGGCTGCCAGCCGCGGACATTCAGTTCCACATGGGCGCCGCGTACTTCGAGGACCACGGGGCGGAGGAGTACGACGGGAACTGCATGGTGATCGCCCCCGTGTTGGTGTCGCCCCAGGCAGGCGGTCAGGTATGGCTGCGATCCGCGGACCCGACGGACAAGCCCAGGATCATCACCAACACCCTCGGACCGCCGGACGACCTCGCCTCGATGCTCGCGGGCCTGCGCCTGGGGCGCGAGATCGCAAACCAGAGCCCCTTGAAGGAGACGATCGTCAAGGAGCTCAAGCCGGGATCGGAGGCCGTCGACGACGAGGATCTCGCGGCTGACCTACGTCAGCGCCTGATGCTGATTAACCACCCGGTCGGCACTTGCCGCATGAGCGACACCGACGAAAACGCTGTGGTCGACTCCCAGCTGCGGGTCCACGCGGTCGAGGGCCTGCGCGTCGCCGACGCCTCGATCATACCGATCATCCCAGGCGGGAACACGAACGCGCCGACGATCATGATCGCCGAGAAGGCGGCCGATGTGATCCGCGGCCGCACTCCCGCGTGAGCGTCAGCTTCCACCGCGCCGGCAGCGGGGCGCCGCTCATGCTGCTGCACGGCATCGGGCACCACTGGCAGGCCTGGCGCCCCGTGATAGACCGCCGCTTTGAGGTAATCGGTGCGACTCGCCCGGCTTCGGCCGCTCGGCGCCGCTGGCGCCCGGTGTCGAACCGACGATCCCGCCTACGCCGAGGCGTTCGCGCGCTTCTTCGCAGAGCTCGGCGTGGCGCGCCCGCACGTCGCGGGCAACTCGATGGGCGGCGCGATCGCGCTCGAACTCGCACGCCGGGATGAGGTCAGCTCGGCCACTGCGTTCTCTCCGGCCGGTTCCTGGAGCCCGGCCGAGCGCCGCTTCTGTCAGCTCTCGCTCGGGCTGCTGGCTCGCCTGCCGCGGCCGCTGCGACCGGCCGTACTCGCGCTGGGCGCGTGGCCCTATTCACGCAGACCTTCCGCTGGCCCACGCGCATGCCGGCGGCCGAGGCTGTGTCCACGCTCTAGGACGCATGGGCGGCGTCCGCGGGCGCGGCTGTCCTGGGCCCGACACCTGACGGCCGGAGCAGGCCACGTCCCGTTCTTCGACGACCCCGCGGCAGTCGCGGAGACGATCAGGGGCACAGTGGCGGCCGGTCAAGCCTGAGCGGGCGGCCTGGTTGTTTGTAACGCTGGCGGACCGGAAGGGCGACGCCCTTTTAACTCCTCGGGGGAGTTGGCGCCGGCTCTGGCGAGATCGACGCGCCTTTTCAGTGCCCCCGTGCCCTCGAGATGACGCCGTACGCTCACGCTGTGCCGATCAGCCTCGCCGACCGAGACGTGGATGCGTTCTGCACGCGAGTGGCTGGTGTCGAAGGCGACGAAGCATCCTCGGCCCTCCCGGCCACTGGGCGCGCCGCCTTGCGCTACCGCCGATCGCAAGGCACGTCATCGGCAACGGGTGCTTCAGCTTCGTGCGGATGCACCTAGCCGAGGCAGGAAGGCCGCAGTTCTACCTCAAGCGGGGCGGCGAGAACGACCTGACCGCGGCGGTCGAATCGAACGGGCCTTCAAAGACGTACTCCTGCATGCCGCCTGGCGACCAGAACCAAGCGACGTCGAGTGGCACCACAGCGCGCTCGGCGTTGCGGGACCAGGTGAGGTGCGGATTGACACCGGCGGGATCCCCTGGCAATGGCCGTCGCGCTGATCTCACGGAAAGGACAGATGCTCGACCAGCGCGGCTGAAACGAGCGGGCCGGAGGCGCCCCCGACGCGCCCAGCGACATCCGCGCACTTGTCAGGCGATGGCTGGCCGAAGGTGAGAGACAGGCGCTCGAGTTCAAGCAGGACGCTAAGGCTGAGTCGGCCCGAGCGTCCTGCGCGGAGACAGTCGCGGCGGTTCTCCAACTGGCCTGGCGGGGCGATCCTGGTGGGCATGTGCGACGACAGCACCGTGGCTGGGTACCGGCCGCCCAAGGTGGCACACCAAATCACGAACACCGTCCGCGATGCGGTCACCGAGCCGGTAGATGTCGAGATCCACGCAGCCGGACCGGCGGCACCTCCGCGCAGGCGGATATCGTGCCGCCCGGCGACCCTTCCCCCGAGTCGTAGCGCTGTCGGGGCAGCACGATGGAGTGCGCCAACGCCACCACCCGCGAGGCGACCAAAGCCCGCCGACGCGGCTCCTTCCGCGGGCTTTGCCAGGCGCTCCGGGCCGGACGGCGTCGCCCGGGCGAGGTCCTGGTGGTGAGAGCCGCAGCGATAAGCTGGCCGGCCGCCGGTAGCCAACCGCTGAGCGATCCTAGCCGGCCCTCGCCGCCGCCCGCTCACGTTCGATGAGCACGCGGCGTAGGATCTTGCCCGACGGCGCCTTCGGGATCTGCTCGACGATTTCGACGGCGCGCACCTTCTGGTACGGGGCCACCCGCTCGGCAACGAACCGGGTCACCTCCTCGGGGGTGATCGGTCCGCTCGGCACGATGAACGCTTTGGGCACCTCGCCTGCTTCCTCGTCGGGAAGGGGGATCACGGCCGCGTCGGCGATCGCCGGGTGCGTGAGCAGCAGCGCCTCCAGTTCGGCGGGGGCGATCTGGTAGCCCTTGTACTTGATCAGCTCCTTGATCCGGTCGACGATCCGCAGCGAGCCGTGCTGCTCGACGCGTGCCACATCACCGGTGTGTAGCCAGCCATCAGGGTCGATCGCCTGGATCGTCGCCCTAGGGTTGTTGAGGTAGCCCTTCATCACCTGCGGGCCATGGATCAAGAGCTCGCCCGGCTCGCCCGCCGCCGCGTCCTCGCCGGTCGCGACGTCAACGATCCGGCATTCGGTGTTCGGTACCAGGGGCCCGATCGAGCCGGGCATCTGCCCGGCGAGCTCGTCCGTGACGAAGTGGGTGGTCGGGCTCGTCTCGGTCAGGCCGTAGCCCTGCTGCATCCGGCAGCCCAGCCGCTCGCCGCACGCCACCTCGAGCTCGGCGGACAGCGGCGCGGCGCCAGAGAGCATGAATTGCAGGCTCGAGAGGTCAAACTCCTCGACAAGCGGATGCTTCGCCAACGCGAGCACGATCGGCGGGACGACATAGGCCCGCGTGATGCGGTAATCCTGAATCACCCGCAGGAACTCGGCCAGCTCAAAGCGCGGCATCGTCACGACCGTGCCGCCGAGGTACAGGGGTGGTAGGTTCATGATCGAGACAAGCCCGTAGATGTGAAAGAACGGCAGTACGGCGATGATCCGCTCATCCTTCCAGTCATCCTCGCCGGGGCGGTCGTAGGTGTCCTGGCAGAGGTTCGCGACCAGGTTTCGGTGCGTAAGCATCACCCCCTTGGGCAGCCCGGTCGTGCCGCTGGAATACGGGAGTGCGACGAGATCGTTGGCGGGGTCGATCACGACCTCGGGCGGCTCGCCACCCGACTCAAGCAGCGACGCGAACGGCGTTGCGCCGTCCGGCTCTCCGTAGACAAAGATCTCCTCCACGCCGGACCGCTCGGCCGCCGCGGTCGCCTTCTCCAGCACCGCCGGCACCGTCACCAGCAGACGCGCGCCACAGTCTCTGAGCTGCACCGCGAGCTCGTCCGCAGTCAGCAGCGGATTGGCGGTCGTGTTCACACCACCAACCGTCGCGACCGCGTGGAACGCGACCGCGTACTCGGGCAGGTTCGGCGCGTAGTGGGCGAATACCTCGCCCTTGCCGAAGCCCCGCTTGGTGAGACCCGCGGCGACCGCGCGCACGGACTCCGCCAACTGCGCATAGGTGATCGTCCGGCCGCTCGGCGCATCGATCAAAGCCGGCCTGTCACCCCGCTCGCCAACACGAGCGAGGACAAAATCAGTGAGAGAAGCATCCGGAATCTCAACGTCCGGAAACGGGCTGCGGATCATTGCCAAACCCCCTCGCTCGACTCTTTGGGCGAGTCTACGCCCGCGCTCCGGGCAGCGCCATGAAAATAGTTGAGGCACCCGAGAAGTGGCGTGCGTTCCGTCCGCCCGGGGCGCGATCCTATAGAGAATGGGTGAGCTATCGGATACCGAGACGCTCGCGGCGGCGTGGCTGCAGTGGGACCTCGCGCCGAGCGGCGACGAAGCGGTTGACTGGCTGCTGCGGCTCGCCGCCCGCGTGCTCGACTCCACAGTCGAGCACGAGCGTGTCCCCTCGGTCGAGCGGCGGCGTGGCCACCGGCCCACTTCGCGGCGACTCAGCGTCGCCGAGCAGCGGCAGATCACGGCGCTTGTCGAGGTGCACATCGAGCTACCGGTCTCGGCACGGGACGCGGCGGACGCCCTCGCCGGCATGGCCCCACCGCTGCACGTCCTGTCCGAGCTCCGTGTGTCCGGGCTCGTGGAGGCGGACCCGCTCCCCGACCACGAACGCGACCCGCATGGGAGCTGAACTCTCACCGGAGCTGGTGCGATCGGCGCTCGAGCTGGCCGGGGCGGCCGGAGCGCCCCAGGGCGAGCACGAGCGAGACGGGACCACGGTACGGGTCCCCGACCGCCTCGGCGCCCACCACGTCCTCCGGTACGCAACGGCCGATGAAGCCGAGACGTACCGCCGCATCATGCGCGTCCTGTACCTCGAGCACCAGGCCTTCGGCCTGCGCCTTCGTCCCGCACAAGTCGCGGACCGTCTCCGCGAACGCTACGCGCTGAGCGTCGACCTCGACTGGCTCGAACAGCGCCTCGCGGCGCTGGACCAGTGGGGCGCGCTCGAACGCGACCACGATGCGAGCCTCGCCTCCACGGCGGCCGAGTGGCGGCGCAACCGCTACACGTACGACGTCACGCCCGCCGGCCGGCTGACCGAGCAGCTGCTGGCCCAGCTCGACGCGCTCGGCGAGGAGATCGGGCGGCTCGACACCGCGCGGCTGCCTTCGATCCGGGACGAGCTCGCGAAGCTCGCCGACCAGCTTGCAGAGCCCGAGCCCGATGGCAGTCGGTTGCGGGGCCTGTTCGAGCGTCTGCTGGCCGAGGTCGAGGCGTTGCACGGCGGGGCGCTCGCGTTCATGCGCTCGCTCGGCGACTTGATGCGAGCCGTCGAGCAGGTCAGCGTGGACGAGTTCGAGCGCGGCAAGGGTGCGCTGCTCGAGCATCTACAAGGCTTCAAGAAAAGCAGGATGCAGCATTCGGTCGAGATCCTCGCGCTGCTCGAGCAAATCGAGCTTCATGGCTCCGACCGCCTCGTCGAGAGGATCGTCGCCGCGGAAGAGTTCGTCGCCCTGCCCGGCGGGTCCTCGGTCGATGACCAGCGGGCGCGCCGTCAGGCCGAGCTGCTCCGGCGCTGGGAGGGCTTGCGCGCCTGGTTCGTCGGCGACGAGGACAGCGGCTCTCCGTGGCGGACGCTGAACGACCAGGTCGTCGACGCGATTCGCGCGGTGCTCGCGATCGCCGAGCGCCTGATCGAGCGTCGGTCGCTACGCGTCGATCGCGCCGGCGTGCTGCTGCACCTAGCTGCTCAGGTGGCCGCGGCGCCGCCGGGTCACGCGCCCGCTTGGCTGCGCGCCGCGTTCGGACTTCGGACGCCACGTCACGTCGGCGTGCCCGAGCCGGATCCCGAGCAGATCGCCGATCGCGGACGTACGTCCTGGCTCGAAGCGCCGCCCGCTCCGGTGGTGGCGCACCTGCGAACGCCGGGCGTGCGGACGCCCGGGACTGGGCGGGGAGCTTGCATCGCGGACCTGTCCGAGAGCCGCCGGAGGTTCGAGGAGCGCCGGGCCGCGGAGCGTCGGGAGCTCGACGAGCTGCTCGCGCGCATGGCCGCTCGCGGGCCGATCAAGGTCTCGTCGCTCGAGGCCGTCAACGCGCACGAGTTCCGTCACCTGCTCGGCTGGATCGGCCGCGCCTACGAGTCTGCTCCGGGCCGCGATGGGGCGCGGCGCGCGAGCTCCACCGACGGCCGCGCGACGATCGCCCTGCGACCGCCGGCCGACTCGCGTCGCGAGCGAGCGCGGTTGCGCGCCCCGCACGGCACGCTCGACATGCCGGACTTCGAGATCGAGGTGCTGCGCCGGTGACGCTGCGGGAACTAGACGACCGCAACGAGCAGACCCAGGCCTTGCGCGCGCTCCTGGCGGCGCCATTCGTAGGCGCCGGCGAACCGGCCTACGCGCTTCTCCGCCGTCACGAGCGCGAGCTCGCGAGGATGTTGCAATCGACTTATGGCTACCAGCTCGAGGTCGGCAGCACCGCGGCGCGCGCGTCCGGTCCACCAACGCCGGAAGGCCTGCACCGCCCGCTGCGGATCCGCCCCGCGTCGATCAGTGGCCGCCAGCGGCCGCCGGACGAATGGCCGGCCCTCGGAGATCGGGCTTGCGTGCTGCTGCTGCTGACGCTCGTCGCACTCGAGCGGGGCGGCGCCCAGACCGCGATCGCCGAACTCGCCCGGAACGTCGAGCGCGCCGGCGCCGATGTCGAGCCAGGACTCAGCGTCGACTTCCGCGCGCGCAGCGAGCGCGTCGCGTTCGCCGACGGGCTCGACTTGCTCTGCACGTGGGGCGTGCTTGAGCACACGTCGGGCTCGCGCGAGAGTTACGCACGGTGCGAACAGGGCGAGGACGAGGCGCTGTTCACGGTCGATCGCCGACGGCTTGCCCTGCTGCTGCGCGATCCAGCGATCGCGCTCGAATCGACGACGCTTGAGCAGCTGCTCGATGAGACGTGGCGCTACCCGCCAACACCGGAGGGGGAGAACCGTGCCCGTTCCGAGCAGCTCGCGCGGCGGCTGACCGAGGATCCGGCGCTCCTGCTGTCAGACCTCGACGACCAAGAGCGCACGTACTTCCTCGGTCAGCGTGCGCGGATCGAGAGCGCCGTCGCGACGGCAACGGGGTACCAAGTCGAGCGGCGCGCCGAGGGCAGCGCATTGATCGTCAACGATCGCTCGTTCACGGACTCGCCGTTCCCGACCAACGCGACGGTCAAGCAGGTGGCGCTGCTGCTCTGCGACGTGCTCGCGGCAGCCGGCCCGGGCGGTGAGCTGAGCGCCGAGGCGCTTCGGCGCGCCATCCACGAGCTGGTGACCGAGCACGGTCGCCACTGGAGCCGGGACGCCGCCGACCCCGCGCAGATCGGAGCGCTGACCGAAGCCGCGATCGAAGTGCTGCTCGCCTGCGACCTCGCTCGACGCACCGACGCGAGTGGCCTGCGGCCGAGTCCGCTCGCAGCCCGCTTTCGATCGCCGGTCGTGCGGACGCCGGAGGTTGAGCGATGAGCCCCAGTTCCGGGCGCTGGCGGCCTCGCCGCGCTGGGATCGTCAACCTGTATGAGTACGCGGACCAGGTGTTCGACTTCGCCGGTGGTCGGTTGCTGTTGCGCGGACACAACACGTCGGGCAAGACCAAGGCGCTTGAGCTGCTGCTGCCTTTCTGCCTCGACGGCGACATCAATCCGAACAAGCTCGATCCGTTCGGCTCCGTGCACAAGGACATGAAGTGGAACCTCGTCGGCTGCACCGAGGACGAGAAGCGCGTCGGGTACGTGTGGCTTGAGTTCGAGCGCCTCGACGAGAGCGGCGGCACGCAGCGGATCACCGCCGGGATCGGAATGCGAGCGCACAGGGCACAGGCTGACGTACCCCGCTGGTATTTCATCGCACGCAACCGGACCATCGGAGCCGACCTGGCGTTGCTGCGCGGCCGCGAACCGATCGGGAAATCCGAGCTGACCGCGGCACTCGGCGACGAGGGCGAGGTGCTCGATAGCCAGCGCGACTACCGCGCCCGCCTGAACGATCTGCTGTTCGGCTTCGGTGCCGAGGAGCAGTACCAGACGATGCTGCGGCTGATGCGAGACCTGCGTCGGCCCCACCTGTCAAAGACGCTCGACCCCGACCGCGTCGCCGAGCAGCTGACGGCCGGCCTGCCCGGGGTTGATGAGGGACTGATGCGGCGCCTCGCCGGCGGCCTCGAGCAACTCGAGACGCTGGAGCGCGGCCTCGAGCGGCTGCGAGATGTACGCGAGCGACTGCGCCGCTTTTACCAGCGCACCTATAGTGCCTACGCCCGGGCTGCCGTTCGCGAGCGCGCCGAGGCGCTCCGCCAGGCACAGACCGCGGTCGAGAACGCGGCCGAGCAGCTGCGAGCTACGCGGGCGGAGCTCGAGGCCGAGCGCGGGCGCGCCGAACGCGCGACTGCCGAGCGCGACGCCGCGGAAGCCGAACTCGCGCGCCTGAGCGCTGAGGAGCACGCGCTTATCAGCTCGGCGGCCTGGTCGTCCGTGGCGGAGGTCGAGGGGCTGCGCGAGCACGCGGCGACACAGTCGCGCGCTGCGACCGCAGCGCGCGAGCAGGCCTACGCCGCCGCCGTTGGCGCGAGCACGCTCGAGGCAGAGCTGATCACCGCGCAGGCGGCGGCCGCTGAGCGGCGCGAGCGTGCGACTGCCGAGCTGCACCTCGCGGTTGCGCTCGGTGCGCGAGCGGGGCTCGCGAGGCGCGTCGAGATGCTGGCCGAGCAGCTGAGCGCGGGTACGCTGAGGCCCGAGACTTGGAGTTCGCTTCTGCGCGATCTGGCGTCCGATTGGCGCGACGTCCTGCACCGCCACCGCGAGCTGCTGCGCGACTCGCAACGAGCCTCCGCCGCCGCCGAGCGAGCCCGCGGTGACGAGCGCGACGCGGCTGCACGCGTCGAGGCGGTGTCGACGCGCAAAGCCGCTTGCGAGCAGCAGCTCGAGGAAGCGCGCGCCGCGCTCACCGCGGCGTTCGCAAACTGGCGCGCGGAGCTCGCGGAACTTGACCTGGACGACCACACGGCCACCGCTGCATTGGAACTGGCGCTCGCTGGCCGGCTGGCGGCTCCTGCACTGACGCCGGTGGTCGAGCGGGCGCGGCGGACGGGCGCCGACGAGCGCTCTGCATTGGTGGCGGCACGTCGGGCAGCGGCGGAAGCCGTCGCCGCGACCAAGACCGAGATCGAACGACTCGCCGCCGCGCACGACGACGGACCACGGCCGCCCTCTTGGACGCGGGCGGACCGCGCCGGCCGGGAAGGCGCTCCACTGTGGCGGCTGATCGACTTCAACGACGGCATTACGGCGGAGCGGCGCTGTGGGCTGGAGGCGGCGCTCGAGGCCGCTGGCCTGCTCGATGCGTGGGTGACGCCGAGTGGCCAGCTGGAGGACCTGACGCTCGCCGACGTGGTGCTGGCGAGCGGTCGACCGGCGGCCGATGCGACGCTGCTCGAGGCGCTCGCGCCGGTCGCCGATCAAGCGGTCGCCGAGGCGGTCGTGACAGAGCTGCTTCGCGGCGTCGGGCTGGGTGGGCACGACACCGGTCCGTGGGTCGACTTTGACGGGCGATTCCTGCTGGGCCCACTAGCCGGTCGGGGCAGCAAGGATCGAGCCGAGCACATCGGCGCGGCGGCGCGCGAGGCACGCCGCGCCGCTCGGATCGCGGAGCTGCGAGACCGGATCGCATCGCTCGAAGCGGAGATCGAGGCTCACGACGCGGGCATCGCCGAGGTCGATCGGCGCCGCGCCGCGCTCGACGCTGAGCTCGATGCGATGCCAACGGTTGACGCGATCGCCTCGGCGGTCGATGCACTCAGAGTCGCCTCGGCGCTGGAGGCCGAGGCCGGGCGCGCACACGAGCAGGCCTCGGTCGCCGCGCGGACGGCCGCCGGCGCAGAAATCGCCGCGGACGCCGTCCGGCGCGAGCACGCAGACGCGCATGGGTTGCCGGCGCCGCTCGACGAGGCGGCGCTCGACGGGCTCGGCGATGCCGCTGCCGAGCTCCCCGGCGCGGCGGCGGCAGTCGGGAGCGCATGGGCGCTCGCCGATCGCGAGGCACAGGCCGCGGCCACGGTCGCCACGCGGCTGTCAGAGGCCCAGCGGGTGGCGGGTGAGCAGGATCGCCGCGCTCGGGATGAGCAGGCCGAGTCGGATCGTCTCGCCGCCGAGCACGCCGCGCGGGAGGAGGCGCTCGGCGCAACCGGCGAGGAACTTCGTCGCCGGCACGCCGAGGTCGTGTCTGCGCTCCAGACGACTAGGGCGACACATCGCCACGCGAGCGAGGCGGCACAACGGGCGCAGATAGCGGTCGCCGGGCTCGAACGGGACGCTGACACACGCGCCGGCGAGCACGAGGCTACACGCGCGCGCCGTGAGGGGGCAAACATCGCCTTCCGGCAACTGGCGAAAGCCGGGGTCCTGCAGACGGTGCTCGGCGACGCCGCGCCTGTCGACGCTGAGCAGCACGCCGGCTGGACCTTCACCCGTACGCTCGAGGTCGCACGCGCGCTTCCGCAGGAGCTGCTGTCGGTGCGCAGCACCACCGGCGAGCTCGGCGTCGAGGTCCAGCGCGGTGTCCAGCTGCTCGATCGGGAGCTGGCGGAGGCCGACATGGGCGCTTACGCAACCCTAGGCGACGACGAGCTGCTGCTCGTGCACGTCACCGAAGGTGGTGGCGAACAGTCGCTCGCGCAGATACTCGAGACGCTCAGCGCGGAGATCGCCGACCGCGAGCAGATCCTGACCGTCGAGGAGCGCCGGGTGTTCAACGACGCACTCGTCGAGGAGATCGCCGATCACCTGCGGCATCGGATTCACGAGGTGCGCGGTCGCGTCGAGCAGATGAACAAGGTGCTGGAGCGGAGCCCGACGGCAGCGGGCAAGAGAGTTCAGCTCGAGTGGCAGCCGCTCGACGATAACCAGAACACCCAGCGCGCCGCGCTGGCGCTGTTGCGACGCGATGTACGACACCTCGGCGAGGACGCGCGCCGTGACTTGGTCGCATTCTTCAGAGGCCGGATCGAGACCGCGAGGCACGAGCATGGAACTGCCGGGGAACCGAAGCCGATGGCTGACACGCTGATGGATGCCTTCGACTACCGCAAATGGTTCGCGTTCCGGCTTCACGAGCTAACCGACGACGGCCGCGTCCGGCTGACGAAGCGCCGCCACGCGGTCGGCTCCGGAGGTGAGCAGTCGGTGTTGATCCACCTGCCGCTGTTCGCGGCTGCGGCGGCACTGTACGGCGACACCCCGGCGCCCCGGCTGATCATGCTTGACGAGGCACTCTCAGGGATCGATGACGAGACCCGCGAGCGCGTGCTGGAGGCAACCGTCGCGTTCGACCTCGACCTGGTGATGACATCGCATGAGCTGTGGGGGACGTATCGGTCCGTGCCGCAACTCGCGATCTACCAGCTGCACCGCGAGAACGGCACCTTCGGCGTGCACGCGATCCCGTTCATCTGGGATGGAGACGTGCTGCGCGAGCTGGAGCAGGCCGAATTGCTCGTGTGAGCGACGCGGCGCTTGATCCGGCGCTGCGGCGGGCGCTGCTCCTCGCGCGCGACAAGCGTGAGCGGCGGGGTGGGTCGGGGGAAGGGAAGGTTGTCGTCGCTGAGCTGAAGCCGGACGAGGCGCTGGCGCTCGATGGCCTGCTGTCGGTCTCGCGTCGGAGGCCGGTGCTGCCAGGTGAGACGCTGCGGGTCGCATTGTCTACGTTCGAGGCCGCGCTCCGCGCGTGCGGGTTGGATCCGCGGCGCGAGTACGAGCGAGTCGGCGGGCGGCCGCTACGGGATCTGCCGGCCGAGCGTGCAGCCCGGCTCGAACTCCGGAGCGAGTTCCGATTTTGGCTTGAGTCGCACGAAGTAGTCCAGTCACGACCTTTGGTAGCGGAGTGGTTCGATCAAGCGGGTCGCCAGGGACGGGTTCACGCGGACATGCGGCCGCTCGTGGAACGGGCGCTGCGTGTCGTCGGCGCCCTCCCGGCTGTTGAGCCCGTGCAGCGCACGGTGCTTGCGGCGAAGCTGGTCGACGGCGATCCGCACGCTCTGGATGTCGGAACCCCGCTGCACGGACTGACGGTCTCGCTGCTGGAGGCGGCAGCGGAGCTCGATCCGGACATCGGCGCCCGAGCGGTCTGGTCGGCTTGGAACGTGGTCGTCGACCCGATTTCCTCAAACGTCGCGGTGCTGAACCTGCCCGTGCTCGGCGAGGGAGAGGCAGTGGAGCTCGTTCGCGCGATCCGTGGGACTCACCTCGTACTGACCTATGGGCAGCTGTCCGTGAGCGGCCTGCGGTGGCCGTCAGGGCTCCCATGCTACAGCTGCGAGAACCCGTCGGTGCTGATCGCGGCCGAGCGGTCGCTCGGCGAGGCGTGTCCGCCGCTGGTCTGCACCGGCGGGCGTCCGTCCGACGCGGTCCGGCTGCTGTTCTCCTGCATTCACCGCGAGGGTGCACAGATCCGGCACCACGGCGACTTCGACGAGGCGGGCGTGCAGATCTTCCGGGACCTCGAGGATAGGTACGGCGCCGTACCGTGGCGATTCGACGTTGATTCGCTATGCGACGCTCTCGGCCAGCTCGGCCACGCCGCGCCAAGCGGGCGCTCGGCAACCCTTGAGGACGCCGTCCAGGAACTTTCAACGGCTGTGCCGGAGGAGCTGCTGACCGAGGCCCTGGTTTCGGACCTGACCTCCGCGTGACCGTAATGCCGATGCCCTCAAGGATGACGCTGGATGGCTATCGTGTTGGTGTGCTGGGCGCGAGCGGGCGGCTGGGCCCAACCTGGACCATGCCGAGGAGGTGGGCGTCAACTCGGCTCGCGTCGCGGCCATGGGTGACACTGGAGGCGGTGGGGTCGCCGCAGATATTGATCGACCCAACGCTCGCTGACCGCAACGTGTCCGAGCCCAATCGTCACAAGCCCAGCCTGAACACGCCGTCAACGCAGTGGCGTAGCGACCAGCTGGTCAAAAGGGTGCGCGTGCTCATGCTGGCGGGGAGGCTGTCCTAGACGCCTGCCCCCAGTCGCATCTCCGAGAGCACTTTGAGAGGGAGATTGCTCTCTTAGATGCGATGCCCGTCCGGCGTGCCGTCTATGTTGGCGCGCCAGATGTCGTCGCAGGGCATGAGCTGGAGTAGCGCGAGGGCGGTCTGCCCGAGGCCGGAGCATGCTGGGTCGCGGGTGCGGTTCGACGGCCACTACGGCCCGCCGGAGCACCGGCGGCAGTACTACAGGTGTCTGCCGGCCAACGGCGATTCCCCCGCATCGCTTCACCGAGATGCTGCCGCGCGAGGAGTCCTGGGCGGACGCGTGCGAGATGTGCGAGCGCGACGTCGACCTCCACGAGGGTCCGCACGCGGCGCGCAAGTATCAGTTCGTCGCGCTGGGGATCGCCGAGGCGTTGCAGATGGTCGGGGCCGGCTCGACCTACCGGGACGCGGCGCTGGTGGCGCGGGAGCGCGCGAAGCGGCTGCGGTCGGACCCTGGTAGCGGGGAGCTGCGGTTCTCGCGGCATGGGTCGCTGGTGTCTGACTGGGTCGAGGTGTTCGCGCCGGTGGTGTTCGAGCCTTACCGCCTGCGCGCGTGGCCCGCCAGCGGGTCGCTGCTGCTGGATGACTTGCCGTTCAGGGTCCGGGACCCTGACACCGGCCGCCACCGGATCGCGTTCCGGATCTTCTCCGCGCTGGGGTATGAGGGCGGCCGCCCGAAGCTGTGGCGCGTGGAGGCGTTCACGAGCAAGTCCCAGGCTGACTGGGAGGCGTTCCTCGGTGCCCTCGACGGGGCGCCGCCGCGGGTCGTGTGCGACAACGACCACGGCCTCACGAACGCGGTTGGTGCGCGCTTCCCCGACGCCGAGCTGCACCTGTGCGAGTGGCATCTGCGCCACGCGCTGGAGCGGCTGATGGGCAAGCTCCGGACCGAAGAGCCCCAGCACCAGGAGGCGATCGACGAGCTGCTCCCCGACGCCGAGGCGGCGTTCACCGGCCCCTCGTTCTGGACGCCGTTTCAAGAGCGGTGCCACGCCGCCGGCATCCCCCGACTGAGCGAGTGGCTGAACACCACCGGCCAGATCGTCGAGGACCAGTTCAACCGACGCGGACTCCGCTGGAAGCGGCCCGCCGACATGCCGCTGTCAACCTCGCCGCTGGACGCGTTCATCAACCCGATCCGCGCCTCGATCAAGCCGCGCGCCGACGGGCTGAAGAACCGCGAGCGCACCAACCGGATGCTGATGCTGATGCAGCTGCACGCCAACCGCCACGACGACGGCTCACTGGGTGGACTCCTTGCTTGGTCGACTGCTTGATTGGCTCTGGCTCTGGCTTGCGCTCGTGGCACGAGCACGCATCCGTCCTCGGCGACCTCGCGCAGGCGCGACCAGTCCTCGTACAGATCGGTGTAGTCGCGTCCGGGTCCGATCACATATGCCGCGAGCCCGATCCCGAGCAGTTTCGAGACGCTCGCTGCCGCCCCGGCCCAGCGCTGTCCGGAGATCCCAGTCAGCACTGCAAAGCGGCCTTTGCCCACGAGATCGTGGGTGCTGACCTTGTGCCCGTCGGCCCCCAGCCAGCAATGCGGCAGCCGCGCGCCCGGCCAAGTGGTCGGGTGATAGTAGAGCTCTGAGTCGCGGGTGTAGCTCGGTTCTGGAGTTCCGTCGCCCACCACGGCAGCCGAACGGTAGCGCTGGCCGAGCTCGACCCCCGTGCGCGTTGAATTCGTAATCCTTGAGCCCGAGCGCCGCCCGGAGCTGTTCTCGCTGACGTGCCGCTTGCGGGTTGTCATCCGCGCGGGCGCGCATCCGCTCATTCATCACGTCGGGGTCGCTCGTGTCGGTGAAGCCAAACGCTTCAAAGATCGGGCCGAACTCCTCGATCGATTTGTTGGCGCGCAACACGATCTGCCTGCCGATCGGGGCTCGTTCAGTGTCGTAGCTGTCGAGCAGCCCCGGGCCCGCGGTGCCGCGCAGCACGTAGGCCAACTTCCAGGCCAGGTTGTAGGCGTCCTGGACGGACGTGTTCGAACCCAGCCCGTTCGACGGCGGGTGGCGGTGGACGGCATCGCCCATGCAGAACACGCGGCCTTCGCGATAGCGCGTCGCGTACATCTTGTTGTTGCCCCACAGGCTCGACCTTTGCGCTGAGATCCGCGTGGACGACGATGTTCATCGATCCGGCGACGTCCATCTGGACCTCGAACGGCAGCCCGATGTCCTGGGCGACCTGGCTGCGTCCGCCGTCGGCGCCGAGCACGTACTTGGCCTCGATCGCGTATTCGCGGCCAGCAACGCGATCGCGGACATGGACGGTGACGCCGTCGCCGTGCTGATCGAGTGCGAGGTACTCAGTGTCAGAGCGGATCCGTGAGCCGCGCGCCGCGGCGCGACCGATCAGGATCGGCTCGAGCGGCGTCTGCGGCAGATCGCAGTTCTCTGACGGACTGGCGAGGGTGTAGTCCGCCTGACGGGTGGGGTGGGTGCCCCAGGTGCGGACGCGGCCGATCTCGTCGCCCGCAGGCTGGTGCAGAAAACGGTGTCCCCCATCAGCCGCTGAGGAGTGCCGTTGGCCCTGATCTCATCCTCGATGCCGAGGTCCCTGAAGATCTCGACGGTGCGCTGGTTGGTGATATGGGCGCGCGGAGTGTTGGCTGTCCACGAGTACTTGGTGATCACGAGGTGCTCGACCCCGAGCGTCGACAGCGCCAGCGCGGCCGTCGCGCCCGCCGGACCGCTGCCGACGACGAGCACATCTGTGTACAGCGTTTCTGTCATTGGGTTTCCTCGCCAGTTAGCCTCGATTCTCGGTAAGGAAATTCGGCTGAGGTTTAGCGGGGCGGGAAGCGGAATCGGAGCTGGCGGCCGTCGAGCCAGGGGATCGGGGTGGTTTGGTCGGCGAGGCCGGCGTCGATCAGGACTGGGTGGTAGGTGCGGGTGCGGAGGTCGACGGTGAGCGCGTCGTTGCTGATGTGGAGGGTGCCGGTGCTGTCGAGGAAGTGGCGCCAGAGGCGGTCGGGAGTGGCGTGCTCGTAGCGGGGGAGTTGGCGGGCGAGGAGTCGGTAGAGGTTGCCGGCGATGACGGTCAGGGTGGTGTCGAGGTCGACGTTCAGGGGCAGGCCTGAGGAGAGTGCGTCGAGGTGGAAGCCGGAGATGTAGGCGTCGAGTTCGTTCTCGATTCCCATTCGTTCGGCGTAGGGGGCGAACAGTTGCTTGGTGGTGCGTTGGATGTCGTTGGTGATCAGCAGCGTTGGCTGGTCGCGACCGATGTTGCGCACGGCGAGTTGGCGCACGGGCGCTTGGATGTCTTTGATCTTGATCAGCTGGTCGTGGATCTCGGGCTGGCGGTAGCGGCCGGAGCGTTCGACGCGGACGGTCTTCCACTCGCTGTTGGGGAGCGTGGCGAGTTCGCGGATTAGCTTGGGGCCGCGTTCGCGCAGGGTCAGCCAGCGGATCCCGCGCTCGGTCAGCTCGCTGAGCACCTGGTAGGTGGTGAGCCTGGAGTCGAACACGAGCAGCCCGGGGTCTTCGCCTGAGATGTGCTGCCAGTAGTCGGCGAACGCGATGATCTCGCGGGCTTGCTCGGCTTTGGTCAGGTCGGCGTTGGCGTACACCATCTCGGTGGAGGCGTGGTCTTGGGCGAAGAACGTCAAGACCGCGCGGGTCCGCTGTGAGCGGCGCGGAACGTAGTGTTTCTCCAGTGGGGTGTCGGTGCCGTGGTGGCGGATCGCGTGGAAGTCAAGGTTGAACCCTTCCGCGCCGGTCGCCAGGCCGAGCTCCCTGAGGCGGCGGCAGGTCCCGGTCAGCAGTTGCTCCTTGCTGGCGCGGCGCACGCGGTAGGAATAGCTGGTCAGGTGCGTGGCCTTCGGCAGCGCGGTCAGCCCGAGCAGCAGCCCGAGCGCGTCGTCGTCAGCGAGCGCGTCAGTGTGTGAGACGCGGGGCTTGCGCGCGCACTTGGCCAGCAGCAGCGTCCCGAGCGAGTGCCAGGCGGACAGCACCTTGGTGGACGGGTAGCCGCATGATCCGACCAGCTCGTGCAGCCCAAGCTCGACGATCCCGGGCACCAGCAACAACAACCCGGCGTGATCACACGGCAGGCTGAGCCCGGCCGGCCATCCCGGGATCGCGCGCGCCTTGACCGGCTCAAACCGCGGCGGCGGCGCGCCCCGCTCAGAGACGGCTCTGCGTTCCAGCCGCTCAAGCCCCTCCGCTGCAAGGATGCTCCACACCGTCTGCGCTGAGACCGGCGTGCCCCGAGCGGTCAGTGCCTGGGCGATCTCGGTGACCGACCGCTCCTGTGCGCGCAGCGCGAACACGTCGTCGCGGATCCGCGGCGTCTTGCGCGGTCCTCTCGGGCCCGGCTTGCTCGAGGCAAGAACTGCGCCTTGCCGGCGCGCAACTCAGAGGCCATCTGGTGCACGACCGCGGGCGAGTAGCCGAACCGTTCGCCGACCTCCGCGGCCGAGAGCTCCTCGATGAAGTAGCAGCGCAGCGCTTCATAGCGCCGCTGGGCGGGCTCGGCGAGCTCGGTGAAGTACTCGCCGCCGGGCCGCATATCTCAGGCGATCTTTCTGAATCGCACACTCAAAGCGTAGAGCGGTTATCGGACAGACCGCGGTCAGTTGCCAGCCGATATCCACCCAAACCCTCTGATAATCAAGGCTCTGCTGGCCGTCCAGGACGCGAAACCCGGCAGCCCTTCCAAAACCACGCGGCAGGACCGGCCTCTCGGTTCCAATAAATCCCCTGAGCCACACCGATGACTCCCACCAGACAAGCGCCCCCCGGACACCCAGAACCGCCCCTCACCCAGCCATCAGCCCGTCCCGAGAATCGAGGTTAGACGAGTGTCGAACACGAGAATACGAATCCGGGGGCGGATGGCTAATCCGCGGCGCCCCGACCCCTCCGCCCCCTCAGAGCGATCGCAGCGCCGGGAGCAGCTCTCGCTGCGCCCAGGAGATGAACTCCGGCTGCTGATCGGAGCCGATCTGCACGAGCGCGACCTCGGTGAAGCCGGCGTCGATGAACGGCCTGATCTTCTCGACGTGCTCACCGACGTCCGGCCCGCAGGGCAGCGAATCGGCGACCTGCTCGGAGGTAATGAACTGAGTCGCGCCCTCGAACGAGTCCGGGTTGGGTAGGTCGGCGTTGACCTTCCACCCGAGTCCGAACCACCAGAACTGCTCGTGCGCGCGGCGAACTGCCGC
The DNA here is from genome assembly GCA_963836065.1 of uncultured Solirubrobacterales bacterium. GTDB lineage: Bacteria > Actinomycetota > Thermoleophilia > Solirubrobacterales > Solirubrobacteraceae > Palsa-465. The sequence continues at coordinate 92,713 of CAWIII010000041.1, forward strand.
GTCGCGGTCTTGGTCGTATGAGACTGCGATCTTTGGCTTGCCGGCGCCGCCGGCGCTCTCGAACTTCTCGACCAGCTCGGGCAGCGGTTCGGTGGCGACCAGCAGATCGGCGCTGCGACCGGCGAGCCAGCACGAATCCGCCCGCGTCTGGCGCCAGCTGCACGTCGCGCACCAACTGGTCCGGTCGCGGCCGCTCGCACATCATCGTGTAGCCCAAAGCGGTCATTGCGCTCGGACTACCCACGCTCGCGGACGCCCAACGCTCGCGGAGGAGCTACTTGAGCGTCACTCCCACCGCCGAGCCGGCGACGCGTGCCGTCTTTGCTCGAGGGGACTGCGACACGACACGCGCGACGTGTCCGGCGGGGGCGCGGTGGGGGCTGTGCACCTTCCCCAACCGGCAGTGAGCGTGCCTCAGCGCACGCCTGGCCCCGCTCAGCGTAAGTCGCCGCAGACTGGGCACGACGCATCGCACGGGCATCGGGGCCGGCGCAATCGCGTACGGCGCGAGGTCGGCATCGTCAATCGCGACCGCCGCCGGGCTGGCGGCCACCGGCCGCCGCTCGCCGTGCCGGAAGGACCAGTAGGAGCCCGACGGCAGGCCTTCGATGACCGTGCCGTCCGCCGGCACCGCTCTTAGGTGCGAGAGGGGACTTGCGAGGTTGGTGAGATCCCAGGGGTCAACGACCACGCTTGGCTGCACGCCCCCGAACAGCGACCAGCTGCCGATCGCGAACGGCACCCCGCCCGCGACTCGGTAGACCGCTCCGGTCATGGTCGTGAGGAACGTGCCGTTGGCAGGTACAGCGTTCAGGGAAGCAAACTGCTGCGGCGTAATCATGCTCACGGGTTGCGGGGGCCCGAAAACCCAGGTGCTAACCCACAGGGGCGCCCCGCCAGCGACCCGGTAGATCGGCGGGTAGCCGGGGACCTCCACGAAGGTACCGTCTGGTATCAGGACGCGGGCGCCGGCGGTCGCGCCGTCCAGGTAGTTGCTGTCGATGTTGATCGTGACGCCGCCGTAGGTGGCGTTGTGAGAGCCGAGGTACTGGTGAATCCTTTGATCTGACGCCCAATCGCTCCCAGGGACGTATGGGTCGCTGGTCGTCTGAGATCCGTTCCAGTCGGCGATCCAGATGTCGTCGGGTTCCTTCAAACCGGTCCCGATCGCTTCCGCAAGGTCGCGGATCCCCGATCGTGCGCTGCTGTAGACACCCGACAGATACCCGTCGGAATGAAGCCCCGCGGTCCACGCCGAGAGGAACGCGAGCACGGTGGAGGTCGCACCGCCGCTGGTGTAGGCCTCCATGTCGAAGTAGATCGGGTTGCCCTTACCGATCCCGAGCGCCCGCGCCTGCTCGACCGCATCGGCAGCGGCGGCAGTGCCTTCGCTGGTGGCGTTCCGGCTCGAGATCGTCGCGCATCCGCAGGATGAGGTCGGCGACTGCAGACCGACGTAGGTCGGAATCAGGTGCCAGCCGGCACTACTCTGCTGCTTGGTCCAAGCCGCGGTCAGGTTGGGTTGCGAGCAGCCCATGTTCGCGCCACCGATGTAGATGCCCACCGACCGATAGGGGGCACCCGCCCAGGCCGACATGGCTGCTGCGCTCGGGGCCGAGCAGGCGTCGAAACCTAGTCCCTTGGCTACCGAGGAGGCGGCGCGGGCGGGAGGCGCCGCTACCGCACGGACAGCGGAAGACGACGACGCCCGGGCGCGCGGAAGCGACCGGAGCCCGAGCGCTTGCTCGATCACTCGCGGCCGGCGGTCCCAGGTCGCGGTAATGAGAAGTCCTCGCCGGGCGATCGACAGTTGCCCGATCGGGACGCCGGCCGTCCCCACCTGAGCACTTCCGGCGGCGAGCGGCGCAACCAGAATCGCTTCGGTCCGTCCCACGGCATGGGCGGGGCAGCGCTGCGACGCGCTAGGCGGACCGAGATACAACGCGTGGTGGTCGAATCGCGCGCAGACCTCAGGCTGGAGCCTGAGGTTGTACACCGGCCACCCAGCGGGCACCCGCAGCGCGTAGCCGTGGTAGCGCACAACCTCGGTTCCGGCCCAGGCCATAGCTGTGGGTGCGTTCCCCGCCGCTACACCGATCAGCACGGCCAGCCCCGCGATTCTGAGCAGCAGCCTCATAATCGACGCGCTCGATGCTAGCGACATTCGGCCGCCTAAGAACGTGCGAAAGTTCCGGGTACAGGAGCGGCGGACAGGAGGAGATCGATGACGGAAGTGACGGGGAGAATCGCCGCGACGGTCGCGGCACTGCCGGCATCGGCAGGGGAGCGATTCGGGCCTCGGATCGCGGCCCGGCACAAGGTGGGCACGGACTGGCGTGAGACCAGCTATGCGCAGGCGTGTGAGGCGATCGATGAGCTCGCGCTCGGTTTGATCGACGCCGGTATCGAGCCCGGCGATCGCGTCTGCATTCTGTCCGACACTCGGTTCGAGTGGACGCTCGCCAGCTACGCCATCTCCGCCGCCGGCGCGATCGTGGTCCCGGTCTATCCGACCAACTCCGCGAAGGAGTGTGAGTGGGTAGCCGGGAAATTCGGCCGCGCGCGCGATCTTCTGCGAGAACGGCAGCCAGCTCGAGAAGATCTCGCAGGTCCGCGGCGGACTGCCGGAGCTCGTGCACACGATCGGAATCGACCCGGACGGAGGCGAGTTCACGCTCGAGGATCTCCGCGCGCGGGGCCGGGGACATAGCCGCGACCAGCTGGCCGCCCGCCAGGCCGACATCGGCCCTAATGATCCCTACACGATCGTTTATACCTCCGGCACGACAGGTCCCCCAAAGGGGGTTGTCCTCACCCAGGCAAACGGTATGTCGGTCTGCCAGATCGTGCGAGAGCTCGAGTTCGTGCGCCCCGACGAGACCGTCTATCTGTACCTGCCGCTGGCGCATGTCTTCGCCCTGATCACACAGCTGGCCTCTTTGGATCAGGGGACGGCGCTCGTCCACTACGGCGGTAACACGAAGCAGATCTTGCAGGAGCTGATCGAGACCAAGCCCACGTACCTTCCGTCGGTGCCGCGCATCTTCGAAAAGCTGTATGCCGCGGCGATGATGATGCAGGAGAAGGCCAGCGAAGAAGATCGCCGGAGCTTCCAGCAGGCGATCAAGCTCGGCGTCGTGGTGCGTCGCCGGCGCCAGCACGGAGACCCCGTCACGGAGGAGCTCGAACGAGCGTTCGAGGCGGCCGACGCAAGGATCTTCGCCCGCGTGCGGGAACTGTTCGGAGGGCGCCTGCGGCAGGCCGTCAGCGGGGCAGCGCCAATCGCGTAGACATTCTGGAGTTCTTCTACGCCGCCGGCGTCCCCGTGCTCGAGGGCTGGGGGATGACCGAGACGACCGGCGTCGGGACGGTGGCCACGCAGGAGCACTTCATGTTCGGGACCGTCGGGCGGGCCGTTCCCGGCGTCGAGCTGCGGATCTCCGAAGACGGCGAGATCGCGGTCCGAACGTGTTCAGTGAGTACTGGCGCAATCCCGAGGCGAGCGCCGAGACGCTCGTCGACGGCTGGGTCATGACGGGCGACATCGGGGAGCTCGCCGCTGGCGCATGTCTTCGCCCTGATCACACAGCTGGCCTTGATGTTCGGCGACCGCCGGCCGTACCCGGTGGCGTTGATTACGCTCAATGCCGAAGAGATCGTTCCCTGGGCCCGCGAGCAAGGATTGCCTGAGGATCTGACTGCGCTGGCGCAAAGTGAGGTGGTCCGGGATCTGATCCAGGTCGAGCTCGACCGCGCGAATTCCGCCTATGCCCAGGTCGAGCAAATCAAGAAGTTCGCTGTCCTGGATCGCGACCTATCGGTGGATGACGGAGAGCTGACGCCTACGCTGAAGGTCAAGCGCGGTGTAGTCAATCAGCGCTACGCCGACGTGTTCGAGTCGCTGTACAGCGGTTAGTGCTTCAGGCTGTCGGCCGCGCCAGACTGGACGGGGAACCGCTTACGCGATCGCTCGATCTCCAGCAGCGCCTCGTCGCGATCCTTCCATCCCTTAACGCTCGAGTGCCTGTCGGGGTCGAGATTCTTGTAGACCGCGAAGAAATGGGTGATCTCGTTTCGAAGCTGGGCGGGCAGGTCCGCGACCGTCGAGGCTCGCGCCGACTCAGATCAGCGCTACCGGAAGGACGTGGATCCGAGCGAGATCGAGCAGCGTTTCGGGTTGCCGGTCACGGTGGCGAGGGTTCCCGACTCAGCGGCCTGAGCCTAGGCCACGGCGGAGCGATCGTGCGTTCGCGGGCGCGAACCCCCGCCAGTCGTTGTTGAAGTAGGCGAACACCTCGTGCGTGCGCCGCCACCCCGCGATCCGTCGGGTCCACTGCTCGATCTCGGTCGCGGAATAGTTGCCGTCGCGGCCGCGGGCACCGTAGTGGAAGCGCACGAATCTCCACGGCGCGGTCGCCTCGTACGATTGAAATTGGCGTTTGGGATGATCGCCGATCGCCAGCGCGACGCGATGGGCGCGGAGCGCCCTAAGCACTTCCGGCGCGAACCAGCTGGGATGACGGAACTCGATCGTGTGCCTGCCTTGCGGCAGCAGCCCCAGCCAGCGCTCGAGCCGCTCGTCGTCGCGGTGGAAGTTCTCTGGTAACTGCCAGAGAACGGGACCGAGTCGACCGGCGGCTCGCATCGGCTCGAGCGGCTCATAGAAGCGTCCTAATCCTTCCTCGATGCCAGTGAGCCTCTTGATGTGGGTCAGGTAGCGACTCGCTTTGACCGCGAACGTGAATCGCTGCGGGGTGTGCGCCACCCAGGAAGCGACGGTCTCTCGGCGCGCCAGCCGGTAGAAGGTCGAGTTGATCTCGACCGTGTCGAAGTGCTCGGCGTATAGCTCGAGCCACCGCCGCCTGGGCTCGCCCTGAGGGTACAGGCGGCCGCGCCAATCGTCGTACATCCAACCCGAGCAGCCGATGCGTGCCGGTTTCACGGCCCGGGTAACTGACGACTCGAGGTATGCCTTCCGTGGCCAAGCGAGCCGATCGTCCGCCACCCGCGGTTCCGCCGCGACCGACGCTCGCGAACATCCGCAGCTCCGTGCAGGACGGTCGAGCCTGCGACCTGTGGGAGGAGGCTACGCAGCCCGTGATGGGCGAAGGCGCCCGACGGGCGAGCTTGATGCTCGTCGGGGAGCAGTCCGGTGACAAGGAGGACATTCAGGGGCATCCGTTCGTGGGACCAGCCGGGAAGGTGCTCGATCGTGGCCTTCAGGAGGCCGGGATCCCGACCGGTGATGTCTACATCACAAATGTCGTCAAGCGGTGACTGCGCATCCGTCTTCGATTCTGCGAGCGCAGGAAGATCAGGAAGGCGGATTCCGGTGATCGTCGCAACACCGACGCGGTTTGGAGGTTGGGATGCGCGGGAGACGGCGGACGGCAGCGGGCGGCGTTCAAGCGGAGAAGCAGCAGCGGTATGTGCGGTTGATCGCGCAGGGGGTCGGGAATTCTGAGGCGTGTCGGTTGGTTGGGATCAACCGCAAGACGGGCAGCAGGTGGCGGTATGGGCGGTCGGTGCGGAACGCGGCGGGTGAGGTCCTGCACTATGCGCCGGTGAAGATCACGCCAGCCAAACCGCGCAGTCCGCGGTACCTGTCGGAGGATGAGCGGATCGTGATCGCCGATCTGCTCCGGGCCGGTCAGACCGTTCGTGCGATCGCACTGGAGCTGGGCCGCTCACCGTCGACCGTGAGCCGCGAGATCCGCCGCAACAGTGACGCTCACGCTCGCTATCGACCCACTCACGCGGAGCAAGCCGCGAGAGCCCGCGCTCGCAGACCTCGGCAGCGGCGGGTCGCGGTGGATGCGGTGCTGCGGGAGGTCCTCGCGCGGCTGTTGGGCAAGCGGTGGAGCCCGGAGCAGGTGGCGCACGAGCTCAGGGTCTCGTTCGCCGGCCAGCCGGAGCGTTGTCTGTGCACCGAGTCGATCTATCAGGCGATCTACGACCCGGCCGTTGACCTGACTCGTCCGGCTCGCCGGCGCCGCCGTCGAAGGCGTGTTCATGGCGTGCAACGACGTGGACGGTTGACCGCGATGCGGATGATCGATGAGCGTCCGGCAGAAGTCGAGGACCGCTCCCAGGCCGGGCATTGGGAAGGGGATCTGATCATGGGACCGGGCAACCGGTCGGCGATCGGGACGCTCGTGGAGCGCAGGACGCGGTTTCTCGTCTTGCTGCACATGCCGGACGGGATCTCGACCGCGGCCGCGGTCGGCCACGCGGTCAGCTCCGCCTTCAGCAGGCTGCCTGACGGGCTGCGGCGAACGTTGACCTGGGATCAAGGCAAGGAGCTTGCGCCGCACCAGCAGATCACCGCCTCCACCGCAACACAGGTGTTCTTCTGTGACGCGCACTCCCCGTGGCAGCGGGGGAGCAACGAGAACATGAACGGGCTGCTTCGCGACTACTTCCCCAAAGGAACCGATCTCAGCGTGGTCACCGACGAGGATCTGCAGCAGATCACCGCCGAGATCAACGACCGGCCGCGCAAAACGCTCGACTGGAACCGGCCGGGCGACCTGTTCAACAGCGCGCTGGCCGACGCCGTCTAGCCAGGTCCCCGAACGGCTCGGGCAATGAAGGGTGGCCGGGTTGGGGCGCGCGGTCGTGCGTCGCGCGTTGAGACCGCTTCGCTCTTCGCTGTCGATCGCTCGCCACGGGGATGGTGGCTCGCGGTTCGCGAGGCGTGGTGGTCGCGAGCGGGGCGCCGGGCGAGCGATGCGACCCACTCGCGCGTGGCTGGTGGCGGTCAAGCGCTGGAGGCTGGCGCGGTGGTCCAGAACTCCTCCGGGCCTTCCCCCGCCCACCTCACGCCGGGCTCACAACATCCCGATCGGTCCGACAACTACGATCCGTGCTGTTCAACTGTTGCGACGTTGACTCGAATTCCCAGCCCCCCCCCGATGGGTCACGGACCGTCGGCGTCGTCGCGTACGCTCAGCGCGTAGCGTGCCAAATGTCGAGCTGATCATCGGGCTTCTCGCGGTGATCGCGCTGCTGGGCGCGCTTGCCGAGCGGGCCGGACTCCCCTACCCGCCCGTGCTCGTGATCGGCGGGTTGCTGCTCGGACTCGTTCCGGGGCTACCGGCGATCCACCTGCAGCCGAACGTCGTCCTGTTCGGATTCCTGCCGCCGCTTGTTTACGCGGCGGCGTACCGCGCGGCGAGCTTCGATCTCGCCTCGCAGGCGACGCACATCGTCACCCTCGCCACCGGGCTGGTCCTGTTCACAGTGGCCCTCGCCGCAGTCGCCGGCCATCTGGTGGCCGGCCTGCCGTGGGCGGCGGCGTTCGTACTCGGTGCCCTGAGCGCTCCCACGGATCCCATTTCTGCCAGCGCAATTGTGCGCCAGATCGGTGCGCCTGAGCGAATCGTGACGATCCTGGAAGGTGAGTCGCTGATCAACGACGGTACCGGCCTAGCGGCCTTTCAAGTGGCGATCGCTTCCGCAGCCGGTGGCATCTCGATCAGTCACGGAATCTTCGAGTTCGTCGCGATCGCCGTGGGCGGCGTGGCGATCGGCATCGCGGCGGGTTGGCTACTCGTGTTTCTACGACGCCAGCTCGATGAGCCATCGCTGGAGGTCGCCATCGGTCTGCTCGGAGCGTTCGCGTCCTACGCCGCCGCCGACGCCGCCGGCTGTTCGGGAGTGCTGGCGGCCGTCGCGGCCGGGCTCGTGGTCGGTCGCCGTGCCGAGGGCATCAGCTCGCCAGAAGTGCGCTTGCGGGTCGAGCCCTTCTGGGACGCGCTCAGCTTCCTGCTCGAATCGCTGCTGTTCCTGTTGATCGGTCTACAGCTTCCCAGCGTCGTGGACGGTCTCCCGGGGGGCGGAACTTGGACGGGCGTCGCGGACGGCGTGGCGATCATCGCGACGGTGATCGCGGTTCGATTTCTGTGGATGTTCGTGTCTGAGCGCGGCCTGTCGCTGGCCGCGCGCATCGTTCGCCCGGGGATCGAGCCGATCCCCCCGAGCGAGCTGACCGTCCTCGGCTGGAGCGGGATGCGGGGCGCCGTTTCGCTCGCTGGCGCCCTGTCGATTCCTGTAGCCGCCGGTTCGCACGCGTTTCCCGCGCGCGATCAGATCATCTTCCTCATCTACTGCGTCGTGATCGGGACGCTGATCGTGCCGAGCTTCACCCTCGGACCGCTCGTCAGGCGGCTGGGCCTGGCCCAGAACGCGCAACTGCTCGAGCAGGAGATCCACGCCCGGATCCGCGTTAATCACGCCGCCCTCGCTCGGCTGGAAGAGCTGGCCGGAGAGCATGAGCCTCCCGAGGACCTACTGAGTCGCCTGCGGGGCATCTACGAACTTCGGCTCACCCGCCTCGAGACCCGCCTGCGCCACGACGAGTCGTCCTCCGTGGCGCACGACGACGCATCTCCGCCGCTCCAGCAGTTGCGCCAGGAGCTGATCGACGCCGAACGCGAAGCGGTCGGGGAGATCCGGTCGGAGCGAAGCGTTCCCGCCGAGGTTCTGGGGCGAATCTCGCACGACATCGACCTGGAGGAGGCGCGGCTGCGCAAGTGAACGAAACGGCTGTCATCCGCGCCCTCTGGTAAGAGTCCGTACATTGCCTCCCTCCGGTGAGCTTCGCACTGGCGTTTGCGGGGATCGCGGCTTGACGTGTATGAGAGCGTTTGACCAGTCAACCGTAGGTGCCGCGTATCCTCGTCTGCCGCTTTGCGTGAGGAGTCAGTAGCTTGAAAGCAGGGAACTTGGTCGCTGGGCCGTTAAGCATCGAGGAGGTCAGCAGATCCGCGCCGTCGGTCGCGGATGGGGTCGAGGCGACCCTCGAGCGCGCCCGCGAGCACCTCATGAGCCTGCAGGCTTCCGACGGTCATTGGCGCGGGCTTCTGCAGACCAACGTCACGATGGACGCCGAGGACCTCTTGCTCCGAGAGTTCCTCGGAATTCGCGACGGCGACCGCCTCCGGCGCTCGGCGGCGTGGATTCGCTCCCAGCAAGCCGCCGACGGGACCTGGGCAAACTTCGCAGGTGGCCCTGGCGATCTGTCCACAACAATCGAGGCATACTGGGCGCTGAAGCTCGCCGGCGATGATCCTGACAGCGAGCACATGCAGCTCGCAGCCGGATTCGTACGCGAGCGCGGTGGGCCTCGCGAAGCTCGCGTGTTCACGCACATCTGGATGGCGCTATTCGGGCTGTGGCCCTGGGATGAGGTCCCGGCGCTGCCCCCGGAGATGATGTTCCTCCCCGACTGGTTCCCGTTGAATCCGTATGACTTCGCTTGCTGGGCCCGCCAGACGATCGTCGCGCTGACGATCGTGCGTGCCCACCGCCCCGTCGTCCCCCTGCCGTTCACCCTGGCGGAGCTTGGGCCCGGCGCGCCGCCTGCCCGACCCCGGGTGTCGCCGACCGGCCGGGCGCTGATCGCACTCGACCGGCTGCTCCGGAGGTACGAGCGAGTGGCGCTGCCGCCGTTACGCAGCCACGCCCTGCGCTTGGCCGAGCGATGGATCGTGCAGCGTCAGGAAGCCGACGGTAGCTGGGGGGGTATCCAACCGCCATGGGTTTATTCGCTGATGGCCTTGTCGCTGCAGGGGTATCCGCTCGATCACCCCGTGATGCGCGCGGGGCTTGAGGGCCTTGAGACTTTCACGGTGCATGAGCAGGGAATCAGCTGGCTGGAGGCGTGCCAATCGCCGGTGTGGGACACTGCACTCGCGACGCTGGCACTGGCTGACAGTGGCCTCGAGCCAGATGATCCCGCGCTCGTGCGCGCCGCCGACTGGCTGCTGGAGCGCCAGATCTCAGACGTCGGAGGCGACTGGGCGCTGAGGCGTCCGGGGCTGCGTCCCGGCGGGTGGGCGTTCGAGTACCACAACCTCAACTACCCCGATCTGGATGACGCCGCGGTGGTTGCGCTCGCCCTGCGCCGGGTCTCGCACCCCGAGCCGCAGCGGGTCGAGGAGGCCGTGCACCGAGCGGTCGACTGGATCATCGGAATGCAATGCGGTGACGGCGGTTGGGGCGCGTTCGACGCCGAGAACACACGTGGCCTCTGCCGTGAGATCCCGTTCTGCGACTTCGGCGAGGTGATCGATCCCCCCAGCGCCGATGTGACCGCTCACGCTGTCGAATTGCTAACCGCCGAGCATCACAGCGGCGCCCGGGCCCGAGCCGAGGAAGGACTGCACTGGTTGTTCGCCGAGCAACAAGCAAGCGGGTCGTGGTTCGGGCGCTGGGGCGTCAATCACGTCTACGGAACGTGGTCGGTGCTGTGTGCTCTGGGAGCCGCCGGTCTCGGGCTCGACGACGCTCGCGTCCAGCGAGCGGCGAGCTGGCTCGAGCAGCACCAGAACCCCGACGGGGGTTGGGGCGAAGATTGCCGGTCATACGAAGACCCGGCCTGGATTGGTCGCGGCGACAGCACCGCTTCGCAGACCGCGTGGGCGCTGATGGGCCTGCACGCTGTGGGTGCGTCTGGTTTGCCGGCGGCGACGCGCGGGGTGCAGTGGCTGTGTGCGACGCAGCTCTCCGAGGGAACTTGGGATGAGCCCCAGTACACCGGGACGGGTTTCCCCGGCGACTTCTACATCAACTACCACCTCTACCGGCTGATCTTCCCGGTGATGGCGCTCGGCAGGTGGCTGCAGGCGCAGCGATCGGATTGACGACCCCGTCGACACCCTTTGCCGAGCTGTCACGCGCGGGGGCGGCGGCGGGATTGCCCGAGTCCGCGGCGGTGATGGCCCAGGCGCAAACTGAGAACTTCCCGGTGGCAAGTCGCTTGCTGCCAAGGCGCATTCGCTCGCAGCTGCTCGCCCTCTACGGCTTCGCGAGGCTCGTCGATGACGCCGGTGACGAGAGCGCCGGCGACCGGCTGGCGCTGCTTGACGAGATTGAGGCGGACCTTGGGCGTGCCTTCACCGGCGTCGCCCGCCAGCCCTTGCTCGCGCAGCTGCAGCCTACGATCACCGAATGCCAGCTCCCGATCGAGCCCTTCCGCCGGCTGCTCGAGGCAAACCGTCGCGACCAGGTCAAGCACCGCTACGAGACCTTCGAGGAGCTGCTCGAGTACTGCACGCTGTCCGCCAACCCGGTCGGCGAGCTCGTGCTCGGAGTATTCGCCGCGGCCACGCCCGATCGGATCGTTTTGTCGGACGCGGTCTGCAGCGGATTGCAACTGGTCGAGCATTGGCAGGATGTCGCCGAGGATTACGCGCGGGACCGGATCTACCTCCCGGCCGCTGACCGGCGGCCGCTGGGCGTTACGGAGGGCGACCTGGCGCTGGCAGCGCCAACGACCGAGCTTCGTCAGCTGCTGAAGCTCGAGGTCGGGCGCGCGCGGGCACTGCTCGATCAGGGAGCCCCCCTGATCGGGACGCTGCCCGGCCGTAGGGGGCTCGCGGTGGCGCTGTTCGTGGCCGGCGGCAGATCGGCGCTGAAAGCGATCGAGCGCGCGGACTACGATGTCCTGTCAATGCGGCCGCGTCCGACCCGGGGCTTGCGTATCACCGAGCTGCTGGCGACGCTGGTCGGGAGGCCCGGCCGGTGAGCCGAGCCGCGGTGATCGATCCGGTCGTCGAAGAGGCCTACCGCCATTGCGAGGCGGTGACTCGCGCCCGAGCCGCGAACTTCTACTACGGAATCCGCCTGCTCCCGGCGCCCAAACGCCGGGCGATGTGTGCGGCATACGCGTTCGCCCGCCAAGTCGATGACATCGGGGACGGCGATGATCCTGCCGATCGCAAGCTCGCGCTGCTGGCCGACGCGCGAGCCGAGCTCGAGTCCGATGACGGAAGCCAGATGCGGGTCGCCCTCGCAGACGCCGAGCGACGGTTTGCCTTGCCCCATGACGCGCTCCGCGATTTGATCACGGGCGTCGAGATGGACGTCCGCGAGCAGCGGTATCGAACGTTTGATGAACTCGCCGTTTACTGCCAGCGAGTGGCCGGCACCATCGGGCGCTTGTGCCTCGCGATCTTTGGCAGCAGCGACCCCGCCGCCGCATCGCCCCTGGCCGAGGATCTCGGCGTCGCGATGCAGCTGACCAATATCCTGCGTGATGTCCGCGAAGATCTCGATCGCGGGCGCGTATATCTGCCGGCTGAGGACCGGGAGCGGTTCGGCTGTGAAGATCTTGTCGCCGCGTCGCCCGAGGCGTTCGCTGGCCTGATCTCCTTCGAGGTAGCGCGCGCACGCGAGTGGTTCGATCGCGGGCTCGGACTGCTCGAGCTGATCGATGCGCGCAGCGGGTCATGCGTCTGCGCGATGACCGGCATCTACCGCCGGATCCTGGAGCGGATCGACCGGGAACCAGGGGCCGTCCGCGAGCATGGCGTGTCGCTGCCGCCGTGGGAGAAGACGTGGGTCACCGTCCGGAGCCTCGCGGGGGTGTCGAGATGAACGCCGGACGCGTGCTCGTCGTCGGCGGCGGACTCGCGGGGATCACGGCTGCTCTGGACTGCGCTGCCGGCGGTGCGGTCGTGACGTTGCTTGAGGTCCGCCCGCGCCTCGGCGGCGCCGCTTACTCGTTCGAGCGCGACGGCCTGTGGCTTGACAACGGACAGCACGTGTTCCTGCGCTGCTGCGCCGCCTATCGGGAGCTGCTGGGGCGACTCGGAAGCGAACCGGCCACCGTCCTTCAGCCGCGATTGGCGATCCCGGTGCTCGCGCCCGGCCGCGGGGTCGCCTGGCTGCGCCGCAGGGGTCTGCCGGCGCCCCTGCATCTGGCGGGCTCGCTGCTCCGCTACCAGCACCTGAGTCTTTCCGAGCGGATTGCCGCGGCGCGCGCGACGCTGGCGCTGGGACGAGTCGACTTCGACGATCGACTGGCCGATGAGCGCAGCTTCGGCGCCTGGCTCGCCCAGCACGGGCAGGGTCCGCACGCGCGCGAGGCGTTGTGGGAGCTAATCGCCCGGCCGACGCTGAACCTCAGCGCCGATGACGCGTCGCTGGCCGTGGCGGCGTTCGTGTTCAGGGTCGGCCTGCTCGAACGTGCGGACGCCGGCGACATCGGTTACGCCCGCGAGCCGCTGCAGCGCGTCCATGGCGACGCGGCGCTACGGAGCTTACGCGCCGCCAACGTCGAAGTGCGGACGGGGTGGCGAGCCGAGGCGATCGAGAAGACCCCGTCGGGCGTGTTCGCCGTCGCCGGCCATGGCGAGCGTCTCGATGCCGACGCGGTCGTGCTCGCGGTGCCGCATGATCGAGCCGGGCGGCTGCTCCCGCCGGGAGCGCTGTCGGATCCCGCCCGGCTCGAAGCACTCGGGGTCTCACCAATCGTGAACCTTCACGTCGTGTACGACCGACGGGTGTCGGAGTTCGAGTTCGCCGCCGCGGTAGGATCGCCCGTCCAGTACCTGTTTGACCGGACCTCCTCTTCGGGAGTCCAACGCGGTCAGTGCCTGGCCGTATCGCTGTCCGCCGCGGAGGCGGAGGCGAGCATGAGCGCGGAGGAGCTCCGAGGCCGCTTCCTGCCGGCGCTGGGAGAGCTGCTCCCCGCGGCCCGTGATGCCCAGGTCGAGCGCTTCGTCGTCACCCGAGAGCACGCCGCCACGTTCCGCGCCGCGCCGAGGGCACGGGCGTTGCGTCCCGGGCCACGGACCGCGATTGAGGGCTTCACGCTCGCTGGCGCCTGGACCGACACGGGCTGGCCGGCGACGATGGAGGGAGCGGTGCGCTCGGGTCACGCGGCCGCGGCACTCGCCCTGTCTGCGGTTGGTAATGAGCGCGCGATTGCGGGGGCCATCGCATGAGCGAGTTGCTGTTGCTGGGGCCGATGGGCATCGAAACGCGCGCGCTGCGCGCGGGCGCGCCTCACGCGAACGTTCTCGCCACTGGGGTCGGGCCGCGCCGGGCCCGCCGGGCGGCGGCCGGGCTCACTAGCCATCCCGCCGCCGGCGTTGCCCTCGCCGGCTTCGCCGGCGCGCTTTCCCCCGAACTTAAGCCAGGCGACCTCGTCGTTGCCAGCGAGCTGTGGTCGCGAACTGGGCAGGTAATCGCCGAGTGTCCGGGCGCCCCGGTGATCGCCGGTCTGCTGAGACGCCGTGGCGTCCCCGCCCATGTCGGTCCGGTCGTCTCGGTCGGGCGTCCCGCGGTCGGCGCGGCGCGCGCCACCTTGGCAGAAGGCGGCGCGCTCGTCGTTGACATGGAGTCGGCGTGGCTGGCTCCGGTCGCTGCCGACCGCCCGTTCGTAGTGGTGCGGGCCGTGCTGGACACGCCCGCATGCGAGCTCTGGAGTCCACTCGCGCTGGGGCGAGCCGTCGCTCCCGCTTGGCGCGCGCTGCGTGCGGCCGCGAGCGTACTCGCCGCCGACTGGGGGCCGGCAATCCGCCCCCGCGAGCTTGTCCGCGCAGCGCCGCGAGCGTCGTGTGCCGGCGTTGAGCGAGCGATCGAGGTGGTCGAGCGAGTACTCGATCGCTACGGACCGCCTGTCTACATGCGCAAGCAGATTGTTCACAACCGCCATGTCGTCGATGAGCTCGAGCGACGCGGGGCGATCTGCGTCGAGGAGCTCGCCGAGGTTCCGGCGGGAGCCACCGTCGTGTTCTCGGCGCATGGGGTCTCTCCACAGGTCCGCGAGGAGGCAGGCCGGCGGCAGTTGAACGTGGTCGACGCTACCTGCCCGCTGGTCAGCAAGGTTCACGGCGAGGCGCGTCGGTTCGCGGACGCGGGGTACACGATCGTGCTGATCGGGCACCAGGGACACGACGAGGTCGAGGGCACGACTGGCGAGGTGCCAGATAAGATCAGCGTGATCGCGTCGGGCGAGGAAGTTGACCAGTTGAACGTGCCTGACTCAAGACGACTTGCCTACCTCACACAAACGACGCTCGCCGTGGACGAGACCAGAGGCATCGTCGAGCGGTTGCGCGAGCGCTTCCCGGAGGTTGTCGGCCCGCGTTCGGATGACATCTGCTATGCGACGCAAAACCGTCAAGACGCAGTCAAGGCGCTGGCGGCGAGCTGCGAGCTGATTCTCGTCGTGGGATCGGCGAACTCATCGAACTCCAACCGTCTGGTGGAGGTGTCGGTGGACCACGGCTGCCGCGCCCGCCTGCTGGACGATGAAAGCCAGCTAGATCCGAGCTGGCTTGCCGGCGTTGGCCGGGTGGGGGTGAGCGCCGGCGCCTCGACCCCGGAAGGGGACGTTAGGCGGATCGAACGGGCGCTGACCGTGCTCGGACCGATCGAAGCCCGAACGCAGGCCGTAGCGGACGAGACGGTCCGCTTTGCCCTGCCGCGGGAAGTCAGGGACTAGTCTGTAGCGACATGGCGGTACCACTCCGGCAGAGCGCGAAGGTGGGGTCGTACATCGTGCGTCAGCGCTTGGCGCGGCGCGAGAAGTACGCGCTCGTGCTCGAGCTCGAGCCGCTGTTCCAGTGCAACCTCGCCTGCGCGGGCTGCGGCAAGATTCAGCATCCGGATCACGTTCTCGGGCGGCGGATGCCCGTCGAGGACGCGGTCGCGGCGGTTCAGGAGTGCGGCGCCCCGGTCGTCTCGATCGCCGGCGGCGAGCCGTTGGTCCACCCGGAGATCGACACGATCGTCGGCGAGTTGGTGGCGCGCAAGAAGTTTGTCTACCTGTGCACCAACGCTTTGCTGATGGAGAAGAAGCTGGACCGGTTCGAACCGTCTCCCTACTTCGCATGGGCTGTCCACATGGATGGGCTCCGGGAGCGCCACGACAAGTCGGTCTGCCGAGATGGGGTCTTCGAGAAGGCGGTCGACGCGATCCGCGCGGCGAAGGCCCGCGGCTTCCGCGTGACCACGAACACCACGTTCTTCTCGGACGACACACCAGAGACGGTCCGCTCGGTGCTCGATTTCCTCAACGACGAGCTGAGCGTCGACCAGATGATGATCTCTCCGGCCTACGCGTACGAAAAGGCGCCCGACCAGGAGCACTTCCCCGGCGTCGAGCAGACTCGGCGCCTGTTCCGCGCGGCGTTTGCCGATGGTCGACGGCGGCGCTGGCGACTGAACCACTCCCCTTTGTTCCTCGATTTCCTTGAGGGACGTCGGGACTTCCAGTGCACCGCCTGGGGAATTCCCAGCTACTCGATCTTCGGCTGGCAGCGGCCGTGCTATCTCATGTCCGATGGCTACGCCAAGAGCTACCGGGAACTGCTCGAAGAGACCGACTGGGACCGCTACGGCCGCGGCAACGACCCGCGCTGTGACAACTGCATGGCTCACTGCGGATACGAGCCGACCGCGGTGACCGAGACGCTGCGCGCGCCTCACCGGGCGTTGCTGTCTGTGCTCCGCGGTTGATGCATCAGCGCGGGCGTGTGCGGGTACCGGCAGTATCAGACCTGAGACGACAAGCGAGGTATTAATGCCCATCCTGACGAATGGCACTAAGGCAACCCTTGCCGGCAAGACTGCCAAGGGACTTGTGAAATATCCGACCGCGCGGCGCGCGACCGTCAAGGCGACGCGCCCGAGCGCGAAGCTGGCCTTCAAGGTCGGCAAGCCGGTGGTCAAGCGCCGCGCCAAGCAGCAGCTGGAACGAATCGGCGAAGCCGCTGAGCGCTTCGGCGAGGTCGTGACCGCGGTCGGGACGGTGCTGGCAACCTACGGCCCAGATGCCGCCAGGCAGCTCGGACTCCTAGAGCCGCCGCCCAAGCCCAAGCGGACAGCTCCTCGGGTGGCGGTGGGTGTGGTAATCGGCGGCGTCGCGGTCTACTTCCTTGACCCCGACCTGGGTCCGGAGCGCCGCAAGCGCGTGGCTGGTCTGGTCAGCTGAACGGGGCGAGCTGGATCCGTACGCCGATGCGGATGCAGCTCGTGCTGGGGGCCTCAGTTTTGGCGATTGCGGGCATGCTGGGCGGTTGCGGCGCCGGCGCCGGCTCGCAAACCGCCTCCGGGCGGGTCCTATTCGCGCACAACTGCACCGTCTGCCATTCGCTGATCGGCAACGAGTGGCTGCATCGCCAGGGTGGTGACCTACTCGGTTACCGGTTCAGCCGGCAGGTGCTGAGGCAGTACACGCGACAGATGCCCGTGGGCCGTCCACTGAGTTCAGGGCAGCTTGGGGCGATCGTCGAGTATGTCTACCAGGCCGAGCAGCGCGCGCCGGCAAACTGAATCCTGTACTCACTCCAGGAGAAACGTCAACCGCTCGGCACCAGCTCCCCGACCGCGGTCTGTGTGCCCGCCTCCGAGCGTCCTCCGGCGACGATGATTACGCCCCCGAGCCCCACCACGCCCGCATCCGAGAGGGGTTGCGGGAGGCGGCCCGCGGTGCGAACTGCGCCAGTCGTGGGGTTGATCGCGAGCACTGAGCCGGTCCTGGCCTCCACGCTCTCGCCCCGGCCGCCGACCAGGTACACACTCTTGCCGAGCACGGCGGCGCCGGCGTGGGTTACCGGATGCGCGAGTCGGCCTATCTGCCGGATCGCCCCCGAGCTGGGAGCAAAGCGGTAGATCGCGTCGCTGACGCCGCTCGGGGTAGAGCCGCCGATGATCAGCACCTGCCCGTCGGCGGTCGAGGTCACAGCGGCGTAGCGCAGCGCGACGGGTAGGTGCGCGACCACCCGAGCCCCGCTTCCGGACCGGTAGGCCACGATCGTGTCGAGCCAGTTCGTCCCATCGAAGCCGCCTACCACGTAGGCGGTCCCGTCGCTGCCCGTGACGGCCACATCGGATGCGGCCTGCGGAAGCACGCCGGCACTGCTGACCGAGTTGGTTGCGGGGTCGTAGCGGAGGATGTGGTCGTACTGGCTGAACTCGCCACCGCCGAAGACGTAGACCCGCCGTGTGAGTGCGGCCGCCTGCGCGTCGTGCTGGGCACCGGGGAGCGTCGCGGTCGCGCTCGGTCCGTGGAGGTCGGCGACGACGATGTTTGCAGTGGACGTGCCGGCAGCGTCGATACCCCCCAGCAGCACGAAGCGATCCCCACCCAGAGCTGCGCTCGCGGGATCTTGCACGGCGGCGCTCAGCGAGTAGAGATGGCGGTAGCTCAGCTTCACGACCGCCGGCTTCGCGGCACCCGTCCGGGCGGTCTGCGACTGCGCAGCATCGCGCCGATGCGGGGTGCTGGTAGCAGAGCTCCCCCCGCACGCCGCAGTGGCGAGGGCAAGCGTGATCCCGACGGTTGCGGCCAGGCCTCGGATCTGGCGAGCGTAATCGAGATTGCCTGACTCGGCTTGAGCGGATTCTCATCTTTTGCTTAGACGCCTTTTACAGCCGGGCCGAACGCTCGCCGAATGATTGGATCGGTGGGAAGGCTACGATCGCCGGCGGCTGTGCTGCGAATCGGGTCGGTATCCGTAGTTCTCGGCGTGCTGGGGTTGCTCGCCTCGGGGTGTGGAGGCGCCAAGCATGCGCCGTCGCCTGCACCCAAACCGGAAACGATCACCACCCCGAACCACGGTGATCGCACCGGCACGAACATCTACAGCGCCGACCGCGCTGGCGATCTCAGTCCGACCGTGGCCCACGACCTGGCGCTCGTTTACGTGCCCAACAGCCTCAGTAACACGGTCACGGTGATCAGCCAGAGCACGCTGAAGGTGGTCGGTACTTTCCCAACCGGGGCGCTTCCGCAGCACGTGACGCCATCGCATGACTTGCGCACGCTGTATGTCGACAACGACCTTGGCAATAGCCTCACGCCCCTGAACCCGCGCACAGGGCGCCCGGCCGGTAAGCCGATACCGGTCGAGGATCCCTACAACCTCTACTTCACGCCTGATGGCGGATATGCGATCGTCGTCGCAGAGCGCCTGCAGAGGCTGGACTTCCGCGACCCGGGGACAATGCGGCTCGTGGATTCGTTGTCGGTGCCGATGTGCCGGGGCGTCGATCACATGGATTTCTCCGCCGACGGCCGCTACGCCTTCGCGAGCTGCGAATTCAGCGGCCGGATGATCGAAATCGACTTGCGCACCCGGCGGGTGATCCATACCGCGGTGCTGGGCGGCGGCCTGACGAGTCCGCAGGATGTCAAGCTCGCTCCCGATGGCCGGTTGTTGTACGTCGCCGATCAGCTCAGGGGCGGCTTGTGGGAGATCGACCCTTCAACGTTTCGCGTTACGGGATTTCTCCGCACTGGCGCCGGTGCACACGGTCTCTATCCGAGCCGGAATGCGCGCGTGCTGTATGTCTCCAATCGCTCCGCTGGCACGATCTCGGTCGTGAGCTTCGGGTCCCGCCGTGTGATCCAGACATGGCGGCTCCCTCCGCCCGCGAGCCCGGACATGGGCGGTGTCTCAGCCGACGGAAGGACGCTGTGGCTGAGCGGGCGCTACAACGCCGAGGTGTACGCAATCGACACCCGTAGCGGAAAGCTCCGGGCGCGGATTCCGGTGGGAGAAGGACCACACGGTCTGTGCGTGTGGCCGCAGCCCGGGCGTTACTCGCTCGGACACACCGGCGTTATGCGTTGAGCGGACCCCGCTCAGGCCTTGTCCACTTCCGCCTTTGAATCGGTGCCGGCATCGTCATCGTCGGCGTCCGCATCCTGATCGTCGGGCTCCCGGGGCGGCGCGCCCGGCACACCAGGGTCGTTTCGTGCCGTTGGCGATCGTCGGCGCGGTGAGCGCGATCGCGCTCACCGTCGAATGAGCACCGGGACCATCTACCTTCTGACGTATGAACGATCAGGATCGGCTCGGCGAACCAGTCACCTTCGGCGACCGTCGGCTCCTGACGGGCAGCTGTTCCTGGACTGATCGGACCCTGGTGCAGGATGCCGATTGGTACCCCCGGCGCACGATGAGCCCCGAGGAGCGCCTGCGTTACTACGCGGCCCAGTTTCCGCTGACGGAGATCGGCTCCACCTACTATGCGCCCCCGGCCGAACAGCAGACCAGGTTGTGGGCCGAGCGGACTACGGATGGGTTTCGCTTTGATGTCAAGGCGTACTCGCTGCTGACCGGCCATCCGACTCGTCCGAAGAGCCCCTTGCGGGATCTCCGCGAGCAATTGCCAGCTGAGGTCGCGGGCAAGCGCAACATTTACGCCAAACATCTGGATCAGGAGGCGATCACCGAGTCCTGGCGGCGGTTTGAGGCTGCCCTGCGGCCCCTGCATGAAGCCGGCCGGCTTGGCTCGGTCTTGTTTCAGTATCCGCCTTGGTTCGTTCCTCGGCGCGAGACCCGAGCCGAGATCGAGACACTCCGTGCGCGGCTGCCCGACTACCGACTGTGCGTGGAGTTCCGCTCGCCGCGCTGGCTGGCCGAGGAGCGCGACCGAAAGCGCACCCTCGGGCTACTGGCCGAGAACGGCCTCGTATTCGTGTGCGTCGACGCGCCCGTCGCATCGGGGCTGCCCCGCTTGTTGGAGATCACCAACGAGCAGCTCTTGGTGGTGCGCTTCCACGGACGCGCGGACAGCACTTGGTCTGGCACCTCCGGCTCAGCCGCGGAGCGCTTTCGCTACCTGTATTCCGATCAGGAACTCGAAGAACTGGCCCCGCCAATCGCAGAGGTTGCGCACCGGGCGCGTGAGACCCACCTGCTGATGAACAACTGCTACCGCGACTATGCAGTCCGAAACGCAGCTTCGCTGCGCGATTTGCTGGCGCGGTACCTCGCTTGTTGAGCTTCGAGTGCCCTGGGTAGGCACGCCAGTATGAGTTTGCAAACAGAACCAATCCCTTCGCAGGTTATTCGGTGTAAGCAAGACCGCTCGGCAGCTACAGCGCCCTGATGGCCACGTTCTCGGCGCTCACAGGCGCATTTGCGACGTGGTTTCGCGCCTCGCATCGGGGGCGTCGACGAGGTGGCAGACCGCTCCCGCATGACCAAGAGGGAGTTGGCGCAGGCAATTGCTCGCAAGCAGTGAGAGCGCAACACCTCTTAGCTTAGCGGCGCGCGGCCAGGCTGCGACGACCCAACGCCAAGCCGAGGCTTGCGTACCTGCGAAACAGATGCTCCTCGGCGCGCGCGAGCACTTCTTCAAGCGCAGCCGCAAAGCGCCGGAGCTCATCCTCCGCGATCACCAGTGGCGGCAAAGCCTTGACCACATTCATGTGGTGACCGGCCACCTGGGTGAGAATGCGATGGTCGTGGAACAGGGGAACCGTCACCATCTGCGCGAACAGACCAGGCTGGCGACGCTCGATTGCATCCCATAAGCGCCTCGCCGCCGGCCCCGGGGGCGGTCCCAGCTCGATCGCCCACATCAGACCCAATCCGCGGACCTCGCGGACTATCTCGAACCGCTCTACGAGCGGTCGTGTGAGGGCCAGCAGCAGGTCACCAAGCCGCGCCGCGCGCTCCACCAACTTCTCGCGCTCGATCACCGTCAGGGTGGCGATCCCGGCGGCGGCGGCCAAGTCACCGCCGCCAAAAGTCGAGCCATGTACGACCGAGCGCTCCATCGAGCTGAACGTCGAATTGAAGACCTGGCGGCTCGCGAGCAGCGCCCCCAGCGGCACGTACCCTCCCGACAGCGCCTTAGAGACCGCGACGAGGTCCGGCTCGATTCCCCAGCGCTCGAGCGCAAAGAAGGTGCCGGCACGGCCGAGACCGGTCTGTACCTCATCGACGATCAACAATGAGCCTTCCCGATGACACAGCCTCTGCGCCTCCGTCAGATATCCCTCCGGGGAGAGGTACACCCCTTTTCCCTGTACGGGCTCGACAATCAAAGCCGCCACGTCACCACGCCGGAGCTCGGTCTCGAGCGCCCGCAGGTCACCGAACGGCAACGCGTCGCAACCGGGTAGAAGCGGGCCGAAGCGCTCGCGGAATTCCTCGTTGCCGTTGACCGACAACGAGCCGATCGTGAGACCATGGAAGCCGCGCTCCAGATACAGGATCCGCGGCCGGCCGGTCGCGGCGCGGGCGAGCTTGATCGCGCCCTCGACGGACTCGGTACCCGAGCTCGTCAGCACGACGGCGTCGAGCGATGACGGAGCGCGGGCGATCAATTCCTCGGCCAGCACACCGGCGAGTGTGGAGATCCCAAGCTGAGGAAGGCTTGGGGTGTCCGCCGCCATCACGCGCTGAAGCTGGCTCTTCACGTAAGGGTGATTACGTCCCAAAGCAAAGACCCCATACCCGGACAGTAGGTCCAGGTACTCGTGACCCTCGCGGTCGATCAGATGTGATCCTTGACCCGCCACCCATTCGCGATCGAACCCGAGCGTGCGCAGGACGCGTCCGAGCTGAGGGTTCAGATAGCGCTGATTGAGCGCCATCGCCTCGTCCGCCCTGAGCGAAAGCAGGTCGGCAACGTCGGGCCAGCGAAGCTGGTCGGCATCGAACGTCATCCCTACATCGTGTCATCCGACGCACATCCTCGCCGTCCAAGCCCCCAGGACGCACCACTAAAATGGGCGAGTACCTTCCGGCGGCACACGTTGCGAGGTACAAAGGGAGAGCTACAATCCTGGCGAGTAAAAGGACGCTTGTCTCGGTCGCCGCGATTTCGCTGACCATTGGGTTTGCGGGCTGTGGCTCGAGCTCGAAGTCGACGCCGATCACGACCGCGGCCCAGAGCGCGACTCAGATCTCCAGCACGACGAAGCCCGCCTCGCGCGGAGCGACATCTGCCACCACGGGTCAGCTCCACGCAACGCTGCGCGCTGAGAACCACACTCCGATAGCCGGCAAGCTATGGCCGTCCTCGGTGCACGTCTTGGATGCCGAAGGGCACGCCGTGTCAGGCACGGTCAGGATCCAGTTCACCTTGGGCGGCCTGGTTGTGGGAACGGACCGTCCGCCCGTTCATCCGATCAAGCACGGGCTCTGGCACGACCTGCTGACGTTCCCGAAGGCGGCCATCGGGCGCACCCTGACGGTTCAGGCGGTGGTGCAATCCAGCGCGGGATCGGCCACGCTGAACTGGCCAGTCACGGTCCAGCAGTGACTGCTTGGAGCGGCGCGCCCGCCGCAGGCCAGCAATCCGAGCTCACCGGTGCGAGCGGCGCCACTGTGGCTATCGAGCAGGTGATCAAGGCCTTCGGCCAGACTCAGGCGCTCCGAGGCGTTTCTCTGAAGGTCGGGGTGCACGAATGGGTGACGATCACCGGCCCATCCGGTTCCGGAAAGAGCACGCTGCTTAACCTGATCGGCAGCCTGGAGCGGCCCGACGCCGGCAGAGTCCTCGTCGATTCACGGTCGGTTCCAGAGCCCCGCGAGGCGGTGGAGTTCCGGCGCCACGTGGTCGGCTTCGTTTTCCAGGACAACCTCCTGCTCCCTTACCTGTCCGCCTACGGCAACATCGAAGCGGCCCTACTCGCTTCGGGTGTGCGACGTCATGAGCGCCGTCAACAGGCTCTCGATCGGCTCAGCGAGGTCGGCCTTTCGCATCGCGCCCGGCACCTCCCGTCTCAGCTCTCCGGAGGCGAGCGCCAAGGCGTGGCGCTCGCCCGGGCGCTGGCCAACGATCCACGATTGCTGCTGGCCGACGAGCCGACCGGCGCCCTGGACTCAGCCAGCGGCGAGCGTGCGCTTGATCTACTCGGCGCGATCCGCGCCCGCCGTGGGATGACGGTGATCGTGGTCAGCCACGATCCGGAAGTGGCGCGACGGGCGGACCGGGTCGTGCAGCTGGTCGACGGACGCGTCCAGCGGGAGTGAGCGGTGCGGCGTGGACCGTGCCGCTTACCGCAGGGCGAGCGCGAGTGCCGTACGGATTCTGGTCACGCGCCAGATCGGATAGATCGCTCCGATGGCGCCGATGATGATTCCGATCAGCGCGGCGCGGCCCAACGTCCAGGCCGTCAGGTCCGGGGAAATGAACGCGCTCAATCCGAGCGCTCCCGGCAGCAGTCTGCTCGCGGCCAGCCCGAGTAACGATCCGGCACCGGTGCCAAGCATGCTGACGGCCACGGCCTCACCGAGCACCAGCGCCCCGAGCTGGCGTGCGCTCCACCCGATCGTCCAGAGCAGCGCCAACTCTCGCCGCCGCTCGAGTACTGCCGTGAGCATCGTGTTCGCCACTGTCAATGCACCGATGATCAGGGCCAGCACGACGATCAGGACCACGGCCTTGCTGACCAGCTCGGTGTTGGCCCCGGCGCGCGCCGCTTGACCAGGGTCGGCAATCGCGTTCAGCCCGGGAAACGATCGCTGCAGCCGCTTGACGGCGCTCGCTGCACTCGCCTGTGGCGCAAGCCGCACCGCGAACATCGTGGCCTCCGCGGCGGTGCGTCCGGCCAACCTCTGGGCATCTCGCAGCGTGGCGATCGCGCCGCTGTCGACGTAGGCGGTGCCCGAGTGGTAGACGCCGGCGACGTCGTACCGACGCCCGCCGATTCGCAGTTCCGCCCTCGGCGTCAGATGAAGCTTGGCCGCGAGCGCGTCACCTACGTCGACGCGCCCGGGGCCCGTCGTGCTGCCGGCGGCGATCACCAACGAGCTGGCAACGAAGCCATGCTGATCGAGTCCTAGCACGAGCGCGCCCGGAGCCCCCTGGACTTTGTCGACCACCAGCTGGATCGGCGTAAGGGCTCACGAAGTAATTAGTGCGGTTGTTGGGTTGATCACGTAGTTCCAGTCCGGGTGAAAGTCATCGCGGACGATGTTCACCGCAGCCAGCTCCGCATCGCTGACTTTGATGCCTTTGACGTACTCGCCCGGGTCAAGGCGTGCGTAGACCTTCAACCCGGTGCTGGTGGTGGTCGAGCCGATCAGGTCGATGATCAGCTGTAGGCTCTCAAGCGGCTTGCCGCGCCAGTTCAGGCTGACGTAGGAGAACATCCGGTGCTCGATTTTGTTCCACTTGCTTGTGCCCGGTGGGAAGTGGCAGACGCGGATCGCGAGTCCTAGCTCGTCGGCGAGGCATTGCAGCTCGGTCTTCCACAGCTTCGTGCGGCTGGAGTTGCTGCCGCCGCCGTCAGCGGTGATCGTCAGGGTTCTGGCGTCGGGGTAGCGCTGTGAGCCGAGGTGCGCCCACCACGCGCGGATCGAGTTGACCGCGAACTGCGCCGTGTCCCGCGTGATCCCGACCGAAACCATCCCCTCGTTGGCGTTCATGTCATACACGCCGAAGGGGATCGCGTGCCCCAGCTGCTTGTCCTTGAAGTCGTGACAGCGGACCTCCACCGGCCGGCCCGTCGGCTCGTACTCCCGGCCGACAGCCTTGAAATCCCCGACAAGCTCGCGCTTTTTGGCATCCACAGAGATCACCGGCTCGCCCGCCTCCAGCGCCGCCCGGGCGGTCTCGTTGATGTAGCGAAACTGCGCGTCGCGATCGGGATGATCGCTGCCTTCCCTGGTCTTCCGATTCGCGTGCAACCGAAACCCCAGCCCCTTCAAAAGCTTCCCAACCGACCGATCAGACACCTCGTGCCCGGCCGCGACCAACGCGACCGCGAGCTTCGCCAAGCTCTTCGACGTCCACCGCAACGGCGACATCGGATCCCCACGCGTATCAGGATCCACCAGCCCCTGGAGATCGTCCAACAGCGTCGGATCAGACACCGTCAACGCAGGGCGCCCCGCCCCCCGACGACGGACCTGCCCAGGCTCCAACCGCACCCCCGACCGCAACTCCTTGATCCCACGCCCGACCGTGTCCTCAGAGATACCCGTCGCGCGCGCGACCGCAGCGATCCCACCACGCCCATGCGAGCGAGCCTCCGTCGCCGCCCAAATCCTGCGCTGACGCTCGTTCAGCTCAGGACCCAACCCCGCAAAACGCTCAGCAATCTTCGATTCATCGATCATGTCTCGCGATACGACACCCGCCCCCAAACATCCTCCCACACCGCACTAAATCATTCCGGACTCCTAACGTCGGCAATCTGGGATTCGGCGCGCAGACGCTTCAACATCGAAAGCGGCAGGACAGACGATGTAGGGTCGCCGGCGTCGCGCTGGAACAACCCGAGATCGGCACCCCCGAGATGCACCAGCTGGCCGGCGGTCCGATTCAGACCGGCTGAAAGCGCCAGCAACGCCACAATCGCCGCGACGCCGACGGCGATCCCCGCTGCCGTCAGGAAGGTTCGCGCGCGGCGGCGCCGCACATTGGCTGCAATCAGGCCGAGCACCGAAACCCCGGCTGCCCGAGGAGTTCCCTTATTCGCCGAATCGGTACCACCGCTGGCAAGTTCCGCCGAGGATCGCTCCCCGTTCATCGGCGGACAGACCTTCCAGGAAGTTGATGCTCGCGCCGACGGCGAGCCCGTAGTCGCCGGCGACCGTGCATACCGGCCAGTTGGAGCCAATCATGATCCGCTCCGGACCAAAGGCATCAAGCATCGCCGCTTGATAGGGAAGCAGGTCCTGCGGACTCCACCTTCCCCAGTCGGCCATATATTCAAGCCCAGAGAGCTTGCAGGCCACATTGCCCCGGCCGGCCAGCGGTCCCATCCCGGGCTGCCAGAGCGCCAATCCTCCGCCGCGCACATCGGGCAAACCCCCGTGATCAAGTACGAATCGCAGCTCGGGGTGCGCATCCACGACGGCGAGCGCGGCGGCCACATGACGCGGGCCGATCAGCAGGTCGTAGGAGAGATTCGCGGCCGCGAGCGCTCTCAGCACGCGACCGAACTCCCGCCGTTGCATGTACCGATCGTCGGCCTCGTCGGTCAGTACACGCCGGACGCCAACGAACTCAGCGCGCGCCCCCCATACCGCGATCTGATCGTCGAAGTCAGGCGAGCACAGGTCGACCCACCCGACTACCGCGCGCACAACCCCTGAGGAACTGGCCAGCGCCAGCAGGAATTCGTTCTCTACGACGTTTTGTCGCGCTTGCACCGCAATACCGCAACGCATCCGTCAAAGCCCGCCTCCGCGAGGTGCGGTCGCAAATCCTTAAGGAGGAAATCGCGGCGACGCGAGCTCAGATCGTCGGTGACCCAATCGTGCTCCTCGGCGTTAAAGCTCATCAGATGCACGTGCGCATCGATCCGGGCAGCGGCATTCTCAGAGCGTCGGCCCTCTGGAATCGGCATCATGGCTGGATTGTGCTTCATGTTCCTCTGAACGCGGACCGCTGCGATCAGGAAGCCATCATCCGGCCTGCGCCGCTGCGCCGGTGGTTTGCCTACGTACGCTTGGCCGTCGCGGTCGGAGCGGCATGGGCGCTGTGCGGATCTACGGCCGTGGCATTGGGGGCACGCGTCGTGGTGCTAGGTCCGCACGGTCACGCGGGGGTCCGCAACGATCCGTTTCTGGCGCTGCCGGCGGTGACTCCGGCACCCGTGCAGTCACCTGCGGCTCAGGCAACGGGGGTCAAACCGCGTTCCGCGGTTGCCAAGCGCAACGTCCGGACCGAGCTGGCGCGGCTATTTCGCACCCACCAGATCGATCGGAGCGACTACAAGCGATACGGCGCCAGCTTGATCGCAGCGGAGAATGCCGCAAAGCATCTCCGCGGCACACGCGCCGCGGAGCTCGAAGCGGTGATCGAGAACCTCCATGTAATCGCCGCTGCCAGCAAGCTCACAAGGTCTCGACTACCGGCGCTGTTTCTGACGCTCGACCGCAACCGTCAGTGGTGGACGACCGGACCGCTACTGAGTTCGGGGCAGCGGGTGGAGTTCTCCGGCTCTCAGGTCGTGTGGGAGTACTACGTCGGCCAGGGGATTGAGCTCCAGGAGCTCGGCAGCTTCGGGAAGGCAGACGGGCTCAGCAAGGCCGGACCTGGCTACTCCCCTCAGGGCCGTGCGCTCCTGGCGGAGTTGATTCCGCTCGCCGCCAACCGGGCCGGCGGATTGACCTGGGAGTACTACTTCAATTTCGATGGGGGCGTACCACCCTGGACCAGCGCGATGTCACAAGGCACTGCGCTCGCGGCGCTTGCGGATGCGTATAGGGCCTCCGGGAACACGTCATATCTCGGTATCGCCCGGCGCGCGTTGCCAGTGTTGCGAACAGCGCCTCCGGTTGGAGTGAGCGTCAAGACACGGCTTGGCAATCGCTATCTGCTGTACTCGTTCGCGCGCGGCGCGGCCGTCATCAATGGCTTCCTACAGACCCTGATTGGGCTGCAAGACTATGCGGTCCTCAGCGGCGATCAGGTGGCGGCTCGGCTGTTCGCGGCCGGCGACGCCGAAGCTCGCGCTGAGGTGCCGCGATACGACACCGGCGCCTGGTCGCTCTATCAGCCGGGCGAGGAGGACACGCTCGATTACCACACGCTGGTCACGGGCTTCCTGGCGCAGCTGTGCTCGAGCACTCACGCGGCGGTCTACTGCACGACCGCCGCCCACTTTCAGGACTACCTGAAGATCCCACCAATCCTGCGGCTGCTCACCCGGCACTTGCCTCTCGGCTCCTCAGCCGTGGTTCGCTTCCAGCTCTCCAAGGCCTCCCACGTTGGCATCACCCTGCTCCGCGACGGTAAAACCGCGTTCCTCACCAGCGCCAATTTCAGCTACGGAATCAACCGCTTCACGATCCCGCCACTCACGCATGCCGGCGGCTACACGGTCCGCCTCGGCGCCATCGACCTGGCGGGCAACTACAACCGGATCGCCGGCACGCTCCAGGTGTCGCGTTAGCTCGCCTGAGTTGAGAACGTGATCGGCGAGTGCGCCATTCACGTGCCGATCGCCAGGATTCCGGCGCACGTCATCGTGATCCGACGCTCTCCCAGCCGCACGCTCAGGACCGGTCGGCCCTACCTCCAGCAAGGCGACCAGCTGCGCGTTGTCCGGCCTGGCACCTTTTCCTTCTCCTACGAGGGCAATCGCTACCGGCTACACCACGCCGTGGTCAGTCTCAGTTGTCGCAGACTGCTCCTGGACTCAGGCGTCTCCCCCTTACGCCGCACCGTACTGGCGGTCAGCCTGCAGACGGGTCTGGTCGATGTCCGAGCCGGGAACCGCGCACGTCGCGCGCTCGTGCTCACCCCGGAGATGATGGCGCTGGCCACGACTCGAGGTTCGAACTTCAAGGTCGAGCGCAATCCGGTCACTCGGCGCACCCGAGCGTGGACGCGGGATAACCCGATCGTTACCGCGCGAGCCTCAGATCAACGCCTCAGGATCGCGACGCGGGTCACGTACACCGCGATCTCCGACTTCAAGGGCCTCCGCCTTGACGTCTGGCCGTTCTCAATCTCGCGCTGGCAGCGTGCCCCGCGTCAGGCCGATCGGCTGTCGCCGTTTTGGGAGGACGGGCAGCAGTGCTCGACCGGCTGCACGCCACCCGGGGCGATCCCGGGATGGCCGATCCGGCCGTTCCACACCCAACATGCCATCCGTGCCGGCCTCAACGAGTTACGCCCCGCGAATTTTCACGTTGCCGTCGACATCGACGCCAACGACTTCCAGCCCGTGTACGCGATCCAATCTGGCTACGTCCGTATCCGCTATCCACGAGCACCGGACGAGAACGTGGACGTCGGCCAGTTCGACTATTGGCACCTCAACCCCACGGTGGTAAACGGGCAATACGCGGTCGCCTACAAGACCGAGCTCGGGACCGTCAAGTACAACTTCAAGCATGTCGCGTTCTCCGAGATCGGACCTGGAGGCCAATACCTGAATCCCCTCCGGCCGGGCGGCTCGCTACGGCCCTACACGGACGCCGATGTGCCGATCATCGCCGTCCCGCGTCTGTTCGCTGACGGGCGAGTGACCGTCGGCGCCTTCGACCCCCAGAGCTTCGCCGATCAGGGCGCCACGTACGAGACTCCGGTGCTGGCGCCAGCCGCCTTGGCTTGGCGACTGTTCGACTCTCGGGGCCGCGAGATCACGGGTCTTCATTGGGCCCTGCGGGGCTCCCAGAACTACCCGCCCGTCGTGAAACCGCTGATCTTCGCTCCCGGGGCGGCAAACCCTGGCTACAACTGCTTTGGGTTCAGACGCGTGTGCGTTCCCAAGTGGGTCTACTGGCTCGCTGGTGGCCTGACAGAGCCACTGCCGCTCGCCAGCTTGCGGCGTGGCCGCTACCGAATAACCGTATACGCGTGGGACTGGGCCGGGAACAGCTCGGCCCTGGACGATTGGATCACCGTGCCACTCGCGCACGCCACAAGCCCGCCGAACGGCCAAGTGATCGCCCGCTTTGACTTTCCCTAAGCGCGTCAAATCGATTGCCAGCGCGTGTCACCGCTCGCTGATCGCCACCCGAGTCGCCCGGGAGCACGGCTTCAGCGTGCTGGGTCTCGAGCCCTGAGCTGACTATCTCCCAAGGCTGAGTATCGTCGTGGCGGTGACCAGGCGTGCGCGCAGCCACCCGATCGCGGTCTCAGCGCTCGCCACGGGTGTAGCGGCGATCGCCGTGATCGTGATTGCCCAGGTCAGCGGAGCGGAGTCAATCGGCCGCGTGTTCGCTGACTTTCAACCCTCCTGGATCGCGTTGATCGCCGCCGCCGAGCTGCTCACCTACCCGGCCTACGTGCTCGCGTACCGGTCGGTTGCCAGCGTGCACGGGCATGCGCCACTCGGCCTACCGCTGGTAGCCCGCGTCGTCGTGGCCGGGTTCGGTCCGTTTGCGATCGGCGGTGGCTTCGGGATCGACAAGCGGGCGCTGCATGCTCTGCACGAAGACGAGCGCAGCGCACGAGTGCGTGTGCTCGCGCTCGGAGCGCTCGAATGGGCCGTCCTGGCGCCCACCACCTGCGTGGTCTCGATCATTTTCCTGGCTACCGACGCGAACATCATGTCCTCGCTTCTGTGGCCATGGGCAGTGCTGGTACCGGTCGGCTTTGGATTCGGCCTGTGGGCCAGTTCCCCGCAACGGAGGGAGCGGTTCTCGCGCATCGGGGGCAAGCGGCGAGAGTGGCTGGCCAGCCTACTGGACGGCGTTGGCGTGCTGCACACCTTGATCCGCTCCCCGCGAGTCTACTGGGGCGCATGGGTCGGCACCACCTTGTACTGGGTGGCTGACATCGCCGCTTTCTACGGTGGCTTACGCACCTTCGGCCTCGAACCGGGCCCCGGGAAGGTGATCCTCGCCTACGCCACCGGATACGCCGCGACCCGCCGATCGCTGCCGCTGGGAGGAGCCGGCGTGACCGAGGTGCTGATGACCTATTCGCTCTACTGGGTGCGCGAGCCGCTGGCGCCAGCGCTGGCGGCGGTCGTAGCCTACCGTGCCTTTAACTTCCTGCTCGCGGTGACCCCGGCCCTGATCGCAAACCGGCAGCTGGGGCCATTGCTCGCCGGTGCCGACCGCCTCCGGGGGCGCGGAACCCGCTCGCGTTGACGCCGCCGCGATCGCGGGTAGAAGCGCAACCATGGCGGTTGCCGTCCTCGATTGATGGAACGCTGGTCGACACGAGCTACCACCACACGATTGCCTGGTACCGGCCTTCCGCCAGCACGAGATTGTGCTGCCTCTGTGGCGGATTCACCGTGCAGGGCGATGACATCCGCCCGGCGGAGAAGGTCTTGTACTTCGAGCTGATCACCGAAGTGCAGAACGATGGAAGGCTCCCGCGAGCTGATCGAGCAGCTGAGGCACCGCGGGCACACGGTCGTGCTGGCCAGCTCCGCGAAGGCCGACGCGGTTTTCGCCTGGTCAGCTCATCCCTGCCGCGGCGACGGCGGCTTGACCGTAGGAGATCCCGCCGTCGTTCGCAGGTAGGCGCTCGGGCGTCAGTGCGCGCAAGCCGGCCTGCTCCAAACCCGCGGTCGTCGACTCAAGTAGCCGCCGGTTAGCGAACACTCCTCCCGCCAGCACCACCGTCTCCGTGCCGTGCCGCGCTGCCAGCCGCGCGCAAGCCGACACAGTGACATGCGCGATCGACGAATGGAACCGGCTGGCGACCGTCCCGACGTCAGAGCCGGCAGTGAGATCGTGGGCGACGGCAGCGATCGTCTCGCGCGGGTCGATCCGCAGCAACCCGTCGATCGTCTCGAGCCCGATCGGATAGCGGCTGGTCTCGCTCGGATCACAAGCCGCCTCGAGCTCGATCGCCGCCTGGCCTTCATAGTGGATCTCTGCCCGAATGCCGCAGAGGGCGGCGACCGCGTCGAACAGCCGTCCCATGCTCGTCGTGGTCGGCGAGGAGAAGCCGCTTTCGGCAAGGCGCGAGACCTGACTCCATGGGTCGGGCTCGATCCGCCCTTTCAGCGCGGCCGGAAGCTCGGGTTCGCCGGGACTCGCCTCCCGCAGCCACGCGCACGCCATCCGCCATGGCTGTTTGATCGCCTGAGTTCCGCCGGGCAGCGCCACCGCGCGCAGTGACCCGAGACGGCGAAAGTCGTGGAGACCGCCGTAGAGCAGCTCCCCGCCCCACACGCTGCCGTCGGTGCCGTATCCCGTTCCATCGAAGATGGCGCCGACCGCATCGCCGAGCTCCCCGTGCTCGGCCAGGCAGGCAGCGAGGTGGGCATGATGGTGCTGAACAGCGACCAGTTTGACGCCGTCGCGCTCAAGCGCGTACTTGGTCGACAGGTACTCGGGATGCAGATCATGCGCAACGACTTCGGGCACGACAGCGAACAGCCGTTCGAAGTGATCGATCCCGTCGAGGAACGAGCGTAGCGTGGAATAGTTCTCCAGGTCGCCGATGTGGTGAGAGACCCATGCTCTCGCCCCCTTGGCAACGCAGAACGTGCTCTTCAGCTCCGCACCGCACGCCAGCAGCGGCCGGATGGCTCCGGCTCCCCGCAGCGGCAGGCTCGCGGGAACGTAACCACGCGAGCGCCGCAGGACAGCGGTGCGGCGAGCCTTGCCGGAGGTGAACACGCGAACCACCGAATCGTCGGTGCGGGTCTCGATGGCCCGATCGTGGATCGCGAACAGGTCGGCGATCGGCGCCAGCCGCGTCAGCGCATCCTCGTCTTGGTAGGCGATCGGCTCGTCGGAGGAGTTGCCACTCGTCATCACCAGCGTCTGGCGCACGTCGGCGAGCAGCAGGTGATGCAGCGGCGAGTAGGGCAGCATTACACCGAGTTCGGGCGCGCCCGGGGCGACCGACTCCGCAACCGGCGCCGCCGGGGCTCGTGGCGCGAGCACGATCGGTCGCTGCGGGCTACACAGCAGTCCGCGAGCGGCCTCGTCGAGCTCGACGAGCTTCAGGGCGCTCTCGATCCCGGGTGCCATCAGTGCGAACGGCTTGTCCTCGCGGTGCTTGCGGGACCGCAAGCTCGCCACCGCCGGCTCCAGGTCGGCGCGACAGACAAGGTGGTAGCCACCGATGCCCTTGAGCGCGAGCACCGCCCCGGCGGCGAGCTGGGCAGCCGCCGCCGCTACCGCATCCCGGGCGCGGCCCCACGCCAGGGGCGAGCCGGCGCCGGTCAGCAGCGCAACCGACGGTCCGCATTCCGGACAGGCGTTTGGCTGGGCGTGAAAGCGGCGGTCGGCTGGATCGTCGTACTCCGCTTGACAGCGCGAGCACATTCGAAAGGCGGCCATCGTCGTCAACGGCCGGTCGTAGGGGACGCCCCGGACGATTGTGAATCTCGGACCGCAGTTGGTGCAGTTGATGAACGGATAGCGAAACCGGCGATCGGCGGGGTCCAGCAGCTCTCGCAAGCAGTCCGCGCAGGTCGCTGTATCGGGCGTGATCGGAGCATTCGCCCGCTCCCCACGCGGACTCGCCACGATCTCAAAGCCGCGCTCGCCTGTGCACAGGCGCTTCTCCACGGTCACTCGTTCGAGCACGGCCAGCGGTGGCGCCTGGGGCCTCAGACACGCCAAGAACTCCGCGACCGCCGAGCCGCTCCCCTCCACCTCAAGCAACACACCGCTGGCGTCATTGAGCACGTAGCCAGCCAGCTCGAGCTGGTGCGCGAGGCGGTACACGTAAGGCCTGAACCCGACACCCTGCACGGTGCCCTCGACCCGTACGCGCACTCGCGTCCGAGAATCGCTCAGGTGAGGGCTCCGGCGCTCACGGGTGCTCTACCAGCTCACGCAGCACGTGGTAAGCGGTCGCCTGAGCTTCCTGGATTCTGGGGATGTACTGGGAGGGCGTAACGACGATGTGGTCGGCTAAGCGCTCGGCAGCGACCCGACCGCCGTCGTAGCCCGCGAGCGCGAGCGTGAGCAGTCCTCCCCGCCGGGCTTGGGCAAGCGCGTCGAGCACACTGAGCGAATTCCCGCTCGTCGAGATCGCCAACAAGGCGTCCCCCGCTCGCCCGTAGGCGATCACCTGGCGGGCGAAGATCGCCTCGGTGCCGATGTCGTTGGCGATCGCGGTGATGATTGCGCTGTCAGCAGTCAGGTCAAGCGCGGGATGCGCTTGCCAGCCCGCGCCGGCAGGCACGCTCATGACGTCCGCGACGACGTCCATCGCGTCGGTTGCCGAGCCTCCATTACCCAAGGCGAGCAAGCGACCCCCGGATCGCCACACCCCTCTGAGCGCCGCCGCCGCCTCGCTGAGCGTCTGGGCGTTCTCAGAAAGTGTTCGCACCCGCAACTCATGCACCTCGTCGGCCTTCATCAGCACCGAGGCGCGCACATCCGCCAGCACAGCATCGAGATCATCCTCGCGCTCGGCGAGAAACGGGTACAGGAAGCTCGAGGCGCCGGCATCGTGCGAGCGGTGCTCGGTCCGCCCTTCAAGTAGCCCCTTGTGCTCGAAGAACACATGCACGAGCTCCCACAACACGTGGTAGAGCGTCTCCACGAGCTCCTGGCGAACGTACGGATCGCCGCTGGGCGGCTCGAGCTCCCATTCGGATCCGAGCTCAGCGAAAGCGACCGTCAGGCACCCGCGGGCCCGTGCTGCCGAGATCCCCGCGGCGAGCTCCGGCCCATCCACCCGCTCTCCGAAGGCGATCACGATGTCGTCGGGCTCCGCAAGCAGCTCGAGCTCGTGGGATATGCGCCCGCAGTCGCCGGTCAGCCCAATTGCCGGGAGCGCTCGCTTGCCGACGATCACCGGATGGACGAACTCGACCGCGATGTGCCGCACATCCGACCGGGCGGCGGCCGAGAGACCAACGGCGATCAGTCGCCCACCCCGCGCGAACCGCTCGGCCATCTGGTGGCAGAGCCTGGCGATGTCCTCTGAGCGTGCCGTGAAGAACCGTCCACTCGCTTGGTGGCGCTCTGCCAGTCGCTCGTCGAGCAATCCATGCGTCGCTCCGACCTGATGCACGGCGCTCACGCCACCGCGGTGGCTCGCTGCCCGACCGCCAGCAGCCACTCACGCCACGCCTCGACCCCGTCCCCGGTGCGAGCGCTCAACAGCATCCGCTGCACCCCAGGGTTGACCTGGTCCAGGTAGTAGAGGAACCGGTCGAGGTCGTAGTCGAGGTGGGGCATCAGGTCGATCTTGTTGACGAGGACGAGCTCACAGGTCCGAAACATCAGCGGATACTTGAGCGGCTTGTCCTCCCCCTCGGTGACCGACGAGACCATCACCCGGGCGTCCTCGCCGACCCGGAACTCCGCCGGGCAGACAAGATTGCCGACATTCTCGATCACCAGCAGATCGATTTCCTCAAGCGGCAGGGCCCCAAGCGCTGAGCGGACCATGTTCGCGTCGAGATGACATTCGCCGCCGAAGCCCGGGTCAGTGTTGAGCTGCGTGACCGGAACGTGCAGGCTCGCGAGGCGGTCCGCGTCGAGCGATCCCTGGACGTCTCCCTCCAGCACGCCCACCCGCACCCCCTCCAGGTCGGACAACGTCCGCTCGAGCAGGGTGGTCTTTCCGGCGCCCGGAGCGCTCATCAGGTTGATAACCCTGACGCCGTGCCGGTCGAAGTCCGCCCGGTTGGCCCGGGCGATTGTGTTGTTGGCGTCGAGCGCATCCTCGACCACTCTCACTTTGGTCCGATGCATGCGGCCTCCTCGGTATCCACTTCGATGTAGTCCACTTCGAGCTCCTCACCCGCGAGCACCGACACCTCAGTAGAGGCGCAGTCAGAGCAGCGGAACGCCGGCACCAGCGGCTCCCACTCCCGGCCGCACTGCAAGCAGTGGAGACGAAGATCGATCTCGGTGAGCTCCAAACGAGCGTGCTCGCACAGCGTGTCCCGCGCGACAATCTCGAAGTAGAAACGCAGCGACTCGGGCACCACCTGGCGAAAGCCGCCGACCCGGAGGCTAACCACCGTGACACTCCGCCCGCCGGCGTGCTTTACGGCGGTATTCAGGACCGCGCTGGCGACCGACAGCTCATGCATCCTGGAGCTCGGCGACGGTCTCGAGGACGACGTCGGCAGCCCGGGTGAGTGAGCCGCTGACGGCATCGCTCAAGCCTAGGCCAACGTGCTCGACGAGGTCCGGTTCGCAGGCCACGACGAACACGCGGCCGGGCCATCCGCCAACGTACTTGACGAACCGCAAGACGGTCTGGGGGTCCATCCCGTGCGGGTCGAGCATCTGCCCGTCCTCGACCTGTCCATCGACGTCCTCGGCGCTGACCTCCATCACGTAGAGCGTTCCCGCCGCCTCTCCCTGACGGCTGACGTCGATCAGAATCAGCGCGTCGTACCCCCGCATCACTTCATATGCCAGATCGAGCCCGCCAGAGCCAAAATCGATCACGTGGACTCCGGGTGGCAGCTCACGCTCGGACAAGAGCTTCGCCACCTCACCTCCGAAACCATCGTCGCGCATCCAGGCGTGCCCGATCCCGGCGACGAGGATCTGCTTCGTGCGCTTGACCGTCTCCCTCATAGGGTCTGCACCTCGTGGGTAAAGAAGAACAGGTAGCGCCCAGTCTCGCGCATCAGCTCCTGACCAGGATCATCGTCGACCGTGACCGCGAGATACACGCGGTCCTCGTAGTCGACGTAGATCCGCTCAAGCGTCGCCCGCCGGCCGTCGAGCATCCGGTCGAAGGGATCGCGATCAGTGCCGGGGCGCAGAATCAAGGTCGCCCCTCGCTCGAAGGTAACGCCGTCCACCGTCGCTTGCTCCTCGCCGGGAACGTCGTGGGCGCCACCTGGGAAAGCTCCGACGGGTGGCTCGCTAGCCATCGCCGACCTCCTTGAGCCCCCCGTGCAAAGCGATGATTTCCGCGGGCGTGCTCGCGAGCGCGCGCTCGAGCATTGCGCGCACTGCTTGGTCCTGCGAGGCGACCTGGCCGCGCTCGGCATCGCTGAGCGCGTGCAGATGGAGCACGAGCGCCTCCTCGATCTCGGTATTGTCGAACAGGTTCCCCCGGCTTTCGGGTGCGATTTGTGGATGGTCGGGCAGTACGATCGCGGCCCCAAGCACGGCATCGTCGTCCGCGGTAGCCAACACCGGCCAGATATTGACGCTCTCCCGTCCGGCCTCGAGCGGCGAGGCGAAACGGCCCGCTGAAAGCGCCACCACGATGTGGGTCGAGATCAGCGACCGCGCGAGGGCGGCGGCGCGATCGATGCCGTCGGGTACCTCCGCCAAGTTGTGCACGCAGGCGCGGACGAGCACCCCTCGATCGTCGCCGAGCGGCTCTGACCGGAGCGTGAAGCGTCCGCCGTCGAACTCGATCGTGGCTCTCTCTGCGACCGGGACCGGCCCAAGTTCAAAGCGCCGCTCCTCAGCTTCGTGACGCTCGCCGCGCGGAGCCAGGTACCGCAACGTCGCCGTCAACGTCGCTCCGGGCTCGGGCAGCGCCACGCATTCCATCCGCGAATGGTCCTGTGCGCCCTCGCACGCCGCCGCGTAGGCCGGCGGGTAGACGATCCCGAACGGCGTTGGAGTAGCGTTCTTGGCCGCTCCTGGCGTGTAGGGGTAGAGCGCGTAGCCCTCGTACAGCAGCGAGCTGACGAGCTCATCGAGCAACGTCCGCCTCCGCTTCCAGCAGCTCGGTAAGACATGCATCGAAGCTCGCCAGGCCGCGGCTCGCACGCCGGGCGTTCAGCGCCTCCAGCGTGTCGTGGTCCAAGCGGATCCATCCACCCCCGGGGTAGTGCTCCCCGATCATCGCCCGCCACGCGGCGACTGGCATCTTGAACGAGGCGGTCGCGCTCCAGGGAACTGGGACGACCTGAAGTGCTCCGTTTGGGCCGCGGTAGAAGACGGTCCCGTAGAAGTGAAAGCTGAGCGGCACCTCGCCGTCCGAGAGCGCGTAGAAGTACTTCGAGGCGGCAACCTCCAGGTCATACGTGCAAGGGATCTCGAGCGCAAACGTGGCAGCGCCCACGAAGCCGGGTACGACCGCACCGATGCGCGCCCAGGCCAGAGCCTGGGTGCTCGGTGTCCAGCTCGCCGGCGGACCGAACAGCTCGGCGAGCCGCGCTCGCGTCGGCTCATCGTAGCCCCGCTTGGCCGGCTCGATCATGACCTGGACGGACAACGCCATCGATTGGATCTGGTGACCGGTCGGATCGGTCGCGGCAACCGAGAAAACCATCGTCGGCGTGGCTGCGAACGCCAGATGTGCACCGCCAGTGATCGTGAACCCTGGCTCCGGAGCTCTCACCTCCAGCGGCTCGGTCTGTGTGTTAACGCTCATCGCCATCCTCCGGGAATCGCGCTGGTCCGCGCCCGCAGTGCGGCGAAGAACTCGGGAACCGCCTGTTCGAGCGCTGAACCACCGGAAATGCCCTCCCAGCGCGCCTTGATCAGCCCGACCAGTGCGTAGCAGTCATCGATCGGAGCGATCACGTACTGGGCGGGCCGGGAGAGCCGGTTGATGATCAGCGCCTCGGCGTCGGGATCGAGTTCCTCCAAGGCCGGATTTCGCTCCGCGAGCGCGTCCCACGCCTCGAGGCTCAGTTCTGACTCCGTGGCGCCCGCTGGGCTCGGATAGAACGCGACTAGACCACCGCTGACCGTGCTGCGCATGAAGAAGGCAAGTCCGATCGGGATCTGGAACTGGCCCCACATCTCCTGATCGCAGTCAAAGCCCTCGAGCCAGAGCGTCCGCGTGCCGGCCGGCCGGTACTCGGCGTCGCCGGAGTGAAGCGCCCAGCAAGCCTCGCAGGCGCAAACGATCCGGCGCTCTTCGAGATGCAAGAGATGCCGATGGTCGTCAGGGATTCCCGCGTTGCAGATGTCGCAACGCTCCTCCGCCGGGCGCCGGCGCCGGTCAGCCGCTGGGGCGGCGCTGGCCTGAGCAAGCGTTCGCATCCTCGCCACGATTTCTGCCCGGCGCCGCGCTGCGGCGATCGAGTCGAGCTTGCTCAAACCGCCACCCGGATCGCGCCCGCGGCCAGCAGCGGAACCGGGGTCAGTTGCAGTGGCTCTGCACCCGCGGCGCGACCCGCTCGGGGGAGGTCGAATTCCACCGCGCAGCCCGGGCAGCGGAGCATGTGCCCGTCGAGCTCCCCCGCTTGCAGCGGGCCACCGCACGACGCGCAGCCGTCCCGGTAGGCGAGCAGCGTCCCATCGACGTTGGCGAGTAGTAGCGCTGCACCGTCGACGTCCAGCGCCCGCAGCTCTCCCGGCACCAACCCGCCAGCGTGCTCGAGCGCGACCCATCGGGGTGGCGCTTCGTCGGGCATCGGCGGCTCAAGCTCCCCGGAATGGACGACAGGAAGCTCAAATCCCCCGATCGCGGGCTCACTCACCCCCTGAACCTCCAGCCCGACGAGATCGGGAGCGTGCTCATCGAGCGCCTGCTTGATCGCCAGCTCCAGCGTGGCACGGGAGGCCGCGCAACCGATACAGCTGCCCTGCATCTCCAGCTTCGCGACGCCTTCATCGATCCCGACCAGCTCGACATTGCCGCCGTGGGACTCCATATACGGCCGTACCGTATCCAGAGCCTCGATTACACGCTCCTCTAGTCCCACTGGATAGAGATCGTGGATCAACAGTAGGCTGGCCACCGCTCCGTCCTCAGACAGTTGATCGAGGATCGTGGCTCCGGCCTCCCGCGAGTGTCCGATCGCCTCGATGATGCGTCGCAGGCCGTCGCCATACATCGCGATCACCGCTCCCACCAGGTCATGCGCGAGCTCCCGGGCGTGCGGATCGGAGAGCTCGTCGACATCCGCGCTCAGCTCCTGCACGCGGTCCAGCAGCTCGCCAGGATGTGCCTCGGTTGTCATGTCCGGTTCACGCTACGGCGTCAGCTCAGGCCGGTGGGCGTATGGATCACCTTCCGCACCCGCCCCTTGCCCGTGTACATGTGGACGCCACACGGCAGACACGGATCGAAGCTCCGCACGGCGCGCATGATGTCGACGCCCTTGAAGTTCTCGGGCCCGTTCTCCTCGAAGATCGGGGTGTTCTGAACGGCGTCTTCGTAGGGCCCGGGAGTGCCGTAGGTGTCGCGCGGGCTCGCGTTCCAGGGCGTGGGCGGATACGGCTGGTAGTTGGCGATCTTGCCTTCGCGCACCACCATGTGATGCGACAGAACGCCCCGCGCAGCCTCGTGGAAACCGACGCTCACGGCCTCCTCGGGCACGGTGAACTCCTTCCAGCTCTTCGTCCGTCCGGCACGAACCTCCTTCAGGGCTCGCTCCAGGCAGTGGAGGGCGACCAGCGCCGAGTAAGCCTGGTGATAGGAGCGGGCACGATCGCGCTCGATCGCGTTGGACTTCTCCGGGACCTTCCACTCGAGCTCCATCTCGGGCATTGCCGCGGACTTCGGTAGCACCATCTGGATGGAGTGGCCGGTCGCCTTCGCATACCCAAAGTCGACGAGACCGGCCTTCGCCGTGCACCATTGCCGGGCAAACGGACCACCCCCGGTGTCGCAGCAGACATGCGTGTCGCTGCGCTTGTCGTAGATC
Source organism: uncultured Solirubrobacterales bacterium (assembly GCA_963836065.1). Taxonomy (GTDB): domain Bacteria; phylum Actinomycetota; class Thermoleophilia; order Solirubrobacterales; family Solirubrobacteraceae; genus Palsa-465. The sequence goes on from CAWIII010000041.1 coordinate 133,124, forward strand.
CGGGGCGAGACGACCCAGCTGTACTTGTCGGCGAAGTCACGCTTCTGTGGCTTGGGCAGTGTCTGCTTGTTCCACGGATGGTTCTTGTCCACCGGGTTGCCCAGTGGGTCCCGGGTGACGAACGTCGGCTCGTGCTCCCAGCCGTCGAAATACGAGCTCCCGAGCAGGATCCGGATCATCAGGTTGATCTCGACCAGATCGGTCGAGATCAACTCGCCGTCGATTGCAACCCCCGGAGTGATGTAGCGCTTGCGTCCCCACTCCGTCATGTTGCGGTAGTCGTAGTCGACATAATCGGGATCGTCGAACGAGCCCCAGTTGACGAGGTTCGTGTCCCGGTACCCGACCATGTCGTATCCGGGTAGCTCCTGAAGAAAGAAGTCGTACAGGTCGTCGTGCATCGGTACGACGCGCTTGACGTAGTCGAAGTACCGCATCAGCCGCACGTAATAGTCGGTCAGCGTCTGGTGAGTGATGTCGGCGCTACACCCCCCCGGCATGATCGTCGACGGGTGCGTGTGCCGGCCGCCGAACAGGCAATACATCTCGCGCGTGTACCGGGCAACTTGCAGTGTCTCGAGGTAGAAGCTCCCGGTGAACGGATTCAGCGCCCGCATGATGTCGGCGATTGTGGCGTAGCCATGAATGTCCTTGTGCGGGGACGTGGTGTTCTCCGCCTTTGCCAGCAGCGTCGGATTGGTGTCCTTCACCATCTGCTCGCAGAAGTCGACATTCGCCATGCAGTCGTTGAAGATCGCGTGGTCGAACATGTAGTCGGCGGTCTCCGCGAGGTTGAACGCCAGGTCGCCGAGCGGGGGTGGCTTGACGCCGTAGGCCATGTTCTGGTTCAGGCACGAGCACGTACAGTGGTTATCACCACAGATGCCGCAGATCCGGCTGGTGATGAAATGCGCATCGCGGGGATCGATCCCCTTCATGAAGATGTCGAATCCGCGAAACACCATCGAGGTGCTGTAGCACTTCAGTACCTGATGGTTGGAGAAGTCGATCTCAGTGTGAATTCCAAGGCTCCCGACGATCCGCGTAATCGGGTCCCACGACATCTCCTTGACGACGACCTTGCTCTTGGTAGGGCTCTCTGTGGTGGCCATTTACATCTCCTGTTGGAAACTCATCGCGATCGGGCGGACACGGACGACTACCAGCGCTTCTCGTAGCCGCTGAGCAGTGCCGACCCGCGACGCCGCCACTCGGGCTCAATGTCGAAGTTCTTGTCGATGTTGCGCTTGCGGAAGTAGCGGAACACCGGACCGTAAGTGAACTTCTGGAACGTCGCGCCGACGTTTCCCCACTCATCGGGATCCATGAACGGCATGTACTTGTCGGGGAAACCCGGCATCGTGCAGGCCATGCAAATCCCGCCGACATTCGGACACCCGCCGATGCCGTTCACCCATCCTCTCACCGGGACATTGCACTTCACCACCGGCCCCTTGCAGCCGAGCTTGACCAGGCATCGATGATCGGAGCCGTACTCGGTCGCAAAGTTTCCTTGCTCGGTGAAGCCCGCGCGGTTGCAGCCTTCTCGCACCGTCCGATCAAACAGCCATTTCGGACGCAGTTGCTCGTCGAGCTCGGGTACCGGCGCCATCCCCGCCAGGTGAAACACGAGGTACATCAGCACCTCGGTCATGTTGTCGGGCTGGGCGGGACAGCCGGGAATGCAGATCACCGGTAGACCGGCTCGCGAACGCCACTTCCACCCGAGGTAATCGGGGACTCCCATCGCGCCAGTTGGGTTGTTCTTCATCGCCGGAATTCCGCCGTAGGTGGCGCACGTCCCTACAGCCACCACCGCCGCCGCCTTCGGCGCAAGCCGGTCGATCCATTCGTTGAGCGTGATTGGCTGCCCGTTGGCGGGGTTGACCCCGAAGCCGGTCCAGTGGCCCTCGCCATTGATCTGCTCGTTCGCGACCGAGCCTTCGATGACGAGCACAAACGGATCCAGCTTGCCCTGCTCGGCGTCATACCAGGCCTGGATGTACTCGTCTCCGACCTCGAAAGCGATCACCTGGTTGTGGATCACCATGCGCGGCATACCGGGAATGACACCCTGGATGATGTCCTCGAGGCTCGGGTTGGTCGCCGAGGTCATCGCCACGGAATCGCCCTCGCAGGACAGACCCGTGGTCATCCACAGCACGTGGGCGGTGATCTGCTCCGTCTCGTGCTGCCGGGGCGCGTATTCGATTCCGGTCGCCATCGATGCTCCTTCTGGTCGAGCTCCAGGTATCAACAGATCCGCGGTAGTGGGTCGCCGACGAGCTGGTCCATCACCCGTCTGCCCCCAAAGCTGGTTTCCACGGTCACCATTCCGGGTGGCTCGCGCCGGACCTCGCCGATCAGCGCCGCGCCCTCACAGCCCGGGACCGAGGTGAGGGCTTCCAGCGCCCGCTCGGTGACGTGCGGCGCTACAAACGCGACCAGCCGCCCTTCGTTGGCCACGTACATGGGGTCGATCCCCAGCAGCTCCGCCGCCGCCGCCACGATCGGCGATACTGGGACGTTCGCCTCGCGGACGACGACCGCGACCCCTGAGGCACGAGCCAACTCGTTGAGGACCGACGCGACACCGCCGCGGGTCGCGTCGCGCATGCAGTGAAGCTCCGCCCCCGCCGCGTCCAGTAGCGCATCGACGGCCGGCCACAGCGAGCAGGTGTCCGACTCGATCGAGGCGTCTAAGTCGAACTGATTGCGAGCAAGCATGATCGCGGTCCCATGCTCACCGATCGGGCCCGAGACGAGTACCTGGTCTCCGGAACGGATCGCGTTTGTCGCCACGTGCGCCCGGCCATCCACCGCCCCGATGCCGGTCGTGCACAGATACATGCCGTCGGCCGCCCCACGCTCGACCACCTTGGTGTCGCCGGCAACGATCTCGACGCCGGCGCTTTGTGCGGCCTGGGCGATCGCCTCTACCTCCGCCCGCAGCACAGTCGCGTCGAGCCCTTCCTCGAGAATCATCGAGACAGTCATCGAGAGCGGACGGGCCCCGGAGACCGCGAGATCGTTGACCGTACCGTTGACGGCCAGTTCTCCAATCGAGCCCCCGGGGAACCGCAGTGGCTTTACGACAAAACTGTCGGTCGTCATCGCCAGACGGACTCCGTCGATTGCGATCGCGCCCGCATCCGCAAGGCCGGCAAGGGCGCCCTCGGGCGTCGTGAAGGCCGGTACAAAGAGTCCCTCGATCAGCGTCTGGGTCGCTTTCCCGCCGGCCCCGTGGGCGAGCGTGATCCGCTCGTCGCGAAACCGAGCGGGCTTGGAGCGGGCCGTCTCGATGATCCGTAGCACGCGCTGCTCGCGACCGCTCGCCACCGATTCGGACCGGCTCACACCGCCTCCTGCTCGCGGGCGTAGCGGCCGTAGTTGTAATAGGCGGCGCACGCCCCTTCAGGCGAGACCATGCAGGTGCCGATCGCATGCTCGGGAGTGCACGCGGTGCCGAAAACCTTGCATTCCCATGGCTTGATCACGCCCTTGAGGACCTCGCCGCATTGGCAAGCCTTCGGATCGGCGACCCGCACCCCAGGGACATTGAAGCGCTCCTCGGCGTCGAAATCGCGGTAGGCATCGGATAGGCGCAGCGCGCTCTGCGAGATGAAACCCAGACCGCGCCATTCGAAGTGAGGGCGAAGCTCGAACACCTCAGAGAGAACCTCGAGCGCCCGGAGGTTGCCTTCCTGGGGTACCACGCGCGTGTACTGGTTCTCAACCCCACATCGCCCGGCTGAGAGCTGGCGCAGGATCATCAAGATCGACTGCAGGATGTCGAGTGGCTCAAAGCCGGAGATCACCACAGGACGACCGTAATCGGCTGGGATGAATTCGAACGGGCGCGCCCCGACCACGGTGCACACGTGACCCGGACCGATGAAGCCGTCGAGTCGCAAGTCCGGGGACTCGAGCAGCGCTCGCAGCGGCGGCACGATCGTGACGTGATTGCAGATGCAGGAGAAATTTCGGAGTGCCTCACTCTTAGCGCGCTTCAAGGTCAGCGCGGTCGACGGCGCCGTCGTCTCGAAGCCGATCGCGAAGAACACCACCTCGCGGTCGGGATTCTCACGGGCGATCCGCAACGCATCGAGTGGCGAATACACCATCCTGATGTCGGCTCCTTGCGCCTTGGCGTCCAGCAGCGTGTATTTGGAACCCGGCACCCGCAACATGTCGCCGAAGCACGTGAAGATCACGCCGTCGTTGCGAGCGACGGCGATCCCATCGTCGACCCTGCCCATCGGAATCACGCACACCGGGCAGCCAGGGCCGTGCACGAGCTCGACGTTCGCGGGCAACAGGTCGTCAATTCCGTACTTGTAAATCGAGTGGGTGTGTCCCCCGCAGACCTCCATCACCTTGTAGTGCCGCCCCGGTTCGAGCTCGGCCAAGATCTCGCCGGCGAGCACCTGACCAAGCTCCGCGTTGCGAAACTCATCGACGAATTTCATTTGGAAGCCCCGAAATTCCGGATTGCGACCCCGGCGTGAACCAGCAGCTCGTCACCGGGCATTACGGGCGCGACCAAGTCAACGGCCACGCGTTGCTGAGCGCGGTCCGGATCGGCACACACGGCTACGTCTTCTCGGATCTCGATCACGGTCATGGCGACACCTTCGTCGCTACAGGTGACGCAGTGATCGGGCACGGTTTCCCACCCGGCGCCCGCCGGCTCGCTCACTCGATCACGCTCGCTTTCAGTTCCTCGAGCTCCTGCTCGTAGTCGGAGCCCATCCGTTCCAGCAGCCGCAAGGTCGCGTGGGCTTCCTCCTCGTCGACCTTGGAGAGGGCAAAGCCGACATGGATCAGTACCCAATCTCCGGGCTGCGCTCCGCCGTCCTCATCCGCTAGCAGACTCACGTTGATGTTGCGGCGCACTCCAACCACATCCACTCTCGCGATCTGGTTCGCGGAGTCGATCAGCTCCACCACCTGTCCGGGTATCGCCAAACACATGATCCGCTACAAACATCCTCTCCGCCGGGGCCGCCGTCAGGCTACACGCCCAAGTGGCCGACGGATCCCGGTATACCATTCCACCGAACTCGCGTGTTCAAGTAGTAATCACGGTGACGGTAATTCTACTTACCAGTCCCAATCGGGGGTGATGTGAGGTTGTGACGTGCGCCTCCAGGGGCGTAGACTTCCTAAAGGGGGGTCGCCTCCGAGGCCCCATGAAGGGAGCTCGCTCCGCGGATGCCATGGACGGGGAAGTTGAACTGAAGCCCGGGGACCCCGACGCCGCTCGTTCGCCCTGGTCGACCAGAGCCCCGCCTCGTTCGCGGCCGACCTCGTACCAGTACCTGCTTGATGTCGACATGGATCTCGCCGACGAGCTCGACGTGCGCATGCGCCTGGTGGCGCGGACCGCCGTCACGGCGGTGGTTTTCGAGGCCGACGTTGGGGAGATGAGACTATCTGAGTGGCTCGCCCTGGCTTCCCCGGGACCAGGCGTGCTGCTGCTCGACGGCGTTTTGGCGATCAACGTTCGGGTCGGTGACCGGATCGCATCGGAGCTTGTCGGCGCGGGCGATCTGATCCAGCCCTGGAGCGGCGAGGACGAAGAGTTGCTGGTCTGCGACATCGGCTGGCGAGCGCTCGTTCCGACACGATTTGCCGTGCTCGACGCCGCGTTCGCGCAACGGGCGTCTCCGTGGCCACCGATTTCTCAGGCGCTCCTGCGGCGCGTGGGGAGGCGCGCCCGCCGCGTCGACCTGCAGCGGGCGATCGCCGCGCAGCCTCGCCTCGAGGTTCGTCTGGCCTTGCTGCTCTGGCACCTCGCCTCTCGCTGGGGCAAAGTGGAGCCGGGGGGCATTCGCGTCCCGGTGCCGCTCACCCACCAGCTTCTGGGCCGGTTGATCGGAGCAGAGCGGCCATCCGTCTCGCACGCGCTGGCGCGGCTCGCGCAGGCGGGATTAGTCACCGGCCACGGCGACGAATGGCATCTGCACGGAAGCCTCGAGGACCAGCTCGCCACGATGGTCGAACCCGTGGCTGGCCGCGTCGAGCAGGTGGTGGCTGGACTCAACTCGTCCACGCCGGAATGATGCGAAGCGTCGAGTTTGTGCCCGGTCAGGTGTACTCCGAGCGACAGCTGATCCACGTCGTCTGGCTCACCAGTGGGCTCGGATGCGACGGAGAATCCGTGGCGATGACGGCCGCCACGACTCCCAGCCTCGAAGATCTCCTGCACGGAATCCTTCCCGGAGCCCCCCGGATGGTGATCTATAACCCGCTGCTCGCCTACGAGACGGGCGAGGAGTTCATGGACCCCTTCCACCGCGCCGCCGCCGGCGGGCTGAACCCGTTCGTGCTGGTTCTCGAGGGGTCGGTGCCAAACGAACAGATCAGTGGCGAAGGCCATTGGGCAGGCATGGGTGTCGATCCCGAGAGCGGCCAGCCGATCACGACCTGCACATGGATCGATCGTCTGGTGCCGAAGGCGGCGGCGGTGCTGGCAATTGGTACCTGTGCCGCCTTCGGTGGGATCCCCGCGATGCGCGGCAACCCGACGGGCGCGATGGGGCTGCGCGATTACCTCGGAGCTGACTGGCGCTCGCGTCTTGGCATTCCGATCGTCAACCTCCCGGGATGCCCAGTCCAGCCGGACAACATCACCGAGACGTTGATGCATCTCGCGCTACATCTCGCGGGCGTGGAGGAGATGCTCGACCTCGACGACCAGGGCCGACCCCGATCGATGTTCGAGCGGACTGTGCAGGGGGGGTGCGCCCGGGCCGGCTTCGCCGAGCAGGGCGAATTCGCGCAGACACCGGCTGATCGCCGTGGATGCCTCGTCAAGCTCGGATGCAAGGGTCCGGTTGTAAAGTGCAACGTGCCGATCCGGGGGTGGGTCGCGGGGATCGGCGGCTGCCCCAACGTCGGGGGTATCTGCGTCGGCTGCACGATGCCCGGTTTTCCCGACAAGTTCATGCCGTTCACGGCGCCGAGCCGGATGGGGATCATGGCCGCCACCGGGGCTCGGTTCACGTACGGACCGGTGATGCGACGGCTGCGCAGGCGGGCGATTCGCGACCACTTCGATGTCGAGCCGAGCTGGCGGCGAGCCGGCGGCGAGCTTGCGACGGGCTACCAACCGCGCTGGTGAGCTCGGTAATGCCGATCCGGGTCATATTTCGCTGCGATTTCTGTGATGTGGCGCCTGATCACGCGACGCAGCTGACGCTCGAGCACCAATTGCGCGAGCTCGCCTTCGGCGAGTATCTCGAGGTGCCGCCCGGCAGGTGGCTCGCCTGGCTGGGGGGCGGTCCGCTCGGGCCCCGGCGCTATGCGTGCCCCCAGCACCGCGCCGAGCTGACCGCATATCTGCGCGAGCATTACGGAACGATCGCGCCGCACCCTTGGAAGATGCCGCCGTATCCGGCCAGCCGGCGCTCGGCCGACACCGAGCGAGCCATCCGCCACGGGGCCCTCTCGGCAATGCCGAAATGGGGTCTGCCGTGAGCGGGAGCGATCCGCTCGAGCGCCCGGTTTACGCGCATGGTGAGTACAAGCCGTTTGGCAGCTTCACGCTGGCCGAGGTTCAGGCGCGGGCCGCCGAGCTGGCGTCGGCCACCGGCTGGGGACCGACCGCCCGGGTCGCGGCGGTCGCCCGCGCCTGGGCAGATCTGGCACGGGTGATGGCCGATGCCAACGCCGAGACGGTCGCTGGTCTCGGAGACGAGGTGGCGGCCGATTTTGCGCGGCGAGTATGGGCGGTTCCGCCCGGCGGCAGCCTGCTCTAAGCGACACGCCTATCCGAAGCCAATCAGGCGATCGCCGCAAGACGTTTGCCTCGCTTGCACTGATGCCTCGCCGCGGACTACCTTTGCGGCTCTGAGCGATTCGATTTCCATCTCGGTCCGCGCAGGACGACGAACGGTGAAGGTTTCTCGACCGGAGAAGCTGTTGTTTCCGGGCGGGATCACCAAAGCTGACCTCGCGTGTTACTACGAACGTGTGGCGGACGCGATGCTCGTGCACGTTGCCGGCCGTCCGCTGAATCTGGAGCGCTACCCAGACGGCATTCAGGGCCAGCGGATCATGCAGCAGCGGGCGGGATCACACTTCCCTGAATGGGTCAAACGCGTGGCCGTCCCGAGCAACCAGGGATCGGTCGAGCACGTGGTCGCGGATGACGCCGCGACGCTCGTCTACCTTGCCGATCAAGCGTGCATCACGCCGCACCGCTGGCTCAGTCGGGCCGACCGGCTCGATCGCCCCGACAGCCTCGTAATCGATCTCGATCCGACCGACAACACGCCGACCGAAGTGAGGCGAGCGACGCGGCTGTTCGGCCAACTGCTGCGCGAACTGGAGCTCGAACCGTACGTGATGAGTACCGGCTCCCGCGGCTATCACGTCGTCGTGCCGCTGGTCCGCCGCAGCGATTTCGACGACGTTCGCGGCTTCGCGCGCGAACTGGCCGCGCTCGCGAGCGCCCGCGAGCCGCGCCTGTTCACGACCGAGCAACGCAAGGCCAAGCGCGCGGGGAGAATCCTGATCGACATCATGCGCAATGCATTCGCGCACACCGCGGTGGCGCCGTACGCTGTCCGCGCGCGTCCGGGCGCACCGGTCGCCACGCCACTGGATTGGGACGAGCTCTCGCAGCGCGACACGCGCCCGGATCAGTGGACCCTCAAGACCTTGCCAGCGCGGCTGGAGCGCAACGGTGATCCCTGGAAACGCATGAGCCGCCACGGCCAGGGCCTCGGTCAGGCGCGACGGCGCCTGCAGAAGTTGCACTCGGAGTGCTGACACCGTCGGAGGTAGTGCTCAGTCCGGCCCAGCGTCAGCTCGCTGTGTTCCGAGCGATCGGGGGCTGGCCGCGCAACGGCGCAGGTGCCGGAGAGGCAAGAAGAACCACAGCCCCGCCACGCCCGCCGCGGTGACGACGCCGACGACGGCCGCGGTGACCCCTCCGAACACTACGTCGGAGACCACTACCAAAATGCCCGTCAGTCCGGCGCACAGGAAGCCGCGAGGATCGTGACCCGCGTCCCCATGCGTACGAGATAGGCCTTCTCACCGTGCCGGAAGAGCAATCGGTGCTGGATCGAGGGGGCGATCAGCAGGGCGGCCGCGGCCGCGATGCACAGCAGGATCACGAAATACACGTAGCGATCAAAAGAAGATACGCGCCGAAAGCCGGTGTTGAACGGCACGATCAGCAAGAACGCAAACAGCACCTGGATTCCGGTCCCGGCGACCCGAAGTTCGTTGAGGAGCTCGATCGTGTTGCGATCGAGCCGCTCGGTCGGCGTTTCATCGCTCGGAGATCATCACCTCGAATGGTTCCAAGCCCCTGGAACAACGAGGCCGGCGACGAGCGCTTCGACCTGATCGTCCTCGGAGCCGGTCCGGCTGGCGAGACCGTAGCTTCGCGGCTCGGCGAGCGCGGATTGCGAACCGCACTCGTCGAGCAGGAACTGATCGGTGGCGAGTGCGCCTACTGGGCCTGTATCCCATCGAAAACCCTGTTGGGCGCGCCCGAGGTTCGTTCGGAAGCCGAGCGCGCGGCCGGCGTGGGAACGCCGGAGCTTCGTTTCCAGGAACTCGCCGAGTACCGCGACTTCATGGTCCGCGGGCTCGAGGACAGCGGTCAGATCAGCGAATACGAGGAACAGGGCGTTTCGGTCTTCAGAGGTCAGGGGCGGTTTCTGGCTCCGGGAAAGGTGGAGGTGGGTGGCCGTACCCTCGAGGGCGAGCGGATCGTGATCGCGACCGGCAGCGAGCCGCAAATCCCGCCGATTGACGGACTCGAGGCCGGTATCGAGCTGAGTCAACTGCTGCAGCGGCTCGGCGCTGAGGTCCAGCTCGTGGAAACCGCCGACCGCCTGCTGGCCCGCGAGGACGAGCGCGTCAGCGAGCTGATCGCCCAGGCGCTGGGCGCGGACGGGATCGGTGTTCACTGCGATTCATCGCTCGAGTCCGTGAGCGCGAGCGCCGGCAGGCGTCTGTCTGAGCTACCCAGCGATGGAGTGTGGAAAAACGAGCGTCGCCGCACGAGCGGCTGCCGCTCGCTGGGCATAGTCCTGGGCCTCGGCGAGCCGGTCGTCCTCGGGAGTCGCACTCAGGTTGAGCTCGACCAATCGGACGGCCGCCCGAGTGCCCGCCTCCGCGAGCAGCACAGCGGTGGTGGCGTCGCCCACCAGGCGCGGGCTGCCCTCGCGAGCAATTACCGCGCCGAGCTCGCAGAGTTCGGCGCCCGCCGCGGCGATCGCCAGCGGGACCTTGCAGGCAGCGGACAATGCAGCGTGGAGCGCGGTTGCGCAGTCGGGCGAGCCGTGCTCGAGCGCCATCGCCTCGAGCACAGGCTGGTAGGAGTGCAGATCGGCCTCAGCCAGCGCGAGCAGCTCTGAACGCAGTCGCGCTGCTCGGTCGCGTGCCTTGATGAACCGCCGCTCGTCCGCGTTCGCGGGGCCCAGCGCGAACGCAGACGCCATCTCGACCAGAGCGGCGGCGGTCGCCGCCCCGGCGGCGGCGGCGGTCCCGCCGCCGGGTGCCGGCTCGCGCGCGGCGAGCTTCATCAGCAGCCCGGCGAGCGTCCCATCCTCGAGATGCACGGGACGAGCCTAGAACAGTCCTACGGTGCGCCCTTCAGCGTCAATGTCGACGTTCAGCGCGGCCGGCGTCTTGCCGAGTCCCGGCATCTGCTGAATGTCGCCGCATAGCGGTACCAACCAGCCGGATCCGGTGTAGGCGCGTACGTCACGCACCTGAAGGGTGAAGTCCTCGGGCGCGTTCAGCAACGTCGGGTCGGCGGACAGCGAGAGATGTGTCTTGGCCATGCAGATCGGGAGCTCGCTGAGGCCATCGGCCTCGAACTGCTTGATCCGCTGCTCGGCTGCGGGGTACAGGAACACGTCCTTCGCCTTGTAGAGGCGCGTGGCGACCGCCTTGATCTTCGCCGCGATCGAATCCGAATCCTCATACATGAAGCGGAACTCGTTCGGCTGTTCGCAGGCGTCGACGACGGCATCGGCGAGCGCCGTAGCACCGGGTCCGCCTCGCTCGAAGCCCTCATTGATCTCGGCCGCGAATGCGCCGCCGTCCACCGCCAGTTGTTTGACGAGCTCCAATTCCTCATCGGTGCCGCCCGGCCGACGGTTGACTGCGACGACACACTTCAGCCCAAACTCGCTCACGATCCCGAGATGGCGCCGCATGTTCGCTGCGCCCGCCTCGATCGCCTCCCTGCCGGCTTCCCGCCCGACCCGGGGATCGTCCTCGATTCCGCCGTGGTGCTTGAGCGCGCGAACCGTCGCTACCAGCACCACCGCGCTCGGGCGCACACCGCCGACGCGACAAACGATGTCGAAGAACTTCTCCATTCCCATATCGGAGCCAAAGCCCGACTCGGTGATCACGTAGTCGCCCAGCTTCAGGCCGATCAGGTCGGCGACCAGCGACGAGTTGCCGTGCGCGATATTCGCGAACGGCCCGCAGTGCATCAGGCAGAGCTGGCCTTCCAGCGTCTGGATCAAGTTGGGCTTCAGCGCGTCTTTGAGCAGCACCGTCATTGCGCCCGCCGCTCCCAGGTCCTCGGCGGTGACGGGCTGGGCGCCATCGTAGGAGTACCCGACCGTGATCGCCCCGAGTCTGCGGCGTAGATCCTGCAGGTCGCGCGAGACGGCGAGAAATCGCCATCACTTCGGAGGCGGCGGTGATGTCAAACCCGGACTCGCGGGGATAACCGTTGGGTCGTCCGCCCAGTCCGAGGACGACCTGGCGCAGCGCGCGGTCGTTCATGTCGACTGCCCGGCGCCATCCGATCCGCAGCGCGTCGATCTTATGCGGATTGCCTTGGAGAATCGACGCGTCGAGCAGCGCGGCGAGCAGATTGTTGGCGGCGCCGATCGCGTGGATGTCGCCGGTGAAGTGAAGGTTCAGGTCCTCCATCGGTACGACCTGGGCCAGCCCTCCACCCGCCGCGCCGCCTTTGATCCCGAACACGGGCCCCAGCGACGGCTCGCGCAGGCACAGGACGGGCGACTTTCCGATCGCGCCGAGCCCCTCGGTCAGTCCAACTGCCGAGGTGGTCTTGCCCTCGCCGGCCTTGGTCGGCGTGATCCCGGACACGCACACCAGTTTTCCCGTCGGTGCCTCAGCGAGGCGATCGATGACCGACAGTGAAACCTTCCCTTTGAAACGGCCATACGGCTCGACCTCGTCCGGATCGAGTCCCGAAAGCTCCGAGATGCGATCGATCGGTTGAAGCTCGGCTTCCTGCGCGATCTCGAGACTGCTCTTCATTTCTCTCCTCGTAGGTCCGCGCGCCCCAGCCGGGTCGCGGGTTGATGGGCGCGAGTCGCCGATTGATGGCCGCCCCGCGGCGAGGAAACTCTAGACAAATAGGTACAACCGAGCAAGGCCCTGGTGGCGGGGCGGTCGGGGATCGCGGCGCGGCGGGGCGGTCGCCGGGCGGGGGCGGCCGCGGCGCGGTTTGCCTGGCGGGGGCGGCCGCGGCCGCGCGGCCTCTCGAACCTAGAGCCCGTCCGCCGTGAGCGCCCGCGGGCGAGCCGCCGAATCCGCCTCCCGCCGCTCGATCAGCTCAAGCTTCGCGAGCAGGTTCTCAGCCATCCGAATCGAGGCCGCATCGATCAAGCGTCCATCGAGCGAGACGGCGCCCTTGCCCTCACGGGCCGCCTTGGGCATCGCGGCGATGATCCGGTGGGTGCGCTCGATCAGGTGCTCGTGAGGCGTGAAGACGTCGTTTGCGAGCTGGATCTGCGAGGGATGGATCGCCCACTTACCCTCGTAGCTCAGCACGGCCGCGCGCCGGGCCGCGGCCACGTAGCCGTCGGGATCGGTGAAGTCGCCATAGGGACCGTCGATCGGGCGCAGCCCGTGGGCACGGCATGTGACCGCAATCCGCGACAGGGATAGTGCCATTGATCGCCGAGATGGGCGTCGACCGCATCCTTGGGGTCGGCGCCGCCGATCGATGTCGTGTGGCTTTGAATCGAGGCCGCGTAGTCCGCAACGCCAAACACCATTGCCTCCATACGCTCGGGACAGGACGCCGCGATCTCGTCGAGGTTGACCATCCCGCTGGCGGTCTCGATCAGCACTGCGATCCCGGATCGCGCGCCGCAAACCGACGGCGGCCTCGATCTGTGCGAGCAGTGTCGCGACGAGGTGCACGTCCCCTGCGCACGACACCTTCGGGATCAGGACCGTGTCGACGTACTCACCCGCCTACTCGACGACGTCATGGATGTCGCGGTAGCAATACGGTGTGTCGAGACCGTTGATCCGCACCGAGGTCGAGCACCGCGACCAGCCTTGCTCGCGCAGCGCGTCGATCAGGTTGCGACGGGCCTGCTCCTTCTCGTCAGGAGCAACGGCGTCCTCGAGGTCGAGCATCGCGATATCCGCACCGAGTGTGGCTTCTTCGGCCGCAGGATCGCCGAGATTGCTCGCCGCCATGGCGTCGAGGTCGTCTTAGTGCCGGCGGACTGGGGTCAGGGGTAGAGAACGACAGGCTGCTGGCCGCGCTCGACGAGCACCCTCGGCTCGGATGGTGGCGGTCGCTCACGCGGAGACCTCAACCGGCGTCGAGCACCCGCTCGAGCACCTTGGCGCGGCGCTGCGCAACCGCGACGTGCTGCTGATGGCCGACTGCGTGACCTCGCTCGGGGGGATCGAGCTCGACTTCGATCGCTTCCACACGGCGCCCGTCCTGAGCATCTACGGCCTGCACGAGGCGCTACGTCAAGTGCACCTCGAGGGCCTCGAAGCGCGCTGGTGGCGCCACCGCGCGTCGGGCGCCTACCTCCAGCATGGCTGCGGCATAGATCGCGAGCAGCGGACACGAGCGGCGCCCGCGGCGCGAGTGGCCGGGAGGCCCGCTAGCGTGAATGCTCGTGCAACTCGTCCCCGATCGTCCCAACGTCCAGCTGCGCCTGGACGACGATGGGAAGCCGCTGATTGTGCTCGCCTTCCCGTATGACGCGGAGATCGTGGCGAGAGTGCGGACGCTCCCCAACCGGCGCTTTGACTGGGAAACGCGCGAGTGGTCGGCGCCGGCGGATGACTGGTGCGGCGTCCGCGTCGCTGAGATCCTCAAGCGCTTCCCCGAGCTCACCGCTGATCCAGCGCTCGAGGACTGGCTGGCTGGGCTCGAGCGGCGGTGGGTCGGACATGTGCGGACCACGCGATATGACGCTCGGGGTTGGTGGGTACTCGAGACTCTGGCCGGAAGCATTCCGGAGCGCCTGCTGGAGAACGCGGTGGAGCGGGACGGCAAGCTGCTCGTGGCGCTCACCGAAGCTAACGCGGCGGCATTGCATGAGCTGCATTCGGCGCGCCTGAGCGCGGGGGCCGCACGGTGTCTGGAGCTAGTCGAGCTTGGCCACGCTCCCCCACCCGCACGGCTCGTTCTGGCCCCGGGGGTCGACGGCGACCGATTGGCGCTCGAGGTCCTGTGGGATCCGGATATCGGGGCAGCGTTCGAGCGCCTTCCGGGCGCGACGCGCAACCTGGTCCCGCTCGACCCCTGGCTCGCGGACCGGCTCGATGCCTTCCTGGCCCTCCACGATGTCGAGGTCGCCGGGAACGCGACCGAGGCGCTCGACGGACTATTGGCTGAGCACCGACGGGCGGCGGAAGCGATCCGTCGCTCGCGAGCTGACAGTGCTCAGCCGATCACCGAGACTGCGGCTGTTCTCGGCGGAGAGCTCGCACCGTTTCAGTGGGCGGCGGTGCGGTACGCGCTGGATGTCCGTCGGACGTTTCTGGCCGACGAGCAGGGGCTCGGCAAGACGGTGGAGGCGCTCGCGACGCTCGAGGCCGATCGCGCCTATCCGGCGATCGTCGTGTGCCCGGCGTCAATGAAGCTGGGGTGGGAGCGAGAGGCCAGGCGATGGCTCCCCGACCGATCGGTCGCGGTCGTACACGGCCGCGCGCCGGTCCCGCCCACCGGGGAGATCACGATTCTCAACTACGAGATCGTCGCCGCCCACCGCGCCGCGCTTTCCCGCCGGCCGCTGCGAGCACTGGTAGTCGACGAGTCGCACTACTGCAAGAATCCCCACGCTAAGCGCACCCAGGCTGTGCGACGGCTCGCGGAGTCGGTCCCGGCCGATGGGCTGCGGCTGGCGTTGACCGGCACACCGGTGCTGGGTCATCCGGACGAACTGATCGCCCAGCTGCGCGTGATCGGACGGCTGGAGGACTTCGGCTCCGGAGCCCGTTTCTCGCGCCAGTTCCAGAGCGAACGCAGCGAGGAGCGGCTGCACTGGCATCTCCGCCGCCGGTGCTTCGTCCGGCGACTGAAGTCAGAGGTGCTCGTACAGCTACCGGCCAAGCGCCAGGTCGTCGTGCCCATCGGCTTGTCCAACGAGCCCGAGTACCGACTGGCCGAGAACGACGTTATCGCTTGGCTGCGCTCGCAGCCGCTGGAGCTCTCTCAGCTCGGCGCGCGAATCGCCGCCACGCTGCGGGCGGAGCGCCTCGCCCAGTTGACCGCTCTCCAGCGTCTGGCGGCGCGAGGGAAGCTCGCCGCCGCGCTGGCCTGGCTCGAGGATTTCCTCGCCGCCGGAGAGCCGCTGGTCGTGTTTGCCCGCCACCTCGAAGTCCAGCGGGCGGTGCTCGCGCGCTTCCCAGGAGCCGCGCATCTCCTCGGCGAGGACTCACTAGCGCAGCGAGAGAGGAGCATCGCCGCGTTTCAGCAGTCAGCTGGTCCGCAGCTGATCGTATGCGCCACGCGCGTCGCGGCCCAGGGAATCACGCTCACGCGCGCCACAAACGTGTGCTTCCTGGAGCTCGAGTGGACTCCCGCGATGCACGATCAGGCGGAGGATCGCTGTCACCGCATCGGTCAGCGTGATGCCGTCACGGCGTGGTACCTGCTCGCTGCCGACACGATCGACGAGACGATGGCGCGCCTGATCCAGCGCAAGCGCGAGCTTGTCTCCGCTGTCACGGATGGCCGGCAATCACCTAGCCACGGTCTCGTCGAAGGCGTCATTCGCGAGCTCCGGGACGGCCGTCCGTTTCGCCACCTCCGCGCCGTCGCCTCCTCGCGCGCGTAATCAGAGCTTGTGACAGTGGCTCAGCCGCCGGGCGCCCGCCGTGCCTCTTGGGAGTGCACGAACGTTGTGAACTGCGCCACCGCTGCCGGGACCGGTCCGACCGCGGAGCGGACGACGTACCAGGCGCGTTGCGGTAGGCCGCCACGCACCCGGATCAGGCCGAGCAGCCCGTGCTCGAGCTCCAGCGCGACCGCCATCCGTGAGATCAGCGCAACGCCGAGGCCGACGCGGGCTGCCTGGCGGATCGCGCCGTTGGAGCCTAGCGTCAGCAGCTCCGGCTCGAGGCCATGTCCGGCGAGGTATTCCTCGCACATCGACCGGGTTCCGGACCCTGGCTCTCGGACCAGCCATGGTCGGGAGCCCAGTTCCTCAGCGGCGACCCAGCGGCGCCGTGCCAGCGGGTCCGCGGCGGCAGTGTCAAGACGATCTCGTTCTCGGCGAACGGCTCGCCATAAAGTCGGCCGTCCTCGGGTACCCGGCCGGTGATGGCGACGTCAACGGTGTGGTTGGCCAGCCGATCGAACACGCTTTCACGATTCCCGACGTCTAGGTCTAGGCTGACCTCGAGCCCTGGCGTGTGGGAACGAAACGCTTGGATCAGCAGCGGCACCAGGTGTTCGCCGGCTCTGTCACCGCGCTGACGCGGAGCGTCCGCCGGTGCGGCTCCGCCGCCTCATGGGCAGCGCGGCTGCCTCGCTCGAGTAGCCCGATTACTTCCGCCGCGTAGGGGACGTAAGCGCGGCCGGCGGCGGTTGGCGAGAGCGTCCGCCCGGCCCGCTCAGTCAGCTGGACGCCGAGCTCTCGATCGAGCGCCGAGATCGCGGCCGACACCGAAGGCTGGGTGACCACCAACTCCTCCGCGGCGGCGGTTACCGAACCGCGCCTGACCACGGCCAGGAAGGCCGAAAGCTGGGTTAGAGTCACGGCCATGATCGGCTGGCTAACTATAGGGTCAAAGCGGCGTTACCGTCAGGCCTAGAGGACAGCCCGCCTGGGTTCCCGGTTGACCCGCGCACCTCGCCAGGATGAACACCTCTTGGCGCCGTGGGCCGGGCTGTTGTATAAGTGCGTCTCGGTTGTACAAATTCATCCACAGGGTGGTGAGAGTTGTCCACGACTGATTTGAATCGGACGGCATTTGACGAGGTGCAGCGCGGGGCTGGCGCGGACTGGACCGATTGGGAGGGCTGGGCGTGGGCCGCCGACTTCGGCGATCCCGGCGCCGAGCATCAAGCGACGAGAACCGCTTGCAACATGTGGGACGAGTCGGCGCTACGCAAGTGGGACCTGCGCGGCAAGGATGCTCTCGCGCTCGCCGACGCGCTGTTCACCAACGACGTGGCGGCGCTGGAACTCGGTCAAGTCCGTTACGGCGCGATCTGTGACGAGCACGGCAAGATAGTGATGGACGGCACCATCTTCCACGTCGCCGAAGGGCACTGCTTGTCGGTCACCAGCTACGACTCCGACCTCGACCGACGTGGACACACTGCGCTACTTCCGCTTCATCAGCGAAGGCGTGACGGTCGGCGGGGTACCGGTGTGGCTATCGCGCACCGGTTATTCCGGCGAGCTCGGGTTCGAGCTCTATTGCCAACCATCTGACGCCAGCGATCTCTGGCATGCCGTCCGGCAGCGGCGAGCCGCACGGCATCAAGCCGATCGGCCTGTCAGCGGTCGAGACGCTGCGAATCGAGTCGGGACTGCTGTTCCCCGACATCGACTACTTTCCGACTCAGACGGACCCGTTCGAGGTGCGGCTAGACAAGGTGATCAAGCTCGATTCCGCGGCCGATTTCGTCGGACGCGACGCGCTCGCTCGGATCGCGGCCGACGGGACTCCCCGACTGCTGACCACGCTGCGAATCGACGGCGACGAGGTGCCCGAATACGGCGCGGCCGTGATGGTCGACGGTGCGGATGTCGGGATCGTGCGCAGCCCCTGCAAGAGCCCGACGTTCGACGCGGTGATCGCAATGGCCGCGATCGACCGTGAGCTCGCGCACGAAGGCACGCGCGTGGAGGTGGCGCTGGGCGGGGCCGTAGGGGCTACGGTCGCGCCATTCCCGCTGTATGACACCGAGAAGAAGCGCCCGCGATCGTGAGGGAACGTAACGCCAGGATTGCTAGAGCAGCAACGCTGAGTCGTCGCCGCTCGCGCGGCGCGGCAACGTGCGCACTTCGGCGCCACCCGGCACCTGCTCGTGCCGGACCCACATCAGCTGGTAGAGGACCAGCAGCTGCACCAGGGCCAGCGAGTCCGAGCGATATAGGTCGGTGCCTACCGTGAGCTCGCCAAGGCGGCGGACCCGCAGATGGTTAGCAAAGCTCATCCGGTCCCAGACCGCCCCCTCGAGATCGGCCGCGTATGCGGGATCGATGTCCCCCGGGATTCGCAGCACCAGATCGTGGGCCCGCCGCGTCATCGACGGCTCATCGGGAGGGCCCAGCAGCGGCGAGAGGTCCGGATGAGGCAAGCTGTCGCGGAGCACGACCTCGGCATCAAGATGCGCGGGGTCGCTGCTGTGCTTTTTTAAGCTGATGAGGATGTCGCCGTGCTCACGCTGCGGGCGAATGAACTGCTCGGCGTCGCGATCGCGGCGGTCGAGCTCGCCCAGCACCTCATTGGATGATGCTCGAGAAAGGCGTCGACATCGTCGGAGCGCTGGCGCGCAGTCCCGAGAAGGTCGGGCGCGATCTCGGCGAGGTCGCGGGACTCGGGTACAAGACGGGTGTCGTCGTCGAGGATGACCCCGATCGCGTGCTCTCCACGCGGCAAGCCGACATCGCGGTGATCGCCGTCGCGAGCTACATGTCCGACATGTATGAGCATCTGCACCGGTGCGCCGAGCACGGAGTAAACGCGGTGACGATCTCGGAGGAGGCTCTCTACCCCTGGAACACAGCGCCGATGGAGACAGCCGAGCTCGACCGTCTGGCGCGGGCGAACGGGGTCACGTTGACGGGCACCGGCCACCAGGACGTCTACTGGGTCAACCTCGTGAGCATGGTGCTCGCCACCGCGCACAGGATCGAGACCGTGACCGGCAAGGCGAGCTGGAACATCGACGACTTCGGGCCCGAGGTCGCCAAGGACCAGCGCGTCGACACCACAGTCGACGACTTCGAGACCTGGCTGGCCGAAACCGACCGGCCGCCGAGCTTTGGTGCCAACACGCTCGGAGCGCTCCTCGACGATCTCGGCCTGACCGCCGTGGCGGTCCAGAGCACTACGCGACCGGAGGTGGCCACCGAGCCGGTCGCGTCGACCAGCCTCGGGATCACCGTCGAGACCAGCCGCGTGATTGGCTTCACCGACGTCGACACAGTCAGTACGCATCAGGGGATCACGTTGACGTTCGAGATGACGGGCAGGCTGTATCTGCCCGGCGAGGCGGACATCAATGATTGGACCGTCACCGGCGAGCCCGAGCTGCATCTAACCCGAAGCAGTCGCTCTTTACCCGCAACTTCGGTCTAACCAATCCAGCGGTGCCGACACAGGTCACGACCTGTACGCAGCTCGTCAACCGGATTCCCGACGTCATCAACGCTCCCCCGGGATTCATCACGATGGAGAAGTTGCCCCGGCCTCGCTACCGGACCTACCCCCTCGGCTCCTACCTCGAGCACCGCGGCGGCTTTCGGCGGCGGGGACGTCCGGCGTAGCTTCGCCTCCCCGGCAGCGAGTCATTCCAGCGGCACAAGACCAGCCGGAGCCAGCCGCGCGAGCGCGTCATCGATCCGGCCGCTCTGAAGCCCGGCGTCCTGTGCGCGTTCCTTGCGAGCCACCGCAGCGCGCACGATCCGGCCGCCGACGAAACGCAGCGGCTCGCCCGGCAGCCCCCGGGGAGGGCTGCGCACAAGGCCGCAGTTCGCCCACTGATCGTCGATCCCGAGTGCAAGCGAGGCGAGGATCCGTCCGCCGAGCACCGAGGGTCCAACTCCATTGCCGGAGAAGCCGGCGCCGCACACGAGGTCGGGACCGCCAAGCGCCACGAAGAACGGCAGTCCGTCGATCGTCCGATCGATCGGTCCGGTCCAGCTCGCGGCGATCGGCACGCTCGCGAGTGATCGGTAGGTCGCGCGCAGCCGCGCCGTGATCTCCGCCTCAATCGGCGAGCGCCCGGTGAACGCGCTGCCAATCCGCGTCCCGTAGGCCAGCCGCCCGCCGCCCTTACCAAACGCGATCCGGCCGTCACGGGTCGTGCGGTAGTAGTGCACCATGAGTCTCGAGTCGGAAATGCTCACGCCGTCGCGCCAGCCGATCCGCTCGAGCTCGGCGGGAACCGGGTCGGTGATCACGAGGTCGCTGGAGACGATCACGAACGCGCGGCGCAGCTCGCGCAGCTGGGCCGACCAGGCACCCTGCGCCATCACCACTCGGTCGGCGGCGACGCTG
Source organism: uncultured Solirubrobacterales bacterium (assembly GCA_963836065.1). GTDB lineage: Bacteria > Actinomycetota > Thermoleophilia > Solirubrobacterales > Solirubrobacteraceae > Palsa-465. The sequence continues at coordinate 153,584 of CAWIII010000041.1, forward strand.
CCTCGCGCAGTGCGCACCACCAGCGGCCGCGAGCGCTGTAGCGCGACCATCGGCGAGCCTTCGAACACCTTGACTCCACGTTCCCGCGCCACCCCCAGCAGGCCGCGAGCCAGCAGCGCCGGTTGCACGGTCGCTGAGGTCGGCTCGAACACGCCGGCGAGGTGTGCGGGAGAGCCGCTGCGGGCGGCGACCTCGTTGGCGTCGATCGCCAGGAACGGTCGCTGGCCGTGGCGCTCAATGGCGTCGATCGTGCTCTCCCAAGCGCCCCGCTGAGACTCGCTGGTAGCCGTCCACAGCCAGCCGTCATGGCGGTAGTGGGCGTCGATTCCATGTTCCTCGCAAAAGCTGCCGATGTCGGCCAGCGCGGCGCACGACGCCTGGGCCAGCCGCAGCGCCTCAGCGCTGCCGCAGGCGCGCTCGAGCCCCGTGAAATGGTGCCAGAAGCTCATCGCGAAGCCGCCATTACGGCCGCTGGCGCCGCCGCCACAGATGTCGGCCTCGATCAGCACGACGTCGGCTCCGGGATCGTGCTCCTTGATTCGCAGCGCGGTCCACAGCCCCGTGAATCCACCCCCGACGATGCAGACGTCAGCCCGCAGCGCGTCCTCAAGGGGGGCCTCGCTCTGATCCGGCGCGACCTGCCTAAGCCACCAGCTTCGCATGCTGCCCAGCTCAGTGCGCTGGCGGCTCCCAGCCCTCGAGCACCGGCGGTACCCAGTCGGTGCCGACCGTCGGGGAGTCCTCGACCCATGGCCCGAGCTGCGGCTGGCGGAACTTGGCGTGGCGCTCCTTCAGGGCTATCCCGTACGAGTTCCCCGACTGGAGGTGCTTGATCAGGACCTTGCGGGCGACCTCGTCTTCGCGTCCAGCCGGAATCGGGAAATAGATCTTGATGAACGAGTTTGAATAGCGGTCGAACACCGCCGGCGTGCCGTCCTCCTCGAGCAAGGTGACATCCTCGAGCCAATTCAGGTCCTTGCCGGGCGTCGCCGCGATCAGGTCGACGTCCTCGATCAGAGAGATGTCCTCCTGGTAGGGCAAGCGGTGGCCGGACAGGTACTCGGAGTCGATGCCGATGATCTTCTCGGGCTCGGCGGGTAGTCGATGATCGCTCATGATTTCCTGGAGGCGCTCGGCTCGGGGTCAGATGCGAGGTAATCAACTGGGTTCTCGATGTGGCGCGCGAGCAGGCGCTTGATCTCCTCCAGGGCCCGTTCCTCGCTCTGCCCGGGGACGTACTCGGTTCCAGCGAGCGGGACTCGCGCCATCGCGGCCGCCTCGACGGTCAGCGCACACAGATCCTCCGGCTCCAAGTTGTGCACGTCAGTCTTGCCGCAGGCGCGAGCGAGCATCTGGCACTCGAGTGTCAGCGTGTGCAAGAAGTTGTAGACCCGCTCGGCAGCGTCGTCGACCACCAACCGCTTGCGCAGCTCAGGATCCTGCGTCGCCACTCCAACCGGACAGCGACCGGTGTGGCAGTGATAGCACTGACCGGCCGGGACGCCGACCGTGCCCTCATAGTCGGTGACGCCAGGGATCTCCTTGTTGCAGTTGAGCGCCATCAACGCCGAGTGGCCGATCGCGATGGCGGTCGCTCCCAGCGCCAGGCACTTCGCGACATCGCCGCCGTTGCGGATCCCTCCGGCGACCACGAGATCGACCTCGTCAGCCATACCGACGTCCTCGAGCGCGCGGCGGGCTTCCGGGATCGCGGCCATCAGCGGAATTCCCGTCTCCTCCGCGGCCACGTGCGGACCGGCGCCCGTGCCGCCCTCGGCGCCGTCGAGGTAGATGATGTCCGGGCTGCACTTGGCTGCCATCCGGACGTCGTCGTACACGCGCGCCGCGCCCAGCTTCAGCTGGATCGGGATTTCGTAGTTGGTCGCCTCGCGGATCTCCTGGATCTTCAGCGACAGATCGTCGGGGCCCAGCCAGTCGGGATGCCTGGCGGGCGAGCGCTGATCGATTCCGGCCGGCAGAGAGCGCATCTCGGCGACCTGCTCGGTCACCTTCTGGCCCATCAGATGGCCTCCGAGCCCGACCTTGCAACCCTGACCAATGAAGAACTCACAGGCGTCGGCGAGCATCAAGTGATGGGGGTTGAAGCCGTAGCGGCTCTGGATCAGCTGGTAGTACCACTTGGTCGACAGCTCGCGCTCTGGCGGAATCATCCCGCCCTCGCCTGAGCACGTCGCCGTGCCGGCCATCGATGCCCCCTTGGCGAGCGCCATCTTCGCCTCCAGCGACAGCGCACCGAAGCTCATCCCGGTGATGTAGATCGGGATGTCAAGCTCGATCGGCTTCTTGGCAAAGCGGGCGCCGAGCACCGTCTTGGTCTCGCACTTCTCGCGGTAGCCCTCGATTACGAACCGGGTCAGCGTCCCCGGCAGGAACATCAGCTCGTCCCAGTGCGGGATCTTTTTGAACATCGAGAAGCCGCGCATCCGGTAGCGGCCGAGCTCGGACTTCACATGGATATCGTCGATGACCTCCGGCGTGAAGATCCGGCTGTGGCCGAGCCGGTTGTGAGCCGAAGGGGAGGTTTCGTCGGCCATCTACAGCCTCCTAGATACGAAAGGAGCCACTTACAGAACGAGCTTGCGCTCGGACGGCTCGAGGTTGTCGTAGTTGTAAAGCTGTTTGCCGCAGACGAACTTCTGGAACTCAGGTGGTTCGCCGAGGCCGTGAATCGAGAATTTCCTCTCGATCAGCTCGGTGTCCGCGTCGGTCCACTCCCCCGGCACGCAGTCGATCCCGAGCGAGGCAACTTTCCCGGCGACGTATATCTCGCCGTCGTACATCGAGTCGCCAAGACCCGGCCCGACATTGCCGCAGAAGATCTGCCGGCCGCGCTGCATCATGAAGCCGGTCATCGAGCCGGCATCCCCGAGCACGATGATCGTGCCGCCCTTTTGATCGATGCCCGTCCGGGCACCGACCCGGCCCTTGACGATCGCGTCCCCTCCACGAATCGCGGCGCCCATCAGCGAGCCCGCGTTGCCGTCGATCATGACCACCCCAGACATCATGTTCTCGCACGCCGACCAGCCGACGCGACCCTTGATGTGGATCTCAGGACCGTCGATGATGCCGCAAGCGAAGTAGCCGAGGCTCCCTTCGAAGGTGATCCGGCAGCGAGTCAGGATCCCGGCACCGAGCGAGTGACGAGCACCGGGGTTCAAGACGGTGACGTCTTTGACGCCCTGCTCGTAGAGCAACCAGCGAAGCTCGAGATTGATCCGCCTGGTGGTCAGTTTGTGCGCGTCGAACGTCGCCTTATCGCCGTCGATCTCGCTGATCTGCGGGACGACTTCATCGAGCTCAACGAGGCCGCGGGCGTCATAGCGCGGGCCGTCGCCGTCGGTGGTCAACGTGTCCACACCATCACCTCGCCTTCAAAGGGATCGTAAGTGTCGATCTCGTGGTCGATCACCGCCCGGATCGCCATCTCCTCGGACGCCAGCGCGACCATGTCTTCGCCCTCGTACAGGACCAGCGGCTTGGCCGCGAGCTCATCCTTGGCCATTCCGAGCGCGTCCTCGGATACGCAGATGTAAGTGAACACGCCGTCGAGATCCTCGAGGCTCTCGCGCATCGCGTTCTCAAGCGACCAGCCGTTCTGGAGCTTCTGGGCCAGGTACACGGCCACGATCTCCGAATCGCACTCGGAGGCGAACCGGTGACCGGCGCGCTCCAGCCGCCGGCGCCACTGGTGATAGTTGGTCAATTGGCCGTTGTGGACCACCGCCACGTCGGAGAAGGGATACGCCCAGTAAGGATGCGCGTTGGAGATATCGACGTCGGACTCGGTCGCCATCCGTACGTGGCCGATGCCGTGGCTCCCGAAGTACTCGTCGAGGTGGTAACCGGCGGCGACGGTTTTGGCGTCGCCGAGGTCCTTAACGATCTCGAGCGCGTGGCCGGCCGATAGAACCTCGGCGTCCGGCACCGACTCAGCGTGGTCGGCGAGCGTCTTCAGGTCGCCCTCGTAGGTCATCGTGATCGAAAGCGTGTACTCGTTGACGTCCTCGAGCTCGCGGATCACCGCTCCGGCGGCGCGCAGCCGCTGCTCGACCTCCCGGCGGTGGCGGCGCAGGGTGTCCTCGAACTCGATGTCACGGGGAGTGTTCGCGTCGGCGAGCTTGATCCGCAGCACCAGCTCTCGATCCGGGATGTGGTAGAGCGCGTAGCCCGTCGAGTCAGGGCCGCGATGCTTCATCGCCTGAAGCATCTGAGTCATGTCCCGGCCGAGGCGGTGGGCTCCGTTCCCGTTCTTATAGATGATGCCGGCGATCCCACACATCAGATGGTCCTCGCTGCAGGTTCGCTCGCACCGAGAGCGCTCACCATCAGGGCAGGACCTCCAGGTACTCGTCGCGCTCCCAATCGGTGACCGCCGCCAGGTAGCGCTCCCACTCGTCGCGCTTGTAGTGGTCGAACACTTTGTACAGCCGGCCCGGAAGTGCGCTTTTGATGACCTCGTCCTTCGCCAGCGCGGCCAGCGCCGCGCCGAGGCTCTCAGGCACCTTTTCGATCTTGACGCCTTCGGCCAGCAGATCGTAGGTGTTGCCTTGCTGCGGCGGCCCGGGATCGAGCCCGCGCCGGACCCCGTCGAGTCCGGCCTGTAGCAGGGATGCGACAGTCAGGTATGGATTACAGGACGAGTCAACCCCGCGGTACTCGAAGCGCCCGCCCGAAGCGACTCGAACTGTCGTCGTGCGGTTCTGCCAACCCCAGTTCTTGTAGATCGGGGCCCAGAAGCCGGTGTCCCACATGCGGCAGTAAGAGTTGACCGTCGGGTTGCCGATGCACATCAGCGCGCCGAAGTGCTCGAGCATGCCGCCCAGGAAGTTCCGAGCGATCTCCGACAGCTGGGCGGGGCCGTCGGGGTCGTGGAAGACGTTCGTGCCGCTCTCGTCGACGAGCGTGAAGTGGTGGTGATGGCCATTGGCCGACACACCCGTGAACGGCTTCGGCATGAACGTCGGCAGCAGCCCGTGCTCGCGACCCACGGCGGCGCAGACCTGGCGGTAGGTGGTGATGTTGTCGGCGGTGCGCAACGGGCGATCGAAGCGGAAGTTCAGCTCGAGTTGGCCCGGAGCGTCCTCGTGATCGCCATAGCTCATGTCGAGGCCCAGCGCCTGCCCGTATTCGACCACGTCGAGGAGCACCGCACGCAGCTCTTCGAACTGATGGATGTGGTAGCAGTACGGCTTCGTCACGCCCTCGGGCTCGGCGCCGTCCTCGGGACGCTTGAGCCACATGGTCTCGGGCTCGATCCCGATCAGGAACTGGTAGCCAAGCTCCTGCTCGAAGGCGTCCGCGATCCGCTTCAGGTTCTGCCGGGGATCGGCGTCGAGCAGGTCGCCGGTCTCGGTGTCGTAGCAGTCACAGTACACGCGCGCGACGCGGTTATCCCACGGCAGCACAGCGAAGGTGTCGAGGTCGGCGACCGCGGCCAGTTCCGATTCCTCCGGACCGAAGCCGATGTAGTTGCCCAGCCGGTCAGTGAACAGATTCGCGGTTGCGCCATACACCAGCTGGTAACCGCGCTTGGCGACCTGGGGGAAGAAGCTCGAGACGACACCCTTGCCCATTACTCGACCCGTGACCGACACTTGCTGGAAGAACACGTACTTGATTCCCTGCTCGTCGATCTGCCGCGTGATCGCTGCGATCTTCTCCTCGCGGCCGGGTGCGTTGCGCGCCTCTTCGAGCGTCAGCGGCGGTGGAGCGATCCGGGGGCTAGCGAGCACCGTCTGCACATCGCCCCCATAGACGGGCGCATACTCCGGCGCGTCGCTCGTAATCTCGCTTCCCAAAGTAGATCTCCTTCCTGTCGCCCTGACCAGACCCTCAGAATAGTGCGTGTACAAATTGGTACAGGTCTGCTGGACGGAGGTATACCAGTTGTGGCAATCGGCCACAACCCCGCGAGCCGTCTAGCCTTTCGGGCCTTCCCGGAGTCCCGCTGATGAGCTTTGAGGGCACCCGTCCTCACATGGACGCCTGGGCCGCAAAGCGGCTCCGCGTCGCCGGCGCCGACGCGCTGCTCGATTACCAGCGAGAGAACAACTTGCTCAGCATCGACGGGCTGCCGGCGCTCGAGCGCTAGGGAGCGCGGAGCCGGCGCTGGTGCGGTCGTCGGCCGCTTGACCGAGGTCCTGCCTGGCGCTACGCTCATCGTGCGTCTTCGGCAAGACTTTTGCGCTATCGGCAAGTGAGGATTGACTGTCATGGCTGAGCGAACTCTTCCCAGTGCCGTTCCAGTACTCGTGGTCGGAGCCGGCGTGCACGGCCTCTCGACCGCCTGGCATCTCGCGCAGTCCGGCGAACGCGTGCTCGTCGTCGACAAGACGGGCGTAGCCGCTGGAGCCTCCGGGATTGCCTGCGGAGTCGTGCGCAACAATTACTTCCAGCCGGCGATGTCCGAGCTGATGGCGGCCTGCGTCGAGGTCTGGGAATCCGACCCTGAGGCCTTCCACTATCACTCGAGTGGCTACATCGCGCTGGGGCCGCCCTCCCAGGAGAGTGACCTGACGGAGGTGTATGAGCGCCAGCAGCGGATCGGGTACCCCTCCGACCTGTACTTGGGCGAGGGGGCCGTGATGGTCCACATGCGCTCGCTCTACCCGGACTGGCGAGCGCCCGGAATCACCGCTTGTCTGCACGAACACGCCGGCGGCTACGCGTTCAACCGCGAGTCGATGTTCGGACTCGCGGATAAGGCCAGAGCCGCGGGAGCGGAGATCATCACCGACGTGGAGGTCACCGGCTTTCGGTTCGACGGTTCCGGGTCGGTCATCGCTGTCGAGACGAGCGACGGACTCATCGAGGTCGAGCAGGTGGTGATCGCGGTCGGGCCGTGGATCGCGACGCTATGGGAAAAGCTTGGACTCCCCGACCGGATCGACGTGCGTCAGCCCGACGGGACGCTCGTCGAAAACCAGCCGATGTGGACCTACTGGTATCTGCAAGAGGGCGAGGTACTGGTCGATCCGACCACGTTCGTCACCGCTGACGGCCACTCTTCTGCGGTGATCCACCTGGACTCTGATCGGCCGCTGCGCGACGACAATGGCCGTTTGATCACCGACCAGCCTTGGGGCATCTACTTCAAGCCCGATCGCGCGAGCGTGCAGGGCGGTGCAGCGCCGATTCGCCTCGGCAACAGCTTTGAGGTGGATCCCTACCCGACCGGCAGCGTCGAGCAGGGATTCCCCGAGATGTGGTCGGCAGCGCTGTCGCACTGCCTCGAGCGCTTCGTGGGTGTGAGCAACCTCTACCGACAGGCGCGGTCGGGAGGCGTCGGCGCTTTCACGGTCGACAACTTCCCGGTATTCGACTACATGCGCCCTAACGTGTTCGTCGCCGCCGACTCGAACCACGGCTACAAGATGATCGCCGCGGGCCGGGAGATCGCGCGCGTCCTGAGCGGTGAGCACTCGAACTCGCTGGCGCCGTTCGTATACGAGCGGTTCAGCACCGGCCGGCTGCACCCGGTTTCCCATAGCCCATATCCGTGGAGCTAGGGTCGCGAGTGCCCCCAATTTTTGACTCGCGAGACTAGCTGGGTCGGCCGAGGTCCCGGCTCAGTCCAGCGGCCGCCTCCACCAGCGCCGGCGTGACTGCCCGCCGGCGCGCCGCCGTCAGGCGGGAGGTCGGCCCTTGCAAGCCAAGGATCGCCACCAGCTCCCCACCCCGGCCGAGCACGGGCGCCGCCAGCGCACTCAGGTCCGGCTCCCGCTCGCCCACCGCCTCCGCGAACCCCCGCTGACGCACCGCATCGACCTGGCGAGAAAGCTCGCCGCGGTCTGTGATGGTTCGCCCGGTGTAGGGGGTCAGGACACCGCCCTCCGTCCCTCCGGCCACGAACGCCAGCATCACTTTGCCGACCGCCGTGGCGTGGGCCACGCTGGGACGCCCGAGCCGCGCGACGCTCACAACTGTGGACGGGGACGCGACGAAGTCGATCGTGACCGCCGCGTCCTCGCCGCGGACCGACAGCGTCGCGGTCTCGCCGGTATCGGCCACGAGTCGCGCGAGCCGCGGACGGGCGAGCTCTCGAATATCCAACCGGGACAGCGCCCTGTCGGCGAGTGTGACCAGCTTCAGTCCAAGCCGGTAGGCCCCTCTCGGCTCACGCTCGACGAAACCCTGGTGCTCGAGCGTCGCCAGCAAGCGCGAGGCGGTGCTCGCGTTGACTCCTATTCGCCGCGCCAGCTCGCTCACTCCCAGCACAGAGTCGCTGGCGCCGAGCACCTCCAGAAGCGCGAGCGCGCGCGCCACCGAGCCAACGAGACGAGCCGGCGGAGTTGACATGCGCCGGGAGGGTTAGCGGCGTGCGCCGGGTCGCGCACGCGCTCGCCGTCCGGAGTTGCGAGCCGGCGCGATCGACCGCGGGCTGCCGGCGTCAAGCGACCGGATCACCTGGACGTCGAGTGCCTCGGGTGAGAAGAGGTCGCGCGAGTACGCAACCGGCTCCCCACCACCAAGGTGGATCACTTCCTCCAGCTCCAAGCACGCCGTGGTTCGGTGGATCTGGAGCGCCTTCCCCACTTGCTCACGCGGCGTGACCAGGCACGGCATCACGCGCGTGCGCGCAAAGCCGATCGGGACACCGCGCTCGATGAGCACGTCAAGAACCATCTGGCCGCCTTCGAGCCGCCGCATCAGCGCTTTGGTCTCGGGCAACTCGACCGACGGATGGACGACGTCGAACATCACGGATGCGGGCTCGCCGCTTGCCATCAGCACACGGAAGATCGTCGTCACTAGTGTGGTGTGTTCCAGTTCGAGCAGCTCACCGACCTCAGAGCCCACGGCCCGCTGCTCGATCCGAAGTTTCGAGGCACTGAGCGTTACCTCTCGTCGCCTGGCCAGCGATGAATATGGCTCGAGTCGCTCCAGCCGCTCGTCGAGATGAATCGGCATCGTCACGCGGCCAACGAACGTGCCGCTGCCCTGCCGTCGCACAATCTCGCCGCTGTCCTGAAGCCGCTGCAGCGCAGTCCTGAGCGTACCGCGCGAGATACCGAGCATCTCGGCGACATCGTGCTCCGGCGGCAGCCTGTCGCCGGGCCGGTAACGACCGGGGGCCAGCCAGTTGCGCAGTGCCTGCTCAGCGCTGTCGACTAGCGACTGCCGCTGGCGTGGGGACCCATTTGTCGATCGCGCAGCTATCGCAGCCTCTCTCCCCGTGAGCCGGTCATTGGACCGCCATTCTGTCACCCCTCGTGGCGGCGGCAAAAGCGACTAGTGTCGACCAGAGCTGGAGTCCCAACGGCACAGGCTCATCAGTCGCCGGTCCGCTCACGTGCGCGCAGTGCGCGCGTACGTCTTTACGCTAGCGCTGCGCCTCAGTCGGCCGGCTCGCTTTGCCATCGCGGCCCCGGCCGCGCAGAACCCGAGGCTCGCGAGCGCAGCCACGATGATCGCCGCGCCCTGGGAAGCACTCAGCACTCCGTCGGCCAGCCCGAGCTTGACAACCGCGGCAGGAACCCCGAGCTGTGCGGCCGCGATCAGCCCGGTCCCGGGGCCCCGGACCAACTGACCAGCGAGGACGTGGACGGCCGCGATGCCATGACGTCGGTGTGCTTCAGCGGCTACCCTTGCGTACATATGCTCGAATTCCGCGACAAGACGAAGATGATTGATCCCTCGCGGGCGCTGCCGGGGCGCTCGGCCGAGACGCCGGTTGACGACCGCCACGCCGTACTTGGCACACCCATCAAGCCGCCCTTCCCGGAAGGCTTCCAGCAGTTGGTTGTCGGGATGGGCTGCTTCTGGGGGGCGGAGCGTGTCTTCTGGCAGGCGCCGGGCGTGTATACGACCGCGGTCGGTTACGCCGGCGGGTTCACCCCGAACCCGACCTACGAGGAAGTTTGCAGCGGAAGCACCGGGCACACCGAGGCGGTCCTCGTCGTGTTCGACCCAGCGAAGACCTCCCTGGAGAACCTGCTGGCGCTCTTCTGGGAGAACCACGATCCCACCCAGGGGATGCGCCAGGGTAACGATGTCGGCACGCAGTACCGCTCGGCCATCTACGTCTCAGACGAGGTCCAGCGCACCGCAGCGGAAACCTCCCGCGCGATGTTCGCCGAGCGCCTGCACGCGGCCGGTTACCCGGAGATCACCACCGAGATCGAGCAAGCCGGTCCGTTCTACTACGCCGAGGATTACCACCAGCAGTACCTGCACAAGAACCCGGGTGGCTACTGCGGCCTCGGGGGGACGGGCGTGAGCTGTCCCGTCGGCCTCGGCGCAAGCGCGTCCTCGTCCTAGGGGCGGACGCCCTCGCCGAGCGCTCGCCGAGCTCGACGACCCCGGGCCGCCCGGCCCGGCCCCCAGCCCCGCCGCGCCCCGCGATCAGCCCCGCCCCCGCCTCGCCCCGCGATCAGCCCCGCCGCAATCCGGCCCGCGATCAGCCCCCCGCGACTGCGGGCAGGATCGTGACTTCGTCGCCGTCCTCGACCGCGGTGTCGAGGCCGTCGAGGAAGCGGATGTCCTCCCCGCCGACGTACACGTTGACGAATCGCCGGAGCCCACCGTCTTCGGCGATCCGGCTGCGGAGCTCGCCGTATCGCTCGTAGAGCGCATCGAGCACTTCGCCGACGGTCTCGCCCTCGACCTCTGCGGCGGATTCGCCGTCGGTGGCGGCTCGGAGCTGGGTTGGAATCTTTACGTTGACAGCCATCGCCTGCAAATCATCTCAGGCCGGGACCGCCAATCGCTCGCTGGCCTCCTCGAAGGAGGCGAGGCTGGGCTCGATCTCCCACGTCTCGAAGGTCCCGCGCGCGCAATCGAGTGTCTTTAGGCCCTCACCGGTGATGTACGCCACCACGCGCTCCCCGGGGTCGATATCGCCCCGCTGGGCCAGTTTGGCGAGCACCGCTACCGTGACCCCGCCGGCGGTCTCGGTGAAGATGCCGGTCGTCCTGGCGAGCAGCTGGATTCCTTGCCGGATCTCTTCATCGGTGACCGCGTCAATCGATCCGCCCGTGCGGCGTGCCAGCTCGAGCGCATACGGGCCGTCGGCGGGGTTCCCGATCGCCAGCGATTTGGCAATCGTGTCCGGCTTGACCGGGCGACAGAAATCCTGGCCGGCCTGGAACGCGCTCGCGACTGGAGAGCAGCCGGTCGCCTGGGCACCGTTGAACGTCGGCAGCGCTCCCTCGACCAGGCCGAGCTCGAGCCACTCCTCGAATCCCCGTGCGATCTTGGTGAACAGTGAACCCGATGCGATTGGACAAACAACTCGATCCGGAAGCTCGAATCCGAGCTGCTCGATCGTCTCGAACGCAAGGGTCTTTGAGCCTTCGGCGTAGTACGGGCGCATGTTGATGTTCACGAATGCCCAGTCTCGATCACCGGAAAGCTCGGTGCAGAGCCGGTTGACGTCATCGTAGGTGCCTCGGACCGATACCAAGTTCGTACCGTAGACACCGGTCGCGAGAACCTTCTGCTCCTCCAGGTCCGACGGGATGAACACGTAGGACTCCAGGCCGGCCGCCGCCGCGTGAGCGGCCACCGCGTTGGCGAGATTGCCAGTCGAGGCGCACGCGATTGTCTGGAATCCCAGCTCGCGGGCCCGCGCCAGCGCGACCGACACCACACGATCCTTGAACGAATGCGTGGGGTTGGCGGCATCGTTCTTGATCCACACCTCCTCGAGACCGAGGTGCTCGGCGAGCCGATCGACGCGCAGCAGCGGCGTCCAGCCGGCCGGCAGCGTCCCTCGCGGGGGCGCCTGGACCGGCAGGAAGTCCGCGTATCGCCACAACGAGTGCGGCCCGGCCTGGATCCGGCGGCGCAGAGCCGCTGGATCGGCATCGATACGCGGAGGGTAGATCACTTCGAGCGGACCGAAGCACCGCTCGCAGACATACCTCGCGTCTAGCGCGTAGGTCGCCTTACATTCTTTGCAGGTGAGAGACTCTGGCGGCATACGTGAAAAAACCTCCGCCGGGGTCTGTGGTCGGAGGTCCAATGAAACCGCCTCTCCACATCTCCCAGGCTTGTCGTTGGAGCCTGATGGAATTGGCACCTTTCCCTTGCGGGAGGTTGCCGGGGTTTCATAGGGCCAGTCCCTCCACCCCTCTTGATGCGTACAGCTATGTAGGCGGGAGTATACCCAGCGCGCGCTGGAAAACCAGTGGCCCGGCCGCGTCATGAGCCGCTAACGCCGGTATTGTGCTCCTGCGTTAGGCACCTGAGCCTGCGTCCGGTTGCGCTCGCGTTGTCACCCAGAGATGGCCGTCACCTCTACCGATCCGATCGAGCGTCTCGAGGCGATCCTCGGCGTACGCGGCCACACTCCCAGCAAGCGAATGCTGGTCATCGTCAATCCGTATGCGACGACGGTGTCCGACCGTCTGAAGAACCTCGTCGTCTACGCGCTGCGGGGCAGCTATCAAGTCGACGCGGTCGACACGGAGTCCCGTGACCACGCGACCAAACTCTGCCGAGAGGCGGCGCATCAGGGTTATGACGTCGTGGTCGCGTTCGGCGGCGACGGAACCGTTAACGAGGCGGCCAACGGACTCGCGGGTTCGGATACACCGCTCAGCTGCCTCCCTGGCGGTCGCGCGAACGTTTACTGCCGGATGCTCGGGATCCCCACGGATGTGGTCGATGCCACCGAGCACCTGCTGCTGATGGCCGACGACTGGCGGCCTCGCCGGGTCGACATCGGCTATGTCAACCAGCGCCGCTTCTTGTTCTCCGCAGGAGTCGGACTCGACGCCAGCGTGGTGGAGCAGGTCGACGCGCACCCTCGGCTGAAGGCTCGGCTCGGCGAGTGGTACTACACCTGGCAAGGGGTCAGGACGTTCAGCCGTAGCTACCTGTGGCACCCGCCGCAGATGGAGGTCGAGTTTGGCCAAGAGCGGATCACCGGAGTGACGACGATCGTCCAGAACGCGTCGCCCTATACGTATTTCGGCGACCGCTCGGTCCACATGGGCGAGGGGGCGACGCTCGAGAGCGGCGACCTCGCCGGGGTCGTGCTCAGGCGAGCGCGGCCGATCGAGGTGCCGACGATTCTCTGGCGAGCCCTGTCCGAGCGCGCCCGGCTCGCCCGTCACCGCCAGGTGCATCCGTTCGGAGGAATCGAGCGCCTGGACGTTCGATCGCTCGACGAACGGTCGCTGCCACTACAGGTCGACGGCGACTACATCGGCGAGGTTCGGCAGGCGCGGTTCGGGGTGAGGGCCGGCGGCCTGGCTGTGGTCGCCTGAGGACGATCTCGGAGCTAAGCGTTGAATCGCTTAGCGCTGTTCGCCCTCTGCGCGACGCTGATCGCGCTGACCCTCGCCGCAGCGGCAGGCGGCGCACACCCCCTCCCGACCGACAACGGCTCGCCGTGGTACGTCTCCGGCGCGCCCGATCGCCACTGGAACAACGATGCCCTTCATCAGCTCGACCGGCTGACCAGGCGCGACTTCGAGGTTGTGAACATGAGCTCGCTGCCGCATCCGGGAGCGTAGGGCGAAGGGGGGGAAAGTCGGACCGCTCCAGGCTCTTTAAGACGTGCACGATCACTCGCCGTCGCCCAAACCAGCTCCCCGTGTTCGGCGCGGAGTCCAACTCACCGACCGCGACCGCGTCGTGCTCGCGTTCATGGCCGAGCACCGGATCGTGCTGCTGGGCCACGTGCAGCGACTGCTCAGCAGCTCGCCATCGGCGGCATCGCGCCGCTTGGGTGGCCTCGCATCGGCGGGGTACGTGCGTCGTGATCCGCTTTTCCACCGGCAGGCGGCCTGCAATCAGATCACGCGTAGTGGCCTTGCCGCGATTGAGAGTGAACTGCCCGCCCCCAGGGCGGATCTGCGCTCATATCGGCATGATGTCGGGCTGGCGTGGCTTTGGCTCGCCGCCCACGGGGGGACGTTCGGGCCCCTTGAAAAAGTGGTCGCAGAGCGGCGAATGCGCTCGCATGACGGCACCGAGGAAGGCCGAGCCGAGCCGTTCGCTGTTCGTCTCGGCGGGATCGATCGCGGGGGAAGGGACGCTCTGCACTATCCCGACCTGCTGCTCGTGGATCGATCCGGTAGGCGGATCGCCTTGGAGCTCGAGCTCACAGGTAAGGGCCGTGCCCGCCGCGAGAAGATACTGGGCGGCTATGGCGCGGACGCGCGGATCGACGCCGTCCTCTACCTGTCGGACAAGCCGGCGATCAGAGGCGCGATCGCCGGCACGGCCCGCAGGCTCGGGATTTCCACTCTCGTGCACGTGCAACGCGCTAGCTGGACTGGCCCGCTTCCTGGATTCGCTGGAAAGACAGTGTGGCGCGCGGCGGCGCGCACGCCGATGGCAGTTGCCGGGGCGGGGCGATGAGTCCGTCCCAGTCTGCACCCCGGCGCCCCCCGTACTGGCTGGCGCCGGTGTTCGTCGCCTTGATGCTCGCGCCGCCAACGTGGGCGGTTGTCGCGTTGATCGCGGGCTCGACCGCGGCGACCTTGCTCCGCGGCGCAATCGGCCTCCGGGAGCGGCGAAAGGCTGCCGCGGAGGCCACCGACGACGGCGTCGTGCTCGGCTCCGGGCTTGGCGGCGAGCGGCTGTTGCTCACCGACCGGCAGCTGTCAGCTCACGGCTTGATCCTCGGCGCGAGCGGAGCAGGCAAGTCGACCACCTTGCTGACGATCCTCACCGATCGGATCCGCCGCGGGCTACCGGTCGTGGCGATCGACCTCAAGGGCTCCCCCGCTTTTGCCGGCGAGCTCGCCGCGGCTGCCGAGGCCGCCGGTCGATCATTCCGAGTCTGGACTCCGGACGGACCGAGCTACTGGAACCCCTTGCAACATGGGAACGCCACCGAGCTGAAGGACAAGCTGATCGGAGCCGAGCGCTTCACCGAGCCTCATTACCAGCGCGCGGCTGAGCGTTACGTCCAAACCGTCTTCCAGGTGCTCGAGCATGCCTACCCTGAGCGGACGCCGACGATCGATCAAGTGGTCCGCCTGATGGATCCGCGGCTGATGAGCTCGATGCTCCGCCACGTGCCTCGCCAACTGAGTGAGCGTGTTCAGGACTATCTCGCGGGGCTGACGCCAGACCAACTCAGTGCGATTCGCGGTCTCGGCACACGCTTGGCGATCATTAGCGAGTCGCATACGGGTCAATATCTCTCCCCGGCCGCCGGCGAGGAGAGACGGGCAATCGACCTGCGGAGAGCTCTTGCGGGAGATGAGGTCGTGTTGTTCAGCCTCAACTCGAGCACCTACGGGAAGCTCTCGGCGCAACTGGGAACGCTGGTGGTCCAGGATCTGATCGCGGCGTCCGGTCACCGCTTGGGCCGGCGGGATTTGGGGGCGGATGCTGACGCAGCCTTGCCGGCGATGGTCGGGATCGATGAGTTCTCGGCGCTTGGCAGCGATCACGTTGTCTCGCTGCTTGCCCGGAGCCGCGGGGCGGGAGTGAGCGTCATCCTCGCCACGCAGGAGCTCGCCGATCTCGACCGAGCGGCGCCGGGCTTGCGCGACCAGGTACTCGGCAACACCGCCGTCAAGATTGCCCACCGTCAGGACGTCCCGGCCTCGGCGCAGACGATTGCGCAAATGGCCGGCACGCAAAAGGTCTGGGAGCATACGTTTGCAACGGGCAACCCACTCGTGACCGGATTTCATACCGGGCGGGGCACCCGCCGGCAGGTGGAGCAGTTCGTCATTCACCCAAACGAAATCAAGGGCCTGCGAACCGGACAGGCGGTGGTGCTCGCGAAGCTCCCCTCGGCCACGGCCCGGACGGTGCGCGTATCCGCACCCACGCGCCCGCCCCGCGGTCTGGAGCTCGGGTGAGAGTCGGGAGCCTGAGGCCGGATCGCGGGACCGGGACCGCTCTATCCAGCGCCGGGCGTCACCCGGTAGGCATCGAACACAGCATCGATGTTGCGCAGCCTGGTGATTGCCTGATCGAGCGTACGAGTGTCTCCCACCTCGAGCACGAACCGGTTGGCGACCATCGGATGGTTGACGGTGCAACGCGCCTCGAGGATGTTGATTCCGGCTTCAGCGAAGGTCCGCGACATGTCCTCCAACAGGCGGTGGCGGTCCCACCCGTCTACCTGGATCTCGACCCGGAACGACGTATCGGCGTCCCCGTCCCACGCCACGTCGGTGAACCTGTCTGGATCCTTCATCAGCACCGCAACGTTCGGACAGTCCCCACGGTGGATCGTGATCCCTCGGCCGAGTGAGATGTAGCCGAGGATCGGATCACCCGGCACAGGCCGGCAGCATTTCGCGATGCGCAGCATCACGTCGTCTACACCGTCGACCGAAATCCCGTAGCGCGAGGAGGACGTCGTTGGCCGCGAGCGGCGCCGCCCCTTGTTCAGCAGGTCATCAGTGGCAGTCGGCTCTGACTCGGCAGCCTCGCCCTGCTTGAGGCGCTGCATCACCTTGTTGACGACGACCTTCGGCGAGATTTTCGCGCCGCCGAGTGCGATATAGAAGTCCTCCCCCTTGCGGAAACCCATCTCACGAATCACATCGGCCAGCAGCGGTGAGCCGACCAGCTTCTGCGCCGGCAACCCGGCCTTCTTGAGCTGTTCCTGCAGAAGCTCGCGTCCGGAGTGCTCGGTGTCCTTGCGCGACTCGGCCTTGAACCACGCCTTGATCTTGTTCCGCGCTCGCGTCGTCTTCACGAGAGCGAGCCAATCCCGCGACGGCCCGCGTTCGCGCTTGGAGGTCAGAACCTCGACGATGTCGCCCGACCGAAGCTGGTAGGAGAGCGGAACGATCTTGCCGTTAAACTTTCGAGCCCACGCAGCGGTGGCCGACATCCGTGTGGATCTCGTAGGCGAAGTCGAGCGGCGTGGCACCCGCGGCCAGCGATTTCACCTCGCCCTTGGGCGTGAACACAAACACTTCGTCTTCGAACAGGTCGACCTTGAGCGTCTCCATGAACTCACGCGGATCACTTGTCTCCTGTTGCCAGTCCAGCAGCGATCGCAGCCACTTCAGCTTGCCGTCAGACTCGCGCATCGCCGCGGCATTGCGTTCGCCTCGCTTGCTCGCGCCCTCCTTATACATCCAGTGCGCGGCGATCCCGAACTCGGCCAGGTCGTGCATCTCTCGGGTCCGGATCTGAATCTCGAGCGGCCGGCCTTCGGGACCGATCACGGTCGTATGGAGTGACTGGTACATGTTGAACTTCGGCATCGCGATGAAATCCTTGAAGCGACCCGGCAGCGGCTTCCACAGCGAATGAATCACGCCGACCGCGCCATAGGTGTCCTTCACCGAGCCCACAATTACGCGCATTGCTGTGAGGTCGTAGATCTCGTTGAACTCGCGGCCCTTCTTGGTCATCTTCGAATAGATCGAATAGAAATGCTTGGCCCGACCCGAGATCTCGGCCTCGATACCGAGCTCATCGAGCTCCTTGGCCAAGTAATCACCGGCCTGGTTTACGTACTGCTCGCGCTCGACGCGTTGCTGCGCGACGAGTCCTTTTATCTCTTTGTACTTGCGCGGATGCAGCGTCTGAAATGCCAGGTCCTCGAGCTCCCACTTAATCGCGTGGATACCGAGGCGATGGGCGATCGGGGCGTAGATGTCGAGCGTCTCGCGCGCCTTGTCGAGCTGCTTCTGCTTTGGCATCGCGCCGATCGTGCGCATGTTGTGCAGCCTGTCCGCGAGCTTGATCAGGATGACCCTGATATCCGAGGCCATTGCCACCATCATCTTGCGGTAGTTCTCCGCCTGCGCCTCGTCACGCGATTGAAAGGTCAGCCCGGTGAGCTTCGTGACGCCGTCGACCAGTCCCGCAATCTCCTCGGTGAAGGCCTCCTCCACCTCCTCAAGCGAGGCGCTCGTGTCTTCCACCGTGTCGTGGAGCAGGGCAGCGCAGAGCGTCTCCGTATCGAGCCGCATTCCCGCGCAGATCTTCGCTACTCCAACCGGGTGGATGATGAAGTCCTCGCCCGACCTGCGGCGCTGATCGGCATGGTGCACGCACGCGTAGACGAACGCCTCTTCAACCCAGTCCCGGTCAATCGTGACCGCCGACTGCTCGGCATGCTCTTCGATGATCGCGAACAGGTCGCCGAGCAACCGTCGCTCGGTCTCCGTCAAATCAGCGCGTTCGACCGCCGTGTCGGCCGACGGGTGATCTACCCGGTCAACCTTTGGCCTGGACGTGAATCGCGTCGAAGACGCAGCCCCCCCGTTGCCGCCACGATCGTCAGCCACCGACGGCGCACCGTCGCCCGCCTTCGTCTGCTTGCGCCAGCCTCCTGCTCGGCCTCCAGCCTCGCTGACTCCCGCGCGCAACTCATCCGGCTGACTCAGCCGTTTAGTCGGGGATTTGCGCTGCTCAGGAATCGCCGTCCGTCCTCAAATCGCTGTTCGTAGACCCTGTAGGCCGGCGAGCGTTCGAGTTCGGTTCTCGAACTGCCCACAACCGCAAGGGCCGGCAGATCCCGGTCGAGGCTGACGAGCTCCAACTCCGCGAGGACTCTGATCAACCTGGCGGCCAGGCGTGCCGGGCGGCCGTGCGGACCATCTCCGCGAAGCAGGTGCTCGAGTTCCTCGCCGGTCGCCCTCCCCTGGAGCCTCAAGCCCCGGTAGAGCGCGGCAAGCGAAGCCCGGAGGCCGTACTCCAGCTCGTGCATCTGTTCAGCAAAGCGTAGCTCAGCATCTCCCCAAGCCAAATGGGTATGGCCGGAGCCTCCGAGCAGTCGCTGCTGGCCAACCGCGCTCGAGGGAGGATCGAGCGCGACCAGATGACCGAATCGGTGCACTACCGTCGGCTCGCTCTCGAGTGCAGCGTAGGAGATCAAGGCAAACCCTCCGGCTCTGGTCATGAGCCCTTCTACCCGTCGCGACACATCGGCGCACACCGCCAGCACCGGCGCCCCGCCAGCGATCGCGTCCGCCAGAACCGCCAGTGGGCTCTCGCCGCGACGGTCGAGAACGACGCGCTCCGAGGGCACACGAGGAATGCAGTCCTCGGGAGTGTCGAGCTCCTGCAGTACAGCTCGCAGGTATTCGTCTGGCTCGCCCAATACCTCGATCGGGTCCGGGACGCACGGTTGCGCGTGGCGCAGTACCAGCCTGGCCTCGACCGCCCCGTTCCACGCGTTGCGCTCGAGCCGGAAGGTCGCATCAACGGGCTGACCGCTGATTGACGCGAGCCGGCCCTCGCACCCGAACGCCACCGCCCGCGCGCGTGTCCCACCGGAGCTGACCGAGAAGCGGGCGTGGCGACCCTCTCCCATCGCACGCATATCTCCGAAACGTGCGCCGGTGACCAGCAACCGGGGCCGCGGATTGCCCACGCCACACGGCTCGAGCTTCGCCAGCTCCTCGGCAAGCGGTAGCGCCAGCTCGCCGCCAGACACCACCGCATCGACCCGCTCGCGTGGCGTGAGCAGCTCGGGGGTCAGCGTCTCGGCGGCGTGCGCCTCGATCGCGGCGCGCAACGCCTCCACACGATCACGCCGAACCGTCATCCCAGCCGCGGCGGGATGGCCGCCGTAGCGCTCAATGTGTTCGGCGGCACAGTCGAGCGCGGCGAGCAAGTCAAAGCCGGGGATGCTGCGTCCGGAGCCCGTTCCGAGCTCCCCGTCCAAGGAAATCACAATTGTCGGCCGGTGATGGAGCTCTACCACCCGCGAAGCGACGATGCCGATCACTCCCGGATGCCAACGCTCCCCCGCGAGCACGAACGCGCTGCGCTCGCCCCACTCGGCAGCCTGCGCCTCGGCCTCCCAGACGATCCGCTGCTCGATCGCACGGCGCTCCACGTTCACCGCGTCGAGCTCGGCGGCGATCTCCTGGGCCCGTGCGAGGTCATCGGTAAGCAGCAACTCGAGCCCGGCGTCCGGGTGAGCGAGCCTCCCGGCGGCATTGATTCGGGGCGCGAGCCGGTAGCCAAGCACATGAGTGTCCAGCGCACTCGGATCGGCGCGGGAAACCGTCATCAACGCGCGCAAGCCCGGCCGAGCGGTGTTGGCCAGTGCGCTCAGCCCCTCTCTCACGAGGTGCCGGTTCTCACCATGCAGCGGAACGAGATCGGCGACCGTCGCGAGTGCGACCAGCTCGAGGTCCTCCGCGGCGCTCGGCGCGCCCAAAGCCTGCGCGAGCTTGAAGGCGACGCCGGTGCCGCACAGATCGGGGCACGGATAGCCGCAGATCGCCGGGTGCACGATTTCGCAATCGGGTAGCTCCCCGTCGGGCCGTGGCGCGTGGTGATCGCTGACGACGACGTCAATTCCGGCGCGCCGCGCCCCGGCCACCTCGGTCACGGCGGTGATGCCGCAGTCAACCGTCACGAGCAGCTCTGTGCCTCGCCGGGCAAGGCGCTCCACGGTGGCCGCCGAGAGGCCGTAGCCGTCGTCAATCCGGTTTGGCAAGAACCAGCCGACGTTTGCGCCACGGGAACGCAGCGCGCGGACCATGATCGCAGTCGCACAAACACCATCGACGTCGTAGTCGCCGTGGACGACGATCCGGTTTCCCACGGAGATGTGGCGCTCGATCGTCTCAAGCGCCCGCTTGAGGCCGGCAAAGGCGCCGGGATCGTGTGTCTCGCGGGGATCTAGGAACTCGCGGACACGGCTTGGCTCAGCAAGTCCGCGCCGAACCAGCACCTGCGCGAGGACATGGCCGATCCCGAGTTCCTGCTCAAGCACCAGCGCAGCCGCCAGATCGTACGGCGGGATCTCGAGGCGTGGCCCGGGAGGCCCCCCGTTCGACGCTCGCGCGTCCGGAACCGCGTGTAGCCGAGCGGCGTGGACGCGTGTCGGTGCGCTTTCGGCGGGGACGGCTGCCAGTGACATGGTTGGCAGCGTATGTCCCGCCCCCGACGGATCCTCGTCATCAAGGCCTATTCCGGTGTCTCGATGTCACAAGCTGTGACACAGATGGAACAGCGGGTCGCTGCGCTTGCCGCTCCGCTAGGTCAGCTCGATTCCATGTGTCCCGGTGGCGCGCTCGCGACGGACGCCCTCCAGGTACACCAAGCCCATGCCGATCAGCGCGCCGGGGATCGCCTCGAGCGCCGTGGTCAGATCCGTCGAATGCCGGCCGGGGATCTGAAAGCCGTTGATCAATAGTCCGCACAGGGCGGCGCCGACCAGAGCGCCAACAAACGCGCCGACGATTCCGCCCCAGTAGCGGTCTGGGAGCCAGATCGAGAAATGCCAAAGCGCGAGCCCCATCATCACCCAGGCGAGCATGCCCATGACTATCTACGCCTCCCGTGCCGCCGGTTACGCGATCGCGACTTCGACTGGCTCTTGCGCTTCGGCACTGGGGAGACCCCCTCGTTCTCGGCGATATCGGGAGCCGGTCGGTGAGCGGTTCCGTCGCCGGGCAGTTCGGGCGGCTTGGTAGGCGCTCCATCGCCGGGCAGTTCGGGCGGCTTGGCAGGCGCTCCATCGTCGGCCCGCTGGGCCGGCTTAGCCGACCCTCCATCGCCTGCACGTTGGGTCGGCTTGGCCGGCGCTCCATCGCCAGCCCGCTGGGGTGGCTTGGGAGGCGCCCCACCGGTAGCTCGCCGAGTGGGCTTGGGCGCCGGCTCGGGTGGCGAGGACGCCTGTTCCTCGACGGTGCCGTGCGAGAGGCGGTTCGTCAGCGTGGAGGTGTGGCGAGATGGCTGACCCCGCTCGATGTCGAGAGCCCGCTTCATCTCCTCGAACTCGGCCGCCGAGACCGTCTCCGGCTCGGGAGTGGTCAGCCGCTCGCCCCGACGCGGTCGTTTGCGTTCGGGCTCGACGTCCGCGACGCCGGCGGCATACGCCGGCACGTATCCAAGCTCGCCCACGATCCGGTGGCGTCGTGACCGGTAAACCGTCTCGCGCTCCTTCCAATGCGTCAGCACCGGCGAGGCAATGAAGATCGAGGAGTACGCGCCCGAGGCGACGCCGATCAGCAGCGCGAATGCAAAGTCCTGCAGCGTCGCTCCACCGAAGGACAGCAGCGCCAGGATCGGCACAAGCGTGCACGAGGTCGTAGCCAGCGAACGGGTCAGCACCTCGGACATCGAGCGGTTGACGATCTGCGAGAAGGCAGCGCGTGGCATGCGCGGCACGTTCTCGCGCACGCGGTCGAACACGATGATCGTGTCGTACAGCGAGTAGCCCAAGATCGTCAACAGCGCGGCCACGGTCGCTGTCGTCACCTCCCGGCCGGTTAGCGCGTAAACCCCGCTTGTGATCAACAAGTCGTGCATCAGCGCGATCAGGACGGGGACCGCGAACTTCCAGTCGAATCGCAACGCGACGTACGCCGAGATCACCAGCAGCGAGGCGATGATCGCCACCACCGCGCCGTTGGCGACCGTTCGCCCGAACGTCGGTCCAACTGAGGTGCTGTTGAAGTCGTTGCCGTTGTTGAGAATTCCGAAGCGGGTCTGGAGCGCGCTGCGGACGCTCGCGAGGTTCTTAGGCTGAAGCTGCTTGGCGGAGATCTGGAAACCGTTGCTGCCCAGGTTCTTGTCCCCGCTCACCTTCTGGACAACGGCGTCACTCGCGCCTCCGTCCGTGGCCATGATCGACCTGACCTGGGCCTCGCTTGCGGGATGGACGAGACCGACCGTTATCCGCGTGCCGGAAGTGAAGTCGATCCCCAGGTTCAGGCCCTTGCCGCCGATTGCCAGCGCCCCGACGAGCAGAATCACGCCCGACATCGAGAAGAAGTACCTCGAGGCGCCCATGAAATCAAAGCGCCAGGTGCGCTTCTTTCCGCCCGCCCCCAGGGCGGACGGGCGCGAGATCGTTCGTGAGTTCCCCATCGTCATCAAGATCGCCTGGGTCGCCATCACCGCCGTGAACAGCGATACGAACGTGCCGATGCCCAGCGTGAACGCGAAGCCCTGAACGTCCGCGGTGGCGAGCACAAACAGAATGAACGCGGTCATGATCGTGACGACGTTCGCATCGATGATCGCCGTCAGGCCCTTCCGGTACCCGGTCGCGATCCCCTGGCGAACCGAGCGACCACCGCGGATCTCCTCTTTGACGCGCTCGAAGATGACGATGTTTGCGTCGGCGGCGACGCCGATCGTCAGGATCAAGCCAGCGATCCCGGGCAGCGTCAGCGTGATCGGGATCAGCTTGATCAGTGCGAAGAAGTACAGCCCGTAGACGGCCAGCGCCGCGGTCGCGATCACTCCGAGCACGCGGTAGAACGAGATCAGGAACACCACCACGATCAGCAGTCCCACCGCCCCGGCGATC
Source organism: uncultured Solirubrobacterales bacterium (assembly GCA_963836065.1). Classification (GTDB taxonomy): domain Bacteria; phylum Actinomycetota; class Thermoleophilia; order Solirubrobacterales; family Solirubrobacteraceae; genus Palsa-465. The sequence continues at coordinate 176,769 of CAWIII010000041.1, forward strand.
AAGCCCTGGTGCAGCGCCTGCTTGCCAAGCGTCGCCGACACCTGCGATTCGGAGATCAGCTTGAGGTTGATCGGTAACGCTCCGAGCCTCAACTGGGTGGCCAGGTCGTTCGCGGTGGCGGTTGTGAATCCGCCGGTGATCTGGGCGCCGTTGTCGCCGTTGATCCCGTCCGGGTATTGCTTGTAGTCAATCGAGGGGACCGTGATCAGCTGCTGGTCGAGCGCGACGGCGAAGTGCTGGTTGAGCGTCTGACCGAGCGTGCTGACATTGGCTCCCCGGCGCGCGATCACCGCGGTGACGTTCTGGAACTGGCCCTTACCCTTTGAGCTGAATCCGAACTGGACGTCAGGATTGCCGCCGCTCTCAGTGCTCGCCTGGGGGTTGGTGATGTCCTGCCCGAACAGGGAGACGTGGTCCTTGAGCACGAAGAATTGGGCCGTCGCGCTGTTGAAAGGCGTCTGATGAGCGAAGCTGAACGGCACCGCTTGGACCACGACGGTGCCCTGAGGAACCACGAGCGTCTGGCCTTGCGAGGCCTTTACCCCCGCCGGCAGACCGGAGATCAGGTCTTGCTGGCTGCTGTCTGGGCCGGAGAGCAGGCAATGGGCACCGGCGACCGGCGCCAGGCCCTGGTCTTTGGCGGCAGTCGCACAGGCGGCGCTACCGGGCGCTCCGAACATGTAGTACTGCGGGCCCTTGCGGGCGTTGTCGATGCTGACCTGAGACGGTTGGGTGGAGGCCAGCTTGACGGCGTTGTACAGCGACATGCTGCCCCCGCCGGGTAAGCCCGGCCCTGAGGACGCGGAGCCCTGGCTCAGCGCTGTTGCTGTCGGATCCTGGGCCTGCAGCTGGCTGGCGACAGTCTTGCCATTCGGGGTAAGGGCGTTGGCCTCCCAGTCGTAGAACTCCAGCCGAGCGGTAGTACCCACGAGCCTCTCCGCTCTCGCTGTGTCCTTGACATCAGGCAGGCTGACGGTGATGTCGTTACCGCCCGAGGTCTGGATCTGCGGCTGGCTGACGCCCAACTGGTCGACACGCTGACGCATGATGTCCACCGCCCGAGAGAGCGCGTCCTGGGTGACGACCGGCGTCTGAGCGGTCGGCTGGCCCTGATAGACGAGCTCCACGCCACCCTTCAGATCGAGCCCCAACACTGTCTTCTTGGTTGCAATCACGACCACCGACGCCGCCAGCAGCCCGACCACTAATAGCAGGATGAACCCGTTGCGTTGGCGGTCGGTCATCGGCTGAAGGGGATGCTAGTGGCTCGGGTCAGGAGTTCCGAGGGCTTCTGAGACGAATCACGAGCCGCGATGGTTGGTGGGTGTGAGCACCAGTAGCAGCCCGCCCTCTTCGTCATCGTACGCGGGGAAGATGTCCGCGACGGCACTGGCGGGAAGATCACCCTCAGCGTTGACGGCGACCGGCTTCCCCTGGACCCGGACTTCCCACTCGAGCGCCGTGCCGACGTGGTCGGTGCCGTCCTCGAAGCGCAGACCCAGCACCTCATTGACAGGACGGCCGATCGCCTGCTCGATCTTCAGACCCGTGAGCTCGAAGGAGCCCCGACCGCAGTCGACGATCCTCCCTTCGCGGTCGCAGGCGAAGAAAGCCGCGTTTGGCGCTGGGTAATAATCGTCGAGCAGCTCGAACAGATACGCGAACCCGCACTTGTCGCAGCCGCGGGTCTCGCGCCGGAAAGCGGCGTTGCGGTCGATGCCCAGCGATCGGTTCCCGCAGTGGGGGCAGATGAAATAGTGCTCGTGAGACATTTCTCTCGAAGGCTGAGGATAGCCAGCGTCGGCGGGAGCGCCCCTTCCCCAGGCCTGGCTTTGCACCGCTTGGGCTCGATCTCGCTCACGGTTCCAATGCCCCGGCGAGCCAATCGGTTCCCTCCCTTGGCTAGAGCAATGACAACGGTCCCGGTGACTCGTGGCCAAGGTGCGCGTACGCGCGCCTGGTAGCCGCTCGGCCGCGGGGGGTGCGCTCGAGGAATCCCCGCTGGAGCAGGTAAGGCTCATAGACGTCCTCGATCGTGTCCTGTTCCTCCCCGACCGCGACCGCAAGCGTCGAGAGGCCGACGGGGCCGCCGCCGAACTTCTCGCAGATGGTGCGCAGGATCTCACGGTCGAGCCGATCGAGGCCCTCGTGATCGACCTCGAGCAGGTCGAGGGCGGCAGCGGCGACCGGCTCGGTTACGACGCCACGCTCCCGAACCTCGGCGTAGTCGCGTACGCGCTTGAGCAGGCGGTTGGCGACGCGGGGAGTGCCGCGGCTGCGCTCCGCGATCGCGATCGCGCCACCGTTGTCGATTGTCACCGCGAGCAGCTTCGCCGACCGCCGGACGATCTGGGCCAGGTCCTCGGAGGCGTAATGCTCCAGTCGGTGCTGGATCCCGAAGCGGTCCCGGAGCGGGGTAGTGAGCAGCCCGGCTCTGGTCGTCGCGCCGATCAGCGTGAACGGCGGCAAGTCGACTGTGACGATCCTGGCTCCCGCTCCCTGACCGAGGGTGATTGGAAGGCAGTGGTCCTCCATCGCGGGGTAGAACGTCTCCTCGAGGGCGCGCGGCAAACGGTGAATCTCATCGACGAAGAACACCGAGCGGGGCTCGAGCGCAGTCAGAAACGCCGCGATGTCCCCTTTGCGCTCCAGTGCAGGCCCGGCGGTTTGGACGAACGGGACATCGAGCTCGGCCGCCACGATCTGGGCGAGCGAGGTCTTACCGAGCCCCGGCGGACCGGCTAGCAGCACGTGGTCGAGCGCTTCGCTGCGCCTATCGGCGGCGGCGATTGAGACCGTCAGCTGCGCCTTGAGCGCCTCCTGGCCGATGAAGTCCTGCAGCCGCCGAGGACGCAGCGAGCGGTCGAGCTCGTCCTCAGCCAGCTCTTGGGAAGTTTGGATCCGGGCCTGCGCGGGGGTCATCGCCGCGCCGTCCTCAGCGCCTGCGCGATCAGGTCCTCCGGGCGATCTCCGCTCGCTTCATCTAACAGCTCATCGGCTTCCTGGGCGCTGTAGCCGAGGCCGACTAGGCCCTCGCGAGCGAGGCTGCGGGGATCGTCGCTGCGCGTGATCGAGATGGCCTGTTCGGGCAGCGCCGCCCCGACCTTCTCGCGCAGTTCGACGATGATCCGCTCTGCGGTCCGCTTGCCGATTCCGGGAGCCGCTTGAAAGCGGGCCGCGTCGCCGGCAGCGAGAGCGGCCAACAGATCCCGTGGCGGGCCGCCCGACAGGACCGCGAGCGCGACCTTGGGACCGACCGATTGCACCCCGAGCAGCATCAGGAACAGCTCCCGCTCCTCCTCGGCAGCGAACCCATAGAGCTGGAGGGCGTCATCGCGAACGACGAGATGGGTATGCAGGAGCACCTGCTTGCCGACGGCCGGGACTTGTCGGAGAGTCTCGGCCGAGACCGCCAGCCGGTAACCAACCCCGGAGCATTCGACGACCACGTGGTCTGCGCGACGGACGGCGACGGTGCCGGTCACGAGCGCGATCATGCCCGCGCGACCGCCTGCGCCAACGGGGCGCGGTTGACATCGCAGATCGCTACGGCAAGCGCGTCGCCGGCGTGGTCGGGCGCCGGCGGGGCATCGAGCCCGAGCAGCCGGGCCACCATCCGCGCCACCTGCTCCTTCCCGGCGCGCCCATTACCGCAGACTGCGGCCTTGACCTGCTGCGGGGTATACGAACGCGTCGGCACGTCACGCTGGCCGGCGGCGAGCAAGACCACCCCGCGGGCCTGTCCGACCGCGAACGCGGTGCGGACGTTCGCGCCGAAGTAGAGTTCCTCGATCGCGACAGCGTCCGGCCAGTGCAGGTCGAGCAGGTTTCCCACGCGCGAGTGGATATTTGCGAGTCGGCGCTCGACCGGCGCGCCCGGGAGCGTCTCGATCACGCCTTGAGCGACGGCCGACAGCCGCGATCCGACGCTCTCAACCAAGCCGTATCCCGTGCTCGCAGTGCCAGGGTCGATCCCGAGGACGATCATGCGAACACACATTCTGCGTTCGTGCCCGGACGCCTCCAGCCAGCAGCTCGAATTGCCGGGACCTGCCCGAGAGCGCAAATTTGCCGCGATCGCGCCCGAATTGAGCCCTAGAGCACGAATATGGTGTCCCAGCGCACAAATTGGGACCCGGCGCCGCGATTTGCGCTCTGGAGCATGTTCTCCGCCCGGCGAGCGCAAGCTCGGCCCGGCGGCGAGCGCAAGCCCGGCCCGGCAAGCCCGCCCCGCGGCGCGCCCGCCCTGCCCGCCCCCCCCGGCCTCCCTACTCCGCAACATCTACCGCGCAGAACTGTTGTAGATACGCGTGACTTCCGGCCGGAGGAAAATCCGCTGAGCATCACCCGAGGAGGTTGGCTGGGGAATCGGCTCTCGGCGCTGGCGTTCGCGCTAGCTGCGGCGGTTGCGGTCGTGGCGGCGCTGGCGATGCTCGCAACCCCGGCGCGGGCGCAGATCCCGGTCGGCGCGCCGCCGGTGACCATCGATGGACCGAGCCCTGACATCGTTGGCCTCTCGGGGTTCTCGGTGGCGCGCGACGGAAGCGGCGGGATCGCCTACCTCAAGAACGTCGCGGGCGTCCCCAGGGTGTTCGTCTCGCCCTTGGTCGGTGGCAGCTTCCAAACCCCGGAGGAGGTCGACGCGTCCCTTCCCGGCTCCTCTTCTACGCCGGTGATCGCCGCCGGCAACGGCGGGTTGCTGCTGATCGCGTTCATCAACAACGGGTCGCTTTACGTGGTCGACCGCCCCAGTACGACGGCGCCGTACGTACCGCCGCGCGACCTGTTCGACGGGGCGAGCAATCCGCAGATCCAGATTTCGAACTTCGGCAAGGCCTACCTCGCGTTCACCGCCGTCGGCGCCGGCGGTCACGACGTCCGCGCCGCCTATTACTACAACGGGCAGTGGGGGCTTGAGAGCACACCGCTCGATGTCCTTGCCGGCGACGACACCGGCACCGGACAGGGTCGCCCGGCGGTCGCCGCCGGCGGCGACGGCGTAGGCATCGTCGTCTGGGGCGAAGGCGGCCACGTGTACGCGCGCCGGGTGTGGGGCACAACGCCCAGCCTGGCGTTCGAGCAAGCCGATGTTCCCGCGCTCGGCGGATCGACCGAGGTCGTGGCCGACCAGCCGAGCGTCGGCGTCGGCGGCAATTCCACATATGTCAACGTGGTCTTTCACGAGGTCCTTACTAGCGGCGGGGTGCAGCAGTCGCGCGTACTGATGAACCGGCTGCACGCCGCGGTATTCGACGGGGTCACACAGCCGGACGGCATTTCCGGGCCGGGCAGCGCCGGCGCCGATCAGCCCGCGATCGCCGATAGCGAATACGGGCGCGGGATCGTCACCTCGGAGCATGACGACTCGCATCAGCTGTGGGCGGCGCTGCTGGGGAACAGCGGCGTGACAAAAGGCATCACGCGCGTCGACAGCCTGCAAAACGCCTCCTCGCCGTTCGGCGTGGCCGGCATGGACGGCCTGACCTCGGGCTTCATCGCCTGGCAGCAGTCCCCCGGCTCCGCGGGGAGCGCCGAAATCCGAGCTCGCTTCTACACCGGCTCGGCGCTCGGGCCTGAGCAGGTTCTCTCTTCCCCGAGCTGGGGCCCGACGGATGCCGCCAGCGGACTGGCGACCGCCGGGGACGTCGCCGGCGACGGCGCGATGGCCTTTGTCCAGGGCACCGGCAATGGAAGACGAATCGTCGTCACGCAGCTGTATCAGCCGCCTGGTGGACTCGCGGCCGTGAGTGCATTCCGCTACGTGCGCACGGTCATACCGCGACTGAGCTGGTCCGCCCCGCGGGCGGCGTGGGGTCCGATCCGCTACCTGGTCAGCGTGAACGGCGTCCCGGTCGCGCAGACAACGGCGACCTCGCTCACCGTCCCAGCCGCGCTCTCGCAAGGCGCCCATACGTGGAGTGTCACCGCCGTCAACCCCGCCGGGCTGACCAGCAACAGTCGCGCGGGGACGGTTTGGGTCGACACGGTGCCGCCAGCGGTGCGGTTCAAGCTCACCGGACGCCAGCGAGTGGGATCGGAGCTGCACATCAATGTCAGCTACAGCGACTCGCCGCCTCCGGTACCCCGCGCTGCTGCGTCCGGAATCTCGTCCGTAGTGGTGAAGTGGGGCGATGGCAAGAGCTACCGCATCACCCACAGCAAGTTTCACGCTTACGCGCGTCGCGGTCGCAACAAGCTGAGTGTGGTCGTCAAGGACAAGGCCGGCAACACCACGACGCTTGTTCGCCAGCTGAAGATCGCCCCGATGCTCAAGCCCAAGAAGAAGAAGCCAAGAAGTCAACAGCGCCGCCAAAGCGTCGGAGCGGCGGCGCGCATGCCTAACCGGGCGCCGGCCCGCTTCCCGTCGGAGCGAGCGATCCGGTGGGCCACCGCGGTGCGAACCCTCAGCGCCCGACGCAGCCGTCAGCCGGATCGCCCGGCCGGGTCAGACGCGACACACGCCACACGCCCGCTTGAGCGAGGGGCTGGACCACGGTGAGCCTGCGGCTGACCGGCGCGGGGCCGCCGTCAATCGAGTTGTGAGGACCGACGAAAACCACCCCTGGTCCGTGCAGGACGGTGCGCACCCGCTCGAGCGTCACGTGCAGCTTCCAGGCCAGTGCGGTCTGCACTCCGTGATTGACGGCCGCGATGCTCGACTTGCACGGGAACACGCCGTCCCGGCCCCCGACCGCCTTGACCGCATCGGTGAGCTGATTGAGGATCTTCACCGCCTTGGCGGCAGTCGGCTTCGCCGCTCGGGCATCGTCGATTCGACTCGAGGCGACCGGAATCGAAACCGCGATCAGGACGGCGGCCACGAGTGCCGGCGCCGCCGCGGCTCCGATCGCCAAGCCGCCGCGATCGGAGGTGCGAGCGAGCGAGGCGAGTCGGCCGCCGACGAACAGGGCCAGCCGGGCAAAGCCGACACCGCCCAGGACACACACGATCGCGGCGGCCGGCAGGAAGAACCGCTCCAGTCCGGGATAGCCGTCGACCACCATCGCTACGACGAGCACGATCCAGGCCAGCGCACCGGCGGCGAGCGCCAGCAGCCTCCGATCGCGCTCGCGCAGCCATGTCCAGACGACTGCGACCGCCGCGCCGACCAGCATCGGGACGATCTGCAGGTCAGCGGCGCGCCGCAGCGCCTCGAGCACCGGATGATTACCGAGGTGGCCGTTGTACTCCTTGGCGTGGGTGGCGGCGATAAACGGCTGCCCGGTCCCGATCCATGGCGGCACGAACCAAAAGAAAGGAATCGCGGCGAAGCCCGCCACAACCAGGACGCGCAATCGCGGCTCCTTGAACCACAGCCAGAGACCGTAGAGCCCGATGAACGGCCACCACTCCGGTCTGATCAGGCCTCCCGCGACGGCGAACAGGAACGCCTGGGCGCGCCGGCCGTCGAGGAAGCGGTCGACCGCCCAAACGGTCGTGCCGATCAGCATCGGCTCGGAGGTGCCGCGGAACATGTAGTAGAAGAACTCCTGCGTGCTGAGCACTCCCAGGACGGCCACCAGGCCGGCGATCGCCGGCACGAGCGTGGCGGCGGTTCGATCGAGGCCACCGGTGAACGATGCGGCGAGCCTCGCGGCCAGGCGCCAGGCGCCGACAAGCGCGAGCAGGCCACCGGCCCGGGCGGCGATCACCCACAGGGTCGGCGCGGCGCCGCCGAACAACCCGAATATGGCCGTGAACATGACCGGCAGCGGCTTCCAGGACGGGCCGCCGGCGACAGTGAAGCTCAAATGGGGATCGAATACCTCGCGGCCCCACACAATCCACGACCACGGGTCATAGCTGGGCACGGTCGGCAGCACCGCAGCGGACAGCGCCGCCAGCGCGAAGCAAGGCACAGCCGCGGTCAGGAACGGCATTCTGCGCGGTGCGGACCAGCGCGAGGTGTGCGCGGATGAGGCAGACAGCGGGCTACTCGCAGATGACCGCTGGTGCGGCGCATCAACGATCACCTGACCGCCTCCCGGGTGTTCGCGAGCCGGCATCGGCGGGCGATTGTAGCGGGGCGATTCGACGTGTTCCGGTCATCGGTGCCGTGATCGCGTCGTTGGTGTTGACGCTGGCAACCGGAGGTGTGGCCCGCGCTCAGGGGCCTGTCTACACCGCCCAGCCGCCCACCAAAGGGGCGCTCTACCGCGATGGCCAGTCGGGGCGCTACCTCCTCGCAGGCACGTGGCTATCCCGCCCCGATTCCAGTCAGGTGGGGGTCGCGCAAGGGTGGTGGCGCAACAGGGTGGCGACCGATGGTTGGTCGCCGGTGACCGTTCCCAACGCCTACAACGCCGGCGATCTCTCGAACGCGAGCATGACGGGCTCAACCGGCTGGTACCGCCGGGATTTCACCCTGCCTTCGGGCGCTTTTGCGCGGTATGTGCCCGGCAGCGCACGCCACTGGATCGTGCGCTTTGAATCGGTCAATTACCGGATCACGGTTTGGCTCAACGGCCGCGAAATCGGCAGCCACGCCGGGGCCTACCTCCCGTTCGAGTTTGATTTGACCGGGCTGCACAGCGGAGTCAACCGGCTGATCATGCGCGTCGATAGTCACCGCTCGCCATCCGATTTTCCACCCGGGCCGAGCGGCGGCTGGTGGAACTACGGCGGCATCCTGCGCGAGGTGTATCTCCGGGCGGTTGCGGGCGCTGACCTGCAACAGGTCCAGGTGCGGCCGTTGCTCCCCTGCCCCACGTGTGCCGCGACGATCACCGAGCAGACGCTCGTTCGCAACGTGACCGCTAAGGCCCAGACGGTGAAGCTCCATGGCTCGTTCGGTGGCGCCCGCCTGAATTTCGGCACCGCAAAGATAGGGCCTTACCGAACTTGGACAGCACAGGCGTCAGCCCGAGTTGCCCATCCCCGCCTGTGGGCCCCCGGTAGCCCGAACCTGTACCACGCCAGCCTCAGCCTGACCGACACACGCGGTCGCACGCTCGGCGGCTACAGCACGTACAGCGGCATCCGCAGTGTCACGGTCACCGCAGACGGCAGACTCGAGCTGAACGGCCGGCTACTCAACCTTCGTGGCGTGGATTTGCACGAGCAGGACGCCCAATCCGGCGCGGCGCTCGACGCCGCCCAGCTCACGCGGCTGGTGGCCTGGATCAGGCAGCTGGGCGCGACGGTGATCCGCGCCCACTATCCGTTGAATCCCGAGATCGAGGAGATGGCCGACCGCGATGGGCTCTTAATCTGGTCTGAGGTTCCGGTCTACCAGGTTGGGAGCCAGCAGCTCGCCAAACCGGCTGTGCTGCGCCGGGCCTACTCGCTGGTGCAGGAAAACATCGCCGCCAACCAGAACCACCCCTCGGTGATGCTGTGGAGCATCGGGAACGAGTTGCCCACTCCAGTCACAGGCCCAGAGGCAAAGTACATCGCCGGGGCGGCGGCGCTCGCGCATCAGCTCGACCCGACGCGGCCGGTCGGAATGGCGGTCAGCGACTGGCCCGGAGTGCCTTGCCAGACCGCCTACGCGCCCCTCGACGTGATCGGCTTCAACGACTATTTCGGCTGGTTCGACGCCGGCGGCGGCCAGACTGACGACCGCGACGCGCTCGGCCCGTTCCTGGACAGCTTTCGCGCCTGCTACCCGAACAAGGCCATATTCGTGAGCGAGTTGGGCTTTGACTCCAACCAGGATGGGCCAGTCGAGGTCCGAGGCACGTCTGAGTTCCAATCCGACTCCGTGGCCTACCACCTTGGGGTATTCGCGGGCAAGAGCTGGCTCTCCGGAGCGATGTACTTCGCGCTGCAGGACTTCGCCAACCATCCCGGCTACACGGGCGGCAACCCGTTCGCGCACGCTCCGATCGATGAGAAAGGCTTGGTCGACGAGGGCGGCAACCTAAAACCGGCGTTTGCGGTCGTGCGATCGATCTACAAGCTGACCGCGCAGATCGCCCCCGCTCGGGACACCCCTACCGCGCGATCGAAAAGCGGCACCGCAGCAGCGTCGCGACCACGCGGAAGCCGTCGAGCGCGGTGAGCTTCTTGCCTTCGTCCGTCGCCCGGGCGCGGTAGTGCACCGGAACCTCGAAGATTCGCTCACCCCGTTGCACGAGCCGCGCGGTGATCTCGGGCTCGATCGCAAATCCCGCTGAGCGCAACGGCAGGCCGCGGAAGACATCCGTACGGATCATCTTGTGGCAGGTCATGATGTCGTGCAGATACACGTTGAAGAGGACGTTGCAGGCGAGCGTCACCCCCTTGTTGCCGAGCACGAACAGGAACGAATGGCTCGTGTAGCCATCGAACGCGCGCACGCCGAAGCAGGCGTTGGCGCGGCCGTCGATCAATGGCGGCATCAGCAGTCCGAGATCTTCCGCGTCGTACTCCAGGTCGGCGTCGAAAATCGCTGCGAATTCCCCCTGAGCCTCGGCCAGCGCCGTTTGGATCGCCGCCCCCTTGCCACGGTTCTCGGGATGCTCGAAGAGACGGACGCGCCCCTGCCAGTCGCCTCCGCGCAGGATCTCTCGGGTTCCGTCGGTTGAGCCGTCGTCGACGACAATCAGCTCGAAATCGGTCGGCAGCTTGGTTGCGAGCACCTCGGTGATCGCCTGCTCGACGCGTTCGCGCTCGTTGTAAACGGGCATCAAGATCGAGAGCATGTGAGAGCCTGGGATTGGGTTCAAATGAACGGGGACCGAATCTTCGGAGGTGCCCGCGAGGAGACGCGATGCTAGCGGAGTCGCCAGAGCCCTGAGAGGATGGGGCCATGGACTTCGCTGAGGCTGGGCTGCTCAACGGACTCGAGGGCAAGGAGCGCGTCGCGCGCGAGCAGCTGCTGGCACAGCTCGCCGAAGACGGTTTCTCGCTGGATGAGCTGAAGGCGGCGGTCGCCGAGAACCGGCTCGCGCTGCTGCCCGTCGAGCGACTGCTCGGCGGCTCGTACACTGCTCGCGAAGTCGAGCAGTTGGCGGGCTTGCCGGCGGAGCTGATGCTTCGCATTCGTCGTCTGTCGGGGCTGCCCGAAGCCGGGCCCGAAGACCGCGTCTTCGGCGACGAGGACATCGCCGCCGCGCAGTCGACCAAGCTGTTCCTGGACGCAGGACTGACCGAGGAGGCGATCGTCGAGATCACGCGAGTGATCGGCGAGGGAATGTCGCGAGCGGCGGCGACGACCACCGCTGGATTTGCCGACGCGTTCCTCAGGCCCGGGGACACCGAACGGGATGTCGCATTGCGATACGCTGCGCTCGCCGAGCGGCTCCTGCCGTCGCTGACTCCGGTACTGGTGGCGATCTTCAAGGCTCATCTGCGCGAGAGCGTGCGGCGCGGAGTACTCGGACGGGCCGAGCTCGAGTCGGGCCGGATCGCGGAGGAGCAGGAGGTTGCCATCTGCTTTGCCGACCTGGTCGGCTTCACGAGGCTCGGTGGCCAGATCGAGGTCGAGCAGCTTGGGACCGTGGCGGGCCGGTTGGCCGACCTCGCCGCTCAGGTGACGGTCTCACCGGTGCGGCTGGTAAAGACGATCGGCGATGCGGCGATGTTCGTCAGCCCGGACGTGGTGGCGCTGGTCGCCGTCGCGCTAGCGCTCGTCGACGCCGTCGACGACGCCGGGCTGCCCAGTCTCCGAGCCGGGGTGGCCCGCGGGCCGGCGTTGGTGCGGGCGGGAGACTTCTACGGTCACTCGGTCAATCTCGCCAGCCGGGTCACCGGAATCGCCCGTCCTGGGACCGTGCTGTGTACTGCGGAGGTCCACGACGCCGCTGAAACGGAGTTCGATTGGGCGTTCGCCGGCCGCTACCGACTTAAGGGCGTCGCCGAGCCGGTACCGCTTTACCGCGCAAGGGCGGCTCTGCCGACCGGCGCCTAGACTAGGGGGCTAGGGGGCTAGGGGGCTAGTTCGCTGCCAGCAGGTCAACCACGAACACGAGCGTCGAGTTAGCCGGGATCCCCGTCTGGCTCTTGGTGCCATAAGCGAGGTTCGGCGGAATGATCAGCTCCCGGCGTCCGCCCACCTTCATCCCGACCAGGCCTTTGTCCCACCCCGGGATCACGCTTCCCTGGCCCAACGTAAACGGGGCAAGTGGCTGGCCCCGCTTCCACGAGGAGTCGAATTCCTTCCCGTTGGAATAGAGCACGCCGACGTAATTGACCGTGACCGAGCTTCCGGCCTTGGCGGTCGCCCCGGTTCCAGTGACAAGATCCTTGGTCACCAGATGCTTCGGTGGTGCTCCCTTGGGGACAACCACGCTCGGCTTGCGGGAGAGTGCCGCGGGCGTCGAAACCGCGCTGGTGGAGGTGGTAGAGGTGGTCGCGGTGCTCGCCGCGCTGGTGTCGGAGGTAAGGCCCCCAGAGGGCGCGGCCTGGACTCCCGGTGCCTTCGAACTGCTGCTTCCGCAGGCGGCGAGGACCAGGACCAGCGCGGGCAGGATGGCTATGGCAAGGGTTCTCTTGGTCATAAGAAGTCGGAGAGCGTAGCGGGAGCGATGAAGAAATTACGAAGCGATCCGTTCCAGGACCGCGGCGTCGACGTCGAAATTCGCGTGAACAGCGCCGACGTCGTCGGATTCTTCAAGCGCGTCGATCAGCCTCATCAGCTTGGTGGCGTCGGCTTCCTGGACAGGCACACGCGACTTCGGGCGCTGGGTCACGTCCGCGCTCTCGATCTCGACTCCGGCCTGCATCAGCGCGTCCCGCACCGGCGTGAGATCGCCGGGTTCTGTGATGACTTCGTAAACGTCGTCATCTAGCGAGATGTCCTCCGCGCCGGCATCGATCGCCACCATCAAATCTTCTTCGTCATAGCGCCCCGCAGCGACGACGAGCACGCCTCGCTTGTCGAACAGGTAGGAGACCGAGCCCGGCTCACCGAGGTTTCCGCCGTGCTTGGAGAGGGCGTGGCGGACGTCGGCGCCGGTACGGTTTCGGTTGTCAGTCAACGTTTCGATCAGCAGTGCGACCCCGCCCGGTCCGTAACCCTCGTACAGGACGGTCTCGATCTGGTCGGTATCGACGGCCTCGCCTGTTCCCTTGGCGACCGCGCGCTCGATGTTGTCCTTCGGCATCGAGGCGTCGCGCGCCTTCTGAATCGCCAGCGCCAGCGCCGGATTGCCGTCCGGATCGCCTCCCCCCTCCCGCGCGGCGATCGTGATCGCCCGCGCCAGCTTGGTGAAATGCTGCCCACGGCGCGCGTCTACGACGGCCTTCTTGTGCTTGATCGAGTGCCATTTGGAGTGACCGGACATGCTCATGAGTCTAGGACGGCCCGCGTATATAGGTAGCCGCGGGTCAGCGAATCAGCGTGGGCGGCCGTGTCGCGGGTAGCATCAACCGTCGATGAGCAGCCTCAACCCTGCGATCTTCAAGGCCTACGACGTCCGCGGCCTCTATGGCAGTGACATCAACAGCGAGGTCGCTGGACTGATTGGGCGCGCGTTCGCGCGCGTGATCGCCGAGCTCGAGGACAAGCCCACCTCCGAGCTGCGATTGGGCCTCGGACGGGACATGCGGCTGACCGCGCCGGAGATTGCGGCGAGCTACCGCGATGGGATCTGCTCCGAGGGCGCGAAGGTACTGGACATAGGCCAGGTCGGCACCGAAATGCTCTATTACCTGGTCGGTTCCCGGGAGCTGGACGGGGGGCTGATGTGCACGGCCTCGCACAATCCGAAGGACTACACCGGGGCCAAATTGGTCAAGCGGGGGGCGATCGCGCTCTCAGGCGATGCCGGGATCGGCGACGTACGCGCGAAGATCGATGCCGGCCTAGGTGATCCGCCCGGGGGCGGTTCCGTGGAGGAGCTCGACGTATACGACGAGTTTCACCGGGCCGCGCTGAAGTTCATCGATGCGCGCGTCGTCAAGCCGCTGCGGGTGGTCGTCGATGGCGGCAACGGAATGGCAGGACCGATGGTCGGCCCGCTGTTGCGAGAGCTGGGGCTGGACCTGATCGAGACTTATTTCGAACCTGACGGCAACCTCCCCGATCATGAGCCAAACCCGCTGCTTCCAGAGAACCGCGAATTCATCATGCGGGAGGTTGTCGAGGAGCACGCCGACCTCGGGATTGCCTGGGACGGCGACGCCGACCGCTGCTTCTTCATCGATAACGCCGGGCAGTTCGTCGATGGCGACTTCCTGACCGCGCTGCTCGCCGAGTCGATCTTGCGCAAACAACCCGGAGCCACAATCCTCTACGACGTGCGGGCCAGCCGCGCGGTCGCCGACACGGTGGAGCGCGCGGGCGGCCGGGCTCTAATGAACCGCGTCGGCCACGCATACTTCAAGACCCGCATGCGCAAGGAGCACGCGGTGTTCGGCGGTGAGGTCTCCGGCCACTACTACTTTCACGACTTCTACTGCGCCGACTCGGGCACGATCCCGGCGCTGCTGGTGCTTGAGCTGATTTCGATGCAGGACTGCAGGATGAGCGAACTGCTCGACCCGTACCGTTCGCGCTACTTCATCTCGGGCGAGATCAATTCCGAGGTCTCCGACCAGGAAGCCAAGATGGAGGAGCTTGCCGAGCGCTATCGCGACGCTCAGCAGCACGACCTCGACGGGATCTCGATCGACTACGACGACTGGCACTTCAACGTGCGGCCATCGAACACCGAGCCGCTGCTACGACTGTGCCTCGAGTCGCTGCGCTCGCGCGAGGACATGGAACGCCGCCGCGACGAGGTGCTCGCCGTAATCAGATCGTGACCCGGGGGACGAACGAGGCGGATTCCCTAGCGTTCGCGGCGCGTGCAGGTATCCATCGCCTGGCGATCCCGACGCCGTTCTTGGTGGGACGTGTCAATTGCTATCTGATCGAGGACGAGCCGCTTACCCTCCTCGACACGGGGCCTAACTCGGGAAAGTCGCTGGACGAACTCGAACGGGCGCTCGCCGAGCTCGGCCGCCGGATCGAGGATCTCGGTCTGATCGTGATCACTCATCAACACATGGACCATCTCGGCTTGCTGGAAGTCCTCTCGCGTCGGTCAGGCGCGGAGATCGCCACGATCGACCTGCTGGCGCCGTACCTGGAGAGCTTCTCGGACAGCGCCAGTGCCGATGACGAGTTTGCCCAGGTAGTCATGCGGCGGCACGGGATTCCACCGGAGCTGGTTACCGTCCTCGGCTCGCTTGGAGCCTCCTTCCGCTCGTTCGGCTCCGGTGGCCATGTCACCCGCCCCCTCCATGACGGCGAGGAGCTCGAGCTTCGCGATCGGCGCCTGCGGGTCCTGCACCGACCGGGCCACAGCCCGTCAGACACGCTCCTCTGGGATGAGGAGCGGCGAATCCTGCTCGCCGGCGATCATCTCCTGGCCCACATCTCCTCGAATCCGCTCGTCTCGCGACCGCTGGGCGGAGACTCGGCTGGTCCTCGGCCGCGCGCCCTGATCGCCTACATCGAGTCGATGCAGGCTACGCGCGAGTTACCGGCCGAGCTGGTTCTGAGCGGCCATGGTCCTCCGATTCTCGACCACGGTGCGCTGATCGACGAACGGCTTCGCCTGCACCAGCGACGGGCGCGCAAGATCCTGCGGATGCTCGCCGACGGCCCACTGACGGCCTACGAGATCGCGCTTCAGATATGGGGCAATGTCGCGGTTACACAGGCCTACTTGACCCTGTCCGAGGTCCTCGGGCACGTAGACCTTCTGATTGCCGACGGACTAGCGGCAGAGCTGGACTCCGGCGAGATGGTTCGGTTTGAGGCGCTCGACCGGGCTGGGTAGCCAGGCGCACCCGGATAGCCGATCGTGTTGTCGGGGTAGTCGTCGTGGAAGCCGCGGCCCCACCCCCTGACTGAGTGATCGTGGTGACCACGGTCGTCGTTGTTGTCGAACCGCCGCAGCCAGCGAGCGCGAGCAAGGCAAGGACAGCCAGGATGTGAGCGGCTGTCCGTGGCGTCCCGTGCGAGTATCCCAGGGCCCTGACGACTGACCAATCCGTTCACACTCGGCCTCCGGGCACCCACCCCCCACCTCGTCCGAGACGAAAGATCGACTGGGAGCTGGTGGCGTGCGGATTCGGTGGCCACCAGCTGGTCGGGACCGACGCCGCTGAGCTGCCACCTGAGGACGCATTGCTGGCCTTGGATCAGGGACGCTTCCGCTGGCACCGATGCCTGCGCTGTGACAGCTGGCTCGCCCTCCCACCACCTGAGTCGCCCACGCGCCTGCATCCCCCCCCACGCAGTGAGATCGCGATCCCGCTGCGTGGCAAGGCACTCCGCGACAAGATCGTGCTGCGGCTAATCGCGATCGATCGGGCCTTCCATTTCGTGGTACTCGGTCTGCTCGGTGTCGGTGTGCTCGCGTTCGCGGCCAACGAGAAGAGCCTGCGCGACGCCTTTTACCGAGTGATGACCGACATCCAGGGCGGGGTCGCCGGCGGTCCGGTGCAGAACACCGGCCACGTGGGGATCCTCCACGAACTGGATCGATTGTTCTCTTTGCGCGCCGGAACCTTGCACGCGGTGGGCATCGCGCTGCTCGCCTACGCTCTACTCGAGGGGACCGAGGCAGTGGGGCTGTGGTACACGAAGCGCTGGGCCGAGTATCTGACCTTCCTGGCGACCACGATTCTGCTTCCCCTCGAGATCTACGAGATCATCCACCACCGCTCGGCATTGAAGATCGTCGGCTTCATCATCAACCTCGCGGTGGTCGTCTACCTGCTGTTCGCGAAGCGCTTATTCGGCTTGCGTGGCGGCGGTGCGGCAGACGATGCCGAACGCGCTCGCGACGTGAGCTGGGAAGCAATCGAACGGGCTACGCCCCCGGAGCTGATTGGAGGCAGGTGCCCTGGTTGACAGCCGACCGTGAGTCCGTGGAACGCGAGCTCCGCCAGGTCGGGTTTGAGCTGGCGAAGGCGTTCCCATCCAGCGCTCGCCATCCGGTGCGATCGTTCGACTCTAGGGCGATGGAGCTAGCTTCGAGCGATCAAGAGGTGCGGGCGGCGCTGTTCCGGTTCGTCGACGTGGTACCCGCCTGTCGTTCGCTGGACGATCTCGCCCGGCACCTGGCCGGGTTCCTCCAGGAGCTTTCCGACGCGCCGCCGCCAATTGCCGCCGCGATGCGCATCGCGCACACGAAGGCCGGACGGGCTGCGCTGGGCGCCGCCGCCGCCGGTGGGGTGAGGCACATGGCGCACCGATTCATCGTTGGTGAGACCCCGGGCGCCGCGCTCCGAGTGCTCGAGCACCTGTGGGAGGGGGGGGTCGCCAGCTCGATCGATTTGCTCGGTGAGGCGACCGTCACCGAAGCCGAGGCCGACAAGTACGCAGGGCGCTGCGCCGGCGCGCTGGAGGAGCTTGCGGTGGCGGCGCGCCGCTGGCCGGAGCGCCCCGTGCTCGAGCATGATCGGATCGGCGTCCTGCCGCGTGCCAACGTGTCCGTCAAGGTTTCGGCGCTGACACCGCTGCTGCGACCGGATGCCCCCGAGATCGGGCGCCAGGACGCCGCCAGGCGACTTCGACCGCTGCTGCGGGATGCCAACGACCTGGGGACGCATATTCACATCGACATGGAGTCGCTCGACTCTCGCGAGGCGGTGCTCGAGCTCGTGCTCGACTTGCTGAGCGAGACGGAGTTTGCCGACGGGCCCTCCGCGGGAATCGTGCTCCAGGCGTACCTCCGTGACTCACCAGAGCAACTCGAACGGGTGCTCGAATGGACCCGCTCGTGCCGCCGCACGCCACCGCTCGGGGTGCGGCTGGTGAAGGGCGCCTACTGGGACCACGAGCTCGTGCAGGCCCACCAGCACGGGTGGGCGGCGCCCGTGTTCGAGGTCAAGGCGCAGTGCGATCAAAACTTCGAGCTGCTGACCAGCCGGCTGCTGGAGGCCCGACCCGCGTTACGGGTCGCGGTCGCCTCACACAACTTACGCTCGGTTGCTCACGCGATCGCCGTCAATCGACTCTCCGGAGGCGATGACCGGGACCTTGAGCTACAGGTACTGAGAGGGCTCGGTGACGAGCTCCAGGACGCACTCGCGGCGCGCGGGTTCCGGGTACGCACTTACTGCCCCGTCGGCGACCTCGTGGCGGGCATGGCCTATCTCGTCCGGCGGCTGTTGGAGAACACCAGCAACGAGTCATTCTTGAGTGAGCAGGCCCGGGGTGCGCCGCTCGAGGAACTACTCGCGGCGCCCTGAGCTCGCGCATTGTTAAGGTCGGGTCGTGTCCCAGTTGCCTCCATTCGCCAACGAGCCGGTGCTCGAGCTGCGGCGCTCATCCGTCCGGGCTCAACTCGGGCAAGCCCTCGCGCGACTCGACAGCGAGCTGCCGCTGTCGGTCCCGGTCATGATCGAAGGCGGTCGGCGGAGTGATCCTGGGTTCGATTCGACTGACCCTGGGCAACCGGACCGGGTGGTGGCGCACGCCGCGCGGGCGCAACCCGAGGAGATCGGTACCGCCGTGGAAACGGCGTATGCCGGGTTCCGGGCCTGGAGCGTGGTCGATGCCGCGAAGCGGGCGGCGGCGCTGGTGCGCACCGCGGCCTGGATGCGCGAGCGGCGGCTCGAGCTCGCCGCGCTGGAGGTAAGAGAGTGCGCCAAGCCGTGGCCTGAGGCCGACGCGGACGTGTGCGAGGCGATCGACTTTCTGGAGTACTACGCGCGCGCGGCGATCGAGCTGGCCGAGGGCCGGCCGCTGTTGCAGCTGCCGGGCGAGCGCAACGAGCTTAGCTATGCCCCGCGCGGGGTGGTCGCGGTAATTGCTCCTTGGAACTTTCCGCTGGCGATTGCCTGCGGGATGACTGCCGCGGCGCTGGCCACCGGCAACGCGGTCGTGCTGAAGCCCGCTGAGCAGTCGCCCGGATGCGCTCTGGCGCTGATGCGGGGACTGCACGCCGGAGGCGTCCCGGCGGCGGCGATTTCGCTCCTTCCGGGCGAGGGCGACGCCGGCGCTGCGCTCGTGCGCCATCCGGGGGTACACACGATCGCGTTCACCGGGTCGCTTCCGGTCGGTCTGGAGATCGTGCGGGCCGCCGCGGAGCTCGCGGCCGGTCAGCGGCATCTCAAGCGGGTGGTCGCCGAGCTCGGGGGAAAGAACTGCGTGATCGTCGACGCCGACGCGGACCTCGACGAGGCGGTTCCGGGAATCGTGTCCTCCGCGTTCGTCTACGCGGGCCAGAAATGCTCCGCCGCCGCTCGGGTACTCGTCCACGAAGCGATCGCCGACCAGCTGATCGAGCGGATCGCTGGAGCGGTCGGCGTCCTGGCAGTCGGACAGGCCGCAGAGCTGGAAACCCAGGTGCCGCCGGTGATCGAGCGCGCCGCGCAGGAGCGGGTGGCCCGGTATGCCACGATCGCGTCCGAGCAGGGCCGGATCGTCGCTCGGGTCGAGCCGGTGCCCGGAACAGGCTGGTTCTGCCCGCCAACCGTCGTCGTTGACCTGCCAGCTGGCTCCCCGGTGCTCGAGGAGGAGATCTTCGGTCCGCTGCTGGCGATCGACCGGATCCGCAACGTCGAGCACGGCTGCGAGGTCGTCGATGGCCTGCCTTTTGCGCTGACCGGTGGCCTCTTCACCCGCGATCCAACGACCGTTCGCCGGGTACGCGACCGCAGCCCGGTCGGCAACTTGTACGTCAACCGCGGGATCACCGGCGCGATGGTCGGCCGCCAGCCATTTGGCGGGAACCGCCTATCAGGCACGGGCTCGAAGGCCGGGGGGCCCGACTACCTGCTCCAGTTCGTCGAACCGCGGGCGATGACCGAGAACACGATGCGGCACGGACTGGTGATTTAACTTGATTTCCGGGCGCATGAGGTCGATTATCGGAGTGGTTAATGGTCGTGTCGCCCTCAGTTGCGTGGAAGGTCGCGCTGGCTGTCGTGCTTGGTGGCGGGATCGTCGCGAGCGCGTACGCGAGGGCGCCGCGGCGCGCAGCTTCGGGCACTGATCTTGCCCGGCTCGTCACGTGTGCGCTTGTCCTTTATGCGCTCGGCGGGATCGCATCGATCACTCACCGTGCGCTGCTGGCGGCCCTCGTTTACGTGAGCGGCATCGCGATCTGCGCGTTCGCGGTCTGGCTCTCCCGCGGCAGCGATTCCGACGATCCGGGGTGGGGCGATGAGCCGGCCGACGAGCAACCGCCCCCCGATCCGGATGGGATTCCGCCGATGGACTGGGCGGAGTTCGAACGTGCCTTTCAGGTCTACGCCGAGCGGGGCCCTCAGCGCCAGCCGGCAGGTCACTGCTAGCGCGCCTCGCGCCCGCCGTTCATCGACAGCAGGAGCTCATGCAAGCGTGTCTCGCCGGAGAGCTCGGGGTGGAACGCGACCGCGATCAGGCTGCCCTGCCGGACCGCCACCGGATGGCCGTCGACGCTGCTCAGCACCTCCACCCCGTCCCCGTACGCCCGCACCCACGGGGCGCGGATGAACACTGCGTGCACCGGACCGCCGGGCACTCCGGCGAGCTCGATGTCCGCCTCAAAGGACCGGAGCTGTCGCCCAAAGGCGTTGCGCTCGGTCTCGATGTTGAGCACTCCGAGATGCTTACGATCGAGCATGATCATTCCAGCGCAGGTGCCGAGTACCGGAGTGCCGCGGCGGACAAGAGTACGCAGTGGCTCAGCCAGTCCCTCACGCTCGATCCCAAGCATCATCACGGTTGACTCCCCCCCGGGAATGATCAGCGCGTCGAGTCCCTCCAGCTGCGCCGGCAACCGTACCTCCCGCGGCTCGGCTCCGATCGATCGCAGCAGCCCGGCGTGCGCCTCGAAATCGCCCTGGAGGGCGAGAATCCCGACCGCCTGTGCTCGCACGCCTACCAGCCGCGCGGAGCCAGCAGCTGCTCTGCCTCGAGCTTAGAGGTCTCGAGACTCACCATCGGCTGACCGAGACCGGTCGACGCGGCCGCGACACGCGCCGGATCCTGGTAATGCGTGGTCGCTTCGACGATCGCCCGTGCTCGCCGCTGCGGATCCTCAGACTTGAAGATGCCCGAGCCCACGAATACCCCTTCGGCACCGAGCTGCATCACCAACGCGGCATCCGCGGGAGTGGCGATCCCACCGGCGCAGAACAGCACCACCGCCAGCCGACCGTCGGACGCCGTCTGGCGGACGAGATGAAGGGGCGCGCTGAGCTCCTTCGCCGCGGTCGCAAGCTCGGAATCGTCGAGCATCGTGAGTCGTCTGATCTCCTTGCGGATCATCCGGAGATGACGGACCGCCTCAACGATGTCGCCGGTGCCGGCCTCGCCCTTGGACCGGATCATCGCGGCTCCCTCGCCGATCCTCCTGAGCGCTTCGCCCAAGTTGGTCGCACCGCACACGAACGGCACGCTGAACGCCCACTTGTCGATGTGATTGGCCTCATCGGCAGGTGTCAGGACCTCCGACTCGTCGACGTAATCGACCTCGAGGGCTTCCAGGACCTGCGCCTCGACGAAATGGCCGATTCTCGCCTTTGCCATCACCGGGATCGTGACCGCTTCCTGAATCCCGGCGATCATCGCGGGATCGGACATGCGGGCGACACCGCCGTCACGCCGGATGTCTGCGGGGACGCGCTCGAGTGCCATCACCGCGACGGCGCCGGCATCCTCGGCAATCTTTGCCTGGTCAGACGTGACCACGTCCATGATCACGCCGCCCTTGAGCATCTCGGCGAGGCCGGCCTTGACCGTGAATGTCGCCTCGTCGCGCGGCGTTTCGAACTCTTCGCTCATCCCTCCGGAGTGTAGCCCCGCGATAGCTTGTGGCGCGATGTTCGATCAGGCTGTGTTTCTCGCTGCCGATGGCCACTTCGTCGCGACCGAGCTTGCCCGCGGGCCGTGGGACCCAGGGGCTCAGCACGGCGGGGCGCCGGCGGCACTGTTGATGCGAGCGTTCGAGCAGCTGCCGGTGGCCGACGATCTAGTAATGAGCCGGGTGACATACGAGCTGCTCCGTCCTGTTCCGCTCGCTGCCTTGTCGGTAGAGGCTGGGGTGATCCGCGCGGGGAGGCGCGTGCAGCTACTCGAAGGCCTGGTGTCAACCGCCGACGGCACGCCGCTCGTGCGGGCCCGAGCACTTCAAGTGCAGCGGGCACACGGGAGCACCGTGCAGGCGGCTTGGCCGTCGCCCCCGCCCGGGCCGGAGCACGGTCGGGAGAATGACTTCCGTCCGCCTCGCCGTCCGATGTTCGCCCCCGACGCGATCGAGATCCGGCTCATCTCGGGAGCGTTCTACGAAAGCGGTCCCGCCACTGCCTGGTTTCGGCTGCGCGCGCCGATTGTTGCCGGCGAGGAGCCCTCGCCGCTCCAGCGCGTGGCCGCGGCAGGAGACTTTGGCAACGGCATCAGCGCCACGCTTCCCTGGGATGGGTACCTGTTCATCAACCCTGATTTGACGCTTTACATCGAGCGACCGCCGCTTGGCGAATGGATCTGTTTGGAGGCCCAGACGCGGATCGCGCCGGGCGGTATCGGCGTCAGCGAAAGCGTGCTGTACGACGAGCGGGGCCGGGTGGGGCGAGCGACGCAGGCGCTGCTGGTGGCGCGGCGGTAAGCGGCCGCGCGATCAGCCGGGCCCCGCCTCCGCGGGCTCACGTTCCCGCAGAAACGACAGCAGTCCACCCGCGATCAGGATCTCCCGCTCGTGCTCGGAGAAATCGTGGGTCAGCTGGAGCTCGTCGTCCGAGTCCTCGATCCGCGCCGTGATCTTCTCAGCGCCTTCTTCGAGCTCGCGGCGCAGTTCCGGAAGTGCCCAGGTCTGCTCCACCTTCGCCATCTCGTAATCGCTCTCGTCGACGAACGTCAGCGCGACGATCCCCTGCGCGATCAGGTTGCGGAGCGACCTGGGAAAGTTGCGATTGAACGTGCGCAACGAACTGGCGCTCGAGGGGGCGCCTGGCCCATGCCCACACACCGGCCGCAGACCGGCTCGAGCATCCGCACACCTCCGTCGGAGAGCTGCCGGTAAACGCCCGACTCGGCGATCGCGGTCAGGATCTGCCCGAGCCGGGCGTCGCCGTCGCCGCGATCTCAGGATGGACGATCTGTCCACCACGGTCGGCGAGCACAGCTCCCGGGAGAGCGAGATCATTTGAGCGGCCCCCCGGTCGCCGCCCTGATGGTCCTGCTTGATGAAGCAGCGACCTGCGACCGAGCCGGCTGCCGTCTCCTGCACCTCGAGCAGCAGCCCGACCAGGTTGGTCCGCCCGCACCCAAAGCAGAGCTCGTGGTGGACGAGCGGCATTTGGTACCCGACCGCTACTTCAGACGGAAGGCTTTGATTCGGACGTCGTACTGCTGAGCATCGCGGGCATACACCCCGTAGGCCAACGCCTGGATCAGCGACAGCAACGCGGTATGAGAGCGCACGAACGCGGGCGTGTTGGACGAGTAGTACAGGCGGATCCGCGCAAGGCGCGCGACCTCGGACAGCGTCGCGTCGGTGATCGCGAGCGTCGGCGCCTTGCGGTGGCGCGCGAGCTTCATCGTGCGCGTGATCAGCGGATGCGGCCGCCCAGCGGAAAGGCCGATCACCAGCGTGCGCTCGTCGATCCGGCTGAGGCGCCCCAGTGCCTCCTGGGAGGGGCTCGCGACGATCTCGGCGCGCAGGTCGAGCAGCATCAACAGGTGCCGCAGGTAGCTGGCGAAGAACGCCATCTGGTCGGTTCCGGCGATCAGGACCTTCTCGGCGGACACGATCGCGTCGATCGCCGCTTCTACGTCAGATCGCGACAGCTTGTGCGCGGTGTCTTCGACGTTCACGTGATCGGCGGCAAGGGCCGCCTCGAACTCGGTGTGATCAAGTGAGAACAGGGGCGCGGTGGCGGCGATAGTCTCGACAGCGCCTGGAGGCCGTCGGCGGTATTCGTCGCGCGCGGCCTGCTGGAGCTCGGGAAAGCCTTCGAATCCGAGTGCCTGCGAGAAGCGCACGACCGTGCTCGACGAGGTGTTTGCCCTCCGGGCGAGCTCCTCAGCCGTCTGGAAAGCTGCCTCGTCCAGATGATCGACGATGTACTGGGCGACGTCCTTCTGCGAGCGCGAGAACTCATCGAACCGAGCGCGGATGTATGCGGATAGGGCCTGATGGCCGTGGGGCGCCTCTGCAGTGACGGTCGTGGTCGGGGACGGCTTCATCGGCAGGCGTCTCATTCGACGCCTCCCGTCGGCCTTCCTTCACCGATCTTCGCGAGTCGCTACTCGAACGACCGCTGACGTTCCTGATTCTTCTTGTGCTCGGCCATCACCTGGGCCACGATGTAGACGATCAGCACGTTGACGATCACGCCGATTCCGACGAATGTGATCAACAGCGCCAGCGTCTGGCCGAAGGCGCTCGGCTCGTTGCCGAGACCAAGGATGCTTGCGGTGAGCCCAGCCACCCCGGGAGCGTACCTGAACCGATGGCGATCTCACGCCGCCACGCCGTAGCGCCCGGTGCTAGCGTCGCGCCAGATCATCGGCCCGGTAGCTCAGTCGGTCAGAGCAGCGGACTCATAATCCGTCGCGCGCAGGTTCGAGTCCTGCCCGGGCCATGGGGAATAGGCTGCAAGGCGCGCAGTTTTCTTGCGTTTCCCATTCCGTGGTTCGGCCCGTAGGCTCCCCAAAGGCTCACCAGACTGGGACGCTTCCCGCCTACTCTGAAGGGCCTTCCGGTGACTGACCAGCGCGCCTCGATACGCTCTCCACCGAGCACAAAGGCCGGCGCCGGCGGGACCCGGTATGGATCGGCCGCTACCGGATCGCGGGCAAGGGTGGCGATGCGGCGGTGTTCGCTCAGATCCCCGATCCCCTTAGTCAGTTCCATGACTACCCTCTGGACAGCAGGAACGCCACGAACATCCCAGCCGGCGGGTTCGTGTTCATCGGCCCGGATGAGAGGTTCCTCCCCGACTGTCTGACGTCCGCCGCCGGCGCGGACTGGGCCGCTCTGACAGTCTCCAGAGCACCGCGAGCGTGATGCAGAGCCTGCTCGGAACTCAGGACGGGAGAGTCACGCGCGCCGACGCTGTATCGGCGGCTACTCTGCCAACGGCCCCCCGCAAGATCGGCAACTAAACTTAGGCTCGCGCATTCATATTCATGGCTTGACGCACAAACCGGTCTTCGGGTCGACGAGTCCGGTCGAGCACTCGACGCCGTTTGTGTCGGTCGTCGTACTGTAAGCCGTGGACGCGGTGGCCGTAGACGTGGTGGCCGGCGGAACATACGGCATTGGCCGCTCGGGGAGATCGACTCGGAGCTGCAGGTGTGCCCGCTGGAGTCCGTCAGCTCGTAGGCCGGCGAGCAATACCCGTTGGGAAAGACATGCCTTACTCCCGTTGGGGTGACCCGCACGCACCTCATCCCGTGTCAGCTGGACACGTCCCGCGGGAACCGATAGATCAAGTCGACGCCGTCGTATGTGATGCCACCAGACTGGGACAGACTCGACCCGTCGCCGCGGGCCACGGACCATGTAGGCCTATGCCGGTCTGGCCGATCGGGCCTGACGGCGGCCATGGGAATCTCCCCGTAGGCGGCCATCGAAACTCCCCACTGATGGCCATCGGATCTCCCCATGGGTGGCCATCGGATCTCCCCACGACGAGCGTTCTGTCCTGAGCGGCCTGTAGCTCCCGGCGCTTCGTCATCGAGGCGCGTCGAGGAGGCGGGCTTGAAGAAAGCAGAGGAAGTCATGGAGATTCTGGAGGCGTTCGATTTGGCTGGTTCGCTGCGGGGAGCGGCGGAGTTGTGCGGGTGTGATCACAAGACGGTCGCGCATTGGGTAGCGGTCCGGGACGCTGCTGGTGGCGGGCTGCCGGTGTCGGTCAGGCCGCGGCCGATGGTCGACCGGTTCGCGGCGAAGATCGAGGAGTTGGTCGATCGTTCGCGCGGGAAGATCCGGGCGGATAAGGCGCACGAGACGCTAGTCGCGATGGGCTATTTGGGGTCGGAGCGAACGACGCGTCGGGCGGTCGCGGACGCGAAGCGCCGCTGGCGGCAGGGGAATGGGCGTCGGTACCGGCCGTGGATCCCGGAGCCGGGGCTGTGGATGCAGTGGGACTATGGCGACGGGCCCGAGGTTGGCGGCCGCTCGACGGTGTTGTTCTGCGCGTGGTTGGCGTGGTCGCGCTTCCGGGTCGTGTTGCCGTTGTGGGACAAGACGATGCCGAGCGTCGTGATGGCGCTTGATCGGACGCTGAGACGGTTCGCGTCCGCGCCGACGTACGCGTTGACCGATAACGAGAAGACCGTGAGCGTGGATCAGGTGTGCGGGATCGCGGTCCGCAACCCGCAGATCGTGTCGGTGGGTCGCCATTACGGGTTGACGGTCGCGACCTGCGTGCCGGCGGATCCTGAGAGCAAGGGCGGGTCAGAAGCGACGGTCAGGATCGCCACGGCGGATCTGGTCCCGACCGACCATAACCTCCGCTCGGCGTATCGGGATTTCGCCGAGCTGGAGTCCGAGTGCGAGCGGTTCTGCGAGCGGGTGAACGCGCGCGAGCACCGGATCACGCGCCGGGCGCCGGTGGTGATGCTCGCCGAGGAGCGCGAGCGGATGCACCCGTTGCCGAAGGTGGCGCACACGGTGTGCTTCGGGCAGACGCGGAAGGTCGACCGGCAGTCGACGATCTAGGTTGGTAGTGCGATCTACTCAGTCCCGAGCTCGCTGGTGGAGGAGCGGGTGTGGGCCAGGGCGCATGGGTCGGAGTTGATCGTGGTGCATGTCGACTCGCCGGAGGGGCCGCGTGAGGTCGCCCGGCACGAGTTGACGACGCCGGGCCGGCCGAGCATCAAGGATGAGCACTATCCGCCCCGCCCGGCGGGCGCGCTGGAGCGTCGCCCACGGGCCCGTTCGCGGGAGGAGGCGGCGTTCTTGGCGCTCGGACCGGGCGGCGAGCAGTGGCTGATCAAGGCGGCCGCGGCGGGCGCGACGCGGGTCAGACGGAAGATGGCTGAGGCGGTCGACCTCGCCAAGCTCCACGGCGCCGAGCAGGTCGAGCATGCGCTGAAGGTATGCGCTGAGGCGGGCCGCTTCAGCGACGGTGACCTGGCCGCGATCCTCGCGCATCAGCGGGCGGGGACGGTGATCCCGTTCCCCGCCCGCGCGTCGGAGGACTCCTCGTTGCAGCGCTCGACTCGCAGCTGGGAGGGGTTCGGGCGATGAGCGGCTATCGATGCGAGGCGGAGGCGTTCGCGGGCCCGGCACGCGAACGGCTGCTCTACGGAGCCCGGCAGCTGTTGGTGCGCGTGCGGCTTCACGACGGGCCGGGCGCCGTCGATGATCACGGCCGGCCGACCAACCTGCCGGACGCGTATACCGATCTGCGGCCCGAGCAGGCGCGCCAGCTCGCGCTGGCGTTGCTGCAGGCGGCCGAGGACGCCGAGCGGCAAACGCTCCAAGCGAACTGGTGGAAGCAGGAGGCCGCGCGATGAGCGATTACCGCGACAGCGTCCACTGCCGGATCGATCCCGAGCAGGTCTGGCAACCAGACGGCGGGCGGCCGGTGCAGGAGATCAGCGTGATCATGACCGACGATCACCGCTTCGACTGCCGGCGGGAGCGCTGCTGGTTGCCGCCGGCGATCTGCACGCTCACACCCAATGAGGCGCGCGAGTTCGCGTCAGAGCTGCTGGAGTTCGCCGCGCAGGCGGATCGGATCGGAGCACGGCTATGACCGTCAAGCTACCAGCCCCGCCGCCGCTGCCCGACGAGCTCGACCGGCTGCTCAGACGACTGCGGCTGCCATACGTTCGGCGGGCGGCGGCGGACGTGCTCGCGACCGCCAACTCACAACGCTGGGAACACGCCGAAGTCCTCAGGGTGCTGCTCGCCGAGGAGGCAGCCGGCCGCGACCACGCCACGATCACTACCCGCAGGCGCGCTTCCGGGCTGCCCGCCGGCAAGACGTTCGATGCGTGGGAACCCCAGGCGTCGGCGATCCCGAAACCCACCCAGCAAGCGCTGCGCACGCTCGAATGGATCGACCGCGCGGAGGTGCTGTGCGTTTGCGGGCCCAGCGGCACCGGCAAGAGCCACTTCGTCGAGGCGCTCGGGCATTTGGCGATCGACAAGGGCAAGACCGTCGCGTGGCACACGCTCGAGACGCTCGCGGTCCTGTTCCGCCGCCACCGCGCCGATGACAGCGTCAGCAAAGCGATCAGCAAGCTGATCCGCGCCGATCTGATCATCGTCGATGACGTCGGGCTGTTGCCGGTCTCGGCCGACGCGGCCGAGGCGCTGTTCCGAGTCGTTGACGCCGCCTATGAGAAACGATCGCTCGCGATCTCGTCGAACATTCACCCTTCCAAAGCGCACAGGTTCGAGTGAAGGTGTGGACTGTGATTGTCAACGCTCATAGGTTCGCGAAGGCGGCGGTTTCGGTCTCGACGGCGCCGATCAGGTAGTGCAGCGCTCCTTCGGGTGTCATCCCGAACGCGGCGGCGACGAGCCGCGGGTCGAGGCGGTGAGTGAGCTCCGCGAGCCGGGTCTGGCGCAACAGGCTTGGTGAGACGCTGGCGGGGTCAAGTATGTGCGAGAGGTACGCCTGGGAGGCGGGGGTGCGGTGCGCGCGGGTGCCGCGGGTGACGAGCACGTGCGGGTTCTCGGTGCCGAGCTCGGCTCGGTGGGCGAGGCAGCGCTCGAGCGCGGCGAAGCTGAGCGGGTCAAGCGGCACCGGGTGCGGTCGGTGGCCAAGCCGCACCGTCCTCGTTGCGGTGTTGACGTCGTTGATGGTGAGCGGTCGCAGCTCGCTGACCGACGCGCCGTGCAGCAGCGCGAGCAGTCCGACGAGCGCTTCGTGCGGGTGGCAGTCTCCGGCTGCCCAGCGGCGCAGCAGCCGTGCCTGGTCGGCGTGGGTGAGGGTGCGGCCGCGGAAGCCGCGGGCGGGCCGGTGCGCGAGACCGTCGGTCGGGTCGGTGAGGCAGATCCGCTGCTGGCGGGCGAAGCGGAAGAAGTTGCGCAGTGCCGCCAGCCGGAAGCCGCGATCGCGGCCGGTGGCGAGGAAAGCCTCGATGTGCGTGCGAGAGCAGGTCGCCCAGTCGCACACGCCGTCGCGGTCAAGCCGCGCGGCGAGCGCGGCGAGGACCGCGAGCCGCTGCTCAATGGTGTGATCTGTCAGTGGCTGTTCGCCGACCCGGCGGGCGCGCTCACGACCGGACAGCAGCCATGCTGCGTATCGCTCGGCGGCAGGGCGCAACGGCAGCGGGCAGCGCTCGATCCGCCGCGCGCGTCGACCACGCGCGAGGCGGCCCCGCTCGTCGCTGGCGAGCACCAGCCCCCGGTGGACAAGAAACGCCTCGAGCAGCCGGGCGGTATCTCCCGGGCTGCGGCCCGAACGCCCGCCGTCTGAGACGGCGGCGATCAGCGCGGCCGGCCGCTCGACGCCGACGTTGAGCGCACGTTCCACTCGGCGCAGGTGTCGCAGACTGACGCCGGTTGCCGAGCGCTCCAGCAGCCAGCCAGCGAACGCGCCGAACCAGTCCGGGCAAAGCTCCCCAAGCCGCTCCTCGGCGCCTTGGATCCACCCGCCGACCCTCACCGCGTCGCGCTGATAGCAGGCGTTGCACAGGCCGTGAGCGGCGTGGCGGCGCACCTGGCCGCAGCGCCGACAACGCCGCGGTGTGGGCTGCTTGCGCGGGCGGGCGCGACGGATGCAGCGATGACAGCGCGGCCCCTGCGGGGTTGGGCGAAGCCGCCACCGCTCGCCGCAACCGGGGCAGACTTCCTTGGCGGCGTCGTGCTTGGCGCGCCAATAGCAAGGAGTGCAGCGTCCGCGCGCGTGCAGCTTCCCGTCGTGGCCGCAGTCGGCGCACACGCCCCGCATCAGAACGGGGGCGGGGTCCGCGAGCTTCGCTGTCCGCGCGCTGCGCGTTCCCCGGCAGGCTTGGAGCGGCTGGCGGGCTTGGCGACCGGGGTGGTGTCGATCTCGATCAGGTCCGAGGGCTGGCAGTCAAGCGCCACGCACAACGCGGCCAGGGTTGAGAGCTTGAGCTGCTTGGGCGCCTGGCGCATCAGCGCCGACACCGACGCGGCCGACATCTCAACCCCGGCGCGCTCGGCCAGCAGCCGGCGCAGCTGCGCTCCGGTCCAGATCTCGCGTTGCGCGGCGGCCATCCGCAGCTTCCAGCGCACCTCCATCCGTCACTCCTCCTCTTCTCGCTCGAGCTCGGCCAGCGTGTCGGAGACCGCGCGCACATACGCGTCCTCGACAAACGTCGAGGACGGCTGCACATAGCGCATCGTGGTGCCGACGTGCCAGTGGCCGAGCATCTGCTGGATCGCGACCAGGTCCACGCCCCGCTCATAGTTACGCGTCGCGCACGCCCGCCGCAACGCGTGCGGCGAGAACCGCTCCTCCACAGGCGCGCCCTCGAGCTGCTGAAGATATGCCAGCCGGTTGCGGATCGTCCCGAACGCCATCACCCCGCCCGACTCATCGCAGAACAGCACCGGCCCCTTCTCCCGAAACCGGGGACGCGCCTCGGTCAGATACCAGCGCAGCAGCTCATCGAGCTGGTCGAGCATCGGCACCCACCGCGGCCGCGGGCCCGACCCGCGCGCGCCCTTCCCCAGCCGGACGTGCACCTTCCCGAACGGCCCGCGGTTGAAGTGGACATCGCGGATCTCCAGACCGGCGGCCTCCTGTGCGCGCAGCCCGGCGTGATACAGGGTCCGGAACAGCGCATAGTCGCGCGCCGCCGGCGCCCACTTGCGCGCGCTCTCCAGCCGCCCGCGCAGAAAACCAAAGAACATCTCGACCCGCTCGACGGTCGGCGGCGGCACCAGCCCCGGCGTCTCCGAGGAGACGTGCCGAGCGCTGTTGAACCGATCAAGCGGATCGCGCAGCCGGCAGCCGAACAGCGCCTCGATCTCCACCGCCTTGCGCGCCGCCAGGAAGCCGAAGAACCAGCGGAACGCCTGCACAATATCCACGCCGCGTGGTCTGTGTCACCCCGCGCTTCACCAGCGCGGCGATCACGCGGTCGACGTCATCCGCGGTGATCTCCCACGCGGGCTTGCCCGCCAGCGCCAAGAACCGCTCCAACACGCCGGTGCCGTTCTCGATCGTGATCTGCGAGAACCCCTGCGCGACCTGCGAGCCCACGAACGCGTCGATGCACTCCTGCTGGAAGACCCCCGGATCAGACGCGCAGCGGGCAGGCCCGTCGGCGCGTCGGCCTACGGCCTCCGCTCCGACGAGCCCGCCCGCTCCCTCCACCACCCGCAGCCTTCTCCCGGTCAAAGTCGCACACCTCCAGGTTGCCTCAAAGATGAAGGCAGCGCCTCACAAACGCTGCCAGCACCTTGAAAACTATGGACTCGCTCGGACAGCAGAAAGAGCGCTGCTCCTGGCGTTATCCGACCCCCACGAACGTGTGCCAAGAGCAGTTGGGTTTGACGAGCTGATGCCCAAGACGCTCGCGACCGCGACGGTCGAGCGGCTGCTGCATCACGCGCACGTGCTGATCACCGACGGCACCGACAGCTACCGACTCGCCCAGGCGACCGCCGGCAAGGGGGTGAGGCCCCTGACCTGAGACGGACTTTAAGCGACCATCGCCGCGGCGCCTCGCCCTCCCGGCTCGGCCCCCGCGACGACGGTCGCTCTCCCACCCGGTCGTGGGGAGAACTCATGGCCACCAGCGGGGAGAAAAGATGGCCGCCGGTGGGGAGAACCGATGGCCGTACTTGGGGAGAAACCGATGGCCATTGACAAACGCCAACAGCCACGCCGACCGACACGGCCACAGCTGCCCGTCCGCCCCGGCGATGCAGCACTCCGGCGGCGCCGACCTGGCCGCCACCCTCCACCGTTAGCCACGAACTCCTGAATAGCAAGCACAAGAGCAGCAGCCCTGCGGGCATCGCCCGGACTGCTGCCTCCGGACAAAACCGGCCACACCGGGCCCGTCCCGGCGAGCCGCGTGACCGCGCAGCTCGCCGAAAGCGAGGCGGGCGCAACGGCATGCAGATTTCGCGATCTGCCTACGCAGAGCCGGTCCTCGTCGACGCCGCTGCGGCCTGCTTGGACGCTCGACGTCCGGCGCGCGCAACTATCGAGATGTCGCCGATGCGCTCGTCGGACCGTAGGTGGGCAAAGTGACGAAAGGGATCGTCGGCGAGCTGCTCGCTTCGCCAGCTATTGCAGCCCTGATGCCGTCGTCGCCGAGCGCACACCAACTACCTCGTGCGTAGTAGATTTCGGCATCCCGATCCGGGCGGGCCTTGATCTTCTCCGGCTGCCCTCCGTGATTACGAGCAGCAGCGCACGGATCACCTATCGGGGACAGCTCTGGTGGTACGACTGGCCTGGCAAGAACTCGTTCCATTCGGAGCGGGTCAGGTCTCGGCGCACCACGCTACACAGCCGAGCGTCGACTAAACTGGTGTCACGGTCGGTGGGAAGGGGTCCGAGAAACGTGACGATTCCGTCGTCGCCGCCGGATGCTAGCGTTTCACCGTCTGGGCTGAACGTAACGCTGTTGATGCTGTCGGTGTGGCCCGCGCGGAGCGGATCCCCGAGTTGCCGTCCGGTGGCTGGGTCCCACAGGAGGATCGTGCCGTCGTCGCTGCTCGACGCGAGTGTTTTGCCGTCTGGACTGAACGTGATGTCGGACACTCCCTTTGTGTGACCGCGCAGCACCTCGCCGACCTGCTTTCCCGTCTTCGGCTCCCATCGGATGACCGTCTGGTCGTCGCTGCCTGAAGCGAGCAGCCGGCCCTTCGGACTGAACGTCACACTTTCAACACCGTCATCCGTGTTGTTGATCGATGTGAATTGGCGATTGCCGGTGACCGCGTTCCACACCTCCACGCTGTTGCCGTCGCCACCGGCGGCGATCAGCGTTCCATCAGGGCTGAAAGCGACACTGTAGATGTTGTCCGAAGCTGTGTTCAGCGTCCGTACGAGCTTCCCGGTCGCGACGTTGAAAAGTAGCACGGGCGATGTGGCGTCGACGGCGGCCAGGGTCTTTCCGTCAGGGCCGAACGCGAAGGGCGCGAAGCCCGACAGCGTGCGTAGCGTCTGCCCAGTCCTCGCATTCAGGATGACGCTGCCGTTCCCGTCGTCGAACGCGAGTGTGCGTCCGTCTGGGCTGAACGCGACGTAGGCGGCGGAATCGGTGTCACCACCAAGCAGGCGTATCCGGCGCCCGGTACCTGCATCGTACATGAAGCCGGTGCCGTTATAGTAGGTACCGAACGCGATTGTATGCCCATCAGGGCTGAACGCGACGCTGTTGATCGGAGCGTCACCGCGAAGCGTGCTCGGGGCTCGCGCTATGTGAGCGTCCCATAGAATAAGTGCATGGTCGTCGCCTCCGGACGCCAGCGTTTTGCCGTCGGGGCTGAACGCGACGCTCCAGACAGTGCCGGTGTGCCCGTGGAGTGTGTAGAGCCGCTCCCCTGTGCCGGCGCTCCACAGGATGATCTTGCCGTCGGCGCTGCTCGACGTGAGCGTGGTCCCGTCGGGGCTGAACGCGACCCTCTCGACCGTGCTCGTATGACCGCTTAGTGTGCGTAGCCGCTTCCCTGTGGTGGCATCCCAGAGGGTCACGGTCCCCTGGTACTGTCCGGACGCGATCAGCTTTCCGTTGGGGCTGAACGCCAGGCTCACGACGAAATCGCGCTCCCTCGACCGCAGTCCCGTAAGCGTGCGCAGCCTTCGGCCAGTGTTGGGATCCCACAAGACGATGCGGTCAAGGAATGGCGCCGTGGCGAGGACGCGACCGTCCGGGTTGAATGCAACGCTGGGGCCCCCGTCAGGGAGTGTGCGCAAACGCCGTCCGGTTCCGACATCCCACAGGACCGTCTGAGCTTGACCACTGGCTGCCAGTGTTTTCCCGTCCGGACTGAATGCGACGCCTGATACCGAGCCCGTCATGCCCGTCAGCATGTACCGGCGCGCGCCCGTGCTGGGAT
This sequence comes from uncultured Solirubrobacterales bacterium, assembly GCA_963836065.1. Lineage (GTDB taxonomy): Bacteria > Actinomycetota > Thermoleophilia > Solirubrobacterales > Solirubrobacteraceae > Palsa-465. The sequence continues at coordinate 210,575 of CAWIII010000041.1, forward strand.
CCCACACAATGACGTTGCCATTCATGGTGCCAGTCGCAAGCGCACTTCCATCAGGACTGAATGCAACCGCCTCGGAAGCGAGCGGCGCATTTCCTCGGAGGATTCGTACTCGGCGCTGCGTCTGGACGTCAGACAAAACGACGGCATTACCGGCCTCGTACGCGATTATCTTGCCGTTCGGGCTGAACGCGACGCCGGTGATCGACGCCGGATCGGTGGCGTATCGGACCATGCCATGCGTCGCATCGACCGCGTCGATGATGCTCCCACGAGCATCGGTTGTCGGTGCCAGCCGATACGCCTCGAGGCTTAGCAATACTCCTTGATCGAGGGGTCCGTTGCGGAGATCGGTGAGCGCTTGCGCGGCGAGTTCGCGCGAGAGCGATGCCGCCTGTGCACGCTGTGCCTGGTCTGTCTCGCGCCGTGCGAGCACGAAGGCCACGATCGCGACCGCCAGCAGCATCAGCGCCACCACCGCGAGGCCACGGAACGCACGCGCATTCCGGCGCTCCCGACGCGCGCGCTCGTCGGCCTCGCGTTTCTCCTGTTGCAGCCGTTCGCGCTCTCGCGCGGCTTCCGCTTGCCGGCGCTGCTCGACCTCGCGCCGGCGCCAGTCGACGATCGCAGGGCCGAGCACGTCGTGGAAGATCTCGTAGCGGTCGTCGGGCTGGCTCTTGCCTGCCGGAGGCGGGACATGGCGAACGATCCTGGTGCCGCCGCGTGCGAGCTTCGCCAGCAGGCTGGTCACGCTCGCCTCGGGCCAGTCGATCGTCTGCGCCAGATCGGACGCTGCGTAGACGATCTTCGTTCCAGACGGGGTAACGAGATAGCGAAAAAGCTCCAGAGCTGCCTCGCGCTCGTCCTGTGGAAGCGCGTCGAGCGCACCGTCGAGGTGCGTGCGCACGATCTCGTCGGCCCCACCGAGCTCCTCCAGCGTGGCAAGCCGCAGGACGCATGATCCCAGCTCCCGTTCGCGCGTCCAGAGCGAGGTCATCACGAGCTGGAGGTACGGAGTCTCGATCTGTTCGCGATGAAGGGAGGCACCGTTGCTGCTTTCGACAGCTCCTCGACCGGCTTGCCCGATCACGACCTCACCCGTTCTCACCTGGTCGAGGACGGCCTCCACGAGTTCCGGCTCGATCGCGATTGGCTCGTCACCGGCGTACAGGCGGTTGAAGTGCTCGATCGGTCCGATGATCGACTGCCGCGCCGGGTCGCGGTCGAGGTACTCGAGTTGCAGGTAATTGCCGTAGACGTGCGGGATCCTTCCCGCGAACAGGTCGCCGAGCCCGGGGTATCCATCCTCACGGATCGCGATCAGGAAGTTCGCGCGCAAGTCCTCACGGTTGACGCAACGCGCCAGCTCGTCGGCGAACGTCCTGCTCGCGAGCTCTCCCACGCGATACAACAGGTACTCCTCGAACTGGTCGAGGATGATCAGCAGCCTCGCTTCGGTGCCAGCCGACGCGAACTCTATCGCGGCGTCGAGCCGGCTATCCGCAGGCGGCGCGCTCGCGCCAGCCGAGCGGAACGGTTCGACTGCCTGCGCGAGCGCGCCGATCAACGCCTCGACCGGATCGTCCTTCCACTCGCTGAAGACGACCGGGATGTAGCGGGGCGAGCCTCGCTCGGCCATTCGCCGGCGCGCGAGCTCCCCGATCTCCCGGGAAACGCCTGCCCGCAACAGCGAGCTTTTTCCGACCCCGCTAGGCGCGTAGAGAATCGTCAACCTGGCGGCGCGCAGGTTGGAGATGATCGTGTGGCATTCCTCGTCGCGGCCGAAGAACCATTCGGAATCAGCCTCCGTGTAGGAGCTCAACCCAACGTACGGCGTGCGCACGCCCGAATCCGACCGCCGGGTCGAGCACCCGCGATCCATGTTAGGCGCCGCCCCCGCGCCACCCCGCCAGGCGGTCGTTGAGGTCACGTGTGTACGCGTCGGGTGCCGCCGCCAGCAGCTCGACGTGCAGCGCGTTCCAGAAGTCCTTCTCCAGCGCATCTGGGTCGCGCTCGATCGCCCATGATTTGTCCTCCAACGGGCTTCCGTGCCAGACCCGCTTTAGGAACACGCGCAAGCTCCAGTCGCGCATCGCGTAGCCCAGAAACAGGCAGTGGCTGCTCGTCAGCTTGTTGAGGATCTGGAGCGGGATCACGCTGCCGATCTGGTCGGTCAGGAGGTAGTCGATGTAGTGATCTTCGGTCAGCACGTAGTTTCGGTCCCACCGGTAATCGCCTTCGCCTCCGTCCGCCGCGCCGTGGACCTTCACGATCAGCGTGCGCTCGAGCTCGTCGAAGGGATCGATCGGGAATCCGCGATACCTGCTCGGCTCGGCGATGAGTCGTGACTCTCCGCTCCAGGGGACGTGGATGAACTTCCCTTTGTCCGGGCCGCTCGCGAGGAAGACCGCGAGGTCGTTCGGCTCGCCAATCGACCCGAACGCGCGCTCGAGGGCGGTGTCGTAATTCGTGGTGACGATCATCTGGTAGCGCGGGGGCAGCCCCATCGCCGCGAGCCGGCCCGGGAATCGCGCCAGAAACGCGTGCACATCGTTCGGCTCCGGCTCCCGTGCGAGGATGTCCCTCATCGCCCGGAAGAGAAACGACGGGCCCTTTGCCACGGCAACGTGCTGGGCGACCGCGGCAAGATCTTGCGACGCCGAGCGAAGCCGGAACGTATCGGCGAGATACGCGGCCAGCGGGCCAGAGTCCGGAAGCGCCCCCCATAAGCCCGATCCCAGCACGGGCACCACTGTTCCTTCCTCGACCATGCACCCGAGGACGGTCTCGAAATGGGCTACGTCCGCAGATGCAATCCTCGCCCGCGCGCTCGCGCGATTCGGACTGTGATCCTCGCGCTGCCGAGCGGATGCTCCCACGTCGCCCCCAGGGGCCGTCTTGCTGGCGCTGACGCCCATGTCCGGATTGGTCCCGCTCGCAATCGCGTCGAGCGTCGCGAGCAGGTGCGTCACGTCCTGGTCGAAGGAGGCGTGACGCAACTCCATGGCGTGATGGCCGGCGAGCGCTCGAATAGGCCTCGGCAGCTCCACCGCGGGAGGCATTGTCGCACCGCCCACCAGAACGGGAATGACCCTGCCGGGCCAGCGACTCAGGGCGAGCTCGAGCTCGAGCGCAACGAAATCCGGGGGCCCCTCCGTGTCGCGCTGGCGCTCCTTCAAGCTGGCGAGCCACCCACGGCCGATCAGCGAGAGGAACACCGTCCCGGCTACGCCGTGCGACTTGATCTCCTCCAACCACCGCGAGCCAACCTCGAGCGCTTTGACGTCGAGAAACACGTTTTCCGCGCCTAAGTGCCGAACCAGCCGGTCGTAAAGGAGCAATGCCGCCGCATCACTGTCATCGCGCCGGTAGTTGATGAACACTCTGAACTGCGGCGCGGCCGTCGACGGCGAATCGCTCATCTCGCCACCCTCGCGGTCAATCCCTCGGCCCCCACATCGCCGCCAGAATTGTAGGTCCGGTTGCTTACCGAATACCGAATACTTAACCGTCGAACTCCAGTAGCCGCCAGAGCAAAGGAACCGATGCTGCGCACAAGCCTCACGCGTTCGTGGGCGAACTGCGCGCCGGCGCTGGACTATTAGGTGATGTTCCGCTAATCCCGGATTCGACCGTATGCGGCGCTTGAGTCGGTCCCGTCGTGTAACCGGCGGCAGCCAGCAGCTTGCGCACACCGCGGATCGCGTTGCGATCCTTCTCTCGTTCGTTCTCGGACAACTCGTCCCATCCGACCAGCGAGGGGTGAAGCCGACGATCGGGATCCTTGTGCCCCGCAGTGCGGCGCCAGCCTGCGTCCAGCCGCTCCGCTACCCAGCGCTCGTGCTCGAGCCGGGCCATCCCCTCTAGTATCGCGCCGTCTACCGGCGGCCCAAGCGAACCAAGATCTCTGAGGCTAAGGGGCACCAGCCGGAGGCCGAGCTTACGCAGCTTCAGCCCAATCGCGTCGGCGAACCGGCGGTTGGCGTCCTTCAACCCTTCGTCCAGCTCTTCCCAGGGGACCGCCGCGGGATTTCCACCCGCGTCGCCGCGGGCGTACGCCTCGCGCACGTACTGTTGATGGCGCGCCCTGGCCAGGGTCTCCACGGTGGTGTCGCGGAGCAGGCTCTCGCCGAGAACCGAACTGTCGGCATCGAACAGCTCTATCCGCTGGCCGTCTCGCAGCGCTCCACGCTCTGCGGCGAGCGCCCCGCTGGCGGCGAGAACGGTCACGCTGGTGTTCGGTCCTAACGCAGTTAGCGTTAGCGCCTCCGCGAGCGATGACCCTTCATCCGGGATACAAATGAATGCCCGGTCGATCGGCTCGGGCAACATGCCATCGGAGGCGACCGCGCGGCTGGGCGTCTTCTGCCACGCCCGTACGCGGTCGGCGAGGTGGAGACCAGGCTCGAGCGCTTCCGCGTCGGCAAGGGCCGCCGCGGGCGCAATGACGAGGTCTAGTGCGCACTCATCCATCGCCGCTCGCAGCGCGACGTGCGCGCAAACGCGCGCCAGCAGCCGAGGCTCTCCCATCACCAATACCCGCAGTGGACGATCATGTGGGGTCTTCCAGGGCGACAGGCGGTGCGCGACCAACGCGCGCGCGAGGAGGTCATGAAGGCTGAAGAACTCCGTTCGGACGCGGCTGCTGTCGATCTCCGCCAGAGCGGCGGCCTCGAGCCGACGCCAAAGCGTGTGGTCCCTGATCTGCACGTGAGCGGTCGCGGCCCCCGCGCTTTGCGCACAGGCGGCACGCATCGCCCCCAGCACATCGAGGTTCACCGCGTCCTCTCCGCAGCACGCGACCACGTGCGAAGCGCGCCGCACCGCCGCCCTCGTCTGGATCGCGGAATCGCTCGCGTCGCCGATGACCACTGGGATAGCCCGCTGCGCGCAGCCGGCCATCGACTCGTTCGAGTCGTCGCTCTCGATCACGGCGACGACGAAGCCACGCTCGTGCAACGTCGCCGCCAACCGGAAGCCGACGCGCCCGAGGCCGCAAACCAATACGTGCCGCCGCGTGATCAAATGCAACCGCAGCGCGGTCGTCTGTCGGCGAAGGAGCAGAGTTAACCCGCGCATCGCCGCGTACCCCGCGAGAAGCGGGGCGAGAAACCGAGCCACGTCGAGCTGCCACGGGACCGGCGGAGGGACGTCACCACCCGTAAAGGCAAACAGCCGCGGGACCCGGTACGCGATGTCAGTCCACCCGTAGTCTTTCGACACCCGCGCCCAGCCCCATGCTCCAAGGGCGACGGTGACCACAGTGGCGATCGCCAGCACGAGAGGGCGCGAGTCCTGCCAGCTCCGCCTGAGCCGACGCAGCGCGCGTCGACGCTCCTGGCCCGTGATCGGTAACCGCCCAGCATTCGGAGCTTGCCCTTGCATGGCATCGACGAGCCTAGGCGATCTGTCCCAGCAAGGCAAAACCCCCCAGCGCGGCAGATCGGCGAGCGCTACGCTCCTGAGGCGCCGGCGAGCAGCAGGATGAAGCTCACGCTCGCGATGATCGCCACCACCACCAAGACGAAGAGGATCGCCGCGATTCGTTGCCCCAGGGGAGCCGGAGCACGCGGCATCGGCCCATCGTTGAGGAAGGCGAGCAGGGCACCCAAGACGCCGGAACCGTAACGCTCTCTCCACGCCCGCCGCAGCCGCTCACACCAACGTCGCGCCATCGCACGCGCCTCCCGGCGCTGCCTCCACCGGTGAACAGGCAGGCCGCGGGCGCGCTCGCACCAGTAGTTGAACGACTCCCGTGCTTGTTCAACCGACGGTCCGGACAAAGGATCGTCAACCCGGAAGGGCTTTGACACGACTCGAAGAATATTGCCGCATTAGCCTGACCAGACTGCTGGCTACCAGCGTCATTGAAAGCCTGGCCATCGCGCGCAAAGGCGCTATAAGACCGCACCATCCCGTCATCCCCGAGCGGGCACGGCGTGTGAGCATCCGGGTCGACCACGTTGATTGAGATTGCTCGTGTCCTCCCGCAGCGCCGTCGCGCGGCCGCTTCGGCACGGGGCGCAAGTCTGCGAGGAAGCGCTGCGAGTCCGACGAGCAAGCAGACGGTCCCGGGCGACAGGAGCAATTGTCAAGAGTTGTGGATGAGAAGGTGAAGCATCAGGCGGCGACCTCCTCGTCCGTCGTGGTGTCGTCGTCTGTGACCTTGATGCCGTCCTTGAACTTCACGCCGTCGAGCACGTCGGTGACGAGCTCGTGGCCGTTGAACCGCCGCCAGCGCTCCTGGGCGGCGTCCAGGAGCTTGTAGGCCATCGCGAGCGCGGCCTTCTTGGAGCCTGCGCCCTTGGTGACCTTGGTGCGGAGCTTGACGGTTGCGAAGCTGCTCTCGATCGGGTTCGTGGTGCGTAGATGCCGCCAGTGCTCGGCGGGGAAGTCGTAGAACGCGGTCAGCGCGTCCCAGTCCTTGTCGAGCTTCGCAACGGCCTTCGGGTACTTCGCGTCGAACTCGTCCCGGAAGCGCTCCAGCGCCTTGCGAGCATCCGCGCGTGTGGGCGCCTCGGCCATCTCGTGCAGCAGCGTCTTCGCCCTTGGTTGCAGGCGCTTGGGGAGCGCGTCGAGGACGTTCGCTGTCTTGTGAACCCAGCAGCGTTGCTCCCTGGCGCCGGGGAATACGTTGCGCAGCGCGGCCCACGCGCCGAGCGCGCCGTCGCCGGTCACCAGCTTCGGCTCGTTCATGCCACGGTCGCGCAGATCGCGGAACACGGCCGCCCAGGAGTCCTCGGATTCGCGGTAGCCATCCTCCACCGCGAGCAGCTCCTTCTGCCCGTCCTCGCGGACGCCGATCACAACCAGCAGGCACAGCTTGGGATCCTCGCCCAGCCGCACGCTGACGTTCACGCCGTCGACGAACAGATACGCGTAGCGGTGAAACCGCAGCTCCCGCGTGCGGAACGCGGCGTGCTCGGCCTGCCAGGTCTCGGTCAGCCGCTGGATCGAGCTCGACGACAGACCCGAGGCGTCCTCGCCCAACAGATCCCTGAGCGCCGGCCCGAAATCCCCGGTCGAGAGGCCGTGCAGATACAGGATCGGCAGCACCTCGGTCACCTTCGGCGACCGCCGCGCGTACGCCGGCAGGATCCGCGAGCTGAACCGCTTGCGCTCACCGGTCTCCTCGTCGACGCGCTTGTCGTTGACCCGCGGCGCCCGGATCGGGACCGTACCCGAGCCCACGGTCAGCCGCCGCTCCCGCGCACGACCATTGCGGACCACCACCCGCTTGCCGTCCTCATCGACCTCGTCCACGAACGTGCAGACGTACTCGTCGACCTCGGCCTCGAGCGCCGCAGCGATCATCCGACGCGCTCCCTCCCGCGCGAGATCATCGAGCGTGACCCGACCCTCGTTGTCCTCCCCGGCGGGGAGCCTGCGAACATCTGACATGGCGTGCCTTCCTGCCGGCCATCGCCGGCTTCGGTCTTCGTCAACCGGGAAGGTACGCCGCCTTCCTCTTCACACGCATCCACAACTTCTGGGTATAGCTCCGGGCGACATCCGCGTCAGTCGGTGCCTTGCTCTCCGATCACAAGCCGGCCGACCCGCGGCTGGCGAGTGCTTGGGCGACGGAGCCGTCCGGATCGGACCCGCTCGGCACCGAGCATGACGATCGCTTCCGACGGGGACCAATCGCGCCACATCGGCCAGCCTGACGGTCGCGTTGACCTGGCGAGCGGGTTCGACCGCGCCATCGCTTAGGCGACGAAGCGATCGCCAGCGACGCGCAGCCTTCGTTAGCGGAGCGGCGCGACCGGACGCCCACGTCGACGGCCGCGGACTACTCCTATACGCCTCAAGCGGAAGATCTGGCGGTGGCCGATCGGGACCAGCCGTCGTCGATCGGCGGGGCGATCGACGACGTGATCGTGATCACCGGCAAGCTGGTGTGGACGCTGTTTTGCGCCCTCATTGCGCTGGTCGCGCTCGGGATCCTGGTTGTGATCACGCTGGCAATCGTGAGGGTCTGATCGCCTCGCGGGTAGGCTCAGGCCTGTGTTCGAGCGAATCCAGCGCAAGGGGCGCGCGAATGCCGAGGCGAGAAAGCAGCGCGAGAGGAACCGGTGGGCGCGTGATGAGCCGAGCCGCCGACGTGGCGATGACCAGCTCGCTCGCCTCCACCCGCCAGGCACGATCCGCCAGTAGGCGTTCAGGGGGGTGTCGTGGTTGTGAGCAGGGTTCCTGCGTGTTGCATGGAATTTTGCGTGCGTGCGGCGTGACGAGGTAGAGGCGATCGGGTTGGCGGGCGGGGAGCCGGCGGGGCAGCTGGTGCTGGCGTTGCTTGACGAGGTCGTGCTGCTGCGTGAGCGGGTCGAGGAGCTCGAGCGTCGCCTTGGCCAGAACTCGGGGAATAGCGACAAGCCGCCGTCGTCGGATCCGCCGGCGTCTCGGGCCGAGCGTCGCCGGTTGGCGCGGGAGGCGTACAAGCGCTCGATGCGCAAGTCCGGCGGCCAGCCGGGGCATCAGGGCAAGACCCGGGAGCTGGTCGCGCCCGAGCGGCTGGACAAGCGGGTCGCGCATCTGCCTGACTGTTGCGGTTGCGGGCATGTGTTTGACGGCAGCGAGGAGCGGGTCGGCGATCCGGTGTGCCATCAGCAGTTCGAGTTGCCGGTGATCCGCCCGCTGGTGTTCGAGCACGCCCGGCTGCGGTTGCGCTGCCCGGCGTGTCAGAAGGCGACGCTCGCGCAGCTGTCGGCGGGTGCCCTGTCGGGGTTCGGGCCGCGTATCGATGCGCATATCGCGATGCTCGCCGGCGTGTTTAGGCTCTCGCGTGACCAGGTCCGTCAGACGGTCGTTGAGGTGTTCCGGATCCCGGCATCGACGGGGTCGATCGACAACGCGATCATGCGGATGAGCGCGATCCTCGCCGATCCGTGGGCTGAGCTGCGGGACGCGATCCGCAAGGCCGAGGCCGTGCATATGGACGAGACGACGTGGCGCCTTCAGGGAGCTCAGCAGTGGCTGTGGGTCGCGGCGTCGGCGCTGGTGGCGTGTTTTCGAATCGACCCGACCCGGTCCCAAAAGGCGGCAAAGGCGCTGCTGGGCGATGAGTTCGGCGGGTTCGTGATCAGCGACCGGTACACCGGCTATCACTTCCTCGACGTCCTCCAACAACAACTTTGCTGGTGCCACGTCATTCGCCAGCTGGTCGAGGTCTCCCAGCGCACCGGGGCGGCCGGCCGCCGCGGCACACAACTCGTCAAGCTCGCGCGCGAAGTGATCGCTATCCACCGAGAGTTCCTGACCGACGGCCACGACCCGGACTGGCTCAGTGACCAGCTGGCGCCGCCGCGAGCGCAGATCCGTGTACTGCTCGAGCAATGCGCCACCGGCCACCACACCAAGACAGCGAACTTCGCCGCCGGACTGTTGGAGGAGTACGACGCGCTGTGGACCTTCTGCGACGTTCCCGACCTCCAGATCGACCCGACGAACAACGCCGCCGAGCGCGCCGTCAGACACGCCGTCCTGATGCGCCGCCTTCAAGGCGGCACCCAGTGCGAGCAGGGCAGCCGCTGGATCGAACGCATCCAATCCATCCGCGAGACCTGCCGCCTGCAACACCGCTCGCCGCTGGCCTACCTGACCGACGCCGCGACCGCCGCCCACCGGCGGCTCCCAGCACCCTCGCTCGTCCCGACATAACTCACGCAGGAACCTCCTCGTTCACGACGATACCCCGTGAGCGCCAACATCCGCCAAGGCCATGAGGAATCGCGACCCTATTGATCATCGCTCCCCCAGCGCCGACGGCCAGCGACATAGACGCTTCAGCTGACCGTCGGGGCGAATGCGATACACGACAAGGATGCCGTTGAGGTTGTCGAGCGTGACGTACTGCTACCTGTTGTGCTCGGCGATGTTGCTAGTCCGGTTGGTGCCACGTGACGACGACCTGCCCGTTGCCTTTGTGCACTCCGGTATAGAACTTCACGGGGGGGAAATCCACGCGCGGCCCGAACCCGCTCCCGCCGCCACCACCGGCCCCGAGCCAACCGCCGCCGCCGCCGTAGTAGCCACCGCCGCCGCCGCCGCCGCAGGCTGACTGGTATTGGCCCAACTTGCCCGTTCCCCCGAACCCTAGGCTTCCGCGGCCCTCGGGGTAGTCAGCCTGGGCACCGCCGCTGGTCCTGGTGCCGCCGGTCCCCCCAATGCATCCGTGCACCGCGGCGACCCCGTGTGCTCCTTCGTGCCCACCACCACCACCACCGACCGAGAACCCGCACGGCACGTACAGCTTCTCCGACGAACCACCGCCCCCACCGGCGACGATGATGCGGTTGGTCAAGTGCGTGCCCTCGACGCGGATGTCGGACGCTCCGCCGCCGCCCCCGCCGCCAGACCCCCCGTGGTTACACCCGCCGCCGTTACCCCCGCCGTTGAAGCCCCCACGGGATTGTTCGGCGGGGGGAGGAGAAACTATGCGGTGGGGGCAGGTGCCGCCGTCACCGCCCTTGCCGCCGACGAAGATGTGGATCACCTCGCCCGGAATCACCCTGATCTCCGCGACGGTGCGCCCCCCCTCGCCGCCCTTGATGACCGGGATCCCGAAAACGTCGTTGCCGCCACCCTGGGCGCCTCGCACATCGAAGTGCGCCAGGTGCACGCCAGCGGGGACCGTCCAGTTATGCATTGCACCCGTGTAGTTGAATATGTGAGTGATCTGTGCCGCCAGGGCCGCCGGCGGCGCAGCAACTGGTGTCAGCCACGCGCCGACTAGCGCGAAGACGAGCACCCCGGAGCGAAAACGGGATAGGCGAACGCGTCGCCTGTGCGGCATGCGTCCGTAGAGGCGCTCCTCGTCGGTTATCTGCGCCTCGATGTCACGCGCCCGCGCGTCCACATGCGACTCCCGCGCGCCAACCTGCCCGACCCTCAGAGCCATCGCCCTCTCCTCTCAGTCATCCTCATACGCCACATTTCTTCGTGGCCGGGTTGATCAGCGCATCGCGCTTTGACCAGTCCCACATCGGGTGGAGATAAGCGAAGTCCAGTTCCCTCGAGGCAGCTCTATCCTCGACAATCACGCCGAGCTCCTGAAGCCGCCCTGGATAGAGGTTCTGCGAACCGATGTAGAATGCCTCGTCGTCGACGGCGACCAGCTTGGCGTGATTGGAGAACGGCTTGCCGTTCGCCCATGTCGCCCGGGGGCCGTTACGGAGCGCTGCGAGGCCCACGTCCTGGCAGAGCTTTGCTCGCGCCTGTGCGGCTGGAATGTGGGAGTCGACCTCAAGTGCCTGCTGGAGGATTTTCGCAAGGTCATTGAGCGTCCAGCCGTTGCTATACCCTGCCGCGCCGCCGCCACCCGCGGATAGCACAATCGTGATTGGCACGCCGGCCACGATCTTGCTCGCGAGTATCGCGAACAGGCGCTCGTCGAACTTTGCCTCAGTCGCGACGAGTGGCTTCGGCAGGCACGAGAGGAGATCCTGCTGTGAGATGAAGATCGATCTATGGGCTCGCTGGATCAGGGCGCGGACTGCCGCCTCTCCCGGGTTCCGGTACTCATACGCCCGGCTGTCGTTGGTCTCAGAGGCGTCGTGCTGGAAGGCTGCGCACTTGTTGCCGTGCAGTGGCGGGCGGGCGAACGGCGCAGACTGCCTATCGTAGGGCTCGCCTGGAACGCTTATCCCGTTACCGAGGTGTCCGAGGACCAGCATCGGCACGGTCCCCTTGGGGAGCGGCGAGTGCGTCTTGGCGATCTTTACGCAGTCGCGCAGATTGAGGAGCGTGACGTCGGTGTGGAAGCCGTGGCGGTGGTCACACGTCCAGGTCCATAGGACGTCGTCGTAGCGCGACACGTCAGTTGCGGCCTGGCCCTCCACCTCTATTGACAGATCATTGACCGGATTCGCGCTCTGGAGGTAGTTGTCGTTCCAGTAGTTCATACCGCCAACGATCGCTGCTCGCCCATCGACGTCCAGAACCTTGGCGTGATTCCATGACGTAAGTCCGGTGCGCATAGAGGCCGACTGCACCTTCAGCCACGGCCCGACGTGTCGTTCCAGAGTCCGGGCAAATGCGTCGGCGGAGTAGAACCCGGCGGGAAACTTGCCGATCAGGACACGCACGACTGGTTCCTGTTTTGGGTGGTTCTCATGGCCCTGGCGCAGCCCTCGAATGATGGCATCCAGAAAGTGACCTTCCGGCCCACCGTCGGTGAGCGAAAGCTCGTACAGCTCAGCGAAATCGACACTCTCGCGCGCGGTAGAGATCAAGTAGGCCATCCGTTGCAGGATCGCGGCTCCCCCAGGGGGCGGCTGGCTGCATTGCAACTGGGCCCAGCAGTTCGGGGTCTGGAGCAGCCAGCCCGGCGGGAGGCTGCTGTGTTTCGAGACCCACCATATTTTCCCCTCCGTGCCAGGGGAGCTTGCCCGCAGGGTCGCTGCGATGTCGTCCAAGTACGGGGTCGCCTGTGTCGCGCCAGACGGCGACGCAGCTATTGCGGAGGCCACGCACACCAAGAGGATGGCCGTGATCAAGCGACGCAGGCGCTCGTGAGTGGCGAGCGGACGGGTAACGTCCACGGATCTAGGCGGGATGGTGAGCTTTTCCTCTTGCATACACACCGCTTCGCTTTCTCGCAGTTACACGCTCAGTCGCTCGCAGCACCCGCGCCGGGACGTACCAACACCACTCGCGTTCTTCCTTGCGTGTCGTCGCCGCACATAGGTGACACCGAGACCCGAGCCGGCGTCTGTGGAGATACGTTCGGCACGGCAACCGACCGGCCGGACGTTGGAGCGACGTCCAACCGCCTACGGGCGTCAGTTAGGTTGATGTCCACGTTGTACTCCGATGGCTGTGGCCGCTCGTTCCGGCGCGATGCTGGCTCGCCAGCTGATCGTCAGCGTGTTGCCGATGCCCCCAGTGACAGAAGCCCCGGGGCGAAAGCGAACCTATGACATGCGAGGCGCGGATGTCAAGGCATCTGCGACGAAGATGTTGTGCCGCGGGGGAGCGCATGTAACGTCCGTTACGTGAGACATGGTCAGGAAAAGACCAAGGAATGCACGATGCGTAGAGTTGAGCAGGCTTGTGAGCCAAACGGTAAGCGTGCGCAGTATTAACGCGCTTAGGACTCGCGCTGCTGCTTCCGCCCAGGAGGAATAGCGCGTTCTCAGCCGGTGGCGTGGCTGCTACTTGGACGTAGGGGACACCACAGCCGCACTGCTGCTCCAGGCGTGCTCCAGCATCGAGTCCACGCGACCTCACATCACTGCACTCGTGCGCCGGCGGCTGACCCGGCTCGCGATCGCATTCGCCATCGAGCCGTGTTCGAGCCTGCTATCGCTTCGGCGACGAAGCGATGACCCGGATCGCCCCGTCATCGACCGTGGGCCGCGGAGCGGGGACGATCGCCTTCCTCCGACCATCAGTCGTCGCGACGTCGCACGGCGGAATGTCGTTTCTGGGCCGAATCCGTAGGGCGTTCGCGTGGCTCCTTATGTCCCGGTTTCAGCAGCGCGATGGTGGCCGTCCCGACATCCACGTCGTCGCTGCTTTGGTTGACCAGCGACGGTCCCAGCGATCCGGGGTCGTCGCTACGCTAGGGCGACATCACAAGCGCGGGCCGCGCCACCCTTGGTGGGGGCGGCTTCGCGAAGCGAGCGTGCGGGCGGTGGAGCATCCGGTCGTGGAAGCAGGCGTCTGGCGCTTGGTCCGAGACGCGCTTGTCGCCGAATGCAGGGCCGGCACCGCGCCGTGCAAGAGCGCTCGGCTGCCTATGCAGAGTCGCTTCGGCCGCTCCCCCACCAAGGCCTCGCTGGCCAGGTCTGCGATTCATCTCTCGCGATCGGAATGTCGCCAAGGGACTCGCCGAGAACGACCGTGCCGAATCTCGGAAGGGATCGTCGTACGAAGGTCGGGCAGGAGGTCGTCGGGCTCACGCGCCGAGGACGGTGCCCCGCAGTTGCCGCAACCCGGCTCTGAGCTAGAGGCGAGCCTTGAGCTCGCTGATCCGGTCGAGGAGTTCGCATACGAGCACGGCGCCCGCGTAGTTGAGCCCGAGGTCCCGGCGTAGCCGCTCCGCTCGCGCCACCCGCGCGGCACTGCTCGGCTCGAAGCGTGGGGTTTCGGCCGCCGCGGCCGGGTGTGGCTCGAACAGCCCGAACTCCAGGTAGCGCCGCACGTGCACGATCTTGACCCCCGCCTGCCTGGCGACGACGGTCAGCTCGACCGCCTCCTCCGCGGCGAGGTCGCGATCAGCCGGCCCGGTATGCGTGTCTGCGTTCATGGTCATGCCTCCCGCGGGTCAGGGCTCGAGCTTTCGGCGAGCTGCTCGTAGAGCTCGCGCTCACGGTCCGACAGCTCCTTCGGTACGACGATCTTGACGATTGCGTGGAGATCACCGCTGCCGCCACCGCGTTTGGGAACTCCCCGCCCACGGAGCCGCAGCCGCCGACCGCTGGACGACCCCGCTGGGACGCGATCGCCACCGTCGAGGGCCATCGGCTTGCCGTCGGCAACGCGCGGCTGCTGGAGCGCGAGCACGTCAGCCTCGACGGCCTCGCCGAGCGCGCCACGACACTGGCCGGGCAGGGCCGCACCACCGTTCAGGTCGCGCTTGACGGCACCGCGGCCGGGATCATCGCGATCGCCGACTCCCCGCGCGACACCGCCAAAGCCGCAGTTACCGCCCTGAGCGAGCTGGGAGTCCGCGCGGTGATGCTCACCGGCGACAGCCACGCCACCGCGGAGCGGGTCGCCGCCGAGGTCGGCATCAAGGACGTGATCGCCGAAGTGCTGCCCCAGGACAAGGCAGCCAGAGTCAAACAGCTCCAGGACCAAGGCCGCAAGGTGGCGATGGTCGGCGACGGCGTCAACGATGCCCCCGCGCTCGCCCAAGCCGACGTCGGGATCGCGATCGGCGCCGGCACCGACGTCGCGATCGAGACCGCCGACGTCGTGCTCATGAGCTCCGACCCGCCGGACGTCGCCGCGGCCATCCAGATCAGTCGCGGGACCGTGTGCAAGATGCACCAGAACCTTGCCTGGGCGGTCGGCTACAACGCGCTGGCGATCCCGATCGCCGCTGGCGTCCTCGAGCCCGCCGGCTTCACCCTCAGCCCAGCGATCGCCGCGCTCAGGATGTCAGGGTCGAGCGTCATCGTGGCCGCCAACGCCATCGCGCTGAAACGATTGCGGCTGCCCGACCATCCAACCTAGCGGCCGCCGATCGCCCGCCACCACGTTGATCGGATCCGCGCCGCACCTTCACGGCCCTTTCACGGCGACCCTCGATTTCGATCATCGCTCCGTGAAAGAACAGAAAGACTCTCCGGGACGAAGGAGGACACGATGTCCGGGGCAAAGGATTCATCTGATAGGTCACAACTCGCGTGTGCGGGTGCGGCGTTGGTGACGTTGCTCGTCGTGCAGATCGTGATCGGCTACGAGTGGCTGTCATCGGGGATCACGAAGACCGCCAGCGGAACGTTTGTGTCAGGGCTCGCCGGCGACCTCAAGGACAAGTCCCAGGGCGCAGCGCACTGGTACAGGACATTCTTAAACGACTCGATCGTCCCCAACGCGAAAGCATTCGCGGTGCTGATCGAGGTCGGCGAGATCGTCGTCGGCGTCGCCTTCATGGTCGCGGCGATCGTCTGGCTGACGCGCTGGTCGCGCCTGTCGGACGGCTGGCGGATGACGATCCACTGGACGGTGATGCTCGCGGCTGGGCGCGACCTTCATGGTGATCAACTTCCATCTCGCCAACGACGGCAACCATCCGTGGCTGATCCCCGCCGACGGGTTCGACGAGACGATCGACGTCGACGCGGTGCTGGCGTTCATCCAAATGGCGTTCTTCACCTTCAGCGGCTGTCTGCTGCTGAAGCTACGCCGCCAACACCAGCCGCCGCCAGCCGCGCCGACGGCCACACAAGCGCTTCCGGAACCCTTCTGACTCTCTCCTCCCCCGGTGAGGACGCGGGCCCGGCGCACTCGTCGCGCCGGGCCCGCGCAAATGGCCGATCCCGCCAAACGCCTCCTGCCGGGCCTAC
>CAWIII010000042.1:0-166663 GCA_963836065.1 uncultured Solirubrobacterales bacterium
AGGGCCTGCGACGCGAGGTCGCACGTATATGAGTGAACACGTTGATTGGAGGTTCGACGAATATCGAAGGCGTAGTTCCGGGCCCGTGCTCGGGGCCTGGCCTCGGCCTGACGTGCGTCGCCGGCGTCCCCGGCGGGGTTCGAAGCATCAGGCAAAAGCCCAAGAGCGCCCGTTCCATCCGGGGGCCACAGGCGAGAGGCAGATCGGACGGGTGAAGAACTTAAACCTCTGGCTGATGTCTCGTGAGGACGAGCTCCGCCGATGGGATGCAGCAGCGGAGTACAGGGACTGGCCGCTGAGAAGCGGCAGGCGCCGGTTGAGGAGTCCTCTCAACCGGGAAGAGCACCGCCGTCCCCGGGGCACAGGAGGCACCCACCCCGGTCGTAGCTCGTGCGTGCGAAACGCGGTAACCCCCGTCGGGGTCCGGTGCTGTTTGACCGGTAAGCCGACCGTGAGGAAGGCCCAACTCCCCGGCGGGAATGTCGCGGTCACGGTGCCAAGCTCTGACATGACACCGGCGGCCAAGAACTTCCGGATCAGCGCCAGGACGCGCTTGTCGGTCACCCGAGAACGCACCTGCTCCATCAAGAGACCCTGATGGATCGACCCGAAACAGTCCTCGACATCGCCTTCGATCACCCACTCGTATCCGTGGTTGATGAACTGCCGCGCTTCTCCGATCGCGTCCTGCGCTCGGCGCTTGGGCCGAAATCCGTACGAGGTCGGACAGAAGTCCGCCTCGAAGATCGGCTCGAGCACCAGCTTGGCCGCCATCTGGACGATCCGGTCGCGCAGCGCGGGAATGCCTAGCCGTCTGACCTTCCCGGACCCGCGCTTAGGGATCGTGCGCTCACGTACCGGCAGCGGGGCATAGGAGCCATCGCGGAGCGACTGTCTAAGCTCGCCCAGCACCTTCTCCACGCCGGCCTGCTCGATCCGTTTGCGCGTCTCGCCATCGACACCGGCGGTCTTTGACCCCGGTTGCGTTTCACCCGCTCCCACGCGACCGTGAGGGTCGCGGGGTCACAGAGGAGGTTGAACAAGTCGCCGAAGCGCTTGCGCTCGTCCTCGACTGCCCAGCGGTGCAGCTTGCTCTGCCATCCCAGTACCCGCTCTTGCGCCAACTCGGCGTCAAGCGGCGCGAGCGTATTCACGCCCGACCTCCCGAACGGCCTCTCACGCTGCGGTCCTGCTGGCGTCCTTCCCGATGTGGACGGCTTTCCCGTCCTCGCAGTACTACGACGCCTCCGCCACGCCCCGCACCCATCAGCGGACAACGCGCCTTGCCGGTGCTGGCCACCGCCAGACCGGCGCGCACGGGGCGCTTCCCACGTTCACCATGATCCGTTTGACCGGGTCGGCAACCGGCTGTACCGCTACAGCGCATCCACGAGGCCGTCGCAGCGTCCCCGCGGCCACCGACCACGAGCACCACCCGTGATCGGAGCGAGCCGCCGTCCCAGAGAGCGGCATCGCGGCTGTGGACGGCCCATGTCCGCCAGGTTTCGGGCCGTTTATAGTGTCGAGCGGCTTCTACCACCGGTTTGCTTTCGCTTTACCTTTCGGTCTTGCTAGCACGCACGCGGGCGTCTGGCAGTGCCGCCCGGCCGTCACGTTGTCGGGACGCTTGACCTCCGGCGCGCGATTCCACGCCTTGGCCGTCCCCAGCTTCTCCGGGCCGCTGCATCAGCCCAGGACCGGCATTCCAGCCGGCACGGACGAGATGTTTGATGTCCTTCATCTCCTTTCGAATGGCGCCTCGTGGCGCAGCCACGACTACTATGGGCACTCCGTCACCTTGGGGCTCGCGCCCCGAAGGTTGATCCCGCGTTCGTCCCTGTTGTACGTCCGAGCGTGACTTAGGCGTCCGATTCATCTCCTTGATGCAGGCGTTCAGGTGGTGTCGTGGTGGTGAGCAGGATTCCTTCTGGATGGATGGAATCCTGCGGTCGTGGATCGGATCGAGGCGGAAGCGATCGCGGTGGCTGGTGGGGAGCCTGCACGGGCGCTGGTTGTCCGGCTGCTTGATGCGTTGGACGAGGTGGCTGGGTTGCAGAAGCGGTTCGAGGAGCTTGAGCGGCAGGTGAACCGCACCTCGCGCAACAGTTCGGTGGCGCCGTCGTCGGATTCGCCGTTGACGCGACAGCAGCGCCGTCAGTTGGCGCGGGAGCGCGCGAAGAAGCAGCTGGAGCGCGAGCGGCGCGAAGCGCGCAGTCAGGGCGGGCAGCCGGGTCATGAGGGTTCCAGCCGGCCGCCGGCCGAGCCGGAGCAGCTGACCGCCGGGCCGTTTGACTGTGTGCCGGGGCGGTGTGGGTGCGGGCACCGGTTCACCGGCGGCGAGGAACGCGTCGGCGATCCAGTCGGCCATCAGCAGTGGGAGCTGCCGGTGGTCGTGGCGGAGGTGCGCGAGTGGCGGCGGCTGCGGCTCGAGTGCCCCGATTGCGGCAAGCCGGCGCTGGCGGAGCTGCCGGCGGGCGTGTCGTTGAGCGCGTTCGGGCCGCGGTTGCACGCGCATGTCGCGGTGCTGGCCGGGGTCTGCCGGCTCTCGCGCGAGAAGATCGTCGAGCTGCTCGGCGAGTGCTACGGAATCGAGCTCAGCACTGGTGCGGTCGATGGGATGCTGCGGCGCGTCAGCCGCGTGCTGCACGACCCGTGGCGCGAGCTGCACGAAGCGATCAAGCTCGCCGAGGCCGTGCATGCCGATGAGACGACGTGGCTGTGCAAGGCCGATCCGTGCTGGCTGTGGACGGCTACCACCGCCGCGCTGGTCTGCTACCGGATCGACCCGCGACGCACCCAGCAAGCAGCGAAGAAGCTGTTGGGCGAGAACTTCGGCGGGTTCGTCACCTCCGACCGCTACGTCGGCTACCACTGGCTCGACGTTCTGCAACAGCAGCTGTGCTGGGCGCACGCCGTGCGCCAGCTGACCGAGCTCTCCGAACGTCCGGGCGCGCCCGGCAAGCTCGGCGCTCGGCTGCTCGACATCGCCGGCCAGGTGTTCGCGATCCACCGCGAGCATGCCGCCGCGCTCGCCGGCGCCGACGATCCCGAGCACCCGGCGCTGGTCGCGCTGCGTGAGCAACTCGCGCCGTTGCGCGAGCGGTTCCGCGGCCTGCTCGATCAAGGCGCACGCGGCCGCCACCCCAAGACCGCCCGCTTCTGCGCCGGACTGCTGGAGGAATACCCCGCGCTCTGGACGTTCAGCGAGGTGCCCGGCATCACCCCGACCAACAACGACGCGGAGCGCGCGATGCGCGGCCCGGTCATCCTGCGCCGGATCTCCGGCGGCACCCAATCCGAGCGCGGCAACCGCTGGATCGAACGGATCCTCTCCACCCTCGAAACCTGCCGCCGCCAAGGCCGATCCGCATCCGAGTACCTACACGACGCAATCGACGCCAGCCTCCACTCCCGGCCGATCCCCACACTGGTTCCTGGCTGACGCAGCACCGTCACCCGAACCCCGAACCGGGCGTCCCGAGTTACAGAAGGAATCCTCGCTCACGTACCGACACCACGTGAACGGCTACTCCTTGATTGCCCTCACTGGGCAACGCTCCATGCCCCGAAGGTTGCGACGGCCCTGCAAGAATGCCATCGCAGAACATGGCGCCGGTAACAAGTGTCTTTCCGGCGGATGCGCCTTTTCATCCTCTGGAGATTCGGCTTCAGGCAATCCAGCTTTCGCCATATCACTCGGGTCCCGCGACGCCTCACCCCTGACACCTGGGCATGACCGCCGCTTTCCTGACATGCGATTGTTCCTTTCACCTTCCGGATCCGGGTAAGCCATTGGACCCAAGAACATCCCTTCGAGTTCCTCCCGGCTGAGCCGGGGATACGACAGAGCGCCTCGCGGCGCAGTTGCAGTATTCGTACGCGTCCCCCTTGCCGCCCCGCGGGCTCGTCGGCACGCCGCAGCCACGGCACGCGCCCCGATAGCGCGCCTTGACCTCGCGCGCCTTTGCGCCGAGCGGATCGGCTGAGGTAGGGCCTCGGCGAGGTGCCTTGTGGTCCTTTTCCGAGACCCCCCTCCCGAACCCGGCGTGACCATTTCTGATCACCGGGCTCTCCAGCGACTATTCCGTGTTTCACGGAGGACACTCAATACCGTTTCGGCGTTCTGCATTACGCATACCTCCGGGTTCTCGGATGTCCAGTCACCTGTGCCCCTTCGCCCTGTGGACGGCTCTCCCGTCCTCCCTGGTGCGGCGTGAATCGCACGACTACTATGGGCACTCCGTCACCATGGGGCTCGCGCCCCGCAGGTGATCCCGCGTTCGTCCCTGTCATACGTCCGAGCACGACGTAGGCGTCCCACTCATCCCCTTGATTGCCCTCGCTGGGCAACGCTCCACGCTCCGGAGGTTGCAGCGGCCCCTCTACGATGCCGCCGCAGAGCATGGCGCCGGTTTCGGGTGTCTTTCCGGCGGACGGGCTTTTGCGTCTTCTGGGGATTGGGATATCAGGCAATCCAGCTTTCGCCGTATCGCGCGGGTCTCGCGACGCGCCGCCCCTGACACCTGGGCTCGACCGCCGCTTTTCTGGCATGCGATTGTTCCGTTCACCTTTCGGATCCGGGTAAGCCATCAGACCCAAGGACCCTCCTCCGAGTCCCTCCCGGCTGCGCCGGGGATACAACAGGGCGCCTCGCGGCGCATTAGAGATAGGCCTTCACGGTGCCCTCCGCGCGCCCCAGCCGGCGAGCGATCGCGGCGATCGCGAGGCCCTCCTGGTCGCGGTAGTGGCGCGCGAGTTGCGCGGCGCGGCGTCGCTCGCTAACGCGGTCTGTCATGAGCACCTGTGCAAAGGGAAAGAGGGGGTGAGGACCGACGGCTCGCTTCTGCCCAGCGGCGCCGGCCGATTCGACGCCAGCACGTGCGTTCTTGGCGCCCGACTCGCGGGCCAACCTCGAAACCGGTCCTCATCGTCGCCACGACAGCGAATGCTATCGGAGGTGCCGGACGGCCGCTCAGGCCCAAAAAGAAAACCCATTCGGGCGGGGCCTTCTCCCGCGGGGACGAGCTCCGGCCGGTGCGGACGTGGTCGTGGTTCCTCCAGCCCGGCGAGAAAGCGTGTCACGAAAGTCGACCGGCAGGGTGTCGCCGCCGGCGACTGTAGCCGCGTCACCGCTTCTGCTTCCCGATTGGCTGAGCACCGGCCTTCAGTCGGCGAGGTCGCGGTCCCACCTCGTCCAAAGGGGCGGTCGGCGTTAGCGAGAATCGAGCAATGGCTCCTCCTTCGGCGACAAAGCAGGTGCCGACGTTCAACCAACGCCCGGCTTCTGCTTCCCGCGCGTAGCAGGGAACAGGCGCGTCTGCCCTGCTGTCGGATTAAGCAGGTCTCGTGGTCGCTCTCGCGGCATCGACCTTCGCCTTCCCTGCATTCACGAAATCGCGGTAATCCTGGCCGACGTTCGCAACGACCACCGGATCAACGACGGGGCGAGACGCGCTGGTGGCGAAACTGAGGGCGGAGCCAGGGGCGGACGGCAAGACCTGCGTTTGTGTTTCCGCGAGCATCGCCCCTTCTGCTGGCCGTCGGCGGCTGCCTGTGTCTGGAAGCAGCCGTGAGACGAAGGTCTAACCGATGGCTGAGACGGCTCCCTTCGTTGTCGAGCGGTCGTCCGGGAGCGGACGGGGCTGGGCGCTCTCGGTCGCTACCACGATCCTCGCCGCGCGCGGTCGCGTAGTTGTGCAGGACGATTGCTCGGCGCCGGCTGTGGCATCTTGTCCGGGCATGAAGTTCGGCCGTGTGCAGCTTCCGTTCCTACACTCTGCCGAGGAGGCCCGGGCGATGTACGCCGGCGGCCGCGCGAACTTGACCGCGCGCCGCTACGCCCGTTTCTGGGTTGCGGTGTTCAGCCGGCTGCCGGGGCGGTGGGTGGTGCTCGAGGTCCCGGGGCGCAACTCGGGTCAGACGCGCCGCTTCGCGCTCGGTGAGACTCGTTTGGACGGCGATCGCTTCCTGGTCTCGATGCTCGGCGAGAGCTGCAACTGGGTGCGTAACGTCAAAGCTGCCAACGGGCTCGTCACTTTCAGGCACGGCAGCGTCGAGTCGGCGCGACTTGTCGAGGTCCCCGTCGAGCAGCGTGCGCGAGTTCTGAAGCGGTACGTCGAGCAGGTGCCTGGCGCCCGCCCGCACATCCCCGTAGACCGCACCGAAGACATCCGGGCGTTCGAAGCGATCGCCGCGAGCTACCCCGTGTTTCGGATCATGGCTCGCTCGAGCGCCATTCCCCCACAGGCCTGACGCGGCTGGGGCCAGCCGAAGGCGACGTCCGTGGATGACGCTTGGGCGTGGCGGCGGCTCCCGCTCGACACGTAGACTGCGGTGGCGTGTCCGCCATGGAGGTTGACGAGTATCTGCGTGGTGTGGAGGAGCCCAAGCGCAGCACGCTCGAGGCGCTGCGGCGCACGATCTTGGAGATCGTCCCGGAGGCCGAGCAGGTGATCTCTTATCGCGTTCCCGCGTTCCGCGTGCGCGGCAAGGTCGTAGCTGGCTTTGCCGCGTTCCAGGATCACCTGAGCTACCTGCCGTTCAGCGGGTCCGTGCTGGGGCTGCTCGCAGACGACCTCGACGGGTACACGATGACCAAGAGCTCGCTGCACTTCCCGATCGACCAGACCCTGCCAAAGGCTCTCGTGGAGAAGCTCATCACGACCCGCATGGACGACCTGCAGCGGCGTCCACGCTGAGTCGTTGACCGAGCTGGCAGACCGCTGCCTGTGCTCCCCGCACGTTCGGGTCGAACCCCGGGGGCTCGATACGCGTCGTGATCGCCTTGTGCGCCAGTCAGGCTCGCCGGCGCTCAGGCCGGCCTGGGGATCGCGGATGATCGCCCCGAGCGGACCGGATGAGAGAAGTCCAGGCCCGAGGGCACCGGCGCGATCCTCACCGCCTGGTGGAAGCTTGAGGAGAACCTCTCTGGCTGCCGATGACGGGTTGCCGAGCTGCCATTCGATTTCCTGAGCGACAGCCTCTGGGCGGTCAGGGGCTGCAAGCCCCGTCGCCCGGGCGGCGTAGGCGGCACCGCCCAGGGCGTGCGCGGTCATGTGAGGGATGGCAGCGGCCTGCCCAGCCGCTCGTGCGGCAGCGGCCGCAGCGGGTGGGGCTAAAACGGAATGTTGTGGATGGCGTCCTTGAGGGAGAAGGCGGCGTCAGGGTGCGGGTTCAGTACAACCGCGGTACCCGCGGCGCGCCACTCGGCGGCTCGTTTCGGGGCATTGTGTGCCGGTGGCGACGGGGCGGGAGCCGCGGTCGCGGGACGGCTTGGCCGACGGCGCTCGCAAGGGCCGGGCGTTCCGTTGGACGACGGGGAATCCGGTTTGGGCTGGATAGACCGGAGTGTGCGTGAGCGGACGTGACCTGGGCGGCTGTGCGGGCCCCGAGGGTTGAGGTGGCTCTGCGGGGCTCGCCGCTTCAGTCTTATGATCGTCCGCGAGAGTTCGCGAGATCGAGGACGGTCGATGCGGTTCGGAGCAGCGACGCGTGAGTACGGCGACGAACGTAGCCGGGCGAGCTGGTGGAGGCGCCGCCGGCGCCTGGCGATGCTCGTCGTGCTGGTCGTGGTGTTGACCGTTGGGGATGTGTTCCTGTCGACGCTGTATCCGCTCAACGTCGTCCGTATGGCGGTGCATTGCGCAAGCACCGCCTCCCACATCAGTGGGCAGCTGCAGTGCCTGGTCTCGGGCTCCGTTGGCAAGGACGCGTCGGTTCGGAGTGTCGAGTTGGCGGTGGCGAGAGGCGACGGCTCCTACTCGTGGGCCGGTGCCGCCGGTATCGCGAACGCGCAGGGACCTGTGCGCGCAAGGGCTGACACTCCGATCTACATGGCGAGTGTGACCAAGGTGTACGTCGCGACCCTTGTGATGCTCCTCTCGCAACACAAGCTGCTGGCCCTCGATACCCCGATTGCCAGATACCTGCCGGCGGCGCTCGTACGCGGGATCGACGTCTACCACGGGCACGACTACTCCCGCGAGGTCACCGTCCGGCAGCTGATGTCGATGACCTCCGGGATTCCCGACTACTACGACGAGAAGGGTCCCGATGGGAAGACAGGGTTCGACCTGTTCGTCGCCGACCAGGCCAGGACGTGGACGGTCCAGGAGATGATCGACCGGGCACGGACCGCTCTGGAGCCCCATTTCGCCCCTGGTCATGGTCTCTATTACTCGGACACCAACTACCAGCTGCTCGGCAAGGTCATCGAGCGCGTCACGCACATGTCCCTCGCCAACGCGCTGAAGCGCTACCTGCTCGCCCCGCTTGGGTTGCGACACACGTGGTTGATCGGAACTCCGGCGCCCCGGGGGCTCGCCGCCCCGGCGCACGTGTTCGATCATCAGCTTGACGTCACCAGGGTGCGGGCCGAGGACTATTGGGCCGATGGCGGCCTGGTTTCCACTCCGACCGACATGATCGCCTTCCTGAAGGCGCTCAACGACGGCAGGATCATCTCGGCCGCGTCGCTACGGACGATGCAGACCTGGCGCGCCCGCGATGGCAGCCCGACCCCTCCGATCCCGGGAATGAAGTACGGGTACGGGCTGTGGGACCTGCAGATGTCAGGCCCGACCAGCGTGTTGAACGGGGTCATGCCGTCATGGGGCGCCACCGGCTCGACAGGATCGTTTCTGTACTACTCCTCCGATCGCGATCTGTACATGGCCGGGACAGTGAACAGCACCAGCGCCTCACCCACCCCGTTCATCCTGATGGGAGCGGTCATGACCCTGTTCGACGGCAAGTGACCGGGACTCCGTTCCGCCGCGTCCCAAGGGACGAATGGAGACGGTGGGCGACACAGCCGCGTCTACTCGGCGTCGCGCTCCCGTTCCTGGTGGCCCTGGTGTGCTCCTCGATCGACCTGTCGATCCTGTTGCTCGCGTGGCTGCCGTTCCTCCTCGGGGTTGCCAGCGCCGCGATCCTCCGCTCTGGGCGGGCGCTGCTCGAGGTTCCCCTCGCGCTCGGTATCGGCGCGCTCCTGAGCAGCGTTATCACGGACGGACTTCACCCCACCGACCCCGGGTTCATCGCCGGGACAGCACTGGTCGTCCTGCTCGTGCTCGTACCGGCCCTGATCGGGGCAGCGATTGGCGTTGCGCTCGGGCACGAGCTGGAACAACTCGCCGCAGATCGACGGCTCGGACCTGAGCAGCGCCCGCCGCGGCCAGGCTGACGAACTGACCGCCGACCGGGCGAGGGTCGCCGTGAAATCGGGCATCAGCGCGTAAGGCTGTCCGGCGAGCGCGAAGCTCTTCGTTGCTGGGCGATGACTCCGACGGCGGTCGCGGCGCTGCCTGCGTCCGCCGCGAGGAACGCGAGCGCGGGCGCGACCCCAACCTCGTGGTGGCGGATCGCGTGGAACACGACCAGCGCCTCGCCCGGGTCAACCAGCCCGAGCGCCAATAGCCAAGAGCTCACCTCGCGCCCGGTGCGGCCTGCTCTCCAGGTGCAGAGACCGAGGATCGTTTCGCGTACGGCGATCATGCGCGTGAGCCAGTGAGAGCTGGTTGGCTCGGGAACGATGCCGAGGGTGCGGTGCAGCAGATCCGGGTGGGTGAGCAGCAGCGCGCCGGCGAGTGTGCGAGCCGGTCCGTTCGTTGTCGCGGCCCTCCTGGCGTCGGCGTCGGTGCCGTTGGCCAAGCGGCGCGCCTGAGCGATCCCGAGCGAGAACAGCACGCCGCCGGCGATCGGAGCTAGCAGCGAAGAGGCTCTGCTGGTGGCTTTCACCGTTCAGATGCTGACAGCCCGCGGGCCGAGACCGGGCCAGCGGTCCTCGCTGCCCGCATTGGGTCCGGGCACGAGCCCTAGCCCTGCGGGACACGACTGCGCGCGATTGCCGATGCACGCGCCCGTGAAATGCGGGATGCTGATCGCATGGCGATTGCACTGCGTGCGAAGCGGTGCCCGACGCCGTCGGCGCCGACGGTTGCCCGCAGCAGCGAGGTAATCTGATGCCCGTCCGCAAACGCTCGGCTGCGATGCTCGCCGCGTTTGCGGGAGCGATCGTCGCTTCGCGGTACCGGAGAGACCTCCACCGGGATCGGGCGAGGCTGCGGGCGGTTGAGCGATCGGTTCTGGATACGGCGTTCGGGAGGGTGGAGTTCGCGCGGTCCGGTGCCGGGCCGCCGGTCCTGCTCGTGCATGGCGTGCTCGGCGGGTGCGATTTCGGCGTCGGGGTGGGAGGAGCGAACGTGCCCGCCGGGTACCGCGTGATCTCGCCATCACGGTTCGGGTACCTCGGCTCGCCGCTGCCCGCCGATCCCGATTCGCGCGCGCAGGCCGATGCGTTCGCGGTGCTCCTGGATCATCTCGAGATCGAGCGACTGCCGGTCGTGGCGTTCTCAGCAGGAAGTACGTCGGCCGTCTGGCTCGCGCTACGCCATCCCGACCGCGTATCGCGGCTGGTGCTGATCTCTCCCAACGCACCGCACCCCGAGCCGTTGCCCAAACCGCCGCGCATGCTGGCGCCGATCATCTTCAGCCAGCCGGTGTTCTGGGCGCTGTGTCTGCTCGGCCCCCGGCCGCTGCAGCGCTTGATGGGCACCCCGGCCGGGTTCGTCGCCGAGGACCGCGAGCGGGCGGCGCTGCAGGAGATCATGGAGGGCCTGTTTCCGGTCGGCCCGCGTGCGCCTGGAACGATCTTCGACTCCTACGTCGGCAATCTCGAGATCGCCTTCTGCCGGTTCGAGTCGATCACGGTGCCGACGCTGGTCATCCACGCGCAGGACGACACGCTCTCCCCCTATCCGGACTCGTACGCGATGGCGCAGCGGATCCCCGGAGCACAGTTCGTGACGGTCCAGCGCGGTGGTCACGCATTGACCCATCTGGACACAGGCGCGCGCCGGGCCCTCGAACGGTTCCTGAGCGCTCCGCCGACGAACCCCAGACCCCAAGCGCCGCCGCAAGAACACTGACGCACACCGCCGCCACAGCGATCGTGGAGCTGTACTGGATCCCGCTCGGAGCGGGGGGCACTGTGTGCGCTTCAACGGACGGGTGTTCGAAGCGATCCAGGCCGCCTACCAGCACCGGCCGCGGTGTGACCTCTACCACGCTGCGCTCACTGTCGAGCTCGACCACGACCGCTACACGATCGAGCTCGCGCCCTCGCCAAACGCCGACAGGGCCAGCCGCGGCGTGGTCGCGACCGGCCCGGTCGGGAGCCGCATCGCCGGCCGGCTGCGCCTGTTCCGCTACGAGCTGCGATGCTGGCAAGGCGGGTCGATCCCCGACCTCGACTACGCGATCGGCGGACCACGAACGCTCAGCAACGACCAGCACGTCGCGCGCCGGCTGCTCGATCTCGTCCCGATCGTCCCATTGCCCGTCTGGGGCCGCGACGAGCTCAAAGCCGGCGAGATGTGGAACTCGAACTCCGTGATCGCGTGGCTGATCCTCACGGCCGGCCTGCCGACGGACACGGTCACGTCACCGTTGCACGGCCGCGCCCCGGGCTGGGACGCAGGCCTCAAAGTCGCCCGGCGCAATAGCGAGCACAAGCCGGCGCAGCGACCGAGCGCTCGCACGACACCGATCCGATAACACCACCATCGTCAACGAAGAGACCAGTCACGACTCCACGCCTCGAGCTCCGCTGCCGGCTTGGTTTGCTCCCGTCGGGACAGCACCAGACGCCGAGTCCAGACTTCTCCTCGCGAGACCGAACAGCAGAAAGGCGCGAGCTCCGAACGACACCTGCTTCCAGCACCGGCCACTCCGGCGATTCGCACCGCACGCACTCGCCCCGCCAGAAGTCGTTCGCCGACCTCGTCAGTCGCCACCGTTCGAACAACAAAGCGGCCATGAAGCAATCGCCGCCGCTTTAGGCGTGGACGAGCACCAACCGGGCGACGATCGCCAGCCCCACCTGCCAGCCCTACATCCGTTGCCTCACAGGCATCTCGAACCATCGGGCCACGCGCCCTGCAACGCGCGGTTGGCGGGGGCCGGAAGCGCCTTCGCGACGTCAACGACGGTCGGGGCGGCGGCTGAGACGCGCCTGCAGCGCTAAGCGGGAAAGCCCGATACGGCGAAGGTGCTCGTCGCGGGAGCAGAGCAGGGCTCTGGCGACGACTCGTGAGGCTTTGCACGTCGGCTAGTCCAGCGCCTCGAGCGAGAGCGCTGACGTGAGCGACACGTACGAACGACCTTCCGGGTTAATCCGCACAATTTCCGCGTCTGATTGCCGATGGTGCAAGGGCTCACGAAAGAATTAGTGGCCTTTTTTGGGTTGGGTGGATCGTGTAGTTCCAGTCTGGATGGAACTGGTCGCGGGCGATGTCCACGGCGGCAAGCTCTTGGTCGGTGACCTTGATCCCTTTCTCGTAGTGGCCGGGGTCCAGGCGCGCGTAGACCTTCAGGCCGGTGCTGGTCGTGGTCGCGCCGATCAGGTCGATGATCACCTGCAGGCTCTCAAGCGGCCGTCCGCGCCAGTTGAGGCTGACGTAGCTGAACATGCGATGCTCGATTTTGTTGCACTTCGACGTCCCGGGCGGAAAGTGGCAGACGCGGATCGGCAGCGCGAGCTCGTTGGCGAGCTTCTGCAGCTCGGTCTTCCACAGGCGCGTGCGGCTGGAGTTGCTGCCGCCGCCGTCAGCAGTGATCGTCAGGCACGTCGCTTTGGGGTAACGCTTCTGGCCGAGGTACTGCCACCACACGCGGATCGAGTTGACCGCGAACGCGCTTGTGTCATGGGTGACACCAACGCTGACCATCCCCTCGTTGGCTTTGATGTCGAGCACGCCGTACGGGATCGCGTGCCCCAGATCCTTGTCTTTGAAGTCGTGGCAGCGAACCTCGACCGGCCGCCCAGTCGGCTCGTATTCCCGCCCGACAGCCTTGAAATCCCCGACCAGCTCGCGCTTTTTCGCGTCTACGGATATCACCGGCTGATCCGCGGCGAGCGCCGAGCGTGTCGTCTCGTTGATATGCCGAAACTGCGCGTCACGGTCAGGATGATCCTTCCCCTCCCGCGTCTTGGAGTTCGCGTGCAACCGAAACCCAAGCCCCCGCAAGAGCTTCCCGGACGTCCGATCGGACACCTGATGTCCTGCCGCCTGAAGCGCACTCGCGATGTTCTGCAAGCTCTTCGAGCACCACCGCAACGGCGAGCACGGATCCCCACGCGTATCCGGATCCACCAACGCCTCCAACGCTCCCACCAGCTCCGGATCAGACTCCGTCAACCGCGGCCGCCCCGCACCCGGCCGACGGACACGACCCGCCTCGAGCCGTGTCCCCTCCCGCAGCTCTGCGATCCCACGCTGCACAGTGTTCTTGCTGATCCCCGTCGCACGCACGACAGCCGCGATCCCGCCCGGCCCACACGACCGAGCCTCCGACGCCGCCCACAACCTGCGCTGACGCTCGTTCAACTCCGGCCCCAACCCCCGATAACGCTCAACAATCTGCGATTCATCGATCATGCCCCCGCGATACGCCACCACAACCCAACATCCTGCCACAGCCCACTAATTCATTCGTGAGCCCAAGGCCTCCTGCGCGGCATCCTAAGAGTTGGCGAAATACCGGTAGTTGTTCAGAGGAGGTGACCAACATGGCCACGACGACGACTGATGACCGTGCGGAGGTGGTCGGCATCACGCCAGAGGCCCTGAGGGACCAAGCGCTGCGCAGCTTGAAAAAGCGCCGTGACCTCAAGACAAACGCGTTCGTCTATGTGCTCGTGAACGCCGTGATCTGGGGCATTTGGACGGTGATCGGCTTGAGCTCGCACACTTGGGGGCCTTGGCCGGTGTTCGTGACTCTCGGCTGGGGGATCTTGCTGGTGCTGAGCGTTTGGGATGTGTACGTCCGCAAGCCAGTCACGGAGGACGAACTCAAGCACGAGATAGAGCGCCTCCAGGCGTCACAACGTAGGCCTTCCGTCTGATGGCCCAGACATACCGATTGAGCGGGGCGCGCCGGCTCGTCAACGTCGTGATCAAGCCGCTCGCGCGGCTCGGATGGGCGGGCCCCCACACTTACGTCCTCACGGTGCGCGGTCGCAAGACGGGCAAGCTCTATGAAACCCCGGTGACCCTGATCGAGAACGGGGAGCGGTGGCTTGTGGCGCCCTACGGCGAGGTTGGCTGGGTCCGAAATGCCCGCGCGGCTGGCGAAGTCCAACTGCGCCGGAAACGCCGCTCGGAGACTCTTCACATCGAAGAGGTAGCTCCCACTGCCGCGGCACCGGTCCTACTGCGATACCTACAGCAGGTGCGGGCCGTGCGTCCTTTCTTCGATGTCACGCCGACCTCACCGCTTGAGGCGTTTGAGGACGAAGCACCCCGCCATCCGGTCTTCCGCCTGACGACCGACTCGTCGAGCTAGCCGAGAGACCTCGGCGTCGCCACGCCTACGAGAACAGCCAGAAGGTCGCGCGTGTGTGCGAGCGGATAGCCGCCCGCGGCGTCGAGAAAGCCGCGGCGGCTCCGATAACCGATTAGCTGCGGCCGCCCGGCTCACGCCTTCTTGGTCGGGATCCACTGGCCTGCTCTCGACGCCGGGTTCGCCTACCTGAGCCGGAGTAGCGCCGTCGAGCGAATGGAGGTCTCACGGGCGCGACGCGTGGGAGACCTGAGATTCGCCTCAGTGAGAACCTGATCTCTCCGACGGTCGGTGTCGTCCGGCTCGTCGGTTTGGCTCTCGGACGGCGGCGGGCTGACTCTCTATTCGCCTGTCGACCTTTGGGTCTGACCGGCTTTTGCCGTGTCGCCCGCCGCCGCCGAGGATCGCCGGCGTGACTTGAAAGGAGCGTGGCATCGCCCCAACTGAGGTGTGTCCGCCGGAGATCCGCTCCGAAGGCCATAACCAACGAAGGGACGGTGCAGATGATCGTGATCGGGGTGGACACACACAAGCGCCAGCACACGCTCGTGGCGCTCGATGCGGTAACTGGAGCCGCGCGCGGGCAGCTGACGATCCCGGCCTCCGACGAGGGGACGCTTCACGCGTTGCGGTTCGCCGGCGAGCTCGACGATCAGCGGGTGTGGGCGGTTGAGGACTGCCGGCACGTGTCCGGCCGTCTCGAGCGCGGTCTGGTCGCGAGTGGCGATCGGGTGGTTCGGGTCGCTCCGGCGCTGACCGAGTCCTCGCGCAAAGCGGTGCGTCAGGCCGGGAAGTCCGATCCGATCGACGCGACCGCGATCGCACGCGCCGCGCTCCGGGAGGGTGTCGACTCGCTACCGGTCGCGTTCCTGGACGAGCAGGCGCACGAGATCCGGGTGCTGACTGACTATCGCGACCAGCTGATCAGCGAGCGCATCCGCCTGGTCAACCGGCTGCGCTGGCACTTGGTGCAGATCGCTCCCGAGCTCGAAGCGCAAGTACGTCCTCAAGGGATGATCGGACCGCGGATCCGCGCGATGGTCAGCAGAGGCCTCGCCAGGCTTCCTCGCAGCCCGCAAGTCCGCGTCGCCAAGGCGATCCTCAAACGGATCAACGCGATCCACCGCGAGGAAGGCGAGCTGCTCGCGGAGATGAAGGTCCTGATCGAGGCGCACTGCCCGGCGCTGCTCGCCGAGCACGGTTGCGGCACCGTGACCGCCGCGATCATCATCGGCCACACCGCCGGCGCCAAGCGCTTTCCGACCGACGCCTGCTTCGCCCGACACGCCGGCGTCGCGCCGATCCCCGCCAGCTCGGGCAACACCCAACGCCACCGACTGCACCGCGGCGGTGACCGCCAACTCAACCGCGCGATCCACATCATCGCGTTCTCGCGCGCCCGGACCGACCCCGCGACCCAGGCCTACCTCCAACGCAAACACGCCGAAGGCAAGAGCAAACTCGAAGCGATCCGCTGCCTCAAACGGCACGTCGCCCGCCGCATCTGGCGTGTGCTCTACGCGACGGCGCCCGTGCCCTCACAGATCCCACGGGACGCGATCGAGGCCGTTGCGGTGGGCGCTCCAAC
Organism: uncultured Solirubrobacterales bacterium; assembly: GCA_963836065.1. Lineage (GTDB taxonomy): Bacteria > Actinomycetota > Thermoleophilia > Solirubrobacterales > Solirubrobacteraceae > Palsa-465. The sequence continues at coordinate 15,932 of CAWIII010000042.1, forward strand.
CATCATGCCCTGCACTCGCTGAAAGCTCACAAATAGCGGCTCCCTATTGACAAAGGAGAGGCAGCAGCGAGGCGCACCGTGTCGTCATGCGTCGGATGCCGCCGCTGATCGGTCTCACATCCTTGCTTTCTCCGTCCGCGGGTGCGCGCACCCGGGCGGCGCGACACCGATCCGCAGACCCGCTTTGCGGTCATACGAGGGAAGACACCGACGTCATCAGAGGACCGGAGCCGCCCTGGGTTTCGCCAGAAGCAGAACCGGCTCGACGACCTCGGCCGCGCTTTCACGAGACCCGCTTTCACGAAGAAGGAGGAGCCAGTGCTTGCTCGATTCTCGCTAACGCCGACCGCCCCTTTGGACGACCGAATCTCGCAACACCGGTGACGCCGATCTCAAGCCGCTGCTTCTCGCGGACGGAAGTCCAGCCCGACGACGACGTCCGACTCTGCGAGCGGTCGGCGGATTTGTGCGGTTCGCATAACCGGAGGCGTTCAGCTCGACTAGAAGCCGGCGTGAGTGTGTCGAGCCGAAACCGCCTGCCGGTGCCAGAGACGCGCGCCTCGTAGTGCCGGGACGCCCTCAGAGCGTCCGGGGGGCTCTGTAGACACCAGCCTACAGGCGGTACTGTCGGCCTGGGCGTGCCATACGGGCGCGGCGCTCGGGGTGCCGCGGCTCGTACGCGCGCATGTAGCGCCCCGGCGTACGCTCGAGCGCCGGCCGGGATCGGGCGTAGGGCCGTGCCGCCAGGCCACGGCGGCGTGAGTTCTGCCGTGCTTAGACCCGGGCGACCTCGTGGTCCGGGAAGGCGCCGAACGCGGCGCGCGTCGCGCCGAGGCTGGCGTTAGCGCGTGGGGCTATCCGTAGGTCTTTTGTTAGCATGAGATGGTCGGCTGAGGTAGGGCCTCGGCGAGGTGCCTTGTGGTCCTTTTCCGAGACCCCCCTCCCGAACCCGGCGTGACCATTTCTGATCACCGGGCTCTCCAGCGACTATTCCGTGTTTCACGGAGGACACTCAATACCGTTTCGGCGTTCTGCATTACGCATACCTCCGGGTTCTCGGATGTCCAGTCACCTGTGCCCCTTCGCCCTGTGGACGGCTCTCCCGTCCTCCCTGGTGCGGCGTGAATCGCACGACTACTATGGGCACTCCGTCACCATGGGGCTCGCGCCCCGCAGGTGATCCCGCGTTCGTCCCTGTCATACGTCCGAGCACGACGTAGGCGTCCCACTCATCCCCTTGATTGCCCTCGCTGGGCAACGCTCCACGCTCCGGAGGTTGCAGCGGCCCCTCTACGATGCCGCCGCAGAGCATGGCGCCGGTTTCGGGTGTCTTTCCGGCGGACGGGCTTTTGCGTCTTCTGGGGATTGGGATATCAGGCAATCCAGCTTTCGCCGTATCGCGCGGGTCTCGCGACGCGCCGCCCCTGACACCTGGGCTCGACCGCCGCTTTTCTGGCATGCGATTGTTCCGTTCACCTTTCGGATCCGGGTAAGCCATCAGACCCAAGGACCCTCCTCCGAGTCCCTCCCGGCTGCGCCGGGGATACAACAGGGCGCCTCGCGGCGCATTAGAAGTACGCGTTGATGGTTGCCGGCGAGCGACCGAGACGGTCGGCGATCTGCCTAATCGAGAGGCCCTCGAACTTGCGGTAATGCCGCGCCAGGACGACCGCCCGGCAGCGCTCGAGAACCCGACCGGTTCCGGCGCTTGACGCCTTGCCCGTCACACCGGGTCACGCGTACCTCGCTCACTAGTGGATCATCCTGTTAGTTGATTGAGTTACTTGCTTACTTTTCTACGCTTCGAGGACCTTGCCGGTGTAGGTCCATTTGAACGGCTTGGCGGTCTGGTTGTAGGTCTCGATGAACGCAAGCATCTGGCAGGCGAGGTCCTGTTCGGAGGTGAAGATGCCGTGCTTGAGCAGTCGCCGCCAGAGGATCGAGAAGAAGATCTCGATTTGGTTGAGCCACGAGGCGTGCTTGGGAGTGAACTGAAAGCTCCAGCGGGGATGGTCTTTGAGCCACTGCTCGACTTCCTCGGTGCCGCGGGTCGAGAGGTTGTCGGTGATCGCCACGATCTCCTGACCCTCCACGACCGGGATCTCGTCGTCGAGGTGGTCGAGGAAGTGGATCAGGTCCCACCGGTTGCGGGTCTTGGACGGCATCGCCAGCACGTCACCTGCCTGCACGTTGAGGCACGCGAACAGGCACTGGGTGCCGTTTCTGGTGTACTCGTGCTCGCGGCGGGCGGGCTTGCCCGGCGCCGGCGGCTGGTCGGGCTTCGTCGGCGCCTTGGCCTGGATCCCGGTCTTCTCGTCGAGCGAGACGACCAGCACGTTCTCCGGCGGGTCGACGTACAGCCCGCAGATCTCGCCGAGGCGCTCCTCGAACTCGGGCCGCGAGTAGTCGCTCATCATCCAGTAGTCGGTCCGGTGCGGCTTGATCTCCGCGCGCGACAGGATCACGTGCGCCTGCGACGCGGACATGCCCACCTCCGCTCCCAGCTCCTCATAGGTCCACCGCTCCCGCCGGGCGCCCTCCGCAGTCGGCTCCGGCCGGGTGCACGCCTTCGCGATCAACAACGCCCTGGTCTCCGGGCCGTGCGTCAACGGCGCCCCTGACCGCGGGGCATCCCTCAGCCCCTCGATCCCGCGCTCGGCATAGCGCCCGCGCCACTTCACCACCGTCGGCTCAGAGCACCCCACCCGCTCGGCGATCTCCACGCCCTTCAACCCCTCCGCCGCCGCCAGCACGATCTGCGCCCGCTCGACCATCCGCACCTCAGAACTCACCGCGCGCACGATCCGCTCTAACTCCAGCCGATCCTCCACTGACACCTCGATCTGCTTGATGACACCCATCGCCAACCTCCATCCTCGCCGAACTTGTCGGCAAGGACTTCGAGGCCACAAGCAGGGAACCTACCCGATACAACGAACTTGAAGGATGAACCACTAGGCGTTTCCGTCGAGGTCGGCACAAGTGCGACGCACCGGCGCCCTCCTACCCGCGCGTTGCAGGTCCGGCTCCCGGCGCTGTGGAGATATGCACGACGCCGTGAAAGCGGGGGCCGTCATTCCGGGCCGAGATTGTTCAGGCCCCAAATACTGCTGTTCATGGCCGACTCCAAGCCGCCGTATGCTGACGATGTGGACCACCAGCGCTGGGCGACGTTCGACTGCTACGGGACGCTCGTGGACTGGAACGCCGGGATCCGTGCGGAGCTCGATCGCCTGTTCGGCGCCGAGCCGGGTGAGCGGTTGCTTCCTCGGTACCACGCCGTCGAGCCGCACGTCCAAGATGAGCATCCCGCATGGAGCTACCGTCAGGTGATGGCCGCGGTTCTCGCCGAGTTGGCGTCTGAGGCGGGCGTGATGCTGCCCGATGCCGAGGGCGATTCGTTCGCCCAATCCCTCCCGACTTGGCCGGTGTTCGCGGAGGTGCCGGATGCGCTAGCGGAAGCGCACCGGCGTGCTGGAAACTGTTTGCTCTGTCGAACAGCGACCGCGACCTGATCGACGCGTCGCTTCGCGAAATCGGTGTCCCGTTCGCCGGATCGATCGTGGCGTCGGAGATCGGCTCGTACAAGCCCGCTCATGGGCACTGGCTGAGGTTCTACGAGGCCACTGGTGCCGATCGCGGGCGACATGTCCACGTCGCCCAAAGCCACTTCCACGACATCGTGCCGGCGAGCGAACTCGGCGTCCGCTCGATTTGGATCAACCGCCTCGGGGAGCGCGCCGACCCGGCACCGACTCGGGAGTTGCCGAGCCTCGAGGGCCTCGCGGATGTCCTCGACGAGCTGATTCCATAGCGTTCACCACGGAAGCCGTCCAGCGTCAACGGAGCCCTCCCAGTCGGGTCGACCAGGCGCCCGATCAGGCTGTCGCCTCTGCCTGTTGCTGACTGCCGACGTGGGTGTGCTCCACCGGTGGCACCCGCGTCGAGCTGTCCGCGGGATGCAGCGATCGGCGAACGAGGGTGTGCAGTCTGGTGGTCAGACGTGGCCACCGTGGTCGGTCCGCGTTGTGCGGGCGGCGCGTGGCACGGAGGAGATCCTCCTGACGGGCGTACAACATCGCGATCGTGAGGTGCGGGTTCATGGTGTTCTCCTGTTCTGCCCGTTGACGTGGGCGGTCGATGTTTCGGCGGGTCGTGGTGGCTAAGAGGAGAGGCCGGCATGGTTGAGCAGGTGGCAGGGCATGGTCAGGCTCCGAAGCGGCGCAGCCGCAGCGCGTTGGCGACGACGCTGAGGCTTGAGAAGGGCCATCGCGGCTGAGGCGATGACGGGGTTGAGCAGGCCGATGGCGGCCAGTGGCAGGGCGGCGAGGTTGTAGCCGAACGCCCAGCCGAGTTTCTGCTTGATCGTCCGCAGCGTGGAGCGGCTGAGGCGGATGGCGTCGGCGGCGGCGCCGAGTCGCCGCTGACGAGCGTGAGGTCGGAGGCCTCGATCGCGACGTCGGTGCCGGAGCCGATCGAGAGCCCGAGGTCGGCGCGGGCGAGGGCGGGAGCGTCGTTGACGCCGTCGCCTGCCATCGCGACGACACGGCCTTCGGCCTGCAGGCGGCCGATGACCTGCGCCTTGTCGGCTGGCATTACCTCGGCGATCACCTCGTCAATCCCGACCTCGTTGGCGACTGTCCGCGCGGTCGTCGCGTTGTCCCCGGTGAGCAGGACGGTTCGCAGGCCGAGCGCCTTCAGCCGCCTGATCGCCTCGGCGGAGGTCGGCTTTACCGCGTCGGCGACGACGAACACCGCCGTGGCTTGCCCGTCCCAGCCGGCGGCGATCGCAGTCTGGCCGCGCGCCTCTGCCGCCTGCCGGGCGGCGTCGAGCGCAGGCGGGAGCTGGAGCGCCCAGTCGACGAGCAGGGCGGGCCGTCCGGCGACAATGGCGTGTCCGTCGACGATGCCCTCGACGCCGAGCCCCTCGCGATTCATGAACCCTTCGACGGCTGCGGCGACTGGGCCTTGGTGGCGGTGGCGATCGCGCGGGCGATCGGGTGCTCTGAGGCGTCCTCGAGCGCGCCGACGAGCCGCAGCGCCTCGTCGGGGTCGATCCCGTCCGCGACCGCGACGTCGAGCAGCGTCATCTGCCCGGTGGTGACGGTCCCGGTCTGGTCGAGCACGATCGTGTCGATCCGCCGCGTCGATTCGAGGATCTCCGGGCCCTTGATCAGCAGCCCGAGCTGCGCGCCGCGGCCGGTTCCGACCATCGGCGCGGTCGGGGTCGCGAGCCCGAGCGCACACGGGCAGGCGATGATCAACACGGCGACCGCGGCAATGAACGCGAACGTCGGGCTCTGCCCGGCGCCGAGCCAGAAGCCGAGCGTCGCGATCGCGATCGTGAAGACGGAGGGGACGAAGATGCCGGAGATCCGGTCGGCGAGCCGCTGCACCGGCGCCTTGCCGGTCTGCGCCTTGGTCACGAGGCGGGCGATCTGCGCGAGCGCGGTGTCGCTGCCGATCCGGGTGGCCCGGACGATCAGCCGTCCGCCGGCGTTGATCGTCGCCCCGGCGATCTCGGAGCCGGGGCCGACCTCCACCGGGACCGACTCGTCGGTCAGCATGCTCATGTCGATCGCTGAGTGGCCGTCCTCGACCGTCCCGTCGGTGGCGACTTTCTCGCCGGGACGGACGACCTCGGGTTTCGCATTTTTGAGGGGGCTGAGCAGGGGGCTGTCGGCGTCGCCGGTGGGGTGGCTGCTGGGTTGATGGCCTGAGTAGTGGGGCGCGGAGCGGAAGGAGCATCGGTGGCTTCCGCGAACGGTGGGTGTCAAGTCCGTTTCCGCGGCTGGGTGGGAGGCCCGTTCGCGGCTGCCCACGGAGGTTCGCCGCCGATGCTCTGCCTGCCCTCTTCGCTGAACGAGCTGCTGCTCCTGTTCGCGACATGTTTCTCCCGTCCCACCTACCGGACGTTCTGCGCGCTGGCGGACCGTCTGCTTGCTGGTGCTCTTCCGGCTCTGGCGCCCGCGGCGCAAGGAGATCCCCAAGCACAAGCCCGACCCCGAGCGACCCTCGAAACCCAGGCTGGCAAGGGAGATGCTGTACCTGCTCGCCGCGCGGTTCAAAGACCGGATGATCCATATCGTCGGTGACGCCGCCTACGCCTCGGGCGCGTTCGCCGGCCTGCCTGAGAACGTCACGATCACTTCCCGGCTGCGTGCCGACGCCGCGCTGAACCAGCTGCCGCCACCCCGCCCGCCGAAGGGGCAGCGCAAGCAAGGCCGCCCGCCGAAGAAAGGCGCCAGGCTGCCCAAGCTCTCCCAGATCGCGACCGACCCCACCACCCAATCGGTCAAGACGACCGTCCGTCGCTACGGCAAGACAGAGCAGCTCATGGTCCACGCGTTGCACTGCCTGTGGTACGAGGCGTTCGGCTCCCAGCAGGTGCAGGTCGTGATCATCCAAGACGCCAAGAAGCCCTCCGGGTACGAGCTGGCGCTGATCTCGACCGACCTCCAAGCCGCTCCCGCGAAGCTGATCGAACGCTACGCCGACCGCTGGCCCACCGAGGTCGCCTACGAAGAAGGCAAGGAGCAGTTCGGAGTCGGCGAAGCGCGCAACCGGTCGCCCAAAGCCGTTCATCGAACCTTCCCGTTCCCGAACCGTCCCGTTCCAATTCCTGGCAATGACACTGACGATCACCTGGTACGCGTTACACGGACACCACCCCAACGACGTCACCGACCACCGCCAACGCTCCCCCTGGTACCTGACCAAGACCACCCCGTCGTTCGCGGACATGCTCGCCAAGCTCCGCCGCGTGATCATCGCCACCCAATTTCACCCAGGTCAATGCCACGCCCCCAAACCCGCGGAAATAGTGCAAGTCCAGCAGGCATGGGCAGCCGCCGGCCTATGAACTGCGAAACCCGAGGACGATGAAGCGCTGGCCTACTTGCAGCTGCTCGATCGGGGCGCGGCGCTCGCTGCCATCCTCTTCGAGGATCGCGACGTCCTTGGCTCCGAGCTCGAGCAGCGCCTTAAGTGCGGCGCCGGCGCGGCGCTTGGCGCGCGCCTCGAAGTAGCGGCCGGCGAGGATGAACGTGGTCACGATCGATGCCGTCGCGAGGTAGATCTCGTTCGCACCGCCGCCGGATGACGGGATCAGGTTGAACACCATCCGCATGCCGTTGGCGCCAGCCTGGCCGAGGAACAGCGCGTCCAGCGACCACAGCCAGGCGGACAGGGTGCCGACGCTGATCAGCGTGTCCATCGTCGCGGTGGCGTGCTTCAGGTTCGCCCACGCGGCGCGGTGAAACGGCCACGCCCCCCACAGAACGACGGGCGTCGCGAGCTGCAGCGACAGCCACTGCCAGTTGTCGAACTGGAGCGCCGAGATCATCGAGATCAGGAGCACCGGCACCGACAGCACCGCGCTGATGATCAGCCGCGTGCGAAGACCGGCAGCCGGGTCAGGCTCGGCTGTCTGGCCGCTCTCCGCGTCGGCGCTCGGCGGTGCTGCGTGGTAGCCGGCGGCCTCGACGGCGGCGATCAGCTGCTCGACATCGATCCCGTCCTCGTGTTCGATCGAGGCGGCCTCGGTGGCGTAGTTGACCGTCGCGCTGACGCCGTCGAGCTTGTTGAGCTTGCGCTCGATCCGGTTCGCGCACGAGGCGCACGTCATCCCGGTGATCGGAAGCTCGATGCGTTCTGTGAGGGTGGTGGCGGTCATCGGTCTAGGCGATGTCGTGGCCGGCTTCGTCGATCGCGTCGCGGACGGCGGCGTCGTTGAAGCCGGCGCCGTTGACGGTCACGGTCTTGGTGTCGAGGTCGACGTCGACGACGCTGACGCCGGCGACCTTGGTGACCTCGGCGGTGATCGCCGTGCGGCAGTGGCCGCAGGAGATGCCGGGGACTGAGTAGGTGGTGTGCATGGTCTGTTGGTCCTTTCGGGTGGTCTTCGTTGTTCAGGAGGCGTTCTGGGTGAAGGCGACGGTGTGCACGCGCCCGGCAGCCCGGAACTGGAGGAAGAGGCGGTAGGTGCCGCGCTGGGGCAGCTCGGTGTTGAACGTGATCGCCCCGTTGGCCGGGTCCGCGCTGATCGGGTGGACGTGCGAGTAGGAGAGCTCGGGTGCGTGCAGCGCGACCAGGTGTCCGTAGGAGCCCAGGTAGGGCTCCAGGGCGTGACGCGTGATGCGGAAGGTCAGCTGCGCTTCCTGCCCTGCGGCCACCTGGGCGGGGCGCTCAAGCTCGACGGCGTAGCCGTCGGCGTGGCTCTCGAGCGCCGGCGCCGGCAACGGGGTGGAGTGCACGGGGCCCGGTGCGGTCAGGTTCGTGCCGAGGACGTACTTACGGTGCTCGGTGACGAAGTCGGCGATCGCCCGGTAGGTGCCGGGGCGCGGGATGTGCAGCTGCACGGTGAAGGTGCCGTCGGGCCCGAGCGTGGGGTGCACGTGCTCGTAGCCGGTCAGGTCCGTGCGGACCACGATCAGGTGCAGGAGCTTGGTGTTCTCGCGGTCGAAGTGGCGCGCGGGGCTGCCGTCGCAGCCGATGATCCGGAACCGTCAGGTCGTCGTCGCCTCGGCGCTCACCGTGCGTGAGAGCGGGTCGAGCCTGAGGCCCGCGACCCGGGCGTGCAGGCCGTTGGAGCCCGGTACGGCTTCGATCATCGGTGCGGCGCCGTGGCCGGCGTCTGACATCGACTGGCTGCCGAAGCCGGCGGCTTGGGCGGCGACCTTCAGACAGTCTTGAAACGGCGGGGTGGCGCCGGTGGCGGCACCGATCGCGGCGGCCGATCCCGCGGCGAGCGCGAGTCCGGTCGAGAAGGCGGCGAGGCGGGAAACGGTTGTCTTGAACATGGGGACAGCGTGGCGCCGGGACCGCGATCTGACATCGGGCAGGCACCCTTAGATCGCACCCTTAATAGTGCTTTGGTAGGTTGTCACTCGCGTTTGGGCGGCGGATGTAGGGGTAGCTCGGCGAGGTCGATCGCCTGCTGGCAGGTCGAGCAGCGGCCGGTCCAGCATTTGAACAAGGGCTGGAACAGGAGGACTGCCTGGGGGAGGGTCAGGCCGGCCGCTGGCGATTTGGGTTCTGCCGCTCCAGGGTCAGGAACCCATGCGCAGCGATCACGATCGCGCAGTGATGATGGAAGCCAAGGTAACTTCGGCCTTCGTAGTGGTCCAGGCCGAGCTCGCCCTTGAGCTGGCGGTAGTCCAGCTCGATCATCCAGCGTAATCGTGCCAGGCGAGCGAGCCGCTCGGGCGCGGTGTCTGCTGGCAGGTTCGCCAGCCAGTAGTCGGTCGGCTCGGTCTTGCCTTCGGGCCGTTCGATGATCAGCCATTCCTCGCGCGGCGCCAGCCGGTGCTCGGTGACCGGGCGCGCAGCGATCACCCGCATAAACGCGAACTGGGAGCGGACCGGCTCCCCGCCGCGGTTGCGGTAGCTGACCGTGTGCCACGCCTCGGCGGGAAGTGACGTGGCCAGCGCTTTGACCGAGGTGTGCTCACGGTCAGGGCGCGCGACGCTCGGCGCGCGACCGCGGGACCCCGACCGCCGGAGCGGGACAGCAAAACGCGTGCCCGCCTCGAACACCGTCGTCTCGGGTGAGACCGACAGCACGTACTCGAGTTGCTCGTCATCCAGGCGGGCGCGGAGTTTGCTGTCATCGCCGTACGCCTGGTCGGGAGTGTCGGAGGAACCGTGTAAGCGTGATCGAAAGGACTGGTCATGCCTGCATCTACATTCATTCATCCAGATCTGATTTCTTGTTCGAGCGAGGAGCGGAGCGAGCCCCCAGGGCGAGCGCAGGTGTGCCTGGCACGGACGTTGAGATCGGAGGTGTGAGTCCTGTCCTGGAGCCCTGACAGGGGGAATCCAACATTGATGAGGCAAGGGCGCGGCCCGGAGTTCACTTGACGGCGGCCATGGGAATCTCCCCGTAGGCGGCCATCGAAAGTCCCCACTGATGGCCATCGGATCTCCCCATGGGTGGCCATCGGATCTCCCCACGACGAGCGTTCTGTCCTGAGCGGCCTGTAGCTCCCGGCGCTTCGTCATCGAGGCGCGTCGAGGAGGCGGGCTTGAAGAAAGCAGAGGAAGTCATGGAGATTCTGGAGGCGTTCGATTTGGCTGGTTTGCTGCGGGGAGCGGCGGAGTTGTGCGGGTGTGATCACAAGACGGTCGCGCATTGGGTAGCGGTCCGGGACGCTGCTGGTGGCGGGCTGCCGGTGTCGGTCAGGCCGCGGCCGATGGTCGACCGGTTCGCGGCGAAGGTCGAGGAGTTGGTCGATCGTTCGCGCGGGAAGATCCGGGCGGATAAGGCGCACGAGACGCTGGTCGCGATGGGCTATTTGGGGTCGGAGCGAACGACGCGTCGGGCGGTCGCGGACGCGAAGCGCCGCTGGCGGCAGGGGAATGGGCGTCGGTACCGGCCGTGGATCCCGGAGCCGGGGCTGTGGATGCAGTGGGACTATGGCGACGGGCCCGAGGTTGGCGGCCGCTCGACGGTGTTGTTCTGCGCGTGGTTGGCGTGGTCGCGCTTCCGGGTCGTGTTGCCGTTGTGGGACAAGACGATGCCGAGCGTCGTGATGGCGCTTGATCGGACGCTGAGACGGTTCGCGTCCGCGCCGACGTACGCGTTGACCGATAACGAGAAGACCGTGAGCGTGGATCAGGTGTGCGGGATCGCGGTCCGCAACCCGCAGATCGTGTCGGTGGGTCGCCATTACGGGTTGACGGTCGCGACCTGCGTGCCGGCGGATCCTGAGAGCAAGGGCGGGTCAGAAGCGACGGTCAGGATCGCCACGGCGGATCTGGTCCCGACCGACCATAACCTCCGCTCGGCGTATCGGGATTTCGCCGAGCTGGAGTCCGAGTGCGAGCGGTTCTGCGAGCGGGTGAACGCGCGCGAGCACCGGATCACGCGCCGGGCGCCGGTGGTGATGCTCGCCGAGGAGCGCGAGCGGATGCACCCGTTGCCGAAGGTGGCGCACACGGTGTGCTTCGGGCAGACGCGCAAGGTCGACCGGCAGTCGACGATCTCGGTTGGTAGTGCGATCTACTCAGTCCCGAGCTCGCTGGTGGAGGAGCGGGTGTGGGCCAGGGCGCATGGGTCGGAGTTGATCGTGGTGCATGTCGACTCGCCGGAGGGGCCGCGTGAGGTCGCCCGGCACGAGTTGACGACGCCGGGCCGGCCGAGCATCAAGGATGAGCACTATCCGCCCCGCCCGGCGGGCGCGCTGGAGCGTCGCCCACGGGCCCGTTCGCGGGAGGAGGCGGCGTTCTTGGCGCTCGGACCGGGCGGCGAGCAGTGGCTGATCAAGGCGGCCGCGGCGGGCGCGACGCGGGTCAGACGGAAGATGGCTGAGGCGGTCGACCTCGCCAAGCTCCACGGCGCCGAGCAGGTCGAGCATGCGCTGAAGGTATGCGCTGAGGCGGGCCGCTTCAGCGACGGTGACCTGGCCGCGATCCTCGCGCATCAGCGGGCGGGGACGGTGATCCCGTTCCCCGCCCGCGCGTCGGAGGACTCCTCGTTGCAGCGCTCGACTCGCAGCTGGGAGGGGTTCGGGCGATGAGCGGCTATCGATGCGAGGCGGAGGCGTTCGCGGGCCCGGCACGCGAACGGCTGCTCTACGGAGCCCGGCAGCTGTTGGTGCGCGTGCGGCTTCACGACGGGCCGGGCGCCGTCGATGATCACGGCCGGCCGACCAACCTGCCGGACGCGTATACCGATCTGCGGCCCGAGCAGGCGCGCCAGCTCGCGCTGGCGTTGCTGCAGGCGGCCGAGGACGCCGAGCGGCAAACGCTCCAAGCGAACTGGTGGAAGCAGGAGGCCGCGCGATGAGCGATTACCGCGACAGCGTCCACTGCCGGATCGATCCCGAGCAGGTCTGGCAACCAGACGGCGGGCGGCCGGTGCAGGAGATCAGCGTGATCATGACCGACGATCACCGCTTCGACTGCCGGCGGGAGCGCTGCTGGTTGCCGCCGGCGATCTGCACGCTCACACCCAATGAGGCGCGCGAGTTCGCGTCAGAGCTGCTGGAGTTCGCCGCGCAGGCGGATCGGATCGGAGCACGGCTATGACCGTCAAGCTACCAGCCCCGCCGCCGCTGCCCGACGAGCTCGACCGGCTGCTCAGACGACTGCGGCTGCCATACGTTCGGCGGGCGGCGGCGGACGTGCTCGCGACCGCCAACTCACAACGCTGGGAACACGCCGAAGTCCTCAGGGTGCTGCTCGCCGAGGAGGCAGCCGGCCGCGACCACGCCACGATCACTACCCGCAGGCGCGCTTCCGGGCTGCCCGCCGGCAAGACGTTCGATGCGTGGGAACCCCAGGCGTCGGCGATCCCGAAACCCACCCAGCAAGCGCTGCGCACGCTCGAATGGATCGACCGCGCGGAGGTGCTGTGCGTTTGCGGGCCCAGCGGCACCGGCAAGAGCCACTTCGTCGAGGCGCTCGGGCATTTGGCGATCGACAAGGGCAAGACCGTCGCGTGGCACACGCTCGAGACGCTCGCGGTCCTGTTCCGCCGCCACCGCGCCGATGACAGCGTCAGCAAAGCGATCAGCAAGCTGATCCGCGCCGATCTGATCATCGTCGATGACGTCGGGCTGTTGCCGGTCTCGGCCGACGCGGCCGAGGCGCTGTTCCGAGTCGTTGACGCCGCCTATGAGAAACGATCGCTCGCGATCTCGTCGAACATTCACCCTTCCGGGTTTGACGAGCTGATGCCCAAGACGCTCGCGACCGCGACGGTCGAGCGGCTGCTGCATCACGCGCACGTGCTGATCACCGACGGCACCGACAGCTACCGACTCGCCCAGGCGACCGCCGGCAAGGGGGTGAGGCCCCTGACCTGAGACGGACTTTAAGCGACCATCGCCGCGGCGCCTCGCCCTCCGGGCTCGGCCCCCGCGACGACGGTCGCTCTCCCACCCGGTCGTGGGGAGAACTCATGGCCACCAGCGGGGAGAAAAGATGGCCGCCGGTGGGGAGAACCGATGGCCGTACTTGGGGAGAAACCGATGGCCATTGACATCACTGGGTGGTCCCAGTGCGCCGTGTGGCGCTGCGGGGCTTCCGTGAGGGCGGGTCTGAAGGAGGCTATAGGTGCGTCGTGGTGGCGAATGAGAGTGAAGCGCCGTAAGGCGTTCCTCGGATGGGTGAGCCGGCCTGCAGCGGTGATGCCCGATTCCTGTCGTTGGGTCCGAGGGCGTAGTGGCGACGTGATCACGACGAAATCTCAGCGTTTCACCCAGGGAGATCTGCTGGGTTCCGAGGTATCGGTAGGCCGGAGAACGAAAGGACGACGGCCGATGGCCGAGCAGAAGTCCGAGGATCGCGTAGTACCGGAAGGCGGGTGTAATGCCCGCTGAGATGTACGCCCGGCGAATCTCGCCGGGCTCCCGACGTGGTCGATCGGGTGGTTTGGGAGGCTGTGCGGCAGGTGCTCGAGTCGCTGTGGGAGCCGACGTTCCATCCGTCCAGTCACGGGTTTCGACCTGGCCGAAGTTGCCACACGGCGATCACCGAGGCCAAGCGGCATCTCGAGAACGGCTACGGGTGGGTGGTGGATCTTGATTTGGAGAAGTTCTTCGATCTCGTCTGCCACCAGCGGCTGACCGCGAAGCTCGCTGAGCGAGTGAGCGATCGGCGGCTGCTCGTGCTGATCGGACGGATGCTGAAGGCCAAGGTGGTGCTGCCCGACGGTGTTGTGATTGCCAGCGAGCAGGGCGTTCCGCAAGGCGGTCCGCTGTCGCCGCTGCTGTCGAACATCGTGCTGGACGAGCTCGATCGAGAGCTCGCTCGGCGTGGCCACAGGTTCGTTCGCTACGCAGACGATGCCAACGTGTACGTCTCAAGCGAACGGGCGGGGCGGCGGGTGATGGCTAGCCTGGCGGGGTTTATCGAAGGGCGCCTGCGTCTGAAGGTAAACCAAGCCAAGTCGGCCCTCGCCCGACCCGATGATCGCCACTTCCTCGGTTTCCGGCTGCGGTTAGACCCGCAGTCCGGGATCGTGGAGGTCCTGCTGTCGGAGCGCACGAAGCGCTTAGCGATGCAGCGGATCCGGCAGCTCACGCCGCGGAACTGGGGGAGCAGTCTTGACGACTGCATCGTCCAGATCAACGCGTGGCTGTGCGGATGGCACGGGTTCTTCGGGACCTGCTCGCCGTCAGAGCAGTACACGTTGCGCGCGCTCGACGCCCATATCCGGCGTCGGCTTCGCGCGATTGTGCTGCGCCACTGGAAACGCAAACGGACGATCGCCCGCAAACTCATCGCCCTGGGCGTCAAGCCTCAGAGCGCGTGGCGGCAGGTGTACGCAGGACGCAAGTCCTGGTGGGCGCTGAGCCACACCCACGCGATCGACCAGGGCCTGCGCAACGCGTATTTCGCTAAGCGTGGGCTGGTTTTCCTGGTCGAGCTGCATCGCGAGGCGCACCAGGAGATCGTCGCCCCCGAGTCGCCACAACTGGCGCTGTGGGGATGACTTCGAGGTCGCAAACCGACCGGCGGCGGAGGTCATAACCCGCCGTCCCGAGGAGCCGTATACGACCATCGTACGTACGGTTCTGTGGGAGCCGGGGCGGGTAACCGCCCCGGCTACCCGAGCGATCCGAAACCGTCGAGCGGCGAGAGGTGTTGCCCGGACTGCCGGGTGGGCCGGGGGTCGATGAGCAGCCGCTTGAGATCTCTGACGAGGTCCTTGATGCGTTGCTCTCAGGGGCGAGGACCGCTGAGGAGATCGCGGGCCCAGACGGGCTGCTGGGGCAGTTGACGCGCCGGCTGTTGAACCGGGCGTTGGAGGCGGAGCTGAGCGAGCATCTCGGCTATGAGCCCGATCAGGCGCCGCCCGGTGGCGTGGGGAACGCGCGCAACGGCAAGCCGTCAAAGACGATCCTGACCGATCACGGACCGCTGCGGATCCGCTCCCCGCGGGATCGCAAGGGCACGTTTGAGCCGCAGATCGTCAAGAAACGTCAGACCCGGTGGGTTGGGTTCGACGATCGCGCGATCAGCCTCTACGCCCGCGGTCTGACGGTCCGTGAGATCCAGGGACACCTCGCGGAGATCTACGGCACCGAGGTCTCGCCGGATCTGATCTCGAAGATCACCGACACGGTGCTCAGCGACGCGAAGGCGTGGCAGAACCGGCCGCTGGAGCGCGTCTACCCGATCGTCTACCTCGACGCGCTGATCGTGAAGATCCGCGACGGGCATACGGTCCGAAACCAGGCGTGCTACGTGGCGCTGGGCGTCAACCTCGACGGCGAGCGTGACGTGCTCGGCCTGTGGTTCGGGCAGACCGAAGGCGCGAAGTTCTGGCTGCACGTTCTCACCGATCTGAAGACCCGCGGCGTCGCCGACATCCTGTTCGTCTGCGTCGACGGGCTGACCGGCTTCCCGGAGGCGATCGAGGCGACCTTCCCGCACGCGACCGTCCAGACCTGCCTGGTGCATCAGGTCCGCTCCAGCCTGCGCTTCGTGTCCTACAAGGACCGCAAACCGCTCGCCGGCGACCTGCGCAAGATCTACACCGCCGTCGACGCCGAGCACGCCGCAGACGAGCTCACAACGTTCGCCGAGAAATGGGATCACCGCTACCCGATGATCTCAGCCAGCTGGCTCGAGCACTGGGAGCAGATCACCCCGTTCCTGGCCTACCCCGCCGACGTCCGCCGCGTGATCTACACCACCAACTCGATCGAAGCCCTACACCGCCAGCTACGGAAGATCATCAAGACGCGCGGGCACTTCCCGACCGAGGACGCCGCCCGCAAGCTGATCTACCTCGCGATCACCAAAGCCGAGACCAAATGGAAGCGCGTGTTCAACTGGCCAGCCGCCTTGGCCGCATTCAAAATCGAGTTCGGTGACCGCATCCCCGACAACTGAAACCTGACTGTCACTACTTGACACACCAGGAGTAACTGTTACTATCAAATAGTCAGCTTACACGGAAGAACTGACACCCTCGCCTGGTCGCCGAGTACCGGCGCGCGCGATCTCCCAGCCAGCGGCGCGCATCGCCAGCTCACCGCCGAGCGCCGGCTTGGTCGCAAACTCAACGCCGTCGGGGACCTTCGCCTTCCGGCGGCGCTCAACGTCCGCGCACCACTCCTCCGGCAGATACAGCCTGAACCCCAAGGGGACCGTGCCACCCGCCCCGACCGCGTGCAGCGATACCGTCACCTGACAGTTGCCGGTCTTCCCCAGCGTCCCGGAGTACTGGCGCTTGACCCCAGGCGAGTGCTTGCCGTCCTTGACCACCCCGGTGTCATCCAGCACCCACGCCTCCGGTTCGATCACCGAGCACACCCGCTCGGCCACCGCCCGCTCAATCACTGCCGGATCCCACGGACTATCGGCCAGGAAGTGCTGCAGCGCCTCATAGTCGGCCTCCTGGCCCAACCGCGCGACCATCGGCTCGAGCGATTTGCGCGCCCCCGCCTCGATCAACCCCCGCGCGTACAAGGCCGCCGCACGCCGCTGCTCCACCCGCCCAAGCCCCGACGCAACCTCACCCATGTAGCCCACCAGCCGCCCCTTGACCTCCGGAGCGACCCCGACCGGCGGCTCCTCATCGACAGCAACCATCGCGGTGGCGGCAACCATGACAGCCCAATTCGCCGCAAATCACCGCAATCCTTCAACCCACCAAAGCACTATTAAATGCCGGTGCCCGCCTGAGGGCGGGCACCGAATCGGGGTTGTCGTAGTCGTTCACGCCTGGGCCGGCGCGGTCTCACCCTCGAGCGAGAATCGCGGCAGCCAGTGGAGCTTTCGCGGAAGCCACCAGTTCCAATCGCCGAGCAGCTTCATGCTCGCCGGCAGGAGGATCCCGCGAACGATCGTCGCGTCGAGGAACACGGCGACGGCGATCGGGTCAATCCTCGTGGTCGCCGTGTCGGTGATCGGATCGCTGACCGTGCTGCATGCTCTCCGCGCTCGGGGACCATGTCGAGAAGGGACGGCTCCCGCTGCGCGTCCGCTGCCGGCGGCGCCAGACTGGCGCTGGGATCTGGTCGCAGATCGTCGAGCGGGTGCTCCGCCGACCGATCCTGTGCGTGCTGCTCAGCGGGGGTGTCCTGGTCGCGCTGGCGATCCCGGCGCTAGGTATGCACATCTCGCTGCCGGGGACCGAGTCGCTGTCGCGCTCGATCCCGGTCGTTCGCAGCTTGGACCGCATCCAGGCGGCGTTCCCGAGCCAGAGCACGCCGGTGACGGTCGTGGTCAAGGCTCGCGACGTCACGACGCCGGCGATCGCACGCTCGATCCGGCGGCTGGACGCTGCCGCCGCCAGCCATCGCGACCTGTTCACGGGCTCCGCGACGGTCGAGATCAGCAGGGATCGGACGCTCGCCCGGATCTCGATCCCGGCTGCGGGGACGGGGATCGACCCCACCTCGCACCGGATGCTCGCAACGCTGCGAGGCGAGCTGATCCCGGCCGCGTTCGCCGGCGCACCCGGGGCGAGCGTGATGGTCGGGGGGGGTCACGGCGCAGACCGCGGACTTCAACACCAGTCTCGCCACCTACACCCCGCTGGTGTTCGCGTTCGGGCTGGTCGCCGCGTTCCTGCTGCTGCTGGCGACGTTCCGCTCGCTGGTGATCACAGTCAAGGCGATCGTCCTGAACCTCCTCAGCGTCGGCGCCTCCTACGGCGTGCTCGTGCTGGTGTTCCAGGACGGCTGGGGCGAGAAGCTACTGGGGTTCCACTCCAACGGCACGATCGTCGCCTGGCTACCGCTGTTCCTGTTCGTGGTGCTGTTCGGCTTGTCGATGGACTACTACGTGTTCATCCTCAGCCGCGTCCGGGAGGCCTACGACAAGGGCATGAGCACCGAGCGCGCCGTCGCGCACGCGATCGGCACGACCGCCGGCGTCGTCACCAGCGCAGCCGCAGTCATGATCGCCGTGTTCGCCACCGGCCAAAGTGTGTCCAGCCGGCGCCTTCCTGGGCCACCTGCTGGGCCGCTTGCGGCTGCAGCGGTCCGTGACGGACGAGCGCTCCGACCATCGCTCCCGCGCCCGCGAGCACGACCGTGGTGCCGAGCCCGTAGAGCGCTCCGGGCAGCCACCCGAGCGCTGCGCCTGGCATCGCCCGGGCCAGCACAGTGGTGACGATCAGCGCGAACGCGCCCAACCCCCAGCCGGCGACGAACCCATGCACCGCGGCCATCCGCGGCGTCGGCGTCCGAGTCGCCCAGCGAGACGTATCGGCACGACCCGAAGATCCCTATCAACACGTCTCGATCTCAGGCCCGGTGATCGAGATGTGGGATGACCCTGCGCTTGAGGTGATGGACCGCCTCTCGATGCGCTACACGGGCGAACCGTGGCCGGAACGAGAGGGGTGCGTCAGCGCGCTCGTCGAGATCGAGCGGTGGCACACCTACGGCGTGCTCTCGGAAGCCTCGGACTACAGCTCCGCTGAGCAGTCGCAGTGAAGCCAGCGCCTGAACGGGTGAGGAGCGTGCTGCTCACCTACGAGCCTTCCCGCGAAGGTGACGCGGCGCTCTCCTACGCGCTCGACATCGCACGGGCGGCTGGAGCCACGCTCACCGTCGCCTCCGTCACACCGCAGGAGCGAACCGACGTCGGCTGCGCCCACTGCAGGGCGAGCGCGCGGGGGTGGAACGAGCAGCTGCGGCTGCTTGCACACGAGCGGCTCTCGAAGGCCGCAAAGACCATCGGTGACTCGCCGGCCGTCAACTACCTCGCTGCATGCGGACCCGAACGCCAGGTCCTCGCTCAAGCCGCCCGACAGTACGAGGCGGACCTCGTCGTCGTGCCATGGCGGCGCGCCGAGCGTCTGCGCCGCGTCGTCCGGCTGAGCCTCGCGGCGGACCTCAGCCTGCGAGGACCCTGGGAGGTAGTGATCGCGCCCCATACGACGTCCAGCCCGCCGCAAAGGCCGGACCCGCAGGGAGCGACACCCCGGGCCGCCGGCGTGGCAGCCGGTGACGACACCGAGCACCGTCGATTCCCGGCCTCAGCCTGACGAAGTCAAGGATCTGGCGGCTCGGTTTCCCGCCCGACGTGTCTCTACGGACCGTCCGGGTTCACCTGCTCATGGTGAGCGGCTCGCCTTTTCCGCCTCGCGTTTGCGCCGGTGTGGAAGCCCGTGCAGCCACGCCCCGCTGAGCAGGAGCGCTCCAGCGGCCGCGGGTAGCAGCGCGGAGATGGCGCGATAGACGAGCGTGCCCGCGAGCGCTGCATCAAGCGGAGCGCCGAAGTGATGCAGCATCGCTGGAATCGCCGCCTCGACGGCGCCGAACCCGCCGGGCAGCAGCGGGAGGCTGGAGATGAGGATTCCTGCGACGTAGGCGAGCAGCACGACGTCCGCATCCGGTTTGACGCCGGCGGCGGCCAGCGACAGGCGCAAACAGGCGGCGTCCGCGATCCAGGAGCCGGCGGCGAGCGCGACCAGCACAACGCGGTTGCGGGGGCTTCCGACGACCGCCTTGGCCTCCGCGTGAAACGCATCGGCGCTCTGCAATGTCGTCTCGGCCGGCGGCACGGGCTGCCAGCGGCGCAGCAGGGCAAGCGCCCGAGCCGTCCGCCGGGCGGTGGTCGGCCGGGCGGCCAGGCGGGCGGTAGCGGCGAGCACCAGCAGTACCACGATCGCGCCGACCCACCACAGCCCGGCCTCCCGCACCCCCGGATGCTGGCGGGCGAAAGCAACCAGGAACGCCAGCGCCCCGATCCCAAGCAGCGTACGGACGTTGAACCAGACCGTGAAGCCGAGAACGAAACGCACCCGCCGCGGCGACAGGCCATCGCGTCGCAGTTCCGCCGCCGCCAGCACCGCCCCGGGCGCGGGAGCCCCCGGAAGGACGTTCCCGAGGCCGAACAGCAGCAGATCCGCTCGTACGGCACGCCAGAGCGAGATCTCACCCGACGCCAGCCGACGCAGATGCAGCGCCAACAGCAGATAGCCGACGAGCATCGCAAGCAGAGCGGCGAGCACCCATCCCGCACCCACCTCATCGAGCGCGGCGGCCAGCTGGCCGATCCCGCCCGAGGAGCCCACGACGATCAGCAGCGCGCCGATGCTCGCCGCCGCCCCAAGCAGGAACCCGACGCTCCGCTTCAGTTTTCCCCGTCGTACCGAATGCTTCGCCAAGAGCGACAGCGTAGGGTCCGACGGTAGAAGGCATGTATCGGGACGCCTCTCAGGCGGGGCGTCGGCCGCTGGAGGGTTCCGTTCCCGCTTTCGCGGAGCAGCACCGTCCCGACAGGCCAGCCAGGCGCTTTGCGCACTGGGGCTCGCGCAGCACGGCGCACAGCTGTTTCATCGAGTCGCCCGCGGCGTACGCTTGTCCGCCGCGGGCGAGGCACTGGTCGGTCCAGCCCGGCAGATCCTCCGAGCCACCGACGAGGCGCGCAACGCGGTCAGCGGGGTGCTCGAGCTGAGAACCGGAGTCCTGGAGATTGCCGCGTTGGCCACGCTGGCCGTCGACCCGATGGCGACGCTGATCGACCGTTTCCGGGACCGGCACCGGGGGGTCGAAGTCCGGGTCCTAGAATCAGATAGCGCGGACGGGGTACGAGCGTTGGTACGCGACGGCGAGTGCGAGCTTGGCGCGGCGCACCTCCCGCTCCGCGGCGAGCAGCTAACCGCCCACCCGCTCGGAGAGCAGGAGCTCCTGTTCGTATTCCCCCCACGATCCGCGCCGGACGGGGCACGCCCGCTGGGAGCGCGCGAGTTGGCCCAGACTCCGCTGGTCGTCAGTCCCCCGGGCACCTCGACCCGCATCCTCCTCGAGCAGGCGCTTGCCGCGGTCGGCGTCACGCCGCAGATCGCCGTGCAGACAGCCGCCCGGGAGGCGATCGTCCCCTTGTGCTCGCCGGGGCCGGCGCCGCACTGCTCCCGGGGCCGCTGGCCAAGGAAGCGCTGAGGCGGGGGGCCATCACGCGCCGAGCGCGACCCGCGATCACCCGCAAGGTTGGCCTGGTCCACCGTTCCGCGCCCCTCTCGGCAGCCGCCCGCGAATTCCTCGCACTCGCCACGAGCGATTCCAGGATCTGACGATTCGCTGCGCGACCGCCGGCATCCCGGCGTGTTCTCGCCCTGGGATGCAACTGCGAGCGATCACAACACCTCGAGCGAGGCCCGCGCTGAGCCCAACGAGAGAGCGCATCTGGCACGAACGCCCGAGCGCGAGCAGGTGCGCCACGGTAGCCTCCATCCCGATGGCCGCAGCCACTGTCCCTGCCACCACCAGCACGGCGGCATTACTCGTTCAGGCGGGTCGCATCGCGCGGCGGTTCCCGGATGTTGCCGCCATCTGGGGGACGCGGCGCCTTGATCCAAGGCTGCGGGAGGAGGTGATGCTCGCCGTCGCGCAGGCCAACGCATGTCGCCTATGCACGCTCGCGCACCGGCGGTGGGCGCTGGCCGAAGGCGTGACCGACGCAGAACTCGCCGCGCTCGAGAACCAGGACCCAGAACGGTTCGACCGGCGCACCTGGGCGGCGATCGCCTGGGCCGATGCACGTGCGCGCGCTTCGCTCGGGCCGGTGCCGGCGGAGTTCGAGGACGAGCTCGCGCGCTACTACAGTGCGGCCGAGCGCGACGACTTGGATCTCGTCACCACGGTGATGGCGGTCGCCAACCGCTCAGCCAACACCTTCGACGCGCTGCTCGCCCGGCTGCGCGGGCACCCGGTCGCCGGAAGCCGTCTGCTCGACGAGCTCCTAATCGCCACGGGCGTTGCCGTGTCGATTCCGCCTGTGGCGGGATACCTTGCACTCACGCGGGGCTGTGGTCGCTGATAAGCCGGGACGAGCGCGCGGACATACGGCAGCACCACCAGGACGAGCTGCTCCCGGGACCGCCGGGGCATGCAATCGAGGTCGGCGCCAGGACCGGTAGCAATTTCGCCCAGTATCGCGCAACGCCCGGCACGGGCATTGCTCCGTGGCGGTCCGCGGCTCCGGGGTGTTTGACGATTTCACGGCCAAGCATGGCCCACTGCCCGGGGTCACGACCGTTGAGTTTCGGCTGTGCTGTACACGGGACGGCGCCTCGGCCGGTCGGCGTGGGTCGGACGAGGAGGCGCCGCGGCTCCGAGTCTTGGGGGCTAGGTGGGCTCGTCGAAGGCCGGGTCGTCGACAGGCGCGGCGCGTTCGACGAGCGCTGAGTAGCTTGCCGCGAAGGCTTGCAGGATCACGCGCAAGGGGGAGGTCGGCGTATGACCCGCGGTCGTGGATGTACTCCCTGTGGCGGCTGCCATCGCCGGCGAAACGAGTGCAGCAAGGCACCGTGCGATCCGTCGAAACTCCAGAGGAGGAACGCCTACGCACACAGCGCGGCGTTGAAAGCCGGCATCGCCTCCCGCCACGCCCCGTCGACGTGCAACTCGCTGTAGCCGTGCGTGGAACACGAATACGTCCGTGCCCATCAGCCCGGACTAGTCATTAAGGGTTGCGCCCCGGCCGGGGCCGGGGCGCGGAAACGTCCGCCTGAGCAGGAAGAATGCGGGCTGGTGACACTCGCAATTCGATCTCAGGAGGATCACCCGTATGGTGAAGCGTGAGGGGCTGGTTGACAAGCTAGTTGTGAGCGCGGATGGATCCGGTCAGGTGGGGCACGCGGGTAGCGCGCTGCTGGTCGGGACCGCTGACCGGCTCGGGTTGACGAGGCTGCTGTCGGGGGCGATGGCGAGCACCCGCCAGCGTCGCTCGGCGCACGACCCCGGCGTGGTGTTGCGCGACCTGGCGGTGATGCTGGCCGACGGGGGTGACTGCCTGGCGGACCTGGGGGCGCTGCGCGACCAGCTTGACCTGTTCGGTCACGCCGCGTCGGATTCGACCGCGTTTCGGGTCATCGACTCGATCGACGAGCGGGGTCGGTCACGGTTGCGCGCGGCGGTCGCGGTCGCGCGCTCGCGGGCGTGGCGGCTGGGGGCGCGTCCGGAGCGAACGGCCGCGCGCGCGGCGCAGCGCCGGGAGCGGACGGTGATCGACATCGATGCGACGCTGACGAGCGCGCATTCGGAGAAGGAGCAGGCGGCGGGGAACTTCAAGGGCGGCTACGGGCATCATCCGCTGCTGTGCTATCTGGACGACTGCGAGGAGGCGCTGGCCGGGGTGCTCCGGCCCGAGAACGCCGGCTCGAACACCGCCGAGGATCACAAGCTGGTGCTCGACCTGGCGCTCGCGCAGCTCGACCCGGAGGCGCTCTGTGGGGAGATCCTGGTGCGCGCCGACGGCGCCGGCGCAACGCACGAGCTGTGCGTCTACTGCCATGAGGGGCAGATGCGGTTCTCGTTCGGGTTCGATCTCACAGAGCCGGTGCTCGAGGCGATCATCCAGGTGCCGGGATCAGCGTGGGTGAAGGCGATCCGCGCAGACGGCTCAGAGCGTGAGCACTCGCAGGTGTCAGAGATCACCGACCGCGTGGAGCTGTCCCCGTGGCCTGAGGGTCGCGGCTGATCGCCAGGCGCACCGAGCTAAGAGAGGGCGACCAGCAGTCATTTGCCGACCTCGATGGCTACCGGCTGGCGGTGTTCATCACCGACCAGCCAGGCGACGAGGTCCCTCAGCTTGATCTTGATCATCGCGGGCACGCCCGGGTCGAGGATCGCATCCGCCAGGGCAAGGACTGCGGGCTGCGCAACCTCCCGTTCAAGTCCTTTGCCCACAACCAGGTGTGGCTGTGGCTGGTGCAGCTCGCCCAGGACCTGATCGCCTGGACCAAGCAGCTGTGCCTGGTCGATCACGCGCGCTCGTGGGAGCTCAAGCGGCTGCGCTACCGGCTGCTGCACCAGGCCGGGCGGATCGCCCGCCACGCCCGCCAGAAGACGCTTCGACTCGCGCGCGACTGGCCGTGGTCAGGCGAGCTCGCGGCCGCGTTTGAGCGCCAACAAGCCCTCCCGGCCCCAACCGGCTGACCCGCGCCGCCCGGCGCGCCCTCCCCACGACCACCGCCAGCAACACCCCCTGCGTCAGCCTGCCCGCAAACAGCTCCCGCATCGCGGCGTGGCGGCCCGAACGCTCCAACATGACCCGCCACACGCCCCGGTGACACCGACAACCGCGTCAAGACACTCCCGGACCAGATGAGTCCACCCGTTCAATCGCCTTACTGAAAGCGCGGCGATTCGCGCGCTACTGCACGATCGAGGCCAACGACGTCACCGACCACCGCCAACGCTCCCCCTGGTACCTGACCAAGACCACCCCGTCGTTCGCGGACATGCTCGCCAAGCTCCGCCGCGTGATCATCGCCACCCAATTTCACCCAGGTCAATGCCACGCCCCCAAACCCGCGGAAATAGCGCAAGTCCAGCAGGCATGGGCAGCCGGCCTATGAACTGCGAAACCCGAGTGACATGGACCCCCGAACATTTGCATTACGGGAGGGAATCCGCTTACGATCGGTCCGCGCACGGAGCAGTCCCTAGCTGCGCAGCGGACGGAGTTGCTCGAGCGCGACCGCGAGCTCGAGCAGCTCCACGTTGCGCTGCGCGGCGTGGGGCGACAAGCGGGACGGACGCTGGTGATCGAGGGCGCGCCCGGGATCGGGAAGTCACGGCTTCTCGACGAGGCGCGTGCGCGCGCCTCGCGCCTTGGCGTGCGCATCCTGAGCGCGCGGGCCACCGAGCTGGAGCAGGGGTTCCCGTTCGGTGTCATCCGCCAGTTGTTCGAACGCGTGCTGGTGGAGGCTGACGCTGGCGAGCGCGCCCGCTGGCTGGTCGGCGCGGCGGCCCTGGCCGAAGACGTGCTGATCGCAGCGCCGGCCGCTTTCTCAGTCACCTCGACGTCCGATCCCCCCGCCGGCGACGCCGGCTACGCGTGGCAGCACGGGTTGTACTGGCTCGCCTCGAACCTCTGCACCGATTCGCCGTTGGCGCTCATCGTCGATGACCTGCAGTGGTGCGACGCACCATCGGCACGCGCGCTCGCGTTCATCGGACGTCGGCTCGACGGTCAGCCGCTCGCGCTGATTGTTGCTACCCGGCCGCTCGATCCGGCGCTCACGCCTGAGGCGGCGATGTTGGTGGCCGATCCCGCCGCGGGAGTGCTGCGTGCGTCGCCTCTCACGCAGGCGGCGATCGGCGAGCTCGTCGCGGCTCGGTTCTCCGCGGAGCCCGACGCTCGCTTCGTCAACGCGTGTCTGGAGGTGACGGACGGTAACCCCTTCCTGGTCGGCGAGCTGTTGAGCGAAGCTGCGGCTCGCGGTCTCGCCCCGACGGCGGCGTCCGCCGGAGAGATGGAGGTGATCGTCCCTCGGGGCGTCGCCAACGCGGTGCTGCTCCGTCTGGCCCGGGTCTTGCCCGCGGCCGCCGCACTCGCCCGCGCGCTCAGCGTCCTCGGCGATGGCGCTCAGATCGGCGACGCCGCCAGGCTGGCCGGAGTGAGCGGAGACGAACTGGAGGCAGCGATGGCGGGGTTGGTCTTCGCCGGCGTCGTGGAGCCCGGCGGAAGAGTCCGTTTCGCCCACCCGATCGTGGGCGCTGCGATCTATGGCGACCTGTCGCGCGCCGAACGGGATCGGCTCCATCGCGCGGCGGCGCGGATCATGCGAGATCGCGCCGCCAGCGCCGCGCACATCGCGGCGCAGGTCATGCACACAGAGCCGGCTGCAGATCCTCAGGTGGTGGCGGTGCTGCGGGACGTTGCCCGTGAAGCGCTGGCGCTTGGCGACCCCGCCGCGGCGGCCGGCCTGCTCTCACGCGCGCTCGAGGAACCTCCCGCGGGCAGCGAGCGTGCCGCGGTCCTGCTCGAGCTCGGCCAGGCACGCGCCCGCGCCGGCTCGCCCGAGGCGGTCGACCCGTTGGTGGCGATCGTGGCGCATGGCGAGGAGCCACACGCAATCGCCTCCGCGGCAAACGAGCTCAGCGGCATGTTCCTCTATGCGGGCCGCGCCGCTGAGGGAGCGGCGATCTTGCACCGCGCTCAGGAACGGCTTTCAGACGGCGCCCCGGATCGCGAGCGGGTCCAGGCCGCATTGCTGGGGCTCAGCTACGTCTCCGCGTCGGCCCGGCTCGAGACCGATGCCACCATCGTCGCGCTGCGAGAACCGGATCGCTCGGCCCGCGGCATGCTTGCGGCGACGACACTAGCCACGCTGGCGATGGACGAGGTGATGTATCTGCGCTCGGCGCCGGTGGCGATCGAGCTTGCCGAGCGTGCTCTTGCGGCCGGGCTCCCCGATGTGCCTCACCGGGGCGGACTGGGTGATCCTCGCCCTCGGTGCGCTCACGCTGGCGGACCGGCTCGACGTCGCCCAGCATTACGCGGACGAGATCGTGGCCCGGGCCGCCGGCATGGGGAAGCGCTGACCGTCGCGCTGATGTCGGCGCTTCGCGGGTCGATCGAATATCGCCGCGGAGACCTGATCGTCGCCGAAGCGGATGCGGGTGCAGCGCTTGAGCTCGCCCCCGACCTACTCGGCTCGGAGTTCGTGCTACTCCTCGCCGTGCCGCCGGCGGTGGCCGCGGGCCTCGAGCGCGATCAGCCCCCGGACTCCCTGCGCAACTTGATCGACCGCACCGGTGCTCTTGAAGACACCGAGTTCCTCGCCGGCTCGCAGGTGCGCTATGCCTCCGGCGTGCTGCGCGCAGCGACCGGGAACCACGAAGACGCGATCGCGGAACTCCGCAGCTGCGCGCTCGGCCATCCGACATTCGGCGGCGAGAACCCGGCGGTCGTTCCCTGGCGCTCGGCGGCGGCTCTCTCGCTCGCTGAGCTCGGCCGACACGAAGGAGTCCGCGAGCTTGCCGCCGACGAGGTGCAACGCGCGCGATCGTTCGGGGCGCCCCGGGCGATCGGCGTTGCGCTGCGCGCGCAGGCGCTCGTCGGACCCCCGGCGAAACGCTCGGATCGGCTGGCGGAAGCCCTCGCGGTGCTGGCAGGCTCACCGGCGCGACTGGAACATGCGCGCGCGCTGGTCGACCTGGGCGCAACCCTCCGGGCAGCCGGACAGCGCACGGCCGCCCGGGAGCCGCTGCGCGAGGCGCTCGCGCTCGCCTTTCGCTGCGGAGCCCGACGGCTCGAGCGGCGGGCGCGGACCGAGCTCGCCGCGATCGGTGTGCGGCCGCGGACGACCGAATACGCCGGCGCCGATTCGCTGACCCCCAGCGAGCGACGCATCGCCGAGTTCGCCGCGGCGGGCGCGACCAACCGAGAAATCGCCCAGACCCTGTTCGTCACCGAGAAAACCGTGGAAACCCACCTCGGACGCACATACCGCAAACTCGACATCTCCTCTCGGCGCCAGCTCCCGGCCGTTCTCGCGCCCGCCAACGGGTAGCGTGTCGGGTTCAGATCAGACGGAAGACCATACCGCCGAGCTCCACGAACGCGCCGACGATCGGGTCGTGGTTGAAGACTGCCGCTCGCACTCACGGAAGGGAACGAAGCCGCGTTCCGCTCGTTCGGGGATTGCGAGTGCCGCCGGCGACTCTCCCGCCGTGGACGAAGAATCTGGACAGCGCTGTCGTCGCCGTCGGACACATGACGGCTTGGGCGCGGGAGCGGAAGCCCGCCGATCGTAGTGCTTGCAGCCTCGTTGCGAACGATCGGCTCGAAGCAGAAGAGTTGCCGAACCGGCGCGGCCCAGCGCTGCTGCTGCCGCCCATAAGCAGCCGCCCGTCGGCACCGCCCTTGACGATCGCTTTGCTCGGCGCGACGTCGGGGGCCGCACGATCGTGTTGGCGACGTTCCGATGGCCAGGTTCGGCCGGATCCTCGCCGGCGTGGACGATCGGTATCGCCGCAGGCGTGACTCCGATCAGGGTGAGCCTGAAAGCGAGCGCATAGCCGAGGATGTGCTCTGGAAGCGCGTAGGGCGGGGTGGCGTCGCCTGGCTCCCGTGTAGGCGGGCGCTCGCGCGGCACCGTTGACGGCCCTCCCCGGAGGGGGAGTGCCGTCACTCAGCCCTCTCGATTGAAGGAGGTCATCCATGACCCACCCACACCCGGGGGCGCGAGACAACGCGCCGCCCGGGACCGAGCGCCTGCTTGCGGGGCTGACCCCCGAGCAGGCGCAAGCGGTCACGTTCGGTTCCGGCCCGCTGCTGTTGCTGGCAGGACCCGGCGCCGGCAAGACCCGCACGCTCACGCATCGCGCCGCGTATCTGCTCGCGAGCGGGCGCGCGCAGCCGTGGGAGATCCTCGCGGTCACGTTCAGCGTTCGCGCCGCCGGGGAGCTGCGGCTCCGCCTCGCCGACCTGCTCGGCGAAGCCGTCGCCCGCGGGGTGACGGCGGCCACGTTCCACTCGGTGTGCGCTCGGCTGCTGCGTGAGCATGCCGGCGTGTTCGGGCGCACCGAGCGCTACACGATCTACGACCAGGCGGACATGCGCCGCGTGATCGACTGGCTGTTGTCCGACGCCGAGCCCGGGGAGATCCAGCGGGCTCTTGCCGACTACGGCCGGCCCGCAAGCGCCGAGGTGCTTGGTGAGATCTCCCGAGCGAAGAACTCGCTGCTGACCGCGGACGCGTACGAGCGCTCCGCGCATCATCCGGGGGCGGCGCTGATCGCCGCGGTGTGGCGTGAGAGCGAGCGCGAGCTGCGGCGCTGCAATGCGTTCGAGTTCGATGACGTGCGCCGTGAAGGCGCCTTGATGGAGTGCTTCCGGTAGGAAGCTCGCATTGCCGAGATGTGCGATGCACGCCCACCTTACCCCGGCCTGGTAACAGGCTGTAATCCCGAAAGGGCACGGGGGACCATAGCCTGGTGGGAAAAGGTGGGAGGTCGCGAAACCGATGTAGCGACGGACCGTCAGTGCAAGACGGGTATGGCGAAAGCCTGATTGCCTGAACCCCAGTTCCAACGGCCTGAAGTCGGCGCCAGCGAATCATCGGTTGAAACGCTGCTCCGAGCCCGCAGACAGACAAGGTCGTCTTCTGTCTGCCGATCTCAATTGGGCTCGGCGTGCCCCCGGTCAGGGGGATCAACGGAACCGACGGGGCGCCTAACCCCGATCGCATCTCCATCAAGACGTAATCACGGGATCGCCTACGGAGGCGGCTGCCGTTGTGGCAGTTGTCCTCTATGGCGACGGAGGGTCCGTAGTACCCGAATGCCCGTCGTAATGGACGGGACAGGCACCCGGCGCTGGGGAGCGTCGCGGCGTCCGTGCCTCGCGGCATAAGTGGATGGCAACTACCCACGAAACCCGCGAACGCACGGGGGAAGGGACCCAGCTTCTCAAGAGCACCAACCAACGAAAGGGGGGGTCTGCTGATGCAGCCCGATGCCCTGCGTAGGCGGTTGGAGTCAATCCCTACGCTCTCTCAAGAAGGCAAGCGGATCAACGGCCTGTACCGACTGATGCTCAGCGACCGGCTGTTGTGGCAGCAGGCGTACATCAGCCTGGCGCCCAACAAGGGCGCGGTGACACCCGGTGTCGACGCCCGTAACACGCTCGATGGCTACTCGCCCGCGCGCGTGGAGCGGATCCTAACCGCGCTGGCTGACGGGTCCTACCGCTTCACGCCCGTTCGACGGGTGTACATCCCCAAGGCCACCGGCGGAAAGCGCCCTTTGGGACTTCCCTCCGGCGACGACAAGCTGGTCCAGGAAGTGGCGCGTCGGCTGCTGCAAGCCGTCTATGAGCCGGTCTTCTCGACCGACTCGCACGGCTTTCGGCCCGGCCGGTCGTGCCACACCGCCCTGGATGACATCCAGCACACCTGGACCGGCGTGAAGTGGCTGATCGACGTCGACGTCCGAGGCTTCTACGACAACATTGACCACAAGATTCTGGTCGCTCTGTTGGAGCAGAAGATCGACGACAAGCGGTTCATCAAGCTCATCAAGGGCATGCTGGCCGCAGGCTACGTCGAGGACTGGCGGTTTCACCGCACCTACAGCGGAACCCCGCAAGGCGGCGTGATCTCACCGTGCCTCGCCAACGTCTACCTCCACGAACTCGACAGGTTCGTGGCCGGGAAGATCGAGGCGTTCAACCGCGGTGCGCGTCGCATGACGGGGCGGGACTACCAGCGCTATTCCAGCCGCATCTACGAGCGGCGGCGCAAGGTCGACCTACTCAAATCCAACAGCGGCTCGCCGGAGGCCATCAAGGCACTCCGGGACGAGGTCCGTGGCTTGGATCTTGAGCGATCGAAGTACCCCAGCCGCCACGAGATGGATCCTGGGTTCCGGCGGCTCCTTTACTGCCGTTACGCCGATGACTTCGTGCTCGGTGTGATCGGCAGCAAGCAGGAGGCCGAGACGCTCAAGCTCGAGGTGCAGGAGTTCCTGCGCAGCGAGTTGACGCTCGAGGTCGCCGAGGAGAAGTCGGGGGTTCACCACGCCAGCGATGGAGTGGAGTTCCTCGGCTACCGGGTCCGGATCTGGGGCCAGCGCACCGGAGGCCGATCGGCGCAGCGGATCACGCTCGCCAATCGCCGCATCACGGCGCGCACCAAGTCCCAGAACATCCAGCTCACCGTCCCCGAGCACAAGGTCCGCGCGTTCAACGAGCGCAAGGGCTACGGGAACCTGCACCAGTTGCAGTCGATGCAACGCGGGTTCCTGACACCGCTCTCGGACGTGGAGATCGTCATGGCCTACAACGCGGAGATGCGCGGCCCTGGCCAACTACTACCGTCTCGCGTTCAACGTCAAAAGGGCTCTCAACCGGCTCTACTACCTATGGTGGGGCTCGCTGCTGCGCACGCTCGCGACCAAGCACAAAACGACGGTCCAAAAGGTCGCCTTGCACCTCCGCACCCCTGACGGCGAGTACGTCGCCCGATACACGGTCGACGGCAAGCCGTACCAGGCCCGGGTGTTCAAGATGAAACACCTGGACCGCTCCCCAATCCCGATGGCGGGCGTCGACGCCACCGAGAACCTGGGAATGTGGCTCAACCGCCGGTCAACGATCGTCGAACGCCTCAACGCTCGCATCTGCGAGCTTTGCGGCACAGCCGATCGCCCGGTGGAGATCCACCATGTCCGCCGCCTAGCGGACGTCAAGAAGTCGCCGCTGTGGGTTCGCCTCGAATCGGCCAGAACGCGCAAGAGGTTCATCCTCTGCACGTCCTGCCACGACGCGCTCCACGCCGGACGGCTCCCTGACATGAGAGAGAAGAAGTAAGTAGGAATGAGAAGTGGAGAGCCGGATGATGGGAAACCATCACATCCGGTTCGGTGGGGGGCGGAGGCGCGTCCCGACCCAAGCGGTCGGGCATGACCCCGCCCACCCAACCTGCTCGCCTGCGCGGTGAGGGTGCTCGTCGAGCACCCTCACCGGCTCGTCTGGCTGCGGCAACGATGGCGGTGGATTCTGGCCGACGAGTTCCAGGACACGAGTCTTGCGCAGGCGACGCTCGTCGATCTGCTCGCGGGCCGGGACGGGAACCTGTGCGTGTGTGGCGACGATGACCAGCTGATTCACGGCTGGCGGCACGCCGACCCCCGGCACATCCTGTGCTTCGACAAGCGACACCCGAGCCACGCCCAGATCGTGCTCGGGCGCAACTTCCGCTCACGAGCCGAGATCCTCGGGGCCGCTGTGCGCTGCGTTGCCCACAACGCGCAGCGGGCACCGAAGGCGCTGATCGCGATGCGCGGCGCCGGGGGCCAGGTGCGGGTCAGGGCGTTTCCGAACGAGTACGCCGAGGCGAACTGGGTCAGCGCCCAGATCGCCGACGCGCTCGCCGCCGGTACTCCACCGGCCGAGATCCTCGTGCTGGCCCGCACCGGCTATGCGACGGAGCCGCTGCAGCGGGCGCTCGCGCACGCCGGCATCCCGCACCGCGTGCTCGGCTCGCTCGGGCTGTACGAGCGCGCCGAGGTCCGCGACGCACTCGCGTACCTCACGCTGATCCAGAACCCGGTCGACGCACGGGCGTTCAGACTCGCGATCGGCTCCCCGCGCCGCGGGATCGGCGCCGCCACCGTCACCAAGGTCGTTGCATGGGCGCGCGAGCGCCACGACGGTGACCTGATCGCCGCCAGCGCACACGCCTCAGAGCTCGACGGCGTGCACAAAACGCCCGCACGCGGCTGACCGAATTCGGAGCCGCACTCGAGCAGATCCGCGCAGAACTGGTCGCCCGCCGGTCGATCGGCCATGTCGTGATCGCGACCTTGACCCCGCCGGGCGGGCTGGTCCGCCACTACCAGCACCAGCGCGATCACACCCCCGACCCCGACCGACGCCGCGACGCCGAACGGGTGCTCGAGGACCTCCGCTCGCTGTGCCGCGCCGCCCAAGCGCACGACGAGCAGGACGAGCGCGCGACGCTCACCGGGTTCCTCGAGCAGGCGGCCGGACTGCACGCCCAGGAGATCGACGCGGCCAACGACCGGAGGATCACCGTGTGGACGATTCATCGCGCGAAGGGCACGGAAGCCCATGCGGTGGCGCTGCTCGGCGGCGAGGAGGAGCTGCTGCTCTCGTGGCGGTCGATCTCCTCGCCCGACCCGGAGCGGCTGGCCGAGGAGCGCCGCCTATTCTATGTCGCCGCCAACGCGCGAAGGACCGGCTGCTGATCACCCACGTCGCGGAGCGCAGCCGGCGCCCCACCGGCGGCCCGTCGCGGTTCCTCGCCGAGTCGGGACTTGTGCAGACGGACAGCCGCTTGGCGGCATGACGAAAGGCAACCACCAGGACTGGAAAGGAGGCGTTGCGACCAACTACGCTGACGCCATGAGACCGATGGAGCGCGCCGAACGCGAGCTGCGGCTGCCCAGCCGGGCGGCTGGGCAAGCTGCGCGTCGCGCGCGCGACCGTCAGCTGACGATGAGCGAGCGGCTCGAGCGCGTGCACCGTCTCTGCGCGCAGATGGCAGGCCTGACGCCGATCCGCCGTCGGCGTTCGGGGTGATGCTGCCCGACCTCGCCGGGTTGATCGCGGCGCTGCACGACGGCGAAGTGCGATTTGTGGTGATCGGCGCGGTCGCCGTCGGCGCCCACGGCCACATCCGAGCCACCCAGGACCTCGACATCGTGCCCGAGCCGCGGCACGCGAACCTCGATCGCCTCGGCAACGTGCTCGTGGCACTCGACGCGCGGCTGTCCGCAGATCAGCGGCGCGGAATTGACGCCGAGCTTCGCCACGCCCTGTATGCCGGGCGCAACCTCACGCTGACGACGAGGATCGGAGATCTGGACATCGTGCAGCGGCTGCCCGGCGTGCCACCGTGGGCGGAGCTCTTCGCCGTCGCCGAGCAGACGACGCTTGGTGGCGTGCCACTCGCGGTGTGCTCGCGCGAGCACTTGATCGCGATGAAGCAGGCGCGTCACAGCCTGCAGGATCGGGCAGACATCGCCGCGCTGCTCGCCGAGGAATAGACGCGGCCGCTGCCTCTAGCCGGAAGTTTTCGTAGGTTGGGGTTGTTGGACCCTGTTGCGGCTGGGGTTTTGCCGCTTGGGAGGGGTGGTTGCTTGGCTACGCGGGTTTGATGTTGATCAGCGCGTAGGCGTCGGCTTGGAGCTCGGTCGGGGTGGTGAGACGGGTGAAGGTGTGTTGGCTTGTGCCGATTCGGATGGTGTTGCGACAGAGGGTGGCGAGGTCGCTGAGCAGGTCTTCGAGGCTGTGGGCGGGATGGCCGTCGGGGGTGCGGGCGCTGCCGGCCTTGGCGATCGCGTCGGGGGAGCGGCGGGCCGGCGCGACGGGGTCGGCGGGCGCGATCGGGGTGTCGTCGCAGAACAGCATCGGCGCGAGCCGGCGGGCGAGCTCGAACTGGACGTAGCAGGCGAGCATGCAGAGGAACACGTGCGCGCGGACGCGATCCTCGAGTCGGTGGTGCACGGGTCGGATCTCGAGCGTGGTCTTCATCTCTCGGAAGCAGCGCTCGTTGACTTTGAGTTGCTTGTAGGCGCGCGCGACCGCGGCCGAACCGATCCGCGAGGCTGGTTCTTGGGTGCGTAGCACGTAGATCCCGTCCAGCAGCGCCTCCTCGTCGATCTGCGCTTGGTTGCGCTCGTAGCCGAAGCTGGCGTCTGAGATCTGCAGAGTGAAGTGCTTGGCCATCTTGCGCTTGTTGACCACCCGGCCGGCGCGCTCGCCGATCTTCCCCGCGCTCGCGTTGCGAAGCGTTCCGCGCTCACCCTCGACCATCTGCCTTACCTTCTCCAGGTCTCGCTCGGTCAGCCTCAAAAGCTCCTGGCGTTTGCGGGCGCGCTCGGCCGCGACCGCCGGGTTCCGGCACACGATCAGCCGCTCTGCGGGGAACTCGGGGGATGAGACCTCGCACAGCCCTTGCTCGTCAAACAGCGAGAGCTGAAAGCCGGGGGCGACTGTCAGCTTCTGGATCTGCGGGGCGCGCAGCGAGGTGATGAACCCGACTCCCTGCTCCTTGAGAACCTTGGTCCTGGCCTCGGTGATCATCCCGCGGTCCCCGACGAACACGACGTGCTCGATCCCGAACGTGTCCTTGACCCGCTCGACCGCCGCTAACAGCGTGGTCGGGTCCCCGGTGTTGCCCTTGTGCACCTCGATCGAGAACGGCTGGCCTTCCGGCGCGCAGCACAGCCCGTAGCTGATCTGTGGCTTGCCCGGCTTGCCGTCACGCGAGTAGCCGACCGCGCCCAGCTCGCAGTGGCGGCCCTCCAGGTAGCTAGAGGACAGGTCATAGAGCACGAACCCCTCCCCGTGCAGGTGCCGGCGGGCGAGCGCTTTCTCGACACGCTCTTGGCGCTCCAGCAGCCAATCCATCGCGGCCAACAACTCGGCTTCGGTGACCTCGCCGAGCGAGAGCTCTTCGGCGAGCGTGGTCTGCCCGATCAGCCGCGTCATCGACAGCTTCGAGCACGCACACAAAAGCCGCTGGACGATCATCGCCACCACCAGGTCGCGCTCGCGGCAACGCTCGCGGCTGATCAGCCGCTCCAGATCGAGATCGCGCAACACGCCGAGCACCGCGGCGACGTGCCCGTGCGGCAGCGACCGCACGATCTCGAAATCATCCGTTGCCAGCATCAACACCTCGCCCGCGAGCGAGCGGCGCAACGCCTCCAGCGCCTCGGGCGGCAGGTGCGAGACGTTCCCGAGGTTCTCATGCTTGACCTTGCCACCCTCGCGGTAGGAGCGCCGCAGCACGTGCGACACGTACTCACGATCTTTGTACCGCGTCTTGATTGTGGCTACATGAACGGCGCCACCCGACCGTCTAGGCACAGGCAGAGAATAGCTGATCCCAGCCGTCCACACAACAATTCTTTGGCTACATCAACCAGTCACAAGAAGCCCGATCGCCCGCGAACACAGGCGATCGCGCCTCAAGACCTCGAAAACTTCCGTCTAGCAGCGGTCACTGGCACACCGACGATGAACGGCAGAGCAGCGCCGACCGCTCGAGGTCGGCGCGACCAGCGCCAAGGCGCCGGCGGCTGATCGCGCACGCGGCCGTGTGCGGCGAGGACCAATCGGCGGCACGTCCCGCTTCCCGATCAAGGCTGGCTTCTCGGCACACCGCAGCTCGCTCGACGCGTGAACGCGCACCCGACGGCGGCCCGACCGGCCGGCCCGGCGAGCACCGCGCGTCCGCGTCCGGGACTCACACCAACTCTCAAAGGAGATTCATGTCCAACCACTCGCATACCCAGGCGAACCCGCTGGCGTGCACCCATGCCGCGGCGGCCGCACTGTTCCGCCGTCCGTTCGTAGCTGGCGCGATCGGCTTCCGCGCGATGACCAAAGTGCCGTCACTGTCATCGTGTGATACGTCGTCGGGCTGGCGGCGGGCTGACTCTCAAAGTCCCTGTCGACCGGCTGGTCTGACTGGCTTGGCTCTTGTCGCTCGCCTCCGCCCAAGGACCTTCGGCGTGACCTGATAGGAGCGTGGCATCTGCCCCGAGTGACGTTTGTCCGCCGGAGATCCGCTTCATCTGGTGGTCAGACCAAACGAAGGGACGAAGGATAATGATCGTGATCGGGACGGACACGCACAAGCGCACGCATGCGCTCTCAGCGGTCGACGAGGGGACGGGCAAGGTCCGCGGCTCTCGTCAGATCGATGCGGACGAGCCGGGGCACCTGGCCGCGGTCAAATGGGCGCGCGGGCTTGATCAGGAGCGGGTGTGGGCGATCGAGGACTGCCGGCAGGTCTCGCGCCGGCTCGAGCAGGCGCTGCTGGCAGCCGGCGAGCGGGTCGTGTGCGTCGCGCCGCACCGGATGGGCGCCTCCAGGCGCGGGGAGCGCCAGCCGGGGAAGTCCGATCAGATCGACTCGCTCGCGATCGCCCGCGCGGTCGTCAAGGACGGGGTCGAGAAGTTCCCGGTCGCGTGTCTGGACGAGCAGGCGATGGAGATCCGACTGCTGTTCGATCACCGCAACGACCTCGTGATCGAGCGTACTCGCGTGATCAACCGGCTGCGGTGGCATCTGCTCGAGCTCTGCCCGGAGCTCGAGCGCTCGCTCAAGCGCGGCTCGTTGAACCAGTCGCGCGTGCTGGCCCGAATCAATCGGCGGCTTCGGCAGCGGCGCCCGGGTCAGGGTCGCGCGCGAGCAGGTCACGCGGATCCGTAGCCTGACCGGTCAAATCGACGGGCTAAAGCGCGAGCTGCGGGTGCTGATCGAGGCGCATCGCCCGGAGCTCCTCGCCGAGATCGGCTGCGGCGAGCTGACCGCGGCGCTGCTGATCGGTCGCACCGCCGGCGCCGAGCGGTTCAAGTCCGACGCGAGCTTCGCGCTGCAGACCGGCAGCGCGCCGATCCCGTGCTCCTCAGGCCAGCGCACCCAGTATCGACTCAACCGCGGCGGGGACCGCCAGCTCAACCACGCGCTGCACATCATCGCGATCACCCGCGCCAACCACGACCCCGCCACCAAGGAATACCTCGCTCGCAAAGAGCGCGAGGGCAAAACCAAGAAGGGCGCGCTGCGCTGCCTCAAGCGCTACCTCGCCAGACGGTTTCACCGCATCCTCTCCCTACCAGCCCTCCCACAGTGCGACCGCGGCGAGCTCGGCGAGATCCCGCTCGATCCGCTCCGAGGTGAGTACAGCAACGTCGAGCCGATCACCGCTGCTCCGTGCCGGATGCCCTGCCTCGCCTGAGATCTCCAACCCCCCGGGGCCGTTCTAAGGCCCGCTGTTGAGCGTCGCTTGATTTCGCATATCGGCGCCGTTGGCGTCATCGACGTTCGGGATGGGGTTGGGTTGCTCCTGTGTGCCGTCGCGTGGTTCGCATCGAGCCGGCCAGCCCCCCGTCGAGCAGCCTCAACCCTTGTTGCGCGCTGGGGGTGGCCAGCGAGATCAATCATCGGGAGCGAAGCGGTCTTGTCCGCGCGGATAACACGACGCCTCGGGTCTGCGCCAGCTCCCCCTTCACCGCCCCTTGCTGTTGTCTGTTGCCCGCTGGTGTAGGGGGTAGCGCTAGCGCCCGGGGGCCCGGGGCCCGGGGGGCGAGGACGCAAAGAACGTCGCACCACGACCTGCGAGCAGCAGCCACGGCGACTCTCGGCAGCCTCTCACCACAACCCGCCGGGTTCCTCGCGGCTCGAACCACGCAAACAGCGATCGACCCTTGACATAGGAGAGAGCTCGGCGGCCAGCCCTACGCCGGCGCGCAGGTCGCCGCCTACATCGGCGCCCAGTCGGTCTTCCAGCGGCTGAACGCGGTCGTGCCCGGCCGCTGGCGCCGGCAGTTCCAATCAGTCCCCGCCGAGTTCGCCCCGGCCGCCGGCAAGCGCACCTACCTCGCGTGCCGGCTGATCGTGACCCTCCCGGTCGAGGAGGGTGGCCCCGAGGTCGAGGCCGTCTACGAGGACGTCGGCGAGATGGACTCCGGCTCGTTCGCCGGGCTCAAGGCTCTGTATTCCGACGCGCGCAAGCGGGCCGCGGTCGCTGCTGGTATCGGCGCCTACCTGTACATCTCGCTGGAGGCGGTGCTGCCGATCGGCCCGCACGCGAGGCAGGCGCAGGCGATCTTGATGGGTTGCAAATCTTTTGCGTTTTTGGGCTAGTGTGTCCGCCGCCGGAATGAACGATCAGGAGCTTCTCACCGCCTCGCAGGCCGCCGACGCGCTCAGCGCGACGAGCCAGACGATCCGGAACTGGATCCGCAACGAGCGGCTCCAGCCGTCCGGATCGGGAACCGCTTCCTGATTCCGTGGGGTGAGGTGGAGAGGCTGCGCGGCGAGCTTCCCGGGACAGCTCGCGGCGAGAGCCCGTGGGAGTTCGCTGAGGGCGAGCCGGCCGTGCCGCTCCCGCGTGCCGCCGACCTGCGATTCGAGTCTGATCCGACCGAGGGGTTGCTGGGAGCATGAGCGAGGGTTCGGAGCAGGCGTTCGGCGAGGCGAGGGAGGCGTGGCGCGCTGCGCTTCGGGAGCACGTGCTCGCACCGCCCGACGCCGGGTTCAGCGCGCGATTGGCTGGGCTGGCGGCCGCGGCTCGGCAGCGGGCGGAGGCTTGCGAGGCGGCATACCGCGACGGATTCGAATGGCCGCCCGCAAAGGGGGGAGCCAAGCCGCCCTACGAGGTTCAGCCCGGTAGCGGTCGGCGGGGGCCGGCGGACATGTGGGAGCGGTTCGACGAAGCCGTGGCAGAGCTCGACCGGGTGAGCGAGGGCCGCAGCCTCCGCGCCGTCGCCCGAGCGTACGTGGAACTGGCGGACGTCTCCTCAGGGCTGGCCGCTGCGGTCGAGCGGGAGGATCGGGCCAGCGGGCTCCTGCCGCCGCGTCGGGCCGGTCGGCGCCGGGCTGCGGCCAGTTAGCCTCCGGTTGGCGCTCGCGGAGTTCAAGGACGAAGCCATTCGGGTCGATACCATTAGTGTTGCGTAGGTGCAACGCTTGCTGTACCTTCTACGCGACGGTCTAACAGGAGCAGCCATGAATCCCGTTGTCGATACCAGCCTTCACGAGCGTCGCCGCGCCGAGCGGATGCGCGATCCGGAGTTCCGCGCCGCCTACGAGCAGGCGGCCGGGGCGATCGCGCAGACCGATCACATTATCCGCACGCTCGACGAGATGCGGGCCGAGATGGGCATCTCCAAGGCGGAGCTGGCTCGCATGATCGACCGCAACGCCTCGAGCATCCGACGCCTGTTCACCGCCCACCAGGCCAAGCCCGAGTTCCCGCTCATCGCGGCGATCGCCGACGCGCTGGGGCTTCGGCTCGCCCTCGTCCCGGAGACGCCCGAGGCGGAGAAGGTCGTGCGCGAGAATCACCCCCGGAGCAAGCAGCTCGTCGCCCTCTGAGGTCCGCGCCCGTCCGTACGCTGGCGCGGTGACCAAGGGGCGCGACCGGAAGTCGAAGAAGGCGGACGCGGGCGCGACGGCGCCCACCGTCGACCGCACCCCGCCTTGGCGCATCATCTACTCCCGAGCCGCTGACGGTAGCTCACCCGCTCTCGACTTCCTCGACTCCTGTCCCGGCAAGATCGATGGTGAGTTCCTCGCCGTGCTTGACGCGGTCGTGGCCGCGCCGCCGCCGCAGTTCTCCGGCGGCGGGAAGTGGGAGGCGATGCACGGCGAGATGACCGGCTACCACGAAATCCGGCTGACCGGCCCCCGCCGCGAGCAGTTCCGGCTGTTCTGTCTGCTCGAAAACGGCAGCGACGACGAGCTCCTCAAGCGCGGCCTCGTCAAGCCGGCCATCGCGGTGATCGACGGCCGGCGAAAACCGTGGCGAACTGTTCTGAGCGCCGCCGACTACCGCGCTGTGAAGAAGGTCGACGAAGAGCACAAGCGCCAGTTCCCGCGGCGCATCGCGACGTAGCTGGATAGGCGCTGCGTTTCGCATCGGCCCGGACTTGGCTACAGCCAGGTGCTAGACGAGTCCAAGGGCGGGCTCCTGCTTCCATCTGTGCGCGGTACTCAGCCCGACGCCGACGACACACTCGAGTTCGTTCCAACTCGCTATGCCGCTGGCCACGATCGCCACTCCCGCTCGGAGTGGCAGTTCGAAAGCGGAGCCGCTCACGACGTGGCGAGTGTCCTGAGCGAGCAGGTCGGGGACGAGACCGCCGCTGTCGCAGAGGAGCGGTCGTCTCGCCGACCGCGCTCACTCGCTCGTTGCTTTCCGTTCGATCCGGCCAGCGGCTCGGCCGCGTCCGGGCAGGCTCGGGTACCGTGGCGCGATGCTGATCGCGGTCCTGCTGTTCGCTGAGTCGACCATCGTCGAGCTCGGTGCTCGCCGGATCAGTCCGGAGGAGGTCCGTCAGGTCAACGATGGCGATCGGATCGTGATCCGCAACCCTCGCCCGCGTGTCGAGGGCTCGGTGCTGATGATCGGCCCGACGCACGGCGGACGCGTCCTGACCGTTGTGCTGAATCCCGAGCCGCTCGATCCAGGCGCCTGGCACGTGCGGACGGCGTGGGATGCGAGCCCGCCCAGATCACCCGCTATCACCGCGACCGGCAGTAGGTCAGAATGTAGTCGTGCGACACGACGATGAGATCACTTCCGACGAGCTCGATGAGCTGCTCGACGAAGCACCGACTATGAGCGCCGAGCGGCCCACGGAGGGTACGGAGGTACGTCTATACGTCGCTGTCGAGGCCGAGACGCTCCACGACCTAGAGGAGCGTGCTCTGGCGGAAGGCATCGACCTGAGCGTCGTCGCCGCCTCGGCACTACGCAACGGCGCCCGCGGCGCCTGAGCCGCCCTGCGGGCGACCGAGCTCCCCGCTGCGTGGAGATGCGAAACGCCTGCTTCTCAGGTCCGGAAAGCGGCACTCAGCCGCTTGGGGTGGCTGGGTTCAAGGCGGGAGCGAGCAAGCGTCCTGCGGCCATCCGGCCTGTGGTTGCCTCGCGCCGAATCGCGGGGGTCGTTTGGCTCCCCGAGTGTTGAGACCTGCCTCGTCGTAGCTGGGTACGCAGCCCCGATGGTCAGGACGCTCCCCAGATCGTTCCGGACCGGAGGCCCGGGGTGCGAATCCATGGACGCCGCCTCTGCACGTTCCGCTGCTCGGCGCTCAGCACCCGTGACGATCTGATCTGGTGCCTGGTGAAGGGCAGGATCGCAGGCGCCAGGGTTCTCGCGTCACCTTGACGCGATGAATATCGACGTCGCGCTGGGGTCAGCTCAGCAGTGTGATCGTGCCGCGTATGAGGAGGAGGATGCCGATCACCGAACCGGCGATCAGCGCGATGCGGCCACCGTTGCGGCTTAGCCAGCTGCTGAACCGTTGGACGCCGGCCTCGGTCGATTCCGGCCTGATCGCGTACGCGAGCAGCGGAACCTCCAGCAGTAGGAGCA
Source organism: uncultured Solirubrobacterales bacterium (assembly GCA_963836065.1). Lineage (GTDB taxonomy): Bacteria > Actinomycetota > Thermoleophilia > Solirubrobacterales > Solirubrobacteraceae > Palsa-465. Next base: position 57,001 of record CAWIII010000042.1, read on the forward strand.
TGATCGTGTTGAACACGATCACGGCGAGCACGGTCGCGGCGGTCGAGAGGTTCTGCTTGTGGAGTTCGTCCATCCCGGCGATGTAGGACGCGCTGGGGAAGCTGAGCAGCATGCCGACGATGAACGTGTCGCGGGCGGAGCCCTTGCTCAGTTCGCGCTTCCAGCGCGGCGCTGGTTCGTGGTTTGTTCTTCGCTTTTTCGTGTCTGCGCTCACGCCACGCGCGGCGCCGCCGGTCGCGACCTCGCGCGATGCGGGCGACGATCAGCAGGATGAGGGTCCCGAGCGTGAGGTCGAGGATCGGGTTGACGGCGTGCTTGGCGGTACTGGAGGTGCTCGATCCGGGCAGCAGGAACACGAGCAGCAGGCCGCAGGTGATGCTCGTGACAGCAGCGCCGAGCAGGTAGCTGAGCAGGAGCCGTTTCGGGCTTGGCAGCGTCAGCATGACCGTCACGGCGGCCAGCAGCGTTGGGTTCAACATCGCGGTCAGGGCGAAGACGTAGACGCTTCCCACGCGGTGCGCTCCTTTGTTGAGCTCGGAATATGGGGTGCATCCAGCACGAACGCTCGCTGCCTCGCCGGGAAGCTGGCAGGCCGCATCTGTTCCCGCCCCGCCGGGCCATTGATGCGTCGCGAACGCTCTGCCCGGGGGACTCGTGCCGACGATCGCCCGTGCTGCGGTCGCGGCCCCAACCAAACGGCTCCGGACGTGGAGGTGGTGGATCGGCGGCTTTGCGGACGAGCAGATCGCCCCCGGTACGCTCGTTGGTGGCCGGCTCCGCGTCATTGGCCGGTGGGGTTGAGCTGCTGCCGCGGTGGCTTGCGAAGCGCGGGGGCTCAAGGCGTCCGCTTCTGCCTGCTGACAAAGTTGCCGATTAGCAGCCCGATCACGGTGACGAGGTACAGCTGTCCGGTGAGCATCTCGATCACCGAGATGGCGTGGCCCACCGGCGTTGCGGCGGAGAAGTCGCCGAAGCCCGTTGTCGTCAGGACGGTGAAGCTGAAGTAGACACGGTCTCCCTCGGTGCCGTTGGTGTGCTGCGCGAAGTAGGGCGTCGAGTTGACGTGCATGATGAAGCCGATGATCCAGGCGAACACGAGGCCGACGGCGAGGTAGATCGCGAGCGCGCCGGCGACCGCTTGGACGGTGACGCCGCGCTCGCGCAGCAGCCGCAGCACGCCCCCGACGATCACGACGGGAATCGCCGCAGTGATGACCGCGTTCGCGGCTGCGGTCAGCTGGCTGGGGGCGGCGCCGGTGGCGACGAGGACGATCAGGACGATCATCACGAGGCTCACGCCCATCGCCCGGCGACGGCGAACCCCCTGGCGCTCGCGCGCGGTGGCGACCGCGATGACGAGCGCGACGCCCTCGATCGCGAGCGCGACCGCGCGCGACCAGTCCGCGCTCGGCGCCGCGATCACGAACACCACCAACGCCAACACGAGCAGAAACACGACGCCATAGCGAAATTGGGCGGGACGGTCGGCAGCGGGTTGACGGGGCTCGGCGGCGGGGCTCTCGATGGTCAAGACGGCGTCCTTTGAGCAGATGTATGTGCCAAACGTGAGGGACTCGCGGCTCGCGCGACCCACTGCTGGTCGACCTTTGTCGGAGGGCCCTCTCCCCAGGCGCCGGAGACAACCAGATGCCTGACTCACCCACGGTAGGGCCGCAGGCTTGCCGGTCGCGCTACACACGTCCCTGTCGAACTCCAACTATGACCGGCTTGTGTGGCGACCCGACGCGTTCGGCTCAATCTGCTTCCTTGTCTCGGGCGCGATCGCCTATCGTGCCTCGGCGCGCCACGGCTGGCTACCCGCGCGCGGCCATCCGGGCTGGTGGGAACCGGCGATCAACCTGCTCGGCTGCATCTTCTTCGGTATCTCGGCCGTCGCCGGGTACCTCGTTCCCTCGACCGGTTCGCTGCTCAACCTCGCCTGGGCGAACTGGAACACCGCCCTGGGAGCCGCATGCTTCCTGACCTGCGCGCTGGCCACGCTACTGACCGGCCGAACCCTCAAGTCGCCGCGGCTGCGACGCCTCCACCAACTCGAGCATGACGTCGAGAGCGACGTGCAGCGGATAGTCCGGCACACTGATCAAAGAGCGCACAGATCGCGTCACCCCAGATTCGGTCGGTCCGGACACGAGCGGTCGTCGGAGCCGGCGCTCCTGCCGTTCGTGTCCGCGGCGGCCGGGGCATCTGCACTAGCCGGGTAAATTGAGAGGGGGCAGCGTGGCGCTCGGCCACGTAGCCGCGCGCCCTCACCGGCTCGCGAGAGTCTTCGTGCGGGCTCGTCCTCGGTGTAGGCGACGGCGCTCCCGGGCCGCGTTCGATCGGCAGGTCGCTAGGAGATCGACAGCGGGAACACGAGTTTGCTGAAGTCGGGATCGAGTCCAATGTCGTTGCATACGTAACGACGCCAGTCGTCGTCCAGGACCTCAACCACCATCCCAGAACTAGCGCTGTGCGATTCGCGCTCTCGTCCGCGGCCGAGTCCCAGACGTTGTACAAGCGCAGCAAACCGTCGGTGGCCTCGCACGCGATATCGACGACCGGAGGGGCCGTGGCGGACGAGATGGCGAACTGCGAGGGCGACCGCCTCGCCGATCCTGAGAGCACCGTCCGTCGCCATCCACACACCTGGCGCCAAGGTGATCGAACGCCGTCGAACATCAGCGTGGCGATCTGCGCTCCCGCAATCGGCAACGCCTCGATTCGCACCACCTCGCGCCCCTTCGCGCCAAGCGCGTCGCTGACCACACGGCCCAGGACTGCGGCGGTGACGTGACGCGTATCCGAGGCTTCCGATCTGGAACGAGAACGCGCACGCGCCACCGACCGTGCCCCTCGGCGACCGCTCTTGCATCAAGGCAGCCGTGTCCGGAGCCGACTGCTCACCGGCGCCGGGCAAACACCCGCCGCAGAAAGCCGCGGCGTCAGTTCTGCATCCCGGGCCGAACGTCAGCCGGGTCCGGCGGCCGCGACACGCTCGCATCTGAGCAAACGCTATGACGGTGGGGCGTGCCTTCGAGACGCCCGCTTCGACTGGGCGAGCGGCACTGCCGACGACATCGCGGGGCTCGACGCCGGCGAACGACCGACACTTCCGGATCGCGATCGGGAAGCGGGAGTATGAGGCGCCGCCGGCGCCATCTCGCCTTGGAACGAAGGCATCGACGTCGCGGCCATCGGCGACTGGACAGGCTCAGGGCGCCGGGTTCGTTCCAGAGCAGTCGTCCTCTCGGCCTCGACCCGGACTTCCGCTTCTTTTTCGCCGTGCCGAGCGTGTTGTCGGAATCGCACAATGGTGCCGCGCCCCTGTGGAACGCATACACCGATCTACGCCATCGTGACTATGCGCCGATCGATTTCACCGAGCTTGCGGCGCTGCGGTCGCGCTCAGGCATCTCACCAGCGAGCACGATCGTGTTCTACGGCTACGGCGCCTACCTCGGCTTCTGGCTGATGAAGCGCTACGGCCACGATCGAGTGCTGCTGATGGACGGGCCGCGCGACCGCTCGGAGCGTGCTGGCTACCAATGGACCGCTGAGAAGCCGACGATCACCGCTACCTCCTCGAGCTCACGGCCCAGGACCCAGCCTTGGTCGCGTCGCGCGAGGTGGTACAGGAGTTGATCGGCCGACCCGATGCCGCGATCCTCGACGTTCGATCGCAGGCCGAGTTCGCGGGCGAGCGGTTCTGGCCGTCGGGCGCGACCGAGGACGCCGGACGCGCAGGCCACATCCCAGGGGCGACGCACGTCCCGTTCGAGCTGATCCGGGACGACGAGCAGGCACTCAAGCCGCCGGACGAGCTGCGGGCGCTGTTCGAGGCACACGGGTTCGGGCCCGAGCGGCCGATCGTGACGTACTGCACGATTGGCAACCGCGGAGCCAAGTCTGGTTCGCGCTCAAGTACGTGCTCGGCTACCCCGACGTGAGCGTCTATTACGGCTCGTGGGTTGAGTGGGGCAAGCTGCCCGACACACCCGTCGAAGCCTGACGGCGCCGATCGTCGGGGGCACGATGATCACATCCGACCATCGCGGACCGACGACGGGTTCGACACGATGAGCACGGGCGCTACCGTGCGGGTCGCCGCGGTTCAGGACTCCCGGTGCTGCTCGACCGGGCGGCGACGCTCGAGCGCGTCGATCAGCCCACCGACCAAGCCGCCGCCGATGGCGCACAGCTGATCGCATTCCCGGAGGCGTTCGTCCCCGGACCGCCGGTGTGGATCGACGCCCTCCCGGTCGCAGAGGACGGCGACTGGCACGCGCTGCTGATGCGCGAAAGCGTGACCGTGCCGAGCCCCGAATGTGAGCGACTCGCCGCAGCCGCGCGCCGGGCGAATGTGACCCTCGTGATCGGGATCAACGAACGCGAGCAGCACGGCGGCACGATCTACAACACCATGCTCACGTTCGGCCCCGACGGGACCCTGCTGGGGCGCCACCGCAAGCTGATCCCCACCCACGCCGAGCGGCTCGTCTGGGGGATGGGCGACGGCTCAGACCTGCGCGTCCTCGACACCCCGGCTGGCAGGCTCGCGAGCCTGATCTGCTGGGAGAACTACATGCCGCTCGCACGGTTTCACCTCTACACACAAAGCCCGGAGATCTGGATCGCGCCGACGCTCGCGACCGCCGAGCACTGGGTCGCCAGCACGCGTCACATCGCGCGCGAGAGCGGCTGCTTCGCGATCGGCGTCGCCCCCGTCATCCACCCCGACTGGCTGCCAGACGGCATCCCCGACGCAACGCCGCTCCGAAACCTCGCCGAACAGGAACTCGACGGCTGGCTGCTTGACGGCTACTCCGTAATCGTCGACGCAGCCGGGGCGATCCTCGCCGGCCCGGTCGTTCGCGAACGCGGGATCCTGACCGCCGACCTCGACCTCGACAGCCTCTCCGCACGCAAACGGCTGTTCGACGCCACCGGCCACTACAACCGCCCCGACGTGTTCCGCCTCCTCGTCGACGACCACCCCAAGCCACCCATCACCCACCGCCGACTCAAACCAGACAAATAGCCGCGTCGACCACCGAAGCAGAGCACCGTGCGCGCCGACACCAAAAGCAGGTGGTCCTGCACATCGGGGTGGCGCACCCGGAACTCTCCAGCAACAGGATCCGGAACCGGCGCCAGGTCGCCGACGCCGTCGAGGCGCGACCGCCGCCGCACGATTGTGCGATTCCGACAATCGGCGTAAAGCGAGCAGATCAAAGCGGGAGCCAGCTCGGCGGACGGTCGCGTTGTCGCTCCTGAGGCTTTCCGTGTGCGCGTCGGCGCGCCGCCTGAGACGGCCGCTCTCGTAAGCGAACGACACTGACGGCGAGCCGGGGGGGTCCGACGAGAGGCCGCGACTGGCGCTTCCGCATTCCCGACGACCGACCGTCGGACCGACGACGGCCAACACGCTCGCAATTGAGGACTTGGGAGAGCCGGTCAACGTTCGGCCGCGAGACGCCCGCATCGCCGCCCGAGCGACAGTGTCGGTGAGCCGGATGCTTGCCGGCGCCCAGCAAACAGCAAGCAAGACGCTGGCGGCCCACCTGCGACGGAGACTCCTGCCTCCGGATGCGAGCGCAACGGGACCGCGCCGACCGAGCGGCTGCCGCTGTGGAACGAGAACGTCGTCAACGGGGCCCGCCCGCCGTACGCTGAACCTGGAGTGCGTTCCGCGCGAGCCCCGGCGACCGCGACGTCCGCGACCCAGTCGGCCTTCTGTGCCCCCCGCGCGGGCCGGCCGCCTGAGGAGTCGCGGAAGCCGCGCCGCCACTTCGCGCCGCTCGTGCATTCCTCGCAGAACGAGCATCTCGGGCTGTCGGAGACCGACGGTCTACTCGCCAGCCTCGCCACCCATGAACCTGGCGAGCTCGTCGCACAGCTCTGGCGAGGTCACGGCGGTGATGTGGTCGCCTGGCACCAGGCGCAGCCGGCTACAGGGGATTGCCGCAGCGAGATCCGAAACTGAGCCGCGCTCGACGTCCGCGTCGCCCGCGATCACGAGCGTCGGCACGTCGATCTGGGCGAATGCCTCAAGCGGCGTGTCGACAAACGTGTTCAAGACGTGCAGCAACGCGATGGGGTCCGCGCCCGTGCTCGCCAGGTACTCCTCGATCAGCGTCTCGAACGATCCCGGCGCGAACGTGCCGAGGCTCGAAAGGATGCGCCGGTGGTTCTCACCGCGACCCGCGGCATGGATGATCGGCTCTAGACCGGTCCCGCCCACGACCGACCGTCGAGGCTTCGCGCCGAGCGCGAGCATTCGCGCCACGATCCGGCCGCCCAGGGAGTAGCCACCGAGGTCGTAGTCGCTCAGGGCGAGATGCGCGATCAGCGCCAGCGCGTCGCTGGTGAGCACATCCGGCGGGTAGGCCTCCGGTTCGCGGGGCTGGGCGCTCTCGCCGTGGCCGCGAAAGTCCGGCATGATCACCCGGCGATCCTCGGCGGCGAGCCTGGCCGCGATCCCGGTCCGCACACAGATGTCCGGGCGTTCTGCGCGACTCATTTGGCGCCTTATGTGAGGCTGCCATTTCGGCATGAACGACGTGAACGAACGGGCCTTTCGACCGCCTCGATGACGCGATATGTGAGGTCGTGAACGACGTGATCGACGTGATCGACGTTAACTCGCTGGTCGACGAGCCAGGGTCACGGCGGCCTCGCTGGCGATGGGTGCCGCGGCGCTCGCACGAGGACCCATCGCCGGTCCGTCGGGCCGAGGAGGCTCGCACGTCGCGTCTCCAGACGCCGCGGGAACTGCCGCCACCCCGGCTCGCCTCTTGCGTGCCGGCGTCGTCGATGCCGCGCGGGCCTCCTCCCTTCAGTGCGCCGTTGACGTTCCCCCGGCCTGCGACCAGTTATGTCGTTTATGTCGTACGTCGTCAGCCGTCAATCCGACGCTCGCGACAGCCACGTCGATCACATGTGAACGACGTCAATCCCCAGCAACCACGGCACGTTCACAAACCACCTGCACATAAGGCGACAAAGCGATCGCCCGACTTGACCGGGGTAACGCCGGCCGCCATCGCAAGGCAAGCGTCCGACCGACGACTATGCGCTACGTGACGCGTCCCGCAACGCGCGCAAGGCAGGGACCGCGCTCCACATGGCAAGAGGCTCGTCCTGGCGCAATAGCAGGTGTGGCAGAACGGCGTGATTCTGCTGCCGCCCGGGAGTCAGTGCTGTGCGTGGCGACTCTCGGGGTAGCACGGCAGCCCATCGTCCGCGATCGGTTCCCACGGCGCGGCGTAGGCAACGCACTGACGGACGCTCGGCCGTATCCCGGGATCGCCGTCGAACGCTCCCATGCGAACGCCGATCGGATCGGCGTGGGAGGGATTGCGGGCAAATGGGGACGAGCCGCAGTCGCCGCAGAACCATTTCTCGCCACCTCCTTCCGGCTTCCACACACGGAGTCGATCCTCGCCGGCGACGATCTGAAATGTGTCGGGTGCTGGGTGCGCATTCGCCGACGCCGCGGCTCCGCTGCGAGCGGGTTAACGACAACGGCGACACTCCGGGAGGGCCTGGCCGGCGCTCGGCCCCTTGACTAGGGGTGAACCGCCTTGTTGTCAGGCTGCACCGGCAGGACGGAGAACTGCGCGCAGGCCAGCACCGAGAGATTGAGCCGTGTGGCGCCGTGGCCGCTAGGAGGAGTGACCGCGATCGCCTTCGGATGCGGACACGAGGTCACGGGAGCAGTGGTGTCGATCGCGAAGGACGCTCCCCCTCCAGGCTTCACCTCGACCTTCGGCTTCGGCGAGGTACCGAACATGTCACTCGTGATCCGCTGCTCGTGGGAGGGCAGTACCGCTCCGTGCGCGTTCAGCAGCTGTACCTTGAACCACCCGGACATGGCGCAAGTCGACTGGGTCACATTTCGCAGACGCACCGTCTGGCGAAAGTAAGCGAGGGCGGACGCAGACGGTCCCCGGCTCAGCTTGAAATCCGACGCTGGCACTGTCGAGGCGTCCTGCTGCCCGCGCCGACCGACACCAGCGTGAAGAACCCGACCGCAAGTGACATCGCGACTACGCCGACTCTTGGCAACATGTGCACTCTCCTAGGAAGTGGTGTATCCGGGGATGCCCACGCCGGCGTGCACCGGTCCGACCTCCAGTACGCCCCGATGTGCGCAGGCTCCGAACGAGAAGGGAACCGGTTCGCTTCGGGTCTGGCCAGGTGGATAGACCTTGAGGCCGTCCGCCACGACCTCACTCGAGCACAGGGCGCCCCAGTCGAGTATCCGGAGAATCGCGTGCGCGGTGGCGCCGGGCGCCAGCGTGACCGTCCTGTGGCGCTGCCCGTTGCGCGAGGCAGCGGGGCCCACCTGGCTTCCGCCGCCGCGATAGGCGGACACGCGGGGATACCCGTTGAGCGTGCAGGCGTGATGCCCGACGTTGCTGAACTCCAGCGGGTAGTACGTGCTACCGGCGGTGCCGCCACCGAGACCCAGCCCCAGCCACACTTGCGTGTTCGCGGCCGAGCACTTCGGCGCCGCCGTTGATGTTGCGCTGTGCGCCGACGCCGCGGCCGACACTGCGGCCGCCGCGATCAATACGGCCCCGCAGCCGACGACGCGCGTCGCCTCGCGTTGCCAGGCCGCTCGAATGCTCCTGCTCATCTCGCTCCCTCCCCACGGTTTGAAGACGCTGGTCCGTTGTACCCGCGGTGCGCCGAGCTGTCAACCAGCGTCGGTGCGCTCCGCGAACCATATACCGTCAATGTGACCCGCGGTCAATTCGCTCCACCTAGCTCCGCTAGGTGGTTGAAAAGTTCACGGATTGGTCATCTTTTCAGGCCGCGATAGCGGCCTGTTTGATCTTGTCCTCGAGTGCTCGCTCGAATGCGCGCCATGCGCGCGCGAGGGGGTGGTGGTTGGCGATCTCCGGTGGTAGCTGTGGGTCAAGTTCGGCGAGGGAGGGGTTGACGATCCGCGTGTAGGTCTTGCTGAAGAAGACGGCCAGTCGGCGTCCCTCGCGGGTCAGCTCGTAGCGCTGGGTGCGAGGGATCCGCTGGATGAACCCGTTGCGGCGTAGCCGCCTCAGGTCGTAGGTCATTTGCCGCGGGCCGTAGCCGGGGATCAACCCGGCGATCAGCGCGCGTAGCGAGCGGTTCGTCACCCCGGTGAACAGGTGCTGGAAGCTGCACAGGCAGGCGAGCAGCGCCATCGTTCTGGGGTCCCCGAACCGGAGTCCGGGGGCGGGTAGGCCATCATCGGTGGTGGATGGCAGCACCACGCGCTCAAGGAGCGTGGCGTCTGGTGCGCAAGCGCACGCGTCAAGCTGATGGTTCAACAGGCGTTGATTGATGTCGTGTCCGATTTGGATCAGCGCCTGCCAGTTGGCGTCGGTGAGGAGTCGTCCGACCCCGAAGTCGCGGGTGTCGTTGACGGTCGTCTCGGTTCTGAGCGCGCGGCCTTCTTTGAAGTACTGCTTGACCTTCGACGCGCGGAAGTGGATCTGGATCGCGGCCTCGACACCGCGGTTGAAGACCTTGGTGTGAAACCGTCCCGGGGTCTGCCGGGTCACGCGGCGGCCGAAGATGACCGCGGCCTGATCCGGGCGTCCCAATGTGAGCTGATCGGGGATCGTTGCCTCGAACCAGGCGCGGCCCGCGGCCGGCCGGTCAAACACGCGGGTGTGGGAGATCTCCAGTTGCCGGAACGCGAGGTCATAGCTGTAGCCACGGCGGCGGTCCTCGTCGGTGAATGGGGACGGGAGCGCGGCCTGCCAGCGATCAAAGAACGCGCGAACATCGGCGGCGGACAGACTCCCGCAGATCTCGGCGAGCGCCTCAGCGTTCTCGCACGATGCGAACCCGTTATCCAACGGGCGGAAGCCGATCCCGTGCTGGGCGGCCTGCTGCTTGGCCCACTCGTTCCCGTTCAGGTAGACCCATACCGGGAACGGCGCATACCCGACAGTCTTCAGAAAACTGGGTCCCCAGTCCGGATCGCGGATGTAGAAGTAATAGTTGTTCGGGAAGATCGACTGACGGCGATAGACGAAATGCGGATGCCCGTCCGGGCCGCCGTCCCGCCACCCGCGCCACGCGCTTGTTCTCTCCTGCGCGATCCCGACCATCACCACCCCGAACCGGCCCTCGCGTTCAGCGGCCTCGAAGTGCTTGCGGGCGATCTCCTCCTTCACATCGCCCTTGACAAATTTCACCGCCGGGATCCCGTTGCTGATCACGAAATCGTTGATCTGATCGACGTAGCGACGGCCGATCCTCCCCAGCACCGCTGGTGACGGGATCGGGAACCCACGATCCAGCAGAAACCGGATCACCTGCCCCTCCGTCATCAGCCGCGGCACGTACCCCTGCAAGAACAGGCGGTCGACCGAACGCACCTGGAGCGTTACGTGATCGGCGAGTAGGCTTGAGATCGTGGCCACGGTGGTACCTCCAGCAACCGTAAGGTGCAAAGCCCCGCAGGGGCTTCCAAGCGGGCGCCGCTCGCCCGCGCTCTAGATCGGAAGGTACCCCGCGGCCACACCCCGCGGCCCGCAGGGACGCCCCGCGAGCGGGGCTCATACCGAACCCTGACCGCCCTCAAGATCACCGCAACGCTTGAACAACCACTCGGCGGTATGAGGCTCGCTCGCTAAACCTAGACGCGCGCTGAGGATACGATCACCCGGGGACATGTCCGATGACTCAGGCACGGTGGCGCGGGCGTCCACCAACGATCTTCAGCGGGGACCTGCCTGGGAGCGGTGGCAGGATCAGGTCGAGTGGTGCGAGGCAAGGAGCGCCGGGAACAAGCGTGCGTCCATGTCCCTCAAGGTCGTGCAGCTGATCGCGGCGGCCCTGGTCCCGGTGATGGCCAGCGTGCACGCTGCGGTCTGGTAACGGGCGGACTTGGCGCTCTCGTGGTCGTGGTGGTGGGAGTTCAGCAGCTATATCAGTTCGAGGCGAGCTGGACCAACTACAGGTCGACCGCCGAGGCGCCGAAGCACGAGCAGTTCTGTATCCGGCCGACGCTGGGGCCTACCACGGAAAGCGCGATCCAAAGCGAGCGCTCGCCACTCGCCGAGACCTGGGACTACGCGGCGTTTCCGTCCGCCACGAGCGCGCGTGCCGACGCGACGTGACGAGCACGTGTGGCCGTGCCTGCCCTGTGCCGAGGCCTTCCGCGTCCAGCTCGCCGGCAACTCGGCGAACCGCCCGATCGCCCTGGCGCCATCGTCAAGCTCTGGGACGAATCGTTCACCGAACCTGCACATGTTCTGCGATTCTGGACGCTCGCGGGCCGAGGGCATCTGAAACAGGACGGGGTCGTGGAGAGCGCATACGACGTGGTGGTGGTGGGCTCCGGGTTTGGTGGCGGGGTTACCGCGTGCCGGATGGCGGAGCAGGGCTTCAAGGTCTGCGTGCTCGAGCGCGGTCGACGGTTCGGACCCGGCGACTTCCCCGACCGACCCGAGCAGGCGCCGCTGGCCTTTTGGCATCCCGTCCTGAATCCCGGCGGGATGCTCGACCTGCGGCTGATGAAGGACCTGGCCGTGATCACCGCGGCCGGCGTCGGCGGAGGCTCGCTGGTGTACGCCAACGTCCAGCTCAGGGCGCCGGCGTCCGTGTTCGAGGAGGCCCCGTGGCCGGATGCGATCACCGCGGCGGTGCTGAGTCGCTACTACGAGCGCACCGAGGAGGCGCTCGAGCCGCGGGAGACGCCGGCCACGCCTGAGCTTCCGAAGGTGCGCGCGTTCGGCGAGATGGGCGAGCGCGCCGGGCGCACCGCGACCCGGCTCCCGCTCGCCGTGCACTTCGGCGAGAGCCGCCGCCACCCGTTCAGCGGGGTTTTCCAGCAGGGCTGCCAGAACCTCGGTCGCTGCGACCTCGGCTGTCCGGTGCTGGCCAAGAACACGGTCGACATCACCTACATCGCGCGCGCAGAAGCGCACGGAGCCGAGGTGTTTCCGCTGCACGAGGTGCAACGCATCGATTCGCCCGACCGCAGCGGCGGACGCTGGCGGGTGGGCTTCCGCGATCTGCAGTACCGGATCAGCGGCTCGGTGGAGGCGCCGCTGCTCGTCCTGGCCGCCGGCACGATCGGAAGCAGTCGCCTGCTCTTGAAGAACCACAGCCGTCTGCGCCGGCTGTCCCCCGCGCTGGGAAGCCGCTTCTCCGGCAACGGCGACGCGCTGGCGCTGGCGCTCGATCCGCACGCGCCAGGCGTCACGGGGGCGCGAACCGAATACGGGCCGACGATGACGAGCCGGCTCGACTACGCCGACGAGCTGCGATTCATGGTCGCCGACGGCGGGCTGCCGGGCAACTTCGGGGGCCTGCTCGAGATTGTCCGCGGCGTGAGCGCGCTCACTGGTTGGGGACGCGTCGTACTTCACGTGAAGAACGCGGGGACCAAGCTTGGCCTCACCGATCGCCACGTCACCCACCGCAACGTGAAGCTCAAGCAGGAGCCCATCGGCGACTCGCTGGTCTTCCTGATGATCGGCCGGGACGCCGCCGACGGTCAGATGCGACTCACCCCCCTGTTTCGCTGCTTCGACGTCCGCTGGAAGAAGTCAGACAGCGCCAAGCTGTTCGCCGACATGGAGAGAGTCGCCGGCAAGCTCGCCGAAGCAGCCGAGGCCAAGTCGTTCTTCGCCCTCGACGCCGGACCGCTCAGCAAGTTCATCACGGTCCACCCACTCGGCGGTTGTCCGATGTCCGACGATCCCGCCGCCGGCGTGACCGACGACCGAGGACAGGTTCATGGCTACGAGGGGCTCTACGTGCTCGACGGGTCGATCGTGCCCACCGCGCTGGGCGTGAACCCGTCGAAGACAATCGCGGCACTGGCGGAGCGAGGCGTCGAGCACCTGGTGGCTGAACGGGTTGCGCCATGAGCCGACCGCCCGGCTTCGCGCTTCGCCGCACCTGGGAGAACCATCTCGGCAACCAATGGATCGATCCGCTGCGGATCTACGCCCCGACGATCATCGACGAGGTCAGAGAGATCGTGCGCGAGGCCGAGGAGGCCCGCGTCACGGTGCGAGCGGTCGGCTCGGGGCACTCGTGGTCCGACGTGGCCCTCACCCGCGGGTTCCTGCTGAAGACCGACGGACTCGCCAAGCCCGTCACCTCCGAGCAGGAGTTCCTGCGGCCCGAATGGACTGGGCGCCAGCTGGTCCGGCCCGAGGGCGGCATCCGCATCAAGGAGCTGAACGCGTACCTCGACGGTCGGGGACTCGCGCTGTCGAACATGGGCGGCTACGACCACCAGACCGTGGCGGGGGTGATCTCCACCTCGACGCACGGCTCGGGGTTGACCTTCGGTCCGCTCAACGACTTCGTCCGTTCAGTGGACATCGTCGCCGCCGGCGGCCAGTTCTACCGCATCGAGCCCTCGGATGGTCCCACCGACCGGGAGGCCTACGAGGCGCATCATCACGGCGACGGACGAATGCTCGTCCAGGACGACCACTGGTTCAGCGCGGTGGCGGTCGGGATGGGGTGCATGGGGGTGATCTGCACCGTCATGCTCGAGGTCCAGCCCAAGTACTCCCTGAGAGAGGTCCGCGAGTTTCACACCTGGAAGAAGGTCAGGGCCGATCTCATCGACGGCGAGGTGCTGGAGAGAAACCGCCACTACGAGGTCCTGTTCAGCCCGTATGAGCTGAAGCACGCCTATCCATGCCTGGTGACGACGCGCAACTACACCACCAAGCCGTCACGCAAGCCGCTCGACAAGCGCACCCGCAACTGGGCGGTCGAACTCTCCTCGGCCTTCCCGCTCACTCCCCACATCCTTAACCTCATCATCGACCTCAAACCCAGCCTGTCTCCGTGGATGCTCGAGAACGCCATGCGAGCGCTGATCAAGAAGGAGTACGACGAGGTCAGCTACAAGGTGCTGAACATCGGTGCCGCCAACCTGCTGCCCGCCTACTCCTGTGAGATCGGCATACCGATGGACGGGCGCCACATCGAAGCAGCCGACGCGATCATCCAGGTCGCGGCGGAGGCTCGCAAGCTCGGCGATGTCTACCAGAGCGCGCCGATCTCGTTCCGGTTCGTCAAGGCATCGAACGCATACATGTCGATGATGAACGGACACGACATGATGATGATCGAGTTGATCCAGCTCAGCCGCTGCGATGGCGGCTATGAGCTGAACGCGGCCTACGAGCAAGCGCTGAGCAAGCTGGGCGGGCGGCCCCATTGGGGCCAGCTGAACACGCTGACCGCCGGCGAGGGGCTGCTGGCGAGGATGTACCCCCACTACCGCGACTGGCTGGATGTTCACCGCCGGTTGAATGCCAGCGGCGTGTTCGACAGCCCGTTCACCGACCGAGTCGGGATCTCCACGGCGCGCTTCACGCCATGACGACGGAGGCCCCGGAGCCTGGTTCGCCCTCCTCGCCGGTCGATGAGGAGGACCGCCGGGCCGACTGGCTCGAGGTGGTGGAGCTGCTCCTCGTTGTGGTGGCGGCAGTGGCCTACATCTACGTCATCGGTTGGGTTATCACCTGGGTGCGGCTGGCGGCGGCGCGCCTGCCGGTCGACGCGTCGCTGCCGATGATCGGCAACAAGGTGCTGTTCCTGGCCGGTCTGCGCCTGGTCGTGGTGATGGCGATCGTGTTTGCCGCGATGTGCGTGGTCGCCTGGGCCGTCCATGCTTGGACCTGGGAGCAGCGCGCGCCCGAGTGGCACAGCGTGATCAAGCACGGTCGCGTCGAGGCAGCCAAGCGGCACCGACGCGTCTCTCGTCGCGCCCGAGTTACGGCGGGGGACCGCAAGGACGCTCGTTCGACTTCGCCCCTCAGCCGCGCCCAGCAGGCGCTGAAGCTTCGCTCCCGTCCGCCTGACGATCTGCGCAAAGCGCCGGTCGGCGACCCGTTCGTGCGGGTGATTGCAGGCTTCAACGTCGGCGTGCTCGCCGCCACACTCGGCCTGGCCGCCGCGCGGCTTCTGAAGACGCCGATCGACCAGGCGTTGCCCCGCGGCCCCTGGTGGGATCTGCTCGTTCCCTGGGCGCTCGTGTCGGCCATTCTCGCGCTGCTTTTCGCCTGGATCGGGCCGGTGTGGGGCAATCGCTTCGTCCATGGACTGCTGTGGATCGCCGCGATCGTCGTGGCGCTGGTGTCGGAAGCGCCGATCGGGCTGCTCCTCCTGACCTTGGCGGGGATCGCGTCGTTCGGGCGGGCGTACGGGCGGGTCCGAAGCGGTCAGAACCGTGGGGTGCTCGCGGCCCGGCACCCCAGGCATCTGTCCTTCGTGCTCTCGCCGCTGCCCTGGCTGCTGCTGACCATCTACACGTGGGTCGGGATCGCCTACTACGGCATGCCGCCGGTGACCTTCTCGCAGGCGATCGTCACCACGCCCACCGGCGCCCGAGTCGCGGGTTATCTGGCGCGGACCGGCACGGGTCTGTACCTCGTCTCGTGCACGCCGCTCGCGGACGCGACCTCGACCAACGAGCTGGTCTCGGTCATCCCGTCCGCGGACATCAAGGCCACGACGACCGGGACGACGCCGTTTGTGGTCGATTCGGGCCTCCGTCCGTCGCTGCCGACACTCGTCCTACACGCCTTCGGCGTCGAGGCGAGCACGCCGGCCTGGATCAGGTCCGAGGTGCGCGCGATTCGCCCGACCTGCGCCGGCGATCCGCTGCCGGTTCCGAGTGTCGGCTACCCGGCGCCACAACTCGGGGCCGGCGTCACTGCCGGTCCGGCTCCGCCGGGCGGCCGAGCGGTCGACGGGGAGCCGCCGATCGAGCAGACCAGCCCCGGGATCGCCGCGCTCGCCCGCCGCCTTCAGCCGACGGTCCTAGTGACGGTGGCCGATCCGTTCTGGCCGGTGTCGGTCGGGGCGCTGCTCGCCGACCGCGTCGCCGATGGCCAGGTGACGTGTCTGCGGCACCTGCCGGCGATGTCCTGCCCGTCGAAGAAGCCGCGGCCCGCCCCGACGATGGCCGACCTCGCCGCGGCGGGGAGCGGGCCGGATGATTTCCTCGAGTATCCGGTGTCTCCGCCCTTGACCACCGGTCCGGGCGCTCAGCTCGCGGCATTCCTCCGCGGTCAATCAGGTTTTGCCGGGCGGATCCCGACGCTGCGCCAGCGGCTTGCGGACCCCGGTCTCCTGGATCCGTGGAAGACGGCCCAGGTGTACTTCTACGACGCCAAGAACACGAACCCCGCCACCTGGCCGGCGCCCGACTCGGCGATCAAGGGCAAGTTCATCGCGCTCCAATACTGGTTCTTCTACGCCTACAACTATTACCCGGCGGTGTTTGATGCCGCCCTGATGAACGACGCGCCGGTCGCCGGCGACCTGGTGAACACCGATCTGCACCAAGGTGACTGGGAGCACGTCACCGTGTTGCTCGACGCCAGGACCAAGAAGCCGCTGTGGCTGTACACCGCCCGGCACAGCAACGAGGGTCAGTACTACGCCTGGAACAGCCCCCTGCTCACGTTCGACCGGGGACACCCGATCGTCCAGGCCGCGTTCGGCGGCCACCCCACCTACGACGCCCACTGCCGCGAGGGCCTGCGCTTCGCACCGGCGCTCGGGGTCATCAGGGGCCGGGTCGCCGACTGGATCGTATGCGGATCGGGCCGGTTCGCCTTCCGCTGGCAGACCACACCGCTGGTCGACATCGCCAAGGCGCCCTGGGCGTGCTGGCAGGGGCACTTCGGCGTGGCCACCCGCACCGAGATCGGCAACGCCAAGGTGAACGAGGGCTCGATCCGGCGCGCCATCGACTCGAACTACAAGGTGGCCGGCCCACGCTCGCCCCTCTGGCAGGCCGAGAACGGCCGCCTCGCCGCCGACCAGACCGCCAAGCCGGGCAAGCCGCCGCCGGTGGACTACGGCGTGTGCGCCAACGGAGCAGACCCCGCCGCTCCCGAGCTCGCGGCGATTAAGAGCGGCCTGTGAACCTCCTGGCCAGCGCGTGGCGCGTGGCTCGCGTCCGGGCCTGACGCTATTCTGCAGACGCGGAGACGGCGGAGGAGGTGGCGGTCCGCCACTGCGCCCGGCGTGGCAGGGCGATCGACCTCACGCTCGATCGAGCTCGCAACAACCGGTCTCATGCCGGTTTATCCCGGCGCTTTCCATGACGATCGCTTTCGCTCATGCCCACACAAATCCTCGGACACTCCCTAGATCGACCCGACCTGGACACGGGCTATGACGAGCTGCTGATGTCCGGGCTCGACCGCGAGACCGCCCGCGCCGAAGTCCGCGACTCCACGATGAGAACGCTCGGTGCATGGCGCAGGCCGAGCGTCGAGGACGTGGCGTCATCGCCACATCCGCAACCCACTGGGATCGGCGGGGATCAGCCCGTGCGTGCCCCGTCCCGGACCGCGTGAGCGCCGTCGAGGACCGCGCGCGCCGCCGAGAACCGCGGGCCGGCCAGGAGCGCGCAGACCAGCCCGGTGGACAGCACGTTGCTGGCGGCGAGCCGGTCGCGCGCACCCGGCGCGACGTTCCCCAAATCCTCTCCGATTACGAGCGCGCCCGCGCAAGCCGCACCGGACTGACTACTGGATGATGACCGACTTCGCCCCAGCCAGAGTTCGAGCAGCGGATGGGCGAGGTCTGCGGGCTATACGTCGACCCGCCGGAGAACGTGCTGGTCGTATCGATCGACGAGAAGACCGGGATCCAGGCCAAGGCTCCGATCAAGCCCGACCAGCCACCGCAGCCTGGCAAGCCCGCCCGCCGCGAGCACGAGTACACCAGAAACGGCACCCAGTGCCTGTTCGCCTGTCTGAACGTGCAAGAAGGTGACGTGCTGGCGATGCCGTCGAGAACCCGCAACCAGTTCGACCTGATCCGCTTCCTCGACCAGCTCGACGACGAGATCCCGATCGTCGAGGGCCAGCAGATCGTGGCGATCACCGACAACCTCTCCACCCGCGGCACCGAGAACGTAAACAGGTGGCTGGAGGCCCACCCGCGGTGGAGCTTCCAGTTCACCCCAAAACACGCGTCGTGGCTCAACCAGGTCGAGATCTTCTTCTCGATCCTGTGGCGGCGGCTGCTCAAGCACGGCATCTTCACCTCCGAGCAAGACCTCGCCCAGCAGATGCTCGCGTTCGTCGAGACCTACAACCAAACCGCCAAACCGTTCAAATGGACATACACCGGCAAGGTCCTCGAAGCATGAGAGCGCGGATTAACAGGATGAGCCACTAGCTAGTCTAGCCCGTTGGCTCTCGATCCTCCGACCATTCGCAGCGAGCCACCGGCCGTCACGCTTCGCCGCAGCGCCCAGCTCCGCCTGCTGCTGGTCGAACCGAGTGTACGCGGGATGGGTGTGGGCTCCCGGCTGGTCGACGAGTGCCTGAGCTTCGCGCGGGCCTCGGGCTACACCGAGATCGTCCTGTGGACCAACTCCGTGCTCCACGCGGCGCGGCGGATCTACGAGCGAGCGGGCTTCAGCCTCGTCCGCGAGGAGCGCAACGAAGACCTCGGAACCGACCCGCTGTTCCAGACCTGGACCCGCCGGCTCTAGACGCGAGTGCGACCCGCGGGGCATCGTCTCAACGCGACATCCCTAAGGCGCTTTCAGAACACAAGTGACCACTATCGAATCCATTGCGATTCTGGTAGCGTCCTGCCTCGCACTTCGAGCGCTTGGGAGACATGATCGATCGCTCCGGCGTCGTCCTCGGTCTTGGCCTTCGCCGATTCGGCCGCGCGACCGTCGCGCTGTGCTCTCCTCGTGCGTTGAGGTTCACGCACACCCTCACCGGGCTCATTTACCATCCCGGGTAGTCGCATCGCGCGAAGCTCCGCGCTCGTGTGCGGTGCGACGGGCGCGCTGTTCACGGCGCGGAGTTACGATCACTCCGTCGGCGGGGTACAGGATGGACTCGTGTCGCTCGTCCCAGCGCACGCGGTAATGCTCATGCCCGGCATGGCCGAGGAGCTCGACGATCTCTCCGCGCCGAGGTAGCTGACCGTGCACTCCGCGGGCCTCGACCCAATCCCCTACCTCTGCCTTGCTCGTTACGTGCTTGGTCGCCATTTGGTCACCTCCGTCACCGATCTAACCATCCGGTGTGCCCACCCGCATCGGGGTCAGGCCCCTAGCTGATTGCGGTGATCTACTGAGCGCGCGATGATCGTTTCAACCCGGCCACGCGCGACGTAGAGAGCGTGGGCGCCGAGGCACGATCACAGCGTCGTCGACGAGTGTCCATTGTGTACGGACGTAATTCCCCGCTGGCTCCGCCCCGCGCTCAGCGAAAGCGAGCCAGGTCGGCTGCGCCGACGATCCCGGCTTCCGGACCAAGCTTCGCGATCCGGATATCGGCGATCGGGCGGTGCCCGCGCGCGGTGAGGTGTTTGCGGTAAGACCTGACGGCGCGCTCTCGAAGGATCTCGCCGGCCATTGAGACGCCGCCGCCGATGACGTACACCCCGGGGTCGAGGATCGCGGCCAGCTGCGCCATCCCGCGCCCGAGCCAGCGTCCGATCTCGTCAAAGCACTGCAGTGCGGCGACGTCGCCCGCCTTGGCGGCCTCGGTAACCAACGGACCGGTGATCGCCTCTGGCCGTCCGCCGGCGAGCTCCAGCAGATCCTTGGCCATCGCCGGCGATGCGCTGGCTACCTCATATGCCTCCTGAACGAGGGCCCGACCACTCGCGTACTGCTCCCAGCAGCCCTGGAGTCCGCAACCGCACCGGCGACCGTCGGGAACGATGTTGATGTGTCCAACCTCTGCCGCGACTCCGAACCGGCCACGCAGGAGCCGACCTTCCAGGACGATGCCGCCACCGATGCCCGTCCCGACGGTCAGGACGACGACGTAGTCTTCACCGCGACCCGCACCGAAGCGCGTCTCTGCCCACGCGGCCGCGTTCGCGTCGTTCTCCACCACGGCAGGCAGCCCGACGCGCTTCTCTATGGCCGCCCGCAGCGGCTCCTCCCGCCAGGCCAGGTTCGGCGCAAACAGCACGTTGGACCGCGACTGATCGACGAAGCCGGCTGCCCCGAGCCCGACGGCTACTACGTCGTAGCGGGCAGCAAGTTCGCGCACGGCGTCCGCGATCACATCTTCGGTCTGCGCGGGGTCGTCCGCAGGCGTGTCGCGCCGAGTCGTGGCCAAAATCACGCCGCGAGCGTCGACGACCCCGGCGGCGACCTTCGTGCCGCCCACATCGACGCCGATCGTCACCGTCGTGGCGGCCTGGTGAGCGGCGCCATCGGGTTCGACATCCGCGGTGCTGGCAGCGGCTCCCGCCATCATCCGTCCTTCCTCGCCAGGCGCCCCTCCCCCAGACGCTGGACGTCCACCTCATCGAGGCTCTCCACGACCAGGTCGGCGTTGGCGGCAGCGAGCATTTCCGCGTCGCCGGCCCGCGCCAGACCCAACGCCGCCATCTCGCCGGCCTTCGCCGCCTGGATCCCGGACACGGCGTCCTCGACGACGAAGCATGCCTCCGGGTTGGCACCGAGCTCATGGGCGCCGGTCAGGAAGATCTCCGGATGCGGTTTGCCCTGCGCGAAGTCTCGTCCCGAGATATCGACGTCGAAGAAGTCCAGCAACGTCAGTCCGGGGCGCACGAAGCTGTAGCTGAGCCCCTCCTGCTCCGCAAACTTGTCAAGGCGGATCTGTTCCAGGAACAGTCCCGCGTTCTTTGACGACGACGCCGCGGCGACTGGAATGCCGGCGTTCCGGACGGCGAGCACGAAGCGCAGCGCATCGGGATAGGCCTCGAACTCGCCGGCCTTGATCAGCTCGATCACCATCTCTTGCTTGCGCTGGGCGTAGATCTCAACGCGCTCGGCGGCGTCAGGCACGTTGAAGTACTCGAGCGCCGCCAGCGCGCCACTCATTCGCGGCTTGCCGGACATCACCTGCTGATAGACCTGCGGCGTGAACCGCTCCGGACTCCAGGTCGTCTCCGGGCGGATATCGCTCCACTTGGTTTCCATCAGCTCGCGCAAGCTTTCGCGCCAGGCGCGCTCATGAGGAGAGTCGACAAGCACGCCATCGACGTCGAAGATGGCGCCCTGGAAGGTGGTGGTCTGCACGCTCACGGCAGTAGCCTCCTTTGTGTTATCTAACTCGGGACGACGCTCTCGCGACGCAGGTCGAATGTCCAGCGGTCGCCTGGGCACAGCTCGTGGACCTCGTCGCCGACGCCAACGCGCACCGGCTGGCTCTGACCCTCGAGGTCGGCGACGACCGTCAGCTCTCCACCCTTCAGCGACACTTGCAGCGGCATGCCGCGAAACTGCATCAAGAACGACAGCCCGTCGAGACGGTCGGTTAGCCGGGGATCGAACAACAGCACCCCGTTGCGGACGCTGCTGCCGGCGTAGCTGCGCTGGACGAGGTCGAGCGTGCCGGACATCACGCCCATGTGGATGCCTTCCTTGGTCGTGCCCCCCTGCACGTCGCCGACGTCACTCTCGAGCGCGGCCAGAAACCGCTCCCATGAACTCTCCGGATCGATCGCCGCCAGCACGCCCGCGTGGGCGATGAAGCTCAGCGTCGAGCCGTGCGAGGTGCGGCGGTCGTAGTACTCGACGGTTCTGCGCGCGGTGTCGGGGGTGTACTCGTAACCGAGTCGCTCGAACAGGCCCCGCAGCTCCTGATTGGAGAAGAGGAAGAACAGCAGCACCGCGTCGGCCTGCTTGGTGAGCTTGAAGCGGTCGGGGTCATCGCCCTCGGCCTTGAGGATGCGGTCAAGCCGCTGGATGTTCGGATAGCGCTCGCGATAGTCATCCCAGTCGAGTTCCTCGAGCTCGTGGTAGCCCTCGAACTGGCTGATGATCCCGCCGTCGAGGAATGGGACGAACATCTTGTGGCTCATCTCCTGCCACCGGTTCAGCTCCTCGTCGGAGAGCCCGAGCCGCGTCCGCAGCGCCTCGCGACGACTGTCGGGTAGCAGGTCGAGCGCCTTCTGCGCAATTTCGGCGATCCAGGCGACCATCACGTTGGTGTAGGCGTTGTTGCGCAGCCCGCCCTCGTCGGCCTCCGGATACTTCTCATGGAACTCATCCGGACCCATCACGCCGTGGATCTCGTAGCGGTCGCGCTCGGTGTTGTAATGCGCGATCGAGGCCCAGAAGCGGGCGATCTCCAGCATCATCTCGGCGCCATGCTCCCGTAGAAAATCGACGTCCCCTGTGGCTTCGTAGTACTGCCAGACGTTGTAGAAGATCGCCGCGTTGACGTGACGTTGGTTGTGGCTGTGGTCGGGGTCCCACTGGCCGGAGAGCGGGTTCAGGTGCACAACCTGGGTCTCCTCCTGCCCGTCACTACCACTCTGCCACGGGAACATCGCGCCCCGGAAACCCGCCTCCGTGGCAGCCGCGCGAGCCTCCCCCAATCGCCGGTAGCGGTACATCAGCAGCTCGCGGGTGATCTCCGGCAGCCGGAAGTTCAGGTACGGGTAGACGTAGAGCTCGTCCCAGAAGATGTGCCCGCGGTAGGCCTCGCCGTTGAGGCCGCGCGCCGGCACGCCGGCGTCGAGGTCGGAGGTGTGGCGCGAACAGACCTGCAGGATGTGGGAAGTGTGCAACCGCAGAAGCAACTGGACTCGCGGCTCGCCGGGAACCAGAAAGTCACATACCCGCCAGAGCTCCTGCCAAGCCGCCCGGTGGCGCGAGAGCGCCTCCTCGAAGTCCGGGTAGCGTGAAACCGACTTGCCGGCGGCACCGAGCGGCTCGGTGATCGCGCGGTCGTGTGACGTGTAGAAGGCGACCAGCTTCTCCACTCGAATCGCGCTTCCCTGCGTCGCCTGGAAAGACAGGACCTGCTGAATGTAGTCCTCCATTTGGTGCAGGCGGCGTTCGATCTGAAAGGCCTCGGCGCCGCTGAACACGCGGGTCCGGGCCGCCTCCGCAACGTACACACGCGATTGCCGGGTACGCGCCTTCAGCGCGATCACCTCGGGTCCGAAGGTACGCGGTGACACCGGATCGAGGTGGCGACCCTCGAGCTGGCTGTACCGGGCGACATTGGCATTGGTTACGCGCCCGTCGAGCGCCGATACCACGTCCACCTGGCCCGACCAGTTCTCTGGGATGAGCGTCCACTCGATCGCCGCCTGGTGGACGTGCGCCATGCTCACGAATCGCCGGCTGCGCAAGGTTGTCTCCCGTCCAGCGCGATCGCGGAAGCGGATCTCGCGGCTCACGAGGGCGTTGCGGATGTCGTATTCGTGGCGGTAGCTGAGCAGCTCGACGTTGCCGAGCTTGATTGCCTCCGCACCCTCGATGCGCAACTTGAGGACAAGCCAGTTGGGAAGGTTCACCAGATCCTCGTTCAGCACCGGTCGGCCGCCCAAGATCGTCGTCTCTCGGTTGTAGGCGCCGTGGGCGTAGGTGCCGGCGTAGTGAATGTCGTCCGAGTCCTGCCACTCCGCGGTCCCGCGTGTACAGAAGCAGCCGTTGCCCGTCGAGGTGAGCGCCTCGCGCAGCGCCTCCTGACCGGGAATGAATTCGTCGTAGGCAAGCATGAAGTTGTGCATGTTGAGATTCTCCTCGGCCGTCGCAATCACCTCGCCAGCGAGTCCAGGAAGCGCTCGACCTCGTCGACCGACGCGAGGACAAAATCGGCCGCCGTGGGGCGGCTCCTCGCCTCAGGGTCATCGGTGCTCGCGACGATGATCCCGATTCCACGGCCTGCCAGCGCCTCGAAGGCGTGTTCGTCAGTGATGTCGTCCCCGATGTAAATGGGCACTTCGTCCTCGAGCCCGAGGACCGTGAGCAGGTGCAGGACGGCTCGACCCTTATCCCAATCGAGCTTCGGCTGGATCTCGTAGACCATCTTGCCCGGGGTCACCTTCAGTTCGTCCTCGTGCTCGGCCAGCAACTTCTCGACGACCTCCTGCACCCGCCGGCGACCGCTGTCGCTCGCTAACCGGTAGTGCGCGGCGACCGACGCCCGCTTGGGCTCGACCACTGCTCCGTCGACCGAGTCAAGCGCCGCCCGGAGCTCTGCGGTGACGCGCGCCAGCAGCTCCTCAAACCCGCTGGCCGCGCTGTGCTCGACCGTGCCCGTCTTTGGCGACCAGATGTCGAATCCGTGGCTGCCCGCGACGACCAAGTCGTAGACCCCCATCAGGTCCTGCACGACAGGCCGGTCGCGGCCACTGACTACGCACACCGTGCAGCGCTCGGCCAAGCTCTGGACCGTCGCTCGCATGCGGTCGGTGATGATCGCATCCTGCGGTCGGTCGACGATCGGCGTCAGCGTGCCGTCGTAATCCAGGAAAACTGCGGGCCGGGCACCACCCAGCCGGCGAGCCACTTCGTCGCCCGCGCTCAGGGCGTCCGGCAGCTCGTCAATGCTTGAGTGACGGGCGATCATCGGACCTCCTAGCCGTCGGATGGTTCAACTGTGCTACCGCCACTGCGATCACTTCGGGCATCTCCTCGTGCTCCTGACCCTTCGTTTCGGTGTGAACTCTTGCACGACGAGGTCGCTCACGCCTTACATCGGGACGGGAGGGAGCGCTATACGGAGGTCGTCAAGCCTGGGGTGCCCGTGACGCGGGCGCCCGCGCCACGCCGCGGCGAGGCGCGGGTTGGCGGCTCTGCCGGGCGATAACTGGTCGATTAATCAGCGACTGTCTACTTGCACCCACGCGGTAGACGGCTTGTGCGAGGCGTCCCGGCTCGTGACGTATCTCTCGGCTCGCTCGATCGGGGAGCAGGCGTGCGCAATGCAGTTTGACTCCCAGTCGCTCGACTTGGGCGCGATCGATCACGACTGGCGCCGCACCTTCGGCGGAATATCGCGCCAGCAGCGGCGCCGGGAGAGGCGAGCGGTGCACGAGCACATCGGTGATCACCGGGCCGACGTGCTCGCGGATCGCTCGCACGTGATCTGACAGCGTGAAGCCGACGGTCTCGCCTGGCTGGGTCATGATGTTGGCGACATAGATCACCGGACCGGAGAACCGCGCCAGAGTCTCTGGCACACCGCCGCCGAGTAGCGCAGGGATGGTGCTCGTGAACAGGCTTCCGGGACTCAGGACCGCGATATCGGCGTTGTCGATCGCGTCGATCACGGCACGGGGGGCTTGTGCTGTCGCTGGCTCGACGGTGATGCGCTTTACCGCCTGCCCAGCCTCGCGGACCGTGCTCTCCCCACGCGTGACCGACCCGTCCGCGCCGTGGATGACGAGCGTGACGCTCTCGGTAGCCGCCGGGAGAACCCTCCCGGTGATCCGGAGAAAACGGCCAGCCTGGTTGACTCCCTCGCACAGATCGCCGGATATGTCGGCGAGCGCGGTGATGATGATGTTGCCGACCGAATGGTCGTGAAGCTCTACGCCGCCCTCGAACCGGTACTCGAACACCTCGGCGAGCCGCTGCCAGTCGGCGAGCGCCAGCAAGCACTTGCGCAGATCGCCCGGGGGTGCCACCCCAAGCTCTTGGCGGAGGCGTCCACTAGAGCCGCCGTCGTCGGCCACTGTGACGACTGCCGAGATGCGCTTCACACCGGTCTGGCGCAGGCCGCGGAGCAGCACGGGCAGTCCCGTTCCACCCCCAAAGGCGACTACTCGCAGTGCGCCCGTGTCCTGCATCACTGAGCGATCCATCGGGTCGCTCTACATGCCGGCGCATCTGGCCATGTGGGCCAACACCTGTCCCTTCCGGATATGGACGCTCGCGAACTCAGCCTCCGGAGGATGTCATCTCCGGGGGCGGCCCGGGTTCGACGATCCTGATTGCGGCGATTCTGTCGTCGAGCTTCCATTGCTTTGAAACAACGCGGCACGCTCCGACTATTTCCATCGCACGACATGTGCGCGCGAGCGCGGCTCCGGCGCGATCGCCCTCCAGCGTCGGGTTAGTTAGCGGGCGTGTGGGTGAGGAGTTGCAGCCCTGGCGCCGGTTCCTGGGCACGCACTACCCTGGCACGATGCCCATGGAAGTCGGCAGCGCGATCGACCGGCACGTGGCCGAGCTGATCACGGTCCGGCTGCGCCGTCGGCGGCCTTTGCTGAAGCTCGTGCCGGCTTCATGGATCTTCCGGGTCGTGGCGCCTGAGGCGAGAAGGCTGCGGCGATCGTTCCTTCGTGGTGTGGTAGCGGTGGGCGTGTCGATTACCGTCTTGATCGTGCTGATCACGCTCGGCAGCTAGCCCGGTCCGGAAACCGGTGAGAGCTGCTGCCGCGCGGTGTTCCTCGACGCCGGCGGCGTGATCGTGCTTCCGCACGGGCGTCTGGTCGCCGATGCTCTCGCTCGTATCGGGGTTGAGATCGATCCGTCGCTGGTAGCGCGCGCCCATTACCGAGCGGCGCGACGTCTAGATAGCGATCCGGCGATCCGGCACGAGTCAGACGCCTATTTTCGAGCACTTTGCGGCGCGCTCGGCGTCTCGCGGCGGCATCGTCGATCTCGGTGCACATCGCGGTTCTGGGTGACCGAGGCCTCTCGGGAGAGATCCTCTGGAGCGAGCCGGCGCCGCACGCGTTTGGCACAGTGCTGGCGCTGGAACGGGTGGGGATCGCAGTACTGATCGTCACCAACTCCGACGGACACGCGGCCGCAAATCTGCGCGACGCCGGAATCTGTCAGACAACCGGCGGCCCCGGGGTCACCGTCACCGACATCGTCGACTCCGCGGTCGTTGGATCGGCAAAGCCCGATTCGACGATCTTCTCGCTCGCGTTGGCACGCGCCCAAGTCGACGCGAGTTCGGTCGCGTACGTTGGCGACATGCTCTCGACCGACGTCAACGGCGCTCGCGCAGCGGGGATACTTCCGCTCCACCTGGACCCTTACCGGGCGTGCCGCGCGCCCGACCATCGCCACGTCCGCTTCCTGAACGGCATCTGGAGCCATGTGGCTCCACTGGCGAGGTAGGTGTAAGGCTCGCGCGACGCGGGTTCATGCCGGCACGGGTCAAGCTGCTCAGCCCACCCCGTGGGTGAGGCACAGCCCCTGCAACCGCTCCATCGCTTCAGCCGGCCGCGTGGGTAGCGCGTCGAGCGCGTCGGCGGCTATCCGGAGATCTCGGACCGTGACGTGGCGCGCCTCCAGCGCGAAGCGACCGAGCCAGCGAACGGCAGCGCGTTCGTACCGGGCGCCGTCCTCGCCGCGCAGTACCAGGCAGATCCGCAGGGCATCGTCGAGCGCGATCTGCGGCAGCTCGAGCGCCGCGGTGGTGACGAGGGCCGCGTTGCCCGTCTCCAGCGCGCGGCGGAATCGCGCATAGGGGTTCCCATCGCTCGACATCGAACATATGTTCGTACGACTGTCAAGCCTCCGATTCTCCGAGCCCGAGAAATCCAACAGCTCCCGCAAGCTTTCGCACGGGTAGGGGGAGGCTGTGCGGGCTCCGGGAGTCGTGTGCGTCCAGTGGCCCCGCGGAGTAGGCTGGTCCCGACAAGGAGGAGACGGTGTCAAGGTGGCTGTAAAGACGGCGGAGCTGGAAACAGAGCTCATCGACACCGTCTGCGCGCGGGTGCGCCAGCGGCTGCCGAACGAGCAAGTCGCTCCCTGCGAAGCGTTCGTGCGCCAGTACTACCACTGGGTACCGCCCGAGGATTTGGCCGATCGCAGCCCGATCGATCTGTACGGGGCGGCGGTAGCCCACTGGAACCTAGCTCAGCAGCGCTCGCCGGGAACGGCCAAGGTGCGCGCCTACAACCCGGATCTGGAGCAGCACGGCTGGCAGTCGGCACACACCGTGGTCGAGGTAGTCAGCGACGACATGCCGTTCGTCGTCGACTCGATCAACATGGAGCTCGTGAGGCGCGGCTACGGACTCGATCTCGTCATCCATCCGGTGATCCGCGTTCATCGCGGCGCCGGGGGGGAACTGATCGATGTCCTCGATCCGGCAGGCGCTTCATCGGATGCGATCGCGGAGTCGATCTTCCACGCGGAGGTCATAAGGGAGCCGGATCGTGAGCGGCTGGCTGAGCTGCGAACGAACATCGAGCGCGCGCTGGACGAGGTGAGTTCCGCGGTCGAGGACTGGAAGCCGATGCGCGAACGAACCGGGGCCTTGATCGATGAGCTCTCGGCCCAACCTCCGCCGGTAGCCGCCGAGGAGATCGACGAGGTCAAGGAGTTCCTGACCTGGGTCGCCGATGACAACTTCACGTTCCTCGGCTATCGCGAGTACGACCTAGTGACCGAAGCCGATGTGGCGGGGCTGAAGGCGGTGCCCGACTCGGGCATGGGGATCCTGCGCGGTACGCCCACGACTTCATACACGAGGCTTCGCCCCAAGGCACTAGCCCTGGCGCGCGCTCCGCACGTGCTCGTGCTGACCAAGGCCAACTCGCGGGCCACCGTCCATCGACCCTCATATCTGGACTACATCGGGGTCAAGCGGTTCTCTCCCGAAGGGGAAGTGATCGGCGAACGACGCTTCCTCGGTCTGTACACGACCGCTGCCTATCGCTCGAGCCCGCGCGAGATACCGATGCTGCGGGGCAAGGCGCGAGGCGTATTAATCCGGGCCGGCTTCCCGCACGACAGCCACGACGCCAAGGCGCTTGTGGAGATTCTCGAGACGCTTCCCCGTGACTCGCTGTTTCAAATCGAGACCGAGGACCTGTTCGAGATTGCGATGGGGATCCTCGGACTCGGTGAGCGCCAGCGCGTGCGCCTGTTCCTGTGGCAGGACCCGCTCGACCGGTTCATGTCCTGCATGGTCACGATTCCCCGCGACCGCTTCAACACCGAGAACCGGGAGCGCGTCGGTCGGATCCTCGTCGATACCTTCGGCGGCACCCACCTTGACTGGAGCCTGCACTTGAGCGAATCGTTGCTCGTGCGGGTGCACTACATCGTCCATTGCCCGCACGGAATTGCGCCCGGGTACGACGCGGCGGAGATTGAGGCACGGCTCGCCGAAGTGACGCGCGCCTGGACCGACGATCTGCGGGCGGCGCTGCTCGACGAGCATGGAGAGGAGCGGGGCGCCAAGCTCTACCGCAGCTACGGGCGCGCCTTCCCGGCCGCCTATCGCGCTGACTGGCTCGCCCGCTTTGCGGTCACCGACGTCGGCTACATCGAGCAGCTGAACCGGACGGGAGACCCGATCCTGAGCCTGTATCGGCCGCTCGAGGCGGGAGATGGCTTGATCCGCTGCAAGCTGTTCAGCTCCGGAGGCATCTCGCTGTCGGACGTGCTGCCGTCGTTTGAGCACATGGGCGCCCACGTCGTCGATGAGCGGCCCTACGAGATCACTCCCGACGGAACGCACAGCGTCTGGATCTACGACTTCGGATTGCGCTCGGACGCGGGCGACCTGGAGCAGGTCCGGGAGATCTTCCAAGAAGCATTCCTCGGATCGTGGCGGGGAGGGTTGGAAGACGACTCACTGAACGGACTGGTGTTGCGCGCCGGCGTCACGGGCCGCGAGATCACGATCGTCAGGGCGATTGCGCGGTACTTGCGGCAGGCGGGAAGCGCATTCTCGGACCGTTACATGGAGCGGACCCTGGTATCCCATGCCGAGATCACGACGAAGCTGATACGGCTGTTCTTTGCCCGATTTTCGCCGGAGCGCCGCGATCCCGACAAGGCCGAGCGGCTGGTCAAGGACATCGAGGAAGCGATCGATGGCGTCGAGAGCCTCGACGAGGACCGGATTCTGCACAGCTTCCTATTCGTCTTGCAGGCGATGCTGCGGACGAACTATTTCCGGACCGGTCCGGACTCGTCGCCGCCGACGTACCTGTCCTTCAAACTCGATCCGGCGCTGCTGCCGCAGCTGCCGTTGCCTCGTCCTCGGTTCGAGATCTTCGTCTACTCACCGCGCGTGGAGGGTGTACACCTCCGCGGCGGGAAGGTGGCGCGCGGCGGGCTGCGCTGGTCTGACCGACGGGAGGATTTCCGCACCGAGATTCTCGGCCTGATGAAGGCCCAGATGGTCAAGAACGCGTTGATCGTCCCGGTCGGCTCCAAGGGAGGGTTCGTGGTCAAGCGGCCACCCGCCGGAGGTGGCCGGGAGGAGCTGCTCGAGGAGGGGATCGCGTGTTACAAGATGTTTCTTGCGGGGCTGCTCGACCTGACCGACAACATCGTCGGGGGCGAGGTCCTCCCGCCCGATCGGGTCGTGCGCTACGACGAAGATGACCCGTATCTGGTGGTGGCCGCGGACAAGGGAACGGCGACGTTCTCCGACATCGCCAACGGCGTGTCTGCCGAGTACGGCTGCTGGCTCGGGGATGCTTTTGCCTCTGGGGGCTCCCAGGGCTACGACCACAAGCAGATGGGAATCACCGCCCGCGGCGCCTGGGAGTCAGTCAAGCGTCATTTCCGCGAGCTGGGGACCGACATCCAGAGCGCCGACTTCACCGTCGTCGGCATCGGTGACATGTCCGGAGACGTGTTCGGCAACGGGATGCTGCTCTCGCCCCACACCAAGCTCCTGGGTGCGTTCAACCACTTGCACATTTTCATCGATCCCGACCCCGATCCGGAGGCGAGCTACGCGGAGCGCCGGCGACTGTTCGAGCTGCCACGGTCTTCGTGGTCGGATTACGACGCGGCCCCGATCTCCGACGGCGGAGGGGTGTACTCGCGGGCGGCAAAGTCGATCCAGATCTCTGCGCAGGCCCAGCAGGCGCTCGGGATCGAGACCGACGAGCTCGCGCCACCCGACCTGATCCGTCAGTTGCTGCGAGCTCCTGTCGACCTGCTGTGGAATGGCGGCATCGGCACCTATGTCAAGGCTTGCACCGAGACGCACGTCGACGCCGGGGACAAGGCCAACGATGCCGTTCGGATCGATGGTCGCGAGCTGCGCTGCCGCGTGGTCGGCGAAGGCGGGAACCTCGGCGTCACCCAGCGGGGCCGAATCGAATACGCGCTGACCGGTGGGCGGATCAACACCGACGCGATCGACAACGTTGCCGGTGTCAACTGTTCAGACCACGAAGTCAACATCAAGATCCTGCTCGACTCGCTCGTCGCCGACGGTGACATGACAGCAACGCAACGCACCGCAACGCTTCACGAGATGACCGACGCCGTCGCGGAGCGGATTCTGTACGGCAGCTACACGCAAACCCAGGCCATGAGCCTCGCGCTCGTTCAAGCCCCCCCGATGATCGACGTCCACGCCCGCCTAATCCGCCACCTGGAGCAGGTTGCGAGCCTGGACCGGGAGCTCGAGTACCTCCCCAGCGACGATGTGATCGGCGAGCGCAAGGCCGCCCACCAGGGACTGGTGGCGCCTGAGCTCGCGGTGGTGATGGCGTACTGCAAGATCCATCTCCACGCGCAGCTGCTGGAGTCAGACCTGCCCGAGGATCCATTTCTAACTCACGACCTTAAGCGCTACTTCCCCTCGCCGCTTCCCGAGCGCTTTGGCGCGCAGATGCGCAGGCATCGCTTGCGCCGGGAGATCATCGCCACCGTGGTGGCCAACCAGCTCGTCGACCGGGCCGGAACGACGTTCGCTTTTCGGCTGGCGGAGGAGACGGGTTCCGCGCCGCAGGTGCTCGCCCGCGGATATGCGGCGGCACGGGAGGTGCTCGAAATGCGTACCTTCTGGTCGGCGATCGAGGCGCTCGACAATGTGGTCGATGCCGAGACGCAGCTCGGGATGCTCGTCGACGGGCGGCGACTGGTTGAGCGATCTACGCGCTGGATCGTGCGCGCCAATCCCCACGCGATCGACATCTCGTTCACGGTGCGCTACTTCGAGCCGGGAGCGAAGATGCTCGCGGCGGCGCTACCGGAGGTGCTCGACGGCTCCGAGCGCGAGATGTTCGATCGCCGTGCGATCGAGCTCGAGGAGGCGGGCGTCCCTGCCGCATTGGCCGGCCGGGTCGCGGGCGCACCCTCGATGCTGTCCGTGTTCGACATCGTCGAGGTTGCCGATCTGGCCAGGCGAGACGCTAAGGCGGTGATGGAGATCTACTTCGGGCTCGCCTCGCGGCTCGAGCTCAACTGGCTGCGCGACCGCATCATCGAGTTGCCGCGCGAGAACCGCTGGCAGACGCTGGCGCGGGCGGCGCTGCGCGATGACCTGTACGCGGTGCATCGCTCGCTGACGCGCGAGGTGCTCGAAGTCGGTGGCCGCGAAACGGGCACCGAGGCGGCGATCGAGGCCTGGATGGCGCAAAACGGAGCCTCGGTAGAGCGCTGCCTGGGGATGCTCGCCGACATCCGGGCCTCGCGCGCATACGACACGACGACACTGCCGGTCGCCTTGAGAGAAGTTAGAAACCTGATCCGGGCGGGTGGCGATTCGGCCGGCGTCGCGGGCGCGGAGTCGGTGACGCTCGCGGGCTAGCGATCGTCGCCTCGAGTCAGCGCCGACGCGAGCCGACGCGATCGCGCATCGCCTTGCGCAGGGCAGCCAGGGCAAATGCTCCGACGTCGATCATCCCCGCCAGGAAGAAGGCGAGCGGTCCGGTGATGATGCGACCCGCGATCCGGCTAAGCACGCTCGGAAGCTATCGTCTGCGAACGATGGCCTCCGCCGTGAAGACAACCGTTACCGAGCTGCCCGAGTCGCGCGTGCGCGTCCGCGCCGAAGTTCCCGCCGAAGAAGTCGAGCGCCGGGTACAGCAGGCGGCGCGAGAGCTCGGCTCGCAGATGCGCGTCCCGGGCTTTCGCAAGGGCAAGGTCCCCCCGCCGGTGGTAATCCGTCGGCTCGGCCGCGAAGCGGTGCTCGACGAGGCACTGCGGAAATCGCTGGGGGGGTGGTACGTCGACGCCATCGACGGCGCCGGGATCGCCCCCGTCGGCGACCCGGAACTCGACGTCGGAGATCTTCCCAGCGAGGGCGAGCCACTCTCGTTCTCGATCGAGGTCGGCGTGCGCCCCAGTGCCGAGCTGGGGGAGTACAAGGGACTGGAAGTCGGGCGGCGCGAGCCCCAGGTTGAGGATGGCGCGATCGACGAAGAGCTCGAACGCCTTCGGGACAGGCTCGCGACGCTGGAGACGGTGGACCGGCCGGCAGCTAGTGGCGATCACGTTGTGATCGACTACGTTGGGAGCATCGACGGGGAGCCGTTTGAAGGCGGTGAGGGTCGCGACCAGCTCCTCGAGCTTGGGTCCGGCCGTCTGATCCCGGGCTTCGAGGAGCAGCTTGTGGGGGCCAACGCCGGCGAGGAGCGCTCGGTTGACGTCGCGTTCCCGGATGACTATCCCGGCAACCTCGGCGGCGAGGACGCGAACTTCGACGTGAAGGTGTCGGAGGTAAAGGCCAAGCGGCTTCCTGACCTAAACGACGAGTTCGCCTCGGAGGCGGCCGGTTTCGACACGCTCTCAGAGCTTCGGGACGATGTCACCACGCGACTGAGGCAAGCCGATGAGGGCGCGATCGAGCGTGAGTTCGACGAGGCCGTGCTTGATGCCGCGGTTGCCCAGGCGCAGATCGAGGTTCCGGAGAGCCTGATTCACGCCCGCGCCCACGAGCTGCTGGAACAGACGCTCTCCGCACTCGCACGCCAAGGAGTTTCCAAGGAGGCCTACCTTCGGATTGCCGGCCAGGATGAGGAGACGCTGGCGCACCAGGCCGAGCCTGAGGCCGCAAACGCTCTGAAGCGCGAGGCCGTGCTCGCGGCGATCGTCGCGGCCGAGCAAATCGAGCCAACTGAGGCGGAGGTCCGGGAAGCGCTGGAGCCCGCAGCCGAGCGCGCCGGTACGCCGGTTGACGAGGTGATCGAGCGGCTCAGCTCCAGCGGGAGGCTCGACGAGGTTCGTCAGGACCTCGCCAACCGCCAGGCGATCGAGCTGCTGGTGCGCGAGGCCAAACCAATCAGCGTCGAGCAAGCCAAGGCACGCCAGAAGTTGTGGACGCCGGGCAAGGAAGAGGCCAAGGAGGGGTCGGGCCAGCTCTGGACGCCGGGAAGCTGAGTGATGGCGCCCATCGGCGGCCGTCGTTCACCCGGAAGGGCCGGGGGCATGCGGTTGCTACATTCGGCAGGAATCCGGTCGAGGAAGCAAAAGAAGCGAGGACAATGAGCCCACTCGTACCCATGGTCGTTGAGCAGACCTCCCGCGGGGAGCGCGCGTTCGACATCTACAGCCGACTGCTCAACGAGCGCATCATCTTCCTCGGTACGCCCGTCGACGACCAGATCGCGAACCTGATCGTCGCGCAGCTCCTCCACCTCGAGTCCGAAGATCCCGACAAGGACATCTCGGTGTACATCAACTCGCCGGGCGGATCGGTGTACGCGGGGCTCGCGATCTACGACACGATGCAGTTCATCAAGCCGGACGTGCAGACGATCTGTGTCGGGATCGCCATGTCGATGGGAGCGCTGCTCCTCGCTGGGGGCGCGAAGGGCAAGCGAATGGCGCTCCCGAACGCGAAGATCCTGATCCACCAGGTGTCCTCCGCGTTTCAAGGGCAGGCGACGGACATTGAGATCCACGCCAAGGAGATCATCGACGTTCGCAGGCGACTGGACGAGATCATCGCCAACCATACCGGCAAGGATCTCGAGCAGGTCCGCCAAGACACGGACCGCGACTACTTCATGAGCTCCGAGGATGCCAAGGAATACGGAATCATCGATCGCGTGATCTCGCAGCACTGAGGGGATACTCTTAGGCTTCGAGGTCGACGAGAGCGAGCCGAGCTCCCGGGAGAGGATTCATGGCACGTCCCACCGACTCCAACGAACAGCTTCTTTGCAGCTTTTGCGGGAAGTCCCAGCGGCAGGTCAAGAAGCTGATCGCCGGCCCGGGCGTTTACATCTGCGACGAATGCATCGATCTCTGTAACGAGATCATCGACGAGGAGCTCACCGCTCCGCCAAGCTTCGACATCGAGAACCTCCCGAAGCCGCGGGAGATCTACGACGTCCTCAATGAATACGTGGTGGGCCAGGAGCAAGCCAAGCGCTCGCTGTCGGTGGCGGTCTACAACCACTACAAGCGCGTCCAGATGATGCAGTCCGATGAGAACGACATCGAGCTGCAGAAGTCGAACATCCTGTTGCTGGGTCCGACCGGCTGCGGCAAGACGTTGCTGGCTCAGACACTGGCAAAGATCCTCAACGTACCGTTCGCGATTGCCGACGCAACCGCGTTGACCGAGGCCGGGTACGTCGGCGAGGACGTCGAGAACATCCTCTTGAAGCTGATCCAGGCCGCCGATTACGACGTCAAGAAGGCCGAGACAGGGATCATCTATATCGACGAGGTCGACAAGATCGCGCGCAAGGCTGACAACCCGTCGATTACGCGCGATGTCTCCGGGGAGGGCGTGCAACAGGCGCTGTTGAAGATTCTCGAGGGCACAACCGCGTCGGTGCCGCCGCAGGGTGGCCGCAAGCATCCCCATCAAGAGTTCCTGTCGATCGACACCACCAACGTGCTGTTTATCTGCGGCGGCGCGTTCGCCAACCTCGACAAGGTGATCGAGCGTCGCATCGGCCACCAGGGTGTGGGCTTCGGCGCGGCGATTCAGTCAAAGGAGCAGCGCGATACCGGTGAGATCTTCGAGCACTGCCTGCCCGAGGACCTGATCCAGTATGGCCTGATCCCGGAGTTCATCGGCCGTCTGCCGGTGATGTCCGCGATCCATCAACTCTCGCGCGACGAGCTCATGCAGATTCTGACCGAGCCCCGCAACGCGCTCGTCAAGCAGTTCCAGCGCTTCTTCCAGTTCGACGGGATCGAGCTGGTGTTCGCGGACGAGGCGCTCTCCTCGATTGCCGATCGGGCGCTCGAGCGCGAAACCGGCGCCCGCGGGCTTCGCTCGATCATCGAGGAGGTGCTGCTCGAGGTCCAATTCGAGCTCCCCTCGCGCCGCGATGTCCGCAAGTGTGTCGTCACCAGGGAGACGATCGAGAAGGGCACCTCGCCGACGCTGGTCACGGTCGCCGCGCCGGAGGAAGAGGCCGCCTGAGGCTGCTCGCGGGGCCGGCGGGCACGAACGGCACGTCCTCGCTCAGGTCACGAAATCGGGCTTCCAGCTCGGGTTAGCGTCTGACCTAGACTCAGTCTGCAATGTCTGAGCTCGAGTCCAAGACCCGCTATGACCCCTCCGAGGTGGAGCCCCGGATCGCTCGAAAATGGCTGGACTCAGGCCTGTTTCACCCCGCGCCTGAGGGAACGGCCGAGGAGAACTACTCGATCGCGATACCGCCTCCTAACGTCACCGGCGCGCTGCATATGGGCCACGCGCTCAACGACTCCGTCCAGGACGTCCTAGTCCGCTACCACCGGATGAAGGGCATGCGCACGAAGTGGATCATCGGTACCGATCATGCCGGGATCGCCACGCAGACTCAGGTCGAACGAGCACTCCAGCGAGAGGGCGAAGACCGCGAGGCGCTTGGCCGCGAGGCGTTCGTGGAACGAGTTTGGCGTTGGCGCGAGCAGTACGGAGGCGCGATCCTCGAGCAACTCAAGCGGCTCGGCGCATCCTGCGACTATCAGGAGGA
Organism: uncultured Solirubrobacterales bacterium; assembly: GCA_963836065.1. Taxonomy (GTDB): domain Bacteria; phylum Actinomycetota; class Thermoleophilia; order Solirubrobacterales; family Solirubrobacteraceae; genus Palsa-465. The sequence goes on from CAWIII010000042.1 coordinate 93,334, forward strand.
GCGGTTCACGCTGGACGAGGCCTACGCGAGCGCCGTGTTGCAGGTGTTCGTCGCCCTGTACCAAAAGGGCTACATCTACCGCGACCGCTACATGGTCAACTGGGACCCCGGCAGCCGCTCGGCGATCTCCGACCTGGAGGTTGAGTCCGAGGACGTCACCGACACGCTGTACTACATCGACTATCCCCTTGCCTCGGGTTCGGGCGCGATCACCGTCGCGACCGTTAGGCCCGAGACGATGCTCGCCGACACCGCGATCGCGGTGCATCCTGAGGACGAGCGCTACCGGCGCTTGGTCGGGGAGAAGGCAGTGCTGCCGTTGGTCGGCCGCCGGCTGAAAATCGTCGCCGACGAGTACGTCAAGCCTGAGTTTGGAACCGGAGCGCTCAAGATCACACCCGGTCACGATCCCAACGACTTCGAGATCGGCCGCCATCATGGACTGGCTCAGTTGTCGGTGATCGGGGAGGACGGGCGGATTACCTCGGATGCGCCGGAGCGTTTCGTTGGTCTCACCGCCGCCGAGGCGCAGCAGGCGGTCGTGGCCGAACTGCGCGAGAAGGGGCTGATCGCCCGCACCGAGCAGTACACGCACACGGTGCCGTTCTCACATCGCTCCGGTGAGCGGATCGAGCCGCTCGTGTCGCTGCAGTGGTTCATGCGCATGGACGAGCTCCCCGCGCCGGCGATCGAAGCGGTGAACAGCGGACGCGTGCGCTTTCATCCGGAGAGCTACGGGCGCGTGTACCTCGATTGGATGGAGAAGATCCGGCCATGGTGCATCTCCCGCCAACTGTGGTGGGGCCACCAAATCCCCGTCTGGTATCGCGGCGAGGAGACCTACGTCGGCGTGACCCCGCCGGAAGGCCGCGGCTGGGAACGCGACCCTGACGTGCTCGATACGTGGTTCTCGAGCGCCTTGTGGCCGTTTGCGACGCTCGGCTGGCCGCTGCAGACCCCCCAGCTGCGCGCCTTCTACCCGACCGACGCGCTGGTCACCTCCCGCGACATCATCTTCCTCTGGGTAGCCCGGATGATCATGATGGGACTCGAGTTCACCAGTCGGATTCCGTTCAGCGACGTCTATGTCCATTCGATCATCCAGGCGCCGGACGGACGTCGGATGTCGAAGTCACTCGGGACCGGGATCGATCCGCTCGACCTGATCGAGGGCGGCTCGCGGCCGCCGGTGTTTCCCGAAGGCGGCGACTTCCCGCCCTACGGTGCCGACGCCGTGCGCTGGGGACTGCTGGCGATGTCCTCCGGCCAAGACGTGAAGTTCAACGAAGACAAGATCGTTCAGGGCCAGCAACTGACCAACAAGCTGTGGAACGCTTCACGGTTGATCTTGCTGCGAATCGACCCCGGCACGCGCGCGGCGATCAGCCCGAGCACGGTCGAGGATCGCTGGATCCTCTCGCGCCTCGAGCGAGCCAAGGCCTCGGTCGGTCAACGGATCGAGGGTTACGACTTCTCCCACGCGGCGCTCGAGCTGTACGACTTCGTCTACGGCGAGCTGTGCGACTGGTACCTCGAGCTGGTCAAGCCGCGGCTCTACGAGGGCGAGTCAGGCGTGGCGCAGACGCTTCTGCACGTCCTCACCGAGACGCTGGCGCTTGCGCACCCGATCATCCCGTTTGTCACCGAGGAGATATATGCGCACGTGCCCGGTGCCGACGGTCTGCTGGCCGCCGGCATTGCCGGCGCCGGGACCTGGTCCGTGGACGAGCTCGCGGAGCAGTCGCTGGCGCGGGCGATCGAGGCCGTGCAAGCGTTGCGAGGATGGCGCGACTTCGCGGGCGTGAGGGCCGGAGCCCGTGTCACGGCCAGGCTCGCGGCCGACGGCTACGACGAGACCAGCGCGCATATCGCGCGCCTCGCCAGAATCTCGTTCTCCGAGGACGGAGGAGACCCGGTGGCGTCCGTTCCCGTTCCGGGCGGCACCGTCGAGATCCTCGCCGGCGACGAGCTCGACCTCGGTGTCTCCGAGCGCAAGCGCACGGCAGCCCGCGCGAAGCTGGAGGCGGAGATCGAGCGCAGCGAGGCGAAGCTCGCCAATGCGGGGTTCGTATCCAAGGCGCCCACGCACGTTGTCGAGGCCGAACGCGACAAGCTGGCACGTCTGCGCTCGGAGCTGGAGGCGCTGTGAACCCAGAGGAAGCCGAGCGCTATCTGCTCTCGCTCGAGCTGTTTGGAATGCGGTTCGGCCTGGACCGCATGCGCCGCCTGATGACTGCGCTCGACCATCCGGAGCGCCGGTTTGATTCGATCCACATCGTCGGCACCAACGGAAAGTCCTCGACCGCGCGCATGATCGCCGCGATCGTCTCGCGGCACGGGTTCCGGACCGGCGCATACCTCTCGCCTCATCTGGTCTCGTTCGGAGAGCGGATCCGGGTCGACGACACCGACCTCGATCCGGGAGCCTTCGCCGCCGCTGTGCAGAGGGCGTCGCGGGCGAAGGAGCTTGTCGACCGCTCAGCAGCCGAGGGAGACCAGGTGACCCAGTTCGAACTCTTGACCGCCGCCGCGTTTTGGGAGCTGGCGTCGCGTGAGGTTGAGGTGGGGGCGATCGAGGCCGGTCTGGGTGGGCGCTATGACGCGACCAACGTGATCCCCTCCAGCGTTCAGGTGCTAACTAGCGTTGGACTCGAGCACACGCGCTGGTTGGGACCGACAATTGCAGACATCGCGCAGGAAAAATTGGCGGTAGTGCAGAATTCTGGAACTCTGGTGCTGGGATCAGGGTTACATCCGGACGCTGAGGCGGTGGCGATGCAGGTCGCGGCCGAGCGTGGGGCGCGCATCGTCCGCGCCGACGCGCAGCCCGACGTCGCGATGGGAGTGCTGGGATCGTTTCAGCGGCGCAACTTCGCGCTGGCTCGCGCTGCAGCTGAGGCATACCTGGGCGTGCTCGATCCTTCGGCGGTAGCCGCTGCCGCCGCGGAAGTCCGAGTGCCCGGCCGCCTGCAGATCGTCGATCACGACCCGCTGACGTTGCTCGACGGCGCCCACAACCCTGACGGAATGGACGCCGTGGTGCAGTCGCTCCCGGAGATTGTGGCCGGCCACGACCACCTGGTCGCTGTGGTCTCGATTCTCGACGACAAGGACGCGTCGAGAATGCTCGCGACGCTGCTGCCGGTGTGTGACGCGCTGATCCTTACCCACAGCCAGAACCCCCGCGCGCTGCCGCCTCCGACCCTCGAGTCACTCGCCAGGCAACTCCACGGGCCGCCCTCCGAGGTCGTTCCCGAACCGCCTGCCGCGCTTGCCCGAGCGCGAGCGTTGGCCGGTGTAGAGGGGGTTGTGCTCGCGACCGGATCCCTGTATCTCGTCGCGGATCTTTTGCGTCCAGCGAGGCAAGGACGAGCCTCCATCTTGTGAACGATCGAAGCCGGCATCCGAGCTTCCTGACCATGATCGGCCTGGTTGCTTTAGTAGTAGCGGTCGTGATCTTGGTCTTTTTCGGCATCGGATACCTCTTCGGACGCGTGTTCCTGTAAACGCTATCGCCAACCATGACCTCCATGATCACTACACTCGCGACGCTAATGGTGCCCTCGGCCGGAATATTTGGAATTCACAACAACGCGGTCAGCCTCGCGATCGAGCTGCTGATTCTGTTTCTCGTCGTGATCTGGTTGGCGCTCGTGTACTGGACGTTCGCGGACGCGCGACGCCGGATCGCCGACCCGTTGCTGATTGCCTGTGCGACCGCCGCGTCGCTTTTCCCATTCGTCGGAACGATCGTTTACATGATCGTCCGGCCGCCCGAGTACCTCGACGACGTGCGCGAGCGCGAGCTCGAGATGCAGGCCGCCGAGGCCCGGCTGGCCGAAATCGGCTATCACCTGTGCCCGCACTGCGACTACGAGGTCGAGAAGGACTACCTCCGCTGCCCCAGTTGCATGCGCAAGCTCAAAGACCCGTGCAAGACGTGCGGGAAGCCGCTTGACCCGGGTTGGAAGATCTGCCCGTACTGCGAGACGGAGATCGGTGCCGCACCAGCGCCGGCGCCACGCCGCTCCCGGCGCCGACGCGAGAGTGCCTCCGAGCAGCCGATCGCTGGCACGGCGGGCCTGGGGGAGCCGGGTCCGGTGGGCGCGCCAGCGGAGCGGGGCGGCCCGTCCGCGACCTGACGGGCACCCCAAACCGCCCCGAAGGGAGAACCCTTGCACATGGAGCGAACGCTGATCCTTGTGAAGCCCGACGCCTTTGCCCGCAATCTCACGGGCGAGATCATCGCTCGCTTCGAGCGCAAGGGCCTTCGCCTGGCGGCGCTGAACCAGATGGCGATGAGCCGCGAGCTCGCCGAGCGCCACTACGCCGAGCACGCCGGCAAGGGCTTCTACGAGGAGCTTGTGCAGTTCATCACCTCGGGACCGCTGGTCGCGATGGTGCTCGAGGGCGAGCAGGCTGTTCAGGCCGCCCGTCAGGTGATCGGGGCGACGAACCCACTCGAGGCAAGCCCCGGCTCGGTTCGAGGCGACTACGCGATTTCCGTCGGTCAGAACATGGTCCATGGTTCGGACTCCGTTGAGTCGGCCGTGCGGGAGGTGTCGCTGTTCTTCCCCGATCTGGGGTGAGGGCGCGGGCCTGGCGAATCGCGCGACCGGGATGTAGGCGCGGCGGCGATTGACTACACAGCCGCTGATCCTCGCGTCCGGCTCTCCCCAGAGGCGGGCCATCCTTCGGCAGCTCGGGGTCGCCTTCTCGGTCCAGGTGGCAGGCGTCGCTGAGCTCGAGGCCGGGCCGCCACAAGAGGTAGCGGCCGAGAACGCCTATCGCAAGGCGGCGGCCATCGTGGCGTCTGCACCGTCGGGCGGCCTTGTCCTAGGAGTCGACACGATCGTCGCGCTGGGAGCGCGGATCTACGGCAAGCCGGTGGACGACAGCGCTGCCCGCGCGACGCTCGCTGCGCTGTCCGGGCGCCGCCACGCCGTCATCAGCGGGCTGTGCCTGATCTCTGAGGACCGGGTGCGATCGGTTCTCGCTACTACGATGGTCGAGTTCCGCAGGCTGGAGAACGCGCTGATCGATTGGTATGTGGAGACCGGCGAATGGCGCGAGCGCGCCGGCGGCTACGCTATCCAGGGCCGCGGTGTGGCGCTGGTGGCGGGAATCGAGGGCGACTACTCGAACGTGGTCGGCCTGCCGGTGGCGAGCTTGCTGGCGCTCGCGCCCGAGCTGCTTGCTATGTAAGGCGCAATCGCGATCGCCAGCCGGGGTGGCGAGCCGCAGCCAGCTTTAGCCTCCGCTTACCTATTTCCAGCGTTTTTTCCGCCGCTGGACGACTTGCGGGCCTCGGTCGGCGGACGGGTGTTCGATACACTCACCCCCGGGCGGGGCTGGCGGCGCCGCGCGCCTCCTCCTAACCCTCGGCTCCGTCTCTCTGCTTTCCCTACCTCGATTACGCATGGGTTTCTTCACGTACCTGACCGGTTTTGGCGGCCGCGATATGGCTGTCGACCTCGGAACCGCCAACACGCTCGTCTACGTGCGCGGCCGGGGGATCGTCCTGTCCGAACCGAGCGTCGTCGCCGTCGACTCCCGCACCGGTGAGGTGCACGCCGTCGGGATCGAGGCGAAGCGGATGCTGGGGCGGACGCCCGGCACGATCTCGGCGATACGGCCGCTGAAGGACGGCGTGATCGCTGACTTCGAGGTCACGGAGGAGATGCTCCGGCATTTCATCCAGAAGGTCCACCAAAACCGGTGGGCGCACCCTCGCGTGGTCGTGTGCGTGCCCAGCGGCGTGACGGGCGTGGAGAAGCGCGCGGTGGAGGAGGCTTGTCTGTCGGCCGGCGCGCGACAGGCGTATCTGATCGAGGAGCCGATGGCGGCGGCGATCGGCGCCGGGTTGCCGGTCGGAGAGCCGACCGGTTCGATGGTCGTCGATATCGGCGGCGGCACCAGTGAGGTGGCGGTGATCTCGCTCGGCGGGATCGTCGTCTCGCAGTCGATCCGCGTCGGTGGGGACGAACTCGACGAGGCAATCATCAACTACGTCAAACGCGAGTACAAGCTGCTGATCGGGCAGCAGACTGCCGAGGAGGTCAAGCTCGAGATCGGCTCCGCGTTCGGGATGCCCGAGGAGGTTCAGGCCGAGATTCGGGGCCGCGACATGGTCTCCGGCCTACCCAAGACGGTGGTCCTGACCAGCGAGGAGATCCGGGGCGCACTGGAGGAGCCGGTGTCGCAGATCATCGACGCCGTTAAGGAGACACTTGACCGCACGCCCCCCGAGCTTTCCTCCGACATCATGGATCGTGGCATCATGCTGGCCGGAGGTGGTTCGCTGCTACAGGGGCTCGAGGAGCGCCTGCGTCACGAGACGCAGATGCCCGCGCACCTGGCAGAGTCGCCGTTGACGTGCGTCGCGGTTGGCTCAGGGAGGTCATTGGAAGAGTTCGAGGCGATTCATCGTTCCAGCAAGAATTCACGCAACCGGCGCCGTCGCTACTAGGTTCAAGGCCTGACTGCTGAAATGGTCCGGAGCAAGACTTTTAAATTTCCCCGTGGATGACAAGCAAGTTCGACGGCGACGTGCAGTGCTCGCGCTGCTCGTCGTCGTCTCCCTGATTCTGCTTACGGCCTACTTCGGCGAGTCGCCCGGCTCCCCGCTCCACAGCGTGCAGCGGGGAATCGCCGAGGTCCTTTCCCCGATCCAGGACGGCGCAAGCAAGGCGCTGAAGCCTGTCCGCGATGTCGCGGGCTGGTTCTCGGACACGTTCAAGGCGAAGTCGCAGGTCGACAAGTTGCGCAAGGAGGTTTACGCGCTTCGCGCTCGCAACGGCCAGCTTCAGCAGGCGCTGATCCAGAACTCTCAGCTCAGTAAGTTGGTGGGCCTCGACAACAGCGCCGGAATCTCCGCCTACAAGCCGGTGGCCGCGCACGTCATCTCCCGTGACCCGACGCTCTGGTACGCGACGATCGAGGTGGACAAGGGCTCGAGCGACGGAGTCCAGCTGAACGACCCCGTCGTCGGCGACGGAGCGCTGGTCGGGAAGGTGTCGGACGTGGGGCCGAACTTCTCGATCGTGACCTTGATCACCGACCACACCTACTCCGTCGCTGCCGAGGTGCAGGATTCCCTCGGTGACACGGGTCTGCTGGTGCCCGCCGTTGGCAACCCGAACCAGCTGATCCTCCAAGACCTGCCGCCGCATGCGCCAATACAGTCGGGCCAGCAGGTCGTCACTGCGGGATTCAGGTCCGGAAAGCTGGATTCGCTGTATCCCCCCGGGATTCCGATCGGGCTGGTGTCGAATGCCAACCAGAACACCCTGATTAACAACCAGACCGTGCAGGTGTCCCCGCTCGCCGATTTGCGCCACGTGGACGTCGTGCAAATCCTCACCGCTCCCCACGCCGGCCAGGCCCGCGCGCAGGTGCCATGAGTGAATCGCTTCGCCTCCCGGTGCGACTGCTTGCGCTCGCGTTCTTGACCGTGATCATCCAAGCCGCGGCTGTCTCCCAGATCTCCATCTTCGGCGTCAGCGCCGACATCACGCCGCTGGTCGTGATGTCGGTGGGCCTGCTGGCGGGCTCGATGCCAGGCGCGCTGATGGGCTTCGGCACCGGCCTGCTGGTTGACCTGGTGCTGTTCCAGACCCTAGGGGTCACCTCGCTCCTGTACATCGCGATCGGTTATTGGTCGGGCCGACTACGTGAGCTACGCGATCCCGCCCACGGGCTCGTGCCGCTGGTGATGGGCGCGATCGTGACCGCATTCGCCGGACTGGGGATGGCACTGATCCAGGTCCTGCTCGGCGTTGACGCCCCGGTGAGCTTGTTGCTGCTGCAGCAGATCTTCATCACCGTGCTCGTCAACACACTGATCGCCCTGCCGGTTTACGCGATCGTGCGGCGGGTCATCCAGCCGATACTTCCGGACGACCCCCGCCGCCGGCGGCGGCGCGCGTACACCACCGGCGGCCTCAGTCCGCTCCAACGTCCCTCCGAGCGCCTCGGACCGATCCCTCGCTCGTCGCTTTAGATGGCTCAGCCACCTGAGGAACGCCGACCGCCGCTCACGCCGCAACTCGCGTTGCGTGTCGCGATCATCGGCAGCTTCGCGCTGGCGCTGTTCGCGATCATCTTTTTTCGTCTGTGGTTTCTGCAGGTTCTCTCCGGCGACCAGTACCTGGCGCAGGCGCAGGGCAACCGGACGCGCGACATCGGGATCGCTGCCTCCCGGGGCGAGATCCTCGACCGGGCCGGCAACATCCTCGTGGACAGCCAGCGCACGCTCGATGTTCAGATCACGCCGCCCGACCTGCCGGTCAGGCCGTCCCCGTCAGACCTGACCGCGCCGCCGCGGAGGGACGCTGCCCTGTATCGGCGGCTGGCCTCGGTACTAGACGTCCCAACACGGCGTAGGGCTTGCAAGGTGGCCGGTGTCGGCACCGCCCGTCTGTCGCCGATCGCCTGCGATGTCGCCCAGCAACAGGCGCTCCTGCCATACGCCAACGTCACGATTAAGACAGGCGTGAGTAAGGACGTCCAGTACTACTTGGCCGAACGGCAAAGCCAGTTCCCCGGGGTGACGGTCGCGCGGGCATATCTGCGCCAGTATCCGCTGAACCAAGTCGCCGCGCAGCTGTTCGGGACAGTCGGACCGATCAACGCCCAGGAGGTCAAGGAGACGCGCTATCGCGGCGTGTCTCAGAACGCGATTGTCGGTCAGTCCGGGCTGGAGTGGTACTACGACCGCTACCTGCGCGGGGTCGATGGCGCCGAACGCGTGCAGGTGGATTCGCTGGGAAGGTTCACTCGCTATCTGTCCGCTCGCAGCCCAGTCACGGGTCACAACGTCCGGCTATCGCTCGACGTGGGGCTGCAGACCGTGGGGCAGCAGGCGCTCGCGCAGACGATCGCCAACAACCCGCCGGCTAACGGAGGCGCGTTCGTCGCACTCAACCCCGTCAACGGCGAGGTGTACGCGATGGGCTCCAATCCAACGTTCAACCCGAACATCTTCACCAAGCGGATCACCGAGTCGCAATATAAGGCGCTGAACAACCCGGCCAACAACTTTCCGCTGATCAACCGCGCGATCCAAAGCGCCGGGCCGACGGGTTCGACGTTCAAGCCGATCACCGCCACGGCGGCACTGGAAACTGGGGTCTGGACCCCTGATCAGACCTACGACGACACGGGCCAGTTCTGCATCGGTGTCGAGTGCCGGAGGAATGCCGGTGGCGCGGCCAACGGCGTGCTCGATCTGGTCAATGCGATCCGCGTCTCCGACGACGTGTTCTTCTACAACCTCGGCGCCCTGCTCAATGCGGATTCCGCCAAGCACCCGAACGGCGGCGGGCTACAGCATTGGGCGAGCCTATATGGAATCGGCAAGCGAACTGGGATCGATCTCGGTGGTGAGGTGAGCGGCAACCTGCCCTCTCCCCGGTGGCGGGCGCGAATCGACAGACTCGAGCGCGAGTGCGAGCTGGGAACTGGCCCCTACAAGGGCCACGGCCGCCACAGCTCTTGCGGAATCGCTGATGGCCGGCCGTGGTCGATCGGCGACAACATCAACCTCGCGGTGGGCCAGGGCGACGTTCAGGTGACGCCGCTTCAGCTGGCGGTCGCGTACTCGGCGATCGCTAACTATGGGAAGGTCGTGCGGCCACACCTCGGACTCGACGTCGAAGAGCCCGACGGGACGGTGCTACAGAAGATCGATCCGGCGCCCGCGCGTCAGATGCCCGTCAACCGTTCTGACCTCGACCTGATTCGCGCGGGCCTGCACGACGCGGCGCAAACCGCCGGCGGAACCTCCGACGATGTGTTCGGCAACTTCCCTGAGCAGGTGTACGGCAAGACCGGAACCGCCCAGTACAACAACCAGCAGGACTACTCCTGGTATGCCTGCTTCGTGCCGCCGAGCGCGACCACCAAGCCGATCGTGGTTGTGGTGTGGGTCGAGCAAGGCGGCTTCGGTGCGGTTGCCGCAGCGCCTGCCGCTCGGCAGATCCTCTCGCAGTGGTTCTTCGGCAAGCCCGGACAGTACGTGGCCGGCGCCTCCAAGACGCTATGAGCGCGACGCCGATCCAAGCAACCGAGGAGGCGACCGCCGCGCGGCCGCGTACGCTTGTCTTATTCGACCCGCTGCTTCTTCTTGGTGCCCTCGGCCTCGTGGCCTGTTCGCTGCTAACGCTCAAGGGGGCCACGAGCAACGCGGTCGCGGGCGATCCGCTGTACTACGTCAAGCGCCAGGCGATCTACGCCGGGATCGGAATCGTGGTCACGTTGCTGCTCTCGCGGATCGACTACTCGCGGCTGCGCGAGTACAAGTTCGGTCTGTACGGGGTGATGATCGCGCTCAACCTGGTGGTGTACGGGATGCCTGCGGTCCGCGGCAGCCACCGCTGGATCCCGCTTCCGTTTCTGCAGTTCCAGTCTTCGGAGTTCGGCAAGCTGCTGCTGGTTGTCGCCCTGGCGGGATTTGTCGTCGATCGCTCCCGCCGTCTGCAGGAGCGCCGTACGACGGCGCGTATCATGCTGCTGGGCCTGATTCCGGCGCTGCTGGTCATCCCTCAGCCCGACCTCGGTACCGGCATGGTCTATGTGGCGATCGGGTTCACGATCCTGTTCTTTGCCGGCACTTCGTGGAAGCACCTTACCGGGCTGGTCGCCATGTTCGTGGTCTCGATCTCACTCGTGCTGGTCGCCGCGCCGGCGCTCGGTGTCCATGTGCTCAAGCCCTATCAGGTGCAGCGTTTGACCGGCTTTCTCAATCCCTCGCGCGATCCGGGCAACCAGACCTACAACATCCGGCAATCGGAGATTGCGATCGGATCGGGGCAGAAGACCGGACGCGGAGCGAACGCGAGCCAGACCAGACTGAACTTCCTTCCCGCCAACGACACGGACTTCATCTTCGCTGCGGTTGGCGAGACCTACGGTTTCGCCGGCGCCGCGTTGGTGCTCTCGCTGTACGCGCTGTTGATTTGGCGCACGCTGCGGATCCTCACGATGTCCAAGAACCTATACGGCACTCTGATCGGCGGCGGCATCCTCGCGATGCTGATGTTCCAGGTGTTCGTGAACGTCGGCATGACCATCGGGATCATGCCGATCACCGGGGTTCCGTTACCACTGATGAGCTACGGAGGCTCATCGGTTCTCGTCACATTCATCGCGATCGGCCTCCTGCAGTCGATCTACATCCAGGCAAGGGTGTCGTCTGCGGGCAAGAACCGGGCGCTAGTTTCATAGATGCCGGCGCCACCACGTGAGCTGCCGGCCAGATCAGGCCCCGCCGTCGCCGGTGAGCGGGCGGACCGCGCCAGTCGCGGCCGACCCCTCCGCGCGCGGCGCGCGGCCCAAAATCACAAAGGACTGAATCGAATTGAAGAAGCAAGTACTTGTCAGCGTCGATCGCGGAGAGACCCGTGTCGCGTTGCTGGAAGCGACCGGAACGGTCGGCCCGCGCAAGCGCAGCTCGGCCTCCTCACGCCGCCGTCGCAAGCCATCCGCAAACCCCGGGGCGGGTTACACGGTTGCCGAGCTCTATCTGGAGCGCCGCGGTGCGCGCTCGATCGTCGGCAACATCTACAAGGGCCGGATCGACAACGTTCTTCCAGGTCTAGAGGCCGCGTTCGTCGACATCGGGCTCGAGAAGAACGGTTTCCTGCACGTCGATGAAATCGTGCTGCCCGGCGTCGAGGCCCCGCGCCGGGGCCGCGGGTCCGGGCGGGACAACCGCCAGATCGGCGACATGCTGAAAGCCGGCGAGGAGATCGTTGTTCAAGTTGTCAAGGACCCGCTGAAAACCAAGGGCGCCCGGCTGTCGATGGACCTGACGATCGCCGGGCGGTACATGGTCTACGCGCCTTACGGCGAGGGAGTCGGTGTCTCACGCCGACTCGACGATAAGGAGCGTGAGCGGCTGCGCAAGGAGGCAGCAAAGCTCGATCTGAAGGGCGCCGGCGCGATCATCCGCACCGCTGCGCAGGGAGCGACGCGCGCCGACCTCGAGCGCGAGCTGCAGTACCTGTTCAAGCTCGGGGAGGTGTTGCAGAAGCGAGTCGATGAGACCCCGGCGCCGGCGCTCGTATTCCAAGAGGCCGACCTGTCGGTCCGGGTCGTGCGCGACATCTTCTCCGATGCATTCGAGCGCGCGATCGTCGATGACCCCAAGCAGCACCACCGGCTGGTGTCATTCTTCTCGCGGACCGCTCCGGACCTGGTAGAGCACGTCGAGCTGTGGGAGGAGGACCAGCCGCTGTTCGAGGCGTTCGGCGTTGAGCAGGTACTGGCCTCCACCTTGTCGCGGCGGGTCGACCTACCCAGTGGGGGATACCTGATGATCGATTACGCCGAGGCGCTGACCGTGATCGACGTCAACTCCGGTTCGTTCATTGGACGCGGGAAGGGAGCCCGGCTGGAGGACACGATCACCAAGACCAATCTCGAGGCGGCTGAGGAGGTCGTGCGGCAGCTGCGACTGCGGGATATCGGCGGGATCATCGTGATCGACTTCATCGACATGTCGCGCGCGCGCAACCGCGACGCCGTGCTCAAGACGCTCCGCAAGTCGCTCGACGAGGACCGGACCAAGACGTTCGTGGTCGAGATCTCGCCACTCGGGCTGGTGGAGATGACACGCCAGAACGTGACCGATGGGGTGCGGGAGATCATGACCCGGCCGTGCCCGACGTGCGGCGGCGAAGGGGTGATCAGGTCCGAGGAGACGATCGCAATTGAGTTCGAGCGGCGGATGCGAGACCTCGCCAAGGAAACGGACGCCGAGGCGTTGCTGATCCAAATGAATCCGCGCGTGAGCGCAGAGTTCACGGCCGACGACGCCCGCGTTCTCCACCAGATCGAGGAGGAGACCAGAAAGTGGTTTCACTTCGAGGGATCGGAGGGCTTGCCCATCGATCACTTCGCGGTGCTGCTCGAAGACAGTCGCGAAGAGGTCCTCGAGCGGGCGCTTCCATTCCGCGCCGGCGAAGAGGTCCACGTCGGGATCGTCGAGCCGCATATGTACAACCCCGGAGACGCGGTTGCCAAGGTCGACGGGTACATCATTGCGGTGAAGGGAGGGACCCCGTACGTGGGCGAGAAGCGGCTTGTGCGGATCGACGAAGTCGGCCGCACCGCGGCCGTCGCAACGCTCGTTGACGTCCCGGCGTCGACCGACGGCACCCCGGAGGACGATGGCGATGCCCTAGAATCGAGGAATCGGCGTCGTGGCCGCAGAGGCGGACGGCGCCGTTCCGGTACCCGGGCCCAAACGGCACAGCCAGCATCTACCTCTACGGACTAGATATGTACGCGATCGTCAAGACAGGTGGAAAGCAGTACCGCGTTCAGCAGGGTCAGTCCCTGCTGGTCGAACGGCTGCCCGTGCCCGACGGCGAACGCGTCTCGCTACGGCCGCTGCTCTACGTGGACGGCTCCGACGTGGTCGACGAGGCCGAGGGGTTGGCTCGCGTGACGGTCGAAGCCCGCGTGATCGCGCACGAACGGGGGCCGAAGCTCCGGGTCGTCAAGTTCAAGCCTAAGCGCGGCTACAAGCGCCGCACCGGCCACCGCCAGGAGTTGACCCGCCTCGAGGTCACGACGGTCAGCCTCGCGGGGCGCCGACGCGAGAACGCGGCCGTTGCGGAGGAGGCGCCTGCGACGGAGGCGGCTGCGGTTGAGGCGCCGGCTGCGGTTGAGGCGCCGGCTGCGGTTGAGGCGCCGGCTGCGGTTGAGGCGCCGGAGGCTGTTGTCCCGGAGGCCGTGGACTCGGCGGCTGCGGTTGAGGGGCCGGAGGCTGCAGAGACGCCGGCTGTGGAGACCGCGCCCCCCGAATCGGAGGTCACCAATGGCGCATAAGAAGGGACTCGGTTCTTCCCGGAACGGTCGCGACTCGCATGCCAAGCGCCTCGGCGTGAAGGTGTTTGCGGGTCAGGCCGTGACCGGAGGCGAAATCATCGTCCGTCAGCGCGGCACGCGCTTCAAGCCCGGCGACGGCGTCGGGATAGGCAAGGACGACACGATCTTCGCCCGCAGCGCGGGGACCGTCGAGTTCACCCGCGGCCGTCGCGGCCGGGTGATCTCGGTCGTGCCGGTCAAGTCCGCCGGCGAGTAGCGGCGAAGCGGGGTTGGTCTGCGAAGCGGGGTTGGTCTGGTTGGACCGGGCGGCCCGCGCCCGCGACCGCCCCGCCCCGGCGCCGCCCGCGGTGTCGCGGCTTTCGCCGCGCCGCGCCCCGCCTCCGCCACTTTGTTGCAAACTCGTTGCGATTCCGTCTTGTTTGGTGACACGATCCGCGCCAACGTTGGGTCATGTCCGAACGTTGGCTATCTGCCTCCGGCCCCCGGAGGTCAGGAGCCAAACTTCGGGCGAGTCGGCTTGCTGGGCAGCAATCGGGGCTGATTAGCTGTGCCCAGCTGAAGGCGATCGGCGTGGGCGACGCGACGATCGCACGCTGGCTCGAGGACGCCTACCTACATCGCCTCCTCCCACGTGTCTACGCGGTTGGCCACACGGCGCCCAGCGTCGGGCTGGATGTTTCCGCCGCGCTGCTCTATGCCGGCTCCGGGGCGATGCTGAGTTATGCGACCGCGGCATGGTGGTGGGGGCTGATCGATCACGCTCCGGCCACGATCGAAATAACAGCCGCAAACCGCCGGAGATCCGTGCCCGGTGTCCGGATCCATGATCGCCGCCAACGTGCTCGCGTCTGGCAAAAGCGACTCCCGACCACGACGGTCGAGGACACGCTGCTGGACCTCGCGGTTACGGCCCCGGGAAACGGATCCGCAAGGCGCTCGCCGAGGCTGAATATCAACAGCTGCTGAAGATCGAGGTACTCGATGGCGTGCTGCGGCGGGGGCGACCCGGCAGCGCCAAGCTTCGCGAAGCTCTCGAGAGCCATCGCCCGGACCTCGCGCTCACTCGCAGCCAGCTCGAGCGGGCGTTCTTCGCGCTGTGTGAGAGCGCGGGATTGCCGCTGCCGGAGATCAACGCCCGGCATGGACGGATGACCGTCGACGCGACGTGGCGCCACGAGCGCGTGATCGTGGAGCTCGAC
Organism: uncultured Solirubrobacterales bacterium; assembly: GCA_963836065.1. GTDB lineage: Bacteria > Actinomycetota > Thermoleophilia > Solirubrobacterales > Solirubrobacteraceae > Palsa-465. Next base: position 108,369 of record CAWIII010000042.1, read on the forward strand.
GGATATCGCGGCCACCGCACGCGCGCGCAGATCGAGCGCGACCGCCGGCGCGAGCTGCGTCTACGCGCGGCGGGCTACACGGTCGTGCGCTACAGGTGGTCTCAGATCATGCACGAATCAGACCTCGTGATTGCCGATCTGGTGGCACTGCTGCGTAATGCCGCCGTGAGGCCGCGGGCGGGAGCCGAGTCCGCCGCCCCCCCGCGCGCCCGCCCCGCCCCGCCCGGTGCTCAGCTCGGCCCTGCACAGCGGGCAGCGCCGCGCCCGGGCCGGAATCGAACTCGTGCATTCCGGGCACTATTTCTCGTCGGGATCCTCTTGGGCGCGCCGATTCATGAGGTGATTGGTCAGAGCCACAACGACGAAGAACATTGCTGCCGCGACCGTGAGGCACGTGAACAAGTTGTTGAGAGGCGAAGTGGCTGTGATTGATCGTGAAGGAGAGGCTGCTGAACTCCCTTTGCCGAAGATGAGCGAGCTGATCGGGGTCATCAGGTCGGCCACGAGGGCCCTGACGACCGCGGTGAAGGCGGTGCCGACGACAACCGCGACGGCCAGATCGACGACGTTTCCGCGCAGCAGGAACTTCTTGAATTCGCTCAGCAGACTCACTGGCCCAATCTCAATCGGGCCGGGACTGCCCTGCGGGCCGGGGCCGGGACCCGTCCTGCGGGCCCGGGCTCAGTTGTCCCGTGCCGGAGCTCAGTTGTCCTGCGCCGTTGGTCTGATCAAGATTTCGTTGACGTCAACGTGTGGCGGCTGGGAGACCGCGTACATCACGGCGCGGGCGACGTCGTCGGCCTCGAGGGCGTCCTGGACGGGGTTCTCGAAGAACGGCGTCGAGACCATGCCGGGCTCGATCAGGGTCACGCGGACGCCGGTGCCGTTCAGGTCTTGGCGGGCGGCCTCGCCCATCGCTGTCACGGCCCACTTGGTGGCCGAGTACAACGATCCCGGCAGCGCTCGGCGGCCCGCGACGGATCCGGTCAGGAGCAGGTGGCCGCGGGCGTCCTTGAGCGCCGGGATCGTGGCTCTGATGGTTAATGCTGCGCCGTAGACGTTGGTCAACACCATCGAGCGCCAATGCTCCACCGACTCGTTCAGGAATCCGCGGGCGGCGCCGAAGCCGGCGTTGGCGAACGCGGCGTCCAACCGGCCGAAATGCTCCAGGGCAGCGTCGACCATCGCCTGCTGCTGCTCCCACTCGGTGACATCGCAGGGCACGGCAAGCGCGCGCTGTGCTCCTCCCAGGGAGGCCGCGAGCTCGGCGAGCCGATCTGAGGAGCGCGCGGCGATCACCATCCGATAGCCCGCTTCAGAGGCACGCCGAGCTGTCGCGGCTCCGATGCCGCTCGACGCGCCCGTGATCAGGAAAACTGGATCCGCCATAGTCCTAAGCATGCAGGATCGCGCACGCATTCACGTTCAGGCTGGCGGCGGCGGCAACGGCGCTCTCAGCTTTCGCCGCGAGGCGCACGTGCCAAAGGGCGGACCTGACGGGGGCGACGGCGGACGCGGAGGCGATGTGGTGCTTGTCTGCGATGACTCACTGCGCGACCTCGAGAGCTTTCGCCGACGGTCGCACTTCAAGGCTCGGCGGGGCGGCCACGGTCAGGGGTCTCTGAAGCACGGTGCCGACGGCGAGTCGCTTGAGATCCGGGTTCCGCCCGGCACCGAGGGGCTGGTGGAGGCCAGCGGGACGCGGCATGATCTGGTCCGGCCCGGGCAGCGCGCGGTGATTGCTCGCGGTGGCTCCGGGGGCCGCGGCAACAAGCGCTTCGCCGGACCTACGCACCAAACGCCGCGGTTTTCCGAGCGTGGCCTTCCCGGTGAGGAGAGCTGGGTCAAGCTGCAGCTGAAGCTGCTTGCCGAGGTCGGACTCGTCGGGCTGCCGAATGCCGGGAAGTCCTCACTGCTCGCTCGGCTCACGCGCGCCCACCCTAAGGTCGCCAATTACCCATTCACCACGCTCGAGCCTGCGCTCGGCACGCTCGAGCTCGACGACCGCCAGCTGGTGATCGCGGATATCCCGGGGTTGATCGAAGGCGCGAGCGGGGGCGCCGGGCTAGGACATGACTTCCTGGCGCATGTGGAGCGCACCCGCTTGCTCGTGCACGTGCTCGATCTTCAGCCTCTGGACGGTTCTGAGCCCGGCGCCAATTACGCGACCGTAGAGCGAGAGCTAGCGCTGCACGACCCGCGGCTGGCGGCGCTGCCCCGGATCCTGGCACTCTCAAAGGGCGACCTCGTATCCGCGCAAACGGCCGACGCAGCTCAGCAGGAGTGGCAGGCACGTCTCGGTGCCGAGGTGCCGGTAATCGTGACCTCATCGGTAACTCGGGTCGGGCTCGACCGGCTGGCCGCGGCGCTCGCGCGACGAATCTCCGTGCAGCGAGCCGCTGATCGCGCCTCAGCCGGCGAGGAGCCGCCACCCGAGGAGCTCGCGGAGCACCGCGTATTCCGCCCCGCCGCGAGCCGCACCTACCAGGTCAAGCGCGCCGGCGAGCGGGCCTTTCGCGTCACCGGCGTCGGAGTCGAGCAGCTGGTGGCCCGCTACGACCTGGACAACGAGGATGCCCTCGCCCACCTGGAGGGGCGGCTGCGGAAGATCGGCCTGATCCGGGCGCTCGAAGCCGAAGGGTTCGAGCCCGGTGATCAGGTCGAGATCGCGGGTGTGGCGTTCGAGCTTGACCCGAACCTGTAGGATCGCGCCCGCCCAAGGCGCTGGAGAAAGAGGAGAGAGTGGGACCGAGAGTCGTCGCAGTGCTCGCTACGCTTGCCGTTGCCGTCGGCGCCTCGGCGGGAGCCGCGAGTGCCGACCAGGTGCTGCGGGTGGGCACGTTCCACGGGATCCCGGGACAATTTCGTTCGATCCAGGCCGCGGTCAACGCGGCCCGGCCGGGTGACTGGATCCTCGTCGCGCCCGGCGACTACAAGACCAGCGCCAGCCGGCACCCGCGCGGGCGAGCCAACACCCCGGCGGGCGTACTCGTCACGACTCGGGACGTCTACATCCGCGGAATGAACCGCAACACCGTCGTGGTGGACGGCACGAAGCCAGGCTCAGCACGGTGTAGCCGCAGAGCAGCGGACCAGAACCTCGGTCCGGCTGGCCGCGGCGGACGGCTCGGCCTCAACGGCATCATGGTCTGGAAAGCCGCCGACGTTTGGGTCCAGAACCTGACCGTTTGCAACTTCCTCAATGGCAAGGGCGATGCTGGGAACGAGATCTGGTGGAACGGTGGCGGCACCGGCAAGGTCACCGGCCACGGGTACATCGGGTCTTACTTAACCGCCACCAGCACGTTCTACAAGACCGAGAAGACCGCGGCCGCGTACGGGATCTTCTCGAGCAACTGGACCGGCGGCGAATGGGACCACAGCTACACGAGCAACTTCAACGATTCCGGCTTCTACATCGGCGCCTGCCAGCAGATCTGCGACCAGATCATCAACCATGGGTGGGCCGAGTACAACGCGCTCGGCTACTCCGGCTCTAACTCCGGTGGCCGGCTCGTGATCGAGAACTCGGAGTGGGACAACAATCTCGACGGGATCAACACCAATAGCCAGAACGGCGACGACCCGTCTCCACAGAACGGCGCCTGTCCGAACGGTGGGGTCAGCCCGATCACCCACACTCATTCCTGCTTGGTGTTCATGCACAACTACGTGCACAACAACAACAACCCGAACGTCCCCGCCCAGGGCGAGGCCGCTCAAGGGCCGGTCGGCACCGGGATCGTCGTCGCCGGCGGACGAAACGACACGATCATGGACAACCGGATCGTTCGCAACAACGCCTGGGGCGTGATCTTGAGTCCGTACATCGACAGCGGCCAGCCGTGCACGGGCGGGACGCTCAACTTCCTCGTCTCCGGGACGTGTTTGTTCGACACCTGGGGCAACGCGATCATCGGCAACAAGTTCGCTCACAACGGGTCCTATGGGCATCCGACCAACGGCGACTTCGGCTATGTCAACTTCGAGGACGGGCACCCGACCAATTGCTTCCGAGGCAACAGCGAGATCGGCGGCGGCAGTGTCCGGCCGGCCAGCGCGGCCGCGCTGCAAGTGAAGTCCTCGCACTGCACCGGCGAACTCGTGCCAGCCGGTGCCAGCGATCCGAAGGCGCTCGCCGAGGGCATTTGCGACTCGCAGCTCGAGCTGATTCCCAACCAGCCGCCAACTTGTCCCACGGGCCCCTACCCGCGCCGCACGCGCGTGGTCATTCATGCGCTGCCGAGCGATCTGCCGACAATGCCACGTCCGTGTGCCGGGGTTCCGGCCAACCCGTGGTGCGCGGCGCCCAAGCCACCGAGCCCGGGGCGGGGGTAGCTTCGGCCTCGACAAACCGCGCGCCGGGCTTCGCAGAGTCCCGGGCCCGACCGCGCGAGGGCAGCCCCCTTAACCTCTTCGATAATGAGCTGCCTGGTTGTCAAGCTCGGCTCGAGCATCGTCGCCGACGAGCGCGGCCAGGTGCGCGCAGAGGTGCTGGCGCAGATCTGCGATCAGGTCGCCGCGCTGCACCACGAGGGACGATCGGTGATCGTCGTGACGAGTGGGGCGATTGCGCGCGGGATGGGGGTGATGACGCTTTCGCTGCGGCCGCGGGCGATCGACGAGCTGCAGGCGGCGAGCGCCGTCGGGCAGGGCAAGCTCTACCAGGTGTACGACCAGCTGCTGCGAGCGCGAGACGTCCCGACGGCGCAGGTGCTGCTGACGTTCTTCGACATGAGCGCCCGGACCCACTACCTGAACGCCCGCCAGACGCTCCGCAAGCTGCTGGAGTGGCGGGTTGTTCCGGTAATCAACGAGAACGACACGACGACCACCGATGAAATCTCGTTCGGGAACAACGATTTCCTGGCCGCCCAGGTGGCGATTCTGCTCGGTGCCGAGCTGCTCGTGCTCCTGACCGATGCCGACGGCGTGTTCACGGCCGATCCGCGACTGCACGCCCGTGCCGAGCTCGTGCCTGATGTGATCACGTTCGCAGCGCTCGACGGGCTCGACATCGGGACCGGCACCTCGCCGCTCGGCTCGGGCGGGATGCGCTCGAAGGTCGTCGCCGCCGAGATGGCCACGGCGTCCGGGATTCCCACCGTCGTCACGAGTGGTCTGAGACCCGGCACGATCCTGTCGGCGGTCTCCGGCGAGAGAATCGGCACCCGGTTCGCAGCCCGCGAGAGTCGCTACTCGAGCTTCAAGCTGTGGCTCAAGTACGCCAAGCCCGCGCGCGGTCGGGTGCTCATCGACGCCGGAGCGGCCCGGGCGCTGCGCGAGGGGGGCACAAGCCTGTTGCCGGTGGGAATCGTCGAGGTTTCGGGGTCGTTTGAAGCCGGCGACGCGGTCGAGGTGGCGCACGACGGAGAGTCGGTCGGCAAGGGGATCTCGAACTACTCGGCCGTCGAGCTGCGCAAGGCCCGAGGCCTCAAATCCCGAGAAGTGCGCGAGCTGCTCCCGCGCGCCAGCCAAGAGGCGGTTCACCGCGACTACTTCGTGCTCGCGTAACCTTTAGCCCTGTGGCTACCACCGCGACATCCGTTGCCGAGCATTGCGCCGCCGCTAAACGGGCGTCGAGGGCGCTCGCCACGGTTGGCTCGAGCGTCAAGGACACCGCTCTGCGGGCGATCGCGGATGCGCTCCTCGAGAACGGTCCGGAAATCCTCGAGACAAACGCCCGCGATCTGGAAGCGGGTCGAGAAACCGGCCTGTCCGCGGCGCTGCTGGACCGTTTGGCGCTGGATAACCGCCGAATCGAGGCGATGGCCGACGGGGTGCGCAAGATCGCCGCGCTGCCCGATCCGGTTGGTGAGGTGATCGAGGGCTGGAGGCTCCCAAATGGCCTTGATGCGCGGAAGGTTCGCGTCCCACTGGGGGTGGTGGCGGTCGTGTACGAGGCGCGGCCGAATGTCACGATCGACGCCGCCGTCCTGTGCCTGAAGTCCGGCAATGCGATTGTCCTTCGCGGCTCGAGCTCGGCGACACACTCCAACGCCGTCCTCGCGAGCGTGGCAGCAGAAGCGGCAACGGGGGCCGGCCTACCGAGTTCGGCGCTGTCGCTGATCGCCGGGGGCGGACGTGAGGAGCTCGCAGAGCTCGCCACGCAGGCGGGCATTGTCGATTTGATCATTCCTCGCGGCGGCGAGGGACTGAAGGCCGCACTGAAGGGTGTCGCCACGGTACCGGTGATCTACGCGGCGTCGGGCAACTGCCACGTGTACGTTGACGCCAGTGCCGATCTGGAGTCTGCGGAGGCGATCGTGCTAAACGCGAAGCTACAGCGCCCGGGGGTCTGCAACGCCGCCGAGAAGCTGCTCGTCCATTCCGATATTGCCGAGGCGTTCCTGCCGAAAGTGCTGTCCAGTCTCCTCGACGCGGGCGTCATCCTCCACGGAGACGTTCGCACTCGCGCCACGGTTCCGGCGCTCGGAATCGACACCGCCGGCGAGGAGGACTGGGACACGGAGTATCTGGCGCTCGAGATGGCAGTTGGCGTGGTTGACTCGACGGCCGAGGCGATCACCCACATCAACGCCCATGGCAGCGGTCATTCTGAGGCGATCGTCACCCGCGACACCGCTTCGAGCCGGGCGTTCCAGCTTGGCATCGATGCCGCCTGTGTGTACGTCAACGCCTCGACCCGATTCACTGACGGAGGCGAATTCGGGATGGGAGCGGAGATCGGCAACTCGACCCAGAAGCTGCACGCCCGCGGTCCGATCGGGCTACGCGACCTGTGCACGTTCAAGTATCTCATCGAAGGCGACGGCCAGATCAGGCCGTGAGCTGCTGGCACCGCTGACCTCGTGCTGCCTAGTGCGCGTCGGGATCCTCGGCGGGACGTTCAATCCGCCACATTTTGGTCACCTCGTGTGCGCCCAAGAGGCGTACCTTCAGCTGCGCCTCGATCGAGTGGTGCTGATTCCTGCCCTGATACCCCCACATAAGCCGATCGAGCACGAGCCCGGCGCCGAGCACCGGGTGGAGCTCTGCCGGCGGGCGGTGCACGGTGATCCGCGCTTTACCGTCTCGGATCTAGAGATCCGCCGGCCAGGATTGTCCTACACAGTCGATACCCTTACAGAGCTGCACTCCCAAGCGCCAGACAACAAGCTGTTCCTGATCGTCGGCGGAGACGTGGCAGCCGGGCTGCGAGACTGGCAGGAGCCCGAAAGGGTCCTCTCGCTGGCGTCGCTCGCGGTAGCCAAGCGGAGGGGAACGTCGCGTTCCGCCGTCGACGCCGCTCTACACAGCCTCCGTGGCGGCGAGCGGGCGGAGTTCTTCCCGATGCCCCGAATCGGCGTGTCCTCGACGATGATCCGTCGGCGCGTACGGGCTGGGGAGCCGATCAAGTACCTCGTCCCTGACGCGGTGGCGGACTACATCGACCGGCACAATCTGTACAAAGAAGGGAAGCGTGGATGACGACCCAGCAGACGCACATGGATCCAGAGGCTCTCGCCATCGAAATCGCCGATTACGCGGGTGACCGCAAGGCGCGGGACATCGTGCAGCTCGACCTGCGGGGCATGATTGGTTACACGGACTACTTCGTGATCTGTACCGGTCGGACCGACCGGCAAACGAAGGCGATCCACGACGCCATCCACGCCGGGCTGAAATCCGAGCACGGACTGCTTCCGCGCCGGGTCGAGGGACTGACCCAGGCCCACTGGATCTTGATGGATTACCTCGATGTCGTGGTCCATGTGTTCACCCCCGATACGCGCGAGTACTACCGGCTCGAGCAGTTGTGGGGCGAGGCGCCGGTGCGGGAGGTCGGTGTCGGCTCGGCCTGACGCCGGTCGCGAGGGTGCGCGCGGCCTTCACGCCCGAGACCGCCATACTGCTTTGGTCCTACAGGCCCGCCAGCAGCCTCGGTACGACCTGCTTCTTGCGGCTCATCACTCCTGGCAGCTCGATCGTGCTGTCATTCAGCGATGCGCCAAATGTGCGTGCCACTCCCGCGGCGTCGCCGGCAACGAGCAGGTCGGTGCCCTTGGTCAACACATCGGTGACCATCAGTGCGTAGAGGTGGAGGTCCTTGTTCTCACGCTCGCGCCGCATCGCCTCGAGCAGCTCATCGGCCCGCTCGAGCAGGCCTTTACCGACGACCTCGATCTGCGCGATGCAGATCGGCTGCCCGCTGACCTGATAGCGCTTGGCGTCGCGCGTCACGATCTCCTCGGCGCTCACCTCCGAGACGTCGGCGGTGGCCTCGAACATCTGACGACCGAACTCGCTTGCCTGGAGGACCAGCACCCGCTCGAGGTACTCCACCACGGCGTGGTCGCGCTCGGTAGTGGTGGGGGAATTGAGGATCACGGTGTCGGACAGGATCGCCCCGAGGAGCATCGTCGCGCTCGACCGGCTCGGCTCCATTCCGTTCTGCCGGAAGCGTTCAATCACAAGCGTCGCGGTCGACCCGACCGGGTCGAACGTTGCCCTGACCGGCACGCGCGTCTCGATCGACCCGATGTGGTGATGGTCGAGAATTTCCACGATCTCGGCGTGCTCGACGCCGGGAGCGCTCTGACTCTGCTCGGCGTGGTCGACCAGCATTACCCGCCGGCGAGGCGGAGCGACCAGATCCGAGCGCGTTACGAGCCCGGTCGGCCGCTGCTGAGCATCAACGATGATCGCCGCGCCGTAGTGAAGGTCTTTGATCTGCTCGGAGATGTCGGCCAGCAGCTCCTCGCTGGTGACCGCCAGCGGATCCTTCTCCATCAGCGCGCTGCACGGCCCCGCAAGCGTGATCATCCGGCCCGACACATAGCTGTCGAGCGGAGAGACGATCACCGCCGTCTGGCGCTCGCGGGCCAAGGCGAGCACCTCCTCCGAGGGCGAGGCGCCATTGGAGATCACGATCAACTCCGCACCGAGTCCGATCGCCAGCTGCTGGGCCTCGGCGCGATTGCCGACCACGACCACGTCCCCGGGCAAGATACCGCTCGGCGTAGCCACGTCCATCGAGTGCACCCAAACTCGGCCGGCAAGTTGCTTGTTCTCGCCGGTCACGAGCTCGCCCCCGAGCACTTCGGCGATCGCGTGGACGTACGTCGGAGCATCCTGGAGGGTCGAAGTACGGCGCGATTCCCGGATGTAGCGACGGGCGAGCGCCCGCTCGGTGACGACGCCGGCCAGAGCGCCGTTCTGCTCGACGATCGGCACGAGCTCGAGGTCGGCCCGGCCCATCGCGAAGCCAGCCTCGCGGATCGCCTGGGTCTCGCCGATCGTGGGAAAACTAGTCTGCATCACGTCGCAGGCCCGCAACATCACGTGGGGGAGAAACGGAGGCTCGGGTGCCTGACTGCGCTCCAGCACCCAGCGCGTCTGCGCGTTGCACTCGCCGAGCCGGACGGCGACGTACTCGTTGCTCAAATCCAGGCGTCCCCTGAGCTCGGCATACCCGATCGCCGAGGCGATCGAGTCGGTGTCCGGATTGCGGTGCCCGGTGACATAGATGACCGGCATTGGCTGCGATTATCCCGTGATCGCCCAGCCGGCATCAATCGCGGACGCCGAGGACGGTGAGGTGCCGGGGACCGCGATACTGTCCGCAGCCAGAGCGTGGGGCAGCGGGCAGCGGCTGTCCCGGAAAGTCAGCGACGAACGGAGAGGACATACCCGCTCCCCCCAAGATCCTGCCGACCCAGATCGCCCAAGGCTCCGCCCCAGGCCTGAACTATCGTCTCGAGGGCGAGCTTGTGCCCGTCTTGCACATGATGCTGGACGGCCAGGTGCCGATCTACTTCGAGCATCACGTGCTGCTGTGGAAGTATCCGAACCTGCAGATCGGTTTGCATCCGCTCAAGAAAGGGCTCAAGCGACGGGCCTTCGGAGGCATGCCGCTATTGCTACTCGAGGCTCAGTCGGCCGGCGAGCTGGCGTTCAGCCGAGATGCTCCCGGGCACATCGCCGCGCTTCACTTGCAGCCTGGCGAGGGGATCGTGGTGCGCGAACATCAGTTCCTGGCGGCGACTGCCAACGTGCAGTACGACTACAGCCGGATCAAGGGGTTCGCAAACATGCTCTACGGCGGCGGCTTCTGGGTCGACCACTTCCTGGCGGCCGATCAGGAAGGGGTCGTCTGGGTCCACGGTTACGGCAACGTATTCGAAAAGCAGCTCGATCCCGGGGAGACGATCGACATCGAGCCCGGCGGCTGGGTGTATCGCGACCACTCGGTCTCGATGTCCCAAGAGGTGTATGGGTTCAAGACCGGGCTCCTGAGCGGTGGTGGCAACCTGGTCTTCAACCGCTTTGGGGGTCCGGGCCGGGTCGGCTTGCAGAGCGCCTACTTCCACCCGCCGGTCGCCGAGGGGAGTGGCGGCAACGCCCAGCGTGAAGGCGGCGGCCGCCTGATCGGCGGGATCGCCGACATGCTCGGCAACTAACCGATGAGCTTCGCTCCCGGTCATCTCGCGGCCAACCCCTTGCCGCCCGGGATCGTCGGGGCGCTCGGCCTTGGCGGCTACCAGCTGCTCGCTGAGGTCGCTGGGGTCGGCGCCGGCCGGCTCGGGTCGCAAGCCTTCCTGCTGGTTGCGCCCGACCCCAACCCGGCGCTGCCCGACGCCGGCACGCAGATCTCATTGCACCAACCTAAGCTCCGCGACGAGGTCGAGGCGATCGCTTTCCCGCAGCTCGCGGCGCAGCTCGGCTACCTGCGGCTGTCGGGTTACCGGCTGGCCCTCGAGCGCTCGGGGCTTCGCAGCAAGATCAACGTCGTCAACCCCGCGACGGGGGCGGTTTCGGCCACGGTCCCCGCCCGCCAGCCCGGGCGGCTGTTCGGCGGAGGCGCGAACGCCACAAAGGTGCTGGCAGGCCTGAGGGGACTGCCGCCGGCCGGCCCTCCACCCGACCCGCTGAACCCGGAGCTGGTGCACCAGGTGTTGCTGGCGCTGGCGCTGGCCGACGAGGACCTGAGCGGAGCAGAGGCTGCGGGGGTCGCCGAGCGTGCGCTGGCGCTCCTGAGCGGCGACGCGGCGCTTGATCCCCCGGCAGCGCTGGAAGCGGCCAAGCAGCAGCACGAGGATGAGCCCCAAGGGCCCTGAGTGGAGCTAGGCGCTGACGCGCGGAGGGCGGTGTAGTGCGGGACGCCGGCGACCTGTCGGGAGGGCTTGAGCGGCTGCTCTCGCTGGCCGCCGGCGACCTTCGCCGCTGTGTCTGGCGGGCGCGAACCTGCCGCCGAGGACGCCCCAGGTCGCCTGGGCGAACGCATACCAAGCCAACACGCAGGTCAACCACGTAGCCAGTTCGCCGGTTGACTAGTCTCCGGGATCGCATTAAAGTAACCTAACCTGGGCTTAGCCCGTGTGAGTTCGGATTGCGGAGGCGTCGCCGTGGGGAGGCTGCTAGTGGTTTTTGGGTGGTTGTCTCGTTGTTTCTGTTCTGGCGAGGACGCCATCGGTGGTCGTGGCCGCAAGTAGAAGTTTGACCCGCAGGGTGCTCTGCTGGACGCTGCGGGTGGTGGTGCTCGCGTTGCTCGGGTCATCAGTTGCCGCCGGGGCGTCGCACGCCGCGCTCTCATGCTCTCCGACCAATGTGGATGTAGACCAATCGACGAGCTGCACGGACACCTTCCCACCCGATTCCGGTGCGTCTGTCACGTTCATGAGCGACTCGCAGGGCAGCTTCAGCCGGACGTCGTGCAAGGCTGATTGCACCTTCACCTACACGCCGAGAGCAGTGGATTCGGGCACGCATACGCTCACCGCGACTTATGGCATCGAGGGGCCTACAGAGTCGACAACCGTGACGGTGACCGCACGTACATCGTCAACGCAACTTACTTGCTCGCCGAATGCTTTGGCAATCGGCCAGGCGGCGATCTGTACGGCGACTGTGACCGACTCGGCGTCGGGGACGACGTCGACGCCGACGGGCACGGTCGGCTTCGGCAGCAACGGCTCTGGCGCGTTCGCCGGAGGTGGTACCTGCACGCTCTCGGGGAGCGGCGCGTCGGCGAACTGCTCGGTATCGTACGCGCCGAGCGCGGTCGGATCGGGCACACACAGAATTAGCGCCACTTACGGCGGCGACTCGACACACGCTGCGAGCAGCGGCGCGACAACCGTGACGGTGACCGCACGTACATCGTCAACGCAACTTACTTGCTCGCCGAACGCTTTGGCAACCGGCCAGGCGGCGACCTGTACGGCGACTGTGACCGATTCGGCGTCGGGGACGACGGCGACGCCGACGGGCACGGTCGGCTTCGGCAGCAACGGCTCTGGCGCGTTCGCCGGAGGTGGTACCTGCACGCTCTCGGGGAGCGGCGCGTCGGCGAACTGCTCGGTATCCTACGGGCCGAGCGCGGTCGGATCGGGTACACACACAATCAGCGCCACTTACGGCGGCGACTCGACACACGCTGCGAGCAGCGGCGCTACGGCGGTGACGGTGACCACAGGTACATCGTCAACGCAACTTACTTGCTCGCCGAACGCTTTGGCAATCGGCCAGGCGGCAACCTGTACGGCGACTGTGACCGACACGGCGTTGGGGACGAAGGCGACGCCGACGGGCACGGTCAGCTTCGCCAGCAACGGCTCTGGCGCGTTCGCCGGAGGTGGTACCTGCACGCTCTCGGGGAGCGGCGCGTCGGCGAACTGCTCGGTATCGTACGGGCCGAGCGCGGTCGGATCGGGTACACACACAATCAGCGCCACTTACGGCGGCGACTCGACACACACTGCGAGCAGCGGCGCGACGGCGGTGAGAGTGAGGAATACGCCCAGCCGGCCGTCTGTGAGGACGAGCGTGCCGTTGGTCACCGGTGGTACCGGTGCGGGGTTTTCGGGCTCGGTGGTTCCGGATGGTCTGTCGACGACGGCCCATTTTGAGTATGGGCTCGACGGGCGCTACACGGCTGGTGCTGGCACGGTGTATGACCAGTCGACGCCCTCGCAGACGGTGGGATCTGATTTCTCCAGTCACTCGGTCTCGGCGTCTGTGTCGGGGCTCGTGCCCAACGCCGCGTATCACGTGCGGCTGGTAGCCACCAACAGCAACGGAACGACGATCGGCCCCGACGAGCTGTTCAGGACCGCGAAGGATCCGACACCTCCGGCGCCTACGCTGGGCAAGACGGTCAACGTGACTCCGGTGACCGGGGTCGTGTTCATCAAGCCGCCGAAGGGCAAGTCGCTGGGGAAGGCCGTTGACGCGGCCGCGAGCAGCAAGCCGTTGGTCAAGGGCAAGGGATTCGTGCCGCTGACCGAGGCTCGCCAGATTCCGATGGGCTCGCAGATCGACGCGCGGCGGGGGTCGCTGCAGCTCGTCACCGCGTCGCAGAGCAAGGGAAAGACGCAGTCCGGCACGTTCGCCACCGGCCTGTTCGCGATCAACCAGATCCGCAAGCGGTTGCACAAAGGACTGACGACGCTGTCGCTGCTGGAGGGCGATTTCCGCGGGGCGCCGTCGTACGCCAGCTGCGTAGCGCATGGTGCGAGCGATGCGCTTGCCCACACGGCGCTCAGCAAACGCATATTGCAAACACTCCACGCCAGCGCCCACGGCCGCTTCCGCACCACCGGGCGCTACAGTGCCGGAACCGTCCGCGGGACCATCTGGGACACCACCGACCGCTGCGACGGAACCCTCACCGTCGTCCGCCGAGGCACCGTCGACGTCAACGACTTCGGGCGACGCAAGACAATCGCCATCCACGCCGGACACAGCTACCTAGCAAGAGCACTAAGGCAACGTCGCAAGTAGCTCAGTCTCGCCCTCGACGTTGACCACCGTCATCGAGGACTTCTCGCCGAGCGGCAGTGCGAGCGACGTGATCCGGGGGATCGCAGAAACCCGCGTGTTTGCAGGGGTTCCGCGAGTGGAGCTAGCCGGGCTCGAACCGGCGACCTCTTGCATGCCATGCAGGCGCTCAATCTCACTGAATCCCTGCGATTTGCAGGGAGTATGTGACGTGACGACACACCGAAACCGTCTCGGAGTGCGTCGCGTTTGCAGGCATTTTCTTTGAATTCTGCCGAGAAACCCCGATCTCTCGGCAGAAATAGGCGAGGCCGCGGAAGGGCCGCCGTGCGCGTGCGCGGCCTACGGCGAAGGCGCCGCTCGGCCGCCTGCCCCTTCATCTTTCCGTGCACGGCAGGGGACCGCTGGTCGCGCCCGCGACACGCCTCCCGAGGCGACTGGCTCGAATGCCTCGCGCCCTCATACCGGTGGTCACGATTGGCCCGCTCAGACGGCAGGAATGCCCCCGTGAGCGATCGTCGCGTGTGGCTCTCGTTGTGGTGTCCGGAGTGCCGGGCGGCTCCGGGAACCCGATGCCGACGCAGCCGCTGGGAGACCGGGCGGCCGGCGAGGCGCGTCGACGTGGCGCGCGGTTGGCGCGAGCGTATCTGCCCGACGTGCAAGGCCTGGCCGGGTGAGCCGTGCCGGACGCCAAGCGGCCGCGAGGCCTCGCAGGTTCACACCGCGCGGCTCCGGCCGGGGCGCGTCGAGCTGCTCTGGGGCGCAGCGGTCTGGGAGGAGCTCGAGCGGCGCGGCACGACGATGGCGGTCGTGCCGTTCTCGGGCCGCGACGGGCAGGGCGGGACCACCGAGACGATCAGGCTGTCCCGCATCGAGGGCGGGGCGCCGGTCGACGTCGAGCGGTGGAGCTCGCGCGACGAACTGGCGTACGCGCTTGAGGCGCCGGTGTGGGATCGGTTCGGGTCGTTCGCCGGGCAGCCCTTCATATGCGGCGAGGTGATCTGGGCGGGCGAGGATCGCACGGTCGTGATCGTCGGCAGGCGTGGCGATCAGCCGGTTGAGGAGACGGTCGCGTGACGGGCCGGTGCTCGGTTGGCGCCGTTGCTCCCAGCTCTCGAAGAGCTGCACTCAGAGCAGCGATCCAATCTCGTCCCGAACTGGCCGTGCTGATGACGCGGGAACCCCGGCGGCCGGGGTTCGCTGCGGCGCTGCGTGCCAGGGGCCCGCCTCGTCTTACGCGCCCTGGAGACGCGAAAGACCGGGTGGCAGCCCGGTCTTCCAATACATAGGCGCCTTCCAGCGCATAAAGATCGTGAGCGCAGTCTAGCCGGGTCGCGGACGGAAGGTGACCGGCCGTGGGGGTCTGCATGCGCTTCTCTGGGCGAGCGTCGTCGCGAGCACCGCCTCGAGCACGGCGCTGGCGATGGCTCTCGACCAGAGCACCACGGCGAGGCATGGCTTGATCCCTGCCGACCTGGACCGGCGCCTGCACGAGCAGGAGCTTGGGTGGCGCTCGACCGCGCCGGATACGGCCGCCTGTTCCCGAAGAAGCCGCGGCGGCTGCGTGGGCATGGCGCGCGTCTCGATCAGCGCGAACGGATCCAGGGGCTGGTCGGGAAGCTGCCCCGCGCGGTCGCGCTTAGGCTCCCGACCACCTCGCTACAACCTGCTGTCAGGGCGGCGGGACGGTCGCGATGTGTGGGGCGAGGTGCGCTGCAACCTGACGTTGCGTGACGGTGTGCTCGGGCTGCTGGCGATCGCCGGCGGCCTGTGGGTCAAGCGCTCGAAGCCGGGCGAGCAGCACGTCGACCTCACCGCCGGCGAGGCGGCGTACCTGCTGCGCGCCAAGCGACGCGCCAGCAAGCGGAGCTCAGGGCGGGACATCGCGTGGGTCTACGAGCAGTTGGCGCAGCTCGCCGCGCTCGAGCTGCGCGCCGACGGTGGTGGCGAGGGTCACGAGATTCCCTGCTCGCCGGTCAAGCGAGTGCTTCGAAAGCTCGATGGCGAGTGGGTCACGCTTGAGCAGTACGCCGAGCGCATCGAGCAGGGGGCACGTCCGCCGACCGGCGCTGGCGACACGATCCGGATCGAGCTCGCCGACTGGTTCATTGACGAGCTACGCCACCGCAAGCGCCGGCCGGTGCTGATCGACTTCTGCGTCTGGCGACAGCTGCGGCCACTCGCCCGCCGGGTGTACGCGATGCTCCAGGGCACGGGCCGCTCGAGCCACGACCCCGACCGGCTGTACATCTGGTTCGCCCCAGTCGCCCGCGACGACGGCAAGCAGGCCGGCGCCTCACGCGCGTTCACGCTCGGCCTGACCACCGCGCGGATCGACAAGGTCGCCGCTCGGATCCGCACCGCGATCGCCGAGCTGCGCGAGGTCGACGAGCGCTACGACGGCTACGGCAAGCAGACCACGCACGGCAACACCCGCTACCCGGCGTTCACGATCAGAGTGACGGCGGGACGCGCCAGCCGTCCACGGCACCCCGAGCGCGTGGGGCGGGCGTTCGACTGGACCGCGAGCCTCGATCCCCGCCTGGTCGCACGGGCGATACGTCGCTCGCTGGATCAGGCGCAGCAGACCTCGGACGGCCGCCCGCCGCCCGGCGGCTAACGCGCCGCGGCCGCTCCGGCCCGGCCTCAGTCAACCGCGGACAGTGAGCCTCGCCGCCCCACCCGGGGAACGCCTCAGCTTGGGCCAGTCCGGCTCTGATGCCGGTCCGCACCCGACGACGCGGCGGTGACCACCCCTGCAAACGCCTCGCAGGGTTGTCGTCGGGGACGTTTTGCCCGGCAGGTCACGTGCGGCCCCGACCGTCTGCACACGGTGTCTCGCCGAACAGATCCACGCCGCCCTCCAACACCATCCCAGTGGGTCGCATCGCTCGCCAACCCCCGGCTCGACGCGCGACGCACAACAGCAACCCCCGACCGCACCAGCAGCCCCAACGCCGAGCAGCCAGGCGGCGGCCGCGGCGGCGCCTCCACCATCTCCACCGCCAGACCAACAAACCAGCCGCGCAACACGTCAAGGCGCGCGCGCAGCCGCCGAAGCCACGAACGCACCGTCGTCACTGTCCTCCTTCAACCCCAGCGCCGCCGCGATCGGGCGATAACCCCGGCCCTCGGCGGCCATCTCAAGCGCGCAGCCGACAGCATCAACCGCGTCGAGGCGGTGCGCGAGCAAGAACCCCGGCAGCAGCGCGTGCGTGCGCTCGCAACCCTTGCACCGCGCCCGCCTGACCAACAGCCTGAACCTGGCCCGACTGACACGCACCCGCCGCCGATAACACCCCCACGGGCCCAGCCCGCCCGCGCACCCCGGACAGCGCATCCCCGCACCAAGCCCAGGGCCGAC
This sequence comes from uncultured Solirubrobacterales bacterium, assembly GCA_963836065.1. GTDB lineage: Bacteria > Actinomycetota > Thermoleophilia > Solirubrobacterales > Solirubrobacteraceae > Palsa-465. The sequence goes on from CAWIII010000042.1 coordinate 125,455, forward strand.
CCCGGCCCTCAACATCGGACTGAGCTGCCCTGGGTTTCGCGGAGGCTCTGAAACGAGGATTCGGTCCTCGAGCAAGGAACTGCAAGTTCATGCCCAGAGCCAGGAAGTATTCAGAGGAGCTGATCGAGCGTGGTGTCCGGCTGGCGCTCGAGTCGGGGCGTCCGGTCGCGGCGGTCGCGCGTGATCTCGGTGTCGGTCACGAGGTGCTGCGCAAACGGGTTCGGCAGGCCGAGGCCGACGGCGGTCTGCGGCCGGATCTGCCCACGACCGAGGAGCGCGAGGAGATCAAGAAGCTGCGCAAGGAGAACCATGAGCTGCGCCGCGCGAATGAGATCCTGAAGGCCGCCAGCGTGTTTTTCGCGACCGAGCTCGACGCAGACCGTCCGAGGTGAGCGCGTTCATCGACATGCATCGCGACCAGCTCGGCGTCGAGCCGATCTGTCAGACCCTGGACGTGTCGGCGTCCGTACTATCAGCGTGCGACCGGCGAGCGGTCGGAGCGAGCGGTCGAGGACGAGCGGCTGACCGGTCGCATCCGCGAGGTTCATGGGGCCAACTACGAGTGCTACGGCTACCGGCGCGTGCACTCGAGACCACACGCGTCTACACGCGCCCGACTGCCGAGGACCGCAGCAAAGCCGTCGATCTGCTGCCCGTCGACGAGTAGCGGCCGTCAGGGCCGCTCAGCGGGTCCTGATGCACCTTTTGGCCTTATCTTGGCTGTACCCCTCCTACGCTCAGCCGACCTCCCCGACACCACCGTGCCCTGGTGGGGCGACCGCCGCCTCCACCTCGACTGCGCCGAAAAGTAGGGCCGATCTCGCTGCGCGAAAATCGGCGCTAACCTGGATTATCGGTGCACTAATTCGACCTAGCTTGGCTGGTCAGGCGGGGAAGCTGTAGCTGAGGGTGCGTCCGTCCCACCAGGGGACTTCGATGCGGCGGTCTTGATAGCTGGCGTCGAGGAGCGCTGGGGTGTGGGTGCGGCGTTTGAGGCGGACTGCGGTGTATCTGAACCTTTGATAGAGCGGCCGACTTTTTCACACCAAGCCTGAGGGTGTTTGTGGGCCGTGTTGGTGGGTGTGGTTCGGGGCGTCGTCCGTGCCCAGTTCCACCGACGTCCGTGCCGGCGGGCGATCCCCTCGCGCAGCGAGCCTCCGTCCCGCAGAAGCAGGAGCGGGCGGCTGGCGAGGATGGTCTCGGTCGCGGTCATTTCGATCGCCTCCGATTCTCGTTGATGCGCTGGGCGTGCGCTCGCTTGAGCCCGGCGATGCGGGCGCGGCGGATCGCGGGGCCGCGGCCGTGGTGCTCGTCGTCGGGGGTGACGTAGCCGATCGAGGCGTGCAAGCGGACCGTGTTGTACTGGCCGCGGATCCGGGCGAGCTCTGTGTCGAGCGCGGCCGGGTCGGTGATGCTGGTCAGGGTCGGCCAGTCGCCCTTCAGGTGGCTGAAGAACGACTCGACGTGCGCCTGGTCGGTCGGGGTGCCGGGCCGGCCGTGGTGCTGGGCGATCGCCATCAGCGCCATGAACTGGCGAGTGTCGATCGCTTTCATCTCCGACCCGTTGTCCGACCACGCCACCAGGATCGGCGGATCCTCAGGGGCGTGGTCGGGCGGCAGCCCGTCCGGTCCGAGCAGCCCCTGGTCCTCGAGCGCCCGGGCGAACAGCAGCTGCACCTGCGTGTGCGTCTGCTCGGTCGTGAGCAGGTAGCCGATCCAGTATCTGGTGACGACGTCGACGATCGCGTACGCGACCCGCTTGCACCGCGTGAAGTGGGTCGCGTCCCAGATCCAGATCCGGTTCTTTTCCCAGCAGATCTCGGGAAATGCGGGCTTTGGCGGTCGTGGGCGGATCGGCTCCCCCGGCAGCGTGACCTTGTTCTTCAGCGCCACGCGCAGCAGCGTCGAGGGCGACACGAACACAGTGCCGACATACGAGCCGCGATGCGCGAGCTTGCGATGCGAACGATCCACCACGCCCCACTCCTCGATCAGATCGAGGATCGCCTGCTCCTCCCAGTCAAGGATCCGGTGCACCCGGTTGCCGACCGGCGGACGGTCCTCCAACGAGCCCGTCTCGGCGAGCCGGGCGCGCCAGCGATGCATGCGCACATCCTCGATCTCAAGCACCCGGCACGCACGCGCGTGCGCCCACCCCGCCGACACCGCGCCATCGATCAGCCCCATCAGCTCGAGCTTGGTCTGCGCGCTCACGCGCCGCGGGACCGGGCCGAAAAGCCCGAGCGTTGCCTTCCCCGGTGCAAGCTCAACTCGACCGCCAGCTCCTTGAGCGCCTCCGAGAGCCGATCGTTCTCCGCCAACGCGGCCTCCAACTCGACCTGCTCCGGAGAGGGCAACCTGCCCGGCTTGGCGGCCGCAAACGCGGCCAGCGCCGCGTCCTTCGCCAACTGCCTGATCCGAATCACCGTCGACACGTCGACGCCCCACTTCCGAGCTGCGTCCGCCTGCGAGAGCTGCTGCGAGCAGACCTCGAGGAACACCTCCCACTTCTCCTCCGGCGACAGCTGCCGGCGCTTGCGCGGCTTGCCGTTCTCCATCATCACGTCCTCCTGAGTCGGGGCCCGGACAGCCTCCCAGGATTGGCATGAAAAACAGGGGCAGCTCTATCGCAAGATCAGACGCAAACCAGGACTTCGATGTGGCCGGGGGTGAAGCGTAGTTCGCCGATCGCGTCGATGAGGTGGCTGCGGATCGTGTCGGGGGTCTGGTTGTGGTAGGCGGGGTGCAGGCCGCGCGCGAAGCGGCGGTAGGTGATGTCGGCGAGTACGGTGAGCGCGACGTCGAAGTCGACCGCCAAGGGGACTTGGGATGCGAGCGAGTCCAGATGGAAGGCGCGGATCTGTTCTGCGAGTTGGTTCTCGATTCCCCACCGTTGGCCGTAGCGTTCGATCAGCTGCTTGACGGTCGGCTGCTGTTGGTTGGTGAGGATCAGGGTGGCTTGGTCTCGGCCGAGGCCGTTGACGGCGATCTGGCGGAACGTCCGCTGCTTGATCTTCACAGCGTCCTCGTGGTAGGTGACGTTGCGATGCTTGCCCGGTCGGTCGAGCCGGGTCTTGGTCCAGTTGGCGGCGTCGAGCGCCTCGAGCTTTGCGATCAGGGCAGGGGAGCGTTGGCGCAAGGTGATGAACCCGACGCCCATGTCGTCGAGCTCGGCGAGGTGTTCCTGGGTGGTGAGCTTCTGGTCGAACACCAAGAGCTTGGGCAGGGTGCCGTGGGTGCGCTCGTAGAAGCGGCAGAAGTCGATCACCTCGCCTGACTGCTGGCGCGCGGTGAGTTCGGCGTTGGCATAGAGGATGGTGCGCTGCTCGCCGTCTTGGGCGATGAACGTCAGCACCGAGCGGGTGCGCTGCGAGCGGCGGGGGACGTAGTGCTTGTCGAGGATCTCGCCCTCGCCGTAGCTCATGATCGTGTGGAAGTCGAGGTTCAGGCCCGACTCGCCAAGCAGCCCGGCGTCACGCAGTCGCGGCTGCAGCGCCTCGAACAGCGCGAGTTGCTGGGAGCGGGTGGTGCGGTAGCTGTAGGTGCTCAGATGCCAGGTTTTCGGCAACACGTTGAGCCCTGCGAAGATTCCCAGCGCCGGGTCGTGCACGACATCGCGCACGTGGCTGCGTCGGCGGCGACCCGAGAGCTTGAGCGCGATCAGCGACAGCACCGAGCGCAGCGCGCCGAGCTGGCTGGTGGACGGCCAGGCGGCTGCCTTCACCAGCCCGGGGAGATCCAACGCGATCAGCTCGGGCAAGAGCAGGAACAGGCCGGCGTGCGCGGTCGGCATGCTGCCAGCCGTCGGCCACTCGTCGTCTTCGAGCACGCGCACCTTCGAGGCCCGAAGCCGCTCTGGCTCCGCCGGGGGCTCAGGCGCGGCGGCGGGCTTCGGCATCCGCGCGAGCCCCGCGTCCCCCAAGATCTCCCACACCGCGGTGCGTGACAAAGGCGTGCCCGCGCGCGCGAGCTCAGCGACGATCTGATCAAGCCCGTGGCGGTGGCGGCGCAGCTCGATCACCCGCTCCCGGGCGGCGTCCTTCTTGGGCTGGCGCTTGGGCCCTGGCCGCGGGACGGCGAACAGCTCTCCGAGCCGGCCTTGGCGGTAGTCGCGCACCAGCGTCTCGACGCTCGCCCGCGTGTACCCCAGCCGCTCGGCCACCTCCTCAGCAGACACGCCCTCGACGAAGTACGCGCGCAGCGCCTCGTAGCGGCGCTGGTTTGGCTGCGAGGGCCGCGTGAACTGCTCATGGCCGGAACGTGAAGCCATCTACTAGGCCGAACTAGTGGACTGATGTCTAACGTATAGTTGCAGTACATGCGGACGGAGCCGCCGACAAGGGCCAATGAGTCAGCAATCATTGCTGGTTGCCGCCATCCGAGCGCCCGATCGCCAGCCAACCACCCCAGATACAGCCGCCAGCCTAGTCCACCGAATCACCCCAGCCGGGCTCCCAGACCGCGCGAAAAAGCCCGCCCCTACAGCCACAAACCGCCCACGCCCACCAGCAACCGCCCCCAACGCGGTGAACAAGCCCCCTACGATAATCCAGGCTAAGAGCGCCCAAATCGTCGGCCCGTACTCAGGGGCCGGCTCTTCGAAGGAGTGAACATGGCAGAGCAGAGCACGACCCCCGAGCAGAAGGCAGAGCTGGAGCGCACTGCACCGGGACGGCAGGTCACCCGCCGTGGCGGTGGTGCGCAGGCGGACTTGTTGCGGTCCGAGCGCGGCACGACTTCGCTGGGCAATGCCGTGGTGACGAAGGTGGCTGCGATCGCGGCCCGCGAGATCGGGGGCGTCCACGACCTTGGCGGCGGCGTCGCCCGCGCGATGGGCGGGGTCAGCAGCCGCGTGGGCATGGGCACCGAAACCAGCCGTGGTGTAAGTGTGGAGGTCGGCTCCAGGCAGGCGGCGGTCGACCTTTCGCTGGTCCTCGAGTACGGGGTGTCGGTTCCCGAGGTGACCGAAGCGGTGCGCGATAACGTGATCAAGCGCATCGAGGGGATCACCGGTCTGGAGGTCACCGAGGTCAACATCTCGGTGAACGATCTCTACTTCCCGGGCGATGACACCGGCGGTGAGTCCCGCGTCGAGTAGGCTCGGCTTACTGGTCGTGGTCCCCGCACCGTCGGTCCGGGTGCGCCTTGCCCAGGTGGCGCTTGGCGCGGCACTGTCCGTCGACGGGGTGGCCGCCGCTGGGCAAGGCAACCGGTTCGCCGGAGCTGTCACTGTTGATGGGGCGCCGCTGGCCGGGGTTAGCGTGATAGCGCTCCGCGAGGGCCGCTACGAACTTGGGCTGGCGCTGATTGCCCGCCCGGTGGCGCTGCACGCGTTGGCTGATCGCGTCCGCGAGCGGGTGACCGTCGCCGCGGGCGTAGCGGATCTCGGCGAGCGCCTCGGACCGATCAATATCGTGTTCGAGGATATCGCCGACCCCGCGATGGTGGAGGTCGCTTGATGACCGTCATCCGCGTTGTCGCTCGTGGGCTGCGCGGACTGGCGGTGGGCGTGGCGCTGCTCATCGTCGCGGTCCCTGTGCTGTTGGTTGCGCTCGCCAGCCGGATCGTGCTCGTGCTGGGCTTTGTGTTGCTGGCCCTGCTCGCGCTCGTTGCGCTTGCGGCGGCGATCTTCGAGATCAATGGTGGCCATGGCACGGTCAGCCTCGCCCACCTGGCCACGCTTATTCACCTTCCCGACCTGCGCCACTACGTCGGCGTCTACCTGCGCCGCGTGGAAGCCCCCGGGCCGGTGGCCTGGGTGTCTGTCGGCGCTGGCGTTGGGGCGGTCGTCGTCGGGCTGCTGCTGCTTGCGGGGGTGTTCGTGCCCCGCCGCGAGCGGCTGATCGCGCTCGGCGAGACCGAGCGGGGTCCGATGTTGGCGCGCCGCCGCGCGCTTGCCCGGGTAGCGGCCGCGCTGGCCGAGCAGCCCCGGGGGGTAACCCAAGCACGGGCGCGGGCGCGCCCGCGTCGCGGCGGGCGGGGCGGAACCGTCCGGGTGCGGGCCACGCGAGAGGCACTGCGTGAGCGCCGCCAGACCGAACGGGAGATCGAAGAGCGCCTCGCCCCGCTCAGCGAGCCTTTCGAGCTGGCAGCGCGCGTTGATGCCCGACGGGTCACCGGCGACAGGAGGGTGCAGTAGATGCCTCGCCAGCGCGTCAGGGTCCGCGTCCCGCCTGCGGCGACCGTCGCCCGAGCGCTCGTCGTGCTGCTCGCGCTCGCTCTCGTCTGGTACGGCGTGATGGTCATCCTGTTGGCGGCCAAGGTCTCCCCGCACACGGTGAACTCGATCAGCGCCTACCGCACGATCTACGACACCCTGGCCCGGCTTCGCCCTGTCACCGGGATTGAGCGTGCGATCATCGCTGGCTGCGGCGTCGTCGTCTTCCTCGTCGCCGCATACCTGGCGACGAGGATGCTCCCGCGCCCCTACCTCGCTCGCCACGATCTCGAACTAGACGAGCACGGGCGCGGCCGGACCGTCGTCGAGCCGCGCACGATCGAGCGTATCGCCGAGGCAGCCGCCAACCGCAACGCCGCGGTGACGGCCTGCCGCGGGCGCTACGGCTCCGACAACCTCACCGTTGAGCTCACGGTCGACCAAGCCGACGCGCTCTCGGACACGTTGGGCGACGTGCAACGCCGCGTCGCGCAGGACATCGAGTCACACCAGCTGCCCGGCGTGGGCGTCACTGTCACGCTCGCCGGCTATGACCGCCGCAAAGGAAGGGAACTGGAATAGATGAATACCAACCAATTCAATGCCGCGCTGGGGTTCGCGTTTGTGATCGTGGCAGTTACGTTGGGCCTCGGCTGGGCCGTGCTCGCGCTGGTCGGCGCCGCCGGCTTTTACCTGATCGGCAGTGTGCTGCGCGGCGAAAGCACCCTGCTCGACCTCCAAGAGCGCTTCCGCGCCTTCGCTCGCCCGTCACGCTCGGGCTAAGGCTCACGAATCAATAACTGCGGGCGCGGGAGGCTGAAATCCGAGCGTTTCGCGGGATCAGCGCCGCCGGTGGTAGCTGCGACCCTCGTGCACCACGCCGCTAGCCTCGCGGCGGGTTCGCCTGAGGCGATCAGGATGGGGCGGCGAGAAGTTTCGTTCGGAAAACCGTGGTAAGGGCGACGGCTCAAGCCGGGAAGGGGCCATCGGGTAGGAGTGGAACGGAAACGGGTCGTTCGCTGAGGCCGGCCTGAATCCAGAGAGCAGCCCCCCGCGTGCAGGCCAACTCTGAGATCCGCCGAGCGACCCATGACGACCGAGGCATCCCGACGCCACCGGTCGGCGTTAGCTGGACGCTCCCGGGACGATCGTCAGCAATCGGTCGGTGATCACCTATCGCCTACCAGCGCTTGCTGGAATGCGCCAGGGCTAAGGACTCACGAAGTAATTAGTGCGGTTGTTGGGTTGATCACGTAGTTCCAGTCCGGGTGAAAGTCATCGCGGACGATGTTTACCGCAGCCAGCTCCGCATCGCTGACTTTGATGCCTTTGACGTACTCGCCCGGGTCAAGGCGTGCGTAGACCTTCAACCCGGTGCTGGTGGTGGTCGAGCCGATCAGGTCGATGATCAGCTGTAGGCTCTCAAGCGGCTTGCCGCGCCAGTTCAGGCTGACGTAGGAGAACATCCGGTGCTCGATTTTGTTCCACTTGCTTGTGCCCGGTGGGAAGTGGCAGACGCGGATCGCGAGTCCTAGCTCGTCGGCGAGGCATTGCAGCTCGGTCTTCCACAGCTTCGTGCGGCTGGAGTTGCTGCCGCCGCCGTCAGCGGTGATCGTCAGGGTTCTGGCGTCGGGGTAGCGCTGTGAGCCGAGGTGCGCCCACCACGCGCGGATCGAGTTGACCGCGAACTGCGCCGTGTCCCGCGTGATCCCGACCGAAACCATCCCCTCGTTGGCGTTCATGTCATACACGCCGAAGGGGATCGCGTGCCCCGGCTGCTTGTCCTTGAAGTCGTGACAGCGGACCTCGACCGGCCGGCCCGTCGGCTCGTACTCCCGGCCGACAGCCTTGAAATCCCCGACAAGCTCGCGCTTTTTGGCGTCCAAGAGATCACCGGCTCGCCCGCCGCCAGCGCCGCCCGGGCGGTCTCGTTGATGTAGCGAAACTGCGCGTCGCGATCGGGATGATCGCTGCCTTCCCTGGTCTTCCGATTCGCGTGCAACCGAAACCCCAGCCCCTTCAAAAGCTTCCCAACCGACCGATCAGACACCTCGTGCCCGGCCGCGACCAACGCGACCGCGAGCTTCGCCAAGCTCTTCGACGTCCACCGCAACGGCGACATCGGATCCCCACGCGTATCAGGATCCACCAGCCCCTGGAGATCGTCCAACAGCGTCGGATCAGACACCGTCAACGCAGGGCGCCCCGCCCCCGACGACGGACCTGCCCAGGCTCCAACCGCACCCCCGACCGCAACTCCTTGATCCCACGCCCGACCGTGTCCTCAGAGATACCCGTCGCGCGCGCGACCGCAGCGATCCCACCACGCCCATGCGAGCGAGCCTCCGTCGCCGCCCAAATCCTGCGCTGACGCTCGTTCAGCTCAGGACCCAACCCCGCAAAACGCTCAGCAATCTTCGATTCATCGATCATGTCTCGCGATACGACACCCGCCCCCAAACATCCTCCCACACCGCACTAAATCATTCCGAACTCCTAAGACCAGCAGAGTGAGCGGATGAGGGCTGCATTGGCGCGGCGGACTAGCAGTCTGGAATGTGCCAGGGGGGCGGCTGTGGTCCGCCCAGCCGACGGCGCCGGGCCGCAACCGACGATTTGAGATTCGACGGTTTGCCAATGTCTCTCGTCAGCCAGCGGATAGGCTCTGCCCGTGGAATCGGGCACTGGGCACAGCGTGCATCGTGGTGGAGTCGGCGAACCGTTGGTGCTGATCCACGGCTTCTCAGGCACGCGGCTGATGTGGGAACCGGTGCTGGAGGCGCTCGAGCGCTCCCACGATGTGCTTGCCGTGAATCTCGCCGGCCACGTCGGCGGCCCCGAGTTGGTCGACACGCTCGTGTCGGTGAACGCGCTGGTCGATGCGGTCGCGCGCGACCTCGACGGCGCCGGGTTCGATACCGCGCACGTGGTTGGTAGTTCGCTCGGCGGCTGGATCGCGTTCGAGCTGGCCATACGCGGCCGAGCGCGTTCGGTCGTGGCGCTGGCGCCCGCTGGCGGCTGGGAGCGGGGATCGCGGGCCGAGCGGCGGCTCCGGATGTTGTTCACCCGCGAGCACAAGCTCTCAACGGCGCTGTTGCCGCGGATCGACTCGCTGATGCGACGTCCCCGGCTGCGCCGCGCGCTGCTGTGGCAGGTTGCCGCCCACGGAGAGCGGATCCCCCCGGCTGCCGCAGCCCAGATGGTCCGCGACTCGGTCGCCTGCCCCGTGTATTTCGAGCTGATGGACGCGATCCTTCGCGACGGGCCGCCGCGCGCGTTTGACGGGCTCACCTGTCCGGTGCTGCTGGCATGGGGCACCCGGGACCGGATCATCCCCTCACCGCGCTACTCGGAGCGCCTGCGAAACCTGCTCCCGAATGCCGAGTGGATCGAGCTGCCCGGGCTCGGCCACCTCCCGATGTCCGACGACCCAGAGCTCGTGGCGCGGACGATCGCCGAGTTCGTGGGGCGCGTGCGCGAACCGGCTGCCGTCGGCAGCTAGCCCCGTTTTCCGTGTAACGAAGCGGTAAGTCGGCGGTTCTCAGCGGCTCGGCTGGGTCGCTTTGCGCGGTATTTGCTGGCATCGTCCGCGCGATGCTTGGTTGCTTGCGTATCTCACAAGCTGGAGTGTAGGGCCAACATGACTGCTCGTGACCGCGGCTGTTCGTGGGCGCAGCCCTTATTCTCAGCGCTTTGGGTCCGTCCGACGGTGGCGTTAGTGTAGGGCCAACATGTATGTCAAGCGTCATGCGGTGCGCCGAGGCAGCCGCCGCTACGTGTATCTGCGGCTGGTGCAGGCCTATCGCGACGAGCACGGGCGGGTGCGCCACCGCGTGCTCAAGACGCTCGGGCGCGAGGACGAGCTCAAGGCGTCGGGCCAACTCGAGCAGCTGATGGGCTCCTTCGCGCGGCTGGACCCGCCGATCGCGGGGGTGCGTCGCGAGGTCGGGCCGCTGCTCTTGGCGTGGCACTTCATCACCGCGCTTGACCTGGTCGCGACGGTCGACCGTGCGCTGCCGCAGCGCGGGCGCCAGCAGCTCTCAGTCGGGGAGGCCGTCGCGGCGCTGTGCTGCAGCCGGCTGTGCTCCCCGTCGCCGTTGTATGACATCGCGGGGTGGGCCTCAGGCTCGGCGTTGCAGGAGCTCCTCGGGATCCCGGCGGCCCTTTTGAACGACGACCGCCTCGGGCGGGCGCTGGAGATCCTCGCGGTGTACGCCGAGACGCTGCGGGGCACGCTCGCGGCTCGCGCGATCGAGCGGTTCGGGATCGACGCCGGCCGGCTGCACGTCGATCTGACCGCGCTGCGGGTGTGCGGCGCGTATGAGCACTCGGCGCTCATCGCCAACGGCTGGGCGCAAGGCCAAGGCGTCGGACGCCAGGTCCGCGCGCTGCAGGCCAGCACCGCCGACGGGGTGTCGCTGTACGTGCGCCCGGAGCCGGGCAACGCGGCCGAGGTGTCACTGATCGCCCAGAGCCTGGAACGGCTCAGAGAGATCTCGGGACCGGGCGGGCTGTTGATCCTGGACTCCGCCTGCGGGCATCCCAAGACGCTGTGTGAGATCGCCCGCGCCGGCCTGCGGTTCATCGTGCCGCTCCGCGCGCAGACCGGGTTTCGCGAGCGGTTTATCGCTGATGTCGGCCACGACCGGCTGACCGCGGTGCGCTATCTCTCACAACGCGAACAGAAGCTCCCGGCAGAGCTACGTACCACGTACCGCGCGGCGCTCAGAGATTGGGAGCTGACCGATCCCGAGACGGGCGAGACGCACTGCTTCCGCGTGGCCTACATCCACTCCTTCGAGGAGCACCGCGAAACCGCCGCCGCCCGCGAGCGGGCGCTCAAGAAAGCCGAAGCGCAGCTGCAGCACGTCAAGAACGGGCTCGGCGGGCGCTACTACAAGACCCGCAAGCAGGTCGAAACACGCGTCGCCCGGATCATCACACCCAACATCGAAGGGCTGATCAGCACCACGACCGCCACCCGCAACGCCAAGCCGACGCTCACCTGGGCACGCGATCAAGAGGCGATCGCTGCCGCCGGCCAGACCGACGGGATCTACGCGCTAGCGACCAACCTCCCCGCCAAGCGCCTCACCGCCGGTCAGATCCTGCGCACCTACAAAGGCCAACAGATCGTCGAGCGCCGCCACCGCGACTACAAGCAGACACTCAAGGTCCGCCCGATCTTCCTGCACAACGACGACCGCATCTACGCGCTGACCAGCATCATCGGGATCGCGCTGCTGATCTTCGGACTGATCAAAACCGAGCTACGCAAACAACTACACGACAACGAACGGCTGCCCGGGCTGCTGCCCGAGAACCGCGCCGCGAAACCCACCGGACGCAACATCCTCGGAGCCTTCCAAGGACTCAGCCTCACCTACACACAAGCAGGCGTCGAACTGGACCGCCTCACCCACACCCAACGCCGGATCCTCGAACTACTCGACATCACACCACCCTGGCCCGAGCAAAAGCCAGGACACCTAGCCACTCCGTAGTGCGGAAAATGGGGCTAGCGGGCTAGAATCGCCGGCTTGAGCGAACCTGAGGGGGGCAGTCGGATGCATGGGAGGGTGGGCACGGGCTCGCGGACGATGGCTGACCTGATCGGGTTGGCGGCGGCGCGGCAGGGCGGCAAGCCGGCGCTCATGCACAAGCTTGGCGGCGAGTGGGTCGAGGTCTGAATCGAAAATAGCCGTGGGGGAGCGGCAGCGCTTGGGGTTCGACAGCCTCCTTGGCCGTTTTGGGGTGTCGGTAGCGGGGGCGGTCAGGTGGCCTCTGGTAGGGGTTCGAGGGTGACTTGGTGGCCGAGGCGTTCGAGTTGCTTGATGAGCCGTCGGCGGTAGCGTTCGGTGTGCTCGGTGTCGCGGCGGTAGAAGAACTCTTCGCCGAGCTCGTGGTAGGGGACGCCGCGCTGGATGACGTGGTAGGCGGCGGTGAGGATCTCCTGGGCGGTCGCGATCGTGGCCTTGGCGTGTCCGCGGCGGCGCTTGATCCGGTGGTAGCGGGCGGACAGGTAGGTGCCTTTGGTGCGCACGACCGCTTTGGCGGATTCGGTCAGCGTGCCGCGCAGCCATTTGGAGCCCTTTCTCGTCTTGCCCGAGCCCTTTTTGCCGCCGGACTCGCGCTGGCCGGGGCACAGTCCAGCCCAGGACGCGAGCTGATGCTCGGTCGGGAACTGGCTCATGTTGGGGCCGATCTCGGCGAGCAGCATCTCGGCGGCGCGCCGGTCAACACCGGGGATCGTGTCCAGCAGCTCCAGCTCACGGGAGAAAGGGGCGGTCAGCTCCTCGACCCGCTCAGACAACGTCTGAATCGTCTGATCGAGGAAGTCGATCTGCGCGAGCATCTGGCCGATCAGCAGCGCGTGGTGGTCGGTGAAGCGCCCCTGAAGCGCTTCTCGGAGCGCGGGGATCTTCTTGCGCAAGCTGCCCTTGGCGAGCTCGGCCAGGATCTCGGGGTCATGCGTGCCGGAGATCAGCGCGTCGAGCATCCGCCGGGCGGACACGCCGAGCACCTCGCTGGCGACCGAGGAGAGCTTGATTCCGGCGTCCTGCAAGGTCTTCTCGACCCGCTGCACCTCGCGGGTGCGTTCCTGGATCTTCGCCTTGCGGTAGCGAACCAGGTCACGCAGTTCCCGCAGCGGGCGGGGCGGCACGAAACTCGCGCGAACGAGCCCGTGCTCGACCAGCTGACAGCCCCACTCGGCATCCTGAACATCGCTTTTGCGTCCGGGGACGTGGCGTAAGTGGCGAGCGTTGTAGAGCCGGCACTCGAACTCGCCCTCGAGCAGGTAGAACACCGCCCGCCAATAGACGCCGGTGGACTCCATCCCGACGACCGTCACCGCCCAGCTGCGCAGCCAATCGGCGAGCAACAGAAGCCCGAACGTCGCGCTCTGAAACCCGCGGATCTCTTGCCGGCGCCCGCCGGCATCGTCGGGAACCCGGACGCACGCGGTGATCTGGGACTTGTGGATGTCGAGCATCGCGCACCGCTCGATCAAACGATTCACAGAAACCCTCCTGAGGTCGGAATGACAGGACGACCGCCCGGGAGAGCCTCATGCTGTGGAGTCTGAATCTCGTGCTCAAGGCAACAGTTCGGGGTGCCCGAGACTCTCGCGTCACACTCCTAATCGGGCTGCCGGCACCAAGCTAGACCGACGTCGACCAAGGCGGCCGTCGCGCATTTCAGCCCGCCCAGGCCGGCCGGGCCAGCGGTGCACAAACATTTTCATCCGCTCTGGGCGGGCCCGCCAGGGCGCATGATCACTCCTATGAGCAGCTCGAGGGGATGGTGAGGGAGTTGGCGCTTGGGCTCGTCGATCTGGGGATCGAGCCGGGAGACCGGGTTTCGATCCTGTCGCATACGCGGCCGGAGTGGACCTACGCGTGTTTTGCGACGTTTGCCGCTGGCGCGATTGTCGTGTCGGTCTACCAGACGAACTCGCCGGAGGAGTGCCACTACGTGTTGCATCACTCCGGGGCGCGGGCGGTGTTCGTCGAGGACGCCGAGCAGCTGGCGAAGGTCCGCGCCGTTGAGGCTGACCTGCCGGCGCTCGAGTTCGTGATCGTGATCGACCCGGCGGACGCCGACGAGAGGACGATCTCGCTTGCTGCGCTGCGCGAGCGGGGGCGGGGGCGGGCGCAGGCCGAGCTTGAGGAGCGCCTCGACAGTGTCACGCCGGAGGCCGGGTGCCTGTTGCTTTACACGTCGGGGACGACCGGGCCGCCGAAGGCGTGCGAGCTTACGCACGGCAATTACCGCGCGATCACGTCTGCACCGCCGAACAGGTTGCGAACGTTGGCAAAGAGGGCCTGCTCGGCGCGCTCGAACGCCGCCTGCAGGTCGGCCGGGACCTCCTCGCCGCGATGCTGCGCCTGCCGCACCGCCGATGCCCACCCGCGTTGCCTGCTCGAGCTCTCGAGCGTCGCCGGCGCTCGTGGCCAGCGTATGGATCTTCTCGAAGATCCGCGGCACCGACGGGAAAAACGTCGGCTTGAGCTCCATCAGGTTGGGCACGATCTTCTGCGGGTCCTTCTCCCAGTAGGCGAGCAAGGACACCATCAGTCGGCAAACGGACGGAGCTGGCCCGCTACCGCACGGTCAGTCAGCCTCACGATTCCGTCGACGCGCTGGCCGTACAGCACGCGTTCGCCGGCGGGGCGCCGCGGCGCCGGCGCTGGGTTCTCGGCGGCCGGTTCTTGGTGGCGGTTGTGCGCCCAGGTGGCTGAGCTTCCGTGGCCGGAGATCTCGTGCTCGCGTACGCGAGCGGCGTCGATCGGGCCGGCAGCGATCTGGTCGGCGATCAGCTTGCGCTCGATCCGGAGCTCGCTCCGGCTGCTGGGCCGGGTGTGCTTCAGCCGGTCGATGTCTTCGCTCGCCTGTTGGCGCGTCTTCGGGTAGGTGAATGTCTGGCCGGTCCTGGTGGCCAACGAACGGAGGTAGTTGAGTTGGTGCGTGGTGGGCTTGGAGGGCATCGGTGGCTCCTGGTGGTGGGGTGCGGGCATGCCCCGACCCCGGCCGCGCGTTACGGCGCGATCTGTCAAGCGATTGGTAATCACTCCGGCCGTACGCGAGGCTCTGCCGAGCGGGCTTCCAATCGCTTGACCGGCGCGCCGGCGTGGCCAGGGTTTGAGGGGTTGCCCGCACCCCACCCGGGGAGAGATGTGGCTGGCTCCCTCCCCCGCCCCGTTCCGTTCCCCGCCGCCTGCGAACATGTGTTCGTATGACCTCGGATGGGGCCGCGATCGTGCGCCTAACGCGGGCCTTGGCTAACGATCGGTGCACGGCTGCGCAGATCCGCGCGCTTGTGGCGGAGCTTCCAGGCCCGGTCGGCCTGGAGGATGCGCTGGCGATCCTGCTGGCGTTGTTGGATCGCGACCCTGAGACGTTCTCACGCGCTGCGGCGCGGTGGGGCGCTCGTCTGGCTTTGGAGCGCAAGCTGACGCTCGTCGACGCGCAGCTCGCGCTGGCATCCCTGGCGGTGCTCCCCGGCCCGGGCTTCGGCGCCCGGGCGGGCGCCGAGGCGTTGATCGAGTTGGCAGATCGTCATGGGCTCTGCGGGGTCGACGAGCTGCTCGGGGGGTGGATGCAGGCCCGCGGGATCGGCGACTAAGCGGGCAGCTCCTTGAACGCTGGGTGCGACAGGTCGATCTCGGTCGCGAAGTAGAGCCCGGAGCCCAGCCGCGGGATCACGTATGCGTCCAGCGTCCAGCCCGCGGCATCGCGGCCGCCGATCACGGTCTGCCCATCAACGCTCCCGAGGACTTGATAGTTGTCGGGCAGGTAGGCGGCGATTTGTTCGCTCCGACCGGCTACCAGTGCGTAGCGCATCAACATTGCCGCTCTCTTTCGGGGGGTTACGCGGCGACCGGCGCGGCAGGATTGTCTGACTGCTCGTCGCCGGCTTCGGTGGCGGGGTCGGCGAGTAGCGCGTCCTCGATGCGCTGCGCCAGGCGGCCGGTGATCGCTGCGGTTTGCTCGAGGACCTCGAGGCTGGCCTGCTCGGCCCAGGAGGCCAGGTAGGGGATGCTGTTGGCGCTCGTGTCCAAGCCAACCGTCTGGCAACAGGACCAGGCGACTGATTCGACGACGAGCTCCTCCTGCGCGTAGGTGAGCTGAGGAGCGTCCTGGTCGTCGCCGACGAACGCGTGGGCGAGTTCGTGGATCCCGGCGACGAGCCGGCCGTTGGATGCCAGGCGGTCGCGACCTTGATCTGCCGCGTCTGGCGGTTGCACGTTCCGTCCGCGAGCCCGGTGTCGCACACGGTCACGCTCTAGCCAATCCCGCCGGCGAGCGAGACCACTGCGGCAAACAGATTCTCGTGGCTATCGCCGGTGATCTCCTCGATCGGCGGGCGCAGCGGCACGGGCTTGGCGGGCGGCGGGAGCTCGGCCACCTGGTCCTGGGCCCAGACGCTCACGAGCTTGTAGGTCGCCTTGGGCTTCTGGTTGGGGTCGGCGCCCGCGTCACGCCACTGCTGCAGACGCTTCTGGCTCGGCGCGCACCTAGCCCAGATGCGGATCGCCCACCGACCCTCGGGCACGTCGTCGGGGCGCTTCGTCACGTAGTAGCCCAGCTTCTGCCACGCCTGGTAGCCGGCGACCCGCTCCGCGGTCGGGTGCTGCAGATTGATCAAGAGGACATTAGTCCAGTTCACATCGAAACTAAAGGCCGACCGCCCCGTGAATACGGGGGATTCAGCGCGTCGGAATCGACCTAGTCCAATTCATTCGCAGACCGGAGCGCTGAGACGACTGCTTGTGTCCGCAACCGGCAGCGCCACCGCCGGCGGCGCGCTGCTGCTCTGGTGCTTGCAACATCCGGGCGCCTGGCTAGCACGGGACGCTGCGAGCTCCGGCGGTGGAGCGGTCGTGTCGCCGTACGCGCTATCCGCGCAGAGGGGAAAGCCGCCTGCGCCATCGGGGGTGCCTGGTCGGTCGAGAAAGCTGGTGTCCAAAGAATTGGTGGTACCCGAGTCGATTGGCGTCGTGATCGCTACAGCTCGCTGGGCGCCAATATGCTCTGCGCGTGTTCGAGCAGCTCGCCCGGGACCGCGCTGCGCTTGAGCCCGAGCTGGTCGCGATCCGTCGGGCGTTGCACGAGCAACCCGAGCTCGCGTTCGCTGAGCATCGCACGGCGGAGCTCGTGGCCGACCGGCTGCGTACGCTCGGGCTCGAGCCGCAAACGGGGGTGGGCGGCACAGGCGTGATCGCCGACATCGATGGTGCACGCTCAGGTCCGACGCTGCTGTTGCGCGCTGACATGGACGCCTTGCCCTTGGAAGAGACGCCTGGACGGTCGTACGGCTCGCGGGTACCTGGGCGGATGCACGCGTGCGGCCACGACGCACATACGAGCGCGCTGCTCGGTGCCGCTTCGTTGCTTGCGCCGTACGCTCGATCGTTGGCGGGACGGGTTCGTCTGCTGTTTCAGCCCGCTGAGGAGGTCGGGGCCGGGGCGCTGGCGGTTATCGCCGACGGAGCGCTTGACGGCGTCGACGAGGCGATCGCCGCCCACGTCTTCAGCCCAATGCCGTTCGGCTTAGTAGGTACTCGCGCTGGTGAGTTCCTGGTCGGCGCGGATTTCTTCGAGCTGGCCGTTGAGGGCGGTGGCGGTCACTCCGGCATCGCCAATGAGGCTCGGGATACCGTGTTCGCCGCCGCGCAACTCGTGAGCGCGCTGCAATCGATCGCTGGCCGTGAGACATCACCGACCGAAACCCTGGTCCTGACGATCGCCTCGATCGAGGGAGGGATGGCTGCGAATGTGATCGCGAGCAGGGTGACGCTTCGCGGGACCCTGCGCTGGCTGGATCCGACCGTCCGCGACCGAGCGCTGGCGCGCATGGAGCAGATCGCCACCGGCGGTGTGTGCGGCGCTGCGGGTGAACCACGACCTGCGCGTGCTGGCGACACTGCCCGTGCTGCGTTGCAAGAAAGAGCCAACGGCGCTGCTTGGCGACGCCGCGGACTCGGCGGGAGCCACCGTAATCGATCCAGGAATCGTCCCAGTAAGCGAGGACTTCGCTCACGTCGCCGAGCGCGTCCCGGCTGGTTTCATCGCTGTCGGAGCAGGCGGCGAGGGATGCGGCGCGCACCACGCGCCCGACTTCGACATCGACGAGCGCGCAATCGGCTTGACCGCGGAGATCCTCGCCCGAGCTGCACTTGCCCGACTGAGCCGCGACGGCTGACCGCCGGGCCCGGGGATCAGCCCCTGGCTCGGTGACATCGCATGCCCGAGCAGGCGCCACGAAATCCACGGGACTACCGAGTTGGAACATAGGTCGCAGTAGAGGCCGGAGTCGCCGTCAGTGTTCTTGATTACTCCTCGTCGTCGTCCTCGTCTTCGCCTTCGGTCGGGTCGCGCAGTTCTCGCAGTCGCCCATCGAGCGCCGGCAGCATGAACGAGTAGTCGCCTTGCACGCCGAGGTGGCGGCGCATGAACGGATGCAGCCTGACCACGTCCTCGTCGAGCACGGGGTATCCGGCGGCACGGAGCTGCTGGAGCGCGGCGTTGATGTAGACGGTGTTCCACAAGACGATGCAGTTGAGGATCAGGCCGAGCGCGCCGAGCTGGTCCTCCATCCCCTCCTGGTAGCGTTGATACAGCTCGCCCTTGGAGCCGTGGAACACCTTGCGGGCGAGCGCGTGGCGGCCTTCCTGGAGGTTGCGCATCCACTTGATGTCGCGCCGGTAGCTGTCGTCATCGATCAGCTGGAGGATGTGGAGGCTCTTGTGGATCCGGCCGTAGTGTTGGATCGCTTCCCCGAGCGGCGTCGGGTTCCCGTCGCGTTGCAGCACCCTGGTCACGTCGTAGGCCCTGACCGTGCCGGTGTAGATCGAGGCGATCACGCGCAGGATGTCCGGCCAGTGGCGGCCGATCTTCGGGAGGTCTAGCCTGCCGCGGGCGAGTGTGTTCAGCGGACCGTAGTCGGCGTGAGGTTCGGCTCGCCAGGCGCGCTGGTCGGGCATGTCGGCAAGCTCGGGCCGGTACTCGATCCCGAGCGGGTTGCACAGCCCGAACATCAGATCCGAGTAGGCGCCGGTGTCGGAGATCAGGATGTCCGGTCGCTGGCCGTGATCGAGGCTGAACGCGACATCGAGTGCGTGCAACGAGTCGCGGGGCGCGCCTGAGACGACCCTGCCCGCCAGGCCGACAGCCCGGTCGGAGATCATGTTCAGCCAGGTGACGCCGCGGTCGGGACCGAAGTACTTGCGGTTCGGCCGCGCGTAGATCGACGGGACCGGGACGACGAACCGCATCCCGTCGATCCCCGCGACCATCCCGCCTCCCAGCGCCTGCGCGTACGGGATCCCGGCCTGATGCTCGACCAGGTAGGGGTTGGCGAGCACGTACGTCTCGGCGCCGAGGTAGTTCTGGTTGACATGGCTGAGTCGGCCGCGCTCAAGCGCGGGGACGCCGCGCTTGACGAGCTCCGCGAAGTCGATGTTCATCGCGTGCGCTGACAGGCACGCGGCGATCGAGACGTGCAGATCCTCAAGCCGGGTGCGGCCGCCGGAGACCGACGTGAACGCCCCGACGAACCCCGCCAGCCAGGACATCACCTCGACGATCACCTCCGGCAGCCCAATCCGCGGGAGCATCACCCCGACCAGCTTGCGCAGCTCGGTCAGGCTCGGCGGATCGGGAATCGCCTCCAGCGCCGAGAGGTGAAGCCTGCCGTCATCGTCGACGGTGACCTTCACCGCCAAAAGAGCGGAGCAAGGGCGGGCAGTCAAAGGTGGCCCGTCAGGGCCGAGCGCAGCGAGCCGCGTAGCGGCGGCCCTTGACGGGCCGAACGCGCTTCGCTAGCCGGTAGCGCCACATAACACGTAGCGCTCACAGGGCCAGCAAATGCCCTGCTGAGAGGAGCTGCGCGCAGCGCAGCCCTCCTCCGCCCGACAGGGGTCCTAACATGCCCGAGCACGAGCACGCTCACCAGGGGGCTCAAACAATTCTTCGCTCGGGGGGTTGACACAGGACGTCTTCTCGATCATCAGATTCCCGCCGGGGAGTTGGGCGTTCCTCACGGTCGGCTTACCGGTCAAACAGCACCGGACCCCGACGGGGGTTACCGCGTTTCGCACGCACGAGCTACGACCGGGGTGGGTGCCTCCTGTGCCCCGGGGACGGCGGTGCTCTTCCCGGTTGAGAGGACTCCTCAACCGGCGCCTGCCGCTTCTCAGCGGCCAGTCCCTGTACTCCGCTGCTGCATCCCATCGGCGGAGCTCGTCCTCACGAGACATCAGCCAGAGGTTTAAGTTCTTCACCCGTCCGATCTGCCTCTCGCCTGTGGCCCCCGGATGGAACGGGCGCTCTTGGGCTTTTGCCTGATGCTTCGAACCCCGCCGGGGACGCCGGCGACGCACGTCAGGCCGAGGCCAGGCCCCGAGCACGGGCCCGGAACTACGCCTTCGATATTCGTCGAACCTCCAATCAACGTGTTCACTCATATGCGTGCGACCTCGCGTCGCAGGTCCAGTTGGCGGCGTCGAGCGCCTCGAGCTTTGCGATCAGGGCAGGGGAGCGTTGGCGCAAGGTGATGAACCCGACGCCCATGTCGTCGAGCTCGGCGAGGTGTTCCTGGGTGGTGAGCTTCTGGTCGAACACCAAGAGCTTGGGCAGGGTGCCGTGGGTGCGCTCGTAGAAGCGGCAGAAGTCGATCACCTCGCCTGACTGCTGGCGCGCGGTGAGTTCGGCGTTGGCATAGAGGATGGTGCGCTGCTCGCCGTCTTGGGCGATGAACGTCAGCACCGAGCGGGTGCGCTGCGAGCGGCGGGGGACGTAGTGCTTGTCGAGGATCTCGCCCTCGCCGTAGCTCATGATCGTGTGGAAGTCGAGGTTCAGGCCCGACTCGCCAAGCAGCCCGGCGTCACGCAGTCGCGGCTGCAGCGCCTCGAACAGCGCGAGTTGCTGGGAGCGGGTGGTGCGGTAGCTGTAGGTGCTCAGATGCCAGGTTTTCGGCAACACGTTGAGCCCTGCGAAGATTCCCAGCGCCGGGTCGTGCACGACATCGCGCACGTGGCTGCGTCGGCGGCGACCCGAGAGCTTGAGCGCGATCAGCGACAGCACCGAGCGCAGCGCGCCGAGCTGGCTGGTGGACGGCCAGGCGGCTGCCTTCACCAGCCCGGGGAGATCCAACGCGATCAGCTCGGGCAAGAGCAGGAACAGGCCGGCGTGCGCGGTCGGCATGCTGCCAGCCGTCGGCCACTCGTCGTCTTCGAGCACGCGCACCTTCGAGGCCCGAAGCCGCTCTGGCTCCGCCGGGGGCTCAGGCGCGGCGGCGGGCTTCGGCATCCGCGCGAGCCCCGCGTCCCCCAAGATCTCCCACACCGCGGTGCGTGACAAAGGCGTGCCCGCGCGCGCGAGCTCAGCGACGATCTGATCAAGCCCGTGGCGGTGGCGGCGCAGCTCGATCACCCGCTCCCGGGCGGCGTCCTTCTTGGGCTGGCGCTTGGGCCCTGGCCGCGGGACGGCGAACAGCTCTCCGAGCCGGCCTTGGCGGTAGTCGCGCACCAGCGTCTCGACGCTCGCCCGCGTGTACCCCAGCCGCTCGGCCACCTCCTCAGCAGACACGCCCTCGACGAAGTACGCGCGCAGCGCCTCGTAGCGGCGCTGGTTTGGCTGCGAGGGCCGCGTGAACTGCTCATGGCCGGAACGTGAAGCCATCTACTAGGCCGAACCCCCCAGTCGCATCTCCGAGAGCACTTTGAGAGGGAGATTGCTCTCTTAGATGCGATGCCCGTCCGGCGTGCCGTCTATGTTGGCGCGCCAGATGTCGTCGCAGGGCATGAGCTGGAGTAGCGCGAGGGCGGTCTGCCCGAGGCCGGAGCATGCTGGGTCGCGGGTGCGGTTCGACGGCCACTACGGCCCGCCGGAGCACCGGCGGCAGTACTACAGGTGTCTGCCGGCCAACGGCGATTCCCCCGCATCGCTTCACCGAGATGCTGCCGCGCGAGGAGTCCTGGGCGGACGCGTGCGAGATGTGCGAGCGCGACGTCGACCTCCACGAGGGTCCGCACGCGGCGCGCAAGTATCAGTTCGTCGCGCTGGGGATCGCCGAGGCGTTGCAGATGGTCGGGGCCGGCTCGACCTACCGGGACGCGGCGCTGGTGGCGCGGGAGCGCGCGAAGCGGCTGCGGTCGGACCCTGGTAGCGGGGAGCTGCGGTTCTCGCGGCATGGGTCGCTGGTGTCTGACTGGGTCGAGGTGTTCGCGCCGGTGGTGTTCGAGCCTTACCGCCTGCGCGCGTGGCCCGCCAGCGGGTCGCTGCTGCTGGATGACTTGCCGTTCAGGGTCCGGGACCCTGACACCGGCCGCCACCGGATCGCGTTCCGGATCTTCTCCGCGCTGGGGTATGAGGGCGGCCGCCCGAAGCTGTGGCGCGTGGAGGCGTTCACGAGCAAGTCCCAGGCTGACTGGGAGGCGTTCCTCGGTGCCCTCGACGGGGCGCCGCCGCGGGTCGTGTGCGACAACGACCACGGCCTCACGAACGCGGTTGGTGCGCGCTTCCCCGACGCCGAGCTGCACCTGTGCGAGTGGCATCTGCGCCACGCGCTGGAGCGGCTGATGGGCAAGCTCCGGACCGAAGAGCCCCAGCACCAGGAGGCGATCGACGAGCTGCTCCCCGACGCCGAGGCGGCGTTCACCGGCCCCTCGTTCTGGACGCCGTTTCAAGAGCGGTGCCACGCCGCCGGCATCCCCCGACTGAGCGAGTGGCTGAACACCACCGGCCAGATCGTCGAGGACCAGTTAACCGACGCGGACTCCGCTGGAAGCGGCCCGCCGACATGCCGCTGTCAACCTCGCCGCTGGACGCGTTCATCAACCCGATCCGCGCCTCGATCAAGCCGCGCGCCTACGGGCTGAAGAACCGCGAGCGCACCAACCGGATGCTGATGCTGATGCAGCTGCACGCCAACCGCCACGACGACGAGCGCGCCTACGTCCGGCACATCCGCGCCTGGCTTGAGGCCAACCACGGCCGCCCCAGCATCGGCCGCCGCGCGATTGTCGACGTCGGCGGCATCGCCTCGTTGCGCTGACGAACCCTTCCGCCACGAAGCATCGCATCTGCGAGAGCGATCTGGTCATCAGAGTGCTCTTCGAGATGCGACTGGGGGGCCGAACTAGTGGACTGACGTCTAACGTATAGTTGCAGTACATGCGGACGGAGCCGCCGACAAGGGCCAATGAGTCAGCAATCATTGCTGGTTGCCGCCATCCGAGCGCCCGATCGCCAGCCAACCACCCCAGATACAGCCGCCAGCCTAGTCCACCGAATCACCCCAGCCGGGCTCCCAGACCGCGCGAAAAAGCCCGCCCCTACAGCCACAAACCGCCCACGCCCACCAGCAACCGCCCCCAACGCGGTGAACAAGCCCCCTACGATAATCCAGGCTAACGCCTTTTAGGCACCTACGACCCGGCCGGCGAGAAGGCGCGCCAGGTCAAGGCCCGCTACCAGGGGGTATGCCGCAGTTGCGGCGCGCCCACCAGCCCGCGCGGCGGCAAGGGCGACGCGTACGAATCCTGCGAGCGTTGCCACCCCGGCGCGATCGCCCAGGAGTGGACGCGCGAGCGGGTGCGCGAGGCGATGCGCGCCTGGCAGGCCCGCTACGGCAGGCCCCCATCGTCGTACGACTGGTCGCGCACCCATGCGAGCAGGCGCGGGCACGAGGCGCTCGGCCGGCTGCACGACGGCGAATGGCCGCCGGCGAGCACGGTGAGCGAGGTGTACGGCAGCTGGGTGGTCGTCCGCGCCGACGCGTTCCCAGACGCTTGAACGCGGCGGCGGCATAGCACGGCCGCATACGGAGAGCTTGAGCCCGGGGCCGGCGGGGTTCCGTAGGAGGCTCGCTCACGGTGCTCGCTCCCACAGATGTCCTTCCTCGAGGAAGAAGTGGGTGACGGTTCTGTGGGGGGTTATGGCGATCGCCCCGGTACTTACCCAGCAGAGATGCGAAAGCGAGCGTCGACTGGTCCCGCGGCCGGGTTTGCAACGTCGAAGCCCCGGCAGCGAGCTAGACGTCCACTCCCGCCTCCTCATCAGCGATGTGATGAGGAGGGTCGAGCGAGCGTCACGGCACGAGGGCTGGCAGTGGTGGCCGTGGCGGTTCTTCGGGATTCCGTGGGTGGAACAGTCGCCATGACCTTCCGAATACGGACCCCTAACCGACCTTCCCGTCATCCGAATCGGAAAGGAGGTCCACCAGTCAACTATGCAGGCGGGAAGACCAATCCACAAATCGAAGGAAGGAAGTCAATGAAAGTGAAGAGAGTTGTTGCTTCATTCGTGGCACTGGCCGCTGTTGCCGTTCCGTGCGTTTCCGCTTCGGCTGCTAGCGCGGATGAGGGCGGCAGCGCGTCGCCTGACGCGCTGCCGTTGATGCCGAACCTCAGCATCGCACCCAGCGATGGGAACGGTACCGTCAGCTACGCGAACGTGATTGCGCAGATGACGGCGAACTTCAATGCTGAGACGGGCGGATACCTGTCTGCGTTGATGAGTAGCGCGCCTGTCGATCTGTCAAATCCGCGTGCGGTCATGACGGGCTTGGAGAACCAGGCTACCTATGGTGCGACGGTCGCCCCGTACGGATATGCGGGCGTGAAGCCTGATGACGTGATCCCGGTCGGTGGCGTGTCGCCGACGCTGGGCACGGCGCGGCTTCGGCAGCTCGGGTTCAGGCAGGCGACGGACGGGTCCGGCAAGGTGTTTTGGGTCGGACCGGTGCAGGCCGCAGCCGCCTCGAAAGGCGACTCGCCGTATAAGCTGGCGAGCGGCTGACGTAGCGGAGCGCCTGGGATGGGAGAACGGCGGGAGCTGGGCTAAAGCTCCCGCCGTCGCCCGGGTTCAGATGTTGTGACCGCCACCGTGAAAGCCGCCGTGGTGTATGGCGGGACCGTATTACGCGCCCCAGCGCGCCTCGGGGCGTGATAGCAGGGGCTTACGCCGCCCGATCCGGTACTTCTCTAAAGGAAGCCGTTTCGACTGCCAGGATCCGCGCTCGATGCCAGCCGCCCAGTCCAAACGCCAGGAGGTTCCGCTCGCCGTCGAGTACACGGCGGCGTCCGCGGGATGGCATGAGCTGCAGGTCGCCAACCCGAGCTTCCTGGTCGAGCGCCTCGGCAGCGAGTGCACGGACCTTCAGGGTCTGCGTGAGCTGACCGTCAACGGGCTCGATGCGATCGCGGCGCTGGGCGCTGATACCGGCGGCCGGGTGGTGTGGGATCTGGACTGGGAGCGGTTTGACGCCTCCGACGGCCGGGTGCGGAAGCTGTCGGTGATCGATACCGGGATTGGGATGACCGCCGGGCAGCTGCGCCACTACATCAACCAGCTGGCGGCGAGTGGTCGCGAGCAGTCGCTGACCGGGAACTTCGGCGTAGGAGCAAAGGTGGCCGCGGGCTCCCGGAACCCCCCGGACTCGAATACCGCTCCTGGCACCATGGCCAAGGCTCCCTGGTGTGTTTCAAGCGCCACCCCGACGGGCGGTGGGGGCTCGAACCGCAGCGCTGGGCGGATGGCCGCAGCGATTATTGGCGGCCGCTGGGTGAAGCGGAGAAGCCTTGGCTTCTGCGCGGCCAGGATCACGGCACCCAGGTCGTATTGCTCGGCCAGCATCAGCGGCACGACACTACGCAGGCGCCGCCTAGCGTGAAGGAGGCCCGGCGGCAATGGATCACCCGCTACCTCAACGGCCGGTTCGTGCGTCTCCCGGTGCGGGTCGAGGTGCTGGTGCGCGAGGATCTTGGCCGCGGCGAGCCGGGGCAGCTGCGGCGGATCTGCGGCGAGCGGAACCACCTCGAGCGCCACGCCGTCGCGGCGGGCGCGGTGCAGCTGAGCGACGCGGTCGCGGACTGGTGGGTGCTCGACGACGATCACCGCGGCCGGCGGCGCGAAGCCGTTCTGTGGGCTTCCACCGGTCACGCCGCTGCGGTGTTCGGGGATGAGCTCTACGACGTGCTGCCGCAGACCCGAGGCAGGTACGGGCGCCTTCAGGACTTCGGCATCCGCTTCGGCTACGAACGCGTAGTGCTGCACCTCGAGCCGCGGGGCCAAGCCGGTCGTCTCGAATCCAACACCGCCCGCACGGTGCTGCTGCTCGAGCACGAACCGCTGCCGTGGTCCCGGTGGGGCGAGGAGTTCGCCGCCAGAATGCCCGATGAGGTCGGGCGACTCCAAGAAAGGGCGGCCGGCGCCGACTGCCTGCCGCGCCAGGAGGCGATCCGCAGCCGCGTCACCGCGCTCCTGCCTATCTACCGGCTCAGCCGCTACCGTCCGCCGCGGTCGCCAAGGCCGCCATCCGGAAAGTCGGCGACCGGAAGCAGGGGAGAAGAATCTGCGAACCCACCGGCCGGGGCGTCCGCGCCGCGCAGTGACGAGCCGGCCGCGTATCCGGTGAGCGCATGTCCTGATGGTGAGCTCGGGCGTGGGCCCGAGGGCGGCGAGCCGCCGGCGATTGACCCAGATAACGAGGCGCACACTCTGATGACCGTGGATTTGCCCGACGTCGCCTGGACCTCGGCATGCGATGGAACCCGCGCGGCCGGCGACCTCGAAGACCAGGCTGCCCGCTACCACCCCGGCCGGCACGAGCTGACGATCAACTCAGACTTCCGGGCGATCAGCGACCTGATCACGCACTGGTGCTACCGCTACCAGGGCGTGCCCGGCGCCCGGACCGTGATCGAGGCCCAGGTCCGCGAATGGTGCGAACAGGTCCTCGTCGAGGTCGTGCTCGCCGTCCGCAACTCAGATTGGAACGAGGAACGGCTCGAGGCGCTGCTTTCACCGACGTCGTTCACCGTCGCCCTGCTGCCGCGACACTTGCTCCATGCCACGCTCCAGAAGCGGCTCGCGCAGAAACTCGGGACACCGCGAAGCGAAGGAACCCGACCCTTGTCGGACGCGAGCGTCCCGCAGCGCGGTGTAACCCGATCGCAAGAGCTCCGCGAGTGCGACGAGAGCGATCAGGAATGCCAGGAGGACACCTCGCAGCCAGGCCACCAGTCGAGAGCTCAGACGAAGTTGCCGGGAGGCGGGCATGCGCCCGAGTGAACGTCCGGATGTCAATGGCATCGGTGCCAACGACGCGCCTTGGCTGCATCCTGAACTGATCGATGCGGTAGCGAGGCGTTTCCTCGAGCTTGTGCGCGAGGCCGGCACCGCGACCGGGGCTGACCCCCCAGACTTGTTGACGGTGGCCGAGGTCGCAGAGCGCCTGAAGATGAGCCCGAAATGGGTCTATGCCCATCAGCGCCGCCTCGGGGTGATCAAGCTTGGCGACGGCCCGAAGGCGCGGCTACGGTTCGATCCACGAGCGGTCGAGGAGCTGAGGCAGCCCGACGCCGGGCCCGATCTGAGCGCTGCGCCCCCCGAGCAGCCGCCCAGGGCGAAGAGAAGCCGCCGGCGCCTCGTCTCACGGCCGCTGCCTGCTATGGACCCCGCGGCTCGTCGGGCGTAGGGTTCCCGCTCATGCCGACGCGAGGACACGGCTCAGCATCCAAACGGAACCCGCCACAGCAACCAGGCGCCAGGAAGGGCCGCAAGCGCGGTCGCCCGAAGACCGGGAGCGTTGAGACGTGGACACGCAAGAGCGGCGACGCCGGCTTCGGCGTGCGGTTCTTCGATCAGGACGGGGTCAGGCGATACGAGCGCTGTGGCCTCGCGAGCGAGGGATGGTCCCACCGCCGCGCGGAAATCGAGCTCGAGAACTTCGAGCGGCTCGTCGCGGCCCGGGCATACATCCCGACGCCGGACGCCGTCCCGACCCGAGGATCGCGACCCGCCCTTCGGCGCGTTCGCGCGCACGTTCCTCGCCGAGCATGCCGTCGAGACGGCACCGAACACGCGGGATCTCAACGAGAACCTGCTCGAGCACCACCTGGCGCCGTACTTCGAGCGGATCCGGCTGTCGCAGATCACGTGGTCGGCGGTCGACAGCTACAAGAAGCAGCGGCTGATGCTCATGCAGCGGATCCGGGCCGCACGCGCGAGCGGCAGGCCGCTGCGCGACTGGAACGACAGGCCGATGAGGCTGAGCGAGCGGACGATCAACATGTCGATCGGCCTGCTCGCGATGATCCTCGACGAGGCCGTCCGCAGGCCTGACATCGACTTCGCCGCGAACCCAGCCCGGGACAAGAAGCGGCGCGTGAAGGTTCCAAAGAAGACGGTCCGCGACTGGCTCGAGCCCGACGAGGTGATCACGCTGCTGGAGGCCGCCGAGCGCGTCGACAATCCGGTCAGGCCCGAGACCGAGCGCAAGGCGCGCGAGGTACGCCGCCTGCGGGACGAGGAGGGCTTGACCGTCAAGCAGATCGCCGAGCAGCTCGACATGAGCCAGGGCGGCGTGTGCTGGCTGTACACCCGGCACCGGCCGCGGATCGTGTCCCGCCGCCGGGCGATCATCGCGACGCTGACCGCCAGCGGCACCCGCAACAGCGAGCTCTGCCTGCTTCGCTGGCAGGACCTCGACTTCCACTGGTGCAAGATCCGCATCCCGGCGTCGAAGACCAACCGCGGCGTCCGCGAGATCGACATGACCCCATGGCTCCGACAGCAACTCCTCACCTACAAGCCGAGCCTCGGCGACGCTCGGCCCGAGGACCCGGTCTTCCCCACCCGCGACGCGACGTTCCGCGACAAGGACAACATGAACCGCCGCGTGATCGGTCCGGTCGAGCGGGCGGCGGCAGCGCTGAGGGTCGAACGGGGTCTGGCGCCGCTGCCGACCGGCCTCTCGGCGCACGTGTTCCGCCGCACGTACATCACCCTCATGGCAGAGGCCGGGGCGCCGATCACCTACGTGCAGGATCAGGTCGGTCACGAGAGCGCGCGGCTCACGCTCGAGATCTACGCGCGCGTCTCCCGGTCCCGCGACCGAGCCAAGTGGGGACGCGCGTTCGACGAGATCATGGCCGGCGCGGTGCCGGCGGTCGCGTACGACCCGGCCAGCCCGATCGCGCTGCCCGTGATCGACGATGACACCGGTTCCGTCCCCGGCGTACGGCACGATTCCGGATCACGATGACAGGCCGTCCTTGCCCTCGGATTAGCCTGAATTCTGCCGAGAAACGGTCGCAAAATGCATTCTCTCGGCAGAAATATCGTCACGTCGCCACCGATGAGATGCTGCAAACTAGTCAATTTGCAGCGCTTTCTTCAGTGGAGCTAGCCGGGCTCGAACCGGCGACCTCTTGCATGCCATGCAAGCGCTCTCCCAGCTGAGCTATAGCCCCTTCGAAAGCGAGTCATGACAAGGGTAATACATGCTCAGCCCGGGTTGTCGAGCGGAGCGAGGCGCCGGCGGCGGCGGGGAGCGGTCGGCGCTCGTCAGGAAGGCATCGCGAAGTAACCTCATCATGACGATGGCTGAACACCGTTACGACCCACGGCAGATCGAGCCCAAGTGGCAGGAGGTGTGGTCGCGCGAGCGGACGTGGGAGGTCTCCAACGAACTAGCCCGCGACCCGGCGGCGGCGGAGAAGGCCTACGTGCTCGAGATGCTCCCTTACCCGAGTGGCGAGCCGCACATCGGGCATCTGAAGAACTACGCGCTGGGCGACGCGATCGCCCATTTCCATCGGCGCGCCGGGCGGCTCGTGCTGCACCCGATGGGCTATGACGCCTTCGGCCTGCCCGCGGAGAATAATGCGATCAGCACAGGCGTTCAGCCTCGCATCGCGACAGACCGCTCGATCGCGGCGTATCGGCACTGGTTTCATCGCTGGGGGATCTCGATCGATTGGAGCCGTGAGTTCGGCACGCATGAGCCCTCGTACTACCGCTGGACGCAGTGGATCTTCCTGAAGCTGTTCGAGCGCGGTCTCGCGTACCGCAAGGAAGCCGCCGTCAAGTGGTGCCCGCACGACCAGACCGTGCTGGCCAACGAGCAGGTGATCGATGGACATTGCGAGCGGTGTGGGGCCGAGGTCGAGCTGCGTCAACTGGAGCAGTGGTTCTTCCGGATCACCGATTACGCCGACCGCCTGTTGGACGATCTGGATCAGATCGACTGGCCCGAGCACGTCAAGGCGATGCAGCGCAACTGGATCGGCCGCAGCGTCGGCGCCGAGGTCACGTTTCATTGCGATGAGTTGGGGATCGACTACCCGGTGTTCACGACCCGCCCTGACACACTGTTCGGCGCAACCTTTTTCGTGATGGCCCCCGAGCATCCGGACGTGTTTCGCCTGGCCGAGGGGACCGAATACGAACAGCGGGTGCATGACTACGTCAACCGCGCGCTGACGGAGTCGGTCGAGGTCCGCGGCGACGCCGATAAGCCCAAGACCGGCGTGCCGCTTGGGCGGAGCGTCACCAATCCGGTGAACGGCGAGCAGCTGCCAATGTTTGTGGCCGACTATGTGCTGATGGAGTACGGGACCGGTGCCGTGATGGCGGTGCCGGCGCACGATCAGCGGGACTACGACTTCGCCGTGACTTTCGGACTGCCGATCCGCCAAGTGGTGGCGCCCGCCGAAGGCGAGGCTCCCGAGGGGCTACCGTTTCTGGCCCATTCAGAGCACGAGCAGCTGATCAACTCGGGCCAGTTCTCAGGTATGAACGCGGTCGACGGTCAACTCGCGATTGTCGCCTGGCTGGACCGCGAAGGCGAGGGATTCCCGTCCGTCAACTACAAGCTTCGCGACTGGCTGGTGTCGCGCCAACGGTACTGGGGTTGCCCGATTCCAATCGTTTACTGCGACGAGTGCGGAATGGTTCCGGTTCCCGAGCTTGATCTGCCCGTGGAGCTGCCTGAGATCGAGCAGTACCAGCCCAAGGGCCGCTCACCGCTGGCCGCGGCCGAGGACTGGGTGAACACGAGCTGTCCGCGCTGCGGTGCCCACGCGGTGCGCGAGACCGACACGATGGACACGTTCGTCGACTCGAGCTGGTACTTCCTGCGCTATTGCGACGCCCGCAATGACCACGCCGCGTGGGATCGCGACGTGCTGAAGTTCTGGATGAGCGTCGACCAGTACATCGGCGGGGTCGAGCACGCGATCCTGCACCTGATGTACGCGCGCTTCTTCGTCAAGGCGCTGGCGGACATGGAGCTGCTCGACGTCCAGGAGCCTTTCCAGTCGTTGTTCACGCAGGGAATGATCCTCGGCTCCGACGGCTACAAGATGTCCAGCTCGAAGGGAAACGTGGTCGCCCCGAGCGAGATTGTCGAACGCTTCGGCGCCGACGCTGCGCGCTGTTACGTTCTCTTCATGGGGCCACCCGAGCAGGACGCAGCCTGGTCGGACAGTGGGGTGGAAGGTGTGTACCGCTTCCTGGGGCGCCTATGGCGGCTCGGCGATCAGCTGGCGGGCGAGCCCGGAGCCGTAGAGCAGCCCGAAGATCCGCGCGATAGCGCGCTCGTCCTGGTCCGCAAGGCCAACTGGGCGATCGACAAGGTCACCGGCGACCTGGTTGGGCGCTTCGCGTTCAATACCGCGATCGCCGCGATCATGGAACTGGTCAACGAGCTCTATCGCCACCCGGGCGCTGAGCTCGCGGCTCGGCGCTTCGCGGTCGCGACCGCTGCCTCGTTGCTGTTCCCGTTCGCACCTCATCTGGGCGCCGAGGTGTACGAGATGCTGAGCGGCGGTCGCGTCTGGGATCAGCCGTGGCCCTCGGCCGATCCGGCGATGCTGGTCGCGGAGACGTTTGAGCTCGTTTGTCAGGTCAACGGCAAGGTGCGCGATCGCGTGACCGCACCCACCGGGGCGGCTCGCGAGGAGCTCGAGCGCTTGTGCAGGGCGACCAGCGGTGTCCAGGGCCGGGTGGACGGGCACGAGGTGGCAAAGGTAATCGTCGTGCCCGACAGACTGGTCAACGTCGTAGTTCGCTAGTCCGTGCGGCCAGCGCAGGCGAGCCTGATCCCGCGCGCGGCCGATGCTTTGATCGCCGGTGGCTCGAGCGCTCGAGCTCGGCGCCCGCGGGCCGACCGGCAGACGCGTCGAGGGCCGTGCCTAAACTGGCGAGCGTGCCCACGTTCAAGTCCCTGTATCTGATCCACGGCGACGACCACGGGCGGATCGCCGAGCGGCGCGCTCGGCTGCGAGCGCTTGCGCAGTCCGAAAGCGGCGCCCAAGGACTGGAGCTGTTCGAGGGCGATCGGGCCACCCCGGAGGCCGTCGCGAACGCGCTCAGTGCGATGACATTTGCCTTCGGACGGCGGTTCATCGTCGTGGATGGCGTCGAGCGGTGGAAGGACAAAGAGCTCGGGCCGCTAGAGGCGGGGCTGAAAGCGCTGCCACCTGAGACCACCGTGGCTTTCTTTGCGCGAGAGGATTCCAGGCTCAAGGCCCCGAAAAGCTTGCATGACGCCGTTCGCAAGGCGGGCGGCGACATCAGCGCCGAGGCGAGCGTCAAGCCGTGGGAGCTTCCGAAGTGGGTGATCGCACGCGCCCGCGAGCTTCAGCTCACGCTCGCGCCCGACGCGGCCCGACTGCTCATCGACCACGTTGGCGAGCGCCAGCAACGACTGCTGCGCGAGCTCGAGAAGCTGGCGATCGGCGTTGAGCCGGGCGCCCGCGTCGACGCCGCCGACGTGGAGGGGGTGATCGCCTCCTCGGCCGAGCGCAAGGTGTGGTCGCTGGCCGAGGCGCTCGTGAGCGGAGACAGCCGCGCGGCGACTGCGATCTACCTGGCGCTGCGGGCTCAGGGCGAGCGCGTCCCGGGGATGCTCTACTGGATGGCGCAGCGACTGCGGGTGGCCCACGAGATCGCGCAGGCGATCGAAGCCGGACAGGCGCCCGCACAGATCAAACGAGGACTCAGAATGCCCTCTCGGGCGGCAGACCGGCTGATCGAGGATGCCCGCGCCAGCGGCACTGACAAGTTACGCCGAGCGATCGTGCAAATGGCCGACCTCGAGCTGGCCTCGCGCGGAGGCGGTTCGGGCACCGCCAGCGAGGATACGATGGCGCTGCTCGCGATCGGGTCTTTGGCTGCCTAGCCGGCGCCAGGCGTGCCGGTTACGCGTCTAGCGTGCCCCGCCGCACGCGCGCGGCGCGGGACTTCTTCCGGGCGCCGGTGTTGCGGTGCAGGGCGCCGCGCTTGACGGCCTTGTCGATCGTCCGCACGAGCACCCGGTGCTCACTCTCGACAGCGTCGGCGTCCCCGCCGGCGACTGCTCGCTCGAGCCGGCGGAAGTACGTCTTGATCTTCGACGTGTACCGGCGATTCTCGAGTCGCTCCCGCTCGGCTCGTAAGATGCGCTTCTTCTGTGAGTGAATGTTGGCCATGACAGCAAGCAGCCGCGGACGGCCGCGGCTCGTGCGTACTATAGCGCGCCCGTGTCAACGCAGGGCATCGCCGCGGAACGCCAACCGACGTCATCTCCGCCACCACCGCCGCGACGCCGCCTCGCTCTAAGCACCGCGATCTTCGCGGTCGCAACCGCGTTGTCGCGGGTCGCCGGACTGGCGCGCGAGATCGTCGCCGCGAGCTTGTTCGGGACGACCGCAGCCGCGTCCGCATTCACGATCGCGTCGCAGATTCCGAACCTGTTCAGCAACCTGTTCTCGCAGGCTGCTCTGTCAGCAGCGTTCGTGCCGGTGTTCACCGAGCTGCTGCAGAAAGGGCGCAAACGGGAGGCCTTCCGGATGGCCTCGGCCCTGTTCTGGATCATTCTGATCACGCTCGGAACGTTGACCGTGGTGTGGATGCTGGTCGCCGGCCTGGTCGTACCGATCTTCACCGGCGAGCACCTTTCCACGAGCCTCACCGCGGGCCTTTCACAGGTGCTGTTTCCCGTCGTGCTGCTGCTCAGCCTCACCGGGCTGCTGGTGGGAATCCTTCAGTCCTACGACCAATTCACGATCCCGGCGCTCGCGCCAGCGGTCTGGAACCTCGTGATCCTGCTCGTGTTGCTCGTTCTGCACTCTCATTTTCACGGTCCAGACCAGGTGTACGCGTATGCGATCGCGTGGTTGGTGGCGACGGTCGTTCAGCTCCTGATGGTGGCCTCGGCGCTGCGGACGGTCGAGTTCCGGCTGTCCTTGACCCTCGATTGGCGGGACCCACGGATCCGCAATGTGCTGCTCCTGTTCCTGCCGGTGACGATCAGCATCGGGATCATCAACCTCGATGTGTTCATCAATTCGGTGTTCGGATCGCTGGTCTCGAGCGGGGCACCGCGAGCTATCGACAACGCGTTCCGGATCTACATGCTGCCCCAGGGTATCTTCAGCGTCGCCGTCGCCACGGTGCTGTTTCCGACTCTGAGCCGTCTAGCCGCCCGGCGCGACGCGGGAGGAATCCGCCGGACGCTTGGTAACGGGATGCGGCAGATAAACCTGCTGCTGATTCCGTCGGCGGCGTTGATGCTGGTGCTGGCAACGCCGATCACCGAGCTCGTTTACCAGCGGGGAGCGTTCAACTCCCGGTCGACGGATCTGGTGGCGACGGCGCTGTTCTGGTTCTCATTCAGCCTTCCGTTCGCCGGTCTGAACCTGCTGCTCACGCGAACGTTCTTCGCGCTCCAG
The DNA here is from genome assembly GCA_963836065.1 of uncultured Solirubrobacterales bacterium. Classification (GTDB taxonomy): domain Bacteria; phylum Actinomycetota; class Thermoleophilia; order Solirubrobacterales; family Solirubrobacteraceae; genus Palsa-465. The sequence continues at coordinate 159,619 of CAWIII010000042.1, forward strand.
CGGCCATGGATCCCCACGAAGCTCGCGGCGATCAACATGATCGTCGACGTGATCGTCAGTCTCGCGCTTTATCGGCCCCTGGGGATCGCGGGATTGGTGCTCGGCACTGCCGCGGGTAACGCGATCATGACCGCGCTGCAGCTGCGCCGGCTGCGGGCTGGCTTCAACGGGCATCTCGAGCTGGGGCAGACGTTGATGATCACGGTTCGGGTCCTGGTCGCATCGACGATCATGGCGGCGGTTGCCAGGGGGCTGTGGGTTGGGCTCGATCATCTATTGGGCGCGTCGTTCATCGCGCAATTGATCTCGGTGGGCGTGGCGATCGCCGCCGCGTGCGTGCTGTACGGCAAGGTGGTTCTGGCGATGCGGATTCCGGAAGCCCGACAGATCCAGACGCTGGTCTTGGGCCGCCTGCATGGGCGCACCGCCGGCTGAGCGGGAGTCCCGATCTCCGCCCAAATACCCTTGAGGTAGATGCCCGACCAGGCTCACATCCGCAACTTCTCGATCATCGCCCACATCGACCATGGCAAGTCGACGCTGGCTGACCGGATCCTTGAGTTGACCCATAGCGTCGATCCACGCACGATGCGGGCCCAGTTGCTCGACTCGATGGACCTCGAGCGTGAGCGCGGGATCACGATCAAGGCGCAGGCCGTGCGGGTTTCCTACCAGTCCGCGCTCGACGGTCAGACCTATCAGCTGCATCTGATCGACACCCCTGGTCACGTCGACTTCACTTACGAGGTTTCACGGTCGCTGGCCGCCTGCGAGGGGGCTCTGCTGGTGGTCGACGCCTCGCAGGGCGTGGAGGCGCAGACGGTGGCGAACACCTACCTGGCGGTCGAATCCGGGCTCGAGCTGATCCCGTGCCTGAACAAGGTCGATCTCCCCGGGGCCGAGCCGGAGCGAGTGGCTGACGAGGTGGCGGACCTGCTCGGCGAACCGGCAAACGCGGTCCGGCGGATCAGCGCCAAGACCGGCGAAGGGGTGATCGAGGTCCTCGACGAGCTGATCGCGCGCGTCCCGCCCCCAAGCGGCGATCCCGCTGCCCCACCCCGGGCGCTGATCTTCGATTCCGAATTCGACCAGTACAGGGGCGTGATCGCCTACATCCGGGTGGTAGACGGCACGTTCACAAAGGGCGAGGCGATCCGCGCGATGCAGGCCGGCACCGAGGCGGACATCGACGACATCGGCTTCTTCACGCCACAGATGCTCTCGGCCGAGGCGCTCCACGCGGGTGAGGTCGGGTTCCTGATTACCGGCATCAAGGATGTAACCAAGCTCCGGGTCGGCGACACGCTCACCGTGAAGGCGAATCCCGCCCGCGAGCCTCTACCCGGCTATCGCGAGGTCAAGCCGATGGTCTTCTGCGGCCTGTTCCCAATCGACTCCGATGATTACTCGGACCTCCGCGACGCGCTCGAGAAGCTGACCCTAAACGATGCCGCACTGAGCTGGGAGCCCGAGACCTCCGACGCGCTCGGGTTCGGGTTCCGGTGTGGGTTCCTGGGCCTGCTGCACATGGACATCGTCCGCGAGCGCCTGGAGCGCGAGTACGACCTCGAGTTGCTGGCGACGATGCCGAGCGTCGAGTACGAGGTGACGCTTACCGATGGCAGCGTCGTGCCTGTGCACAGCCCGAACGACATGCCCGACCCAAGTAAGGTCGCCGAGATCCGCGAGCCTTACATCCGCGCCTCGATCCTCAGCCCAAAGGAGTTCGTGGGCCAGATCATGGAACTCTGCCAGGAGCGTCGCGGTGAGCACGCCGGGATGCACTTCCTCTCACCGGAGCGGGTGCAACTCACCTACGACCTGCCTCTGGCCGAGATCGTGCTCGACTTCTTCGACCAGCTGAAGTCGCGCACTCGCGGCTATGCGTCACTTGACTACGAGCTGATCGGACTGCGCCAATCGGATCTCGTCAAGCTGGACATCCTGCTCGCGGGCGACCCGATCGACGCGCTGTCGATGCTCGTGCATCGCAGCAAGGCATATGACGCCGGCCGTACGCTGACCGGGAAGCTGCGCGAGAAGATCCCCCGGCAACAGTACGACGTGCCGATTCAGGCCACGATTGGCTCTCGGATCGTCGCTCGCGAGACGATCAAGGCATACCGCAAGGACGTGATCGCCAAGTGCTACGGCGGCGACATCACGCGTAAGCGTAAGTTGCTAGAGCAGCAGAAGAAGGGCAAACAGCGGATGAAACAGGTCGGCAGGATCGAGGTGCCTCAAGAGGCGTTCCTGGCGGTGCTCGAGCTCGGAGACAAGGGCTAGCGTCGCCAGGCGGGCGCCGCTAGGCGAGGCTACAGCCAGAAGCCGGTGCGCGGATCCGGCCGCCGGGCCCCGTAGACCTGGCGAGGCGGCGGCGGGCGCCTCCCCGAGTAATGGCGACGGTGACCGAAGAACCACGCTCCGATCACGAGCCACACCATCCACATAGCGACGACTCCGGTCAGCAGGAGCAGGATCGTGGCGATGATCGCCAGCGCCATCGGAATCGCGATCGCCAGAGCGACCGCGGGAAGCACCCAGGGGTAGATCGAGCTGCCGCGATGGCGTCGATCCACCGGCCCGGCCGGAAGGTCGGCCACGACCGAGTCGAGGTCGCCGTAGGTCCGGGCTGAGAAGACCGCGCCGAGCCGGTGCTCGAGCTCCTCTGCCAGCAGGCGTCCCTCGACCGTCGCGTGGCGCAGACGCTCTGCGATCTGCTCGCGATCCGCGTCCGATGCCCTCAGATTTGCTCGCGTTGCCATCTTCGCCGTGCTCCTCTGACTGCGGTCAGGCGACCGCGCTACAGAGGCTAGCGCGCGGCCGCGCCGGCGACAAGCAGATCGGCATCCGCCGATCTCGCCGGAGCGTTCGCCGAGCTGCCGGAGAAGCATTCCCACGAGTACAAGCGTCGCGGGCTTCCAGCGACCGCGCCGATTCCCGGGCGCGATTAGAGCGGGCGACGCACGCCCACCTCGTCGAGGTGGGCGAGCAGGTCCCGCGGATCCTCGTACACCCGGCTGACGAACAGCCCGCCACTCAACCCGATCCGGCAGTGAATCTTCCAGACCGACAGGCTGATTCCGGCCTCCTGGAGCGCCTCGCTCCAGGCGACCACGTGCTGGTAGACGCCGTCGATCAGCGTTCCATCGAGATCGAACGGAAGGCCGGCTGGGTGCCCGCGAATGCCATGGAAGAATCATGACTCATGGACCTCGGATTGGCCGGCCGCGCCTGTGTCATGGAGGCCGCCGCGAACGTCGCCGGAGCAGCATGGTCAGTGGACGGAGGCGCCGTTCCGGGGATCATCTGAGAGACTGCGCCGTGCCCGTCAACCCGAAAGCGATCGGTAAGTCCTACCCGGCATTGAGCTATGCGGTTGGGCGCGAGAAGATCCGGGAGTATGCGGCGGCGGTCGGCGAGACCAACCCGCTGCACCACGAGCTCGAGGCGGCTCGCTCGGCCGGGTATCCGGACCTGGTCGCGCCGCCGATGTTCGCCGTCGTGTACGCGACGAGAGCGATCTCCCCAGTGTTGTTCGATCCTGAGGTCGGAATCAACTTTGCGATGCTGGTCCACGGGAGCCAGGAGTTCAGTTGGGGTCCGGTCGTCGTCGCTGGGGACGAGATCAGCACGACGGCGACCGTGAAGGACGTCACCGAGCGCGGAGGACTCCGGTTCTTCGTGTTCGAGTCGGTGTCCGAGAACCAGCGCGGAGACACGGTCTGCACCGGTATTTGGACGAACATCGAGCGAGGAGCCTGATCGGGATGGAGTTCAGGCAAGGCGAGACGATTGAGCTCAGGGTCACGCCCGACCCGTACGTGACGGTGCGCTACGCCGGCGCCTCGGGCGACTTCAATCCGATCCATATCGATGAGGAGTTCGCCAAGCAGGTGGGACTCCGCGGACGGATCCTTCACGGCCTCTGGACAATGGCTCAGGTCGCCCGCGCGCACACTGAGGCCGCCGGCGGCCCCGAGTCGCTCAAGCGGCTCTCCGTGCAGTTCCGTGGCCTGGGTAGGCTCGGCGAGGAGATCGTCGTCACCGGCACCGTCCGCGAGGTCACCAACGGGACCGCGATCGTCGACTCGCAGGCTGTGCAGTCAGGTCAGCGGATCATCCGCAACGCGGTCGCTGAGCTGTCGCCCTAGCCCGCCAGCGACCCCACCGGATCGCGGTAAGGCGCCGACCTACAATCAGATGAGTGTTGACTGACCGACAGGAACTCGTTCTGCGTAAGGTCGTCGAGGAGTATCTCGAGGGCGGCGCGCCCGTGGGCTCGAAGGTCCTGGCCGAGGAGGTCGAGTGGGGCCCGTCCACGATCCGCAACGAACTCGCGAGCCTCGAGGAGCTCGGCCTGCTTGGGCACCCGCACACGTCCGCCGGTCGAATTCCGACCGAGGCCGGCTACCGCTACTTCGTTGATCGATTGCTGCCGGTGCAGGACAGCGGCCCGCAGCTGTCGCTGTCGCTCGTGCGGCGTGAGCTCGACGAAGCGATGCGCGTGACGACCGAGACACTCTCCCAGGTCACGAACCTGCTCGCGATCGTCACCGCGCCGCCGATCGAGACCTCGACCGTCCGGCACATCGAGGTCCTCGTGCTGCAACCGCAGGTGGCGATCGTAGTGGTGATCACCTCGACCGGCGGCGTGACCAGGCGGATGTTCACATTCGCCGGGCCAGTCGATTCGGGTCTCGCTGACTGGGCCGCGAGCTACCTGAACGAACGGCTGGTCGGGCTGGGTCTCGGTGCCCGGATGCTGCTTCAGCGACTCCACGATCCGTCGCTGTCGAGCACCGAGACGGCATTTCTGGACGCGCTTGCGCCCGTGTTCACCGACCTAGAGGAGTCCGTGCAGGAGACGATGTACGTGGAAGGTGCGTCGCGCCTGCTCCGCGTCCAGCGGTTCGTGGACGTCTCGGAGCTGAATGCGCTGATGGACATGCTCGAGCGTCGCGTGACGCTCCTGGCCGTGGTCCGCTCAGCGCTCTTGCAGCGCGACGTGCTGGTCAGGATCGGGACCGAGAACGACGCGCCGGCGCTCCATCCGCTCGCGCTCGTGGCGGCCGCCTACGGCTTGCCCCAGCGCCGCCTCGGGGCCGTGTCGGTGATCGGACCCCTGCGGATGGATTACGGCCGCGCGATCCGCTCGGTGCGGGAAGCGGCCAGCCAGCTGTCAACCTTCGTAGCCGACGTGTATGACGAGCGCTAGGAACATGCCACGCGATTACTACGAGGTGCTGGACGTCTCCCGCGACGCGAGCGACGCCGAGATCAAGAAGGCGTTCCGCCGTCTGGCACGAGAGCTTCATCCCGACGTCAACAAGCACGATCCGGACGCCGAGGGGAAATTCAAGGAGGCGGCCGAGGCCTACGAGGTGCTCTCAGATACCGACAAACGCGCGACTTACGACCGTTACGGCCACGAGGGTCTGAGGACGGGCGGGTACGCGCCGAACTTCGAGGGCTTCGGCTCGGTATCGGACATCTTCGACGCGTTCTTCGGTGGCGCGAGCCCGTTCGGCGACATCTTCGGCGGCGGAGGCCGGACCAGCGGCACGGTCCAGGGCGGCGACGTCGCCGTCAGCGCCGAGGTCGACCTCGGCAAGGCCTTGCATGGGACGAGCGTTGAGGTCCGCTACGAGGCGGTCGTGCTCTGCGAGCACTGCCGCGGAAACGGCGCCGAGCCGGGGACGCCAATCGAGACCTGTGATCGCTGCCAGGGGACCGGCCAGCTTCGGGTGGTCTCGCGCACGCCGTTCGGCCAGGTGGTCCGAGCCGCCCCGTGCGACGTCTGCCATGGCGACGGCCGCGTCGCCCGCCAGCCGTGCAAGGTCTGTAGGGGCCGCGGGCGAAGCGTCGAGCGCGCCAAGGTAGCGGTTGACGTGCCGGCCGGGATCGCCGACGGCCAGCGGATCAGGATCGGCGGCCGCGGCCACGCCGGCGAACGGGGCGGGCCGCCGGGCGACCTGTATGTCCAGGTCCGTGTGCGCGAGGATCCGCGGTTCTTGCGCGATGGCGACGATCTCATCACCGCAGTTGACGTACCGGCGCCGCTGGCGGCGCTGGGGACGACAGTGGAGGTACCGACCGTCGATGAGAACGTGGAGCTGGAGATCCCTGCCGGCACCCAGCCGCACGAGACGCTGGTGCTCCGGGGCCGCGGCATGCCTGCGCTGCGTTCCCGGCGAACCGGCGACCTGCGTGTCGTGGTGAATATCGTCATCCCGCGTCACCTGAGTCGCGAGCAGCGCGAACTATACGACCAGCTCGCGGACACGATGACGCCGCACAACCTGCGCAGCGACGAAGGCGTCTTCAGCAAGCTCAGGCGCGCTTTCGGCGGCTGACCGGAGGCGAGCCGGCGTGTTGAGACTCGCCGTCCGCGTCCGGCGCGAGCAGGCCGAGCTCGTACTCGCCGAGCTGCTCGAGCTGGCGCCAGGCGGAGTCGAGGAGGTAGAGCGAGGAGATTCCGTCGAGTACGCGATCTATGGCTCGCCGGGCGAGGTGCCCGCGCTCCCCGACCTGAGGGCCGCCGCCGGTGGCGCGCTGGTCGCGGTCAGCACCACGGAGCTGCCCGACGGATGGGCTGAGCGCTGGAAGGAATTCCACAAGCCGCTCGTGCTGGGTGATCGGTTGACCGTGCGACCGCCGTGGTCGCCTCGGGCCGGCTCCGGGATCGACCTGGTGATCGATCCGGGTCAGGCGTTCGGGACAGGGGCCCACGCCACCACGCGATTGTGCCTGGAGCTGATGCTCGAGCTGACGGCGGCGGCGGGCGGCTTCGTGGACCTGGGGTGCGGTTCGGGAGTGCTGGCCCTAGCGGCGGCCAAGCTCGGATGGGAGCCGGTGATCGCACTCGACAACGATCCGGCAAGCGTCGAAGCCGCGGTTCTCAACGCCCAGGCGAATGCTGCCACGATCGATGTTCGCCGTCTCGACCTGCGGGACGAGGCCGTTCCCGGCGCGCCGACGATTGCCGCAAACTTGCTCGCGCCGCTGCTGATCGGCTGGGCGCCGCGGGTGCCCGCGGCTGCCC
>CAWIII010000043.1:0-23155 GCA_963836065.1 uncultured Solirubrobacterales bacterium
CCTTCGATCACCCACTCGTATCCGTGGTTGATGAACTGCCGCGCTTCCCCGATCGCGTCCTGCGCTCGGCGCCTGGGCCGAAATCCGTACGAGGTCGGACAGAAGTCCGCCTCGAAGATCGGCTCGAGCACCAGCTTGGCCGCCATCTGGACGATCCGGTCGCGCAGCGCGGGAATGCCTAGCCGTCTGACCTTCCCGGACCCGCGCTTAGGGATCGTGCGCTCACGTACCGGCAGCGGGGCATAGGAGCCATCGCGGAGCGACTGTCTAAGCTCGCCCAGCACCTTCTCCACGCCGGCCTGCTCGATCCGTTTGCGCGTCTCGCCATCGACACCGGCGGTCTTTGACCCCCGGTTGCGTTTCACCCGCTCCCACGCGACCGTGAGGGTCGCGGGGTCACAGAGGAGGTTGAACAAGTCGCCGAAGCGCTTGCGCTCGTCCTCGACTGCCCAGCGGTGCAGCTTGCTCTGCCATCCCAGTACCCGCTCTTGCGCCAACTCGGCGTCAAGCGGCGCGAGCGTATTCACGCCCGACCTCCCGAACGGCCTCTCACGCTGCGGTCCTGCTGGCGTCCTTCCCGATGTGGACGGCTTTCCCGTCCTCGCAGTACTACGACGCCTCCGCCACGCCCCGCACCCATCAGCGGACAACGCGCCTTGCCGGTGCTGGCCACCGCCAGACCGGCGCGCACGGGGCGCTTCCCACGTTCACCATGATCCGTTTGACCGGGTCGGCAACCGGCTGTACCGCTACAGCGCATCCACGAGGCCATCGCAGCGTCCCCGCGGCCACCGACCACGAGCACCACCCGTGATCGGAGCGAGCCGCCGTCACAGAGAGCGGCATCGCGGCTGTGGACGGCCCATGTCCGCCAGGTTTCGGGCCGTTTATAGTGTCGAGCGGCTTCTACCACCGGTTTGCTTTCGCTTTACCTTTCGGTCTCGCTAGCACGCACGCGGGCGTCTGGCAGTGCCGCCCGGCCGTCACGTTGTCGGGACGCTTGACCTCCGGCGCGCGATTCCACGCCTCGGCCGTCCCCAGCTTCTCCGGGCCGCTGCATCAGCCCAGGGCCGGCATTCCAGCCGGCACGGACGAGATGTTTGATGTCCTTCATCTCCTTTCGCATGGCGCCTCGTGGCGCAGCCACGACTACTATGGGCACTCCGTCACCTTGGGGCTCGCGCCCCGAAGGTTGATCCCGCGTTCGTCCCTGTCGTACGTTCGAGCGTGACTTAGGCGTCCGACTCATCTCCTCAATTGCCCTCACTGGGCAACGCTCCACGCCCCGAAGGTTGCGATGACCCTGCAAGAATGCCATCGCAGAGCATGGCGCCGGTAGCAAGCGTCTTTCCGGCGGATGCGCCTTTTCATCCTCTGGAGATTCGGCTTCAAGCAGCAGGGTCAGGGGCGAGCCGCCGATGCCGCGCTTACGCGCGGTGGTCTGCTCGCCCCTGCCCTCCGAACCGGACGTGCCCATTCCTGAGCATCCGGCTCTCCACAGGACATGCGGTGGCCGTTCGTGACGCTGGGTTACGCATTGACGGTTTCCGGCGGGGTGGTGGCCCGTCCTGTTCCGGTGGTCGTCGCCCACGGTGAGGGGATCTGGTGGCCGCGATAGCGGTATCGGGTCACCGGGACCTCGGCGGGCCACGCGAGTCTCGTGCCTTCGCGGCTGGTCCAGTTGCGCCCCCAACATCGTCGCCTGAGCTGTTTCCAGGTCAGTCGCGGGTACTTCTTGCGCAGCCAGCGGATCACTCGCCACCACAGGTAGTAGCTGAGATACGCGAAGCAGCGCTTACTCGCGTTATGACGGTGGTAGTTGGTCCAACCTCTGAGGATCGGGTTGAGCGCGTGGATCAGCTGATCCAGCGAGAGGTTCAGCGTGCTGCGGTCAGTCAGCGTCTTGATGCGGTGCATGACCTCGCGCAGCGCTCGCTTGCTTGGGAACGCGTAGGCGACCCGCTTGGTGCCTCGCCAGGGCGCCCGCACGATGCGGAACCCGAGCAGGTCAAAGCCGTCGTCTACATGGGTGATGTGCGTTTTCTCGGGCGAGAGCGTCAAGCGCATCTGCTCTGCCATGAACTCGGCCGTCTGCTCCTTGATCGCGTGGGCTTGGGCTTCGGTGCCGCGCACCAGCACCACGAAGTCGTCCGCGAAGCGGATCATCCGGTAGCTGGGGTGGCCCTTGGCCCGGTCACGCCAGCGCTGAGTTTGCGTGCGTGACGTCCACACCGCCTCGAAGCGACGGTCAAGTACCGAGAGGGCGATGTTCGACAAAAGGGGCGAGAGACTCGACCCTTGTGGCGTGCCCGATGGCGTCGCGGTCACGCTGCCAAGCTCGCGCATGACACCGGCGGCGAGGAACAGTCGGACCAACTGCAGGACGCGTTTGTCGGTCACCCGACGGCGCACCTGCTCCATCAAGAGACCTTGATGGATCTGCCCGAAGCAGTCCTCGACGTCTCCTTCTATCACCCACTCATACGTCCGTGGGTTGTTGATGAAGAACCGCACTTCTCCGATCGCGTCCTGGGCGCGGCGCCCGGGCCGAAATCCGTACGAGGTCGGGCAGAAGTCCGCCTCGAAGATCGGCTCGAGCACCAGCTTGGCCGCGGTCTGCACGATCCTGTCGCGCAGAGCGGAGATGCCCAAGCTTCTGAGCTTCCCCGAGCGCTTCGGGATCAACCGCTCGCGCGCGGGCAGCGGACGATAGGTGCCATCCTTGAGCTCCTGGCGGAGCTCGGCGAGGACACGATCGACGCCCATCTGCTCGACTCGCTTGCGGGTTTGGCCATCGACACCGGCGGTCTTTGACCCCCGGTTGCGTTTCACCCGCTCCCACGCGACGAGCAACGTCGCGGGGTCGCAGATCAGGTTGAACAGGTCGCCGAAGCGCTGCTGCTCGTCCTGGACTGCCCATCGGTGCAGCCTGCGTCTGCCATCCCAGTACCCGCTCCGACGCCGACTTCGGCGTCGAGCGGCGCGGGCGTAGTTCACGCCCGACCTCCCGAACGGCTTCTCGTCGCTGCGGTCCTGCTGTCCGCCTTCGCCATGTGCCCGGCTTTCCCGGGCTCGGACTACTACGCGGACTCCGCCACGCCCCGCGCCCGTCAGCCGGCATCGGGCCTTGCCGGGCTGGCCACCAGCAGCCCGGCGCGCACGGGGCGCTTCCCACGTTCACCAAGATCCGTTTGACCGGGTCGGCAGCTGGCTTTACCCCTACAGCACCTCCGGCGAGGCACTCGCAGGTCTCCCGCCGGCCACCGACGCCCGGGCTAATAGCCGAGACGCGGAGCGAGCCGCCGACGAAACAGAGCGGCCTCGTTGCTGTGGACGACCCATGTCCGCCAGGTTTGGGGCCGTTTGGAATTGAAGGGGCTTCTACCACCAGTTTGCTTTCGCTTTACCTTTCGGTCTTGCTAGCACGCACGCGGGCGTCTGGCAGTACCGCCCGGCCGTCACGTTGTCGGGACGCTTGACCTCCGGCGCGCGATTCCACGCCTTGGCCGTCCCCAGCTTCTCCGGGCCGCTGCATCAGCCCAGGACCGGCATTCCAGCCGGCACGGACGAGATGTTTGATGTCCTTCATCTCCTTTCGAATGGCGCCTCGTGGCGCAGCCACGACTACTATGGGCACTCCGTCACCTTGGGGCTCTCGCCCCGAAGGTTGATCCCGCGTTCGTCCCTGTCGTACGTCCGAGCGTGACTTAGGCGTCCGATTCATCTCCTTAATTGCCCTCACTGGGCAACGCTCCATGCCCCGAAGGTTGCGACGGCCCTGCAAGAATGCCATCGCAGAACATGGCGCCGGTAACAAGTGTCTTTCCGGCGGATGCGCCTTTTCATCCTCTGGAGATTCGGCTTCAGGCAATCCAGCTTTCGCCATATCACGCGGGTCCCGCGACGCCTCACCCCTGACACCTGGGCATGACCGCCGCTTTCCTGACATGCGATTGTTCCTTTCACCTTCCGGATCCGGGTAAGCCATTGGACCCAAGAACATCCCTTCGAGTTCCTCCCGGCTGAGCCGGGGATACGACAGAGCGCCTCGCGGCGCAGTTGCAGTACGCGTCGCCTTTGCCGTTCCGCGGCTGCGTGTACGCGCCGCAGCCGCGACAAACGCCGACGTAGCGGGCCTTGACCGCCCGCGCCTTCTCGCCGGTCGGGTCTAATGCCTGTAAAGGGCGTAACGTCCCCGCCAGCCGACAGGGAGCCCGCCGTGACCAGCAAGCCCCGCGCCGTGGCTGTCGTCCGTGTCAGCGCCCAGGGCGACCGCGCTGAGGAGCACTTCCACTCTCCCGACGTGCAGCTCGACAGCGCCAAGCGGTGGGCGCGCAGGCGCCGCGAGCGGTTCGTCGCGCACTTCCCCGAGATCGACGTCTCGGGCAAGCGCCCGCTGGTCAAGCGCCCCGGCCTGCTCAAGGCCGTCGAGATGGTCGAGGCCGGTCAGGCCGACCACATCGTCGTCGCCTACTTCGACCGGCTCGTGCGGTCGCTGAAGGTGCAGCTCGAGGTGATCGAGCGGGTCGAGAAGGCCGGTGGCGAGATCTTCGCGCTGGACCACGGCAAACTGACCAACGGGACCGCCGCCACTCGGCTATCGACGAACATGATGGGCGCGGTGTTCCAGTACTTCGCCGAGGTGACCGGCGAGAAGGTGACGGCCGCGCAGGCGCGCGCGGTGGCGCACGGGGTGCTGCCGAACTCGCGGATCGTGCCCGGGTACATGCGCGGCGAGGACGGTGTGCTAGTGCTCGTGCCCGAGCTGGCGCCGGTCGTGCGCCAGGTATTCCAGCGCCGCGACCGGGGCGCCACGATCGTCGAGCTGCAGGCGTTCCTGCTCGAGCGCGGGATCGAGCGGTCGGTCGCTGGTGTGGCGTCGATGTTGCGCTCGCGTATGTACCTCGGCGAGATCCATTTCGGAGCGCTGCACAACACGCACGCTCACGAGCCGATCATCAAAGATCGCGCCCTATTTGAGCGCGTGCAGCGGCGGACGCTCTCGCGCGGGCGCCAAGCCAAGTCCGAGCGGCTGTTGGCGCGCCTCGGTGTGCTGCGCTGCGGGACCTGCCGCTCGCGGATGGTGATCAACAGCTACAGCGGCAACTACCGCTGCGGTGACACGAGCGCGAACCGGTGCCGGCAGCGAGCGGCGGTCAAGGCCGACCGCGTCGAGGAGATCGTGCTGGACGCCCTGCGGGAGTATTCGGCTATGGCCGATGCGCACGGACGCGCGTCGCGCAGGCAGCAGATCCGCGCCGCGGACGAGGCGATCGAACGCGCCAACAAAGGTCTCGATGACACGATCCGCCAGCTCGGCGAGCTTGGATTGTTGGGCCGTCCCGCGAGCCAGCAGACCCTGGCGAAAATGACCGCGGCGCTCGATGACGCGCACAGCGCCCGGGCACGATTTGGCGATGCGGGCGAAAGTAATGTCAGCGGTCCTGAGGAGATCGACAAACTCCGCGACCCCGCGAAGCGGCTAGCGGCTTGGCGCCGACTGATCAGCGACACCGTCGAGTCAGTCACCGTCGCGCCGGCGATGACGGCGGATGGGCGCCCCAGTCGCCTCTGGGACCCTCGCCGGATCGACATCGGGTTCCGCGGCCAGCATTCATAGGGGACGCGGCCAGCTGCGACTCCTCATGCTCCCGTCGATACCCCCGGTCGTACGGCTCGCACAGCTGTGCCGACCGTCGCCGAGTCTGCCGTCGTCGTGGGGCACGACTTCGACAACCGCGAGCAGCAACAAGGCGAGACCGGCGTCGCCGGTGTTGTGAGATTCGTCCCTTCCCGGAAGCGACGTTGGGGTCGCTGCGGGTCGCTGCTTCGCCGCGCGAGTAACAGTTGGGTGCGCTTGCAAGTCGCCGCGGATCGGGCTCGAAGCAAGCACATCGGCGGCTCCCGCAATCGCGGCAAAGCAGGGGCACAGTGGCGCGGTCGCGCCGCCGGGACCGTCGGCCGTCCCGAGATATGCACCTTTGGCGAGTTGCGAGACCAGCTCCGTGTGGGCAGCTCTGCCCTGCTTTGGCGCCGCGACGAGCACGTCGGACTTCCGCCAACACCGCGACGGCTGCTCAGACGGTACGTGAGGGCCGGCTCGGCACGAAAACCGGATCCGGCTTCTACGACTACGACTGCCGGGAGGTCGCCGGCGTGGCGCGCGCGTCGCTTCTTACAAACAAGTCAGATAGGTCGATGACAACCACTTTGACTGTTCCAGCAATTGGCGACCCGCAGGCCGTCCAGCAGCTCTGCGGACGCTGGGCGCGGGCTTGGAACGACCATGACCCGCAGGCCGTCGCGGCGCTGTGCGCCGAGGACCTCGTCTACGACGAGCCCGCGCTGGGCGACACGGTCCATGGGCGAGCGTCGATCCGTGACTTCGTCGCGCGGCTCGCCGCCACCTACCCCGATCTTCGCTTCTCCCTAGAAGGCCTCTACGCCGACGTTGCCCGCAGCTCGATACTGGTGGCGTGGCGCTTTGAGGGCACCCGCGCTGGCACCGGACAGCACCTGGACTTCCACGGCGATGACCGCCTCGATCTCAACGCTGCCGGGCTTATCGCGGCGTATCGCTGCCTCTATGACCACGACCTGGTGCGGCGCCAGCTCGGCGCGGACACGCCATCGCTGTGACGGGCGCCGCGACTCCGTCCCGCACGGTTCGCAAGCCGGCAGCGACGCGCCGCGCCGAGATCATCGACGCGGCCACTGTGGAGTTCGCCGGTACTGGCCTGGCCGGTACCGGACTGGAGTCGATCGCAGCCCGCGCGGGCATCTCGCACCCGCGGGTGGTGCAGATGTTCGGCTCGAAGCGCGCCCTGTTCGTGGAGGTCGTCGAGGCGAACTTCGACCGGCTGGGGGCGGCTTTCGCCGCGGCCGCCCCGGGCGGAGGACCGTCGTCGCTCAGGGCGCTGGGCGACGCCTACCGGCGGCTGCTGCAGCGCGACCCGGCGGTCGCGCTGCTGATGCTCCAGGGCTACGCCGCCGCCGCCGACGATGTTGTGCGCGACGCCGTCAGCCGGCGCCACCTGGCACTGCAACGAACCGTCGCGCAGCTCACCGGCGCCGACGCGCTCCAGGTGCGCACCTTCTTCGCCACCGGCCTGGTCATAACGGTCTCAACCGCACTCGCGCTCCCCGGCCGACGCACGGATGCGACGTGGGGCGCCCGGCTGCTGGAGCTCGTCGACCCGGCCACGCCGCCAACCGCCACCTGACCTGACGGGTAGCGGCGTCAGGTCTGTGCTGGCATCGCCGCGCGGACCTTGGCGGTGTCGACGAACTGCTCGAAGCGGACGATCTTGGCCCCTCGAACCACGAAGTGGTGGGCGACGCGCACGTTGATGTCTTGACCGGTCGCTTTGTTGGTGGCGGTGTAGCGAGCGAGCACGACGACGTTCTCGCCGTCGACGACATAGGTGTCGTCGTGTGCCACCCAGTCGTCCCAGCCGCGGGCGAGGGCTTCCATGACGTTCGTGGTGACGCCGCTTGGCGTGCGGTAGGTGCCGGCCAGCGGGAACCCCGCCATCTCGGTCCACTCGACGTCGTCGGCCAGCGTCACGCGGAGTGCCTCCAGGTCGCCCCGCGCCGAGGCGAGGTATTGCCGGCGGACGACGTCCGCCGGCAGGGTCGAGGTGTCGCTGTCGCCTGCCATCTCAGCCCCAGCTCATCTCGCCCTTGGCGACCTTTGGGCCGATCTGGGCGGCGATCAGCATCCCGGAGTTCGGGTAGCGCCGGACGAGTTCGTCCGTGACGACGGCACCGTTCGCCGCCGCGGCGAGGATCTCCTCGAAGCTCGTGAGGTACTCGCGCGTGTATTGGATGGCGCTTACGTCGGCGGCGGCGTCCGGCAGCCGGTGCCCCGGCACGACCAGCTGTGGCTCGAGCGCCTCCATCTCGTCGAGGACCGCGATCCAGGCCGCGCGCTGCTCGATGGTGGCGGTGTCGGCAGTCCAGACATGCTCGTCGCTGAACACCAGCACGCCACCGACGATCGCGCGCTCGTCAGCCTGCCAGAGGTAGTGGCGATCCGGGATCGTCTCGTGCCCGCCGCGCAGCTCGAAGCGGTGCCCTTCGAAGAGGATGTCGTCGGTCAGGGGAGCGAGCTCGACCAGGCGTGTCGGGCGATTGTTGCCGACCGGCTCCCACGCTTTGAGCTTGCCTTCGTATTTCTCGCGGATGTGATGGATGACCAGCGGGGTGGCGAGCAGCTCGGCATGCGGGAACGCGTCGGCGAGGACCTCGGCACCCCAGTAGTAGTCGGGATCGGCGTGGCTGATCAGCACCTTGGTCAGGGCCTTGCCGGTGTCCAGCACGTCCGCGATAAGACGATGTCCGTCGGCTCGGGTGAACCCAGCGTCGACGAGCATCGCGTCCCGCTCGCCGGTGATCAGGGTCGCGGTCTTGTTCTTGGAACCGACCGGGAAGTCGAGGTCGATGATCTTGATCTCAAGTGAGCTCATGCGTGTCCTTGCCGTTGATGGACAAGCAAAGTATCTGCTTAGGCAGATACTTTCAAGTCAGATATCATGATCGTCCGTTCTGCCCACGATCATGGCGTCAGGAAGGCGCCGCCCCATGTCTCCCAGCAAGAGCACGAGGCCCGAGATCAACACCGCCCAAGAGGCGGCCAACGACGACCTCGTGCTCGCCTTTGGACATCTGCAGGGCGCCGCCAACCGGCTCGCTTACGTTCTCGGGCGTGCGCTCGAGGAGGGCTGCGGTGTCAGTCACCTCGTCTTCGAGGTGCTCATGATCGTCGGACGCGCCGGGCCCGAAGGGCTGCCGATGCGCTCCATCGCCCAGGAACGCGTGCTGTCCACCGGCGGCGCCACCCGGCTCGTGGATCGCATGGAGGCCGCGGGGCTGGTCACCCGCACGGCTGACGCCGAGGACCGCCGAGGCATCCGCGTCCGCCTCACACCCGCCGGCGAAAAGACTGCCGTGCGCGCCGCACGCCTACACGTCGAGAACGTCCGGCGCTTCCTGCTCGAGCCGCTCCCCGACCCGCATCGTGACCAATTCGTCGAGGACCTTCGGACCCTGAGTCATACCGCCCGCGACGCGCTCCCCCGCCTGAAATGACAGCCCGAGGCACGCGCCGACCTCCGACTCTCGCTCACGAGCGCCGGATCGTACGCAGGCAACTCCGCCTGGCCCGCGGCGACTGGCCAGACCTGCTTTCGGGACGCGAGGAACCCGGAATCTCCACGCACAAGGGACCCACTTTGCGCGGTCTCCAGGTCAGGGACGGCCGTGGCCACGGAAACCGTCCTCGAGATGGCCGCCTCGATCTCGCCTCTGGCGAGAAGCAGGGTCGCCTCGGTGACCGGGTAATCGGTGGCTTGGCCCTGCTTCGGTCTCAACTCGTCCACTACCGCTCCGACGGGGTCGTCAGGATCCCGGGGAAGTTCCGCGGGCAGGGGTCAGGGGCTGAGGTAGCGGGCGAGCAGGGTGACGAGCGCTTGCGCGTTGGGGCTTCCCCAGCCGGTCACCGGGTCCCACCCGGGCGCGGCCCGATAGCCGGTGATCGTCCGCGTCGGAAGGTTCACGGTGTTGGTGCCGGTGGTGACGTCGTGAAACGCCCGGTGGTAGTTGGCGCTGCGGCCGATCTGGTAGAGGGCGGGATTGACGAAGCCGAGTTGCCGGCCGGCGTACTGGTCGGTGAGCGCGATGACGGAGGCCCAGAGGGGAGCGGCTGCGCTCGCCCCGCCGGCCCCGATGAGGTACTGGTGGCCGGCGTCGCTGATTGCGAGGGCCATGCCGGTACGAGGGTCGGCGTCGGCCGCCACGTCGGGCACGCCCCGGGTCGCCCCGATGCCGGCGGTGCCGTTTTGGTAGGCGGGCCGGGCGAACAGCCGGCTGAAGCCGCCGCCGCCGGCTCTGGGCCCCCCCGCCGAAGCGGGGATGTTCCACGCGCTCTCGTGGATGTAGGCACCGGTGGTCACGCTGGCGTGCAGGCTCGTGCCGCCGACGGCCAGCGCCAGGGGGTCCGAGGCGGGCAGGTCCACCCCCTTGACCGCGGCGGAACCTGTTTCGGGGGGACAGGCAGTTGTGGCTGCGCCGGAGTCGCCTGTCGAGACGACCACGGTCACCCGATCGCGTTGAGCAGCTCGTAAAGCCGAGTTCACCTGGGCTACCTCGGCTGGGGTGAAGCACTGCTCTCCGGCGCCGGCGCTGAGCGAGACGACACCGCCCTGCGTGAGCCCGAGCCGTTCGGCGAGGGCGACGGCGGCGCTCACCGTGCCCGGGGCGGCCGCATACGATGACGGAATCAGGACCTCCCGGACGGAGGCGTCAGGCGCGATCGCGTGCACGATCTCGGTGTCCTCCACCTCCTCGACGGACGCCAGCCACGGCGACGCCGCGTGCGCGAGGCTGTTCACAATCCGCAGCCGCGCGGCAGGCAGGCCGAACATGCTGTCAAATCGTGCCAGGTCTTTCCGGATGTCGGAAGACGCCGGCACTTGGACGCCGGTAGCCGACGACGAGGATCCTGCCGTGGTTGGAGGGAACTCCAACAGGACGACGGTCTGTCCGCGGCCTGTGATCCCGCGATCCAGCAGCGGCTGTATACCGTAGGCAACCCGGATCTGTGAAGGTGTGTAGCACGGCGGCTTGGAGGTCAGACAGTCAGCCGCCACCGCACCAGGAGGGCTGCTCGTCGGCGACGTTGTGGTGCCGCCCGTTCCCGTGCTGGCTGGAGAGAGCAGATGCTTACAGGCGTCATTGGCGCGCGCTGCGGGGCTGTTGGGGTTGGCGCTCAGTTGCCCGCCGAAGCTGAAGCCGTGCGATCGACTGGGGTTCGGGAAGCGCGCCAGCCCGTGGGCTCGCATGCACTGCGCGTAGGCAAGGTTCGCCTGGAAGCTTGCCGACCCTGTCGAGGCATCTCCCGTGGAGGACGAGGGACTACCGGCGCCGCATCCAGCCAGCAGAACCGCAATCAGGGCGGCAACGACGGCCAGCGAGGCGAGGTGCGTGAGGCGATGTGGTTGCATCGGTAGTTTGGGGCTGCAGTGCAGCGAGGGCCGGTGTCCCCGTCCCCTTTCAATCCGTGCGTGCGGCTCCCCCGCAGTGCGTTGTTGGGACCTGCCGTGTCATCGTTCAGGGGCCGCGCGGCGGGCGAGGTAGACCGAGGTCGCGATCGGAGCGAGCACGAGCAGCGCGAACACGACGACGCCGAGAATGGGGGTGCTCTGACTGGCGGCGTTGGTGCAGTGCGGCACGCCACCATCGATCGCGCGACAGAGTTTCTTGGCGGGTGCACCAATCGCGATCAGCCCGATCAGCAGGCTGGTCGCGAGGCCGCCGGGTACGACGAGCGTTCCGATCCATTTGTCGCGCACCGTCCAGGCGCGCGACATCCACAGCAGAACCAGCCCGGCAACCCAGCCCACGCCAAAAATGAATCCACCGAGCGCCAGCAGGACGATCGCTGCCCACTCCTTGGTTCCGCGACCGGCTGGGAACTCGTCCGCCTCCGGCGCCTCGGCAGCGATGATCGCCTCAGGCTCGCCGAGCTTCTCGAGAACGGTGAGTGCCTGCGCCTCCGACGCACTCGGGTCGATCGCCTCGGACAGGTGCCCCTCGATCTCGGCCAGTAGTTCTCGGCGCCGGTCGGGCGGCAGGCCGCGTGCGGCGCGGCGCAGGCGCTCCAGATACTTCGCGGCGAGCGGGTGAAGTGTGTCGGTCGTCATCTCAATGCTCCGTCGCGAAGTAGGGCGTCGACCGAGTCGCGGAATCGTGTCCACTCGGTCACGAACCCGTCGAGCGCTGCCTGGCCGTCTGGGGTGAGGTGGTAGTAACGGCGAGGCGGCCCTGACGGCGACTCGCGCCAGGTCGTATCCACCACGCCCTCGCGACGCAAGCGGCCAAGCAGCGGGTAAAGCGTTCCCTCGGATGTCACGAGGCCGTCCGCATCGCCGAGCGCACGGACAAGCTCGTAGCTGTAGCGCTCGCCGTCGCGCAGCAGCGCGAGCACGCAGAACTCGAGTACGCCTCGCCGAAGTTGCGAGATCCCCGTTTCACGTACCTTCGCTGCCATGTAACGCAAGGTACCAGGCGACGCCAGCCGCTTCAATCCGTTCCTCTGCCATGGCAGAGAACCGCCCAACGGTGGATCCACCCCGCCCGACGCCGCTGCACCTGATGGCCGACCACAGCTCCGACACGATCATCGACCAACTCGCCCGCGGCGGCGGTGAGGTGATGAACCAGGCGCTCGCCCGCGCGGCCGCCCGCGGCGACGCACGCGAGCACGTGCCCGACCGCGTCGCACGACTCCCCCTCGACCTCATCCGCCACGAACTGATCCTCACCCACCGACCCCCATCAAGCGAGACGCTCGAGGAGATCGTCGACCAGATCTTCCTCCCGCTCGTCACGCCCGCCGGCTGAAGGCCCAACCCTGAGGGCAGCGCCCCGAAATCACGGCGCGTCCGACCCGTGGGACTGATCCGCAGCTGCACCAGACACGCCATCGCGTGCTCGTGTTGGTTGGCGCTCAAGCGTCGCCCGTGGGGGCGCCCAGGGTCGTCAGTTCCGTGTCGAGGAGGGCGAAGGCGCGTGCGGTCGCGATCGCGAGCCGCTCGGCGATCGTCTCGACTGGGGTGCCGGCGAAGCTCTCGCGGCGTGCCTGGCCGAGCAGCGAGTTGCGGATCGCGGTGAGGGTGGCTGCGGTGGCCACGGCGACGATGTCGTCGCTCGGGATCGCAAGCTGATCGGCGATCGTGACCGCCAGGTGGGGGGTGGCGAGGTCGCTCATCAGCCGGGCGCGGGCCTGGAGCGCGGGACTCCGATCGATGAGGCGGTAGAAGTCGGCGATGTTCTCGGCCAGACCGGCGCGCCAGTCACGCGCAGCGATCAGCTCGAGCATGTCTCGCCGGCACGCGTCGGCGAACGACTCGCCGGGCCCTCTGCCCCCGACCACCCGACTGAGATGCTGGATCACCTCCGCTTGTCGGTCGTAGAAGAGGTCCTCCTTGGTCGGGAAGTAGTTAAACACCGTAGTGACGCCGACCTCCGCGGCCGCCGCTATCTCGGCGACCGTCACCTCGTCAAACCCCCGCGCAGCGAACAACCCCATCGCCGTCGCGGCGATTCGCGTTCTCGTCTGAATCTTCTTGCGCTCCCGCAGGCCGGTCACGGGCGAACCCATGTCGGAACGCTAACACGTATCCCGGTTGTCACTACAAATATGGTATGACACCATTAATGGGGTGAGCCGATCCTCCGTGATCCCACGCACCGGGGTCCCGATCGCGGCGCCCGACCCACGCTCCTCGCCCGTCCGGGCCTCCGCGCGCGGTTGGCCGCTGCTCACTGCGCTGACCCTGGCGGCGACGCTGCTCGGTACGTGCTCCCGTCTCTTCGGTAGCGGCGTGTTCGAAGCGCTGCGCCGCGATCCGGACGGTCTCGCGCACGGGCAGCTCTGGCGGCTGATCACACCGGTACTGGTGCAGGGCGACAGGTCGCCGTTCACGATCGCGGCGGTGTTCATCCTGTGCGCGGTGATCGGAGCGGCCGGCGAGGTCATGCTGTCCCGGCGCGAGTGGATCCTGCTCTATGTGATCGGGATCCTCGTCGGACACGGGATCGGAGAGGTCTTCCAGCCCGGGCAGAGCGGGACGTCCGTCGCGTTCGCGGCGATCCTCGGCGGCATCGGCGCCCGGGTCCTGCAGGCTCGCGACGCCCGCCACCGGCTCTGGCGGGTGCGATTCGCAGCCCTCGTGCCACTCGCGATCCTCGACACGATCTTCCGAGACATCCACGGCCTTCCGTTTCTCGCCGGGCTCATCGCCGGCGTGGCATTCGACCGACGACACCGCTCAGCCGGGGACCCCGGCGTGCGCACCGACCCGGAGACCAGCCGATGACGACCGTCGGAGCGCCGGCGACGAGAAGGTCGCGGTAGGCAACCCCCTATAACCAGGACCCCAGGAGGACTGCATGCGTATCACGCGGATCATGGCCAACCTTCACGTGGCCGACATCGACGCAGCCAAGAGCTTCTACACCGACTATCTAGGGCTTTCGACCGAGGAGTTCAACATGGGGTGGGTGGCTCGCTACGCCTCCCCCGACACCGAAGCCAAGGTCCAGCTCGTCACCCACGACCTGACAGCGTCCGAGAATTCCGTCATCTCCGCGCTCACCGACGATGTCGACGCTGCCTACGAGGATGCGCAGAGGCTGGGATACGAGATCGTGAAACCGATCACGACCGAGCCGTGGGGACCGCGCCGGTTCTTCGTCCGGGCACCGGACGGCAACCTCATCAACGTCGTGGGCCACCGCGAGCTATGAGCACCGGACCGCAGCGCAGATCGACTGGGCAGACGGCAGATTGACCGAAGCGCCGCGACCGCGGTGCTGTCGATGCTGTCCGCCCCGGCGCGCCGCGCTGTCGGCAGAACCGGCAGCGAGACGAGCCGCAGGCGCGACACATGCTCACGCGTGCAGAACCAGGAGCGCGAAGCCGAGGGTGTCCGTGCCGCCGGGAAGCCCGCGTCGGTGACGGATCCGGCGGGCGTAGGCGAGGCATTCGGCGGTGCCGTGGCGCTCAGCATTGACGGCGAGCGTGTCTTCGTAGCGAGCCCAGTCACGTTCGGTCGCAAGGGACTCGTGCACGATCGCAAAGCCGGCGTCCCGGACGGCAGCGCGCAGACCATCGAGATCAGACAACTCATCGACGGTGGCGCCCCCCAGGGCCGCGAGGAAATCGTCTGACGGAGGCCTGCGCCAGAACCCCTCGCCATAGATCGCGGCGGGCGCGAGCGCCCTCAGAACCCGCAGCGCCGTCGGAAAGCCACCGTGCGCGTGCGACGCGCCAACATTGATCACCGCGTCGAAGCGCCCGACCACCGTCGCTGCATCCTGGACCTCGAATCGCGCCGGCAGCCCGCCGGTTCGCTCGCTGGCGTCAGCGATGGCGTCTGCGTCGAGATCGACGCCCAGTCCGCGGGCCGGAGCGTGGGCCTGCAGCGTCCGGCGCAGGATCTCGCCGTTGCCACAGCCCGTGTCGAGGACCAGCGGGTCCGGGGGCAGAGGCAACGCCGCGATCGCCGCGCTGATCGCCGCCTCCGACATCGGATGCGCGAACGGCAGACCCGCATGAGCGATGCGCGAAGCGCTAGGCACACCCACAAGCCTCGCAGCTCAAGCTCACCCGCCCGCAGGATCAACGATACCGTCGCTACAGCCCGGACCCCACAGCTGGTCACACGAGTGTTGGGATCTTCGGTGCCTCGATCGCCGATGGCAGCGTACGACCCGTCCAGCGACTGGCGGCTACACCGCGCCCTGATGCTCTGCATATGGCGGTGGCTGTCGGGCAAAGGTTGTCGTCCGGGGCGGTTAATTCAATTCAGGGATGTCGCAGAACTTCATCGCTTGTGACCGGGGGCAGACGATGTTGTTGCCGCCGGATTTGACGGATTGGGTGCCGGACGATCATGTGGTTTGGTCGATCTTGGGGGCGGTCGATCGGATGGACCTGGGCGCGTTCTATGGCGCGTACCGCGAGAACGGTCAGGGGCGTGCGGCGTATGAGCCGTCGATGATGGTGGCGCTGCTGTTGCACGCGTATGCGCGGGGGAACAGGTCCTCGCGGGGGATCGAGCGCGCGTGCCGAGAGGACGTGACCTACAAGGTGATCACGGCGATGCGGGTGCCGGATCACTCGACGATCGCGGAGTTCCGCCGTCGGCACGAGCGGGCGCTCGGCGAGTTGTTCTCCGAGGTGCTGGCGTTGTGCGAGGAGGCGGGTCTGGTCGAGGTTGGGGTGATCTCGATCGACGGGACGAAGATTCGCGCGAACGCGTCGCGGGGGGCGAACCGGACCTACGAGAAGCTGGTCGCGGACATCCTCAAGGAGGCCGAGGAGACCGACCGCTGGGAGGACGGGCTGTTCGGTCCTGATCGGGGTGATGAGGTGCCGGAGCATCTGCGGAGCGAGGAGGGGCGTCGGGCGGCGTTCAAGGCGGCGAAGGAGCGGCTGGAGAAGAAGGCTGGTCGCGGCGAGGAGCCGGAGGTGGAGAGGATCGAGCCTGATCCGGAGCAGTTCGGGGCGACGCGTGGTTGGGGTCGGCGCACGTGGCATCGGGAGGCTCACAAGGAGTTGTTGCGCCGGCGCGAGCAGGCCGCGAAGCCGATCCCACGGGCTCGCTCGGCGCGGTTGTTGGAGACGTTGCACCGACTCGAGGAAAACCACTTGGTCGAGATCCAGGCCAGCGAGGCATACGAGCGATGGCAGGCGGAGCGGCGCGCGGGTGCGGTGCCTGGTCGGCGGCTTGGGATGCCGCCGAAGCCCTACACGCCGTCGGCGGTGCCCGACGGGGTGGTGAACAAGACCGATCCGGACTCGCGGATGATGCGCACGCAGGGTCAGCCGACCGTGCAGGGTTACAACGCCCAGGCTGCGGTCACTCGCGATCAGATCATCGTCGCGGCGGAGGTCGCGGTCGAGAGTCCCGACTTCGGTCACCTCGAGCCGGCCGTCCGCGCCGCGCTGCGCGAGCTCGAGGATGTGGGTGTGACTGACCGCCCGGAGATCGTTCTGGCCGATGCGGGTTACTGGCACACGCGGCAGATGGAGAACATCGTCAGCGACGGAATTCAGGTGCTGGT
The DNA here is from genome assembly GCA_963836065.1 of uncultured Solirubrobacterales bacterium. GTDB lineage: Bacteria > Actinomycetota > Thermoleophilia > Solirubrobacterales > Solirubrobacteraceae > Palsa-465. The sequence goes on from CAWIII010000043.1 coordinate 16,633, forward strand.
CCCGCCCGATGCCGGGCTACGAGAGGGCACCCGGCCAGGTTGGGATAAAGGTCCCTACGCGTTCATGCGCCGCGTGCTGTCAAGTGAGACCGGCCACGAGCTCTACAAGCACCGCAAGGCGACGGTCGAGCCCGTGTTCGCCCAGAACAAGTTCAACCGCGGCTTCCGGCGCTTCCAGCGACGCGGCAGAGCCGCAGCGCGCTCGGAGTGGCGGTTCCAAGCAGCCACACACAATCTCCTGAAGCTCCACAACCACTGGATCAGCCCCGCGATCGCCTGATCGGCGGCCGGTCGACCGCCACTCCGGATGCGATCCGAGTTCAGTCCCACCCCACCACCGATCCGGCGGCGTCGCCGATCATTGCCCGACAGCCACGGCGAGAAGACGTCCTGTGTCAACCCCCCGAGCGAAGAATTGTTTGAGCCGCCTGGTGAGCGTGCTCGTGCTCGGGCATGTTAGGACCCCTGTCGGGCGGAGGAGGGCTGCGCTGCGCGCAGCTCCTCTCAGCAGGGCATTTGCTGGCCCTGTGAGCGCTACGTGTTATGTGGCGCTACCGGCTAGCGAAGCGCGTTCGGCCCGTCAAGGGCCGCCGCTACGCGGCTCGCTGCGCTCGGCCCTGACGGGCCACCTTTGACTGCCCGCCCTTGCTCCGCTCTTTTGGCGGTGAAGGTTGCGCTGCGCGCGGGCTGCCCTGCACAGGGCCAACGTCCACTCCGGCGCTGAGAGCGTCGCCGGCCATCCGCTGGGTGGCGGGAACGTCAAGGCGGCTTCCACATGGGGTCGGGATGAGAACCGCGATGTGCTGCTGCGCGCCGTGGTGCAGGGCGATGTCATACGGCACGGCGTCTTGCCAGCAGCGCCACAGGATGCGGCTCCAAGCGCGCCCGAGGGTGCGGATCGCGCGCTGGTGGTCCTGGCCGCGGGCGCGGGCGGCGGCGTAGCGGTCAGCGGCCCAGGGGTGCCAGTGACGGGTGCTGTCAGCGAGCGTGCAGAACGCGTCGCGGAGCCGCTTGTTGCACGCCCAGCGGTAGCGAGCGACCTTGTGCTTGCCGGACTCGACCGCCACAGGCGCTTGGCCGGCGTCGCCCGCAAGCGACTCGCGGGTGGGGTAGCGAGCGCGGCAGTCGCCGATCTCGGCGAGCAGCGTGGCGGCCGTCAGAACGCTGTCGGGGCCCTTGAACAGCGAGAGGAAGATCTCGCCGTCCGGATGAGCGCGCACTGCGACCGCGATCTGGCGGTCGAGCTGCTTTACCTGTTCGCCGAGCGTGCTCAGCGTTGCGACGAGCGCGAGCGCGATCTCACGGCCAGCGTGCATCTCGGTCTCACCGGCGCAGCCGACGGCCGCGGCCCTGAGCTTCTCCAGCAGCTCGGCGGGCGCCTTGCCGCCGCTGTAGCGCTGGTTGCGCAGGAACGTTGCGAGCCTCTGCACGCCGAGCTTGCGCGCGTCAAGCGGGCTCGGGTAGCGCTTCAAGAAGGCCAGCGAGATCGGGCTGTCCAGACTGCTGAACAGGCCGACCGGCCCGGGCCAAAACCGCTCAAGCTCTGAGCGCAACTGGTTGGCGAGCGCCACGCGAGTCCGCACGAGGTCCTCCCGCGCGCGGGTCAGCGCCTTGATCGCCTTGGTCTGATCGCTGTCAGGCTCAAGCACCCTGAAGCGATGGCTGTCAGTACGCGCCAGCTCGCAGATCACGAACGCGTCAAAGCGGTCAGACTTCCCGCCTGAGGCGCGGAAGCGCGCACGGGCAGCGGCCACCTGGTTGGGATGCAGCGCCAGCACCCGCAGCCCCACGTCCAGGAGCCGGTCCACCAGCACTCCGTTCGGCCGCTCGATCGCGACCAGCTCAACCCTCGCCCGCACCAGCGCCCGGCACAACGACCGCAGCCCCGCCTCATCGTGCGCGAACGTGGCAGCCAGAAGCTCCTCGCCCGCCTCGTCGCAGACCAACACATCATTCTTCTCCGACGCCCAATCAACGCCGGCGTAATTGCCCATCTCGATCCTCCCGTGATCATCAGACAACCTAGACATCGCCCCCGGCCAAGAGGTACCGTTGCGGACGCTCATAGACAGGCCCTCAACGGGGCTACGTCCTGTTGCCGCTTGCGGCACCTCACCCCGCCGAGGCGAGCTGGTCTTCTCGTGGCCCTCTAACGGGCAAGCGAAAGCAGGCTCTCCCTCGGCGGCGGTCGAGGCTCCAACACAGAAGAGGATGCCCTATGAGCGAGGACGCAACCCCAACCATGGATTCGGACCTGCTTTGGCGGCGCAGCATCGATGGTCGTGCGGTGTCCGCGATATCGTTCCACTGGCGTGCAGGACGCATCCGGTCCGCGGATAGGGCTCCAAGCCCACCTGAGAGCAGTGCGATTCAGACCTGGTGACGGACGTGTATCTCCGGCCCTGGCGCGCGGACCCGTCGGGTGACCGTGAGAGGAGTTCACATGTCCAAGTCACTTCCGCCCAGCCCGGACCTGCGCTGGCTTCGCGATGAGGCCAAGGCCCGCCGCCGCAACGGCGAGTTCCCGTCGTTGGCGCTGGCGCATCTGGCGATCGCGCGTGAGTACGGGTTCGCTTCCTGGCCGCGATTGAAGGCGCACGTCGATGCGCTGACGCTGGGTGCGGCCGAGCGCGCCGCGATCCTGATCGCCAGTGCCTGCTCTGATAACCCGCGTCGGGCGGCAACGATCCTCGAGCTCGACCCGACCATCGCCCGCTACGACATGGCGACCGCGTGCGCGACGGGTGAGGCCGACGAGGTCGCGCGGCGGCTGACGGCGCATCCGGATGCAGTTCAGGCCCCGGCCGGACCACACGGCTGGCAACCGCTCCTGTACGCGTGCTTCTCGCGGCTGTTGCGAACCGACCCGCGGCGCGCGGCGGGGATCCGCGCGGTAGTCGCTGCGCTACTTGCTGCGGGCGCCGATCCAAACGCCTCGTTCATGCATGGCGACTGGCTGCAGGCGTCGGTCTACGGCGCCGCGGGAATCGCCGGCGACAGCGCGCTGACGAAGTTGCTGCTCGCCGCGGGTGCTGACCCCAACGACGCCGGGCCGAACCACACCGTCGGGGAGGCGCTGTACCACGCCTGCGAGCACCGCGACCCGACTTGTGCCCGGTTGCTGATCGAAGCTGGCACCGACCCGGAGGTGGTCCTCTACTGCCTCGGGCGCGCGCTGAATTTCGACAACCATCCGATGGTCGCGATGTTCTGCTCGCATGGGGTGCGGCCGTTGGCCGCTCATCTGCACCAGGCGTTGTGGCGCCGGCGCCCCGTCGAGACGGTCACGGTGCTGCTCGACGCAGGTGCTCCGCTCGCGGAGCCCGACGAGCACGGATTGACGCCGTTGCAGATCGCGCTGCGCTGGGGCGACGGGCCGGTCGCCGCGCTGCTCCGCGAGAGCGGCGCCGAGGAGGCGAGCTTGGTGCGGGGAGACGGCGCAGAGGCACCTGCGCTGCTCGACGAGATGGTGATCCTCGCCGTCCAACGCGGCGACCTCGTTGCAGTGCGGGAGCTGCTCGGCGCCGGTGCCCGGGTCGACGGCAACCCCGACGGCGACGAGAACCCGCTGGGTCAGGCATGCTGGCGCGGCCAGGTGGCGATCGCCGAAGCGTTGCTCACCCGCGGCGCCTCCACCGAGTTCCGCGACGGCGGATGCGCGATCGGTGCTGCTTTGCACGGCTCGCGCCACTGCCAGGATCCGGAGGGCGGACCGACAATGGCAACAGTGACCGAGATCAACCCGGAGCCATACAGCGAAATTGTGCGGATGCTGCTGGCAGCCGGCGCCCGAGTACCGGACCGGGTTGGCGGCGAACATGGTCCGCGGGCGGCGATGCTGCTCGGCGAACTCGGGATAGGCCCCGAGGAACTCAATGCATTCCTCTGACGTCAAGAGTCGGCGACCCACTGACACCCGACCACACCCGCGTTCGTGGTGGAGCGCGATCCCGCCGCGGCGAGCTGCGGTTACTCCTTTGCGCGGTCTCCAGGTCAGGGACGGCCGTGGCCACGGAAACCGTCCTCGAGATGGCCGCCTCGATCTCGCCTCTGGCGAGGAGGAGGTCGATCACCACCCGGTCTTCGCAGCCACGCTTTCCTGAGGGCGCAGGCATCGTTCGGGCCCGTTGTCGTCACCGGATTGTGCGGGGAGCGGCAGCCTCGCCGGGACTGCCGCCTGGGCGACGAAGCAGGTGCGGCGTTCTCATTGTCCTGCCAACCTGGTGCCGTCGCTGGCGGCTTCTTCATTCCAGGCCCCCGAGACATCCGCGTACGCGGGAGCGTTGTCGGTGCTGTTTCTTAGGCGCGGGGTTGCATGGCGGCTGCTAGCCGGGTGGTCATTCGGGCAAGCTCGGTTATCTCGGCGTGGCTCCACCCATCGAGAGCCTCGCTCATCACTGAGTTGCGGGCCCGGTCGATCTTCTTGAGGGTGTTCTTGCCTGCTGCGGTCACGCTGAGCACGCGCTGGCGGCGGTCGGTCTCTGAGGGTTCGCTGTGGACGAGTCCGAGGTCTTGTAGGCGGGTGATCTGGCGGCTGACGGTGGAGTAGTCGCGCCCGACCTGGTCGGCGAGCGCCCCGGTGGTGAGGTTGCGCTGCATCGAGACGCGGACGAGCAGCGGGAACAGCGCGGTGTCCAGCGAGACGCCGGCGCGGGTCAGGATCACGTTGTCGCCCTGTGGCCGGTTGAGCACGCTGACGATCTGCAACAGGGCCTCATGGAGAGTCTTCAGTGGGTCGGGCTGACTCATCGCGCCTTCAATGATAACGTATGTACCATGCACATATCTTCTCACGCGTCGCCACGGGTGGCCGTCGTGATCGGCAGCAACCGTCCTCGGCGGATCTGCACCGGGATCGCGGCGTGGGTCCAGCGAGCGCTAAGCGACACGGGGCTCTTGGAAGCCGAGCTGGTCGACCTCCAAGAGCTCGACTTGCCGTTTCTCGATGAGCCGATCATGGCCTCACAGGGGCACTACGAGCACGAGCACACCGTCCGATGGAGTGAGCTTGTCTGCTCCTACGACGGATTCGTGTTCGTGTTCCCGCAATACAACTGGGGCTACCCAGCGGTACTCAAGAACGCCTTGGACTTCCTCTACCACGAATGGGGCGACAAGCCCGCCGGTCTAGTGACCTACGGCACCCGCGGCGGCGGCCTGGCAGCGACGCAACTCAAGCAGGTTCTCCAGGGCCTGCATATGCGTAGCACTGAGACAAACATCGAGCTCAAGACCAACGAGACGGTGACCAGCGACGACGGCAACTTCCACCGCATCAACGCCGCGTTCGCCGACTACCTCCCCCAGGCCACCGCGCTTGCCAGCGAACTCAACCACTTGGTCGACGAACGTGACTAGGCCGAGCCAAACGAACCCACGACGGAACCGGAGCCGCAAGGTGACCTCATGATTGTTGTAACAACCCCTACTGGCAATGTCGGCAGCCAACTGCTCGCCGAGCTTCTCGACGCCGAGACCGAGCCGCTGCGGGTGATCGTCCGCGACCCGTCTCGACTCCCGGACGCGGTCCGCGATCAGGTGCAGGTGATCGTCGGCGGCCATGACGATCCGGCGGTCCTCGATCAGGCACTCGATGGCGCGCAGGGTCTGTTCTGGCTGATCCCGCCGAGCATGCGTGAGAGCTCTGCGCGAGAGCACTACCTCTCGTTCGCGCGGCCGGCGTCGACGGCGATCCGTCGCTACCAGGTCGGTCACGTGGTCGGGATCTCGAGCGCAGGATGGCACTTCCCTCATCCGGCCGGTCTGCTTTCCGCAGCGCACGCGATGGACGCCGAGCTTGAGACCTCTGGAGCTGCGTACCGCTCGCTCGGGATGGGGTTCTACATGGAGAACCTGCTCAGGCCGCTACAACGAATGATCTCCGACGGAATCCTGTCCCTGCCGCTGAGCCCGGACCGTCCGCTAGCGGTCATCGCAACCCAGGACATCGCGGCCGTCGCCGCGGGTCTCCGGCTGGACCGAAGCTGGGAGGGCACCGATCACATTCCCGTCTTCGGCGACAACCTCACGCCCAACGAAATGGCAGCCACCATCAGCGACGTCCTGGGGACACAGGTCACCTTCGAGCAGGCCGACCTCGAGCAACAGACCGCGTCCACGATCCAGCGCGGCGTCCCCAAAGGCATGGCACACGACTTCACGGCGATGTACTGGGCCCAGCAGAACGGGATCTACGACGAAGACTGGTCCCACACCACCCCCACACCCACCAGCTTCCGGACGTGGTGTGAGACCGTGCTCGCCCCAGCAGCCCGTGACGTCTCATGAAGACCCCATCAGCAACGCTCCCCGAGGCCCCGAAGAGCAACCGGCTCTGGCCTGCTCCAGCCCCGAGAAGATGCTGCTGGTGCTCGTCAGCAACAGGGCACCGCTGACCTGCTTTCGCTCGCTGACGAGCATCTCCACCCGCACACCTCGGGACCCCGTTTGCGCGGCAAGCGCGTCTCACCCGGCCCTCCCCAGCACTCATTCAGCTCTGGAGTGCCCAACGGTCTCGAGATCC
>CAWIII010000044.1:0-82652 GCA_963836065.1 uncultured Solirubrobacterales bacterium
GGTCGGCGACATGATGGTCGATGGGGTGAATCCCGCTGGGGTAAGCGTTGCGGCCGCTCGTTCTTTCTAGGCCGTCCACGAGGTGTCGGCAGGAGATCGCCGGGAGCCGGCCGCGGTGCATCGGTGTGAGTGAGGACTTGGCGCGCACGGACTGAGAAGGGGGGTCATGCAGGCGACAGGGCGTCCTCGCCGAGGTCTCGGAGCGTGTGGTAGCAGCGTTTGAGGATCTTGCGCGCGAGCGCGAGGCAGGCGCGGTTGCCGCCGATCCGCTGAGCGGCTTGGAGGTAGTAGTCGCGGTCCGGGCTGCGGGGATGCCGGGCCTGCTGGGCGGCTTCATACAGCGCCCATCTGAGCGCGGGCGGTCCTTGGCGGGAGAGCCTGCCGGGCGCGCGATGCGCGTCGGATTGTTTGACGGTGATGTCCAGGCCGCCGTAACGAACGGCGTCGCGAGAGTTGTCAAACCGCCTGGCGTCGCCGAGCTCGGCGAGGATCGTCACGGCACACAACCCACCGATCCCGTAATGCGCGGCGATCAGCGCCTTGCAGCCCGTCTGCCGACGCGCATAGTCGCGCAGCTCGGTGGTCAGCGGCGCAAGCTGGATGTCGAACGCGTCGATCATCGCAAGCGCCACAGTGACCTGCTCACGCGCGGTCGCGGGCAGCGGCTGGGTGGCGAGCCACTCGCGGCCGTCGGCAGTCATCAGGTCGCGCTTGTGCGGGCAGCCATGGTGATAGAGCACCGACTGGATCCGCTGCTGCCACTCGGTGCGCTGATGGCTGAGCGTGTGCCGGCAGCGGACTCGGGCGCGGAGATCGAGGATGTGATCGGGCGGGATCCACGACTCCGGCAACCGGCCGATCAACAACAGCTCCCGCAGATGCCGCGCATCAGCCCAGTCGGTCTTCGGGCGCTTCTTCGGTCCCCGCAGCCCGCTCGTCTCCGCCGGCTCGGCCAGGTGCACCCCGGCGCCGACCCGGTCAAGCTCCTCGACCACGAACCGCCAGCCGGTCGTCGCCTCCAACGCAACCTCGAGCTGGCGCCCGGCGAACCGTCCCAGGAATCGCCCGACCGCAGCCCGGTCCGCCGGCGCCACCCGCCCCCGCGAGATCTCGCCCGTCTCCAGGTCGATCCACTCCGCCGTGATCTGCGCCCGGTGCTGATCGAGCCCCATCACGATCGGCAACCGCCCCGCCGCCTCTCCCTTCCCAAGCCCGTCCTCTGTCTCAAGCGCCATAAGAGCTGTCACGCGGGCAGCGTCCAGCCCGACCCATCGCGTACCTTGGGCCACGTCGGTACCTCCTGTTCGAATTTGGCCGGCCGCGCGGCCTGCAACCGCGCGCGCCTGACATATGCCATTCGACGCGGAGGACCGGCCACCTGCGCCGGGGGCCTCACGTCAACTTGGACATGCCATCTTTCGCTTGGCGCCTCGTGGCGCAGGCACGACTACTATGGGCACTCCGTCACCTTGGGGCTCGCGCCCCGCAGGTGATCCCGCGTTCGTCCCTGTCATACGTCCGAGCGTGACTTAGGCGTCCCACTCATCTCCTTGATTGCCCTCACTGGGCAACGCTCCACGCTCCGGAGGTTGCGGCGACCCTTCTACGATGCCGCCGCAGAGCATGGCGCCGGTCTCGGGTGTCTTTCCGGCGGACTGGCCTTTCCGTCTTCTGGGGATTGGGATATCAGGCAATCCAGCTTTCGCCATATCGCGCGGGTCTCGCGACGCGCCGCCCCTGACACCTGGGCTCGACCGCCGCTTTTCTGGCATGCGCTTGTTGTCAATGGCCATCGGTTTCTCCCCAAGTACGGCCATCGGTTCTCCCCACCGGCGGCCATCTTTTCTCCCCGCTGGTGGCCATGAGTTCTCCCCACGACCGGGTGGGAGAGCGACCGTCGTCGCGGGGGCCGAGCCGGGAGGGCGAGGCGCCGCGGCGATGGTCGCTTAAAGTCCGTCTCAGGTCAGGGGCCTCACCCCCTTGCCGGCGGTCGCCTGGGCGAGTCGGTAGCTGTCGGTGCCGTCGGTGATCAGCAGGTGCGCGTGATGCAGCAGCCGCTCGACCGTCGCGGTCGCGAGCGTCTTGGGCATCAGCTCGTCAAACCCGGAAGGGTGAATGTTCGACGAGATCGCGAGCGATCGTTTCTCATAGGCGGCGTCAACGACTCGGAACAGCGCCTCGGCCGCGTCGGCCGAGACCGGCAACAGCCCGACGTCATCGACGATGATCAGATCGGCGCGGATCAGCTTGCTGATCGCTTTGCTGACGCTGTCATCGGCGCGGTGGCGGCGGAACAGGACCGCGAGCGTCTCGAGCGTGTGCCACGCGACGGTCTTGCCCTTGTCGATCGCCAAATGCCCGAGCGCCTCGACGAAGTGGCTCTTGCCGGTGCCGCTGGGCCCGCAAACGCACAGCACCTCCGCGCGGTCGATCCATTCGAGCGTGCGCAGCGCTTGCTGGGTGGGTTTCGGGATCGCCGACGCCTGGGGTTCCCACGCATCGAACGTCTTGCCGGCGGGCAGCCCGGAAGCGCGCCTGCGGGTAGTGATCGTGGCGTGGTCGCGGCCGGCTGCCTCCTCGGCGAGCAGCACCCTGAGGACTTCGGCGTGTTCCCAGCGTTGTGAGTTGGCGGTCGCGAGCACGTCCGGCGCCGCCCGCCGAACGTATGGCAGCCGCAGTCGTCTGAGCAGCCGGTCGAGCTCGTCGGGCAGCGGCGGCGGGGCTGGTAGCTTGACGGTCATAGCCGTGCTCCGATCCGATCCGCCTGCGCGGCGAACTCCAGCAGCTCTGACGCGAACTCGCGCGCCTCATTGGGTGTGAGCGTGCAGATCGCCGGCGGCAACCAGCAGCGCTCCCGCCGGCAGTCGAAGCGGTGATCGTCGGTCATGATCACGCTGATCTCCTGCACCGGCCGCCCGCCGTCTGGTTGCCAGACCTGCTCGGGATCGATCCGGCAGTGGACGCTGTCGCGGTAATCGCTCATCGCGCGGCCTCCTGCTTCCACCAGTTCGCTTGGAGCGTTTGCCGCTCGGCGTCCTCGGCCGCCTGCAGCAACGCCAGCGCGAGCTGGCGCGCCTGCTCGGGCCGCAGATCGGTATACGCGTCCGGCAGGTTGGTCGGCCGGCCGTGATCATCGACGGCGCCCGGCCCGTCGTGAAGCCGCACGCGCACCAACAGCTGCCGGGCTCCGTAGAGCAGCCGTTCGCGTGCCGGGCCCGCGAACGCCTCCGCCTCGCATCGATAGCCGCTCATCGCCCGAACCCCTCCCAGCTGCGAGTCGAGCGCTGCAACGAGGAGTCCTCCGACGCGCGGGCGGGGAACGGGATCACCGTCCCCGCCCGCTGATGCGCGAGGATCGCGGCCAGGTCACCGTCGCTGAAGCGGCCCGCCTCAGCGCATACCTTCAGCGCATGCTCGACCTGCTCGGCGCCGTGCAGCTTGGCGAGGTCGACCGCCTCAGCCATCTTCCGTCTGACCCGCGTCGCGCCCGCCGCGGCCGCCTTGATCAGCCACTGCTCGCCGCCCGGTCCGAGCGCCAAGAACGCCGCCTCCTCCCGCGAACGGGCCCGTGGGCGACGCTCCAGCGCGCCCGCCGGGCGGGGCGGATAGTGCTCATCCTTGATGCTCGGCCGGCCCGGCGTCGTCAACTCGTGCCGGGCGACCTCACGCGGCCCCTCCGGCGAGTCGACATGCACCACGATCAACTCCGACCCATGCGCCCTGGCCCACACCCGCTCCTCCACCAGCGAGCTCGGGACTGAGTAGATCGCACTACCAACCGAGATCGTCGACTGCCGGTCGACCTTCCGCGTCTGCCCGAAGCACACCGTGTGCGCCACCTTCGGCAACGGGTGCATCCGCTCGCGCTCCTCGGCGAGCATCACCACCGGCGCCCGGCGCGTGATCCGGTGCTCGCGCGCGTTCACCCGCTCGCAGAACCGCTCGCACTCGGACTCCAGCTCGGCGAAATCCCGATACGCCGAGCGGAGGTTATGGTCGGTCGGGACCAGATCCGCCGTGGCGATCCTGACCGTCGCTTCTGACCCGCCCTTGCTCTCAGGATCCGCCGGCACGCAGGTCGCGACCGTCAACCCGTAATGGCGACCCACCGACACGATCTGCGGGTTGCGGACCGCGATCCCGCACACCTGATCCACGCTCACGGTCTTCTCGTTATCGGTCAACGCGTACGTCGGCGCGGACGCGAACCGTCTCAGCGTCCGATCAAGCGCCATCACGACGCTCGGCATCGTCTTGTCCCACAACGGCAACACGACCCGGAAGCGCGACCACGCCAACCACGCGCAGAACAACACCGTCGAGCGGCCGCCAACCTCGGGCCCGTCGCCATAGTCCCACTGCATCCACAGCCCCGGCTCCGGGATCCACGGCCGGTACCGACGCCCATTCCCCTGCCGCCAGCGGCGCTTCGCGTCCGCGACCGCCCGACGCGTCGTTCGCTCCGACCCCATATAGCCCATCGCGACCAGCGTCTCGTGCGCCTTATCCGCCCGGATCTTCCCGCGCGAACGATCGACCAACTCCTCGACCTTCGCCGCGAACCGGTCGACCATCGGCCGCGGCCTGACCGACACCGGCAGCCCGCCACCAGCAGCGTCCCGGACCGCTACCCAATGCGCGACCGTCTTGTGATCACACCCGCACAACTCCGCCGCTCCCCGCAGCGAACCAGCCAAATCGAACGCCTCCAGAATCTCCATGACTTCCTCTGCTTTCTTCAAGCCCACCTCCTCGACGCGCCTCGATGACGAAGCGCCGGGAGCTACAGGCCGCTCAGGACAGAACGCTCGTCGTGGGGAGATCCGATGGCCACCCATGGGGAGATCCGATGGCCATCAGTGGGGAGTTTCGATGGCCGCCTACGGGGAGATTCCCATGGCCGCCGTCACTTGTCCCGCTCACCTTTCGGATCGCGGTAAGCCATCAGACCCAAGGACCCTCCTCCGAGTCCCTCCCGGCTGCGCCGGGGATACAACAGGGCGCCTCGCGGCGCATTAGAAGTACGCCTTGACCGTCGCCGGAGAGCGACCGAGACGATCGGCGATCTGCCTGATCGAGAGGCCCTCGAACGCGCGGTAATGGCGTGCCAGGGCGACCGCTCGGCGGCGCTCCGCCACCCGATCGGTTCCCTCGTTAGATGCCCTGCCCGTCACTGCTCGCACGCTACCTCCGTCGATTGGCGTTTCCGTCGCGCTCGGCATCGCGTGGCACCCGACCGGACCCCGCTATCCGCGCACAGCAGCGCACGCGCCCGGAGGCGCGAGACACGCGTCGCGGCATGAAAGCGAGAGTCGAGGGCGCCGGCGATCTCAGTGCGCAGCTCCCCGGGGCGGTCATCTCGATCGCGACGGGTACGCTCCTGCTCGGTCACGGATGGGGCAGCGAGCCGACGTGGCGACCGGGCCGGTCAGTCCGTCGAACGCGACACCTGGTAACGGAAGCCGGGGCGTCGCTGCCGCGTCGGCGATAACGCGGGAGCTTGAGACGTGGCTACCTCATCGAGCTCCTGGTGCCCGTGCGACCGGCGACAGAGTTACTGTTGGCCAGTCGTGGACCATCCGGCGTAGCGTTCGGTCGTGAGTGGCGAGGACGATCGCGGCTAGCGTGCTGAGTAGGGCATCGCAGAGTTCGTCGACGAGCGTGACCGAGAGATGGTTGGTCGGTTCGTCGAGTAGCAGCACCGATGGTCGGTTCAGCAGGACGCGGGCGAGCGTGACGCGTCGGCGCTGCCCGGCCGAGAGCTGGCCGAACGGGCGTCCAATGTCGGCGTCGGGCAGGAGTCCGGTCGCGCGGATCTGATCGAGATCCCATGCGCCGAGCGCGTCGGCGGGGGTGCGGTTGGGATTCCAATGGTCCTCTTGGGCGAGGAGCCCGACATGGACGCCTGGCGCGACGGTGAATGTGCCGGTGTCGGGTGCGAGTTGGCTTGCCAGCACGCTCAGCAGCGTCGACTTCCCGGCTCCGTTCGCGCCGCGCAACAGCAGGCGGCTGCGGGCGCCGAGCCGGATCGGAGAGTCGGACGGCTGGGTGACGCGACCGCGTACGGCGATTCCGGCGGCCTCGAGCAGGATCGTGTCGCCCGTGTCCGCGGCATCGGGCGCGGTGGAACGTGAGCGGATCCGGCGGCGCGGGCCCGCGCTCGCGTCGGAGGTCGTCAATGCGGCGCTGGAGCAGTCGAACCGAACTCGCGCCTCGGCTCTCGCGTCCGTGCTTGGCCGCGCCCTTGCCGGGCTGCCAGTGGCCCGGCGCTGCGGCGCGAGCGGCGATCAACCGCTTCGAGAGCTCGCGTTCGGCGTCGAGACTCGCGGCATACCGTCGACGCCACTCGCGCAACGTCCCGGCGCGCGCCTCGCGGTACGCAGGAAAGCTTCCGCCGAACAAGGTGCCGCCGGCGCCGAGTGCTGGGTCGAGATTGAAGATCGCCGTCGCGACCGCGTCGAGAAGCCACCGATCGTGGGTCACGAACACAGCGATCCCCGGAAACTCGACCAGCCACTGCACGAGCCGATCCAATGAGCGGTCGTCGAGGTGGTTGCTCGGCTCATCGAGCAGCACGGCGCCGGCCGGGTCAGCCAGTGCGCAGCCGAGCCGCAGGCGGTAGCGCTGGCCGACCGACAGGCCGGCGAGCGCCCGTTCGGGGTGGAAATGCGCATCGAACGCGTTCAGCGCTGCCTCGAGTCGCCGCTCGGCGTTCCACGCGTCAAGCCGCTCGGCGTGGTCGAGCGCGGCTGCGTAGCGCTCGGCGGCGCCGTCTGCGCCCGCGGCGAGGTCAGATGCAGCGTACTCGAGCGCGGCCAGCGCGTCGCGCGGCGATCGCAGAGCCGCTGCACGGACCCAAGCGACCGTCGTCCCGGCCGGCGCGTTCATCTCCTGCTCGATCAGGGAACGACTCCCGGTCGTGCAGCTCACGTCGCCGCCGTCGGGCGCGAGCCTGCCCGCGAACAGCCGCAGCAGCGTGCTCTTTCCAGCACCGTTGTCGCCGATCACAGCCAGGCGCTGCCCGGCGGTGACGGTGAGCGAGACGCCGTCGAGCACGGCGCCGTCGCCGAATCCCTTGCGCAGATCGCACGCACGGAGATGCGACCCCGGACGTGAACCGGACGGCACCAAGGGCGCCGACCATCTGTGAACGCATGACGTTCCTTCCTGAAGCGGTGGCGTCACGGCCAGTGGCCGCGACGAGAGGACCTAGCTCGAGAGGCCCGGCGCTACAGGAAGCTGTGCGGGATGCACGTCATGCAACACCAAAGTTACCACGCTGCGGCGTAGATGCTGCGCTCCGGGCAACCTGCCCGATCCAGACGGGCTCAATCGAGGTGCCGGACGTCTCAGGCGCGCTCAGCGCGGGCGAGCGCCGCGCCGCCGCTGCTGCTTTCACCCGAGATCGGCACCCCGGACGCCCTCGTCCAGCCTGGCTGTCACTTCTGGATCGAGCGCAAGGGAGGCCTTGTCAGTGCCCGCAGCGAAACAACGCAGCGCCGGTGGACGGTGCGACCGGGCACCTCGTATTCGCCGGGCACAGCGCCGTCGCGGTGACGTCGGGGGCCGCTGACTCGCGGGCCGGGTTGCCTCCCTCCGCGCAGCGGCCGCTGTTTGGCTCTCTTTGTTAACGAGACGGGCTGGTATCGTAAGTGTGCTAGGGTTTACGAAACCCCCGAGTTCTGAAAGTCGCAGATGATCGAAGAGACCGCACCAACCAAACCGCGCCTGATCGGCAGGCCGCGTGACGAACGCGCCGACAAGGCGATTCTGTCCGCCACGCTCGAGCTGATGGCCGAGAGTGGCGTCCACGACCTCCGTGTGGATGACGTGGCCAGCCGCGCCGGCGTGGGAAAGGCGACGATCTACCGCCGCTATCGCTCGAAGGACGAGTTGATCACGGCCGCTGTCGCTGGGCTGGTCAGCGAGATCACCGTTCCGGACACGGGCCGGACCCGCGCCGACCTGCTCGCTCTGATGCACGGGGCTGTGAAGGTCTACCGCGGGTCGGTGGAGGCTGCGGTGATGCCCAGCCTCGTGGAAGCGATGAGCAGGGACGCCGAGCTCGCGCGCGTGGTCCGTGAACGGTTCCTCACAGGACGGCGTGCCGCCTTGCGGGCCGTGCTCGAACGCGGGATCGAGCGCGGTGACCTGCGCGTGGACCTGGACGTCGACCTCGCGCTCGACGTGCTCGGCGGGCCGCTCTTCTACCGGCTGCTGATCACCGGCGGTCCGATCGACGAGCAGCTCGCCGAGGGTGTCGTCGAGCTGATCCTCCGCGGCTTCGCACCCACGACCAAACCCCCCAAACGAAAGAAGGAAACCCGATGAAGATCCACGCAATCCAAACCGGTACGGTCGCGATCACGACCAAGTGGCGCGAAGGCGTGGGCCATGGCCAAGGTCGACTCGTGCATACGCTGCTTGACCGCGGGTGGACCGAGCCGCTTCCGATCTACGCGTTCGCGATCGAGCACCCCGAGGGCGTGATCGTCGTCGATACCGGCGAGACGGCCCGCACCTCCGAGCCCGGCTACTTCCCGCGTTGGCAGCCGTTCTTCCGGTTCGCCGTTCGCGAGCACGTGCAGCCCGAGCAGGAGATCGGCCCCCAGCTCAAGGAGCTCGGGATCCTGCCCGCCGACGTTCGCCGGGTCGTGATGACACATCTGCACACGGACCACGCGGGCGGCCTGCACCACTTCGCAGACAACGAGATTCTCGTCTCGAGGGCCGAGCTCGAGTACGCGGCAGGACTTCGCGGGCGCGTTCGCGGCTACCCGAACAAGCGCTGGCCGAGCTGGTTCGACCCGACGCTTGTCGACCTGCCGATGGTTCCGTTCGGGCCGTTCCCCGCGAGCATGCCGCTAACGGAGGCCGGCGATGTAACCCTGGTCCCCGTCCCGGGACACACTCCCGGTCAGTTGGCCGTTGTCGTGCAGGACGGCGACCACGCGGTCTTTCTTGCGGGCGATAGCTCCTACACCGAGGACGCTTTGCTGCGCGGGGTCGTGGATGGTGTCGGCCCCGACGAGGGCGCCGAGCGGCTCACCCACGAGCGCATCCGCGCCCACGCGGCCGGCACGCCCACCGTCTACCTAGTCGCACACGACCCCGAGACCGAAGCCCGGCTGGCCGCGCGCCGGACGATCGGTGTCGCGCGGGAGCAGGTGATCGCGTGATCACCTTCCAGACCAGCGTATGCGTCAAGCGTCCGATCGAGGAAGTGTTTGCGTTCGTCTCGGACCCGGTCCTGTTCCCGCGGTGGAACTCGGCCGTGCAAACCGTGCACCAGACCTCCGAGGAAAGGGGCGCAGTGGGCTCGACGTACTCAATGCAGCGCCGACTACCCTCCGGGCCGGTCGGGAACGAACTCGAGGTCTTCGCCCGCGAGCACCCCACCGAGTTCGGCATCCGCACAACCTCGGGCCCGACGCCGTTTCGCTACTCCTACCGATTCGCCTCCGAAGGCGCCGACAGGTCGTCCACCTCGACGCGAGCGTCGAGCTGACTGGTCTGCCAACCGTTCTCGGACCGCTCGCGGCGCGCGGGGTCAGACGAGGTGTCGATGCGAACCTCGCCGCTCTCAAGCAGGCGCTCGAGGCAAGTGCGAGGGACGCACAGCCACAGCCGACAACCATGACATCACACGTAATGGACTGAAGGTGCTCGGGTTCAAGGGGTCCTCGCAGCACCCACCTTGTCGAGAGGAGTTGCGATGGGAGCTCGACGTCGGAAGTCAGATCGAGCCGCTCGATCCGTGATGCGTTCGCCTGGTCGTCCGTCGGTGGCGTGTCGTGAGCAGCGGCAGCGGTTCTGGGGGGCGATCGCTCGTGGTGTGTCCACTGTGGATGCCGCCGGCGAGGCGGGAGTGTCAGAGGCGGTTGGCGTCCGATGGTTTCGCGAGAGTGGCGGGATGCCTACTGTCACTCAGGCCCCGCTGTCGGGGCGTTAGCTGTCCTTCGCCGAACGGGAGGAGATCGCGATTCTGCGTGCCCGCGGGTATGGTGTGCGGGAGATCGCGCGTTCGCTGGGCCGTTCACCGTCGACGATCTCGCGCGAGGTGCGCCGCAATGCCGCCACGCGCAGCGGTGCGCTTGAGTATCGCGCCACGACCGGGCAGTGGCACGCCGAGCTGCGTGCCAAGCGTCCCAAGACTGCGAAGCTCGCCGCTAACGAGGGTCTGCGCCAGTACGTCCAGGACCGTCTCGCCGGCGCTGTAAAGCGGCCCGACGGCAGCGCCGTCGCGGGCCCAGACGTGCGCTGGATCGGCCGGCGTCACGGGCGCCGGACAGACCGTCGCTGGGGCAAGGCGTGGAGCCCGGAGCAGATCTCGGCCCGCCTGCCAGTCGATTTCCCCGATGATGCGTCGATGCGGGTCTCTCACGAGGCGATCTACCAGGCACTGTATGTGCAGGGCCGCGGAGCGCTACGGCGTGAGCTGACCGCCTGTTTGCGGACCGGGCGGGCGCTGCGCGTGCCGCGAGCCCGCAGCCGAGCGCGCGGCAAGGGGTTCGTGACCGATCAGATCCTGATCAGCGAGCGTCCCGCCGAGGCCGAGGACCGCGCGGTCCCCGGACACTGGGAGGGCGATCTGATCCTCGGCCTGGGCAGCTCCGCGATCGGCACCCTGGTCGAACGCAGCACGAGGTTTGCGATGCTGCTGCACCTGCCGCCGATGCACGACCGCGGGCCGCGCGTCAAGCACGGACCCGCGCTCGCCGGCCACGGCGCCGAGGCTGTGCGCGACGCGATCGCCGCCACGATCACAACCCTGCCCGACCAGTTATGTCGGTCACTCACCTGGGACCAGGGCTCGGAGATGTCACAACACGCTCAACTGCGGATTGACACTGGTCTGACCGTGTACTTCTGTGACCCTCATAGCCCCTGGCAGCGTGGCACCAACGAGAACACCAACGGATTGTTACGCCAGTACTTCCCGAAGGGCACTGACCTCACCCGACACACCGCCGAAGACCTCGCCGCAGTCGCCGCCACTCTCAACAGCCGCCCTCGAAAGACACTCGGCTGGAAGACACCCGCCGAGGCGCTGGACGAGTATCTGCAATCATCTCACCAAGCCAGCGTTGCGACGACCGATTGATTCCGCCGATCGTCTCTTTGCACAGCCAGCGCAACGGCTGATCGGCGAACAGCACCCGGAGCTCGTGCGCGACCTGCTCCGGGCTCCAGCGCTTGGACAGAAGCCGCTGGACGGCCTCGCCGAGCACCTCATCGCCAGCGATCCGTCGCGTGCGCGGCCGGCACGCGCGGCACCGCGCCGCGTGCTCGGCGTGATGGGGCCGGTAGCGGCCGTCGGGGTCGCGGTTGCGCCGGATCTCGCGGCTGATCGTTGACGGGGCGGGTCCCAGCTCCTCGGCGATCCCGCGCACGCTCACCTTCGCCGCCAACAGATCAGCGATCCGGATCCGTTCCTGCTCTGAGAGGTACCGCGGGCTCCGCGGCCGTGACTCGATGATCTTCACCGGCGGATAGATGACAAGCGCTCCGGCGGAATTCCGGACCTTGCGCCCGTAGCGCCAACGGTTCCCCGTCTTGCGATCGATTCCGACCACCCGACACGCCTCGCTGTTGCCGAGGCCCTGGGCGATCAGCGCACGTATCGCCGCTGCTTCTCCGCCTGCACACCACCCGCGGGTGTCCGTCGCCTGCTCCGCATCGCAACCTCCAAGACCCGGTCGGTGTTGCAACGTCAGCTGGCTTCCGCCCAGGCGAGGTTTGGGGTCCGAATGCACGAGCGCCTGCAAGACGCCGTCCGTCTTACTAGGAGGCTTGACCCGGCGAAGCCGGGAGAGATGAGTCAAGTTTCAGGCGGCGAGGTTGAGTTGGTCGATGTGGGCGGTGATCGCTTGATCGAGTTGGTCGATGTGGGCGGTGATCGCTTGATCGAGTCGGTCGAAGTGGCGGCGTAGCGGGGTGTTGATTGCTATCGGGTCGCAGATCTCTGACAGCCCGGTCCGTAGCAGTCGGCTATAGGTGCGGCTGAAGAACGTCGCGACCTGCAGTCCGAAGGGCGTGACCTGGTAGCGGTTAGTGTGCGGGATGCGTTGGATGATCTGGTGCAGGCGTAGTCGTCGGAGGTCGTAGGTCATTCTGCCCGCGGTCATGGTGCTGGGGTCGAGGCCCAGTAATGGTGCGAGGTGGGTTCGCAGGTCTCGGTTGGAGAACCCGGTGGGCAGGAGGCGAAAGACGACCAGGACGCTGAGCAGCGCCTGGACCCGAGGGTCGCCGAAGCGCAGCGCGGCTGCACGCTGGTGATCGACGACGACGGGCTGGCAGACTTGGTCGAACGCTTGTTGGCCGATGTGGCAGTCCGCGCTGACTCGTTGGACGTCAAGGAGACGGTAGGCGTTCAGGGGGGTGTCGTGGTTGTGAGCAGGGTTCCTGCGTGTTGCATGGAATTTTGCGTGCGTGCGGCGTGACGAGGTAGAGGCGATCGGGTTGGCGGGCGGGGAGCCGGCGGGGCAGCTGGTGCTGGCGTTGCTTGACGAGGTCGTGCTGCTGCGTGAGCGGGTCGAGGAGCTCGAGCGTCGCCTTGGCCAGAACTCGGGGAATAGCGACAAGCCGCCGTCGTCGGATCCGCCGGCGTCTCGGGCCGAGCGTCGCCGGTTGGCGCGGGAGGCGTACAAGCGCTCGATGCGCAAGTCCGGCGGCCAGCCGGGGCATCAGGGCAAGACCCGGGAGCTGGTCGCGCCCGAGCGGCTGGACAAGCGGGTCGCGCATCTGCCTGACTGTTGCGGTTGCGGGCATGTGTTTGACGGCAGCGAGGAGCGGGTCGGCGATCCGGTGTGCCATCAGCAGTTCGAGTTGCCGGTGATCCGCCCGCTGGTGTTCGAGCACGCCCGGCTGCGGTTGCGCTGCCCGGCGTGTCAGAAGGCGACGCTCGCGCAGCTGTCGGCGGGTGCCCTGTCGGGGTTCGGGCCGCGTATCGATGCGCATATCGCGATGCTCGCCGGCGTGTTTAGGCTCTCGCGTGACCAGGTCCGTCAGACGGTCGTTGAGGTGTTCCGGATCCCGGCATCGACGGGGTCGATCGACAACGCGATCATGCGGATGAGCGCGATCCTCGCCGATCCGTGGGCTGAGCTGCGGGACGCGATCCGCAAGGCCGAGGCCGTGCATATGGACGAGACGACGTGGCGCCTTCAGGGAGCTCAGCAGTGGCTGTGGGTCGCGGCGTCGGCGCTGGTGGCGTGTTTTCGAATCGACCCGACCCGGTCCCAAAAGGCGGCAAAGGCGCTGCTGGGCGATGAGTTCGGCGGGTTCGTGATCAGCGACCGGTACACCGGCTATCACTTCCTCGACGTCCTCCAACAACAACTTTGCTGGTGCCACGTCATTCGCCAGCTGGTCGAGGTCTCCCAGCGCACCGGGGCGGCCGGCCGCCGCGGCACACAACTCGTCAAGCTCGCGCGCGAAGTGATCGCTATCCACCGAGAGTTCCTGACCGACGGCCACGACCCGGACTGGCTCAGTGACCAGCTGGCGCCGCCGCGAGCGCAGATCCGTGTACTGCTCGAGCAATGCGCCACCGGCCACCACACCAAGACAGCGAACTTCGCCGCCGGACTGTTGGAGGAGTACGACGCGCTGTGGACCTTCTGCGACGTTCCCGACCTCCAGATCGACCCGACGAACAACGCCGCCGAGCGCGCCGTCAGACACGCCGTCCTGATGCGCCGCCTTCAAGGCGGCACCCAGTGCGAGCAGGGCAGCCGCTGGATCGAACGCATCCAATCCATCCGCGAGACCTGCCGCCTGCAACACCGCTCGCCGCTGGCCTACCTGACCGACGCCGCGACCGCCGCCCACCGGCGGCTCCCAGCACCCTCGCTCGTCCCGACATAACTCACGCAGGAACCTCCTCGTTCACGACGATACCCCGTGAGCGCCAACAGGAGACGTCGGTTGGCTTGAAAGCCGATGTGTCGCAGCGCGGGGAGGTTATGGAGGCGTTTGCCGATACCGAAGTCGCGAGTGTCGTTAATCGTGGTCTCGGTTCGTAGAGCCTGGTTCTGCTTGTGGTACTGCTTGATCCGGGAATGTTTGTAGTCGACGTGCAGCGATGGCGTCACTCCTTCGGTGATCACCCGGGTGCGGAACCGGCTTTGGGTACGCCGGTTGATCCGCCGGTTGAAGATCAACGAGACCTTGTCAGGGCGGCCGAGGTCCAGGTTCTCACGAATGACGTCTTCAAAGAACACGCGTCCGGTCAGCGGCCGGTCGAGCACCTGGGTGAGGGAGAACTCGGCCTGCAGGATCGAGATGTCATAGCGATACCCTGCTCGGCGGTCGCGACCAGTGAACGGGTGCGGCAGAATCCCGAACCACTTGCGGGCCAGCGCGTCGATCTTGCGGGCGCTCAGCCGATCACAGATCATTTGCAGACCCCGCGGGTCCTCGCACGCAGCGAAGCCGTTATCCAGCGCTTCGAACGCGATCCCCGCGTGGGCGGCCTGGCGTTTAGCCCACTCGTTGCCGTTGATGCACAGCTTGGCGTTGTAGGGAAAGTAGGAGCTGAACTTGATGAAGAACGGCCCGAAGTCGCGATCAACGCAGTACATGTAGTACTGGTTGACCATCGCGGTCGCCCGCACGATCCAGGGATAGCTCGCGCCCGTCACGGCGTTGCGGCGCTTCTCGGTCCGGAACGTCGTCGTCTTCTCCTGCGCCTTGCCGACAAACAGCACCCCTTCCTCAGCCGCGAACCCGGCCAAGTAGTCCAGCGCGACGTCGTCCTTGCGCTGCCCCTTCTCAAACGTGACGAGGTCCACGCCCTCCCGCTCAGCGAACCGCTCGATCTCGCTCACGAACCGCCTGGTCATCGGAGCCATCAGCGCCGAAGACGCAAACGTAGCGCCCTGGTGGTCGCGCAAGAAGCCCACCACCCCGGACGCGTACTGCAGCTTGGGGACGTACAGATTCAGATACATCCGGTCCACGCACTCGACCTCCAACGTCACGTGCCCGGATAAGACATCAGCGGCGCTGCGAGCTATCGTCATGGCAGGCTCCGGTCGACAGGCCCTACGCGGCCACTAACCGCTTCGGGCGGTTCAACGCAGGACCCTCGGGTCCTGGATCTAGGCTCGACCGGAGCCTACCTCGGCCAGCACCAACGACCAAGACCGCACACCGGGCCGCCTGGACCCATCCCAGCCGCGAAACCGGGCGACCCCGCTCGACCACCCACGACACTGACTTGTCCGGGCTGGGGCGGAGCCCCGTTAGTCATCGCTGCGTTGAAAGCAGTCGGCTGCACGGAGCTGACGCGAAGCAAGCGCCGGCGGCGGAACGCTGCGGCGCCACCAAGCGCGGCCGTTGGGATAATGCGGCCCGACATGACTTCCAGGTCAATGCGAGTGCTGATCGTGGCTTACCGGACGGCGGCGACACCGCTGCTTCTGAACGCGGTCCGGGCCCGCGCGGCCCGGTCGCCCTGCTCGTTCACGCTGCTCGTTCCGCGCCCGTACTGGGATCCGGACACAGAGGAAGCCGAGGTGACACTGGAGCTCGCAATCCCGCTGCTTGAGGAGTCAGCCGGAGGTCGCGTCGAAGGAGTCGTCGGCGACCCCGACCCGTTCGTCGCCGTCCGCGACGCCATCACGAGCATCGGGATCGACGAGATCATCATCTCGACGCTGCCGGCGCGGGTCTCGCGCTGGCTACGGCTGGACCTGCCACATCGGGTGGGGCAGTTCGGGTTGCCGGTGACGGTCGTGACTGCCAGGCAGTCAGAACGCGCGGTGTCCGAGGGCACCTGAGTGAGGACCTCCCCGGGTTCTCCGCTGATGCCACTGGAGCGTCCAGCCAAGGGAGCTGCCGTGCGCCCCGTTTGCCCCACTCTCATCAAGATGGCTCCAAGTCAGGCGTCAGGTGTCGATGTTCTGGAAGCGATGTGGTTGGCGCGTTTGGCATCGGCCATGCGACCCGACGAGCGCTGCTCCAGCGGCCGCACCGTCGCAAGCTCAACGGCGGTCACTTCGCTGCGGGCGTACGTTCACGCACACTAACTCAGCGCTCGTCAAAGCAGGCGCCCAGATTCCGTCCCCTCCAGGGCAGGATCAGCGCGCTGCTACGTGAGCCGCGATGCGGTGGTTCCGCGACTCGATGAACTCGGTCGCTCGTGTCCGGTACGCGATGTAGGCGTCAAGACTTTCCGGCACCGGCGCCCTGCTGAAGTCGTCGAACGGCATGAAGAACTTGATCTCGGCAGTGGTGTCGTCAACCAGGTCCTGCAGGTGAAAGAAGCCCACGTAGCCGTCGAAGTCACGGAACAGCGCGAAGAAGTCGGCGTATCGGGCGAGCGTGGCGCCCAACGGGCTGAGCTCGCCTGGGGTTCACGAAAGAATTAGTGGCCCCTTTTGGGTTGGGTGGATCGTGTAGTTCCAGTCTGGATGGAACTGGTCGCGGGCGATGTCCACGGCGGCAAGCTCTTGGTCGGTGACCTTGATCCCTTTCTCGTAGTGGCCGGGGTCCAGGCGCGCGTAGACCTTCAGGCCGGTGCTGGTCGTGGTCGCGCCGATCAGGTCGATGATCACCTGCAGGCTCTCAAGCGGCCGTCCGCGCCAGTTGAGGCTGACGTAGCTGAACATGCGATGCTCGATTTTGTTCCACTTCGACGTCCCGGGCGGAAAGTGGCAGACGCGGATCGGCAGCGCGAGCTCGTTGGCGAGCTTCTGCAGCTCGGTCTTCCACAGGCGCGTGCGGCTGGAGTTGCTGCCGCCGCCGTCAGCAGTGATCGTCAGGCACGTCGCTTTGGGGTAACGCTTCTGGCCGAGGTACTGCCACCACACGCGGATCGAGTTGACCGCGAACGCGCTTGTGTCATGGGTGACACCAACGCTGACCATCCCCTCGTTGGCTTTGATGTCGAGCACGCCGTACGGGATCGCGTGCCCCAGATCCTTGTCTTTGAAGTCGTGGCAGCGAACCTCGACCGGCCACCCAGTCGGCTCGTATTCCCGCCCGACAGCCTTGAAATCCCCGACCAGCTCGCGCTTTTTCGCGTCTACGGATATCACCGGCTGATCCGCGGCGAGCGCCGAGCGTGTCGTCTCGTTGATATGCCGAAACTGCGCGTCACGGTCAGGATGATCCTTCCCCTCCCGCGTCTTGGAGTTCGCGTGCAACCGAAACCCAAGCCCCCGCAAGAGCTTCCCGGACGTCCGATCGGACACCTGATGTCCTGCCGCCTGAAGCGCACTCGCGATGTTCTGCAAGCTCTTCGAGCACCACCGCAACGGCGAGCACGGATCCCCACGCGTATCCGGATCCACCAACGCCTCCAACGCTCCCACCAGCTCCGGATCAGACTCCGTCAACCGCGGCCGCCCCGCACCCGGCCGACGAACACGACCCGCCTCGAGCCGTGTCCCCTCCCGCAGCTCTGCGATCCCACGCTGCACAGTGTTCTTGCTGATCCCCGTCGCACGCACGACAGCCGCGATCCCGCCCGGCCCACACGACCGAGCCTCCGACGCCGCCCACAACCTGCGCTGACGCTCGTTCAACTCCGGCCCCAACCCCCGATAACGCTCAACAATCTGCGATTCATCGATCATGCCCCCGCGATACGCCACCACAACCCAACATCCTGCCACAGCCCACTAATTCATTCGTGAGCCCCCTAAGTGGATCATCCTGTTAGTTGATTGAGTTACTTGCTTACTTTTCTACGCTTCGAGGACCTTGCCGGTGTAGGTCCATTTGAACGGCTTGGCGGTCTGGTTGTAGGTCTCGATGAACGCAAGCATCTGGCAGGCGAGGTCCTGTTCGGAGGTGAAGATGCCGTGCTTGAGCAGTCGCCGCCAGAGGATCGAGAAGAAGATCTCGATTTGGTTGAGCCACGAGGCGTGCTTGGGAGTGAACTGAAAGCTCCAGCGGGGATGGTCTTTGAGCCACTGCTCGACTTCCTCGGTGCCGCGGGTCGAGAGGTTGTCGGTGATCGCCACGATCTCCTGACCCTCCACGACCGGGATCTCGTCGTCGAGGTGGTCGAGGAAGTGGATCAGGTCCCACCGGTTGCGGGTCTTGGACGGCATCGCCAGCACGTCACCTGCCTGCACGTTGAGGCACGCGAACAGGCACTGGGTGCCGTTTCTGGTGTACTCGTGCTCGCGGCGGGCGGGCTTGCCCGGCGCCGGCGGCTGGTCGGGCTTCGTCGGCGCCTTGGCCTGGATCCCGGTCTTCTCGTCGAGCGAGACGACCAGCACGTTCTCCGGCGGGTCGACGTACAGCCCGCAGATCTCGCCGAGGCGCTCCTCGAACTCGGGCCGCGAGTAGTCGCTCATCATCCAGTAGTCGGTCCGGTGCGGCTTGATCTCCGCGCGCGACAGGATCACGTGCGCCTGCGACGCGGACATGCCCACCTCCGCTCCCAGCTCCTCATAGGTCCACCGCTCCCGCCGGGCGCCCTCCGCAGTCGGCTCCGGCCGGGTGCACGCCTTCGCGATCAACAACGCCCTGGTCTCCGGGCCGTGCGTCAACGGCGCCCCTGACCGCGGGGCATCCTTCAGCCCCTCGATCCCGCGCTCGGCATAGCGCCCGCGCCACTTCACCACCGTCGGCTCAGAGCACCCCACCCGCTCGGCGATCTCCACGCCCTTCAACCCCTCCGCCGCCGCCAGCACGATCTGCGCCCGCTCGACCATCCGCACCTCAGAACTCACCGCGCGCACGATCCGCTCTAACTCCAGCCGATCCTCCACTGACACCTCGATCTGCTTGATGACACCCATCGCCAACCTCCATCCTCGCCGAACTTGTCGGCAAGGACTTCGAGGCCACAAGCAGGGAACCTACCCGATGCAACGAACTTGAAGGATGAACCACTAGGTAGTGTCGGCTGATGGACTCCAGCGTCAGGTCGAACCGGTCCTTGATCCTGGGGTGGAATCCGCGCGCGCCATTGATTGTCATCTTGCCACCGACCCGTTCTCCCGGAAACACCATCATCCCGCCGATCGTGTAGCCGATGCGGTGGAACGCTTCTCGCTCCGCCTCCGGGATTTGCTTGAGAATCGGCGCTAGCCGCGGCTCTCTTCTGAAGGTCGGGATCACCGTGTCGCTCGACAAGCCGAACTCGCCCAGCGCCGAGAGGTGGTGCAGATAGACGCCCGGAGTGTTGATGTCGAGCTCGAACATCGCGCCGCTTGGCAGCGGCTTGCTCCAGAGGAGCTGGTGGTACCGCCGCAGCGTCGGGCTGTGAGTGTCAGGATCCTTTCCTGGGAGCGTGTGCCGGCACTTCTCGGTAGTCATCACGAGCAACGCGAGGGCGGCCGCAGCTGTGGCTTGGCCCAAAGCTGTGATCGTTCGGCGACCACGATACGCACGATCGCCTGCGGGCTCCGGTCGCTCGTGCTCTGCGATCGCGTTGGCGAACAAGCCGGTCCGCTCCAGGGCGACCTTCCTGGCCCGCCGCCACTCGGAGGTCGTGCCGCCGCTGATCTGACGCTTCTCAATCGCCGCGGCCTGCCACTCGGCGCACCGGCTCTTGCCCGGCTCGGAGCAGCGGGAGCAGCCGTGACCGTCACGCGGCCGCGCGATGCGGAGGGCGCACAAGTGGCATTGCGAGCGAGGCTATGACTCGGCTCGGCGGCACCAGCGGGTGCTCAGCGCCCGGCTC
This sequence comes from uncultured Solirubrobacterales bacterium, assembly GCA_963836065.1. Classification (GTDB taxonomy): domain Bacteria; phylum Actinomycetota; class Thermoleophilia; order Solirubrobacterales; family Solirubrobacteraceae; genus Palsa-465. The sequence goes on from CAWIII010000044.1 coordinate 19,649, forward strand.
ATGAGGCCGACCGCCTGGTCGATCTCGTCGTGGCTGGGGTCCGCCTGGGCGCCATGGACCGCCCGGCTGCGCGACGTGCGGAGCCCCTTGATCTGCCTCCGATCCTCGTCGGTGTAGGACACGCCCTCGGCGTGCAGCACCTGCTCAAACCGGGCGAGAATCGGCCATGAGTTGAGCAGGTTCCCGACGCGCTCGGCCTTCACGCCGGTCAAGCCCGCGCGGGCACGGTCGATGGCTCCCTCGACCTCGGCGTCGGTGAACTGCGCCTCGGGGCTGCGGTCGCCGACGTAGAACTCGATCGCCTCCCACAGCGCCACCACTTGCTGGACTCGGTCGTGGGCGGCGACCGCCCGTCGGAGCGCTGCGAGCGCCTGGCGATCGTTGGGGCTTACCTGCGTCGGCATCGGCGGGTCGAGCCACCGGGCGTCCGCCGCGAGTTCTACGCGCCGCTCGCGCTGGGCGAAGGTCGTGTCGCGCCACCAGCGCCGTCCGGTGCCCTCGACGGGGACGACGGCTACGCCGGGCTGCCGCTCAACGACCACCAGTGTCGTCGCGCGCTCATAGGCTTCGAGCCGCTGATCCGGCCCGTGCGACCATGAGTAGCGCAGCCGGGTGGTGAGCCACGCCGTCGCATCGTCGATCAGACCGAGTCCCTCCCGCTCAGCGTCGTAGAGATACTTGGCAGGCACGGCCACGCGCGCAAATGCGCCCACGTCGGCCAGTGGGTTGGAAAACTGCGCGTCGAGGCGCGGGATGAAGCGGCGCAGCATCTCCCGGCCAGCGTCGCCGTCCACAAGCTCGACGACGCCGACCTTCACTTCCCGCCGCACGCGGAGACCCCGCACCGGTGCGAGCACCCACAGCGGCTGGAACGCCACCACGTGTGCGAAGTCGTGGATGTTGATGTCCTCGGGGGCGAAGCCCGCCTCGCGCGCAGCCAGGTAGACGATCTCGCGACCGTCGATCTGCTGCACCACCATCGGCGGCAGCAGCGACTCGTCCAGCATCGTCGCGCCGCACAGCGAGAGTGTCACGCTGCCGTCCTCCTGGGGCTGTGCCTGGATGACGCGCCCATGCATCACGTCGTCCTCATCGATGGAGGTGCGGGCTGGTCCCGCCCAATCAGCCCCCCGCTCGGCCAGATCGGCGGCGGCGACGATCCCGCTCGCCCTGTCCGGCTTGTTCAGCTCGGTCGTGACGTGCCCTTCCGAGCACACGAAGGTCCGCCCGCCGACTGTGATTGTGAACCGATCGCTCATCGGGGCGGGACGCTACCCCGGCGCGCGCATAGGCGTACTCCTCGAGCCGCGCGAGGAGTCGAGCCACTCCGCACCACCGGGGTCCTCGACCGCCGCGACACCGGTCGACCCGGCTGCTGCTATCGCCCAAACTCAGCAGTCAGGCGGAGGCTGTTCGATCTCGATCGATCCACCACTCTTGTCGCGTCGGTGGTGGCTGCCTCTCCCGGTGGATCGGCGCTGGGCTTCCGGCGAGCCCCACCAGCCGCGGCGGCTCCTAGCCTGGACTCCCACGTTAGGTTCGGGGATTAACACCACGCGGGTGTGGTGACTTAGCCGAAGGCGAGCTTGAGTCTGCGCCCTCCCCACCATGGCACGGGGATGTCGGTTTCGGCGAAGCCGGCGTCGAGCAGGTAGGGGTTGTGGGCGCGTTTGCCGAAGCGCACTTCGATGGTGTGGTCGGTGATGGTGACCCGGGCTGAGGCGTCGATGAAGTCGCGCCAGATGTGGCGTGACTCGGCGGTCGCGTAGGCGCCCCCGATCTGGGCGCCGAGGAGGCGGTAGAGGCTCGAGCCGATGAGCGTGAGCTGTAGGTCGCAGTTGACCTTCATCGCCACTGCTGAGGACAGCGCGTCCATGTGGAAGAAGTCGACGCCGTCGGAGATGGAGTTCTCGATCAGCATCCGCTTGGCGTAGGTCTCGACCAGTCCGGGCGCTCCGCGCCGGAGCTGGTTGGTGAGCATGAGCGTGGGTTGTTCGTGGCCCAGGTCGGCGACGGCGATCTGGCGGATCGGGCCGTTGTAGTCGGTGAGGGTGATCCGGCGGTCCAGGATGCGTGGGTGGCGGTAGGCGCGGTGGACTCCTTTGAGCTCGATCCGTCGCCACGCCGAGACCGGCGCGGCGTCGAGCTCGGCGACCAGCCCCGGCGAGCGCCTGCGCAGGGTGATGAAGGCGATCCCCATCTGGTTGAGGGCCTCGAGGTTGGTGTAGGTGGTGAGCTTGGAGTCGAACACGAGCTCCTGCGGCAGCCGGCCGGTGCGCTGTTTCCAGAATTCGGCGAAGCGCAGCACCTCGTCTGCTTGGTCGGCCTTGCGGACGCCCGCGTTTGCGTAGCAGAACACTCGCCGCTCAGCGTCTTGGGCCAAGAACGCGAGCACCCCTTTCTGGCGGCGGCTGCGCTTGGACACGTAGTGCTTCTCGATCAGGGCGTCCTCGCCGTGGAAGGGGATGGTGTGGAAGTCCAGGTGAAAGCTCACCCCTCGTTCGAGGCCGAGCGCGCCGATCGCGTCAAACCAGGCGCTCATCAGTTTCGGGTAGCTGGCCGAGGCGATGCGGCAGGAGTACTCGGTCAAGAACGACCGCTTGGGGATCACGTTGAGACCGGCGAACAGGGCCAGGCCCTCGTCGAACACGGACGCCATCGCGTGGCTGGTGCGCGCCGCCCCGGTCAGCTTGAGCGCGAGCAGGGAGCGCATCGCCGCCCCCGCGGGCACCATCCGGCTGCCCGGCAGGCCGGCGCCTTGCATGATCTGGTCAAAGCGCGCCCGCGCGAGCAGCGCCACGAACAGGAACAGCCCGCCGACGTCGGTGCGGAACTCCCGGGGGCTCAGATCGAAGGCGCGCACGTCGGCGGTGGCGGCAGGCGTGACCCCCACGCGCGGCGCTCGCTCCTCGTCGGCGCGCCGCGGCAACCGGGCGAAGCCCTCCGCGGACAGGATCGCCCAGATCGCCGGTGGCGAGAGCGTCTCGCCCTCGGCGGCCAGCGCGGCGGCGATGTCGTAGACCGACAGGTTCTGCTTGCGCATCGCCACGACCCTCTCGCGCAGCCGACTGGACTTGGCAGGCGGCTTGGGCACCGTCGTGGCCCGGGTGCGCTCGGGCAAAAAGAACTCTCGGGTGGGGTCGGCGCGGAAGTGGTGGCATAGCACCCGGAAGCTCCCCGGCGTGTACCCGAAGCGCTCGGCCACCTCCTTGGAGGGCACCTTGTCGACGAAGAACGCCCGCAGCGCCTCGTACTGGCGGTGGGTGGCGTTTGCCGGCTCGAGGAACACCCGTTCCAGTTCCGTTAGCCTGCCATCTTCACCGCTGAACACAGCGCCACTATGTCAGCCTGGGCGGCGGAAGTGGTGGACCGCGATCAAGCTGGGCCAAAAGCCTTAGAATTTCAGCCTCCGACCGAAACGGCCGACAGCCCTGCCCTCTCTGACGAGGTGGGTCAAGGCTCAAAGGTTCAGCGTACCCGCTAACGCGCCCGCTCCACCTGCCCAATGATCGCGCTGGAAAGGTTCCCCCTTGCGTTACGTCAACCGCCGCGCGTGGGAGTCCAGGCTAGCAGAAAACGTCGACGCGGGCGACGCTCCACCGCGGGCCCGGGCTGGCTGGAGCCCTTCTCAGGAGACCGTCAGCAGCGTAAGCTCGAGCTCTGGCCGGAGTGGATGCGTGATCCTACGATGACACCGCCGACGTGAGAGCCATCAGATCGCGCCTCAACACGTACACGGGGTACAGCATTGGGTGCGCCGCCATGTGGGCGGCCCTGCTCGCGACCGGCCGGCGCCTGCTGGACGCCAAGAATTGGGACATGCTTCGGCTCGGTGCTGCGGGCTGGTGGGCGGGATGGCTCTCGGCCACTATCGCCCGGGTCGGCTACCCGCCACCACGGAAGCTGACTGAGGCGGCCCAGAGGCGACTCGAGAAGGTGTCACTCGTGCTGGTCCTCCTCGGGTTCGTCAACTTCTTCCGGCTGCTGATCACGGGCAGGCGCCGGGCGGGCGGGACTGCGGACGGATCCAGCTGAACCGGCCACGCCGCGCGGGTCGCTCCCGGTGTCAGCCGTCCCGGGCCACGGCCGCCCGCGTCGCGGGCATCCGCCAGTCCACACCAGACTTCCGGCTCGGGCTAGGCGGAGGCGGGCCAGCGCTTCCCCTGCTCGATCGTTGCGCCAGCGATGCTACCTCCGACGCCTCCGCGTGTTGGAGTGGACGTCAGGCTACCTCTGGACGTGTCAGCGTCCTGGCTTCGAGTCGCCGGTCACCGCGCCCGAATCTGGATTGAACCTCGAACCACCGCGTAATGGCGGGTTGCCCGGTTTTTGGGAGCTGATCGGGGTGTTGGGCGGATTGGAGGCCGCGGGTGACGGTTTAGGGTGTCGTTTTGTGTCGCGGAGTGTTGTGTGGCGGTGTCGCGGAGTGTTGTGTGGGCGTATTCGGACAGCGGTGATCGGCGGCGGTCGCCGCGGTGGTGTTGGGAGGCGTGGGTGGTGTCCGGGGGCGGGTGCCCCGGCCGGTCAGCTCAGCACGGGGAGCGCGCGGATCCGGGTGAGCGCTGCTTGCCAGTCTGTTTGCCAGGGCCAGCGGGCGGGGAGGTGCAGCGTCCAGCGTCGGCTGTGGTAGGTGAGGCGGCCGGGGATCGCGAGCAGTCGTCGGCGGTTGGTGTGCGCGCGGCGGGGGATCGTGGTGTTGGGCAGGCCAATCAGTTCGCTCCGGCGGTGCAGGTTGTGCGCGATCGCGGCGATTACTGTCCAGGCCGCGTTCGCGGCGAACTGGCCTGAGGGGGCGTGTGCGAGCGCCTGGTCGAGCAGGTCGCGAATGTCGAGCTCAACGGTCGCGTGATCGCGATGCTCAGCCTCAACAAGGGCGAGCGGCTCGGTGCGATTAGTCAACGCCGCGAAGTGCCGCCAGGTCTCAAACAGCTGGGCCTGGACGCCAAGCGTTCGGACGCGACGGACGATCAGCCGCTCACCGTTCGCTGTCGTGGTCTCGGCGATCTGCGCTTCCCCGGTCTTGGGGTAGTCCACCAGCGGAACCCACGCTGCTTCGGGGATCAGGGCGATCGCCGCAGCGATCGCCGTGGTCTGCCGCACCCCAATCGAGTACAGCACGCCGTTCGCGGCGAGCCGTGCGCGGAGCTTGGCGTTGTGAAAGCCGGAGTCGGCGCGCAGCAGAATCTCGCCGGTCGCGCCAGTGCGCGATACCCGCGCGAGCAGCTCGTCAACGAAGCGAATGACGCCGCGCTGCGTGTTGGCCTTGCCAGCGCGGAAGCGGACGTGCAGCACCTCGCCGCTACCTGCCCGGGTGGCCAGCAGCGGGTGATAGCCCAGCTTCTTGGTGTAGCCGTAGCTTGCGCCCTGCTTCTGGCTGCCATGCACCTCACGGATGAACGAGTCAACATCGATCACCAGCCGCTGGGCGCCCGGGCCGGCGCCCGCCGTCCACGCCCGGGCCAGCAGCTCGCCAAGGACACGATCGAGCTGGCGGACATGCCCGAACGTGAACGCCCGCAGAAACGTCCCGAGCGTCGAGGGTGCCATCACACGATGGCCGAGCACCCGCCCGGTGCGGCCGCTGCGCAGCACGTCGCAGCCATCGATGCTGTCCGCGCCGAGCAGCATCGCGTGAACCAACGACATCACTTTGCGTCCTGGCCGGAAGTACCCCACGCGACGGCCCAGGTCCACACACCCGTTCACTAACGCCTCGATCCCGAGCTTGCGCGCGAGTGTCGCCGCGACCAGCACCCCCGCATCAGCGACCGACCGATCATCGTCAAAAACGACGTCGATCGCGTCCAGCGAATCCTTCACCATGTGGGTGACCTCCTGAGCGGGGCCGCGGCTGCCCAATACAGCTGCTTTTTCCCTGCTTAGGAGGTCACTTAAACACCCGCGCCGGACAGAACGAGCCCATTACGCGGTGGATTGAGGTTGAAACGACGGGGCCTTGAACGTTAGGTTTGCGTTCTGCTCGGTCGAGGTCGCGGTGTGGGAACTCGCCTGCTCGCTGCCACCGGGGGAAAGGGTCCACGAGGATGTCGCTAGATCAGAAGCGAGCACGTTGGTTTGGCGTGCTCTACCTCATCACGTTCGTCACGTCGATCTCGGCGTTGGCGCTTTACGAGACGGTGCTCAGACATCCCGAGCGGTACATCGTCGGTGCTGGACACGACACGCAGGTCTTGCTCGGCGCTCTGCTGGAGCTGCTGCTCATCATCGCGAATATCGGCACCGCGGTCGTAATCTTCCCGATCGTTAGACGACAGAACGAGGAACTGGCGCTCGGCTACTTGACTGCCCGCCTATTCGAGTGCATGTTCATCCTCGTCGGCATCCTCTGCATGCTCGGCATCATCACGTTACGGAACCAGGTTGCAGGTCCGTCTGAGGGGACAGTCGCATATACCCTCGCGGCGATCAAGGACTGGACTTTCCTCCTCGGCCCGGGCTGGGTCGTCGGCTGGGGTAACGGGCTGATCCTCGGCTACCTGATGTACCGCTCGGGCCTCGTGCCGCGACAGGCAGCGTTGCTCGGGCTCGTCGCCGGACCGCTGATCATCGTGTCCGGGACAGCCGTGATGTTCACCGGCAACCAACCGAGTAGCACGCTGCACGCACTGCAAGGGATCCTGAGCATCCCGGAGATTTTGTGGGAGCTGTTCCTCGGGGTCTACTGCACGGTCTGGGGTTTCAGGCGCGACGCCCCGATCCTTTCCGGGAGCGCCCGATGACGCACCGGGGAGTGCTGCTCGGGGTCTATACGTAGCACTCTCCGTAGCCCGATCGGGCCGGGACCGACACCGGCGGTTTGGAACGACACCAGCCACGCCGACCGACACGGGCACGGCTCCCCGCCCGCCCCAGCGATGCAGCACTCCGGCGGCCGACCACGACCGCCGTCCACCGTTAGCCACGAACTCCTGAGTAGCAAGCACAGGAGCAGCAGCCTCACCGCCCCAGGCTCGCTGCCGGTTCAGGCGTAGAGCGACAGCAGCCGGCCGAGCCGACGCTCGATCGCGGAAGTCTCCGTGTCCTGCTTTCCCTCGCCGACGAGCACGTCGTCCGCTGACGACACGGGCCCTGCAAAGCGCGGAAAGCTGGTACATGCTGACGAGCGCTTTCGCGATCTCGACGCGTCAGCCCTGTTGACTCCTTTGGCGACGCTCCGATCAATGCCATCGGGGAGACCGAACGAGCTCGTCGTCACGGGAGCCGGGCGCGTTCTGTGTAGTACGGGCGGACGTCCCGTAGAAGCGGGCGTTGTGCCGGTAGTACATGACCAGTAGCGACCCGGACAGCCATATACACAAGGATCGTCCTGGTCGCCCAAGCTGGGGCACGCCTCCGCCCGTTGAGATAGGTGTAGATCAGATAGACGAATCCGCCGAGGTAGGCATTGGCGGCCTGGAACCGCTGTCGCTGGAGGCTCTCGCCCATGTTGCACGCACACCATAGTGCGGCCGTCTCGCAGTTGCGGCCGACCAGGTTGTACGTACCCTTGTTGCTCCTTATCTGTGCAGGCGTCGCTTGTCAAGTGCGATTCTGGGTTCGATGGTTGAGCTGCTGGATGGTTGGGTGGTGCGCGGTCGTGGTCGGGGCGAGGGTTGTGGTGCGCGCGGGCGCCCAGCCTTATCTCGGTCCACGATCCGGGGTGCTTCCGGGTCGGCGACATGATGGTTGATGGGGTGATCCCGCTGGGGGAAGCGTTGCGGCCGCTCGGTCTATGATGGCCGTCCACGTGGGGGTGGCGGCGGGAGCTTGGCGGGAGCTGGCCGCGGCGCATCTGTGTGAATGAGGGCTTGGCGCGCACCGCTGAGGTCATGCGGGTTGCAGGGCCTCCTCGCCGAGCTGGCGCAGCGTGTGGTAGCTGCGCTTGAGCAGTTTGCGCGCGATCGACAGGCAGGCGCGGTTGCCACCGAGCCGCTCCGCCGCCTGCTGGTAGTAGGCGTGGTCGGGTGAGTTTGGCCGGCGGGCGCATTGGGCGGCTTCGAACAGCGCCCAGCGCAACGCTGGCGGTCCCTGGCGGGAGAGGTGGCCGGGCGCGCGGCGCTGGTCGGAGGCGTGCACGGTGATGTCCAGCCCGGAGAACCGGACGGCTTGTGTGGAGGAGCAGAAGCGGCTCGGGTCGCCGAGCTCGGCCAGGATCGTGACCGACGTTAGCGGCCCGATTCCGTAGTGGGCTTGCAGCGCCTTGCAGCCCGGCTGGCGGCGGGCGTAGGTGCGCAGCTGCTTGTCTAGCGGCGCGAGCTGGCGCTCGAGCGCGTCGATCATCGCCAGCGCGACCGTGATCTGCTCGCGCGCGGACGCCGCCAGCGGCAGGGTCGCCAGCCACGTCAGCCCTGCTCGGTTGATCAGGTCCCCGCGCTTCGGGCAGCCGTGGTGATAGAGCACCGACTGGATCCGCTGCTGCCACTCGCCGCGCTGCGCTGAGAGCGTGTGGCGCAGACGCACCCGCGCGCGCAGGTCGAGGATGTGCGCCGGCGCAATCCACGACTCGGGCACCCTGCCGGCCATCAACAGCTCGCGCAGATGCCGGGCGTCGGCACGGTCGTTCTTGGCGCGCTTCTTGCTGCCGCGCAACGCAGCGGTGTCCGCCGGCTCGGCGAGATGCACGATCGCTCCGATCCGGTAAAGCTCCTCGACCACGAACCGCCAGCCCGTCGTCGCCTCCAACGCGACCTCCAACTGCCTGGCCGCGAAACCGGGCAAAGAACCGGCGCACGCCCACGCGGTCCGCCGGCGCGACGCGCGCCCTGGAGACCTCGCCGGTCGCGGTATCCACCCAGTCGGTGGTGATCTGCGCTCGATGCTGATCGAGTCCCATTAGGATTGCCATCAGGGGCCTCCTCAAGCTCCATGGTTTGCAAGCCTGCACGGCCCAGCGCCGCGCTTGAGCCGAGGGGGTCCCTACACAACGAGCCGGACGGAACGGTGGGTGGGATTGGCATTGCACATGCCATCTATGTCAAGGGAGGGTCGCAATTTGCGGGTTTCTCGTCGTCGAGCCTTGGCTGAATACGGTGGGACGAGAGGGCCGACCTGTCGCGAGATCTGTCGCAGAGTGGCCCTTGGATCTCGGTTGGATCGCGCGGGCTGGCTGTGAAGCGCGATCAAGGGAATGTCGGTCGTCGAGGGGGTAGTTGGCCGTGGGCGACGCGTCGCGCGACACGTTGCCCCAACGGCCTGACGCTCACTGGATGCGCAACTGCTCGCTCGGCACAGCCTGCGCGCTTGCCGCTCGCCGGCGGGCGAGCGCGAGCCGGGCGCGCGAGGCGGCCTGGCGGCAGCGTTTGCCGCAATAGCGCGCCTCGAGCCGGCGCCCCTCAGGCATCGGTGCGGTGCACCCGGCGCAGCGTTCGGGCGGCGCGAGCCGAGCGGCCTGAGCGCTCACGCAGCCTGGCGCGCGAGGCGGCCTGGCGGCAGCGTTTGCCGCAATAGCGCGGCCTCCGCGCGGGCGGTTTGGGCGATAGGCTTGCCGCAACGCTCGCACACGCGACCGGCGGTCCTCGACGCTGTCACCGGCGACGTGTCGCGGGGCGCTCGTGCGCTCGTTGGCTGCCGCCGAGAAGTCTGCGCGAACGGCTCGGAGCCGCGGCTGCCGGCGAGCGTGATCGAGCGCTCGGCGACGCTCCAGCGCAGCGTCGCCGTGATCGGCGGCTGCCCACGGAAGCTCCCGTAGCGCGCCACACGGGGCGCCGCGAGCGCGTCCGCCAGCTCGGCTCTCGCCGCCTTGCCAGCGGCCCAGCTCGCCGCCGTCGGCCGCGAGGGCCAGCACCTCGACGCTCCCCCAGGCAGCCGCCGCCGGCGGCGAAGCGCACCAGCGCGACGCTCGCGCAGGTCCGCTCAAGCGCCCGCCAGATCGCCTCGGTAACGGCGAGCTCTCGGCGAGCGGGCCCCAGCCGAGCGGCGTGCGGCCGGCTCGCCGCCCGGGCCGCTGGGCCCAAAGCACGGCTCGCCGGGGCCGGCCTTGCAGGTCGGGCAGCGCCCGCTGCCGCCAGCCGCGGCGACATGCCGGACCAGCTCGGCGGACGCTGCGCGTCCCTTCGCGCGCGGGCGACAGCGCGTGGCCCGACGAGGCGCCGCAGCGCGTGCTCAACCAACCACAGCCGCCGGTCCACCCGCGCTATCTGCGACGTGTCGCGCGACACGTCAAGAGTGTCTTCACTGGCAGCCGGTCAGATCGGTGGGAACACGTCGTTTGGATCGATGAGGTCGTCGTCGAGCCGTGATCGCGCTGGTTTGCGGCAGGCGTGGCCGTCCGGCGGTTCTCGCCGGGTCGGCAGCCGGGCGCAGAGGAGCTCTGGTTGGGTGAGCTGGCGGCGGGGCTAGGTGATGCAGACCATCGGGATCGCTGCGGCGATGCGTTGGACCTCTCGGCGGGCGGCCGAGGGTTGCGGGATTGTGATCGGCTCGGGCTCGGCGGGTTCGGCGGTGCGCTCGGCCGGCGGGGTGGTGCGCTCGGGAGCTTGCTGGGGTTCCAGTGGCGGCTCGGTGAGCAGCCGCCAGAAGCGGCGCGCGAGATAGCGCTTGAGGGACCGCAGCGCGCCCTTGCGGGTTTTGCCCTCGGCCTGTTTGCGTGCGAGGTACTCCCTGGTGGCGGAATCGTGTTGGGCGCGGGTGATCACGATCGTGTGTAGCGCCCGGTTGAGCTGGCGGTCCCCGCCGCGGTCAAGGCGGTGCTGGGTTCGCTTCCCCGAGGAGCACGGGATCGGAGCGGTGCCGGATTGGCGACCGAAGCAGGCGTCTGAGCGGAACCGCTCGGCGCCGGCGGTGCGGCCGATCAACAGCGCCGCGGTCAGCGCGCCGCAGCCCTGCTCTTCAAGCAGCCGCGGCCGGTAGGCGCCAACCAGCGCCAGCAGCTCTGACTCGAGTCGATCGGCCTGGCGGGTCAGTGCGCGGATGTGCGCGAGCTGCTCGCGCGCGATCCGCGCGCGTGGGCCGGCGCCGATCCGTCGCAGCTGCCGGTCAAGGCGTTCAAGCTGGCGCTGATTGGACAGGGCGCCTGCGGCGAGCTTGGCCTCAAGCGCCGGGCAGAGTTCCAGCAGATGCCAGCGCAGCCGGTTCTGCATCCGGGTGCGCTCCTTGACCAGATCCTCGCGATGATCGAACAGCAGCCGGATCTCCATCGCCCGCTCGTCCAGGTACGCGATCGGGAAGCGATCGACGCCGTCCTTGACGACCGCGCGAGCGACCGCCTGCGCGTCAATCTGATCGGACTTGCCGCGCTCGCGCTCGCCGCGACGCGACGCTCCCATCATCTTCGGCGCCACCCTGACGACCCGCTCGCCCGCAGCCAACAGCGCCTGCTCCAAGCGGCGCGAGACATGCCGGCAGTCCTCGATCGCCCACACCCGCTCCTCATCCAGCCCGCGGGCCCAGCGGACCGCCGCAAGATGCCCCGGCTCATCGGCCTTGATCTCTCGACTACCGCGCACGCGGCCAGTTCCCTCGTCGACCGCCGCCAGCGCATGCGTGTGCTTGTGCGTGTCCACCCCGATCACGATCATGTACACCGTCCCTTCGTTGGTTGACCCACTGATGAAGCGGATCTCCGGCGGACGAGACCTCTGTTGGGGCAGCTTTGCCAGGCTCCTATCAAGTCACGCCGGCGATCCTCGGCCGGCGGCGAGCGACATAACAAGGGCAAGTCAGACCAGGCCCGTCAGCCCGGTCGACAGCGCGTCTCAGAGTCAGCTCGTCGCCGGCCGGAGGACCTACCAGCCCGGTCGGACGTCACCGGCCGTGATCAACGACGTTGACACAGCGAAGCGTCTTTCTGCCAGCCACCGTGCGCGTCTGACGATCTCGTCGGGCTGGAGCGCCGGCGGTAGGTCCCACAGCCCGAGCCACTTCTGCTGCTTCGGGACTACCTCCACCCAGTCGCCTCGGTGGAACTCCCGCAGCGCCACCTCCTCGATGCCTGAATGTGGTTTGTCGAAGAGGACGCCGCCGAACTGCACCACGCGGTCGGCGCCCACGTAGATCCCGTGGTGCCAGCAACACCGACGGCGCACGCGGAGGTTATCGCCCAAGCTATAGACGTACCGCTCGCCTGAGGTGGGAGGGCCGTTCGTCGCGACTCGCAGGTCCATCGCGATCGGTACACCGACTTGAAGCGTCGGTGACTCCATCGCTTTCATGGACCAGAACGTGTCGCGACGGACGTCTCCATTGGCGACCTCGCGCGGACAACCCGATCTCAACGAGAATGAGCTCAGTCAATGAACCGCTGGCTCCGAGACCATGCACGATTCTGTGCGCTGATTGGGGGAAGGAGTCTGCGAAGCGAGCGGTCTATCTCGCCGACGTCGATCGGCGCGTCGTACGGCGCGTCCCGGGCAAGGGCTGGTCCCTTGCGAGACTCCTCGAGGAGGCTCAGCTGTTCACGTCGATGGGATCCGTCCTCGTCACCGTCGATGCACCGCTTGGGGTTCCCGAAAGCTACCTAGCCGCGCTGAACAGAGTCCGATGGGGACAGCCACTGAGGACATTCCTTGATCTGCTGGCGAGCACAAGATCGATGCCGCGCTTCTTCGACGGAAGCTCGGTTCCTGAGGACTGGCGTCTGGACCGCCCGTTCTTCGCTGTGCCGCGGGCGGGAGACGGTGGTCTGTCAGCCTATGTTGACGCGGCCGCGTCACGGGGGGTGACCATCCGGCGGAGCATCGATGTGCAGACGGCAGCAAAGTCGGTGTTCATCAAGTCCGGGATTCGAGGATCAGTCGGCAGTGCCGCATGTGCACTCTGGCAGGAACTTGCCCCGTTACTCAGACGGGACCGAACATTCACAGTCTGGCCGTTCGAAGGCGACCTCCAGATGCTTCTTCGGACATCGTCGGTCGTCGTCGGCGAGATTTACCCTCGCGCAGCCTACGCGACGGCGCTGTTCCCCACGTCACCGATTTCCCGTTCACGCTTGAGCATCGCGAAGACCGACGCGTGTGTCCGCCGCCAGGCGATCACCTCGCTCCGAGAAGCCAGCTGGATCCACTCGCTTGGCGTCAAACTTGAGAACCTTGCCGAGGCCGAAGCGGGCGAAGACGACTTCGATGCCTGTCTCACCGCGGCAGCTCTGGTGCGGTGTGTCCTTGAGGGGTCGCCCCTTGAGCATGCCGACGACAGTGCCGCCCGGGCCGAAGGGGGAATGCTAGGCACCGGCAGCATCAACCTGGATTTGGCCGAGCGGAAGTTCGGAAATCACGTCGCGCGGGAGCAACGCGCTCCAGATGGTCCCTCGCGCTCGGGCGTGTCACGCACGCGCTCCCTCACCAAGATGTCGTCTACCACCGATCCGCTGAGAACGTATTCGTGCCCGATTGCTGGCTGTGACAAGGTCTATCGGGGATCGCGCGGAGGCTGGGATGCCCACGTGGGATCGCTCCGCATCCATCCGCGTTGGCATCCGGAACTACAAAGCGAGGAAGATCGCAAGCAGATATACCGGACCGAGTTCCCGGATTTCTTTCGGTAGGCGTTCCGAGCTACCGCTTGCTCGTCCACTTCAGCCGCCTCCGGTAGCGGCGCGTTGTCGGACCGACGGCGTGGGCGACGACGTCATCAAACCTCTGTGGACCGGGCCAGTCGAGTGACGAGCGCTTTGATCGTTCAGGCCAGCTGGTTGCTCACGATCGCGTTGGCGACCAAACGTCTTGCCGACTCCACTGCTTCCCACCCTCGCTACCCGTCGCATACCGGCCATGATCGCTGGTGGCCCATGGGTCGCCAAACCTGACGGCACCGCACGCCCGCCGAGTCGCCCGCTGGGGTAGGTGATCTTGCACACGACCTTCGCGGGATCCGCGGTAGCGCGCAGCGTGGGGCGGCGGGGCCTATTCGACGTCCCGGCTCTCCCATGCGCCGAACGTCGTGCTGTCGTCGGCGATCCAGGAGATGCGCCCGTTGCAAGATCGTCCCAGAGCGATTGCGCCGGCTGTAGACGGCGAGGGGAACACGACATCCTTGATGAGAGTGCCGACGGTGCCGTCGATCCGGATCGATCCGTCGGCAACCAGCTTTTCGTGCTTCTCGCGGTAGGAGGCGTAAGCCCTCATGGTGCTGTCCGCCTTGCCGACCCCGTGCCAGTTACCGACGACGGTCGAGCCGGCCAGCATCGTGAACTCGCCGTCGATCTGCTGGGCGCTCGCGTCGACGCCGACCTTCTTGTTTCCTAGATGGAATACGGGTGAGATCAGCGCGTCGCGTGACGCTGGTGGCACGGCTTGCGTCTCCTTAACGCGTATCGCGTCCACTCCCAGAACCGGCAGCGTGATCTGCAGCTGTCCGATGAAGTAGTCCATGTCCGAGGCGTGGGCTTCAGGCAAGCCTGGCGCGGGAGGGTCTGTCGCATTGTCCAGTACGACGCGGCCTGCGCGTCTCGCTAGCGAGATCAGCCTCGACTCGAGGTAGCGTCCGTGCGCCTTCGTTAGGTTCGCGTCCTTGGAGGTGACCGCGACGACCCGGTCCCAGAAGTCCTTGTTGCTGTGTGCTGGCGCAGTCGCCCGGGGAAGTCATCGGTCTCGCCGATGTAGCAGCGCACCGATCCGTCAGCACTCTCCCCGAGTAGGAGATAGACGCAGGTTCCGGTCAACTCCTTGCGACGCATCAACGCGCTCATGTCGGATCGGCGCGCGGAGAGAACATGGCCGGTCCAGTTCATGATCTCGGCGGTCGTCAGGCCCCCCGGGGTGCCGTCGACCAGAAACAGCTCGATGTGCTTGCCGCTCACGTCGCGATCATCTCACGCGACCGAGCCGACGTCCCCAGTCCCCGGGCGGCGCCTCGCCCACTTCTCGTGCGCGGCGCATATCTCGCGATCGGCGGCGTTCCTCCAAGCATCGCGCAAAACTTAAGTCTCTTGCTGACGATCGCTTCGACGTTTTGAACGACGCAGACCGCGCTTGCGCTTCGGCGACGATCCGGTCGTCCGTCGCTTCGCCCGGCCTGTCACGGCATCGGGCGACCGCAACGTCGTCAACCCGATCGCGCTGCGCTGCTCGGCGTGCGAGTGGAAGCGACCGCCGCGTCCGCGCAGATTGTTAGATTAGGCGTTGCATTAGGCGTTGCCCCGCTTGCCAGCCGTACCGTTAGGTAGGAGGCTGTGAAGGTGACCGGTCTGAAGGTTGTCGGTCTCGGAGGCTCGCTTCGAGAGGCGTCGCGTAGTCGAGCCGCGCCTGCGGTTGGGGTCGAAGGCGCGGCTGCGGCGGGAGCGACGGTTGAGCTGCTCGATCTGCGGGAGCTCGGGCTGCCGATGTACAGCCCCGACCTGGAGGCCGACCCCCGTTGTCGTCCGGACGCTGATCGACACCTGTTATGAGGCAGACGGGATGCTCTGGAGCAGCCCGATGTACAACGGATCGGTGTCGGGCTCGTTCAAGAACGCGATCGACTGGCTGCACATGCTGGGGTCCCGCGAGCCGCCATACCTCCACGACGAGGTGATCGGCTTGATCAGCGCGGCCGGAGGAACGCAGGGACTGCAGGTCGTCAACACGATGGAGTTCTCCGTGCGCTCGCTACGAGGATGGGCGGTGCCGTACGTAGTCCCTGCCTAGGCCGCACGTGTCTTCGCCGAGTCCGGCGCGGTTCAAGACGAGCTGGTCGAGCAGCAGCTGCGGTTGCTCGGCGAGGAGGTGGTTCGCGTGGCGCAGCGGTTCGCCCGGGATCCTGCGCTGCATGGGCAGGGCGAGTGTGACGACGCGGCTGAGCGCGTCGTCACGTCCGGTTGACGGCCGCGCGAGTCCGGCTCCACCGCGTCGTCTGGTCGCGGCAAGCGTGGTGCTATCACTGGTGGGTGTGAGCTCGCTATTGTCGAGGCCTACTGCTTCCGCAAGTCCTGGGCTGCTCGATTGGTTTCACCCGGCCGTCCGGGTCTGGTTTGAGCGACGTTTTCCGGACGGGCCGACCGAGGCGCAGATTGGTGGATGGCCGGCTATCCGCGACGGCCGGCACACGCTGGTGTGCGCCCCGACAGGGTCGGGCAAGACGCTCGCCGGGTTCTTGGCAGCGATCGATGCGCTGTACCGCGCCGATGAGGCCGGCCGGTCGGTCGTCGGCGCAACCCAGGTGGTGTACCTGAGCCCGCTCAAAGCGCTGGCGGTCGACATCCACGCCAACCTCGAGGAGCCGCTCGCGGAGATCGCGGAGGTGGCGCGGGAGCTGGGATACGAGCCCCCGCCGATCACCGTCGCCGTCCGGACTGGAGATTCGACCTCGTGGGAGCGACAGCTGATGGTGCGGCAGCCGCCCAACCTGCTGGTGACGACGCCCGAGTCGCTGTACCTGTACCTGACCGCCGAACGTTCCCGGGGCACGCTCGCCGCGGTGCAGACGGTGATCGTCGATGAGATTCACGCCGTCGCGCGTGACAAGCGGGGCTCGCACCTGGCGCTCACGCTTGAGCGGCTGCAGGCGGTCACCGATCGTCCGCCGGTCCGGATCGGTCTCTCGGCGACGGTCAAGCCTGTCGAAGCCGCGGCCCGCTTGCTGGTCGGAACCGACGAGCAGGTTCCGGAGATCGTCGACGTCGGGCACCGGCGCCGGCTGGATGTGTCGCTCGAGCTGCCCGACGGCGAGCTCGAGGCGGCGTTGTCCGGCGATCAGTTCGACGAGATCCTCGAGCGAATCGCCGGCCACGTCGCCGGGCATCGAACCACGTTGCTGTTCGTGAATACCAGGAAGCTGTCCGAGCGGGTGGCGCATGAGCTGGGGGAGCGGCTGGGTCAGGAGCTGGTAGCGGCGCATCACGGATCGTTGTCGCGCGAGCGGCGTCAGCGGGTCGAGCGCCGGCTGCGCGCCGGCGAGCTGCGGGCGTTGGTGGCGACCGCGTCGCTGGAGCTCGGGATCGACGTGGGTCCGGTTGAGTTGGTGTGTCAGATCGGCTCGCCGCATAGCATCGCCACCTTCCTGCAGCGGGTGGGGCGGGCGAACCATCAGCGCAGCGGTGTACCCGAGGGGGTCATGTACCCGACCACGCGCGACGAGCTGGTCGAGTGCGCGGCGTTGCTGGCAGCGGTCAAGCGCGGGCGCCTGGATGCCCTCGATCCGCCCGAGCAGCCGCTGGACATCCTCGCCCAACAGATCGTGGCGGAGGTGGCGGCCCGGGGTGACGATGGGGTGGCCGAGGATGAGCTGTTCGCATTGGTGACGCGCTCGTGGCCGTACCGTCGGCTGACCCGCGATCAGTTCGACGAGATCGTCGACCTTGTTTCCGTCGGGATCGAGACGGGGCGCGGGCAACGAATGGCCTACCTGCACCGCGACCTGGTCAACGGGCGGCTGCGCGGTCGGCGCGGTGCTCGGCTGGCGACCCTCACGTCCGGTGGCGCGATCCCGGAGACCGGTGATTATCGGGTGCTGATGGAGCCGGGCGATGTGCTGATCGGGACCGTCAACGAGGACTTCGCGATCGAGTCGATGCAGGGTGACGTGTTCCTGCTGGGCACCCATCCGTGGCGGGTGGTGCAGGTGACAAACGGGGTCATGCGCGTGCGTGACGCCGCCGGCAAGCACCCGAGCGTTCCGTTCTGGCTGGGCGAGGCGCCCGGTCGCACGGACGAGCTGTCCGAAGAGGTGTCGCGGCTACGTCGCGGCGTGGCGGAGCGGCTTGATGGCGGTGGGCGGGAGGTCGCGATCAGCTTTGTCCGAGAGGTGTCCGACGTCGACGCGGTCGCTGCTGCGTTGGTGGTGGACTATCTGAGCGCTGGGCGGGCGCAGCTCGGCGGGGTGCTTCCGTCCAGTGAGGACATCGTGTTCGAGCGGTTCTTCGACGAGACCGGAGGGATGCAGCTGGTCGTCCACGCGCCGTTGGGCGCTCGGATCAACCGGGCGCTCGGGCTGGGGCTGCGCAAGAAGTTCTGCCTGACGTTCGATTTCGAGCTTCAGGCAGCGGCGAGCAACGACGCAGTGCTGCTGTCTCTGGGTCCCCAGCACTCGTTCCCGCTGGAGGACGTACCCGCGTTTCTTCGCTCCCACAACGTGCAGGGCGCGGTCTCACAGGCGGTGCTACGGAGCCCGATGTTCACCGCCCGGTGGCGATGGAACCTCAATCGATCACTCGCGGTGCTACGCCGCAAGGGCGGTCGCGTCAATCCGTTCAACATCCAACGGATGGAGGCTGACGACCTGATGGCCGCCGTATTCCCGTCGCTTGCGGCCTGTCAGGACAACGCCCCGGCGGGTCCGATCGATATCCCAGACCATCCGCTCGTTCGCGAGACCCTGGGCGACTGTCTCAACGAGGCGATGGACATCGAGGGCCTCAAGGCGCTGGTGCGCCGGTTCGAGCAGGACACCGTACGGGTGCATTTCGTCGACACGGTCGAGCCCAGCGTGCTCGCTCACGAGATCCTGAACGGCGCTCCGTTCACCTACCTCGACGAGGACACCGAGATCGGCGAGCGCCGGTCGCGGACCGTTCCGTTGCGGCGCGGTCTGCCGGTGGAGCCGCACGAGCTGGGTCGGCTCGGCGCGGACGCGATCGAGCGGGTAAGGGCCGAAGCGAGGGCAGAGGTGCGGGACCGCGACGAGCTTCACGAGGCGCTGCTCTCGCTCGTCGCCAGCCGCCCACGGCAGGAATGGACAGAGCTGTTCGAGGTTCTGGCCAGCGAAGGACGATGCTTCGAGGTTCACGTCCCCGGCAACACGGAGCCACTGTGGGGCGCGACCGAGCGGCGTCGCGAGCTGGAGGCCCTGTACCCCGGCGCACGCTTTACCCCTGATCACCAGCTTCCGCTCGGCTTGGCCGACAAGCACGACGGTGTGGATGCCGACGACGCCGCGGTGACAGTCGTCCAGGGTCATCTCGAGGTCTCAGGTCCGGTCACCCTCGAGGAACTCGCGAACATGACCGGGCTGTCGCCGGGCTCGGTCGGCATCGCGCTCGAGGCGCTCCGAGGGCGTGGGTTCGCGGTCGCCGGTCGGTTCGAGCCAGAGCGGGGTCAGCAGTGGTGTGCTCGCCGGCTGCTGGGGCGGATTCACTCCTACACGCGGGAGCGCCGGCGAGCCGCGGTCCGCCCGATCACCCAAGACGAGTGGAGGACGTTCCTCGAGCGCTGGTGGCACGTGGCTTCCGGGACGCAGCGTCAGGGGCGGGCCGGGCTCGCGGAGGTAATCGAGCAGCTCCAGGGCTTCGAGTGGCCGGCGGGCGAGTGGGAGCGGATCTTCGCCGAGCGGGTGGAGTCGTATCAGCCGGAATGGCTCGATGACCTGTGCCTGTCGGGAGAGGTGACATGGGGGCGGCTGTCGCTCCTCGAGCCCGCCGTCAAAGGTGAGGATCCGGGCGGCGAGAAGCCACGGTGGGCGGAGAAGACGCCCTCCCGGCGCACACCGATCACGTTCATGCTGCGCCAGGATCTGCCGTGGCTGCTGCAGGCCCACCGCGGCGCAACGGTGCCGGCCGAGCCGACCGCCGGGTCGGGTCGGGAGGTGCTCGATGCCTTGCGTGAGCGTGGCGCTCTGTTTCACTCCGACCTCCAGGCCATCACGAGTCGGCTCCCCACCGATATCGAGGAAGGCTTGTGGGATGGGGTCGCGCGGGGACTGATCACCGCCGATGGCTTCAACGCGATCCGTTCGCTTCTGGTTGCCCGCACCCGGTTTGCCCACCGCCAGCGGTCCTACACGCGCTCAGGCTCGCGTCGGCGACGCGGAACGTGGCAACACGCGGTGGAGGGCCGCTGGACGCTGCTACCCACGCTGCCGAACCTCGACGACGCCCACGAGCTCGCCGAGACCGTCGCCTGGCAGCTGCTAGCGCGATGGGGCGTCGTCTTCCGCGATATCTACCTCAACGAAAAGCTCGCGGTTCCCTGGCGCGAGATCCTCTGGGCCCTACGCCGCCTCGAGGCCCGCGGCCTGATCCGGGGCGGTCATTTCGTGACCGGCGTGACGGGCGAGCAGTTCGCCGAGGAGACGACCGTGTTCCTGCTACGGCCGCGCCAGGGCGGCAAGGCGTTCGCCCACCAGACGCCTCGGTCGTCCGAGCCCAGCGAGCGCCGGTCCTCCCAGATGTCGCCGGTGGACAGCCGGGCAAGAGCTGTGATCGCTCACGACGACGGATAAGCACAGCACGCGTCGACGGGCACCGAGTTATGACGGCGGGAACAAAACGCGGGTTCGAGGCCCGTCGGCCGCTTGGAATGAGGCGAGGAAGGCTTCTAGCCGGTGGCGGCCCATCCGCTGTTGCCTAGCACGCGCATCGCGGCGGCCGTGTGCCACCTGCGCTTGCGGGCATGTCTCGCGTCGCGGCTTAGCTAATGAATGCCATCAGCTCGGCGGGCATGGTCACGAAGGGGCGCATCACGTCGCGGTCTTCGTGTTCGAGGATGTGGCAGTGGTACATGTAGCGGCCGGCGTATTCGCCAATCTCGCGATTCGCGGCGCCGATCCGAAACGGCTAACGAGCCCGCCCGATCCGGCCATCGGATCGTCGCCGAGGCGGTCGCGCGGGCTAGGCGGTGGGAAATGAAAGCATTCGCGCGGCGGCAGGTGGACGCTCTACCCGGCGGAGGCAGTCGGCCGAAGTCGAAGTTGGCGCTCGAGTTCACACGGATCCGCAACCGACATAGCCGCTTTGTGGAGCGGACGGCAGAAACACGGGCGCCGCGGCCTAGTAGGAGGCCCGAAGCGCGACGCACAGTTTCTCGGCGAACTCCTGTGGGTCTGACCCCGTCCTCCGTGGGCGCCGGGGAGGTAGGTCACGGGAATCCCGAGACGCTCGGCGAGCGCGATGGCCGCCCGTCGCGCCGCCTGTTGCTCCGAGTTCTCCCCTGCGGCGCTGACGATGCGCGTCGTCAAGTTCGCAAGTGCATCGACGTCCGGTGTATACGCGACGATCTGCCGGATCTCGTGGGCGATGAACAGCTCGAAGTTCCCGGGCATACGGTTGATCATCTCCTGGGCCTCCGGCGTCGGCGGCGTGGGTGGCTCCTCGCTGTACCTCGGCCCTCCTTCTTCGACCAGCGACCCGAACTTCGCCATCGCCGGCATGACACCGTGGGTGCGATAGGTCTCGGTGAGCTCGGCGAACTCCGAGCGCCACCGCGGCGCGTCGGGCAGCAGCTCCATCGGGGGCGGCTCATGGGTGACGAGCGTGCGCACGAGGTCAGGGCGGCGGGTGAGCAGCTCGAGGCCGATCGTGCCGCCGCCGCTGTTGCCATAGACGTGGGCCGGCTCGTTTGCAACCGAATCCAGGACCGCGGCGGCGTCGTCCGCGTGCAGGGCAATCGGAATGTCCGGCGAGCGCGGGGGTCGAGTTGGGTGAGTGCGTGCCCGCCGCGGTGGACGCTGACGAAACGCGCGCCGGGGATGCGCTCAGCCATCGCTCGCGAGTCCTCGTACGGCGCCAAGGTGTCGTCCTCGGAGGCGATGACGAGCGCGGGCACCGTGATCGACTCGAACGGATAGCTCGCGATGTCGAGGTTGCCGATATAGCTGTCGTAGATCGTTCCTGGTGCGCGAGGCCCGACGGGGAACAGGCTGTCGATGATCTCCAGCAGCGCGGCATGCTCGCGCTCGTCGGGCACGAACCCGGCCGGCGTCCCGAACATGCCCTCCAGGCGCGAGCGCGCGAGCAGCCGCATCGCCCAGAACACGGGCTGGCTAAAGAGGATCGGCGCCAGCAGCCGCGGCGGCTTCGGGAGCGGCTGCGGGTGCGGGGAGTTCGGCGAGATCAACACCAGCCGCGAGACCCTGTCTGGGTGTCGAAGCGCCAGGTGCACAGCCGAGCTGCTCCCCGCCGAGAACGCCACGACCGGCAGCGCGTCGATCCCAAGGTGATCGAGCAGCGCTGCGAATCCATCAGCCTGAACGGCGGGTGAAGGATCGGGCGGGAACGGCGAGCCGAAATAGCCGAACCGCGACGGCGCGATGATCCGGTAGCCGGGCGGTAGGTTCACACGCCCTGTCCCGACGCCGAAGTCATAGCCACCGAAGACGCCATGCACAACCAGCACGGGCGGCCCTTCACCAGCCTCCCCGTACTCGACGCGACCGAACGGCGTCTCCAAGTTCGAGGGCTCAAAGGCGTGCAGCCCCTCGCAGGCCCAGTGCAGGTCGCGCCGGTAGCGATTCCGCGCAGCCGCGAGCGCGCCGAGACCCGCGCCCGTCCAGACGAGTCGGATCGCGGTCGTGCGGGCGCTCCGTTGGCACCACCGTGGGCACGAGGCGGCCAATCGACTCATGTGGCACCGCCGGGGCCCTTCGCGGGCAGCTCCGCCTCGGCGCGCTGCTTGAGCGTCCGCAGCATTTTGCGCATCATCGGGAAGTCACCGAACTCGGTGAGCACGAGCGACATCAGCGCGTCGGCCGGGCGGTGCCAGTGGTTGAGGATCCGTACCCTCGTCACCAGCCGCGTGCGGCCGCCCGTCTCAGTCAGCGTCCATACCCAGGTGCTGTCCGGCTTGACCCACACCAGCTCCTCAGCCGGCTTGATCGCGGCGATCTTGAACGCCGTGGTGTCGTTGACCTTGCTGAACATCGGCACCCAGTCCCCGACCTTTGGGTCCTGGAACTCGTCGAGGATCCGGTCGGCACTTGGGTGGGCGACGTTGTCGAGCAGGTCGTTGGAGTAGAAACCGGCCTTGCCGAACCCGACCTGCACCAGCCACGGCCAGACCGCCACCGGCGGCGCGTCGATCGTAATCGCGCGCGTGCAGAATGTCTGAGCGCTGGGCACGAGCTCGTCGCCAGGCATCGCCGCCGCGACCTCCACATCGGTCGCACCCCAGCGCCGATGCCAATGCCTCACCAGCGGCGCAGTCGCGAACAGCGGGAGCGCAACCGCGACGTCACGGACCTCGCGCACGAACTGGCTGAGCCTCGGCCGGGGGCCGCGGACGCGCACAACCCGCTCCTCCATTTGGCTGCCCGCGAGAGTGGACATCGGTTCCCCTCTCTCGTTGAGACCTATCTATTCGCCCTCGACCTTAGGCCCATGAGAGGAGGTAGGTCATCCGGGGTAGCCCCCAGCCGGCCTACGTAGTTCGCGGCGCTTTGAGCGACGCTAAGCGGCGGCGTTCGAATCGACATACCCTGGCTGCTCATCCCACGACGCCGATTCTCACTGAAGCTTGCGAGTCGCGCGCCGAACGCAAAGCAAGAAAGATCCCCAAATCCGTGCGCCAGTCTCGCAACTCGCCACCTGCGGGGCGCGCGGAGATCAGAGGGTTCGGCCCCGCTCAGAGCGCCAAGCAGGGCAGGGCTACATGCGCCCTGCTTCGCGAATAAGCAGGGGAGCCCGGGCGCTCGCGACCCCTCGCAGGCCAAGAGCCTCGCTGCGAGCGCAACCCAGGTGCCGTCGGAACGCGGCGGCGTATAGGTCAAAGCGGTCTGCTCGCGAGTCCTGTTGCCGCCCACGACGGCGGGGCCGCAGTCGCCGCTGGCTTCCGCAACGTCGCGCCGGTAGAAGTGGTGTGACGAGCGCCTGAGTCGTTCCGACCACCGTGGCGCTCATCCTCGTCGGCTCCTACCAAGAGTCGGACGATGAAGGAGACACCACGATGGTCGAAGGTCAGAGCATGACGACGGTTGCTGATGTCGTGGGCCACGTGCGCGACGGTCGGGTGGCAGCCTCGTGTGAGGCGTCGCGGGTCAGGTAGGGGGTCGTCAGCGCGCTGGCGGGATTGGGTGGTTGGCGCGGATCACGTCGGTCGGGTCGACGGCCGCCTTGATCCGACGGAGGCGGTGGTAGGCCTGCTCGGACCAGAAGCTCGCCGGGTCGCGATCGGTTTCGGCGAAGTTGAGGTACATGTGCCCGACGGCCCATGGGGCGAGCGCCGCCTTGACGGCCGCCACCTGCGCCGTCACCGGCACCATCAGCTCTGGTACCGGGGTCATCCCGACCGCGTACAGCGCGTAGGCGGCGTCGAGCGCCGCGAGCGCGCCGTGTTCCGGCCGCGGGCGGCCGAGCTCACCTTCGAGGTGTCGCACCTCGACTGATACCAGTGGGAATTGCGCGCCGGCGCCGGCGACCGCGACGAGCGCGTCGATCGCGAGACGATCGAGCGTGCCGAGCATGAGCCCGTCGCCGAACCCGGGCACCGGTTGCTCGGGGTCCATGTGCAGGTGCGCCAGCGCCGGTAGCGAGATCGTCGCGAGTGTGTCGTTGATCGGTGCGAGCGAGCGCAGCGGCGCCAGTAGCTGGTCGGCGTCCCCCGGGTCGCCGGCGTGGATCGCCTCGACGATCACGAACGACTTGCCGCGAACGGGCTCGGGGATCTCTGGGATCAGCGGCAGGTTCAGGAACCGTCCGATCGTCGTCAGCTCGTCGGGGAGCCCGGCCTCCGTCAGGTCGCGCCAGGCGTGGAGGACCTCGCCGCCGCGCTCGATCGGGTACCAGAGGACACCCGCGTACACCTCTCGCAGCGGGACCAGCTCGAGCTCGATCGCGGTGACGATGGCGAAGCTGCCGCCGCCGCCGCGCAGCGCCCAGAACAGGTCGGGCTCGTGCTCGCGGTCGGCGCGCAGCTGGCGACCGTCGGCGGTGACGAGCTCGATCGCATGGACGCTGCTCGATGCGAGTCCGAACTTGCGGCCGAGGAGGCTGACGCCGCCGCCGAGCGTGTAACCGACCACGCCGACGTCGGGAGACGAGCCATGCAGGGCCGCGAGTCCGTGCTGGGCTGCGGCGGCGACGAGCTCGGACCACACGACGCCCGCCTCGACTCGCGCGATCCGTCGCTCGGGATCGATCTCGACCCGGCGCATCCGCTCGGTCTTGACCAGGATCGTGTCGTGCAGCGATCCGAGCGGCGCAGCGTTGTGGCCGGTGCCCTGCGCTGCGACCCGCTGGCCGTACGCGCGCGCGAATAGGATCGCGTTCGCAACGTCCTGGGCGGACTTGGGAAACGCGACCGCCGAGGGCTGCTGGTCAACGGCAAGATTCCATGCCTGCCGTGCTTGATCGTAGCGGGCGTGCTCGGGAAGCACGATCGTGTCAGTGAGCGCCGAGGCGAGGCGGCGGGTCCCGGGAGTTGTGATTCGTGAGGTAGACATGGCTCTGGTTCCTTACGGTTGTGAGGGGTGAAGGTCAGGCGATCTCCGCCGCCGACTCCGCGGCGAGGAAGGTTTGATTGCTGTGGGCGGGACGTCCAATCAGCGCTGCCGTGAGCACGGCGCCGGCGGACGGACCGGGTAGCGCCACCATCGGCGCGAAATCCAACGCTTAGTATTTGTCGCAACTCAGGGCCGAGGAGGTGCGCGCCTTCCCCATGCCCGGCTTGTGGCCGGTCTGAGCCGATCTTGGCCAAGAGACCTCTCGGCCCGCAACAGCGGGACCGTTGATCCGTCCCGGCACCCGCCGGTGCTCGTACCCGCGGCCGACGGAAAGCAGGACTGTCGGCGCATTGAACCGACGGGTCGACGGCGCCGCGATGCGCGAGTTTGCCGAGCAGCGGCGGTTCGATCCGAGTCGAGAGACCTCGCTGTGACCTGAGGGATCGGCCGCGTTGGATCAATGCCGACGGAGCACCGCGGTCTGGTGGCTGTTTGGCAGCTCGCGCCGGGACTTCCGGCACGTTCTGTGGGCGCAAGTTCATGCCGCGAGGATCCCTTCGGCCACGTCGCCGTGGCTCTGCCCCTGGGTCCTGGCGGCACGGATTCCGGGGACCAGGAGCGCGACTAGCGCGCCGATAGCGAGGATGGCTGCGCCGACCGGCAGCGCAGCGGTGAGACCGGCGGTGTAGGCGTGCGGCGAGGCATACGAGCCGTGGGCGCTGAACACGGACGCCAGGACCGCGACCCCGAACACACCACCGAGCTCACGTATCGCGTTCGTCGCCCCGGATGCCTGCCCCGCTTCCGCCGGTCGCACAGACCGGAGGGCCGCGTTGGCCGCCGGTGCGAACACGAGCGCCATCCCCGCGCCCGCGAGTATGAACGGCACGATCAGCGAGGAGTAGGCGACGTCGGGAGTGAAGACCGCTGCCAGCCAGGCGATCGCGATCGTCTGCAGCACGAGGCCGACGAACATCAGCGGCCGGGCCCCGACGCGGTCACTCAGCGTGCCGGCAATCGGAGCAACGATCATCGGCATCGCCGTCCACGGAAGCGTGCGCAACCCGGCCTGCACCGGCGAGTATCCCTGAACGGTCTGGAAGAACTGCGCCAGCAGGAAGATCACGCCGAACACGCCGAAGAACATCGCGAATGAGAGGCCGTTCGTGGCGGCGAACTGGCGTGAGCGGAAGAACCGCATCGGAAGCATCGGGTCCGATGCCCGCAGCTCCCACGCCACGAATGCGATCACGAACCCGATCCCGAAGGCGAACGAAGCGAGGATCGTCGTGCTCGTCCATCCCAGCGCCTGTCCGCGAACTGCACCGTAGGTGATGCCGAGCAGCCCCGGGCCCACGAGTGCCAGGCCCCGAAGATCCAGGTGCGCAGCGGGTCCCCGAGACTCGGTCAGCTGGGTGAGAGCCAACGGCACCAGCACGAGACCGATCGGCACATTGAGCCAGAAGATCCAGTGCCACGAGATGCCGCTCACGACCGCGCCGCCGACAAGCGGCCCGATCGCGACGCCGAGGCCGCTAACGCCGCCCCAGACTCCCAACGCCATGCCGCGCCGGCCGGGCGGGACGGCCTCGGAGAGCAACGTGAGCGTGAGCGGGAGGACGATGGCAGCACCGAAGCCCTGCACCGCCCGGGCCGCGATCAGCACGTCCATGCTCGTCGACAGGGCCGCCGCCGCGCTCGCGACCGTGAACGTCGCGAGCCCGATGGAGAACATCCGCCGGCGCCCGAAACGGTCGCCGAGAGCCGCTCCGGTGAGGAGCAGCACGGCGAACGTCAGCGTGTACGCGTTGACGGTCCACTCGAGCGACTGGATCGACGCTCCCAGGCTGCGCCGGATCGACGGAAGCGCCGTCGTGACCACGAGGTTGTCCAGCGTGGTCATGAACAGGCCCAGGGACACAATCGCGAGCGTCCACGCGACGCTCGGTGTGGATCTCGGGGTCCGGTGCAGAAATCTCGAAATGAGGGTCATCGAGTCCTCCTTTGTGTGTTGATTGGTCGCTCAGTTGCGTTGCAAGTCGAAGTCATGGCCGGGTGCAGCGAGGCGCCGGCCCGCCAGTTCGCACAGCTCGCTCACGCGCCGATCGCTGCGCGCACGCGCGGAGCTGCCTCCTGTCAAACGGTCCGGGCGCACGCCTTACCTCGCACCGGCGAACAACCTGATCGCCTTTGCCAGTCGGCTCGGCTGGTCCAGCGGGATCAGCGTGTAGGTGTCATCGATCTCGACGAGGTGTGCCTGCGGCAGGGCCTGGGCGAGGCGCTGTCCGTGCTCGGGTGGCATGACGCGGTCCTCGCTGGCCCAGATGACGAGCGCGGGGCGTTCAAAGCTCGGAAGGCGCTCGGCGGCGTCGACCAGCAGCTGCCTTTCCTTGCCCATGGCGCGCAGGACGCGGACCGTGTCGCGGCGCACCTCGCGCTGCGTGAGCACGGGCTTGATCCAGCGCGCGGTGGTGGCATCACCGCGCTTGGTCAGCCAGCCGAACGCGAGCGGCAGCCGGCGGAGGGCCCGCAGGCGCATCTGCTGCATGAAGAGGCCGAACAGCGGCGGCGGCAGCTTGCCGGCCCATAGCACCGTCCTCAGAGGAGAGCTCGCCGACGAGATCGTCAAGCTCAAGCAGGATGTCGACGGCGTGATCCTGGTCGCCGGGAGCGCTGCGCTCGTGCAGGCGCTGCTCGATCACGGGCTGGTCGATGAGTTGCGACTGATGGTGTTCCCGGTCATCCTCGGCAGCGGAAAGCGCTCTTCGGAGAAACCGCCGACAAGACCTCTTTGCGACTCGTCAGCTCCAAGACGGTCGGCGATGGCGTAGCGATCCTCACCTACCAACCGGTATGAGACGGGTTCGGTTGCACGGCGCACCAGTACTGCGCGGCGATGACGATCGACAGCCGGACGGTCAACCAGAACACGGGCGTCGAGAACACGGCAGCCTGCGACAACTCTGTCCTCGGTGGCCCGGAGCCGATCAACTGGGCGTACATCACGAGGAGTGGGCAGTCTCAGGCGCCGGCCAATCCGCTGTTCACGGGAACGTTTGCCAGCCCAAACTTGAGCGCCGTCGACCCCGACCTGACGAAGGACCTGCTGATGAGTCCAGGTGACCGGATCCTGATCCACATGCACGATACGCCTTCCGGATTCCGAACCGACCTCGTGGATCTCACGACCGGCCAGAGCGGTTCCATGACCGCTTCGGTCGGCAATGGCTTCGGCCATATCCTGTACAGGCCGTCCTCGAGCACGTGTCAAGAGGCGCCGTACGCCTTCCACCCGGAGTACTGGACGGCTAATCCACGCGGCAACACGTGGTCCGCGCACACCTACAACGTGGCGATGTCCGACGAGATCGGGCATTCCGAGAACTGTCTGGCGCTGGACGCAGCGTCCAATTGCGCTGCCCCCGGCAATCAGGACGCGGGCGGCCTGGACGAGGACGATGACAACGGTTTCTGCGTCCCCGGCTCTGACTCCGACTCTAATCTAAGCTCGTCCACATCAACGGGTGCTTCAGCGACGACGAAGACTTCGACGGCCAGTCGTACCAGAAAGACTGGCCGGGAACCAATCCCAACCCGTTCCGGGACAGGGCGCTGCACGCGTCGCCGGTGCTGTTCACGAGCCCGGTCGCCAACGGAAGAACGAACTACTCGGCGATCGCGTTCGAGACGGACTTGCCCCGAATCGAGGCGGCGGACTCTCAGGACAACCCGCCGTTCTGCGACCGGACGACCGGCGCGAACCGCGTGAACCCGCCGAACGGTGCGCGTCTACCCGTTCTTCACGACAGGGGTGCACGACCGCACCTGCACCTGGCAACAGGGAGGCCGGAGCAAGGGTTCACCACGGTGGCGCTGTACAACAACTTCAACAGCGGCGACAGACCAAACCCCTGCCCGGTGCGCTGACCGGCCGCCCGGTGATCGTCAGCGGCTACTGCCAGTACTTCTCGACGATATCGGCCGAGCGCTCGGTGGCCTTGTCAGGATCGTCCCCGGCACGGCGCAGCGCTCGACGCTGGCGGAGAAGGTCCCAGAGGCGATCGAGCTCGACGCGGATTTCCTCGAGGCGAGCGGTATCCTGATCGAGCGTCGCGTCCGTGGCTCCTTCGAGCTGCCGTAGGCGCTCCCGCTCGGACTCGAGGTCCTCGATTTGATCCTCGATCTGCTCGTCGCTCGGCACCGGCATAGCCTGCCACATCTCGGCCCTTGACCGGAGCCCGCCGCTCCGCCGGGGTGCTCAGGTGATGGATACGATCAGCAAGAGTGACTTGGTCTGATAGCCAGGACGGCTCCACCGTCCTCGACGGAATCCCTGTCCGATGGGTTACCCGCGATCAAGCAACCGGCGGTGAGCCTCGCGGCATCGCCGTGTGGCTGCGCTTCCTGGGCGGCACGAAAGACGTCGTGCTCCCGATGCTCGAGCGGCTCGCTGAGGGCCTTGACCGCGTCGACAGGGTTCGCAACCCGGACGCCATGGACCGATGCCTTGATTGGCTCAGCGCGGGCTGAGTCAGACGCTCATGCGCCTGCACGTGCTGAGCGATCTGCATCGCGAGCAGGGGATGCTGGTGCCGCCCACCGTCGAAGCCGATCTCGTCGTCCTGGCGGGCGACATCGCCGCGGGGACGAGTGGGCTGCAGTGGGCTCGGGCGTGGGCGGCCGGCCGACCAGTGCTGTACATCGCCGGCAACCACGAGTTCTACGGCCACTCGATGCCCGGGCTGATCGACGAGCTACGCCGGGCAGCCGCCGGGTCGTCGGTGCACGTGCTGGAGAACGACGAATTGATCATCGACGGCGTCCGTTTCCTTGGTTGCACGCTGTGGAGCGACTTCGACTTCGGCGGCCCTGAGAGACGGGCCCAGGCGATGCAGCTGTGCGAGAGAGTCGTCAACGACTACGAGCACATCACCTTCGGTCCGCATAGTCGCGCGCTCACCCCGCGCGACACGCGGATGCTGCACCTGTCCAGTCGGCGCTGGTTGGCCTCGCGCCTAGCGCATCGATACGACGGCCCGACCGTGGTCGTCACCCACCATGCGCCCCTGATCCGAACACGCCCCTCCGCGCCGGCGCTGCGCGCGCTGGCGGGGGCATTTGCCAGCGACGTTACTGACCTGATGGGCGCGGACCGGGTCGGACTCTGGATCTTCGGTCACACCCACCGGGTAGCGGACCTTGAGGTGCGCGGGACACGCGTCATCAGCAATCCCTACGGCTACCCACATCAGCTTGCCGACGGCTTCGATCCCAGCTGCGTGATCGACGTCGGCAGAGAGGTTAGGCAGAGCTGAACACGCGCTCCAGCAGCGCAGTATCGCCCGCCGTTTGGAATTTGATCAGCTTGCTATCGCGGTAGGTAGGTGAGGACATCAACCTGATCAGCCTGCTCGCCGCCGATCGTGACCTGGGTCAGCACGACAACGCGCTGCTCGTCTGAGAACCAGTATTGGGGCGAGGTCTTGAAACCCTTCTCGGCGAGCTTGCCCCATAACGCTCCAACATCCTGCTTGCTTCGCAAGGTGCCGCTGATCGCGCTGTTGCCAGGCGTGTTCCACTCGATGTCATCAGCCATAGCGGCCATCGCCCCCCCGGCGTCACCCGCCGAAGACGCGGCGTAGACGCGCTTGGCTGTCTCGAGATTTCCTCTCCAGCCATCCACCCCATCCCTTCTGTCGCGGTCCAACGAGACCCTACAACCGCAAACGCGGCGAGGCTAGTAATCAGCTCGGGGACCAGCGCGAGACTAGTAGACCTGATTCGGCGCCCACCATTAGACAATATGGATTCACCGTCCGTCCGGCCCGCGGTGTAGAAAGGGCCGGTTCCCCCACGCTGGTCGTGGGGTGAAAGTCATGCCGCGCGGTTGCCCCCGCGCGGCGGCCCACAATCGCGTAGGAGGAGCCGGCCATGGCGAAGGCTAGAAGTCTCGTCGGTCTGGATGTGCACGCGACGAAGGTCGTCGCGGCGGTGCTTGATGCTGAGACGGGACAGTTGGAGACGTTCGCGATGAGCGGCGAGAACGCGAAGGTGGCCGCGTTCTGCGCGGGGCTGCCGCGGCCGGTGCGTGCGGCGTATGAGGCCGGCCCGACCGGCTACGGGTTGGCGCGCGAGCTCTCAAAGCGGGGGGTGGAGTGTGTGGTCGCGGCACCGTCGAAGATCCCGCGCGCGAGCGGGGATCGGGTCAAGACCGACCGTCGCGACGCCGAGCATCTCGTCCGGCTGCTGTTGGCCGGAAAGCTGCACGCGGTCCGGGTGCCGGGCGATGAGGAGGAGGCGCTCCGTGACCTGGTCCGCGCGCGTGACGCGGTGCGGATGGATCTGATGCGCTGCCGGCATCGGCTCTCGAAGCTGCTGCTGCGGCACGGGATCCGGTTCGACGACGGGGCGGCGTGGACGCAGCGCCACCGCGACTGGCTGGGGACGGTCACGCTGGACTGGCCGGCGGCGCAGGCGACGCTGCTCGACGCGCGCGGCGCGATCGACGCGCTCGCCCACCGCCGCGAGCAGCTGGAGCGCGAGATCGTCGCGATGCTGCCGAGCTCGCCGTGGGTCGTGCAGGTCGGCCGGCTGCGGTGCCTGCGCGGTGTCGACACGCTGACCGCGGTCGGGCTGTGCGCCGAGATCGGCGACTTCGAGCGGTTCGCCCGCGCCGAGCAGTTGATGAGCTACGTCGGCCTGGTCCCGTCCGAGGCAACGACCGGTCAGCAGCGCCGGCTCGGCGCGATCACCAAGACCGGCTCCGGGCACGCGCGGCGGCTGCTGGTCGAGGCGGCCTGGCACTACCGCTCCCGCCCGAGCATCGGCCGTGCGCTCACCGACCGCCAAGAGAACCAGCCGCCGGAAGCGATCGCCGTCGCATGGTCAGCCCAGCGACGGCTACACCGCACCTGGACACGCCTCGAGGCCCGCGCGAAGCGCCGCACGATCATCGCCGTCGCGGCCGCCCGCGAGCTCGCCGGCTTCGCCTGGGCGATCGCACAGATCGAGTAGCCACCAGCCCGGACATCGCCTACCCCCGTCGGCTGGGTCGGTGGCGGCCCGGCAACGCGCGGGGATGCCTGGCCTCCTTTCCAACGAGAAGAGATGGGTATCGCTCACTCCTAACCTAGGTAGTCATCCCGATGTGTAAACGCGGATCGCGTTCGAGACTTGCCGGCATCGATCACTTCCACTCGAGGAGAAATCATGACCGGCCCGCTCAGCCAAATCGTCTCGCAGCAGCGCATCGCCGACTTGATGGTCCACGCGGAGCGCCACCGTCTAGGCCGATCGCTCGACGCGATCGACCGACAGGCTCCGTTGAGGATCCGCCTCGTCCGCGCTCTGCGAAGTCGTCGACTCGAGGCTCGTCAGCCCACGCCCCAGCACTCCGGGTGTTCTGGGTAACAAGGCGATTCCGATCGCCGCGGAGGTGATCGCCAGCGCGGCGCCGAGGAGGAACGCGAGGTGGAGCCCGGCGGTCTGCGCAGATAGGTACGAGTGGTCTCGTCGCAGTAGCCCAGTGCGGCTCGCGGCGAGAGTGCCAATGATCGCCAGCCCAAGGGCTCCCCCAAGCTTGTGAGGTGCTCACCAGCCCTGAGGCGATTCCGGCGTGGTCGGCGTGGACTGAGCTAGTCGCTGTCAGGATCAGCGGTATGAACAGCAACCCGCCGCCAACTCCGATGAGCAGCATCCCCGGGAGTACGTTGGCGGCATAGTTGCCCCCGGGCGGCGCCAGCGCGAAGCTCCCGAGCCCGAGGGCGACGAACACGGCACCGGCCACAAATGGCGCTCGGACGCCGATCTTGCTCACGATCCTCGAAGTCAGCGAGTAGGAGAAGGCACCGATGATCAGGGTTGCCGGTAGGAAGCCGAGCCCGGTCTCCAGCACGGAGAACTCAAGTACTCGCTGCATGTACAGAGGGGAGAGGAAGAACCAGCTGAACATGGCCGCTCTGAGCAGCACTGCCAGCGCATTGGCCGACGCGAGCCCCCGAGACCGGAACATGCCAAGGGGCATCAGCGGCGCGGGCGCACGGGACTCGACCACGAGAAACAGCATGAAGATGGCCAGCGCGCCGGAGAGCAGCGTCAACGTGATCCCGGCTGTCCATCCGCTGCTGTTGGCTCGGCTGCAGCCGAGGATCGCCAGCATCAGCGAGCTGGCGATCGTGACCGCTCCGAGCAGGTCGAGGCGCTGACCGGCGCGGCGATTGCACTCAGAGCTCGGTGGAGACCTCGCGACGCCCAAGATCACCGCCCCGGTCGGCAAGTTGATCAGAAAGATCGATCGCCAGCCGGTCGCCTGGGTGAGCGCTCCGCCGAGGAGAACTCCGAGGGTTCCGCCACCCGCGGCGACGAAGCTGAAGATCCCCATCACCCGGGCCCGTTCCGCGGGCACGGGAGAACAGGGTCACGATCATCGATAAGCCAACCGCCGAAATGACTGCGCCGCCGAGGCCTTGAGCGGCACGAGCGAGGATCAGCGTCAGGGGGGATCCCGCAACCGCGCATGCCGCCGAGGCCGCTACGAACAGGGCCATCCCCCAGACGAACATGCGCCGTCGGCCGAAGAGGTCGCCAGCACGGCCCCCGAGCAGCAGGAATCCTCCGAAGGTCAGGAGATAGGCGTTGACGACCCAGGACAGCGACGCTTGGGAGAACCGGACATGCTGCTCGATCGTCCTCTATACGTACATCGCCTCCAAGGAGGACCTCCTAGCTTTGATGGCTGATGAGATCGTCGCGGAGATCATCGTCCGCGAGGCGTTGCCCGGAGATTGGCGCGAGGCCCTACGACGGATTGCTCGCCTCTCGCACACGGCGCTCGTGAGCCACCCCTGGGTACTCGAGATCTCGGGCGCCGACCGCACCTGGGCCACAACGCTTTGCACCACGCAGAGCAGTTGCTGGCCGCTGTCGCCCCCCTGGGACTCGAGCCGGGGGCGGCCTGGGCCGTCGTCTACCTCGTCAACGATTACACCCTCGGCCATGCCCTCCGTGTGGCGCACGCGAAGGAAGCGTCCCCTCATAACTATCCGATGTTCAATCCCTCCGAGTTCCCGTACCTCGCCGAGGCGTTGGCCGCCGGCGGGCCAGAGCGGGGGCTGGCCACCTTCGAAGCCGGGGTGGACGCCGTGCTCGACGGGATCGAACGGCGCCTGGGCTAGCCGGCCCAGCGATGTCGCTGGCACTGCTGGGAGATGGCCGGGAGCCCGGCCGGATCAGCCCGGGCGTTGCTGTGCTCGCGCTCGGTCGCCTTGAGGACACCGGCGCGGTTCTTATGAACGCGCTCATAGAAGCGCGCCCGCTTGACATACCCAAGCTGCTTGGGATTGGCAAACGGATAGGGATACCAGTCCGACGCAAGGGGTCCGCGGGCGAGGGTGAAGGCCATGTAGGCGAGCGGGAATACGATCGTTAGCCGGCTATCCGTACTGAAGTAAGGCCGCGCGGGCCGAACATCCACCATCCAGCGACGGTGAGCACCGGCACCACGGTGTGCTGGAGCTGGTTTGCCGCCTCGGCCCACTTGTCGAGATCCAGCAGGTGGCTGAGGGCAACGTGGAAGACGATGAACGTGACCGTGATGGCAACGACCCCAGTGAGCCGAAACGCCGAGAACGCGGTCGAGGAGCGGTTAGGGTTGATCGCCAGAAGCAATGTCGTGGCGCCGACGATCAGGTTCGAGTCGATCGTGAAGATCGGTGATCATTGGGGGGTGGCTTCCGGGGGGTCGTGGTCGAGGTCCGTCACTACTGGGTCGTGTCCCGGCCCTGGTCTCTGAGTTCTTCGGGGTCAGCGACGACCGTCTGTGGGAGGGCGAACGAGAGGGCTCCCGCGATCAGGAATGCGGCAGCCACGAATGGCGCGGTGTGTGTTAAGGCGTCGATCATCGGGTGCGATGCTGCGTGCCCGGAGAAGATCGTCCCGATCGCGGCTACGCCAATCGCGCCGCCGAGCTGCTGCGCGGTGTGAAAATGCCGGAGGCTCCTCTAGCGGCGTCCGCGGGGACAGCGGCAAGCATGACGTTTGCGAGCGGGATGATCAGCAGCGCCAGTCCGGCGCAAGAGACGATCAGACCGGGAACCAGGGGCCAGGGATCGGTGCCGGACAGGAGGTGGTGGGCAACGTCAACGGCTTCACGCCCGACGTGACCGTTGGCCTCGAATCGGACGAGGCGCCGGCCCCCGGGCAGGATCCGGCAACCATGGCCCGCGATTACCTCGCCTAGCTCCCTCGCGAGCGCTTTCCCAACCTGCTCGAGCTGGCCGACTACTTCGCCGTAGACGACCCCGACGCACGCTTCGAGCTGCTGCTCGATCTGTTCGTCGACGGTCTCGCCAGGCGCGCCACGGACCGCGGAGGGGACTAGCACAGGTGTAGGCGGGCCACAGCGATCGACTCGAGCCCGTCCCTTGGTGAACGGCGCCTCAGGTCAAACCGGGCATCCTTCGGTTTCGATGACTCCCCTGCACGCGATCGCGATCTTCGCCGCGGGCATCGTCGCCGGGACGATCAATGCGGTTGTCGGTAGCGGCACCCTGTTCACGTTCCCGGTTCTGCTCGCGTTCGGCTATCCGCCGGTGACCGCGAACGTCTCAAACACGATTGGTCTCGTGCCAGGGTCAGTGGCGGGGGCGGTCGGTTACCGCCGCGAGCTCGCCGGACAGCGCCAGCGGTCGGTCCCGCTGGTGATCGCATCGCTGCTCGGTGGAGTAGTCGGCGCCGTGCTGCTGTTGAGCCTGCCGCCATCGGCGTTCAAGGCGATCGTGCCAGCCTTTATCGCGATTGCGCTGGTGATGATTGTCTTCCAGAAGCGAATATCAAGCCTGCTCGAAAGGCACCGCCCGCGTGCCCGCGAGCGAGCCGGTCCGGCGGCGACGGCGGGCGTGTTCGGGAGCGGCGTGTACGGCGGCTACTTCGGCGCCGCGCAGGGGATCCTGTTGCTCGCGATCCTCGGACTCGCGATCGAGGATGATCTCCAGCGACTAAACGCGCTGAAGGTGGTGTTGGCGGGATTGGTCAACCTCGTCGCCGGCGTGATCTTCGTGTTCGCCGCCCATGTCGCGTGGTTGCCAGCGCTGCTGATCGCCGTCGGATCGATTCTGGGCGGAATCGCCGGCGCACGCGGTGGCCGTCGCCTGCCAGAACGTGCACTGCGAGCGCTGATCGTCGTGGTGGGCGTCGTTGCCATCGTGCGGTTGGTTGGCTGACGCAGGTTCGTCGGATAGACACGCGCACCGAGAAGGAGGAAAAGATGCGTCAGGTGACGGGCTCGACGCGGAGTTTCTAGCCGGAAGTTTTTGACGGGTTGAGGCCCGATCGCCTGTGTTTACGGGCGATCGGGTTCTTTTGGGCCGATAGGTGTAGACACTAAAATGCTTGACAGTGTCCTGGTGTTGTGAGATGATTCTCTTGTGGCCAAGCGAGGCGGCAGGGTTCATGTGGCGGTGACACGTCGCCACTACAAGGGCCAGGAGTACACGACCACGCTGCTGCGCCGCTCCTACCGGGAGGGCGGCAAGGTGCGTAACGAGACGGTCGGGAATCTCTCGCATCTGGAGCAGTGGATGATCGACGGGCTCAGGTCGATGCTGGCCGGCCGGCGGCTGGTCGATCTCGACGCGGAGTTCGAGATCCTGCGCTCGCTGCCGCACGGGCACGTCGTGACGGTGCTCTCCGTGCTGCGCGAGCTGGATCTGGAGCGGCTGATCTCACGAGAGCGCTGTCGCGAGCGGGACCTGTGCGTGGCGATGATCTGCCAGCGGCTGCTCTCACCGTGCTCGAAGCTGTCGACCACACGGCTAGTGGGGCAGACTACGCTCGCGGAGGAGCTCGAACTGGGCGAGGTGACAGAAGCCGAGCTGCTGGCGGCGATGGACTGGCTGCGTGCGCGCCAGGAGCGGATCGAGAAGGCGCTCGCCCGCCGTCATCTCCAGGGTGAGGGGTTCGTGCTCTATGACCTGTCCTCCAGTTACCTGGAGGGACGCCACTGTGAGTTGGCGGCGATCGGGTACTCGCGCGACGGCAAGCCGGGCAAGCCGCAGATCAGCTATGGGCTGTGCTGCGCGCCGTCCGGACAGCCGATCTCGATCGAGGTGCACAAGGGCAACACCGGCGATCCGACCACGCTTGGGCCCGCGGTTGAGCGTGTCAAGGACACCTTCGGGATCGAGCACGTGGTGTTCGTCGGCGACCGGGGGATGATCACCGACGCTCGGATCAAGGTTCTCAAGGAACAGGGGGTCGGATTCATCACCGCGCTCAGGGCGCCGCAGATCCAGAAGCTGACCGTCGCGCCCGGCTTTCAGCTCTCGCTGTTCGACGAGCAGGGCCTGTGCGAGGTCTCCTCGCCCGAGTTCCCCGACGAACGATTGGTGGTGTGCCGCAACCCGGCGGTCGCGGCCGAGCGCGCGCGCAAACGCGAGGAGCTGCTGGCGCTCACCGAGCGCGATCTCCAACAGGTCAAGCAGATGGTCGAGGGCCCGCGCGGCACGCTGCGCAACGCCAGCGCGGGAAAGATCGGCGAGCGCGCCGGCCGCGTGATCAACAAGCGCAAGATGGCCAAGCACTTCACCCTGCAGATCGCCGACAGCGCCTTCAGCTACACACGCAACCAAGCACAGATCGACGAGGAAGCGCTCCTTGACGGGATCTATGTGATCCGCACCCAAGAGCCCAGCAGCCGGATCGGCTCCGCGGCGGTCGTGCGCGCCTACAAGCAGCTGAAAGTCAACGAGCGCGCGTTCCGTCAGATGAAGACCCCGCTGGAGATCCGCCCGCTGCACCACCGCCTCGAGGAACGCGTCCGTGCCCACGCGTTCCTGTGCATGCTCGCCTGTTACGTCCAGTTCGAGCTCACCACCCGACTGGCGCCGATGCTGTTCTGCGACGACACGCCGCTCTCACCCGCCGACCCCGTCGCGCCCGCCCAGCGCTCACCACAAGCAGCCGCCAAAGCCGGCAGCGCCCTCACCATCACCGGGCAGGTCGCCCACAGCCTCGAGGACCTCATCACCGACCTCGGCACGCTCTGCCGCAACACCATTCGGATCGCCAACAGCCGCTACACCTTCACCCGGCTGACCACCCCCACCGAGCTGCAAGCCGAAGCCTTCCAACTCGCCGGCGTCAACCCCGGCAAGTAGACACCAACCCACCCGCCCGGAACGGCCAAACCGCCGCCGCTCCGGGCGATTTCACGCCCTCACCCCAAAAACTTCCGTCTAGCGCTCGAGACCCCGCGCCAGACCGGTCATGTCGAAGCGCTCGCGGTCCTCGATCCCGGCGCTCGGCCCAACGGACGGCTGGAGCTCACCGACCTCCACAACATGATTGCCGAGCGGCTGCCGCTACTGCCGCTGTTTCGCGCCGAACAGATCGCGCGGATCATCGGGCGATCCCTGGACAGAGCCCGGCCCCTGTGTCCTGAGCGCCGCCGGCGCGGGCGGTGCGCCGCCCCCCGAACCCCGCGATCCGCCGCTGAGCCGGCTACCAGGCCTGCCCCTGCCCGCACTCCGGGCAGGCAACCGTGGTTGACACGG
This sequence comes from uncultured Solirubrobacterales bacterium, assembly GCA_963836065.1. Classification (GTDB taxonomy): domain Bacteria; phylum Actinomycetota; class Thermoleophilia; order Solirubrobacterales; family Solirubrobacteraceae; genus Palsa-465. The sequence goes on from CAWIII010000044.1 coordinate 58,198, forward strand.
GAGCGCCGAACACGAATCCGCACTGGCACGCGTAGACCGCACGATCCTCGGGAGGGATCTCCTCCCGGGCGTGCCTGCCCGGCGCTCGCTTTAGGGTCGTCTCGGTATCTGACTGAGGGGCGAGCTGCCGGGAGGCGGAGCGGTCTTGCCCCTGCCGGCGCCGGCGAAAGCTGATCTCGACTCGGTTAGGTCTGACGAGCACGGTCAAGGCCAGTAACTCCCGTGGGCGCGTTTGGTTTCGCGCTAGGCCCAACTTTTCCGGGTTCTAACAGAGCTCTAATACGGGAGCCCCGGCGGCCGTGTGGGGGATCGCTCCGCGGGCTTATGGGAGAATGCCCGTCGGCATGGAACCGAGCCGCAAGCGTGCCATCCGCCTCACCGTCGCGCTCACAGCCGCGCTCCTACTGGCGTCGGCGCTCGTCTGGACGAGCTTCAGTGCCGGACGTGAAGAGCTGACCGCTAGCCAGCTGCTAAGGACCGCCCAGCCCGGGCAGTCTTATATCCTGGCTGGCACGGTGCTCGACGGATCGGTGCGCCACCAAGGCGAGGCCCTGCTGTTCCGAGTGCGCGATCCAAAGCTCAAGATGTCGGTTCCCGTTCGCTACACGGGCATCGTGCCGGACCCGTTCGCACCGGGGCGTGGAGTGCTCGTGACGGTGCAAAAGCGGGGCACGGGCTTCATCGGTCAGCAGAACTCAATGCTCACGAAGTGTCCGTCCAAGTACCAGGCGGCGTCGGCGTCCTACTGATGGCCGGCGAGCACTGATGGCCCTCGTCGGGCGCGCACTGCTGATCCTCGGGCTGTTGGTCGCCGTGTACGGTGTCGGCGCTTCGATCTACGGTGCGCGCAGCCGCCGGCCGGAATGGGTCGACTCGGGCCGGCGATCGGTGTACGTCCTCGCCGGTCTGATGACCGCGGCCTTCGCGATCCTAGAGGTCGCGTTCCTGCGCTCGGACTTCTCCTACAACGTGGTCGCCGAACACTCCTCGACGACGACTCCGACGTTCTACAAGATGGCCGCCGCCTGGTCCTCGCAAGAGGGCTCGTTGCTGCTCTGGGTCTTCCTGCTGTCCTGCTGGTCGAGCCTGATCCTGTTCCTGACTCGCAGGCGTGTCCGGGAGATCGCTCCGTACGCGACCGCGGTGCTCCTGGGTTTCAGCACCTTCTTCGTCTCGCTGATGGTGTTCCCGTTCGCGGCCAATCCGTTTACCACCTCAGCCAATCCGCCGCCGCAAGGCGCAGGTCTAGATCCGCTGCTGCTGCACCCGAGCATGATGATTCACCCCCCGATGCTGTATTCGGGCTACACCCTGCTGACGGTGCCGTTCGCGTTCGGGGTCGGTGCACTCGTGACCGGGCGGCTCGGTTCAGAATGGATCGGCGTCACGCGTCGGTTCGCGCTCGGGGCGTGGCTGTTTCTGGGGATCGGGATTCTGCTGGGCGCGCGCTGGTCCTACACCGAGCTCGGGTGGGGCGGTTACTGGGCCTGGGATCCGGTGGAGAACGCGGCACTGATGCCGTGGCTGTGCTGCACCGCCTTCATCCACTCGATCATGATCCAGGAGAGGCGGGGGATGCTGAAGGTGTGGAACGTGTCGTTGGTCCTGGCCAGCGGGACGCTTTCGATCCTCGGCACGTTCCTCGTCCGCTCGGGCATCCTCGATTCGATACACGCGTTCGGCGCATCTACGCTCGGAGTCCCGTTCGTGTTCCTGATCGCGGCAATGGTCATTGCCTCGGTGGGGCTGGTCCTCTGGCGCCGCCAGTCGCTCGCCTCCGAAGCCCAGCTCGACTCGCTGTTCTCGCGGGAGGCGGTGTTCCTGCTGCAGAACCTCGTGCTGGTGGCGATGGTGACGGTCGTCTTCTGGATCACGTTCTTCCCGCTGATCTCGGAGGCCATCACCGGCACGAAGGTGTCCGTGGGACCGCCCGCGTTCCGGCCGTTCATCGTGCCGCTGGCCCTGGTGCTCGTGCTGTTGTCGGGGATCGGTCCGCTGATCGCCTGGCGTCGGGTGACGGTCGCGAACCTGCGGCGCAGCTTCACCGTGCCCGTGGCCGCGGGCGTGGTGGCGTGCGGGCTGTTGCTGTTCGGGACCAGCGCGAGTGCCCGGCCATTCGCGCTGATCATGTTCTCGCTCGGGACTTTCGTGATCGTGGCGGTGCTCCAGGAACTGTGGCGCGGAACCGCGGCCCGGAGGGCGATCACTCGCGACCCGGTGCCGGTCGCGTTCGTGCAGCTGATCCGCCGCAACCGCCGCCGCTACGGGGGCTACACCGTCCATGCCGGACTGGCCGTGTTGCTGATCGGGGTCGCCGCGTCGTCGTCGTTCCAGCACTCGCGCGACGTCATCCTGTCCCCCGGTCAGACCTCCAGCGTCGACGGCTACCTGATCAAGTATGTACGGCCGACCGCCCAGGCGACGAGTGCGAAGGTGTCCTTCGGCGCGGTGCTGGACGTGTCCAAGAGCGCTAAGCATGTCACCACGCTGACCACCACCCGCAGTTTCTATCCGGCGCCTAACGATCCGACCCTCGGTCCGATCTCCGAGGCGTTCAACGGTCAGGCAGACAGCCAGGTGGGTCTGCGCGCCGGACTGACACGCGACATCTGGACGGTCATCAATCCCGACCTGACACCCTTGCAGCCGGCAATCGCGCAAGGGGACAAGGTGTTCCTGTCGGCGATGTCAAAGCTGGGGGCACATCCTTCGAGCGCCCGGCAATTCATTCCCTTCATCCGCGCGGAGCGGGCCCAGGCGATCGTTGGCCTCACGCAGCGGTTCGTGACCCACCCCTGGGCCGTCAACTTCCTGCTGATCGTCTCGCCGCTGGTGACGTGGATCTGGCTAGGGGCGCTGATCATCGCGATCGGTGGCCTGATCGCCCTGTGGCCGACGCCGCCGCTGGCGACGCGCCGCCGCGTCGTGGCGAGAAGCGCCGCGCGAGCACCGGCGCCGCAGTCCGCTGTCCGCGTACGCGAGCCCGTCTAGCGACCCGTGGACTTCTTAATCGTGCTGGCCGTCCTGATGGTTGTCGTACTGATCATCTCCGGCCCGCTGCGCCGAGCGGCTGCGCCCCGGCACGACGCCAGCGCCGAGAACGGAAAGCCGGCCGAGATGGCCGACCTCGAGGCGGCCCGGGAGGCCAAGTACCACGAGATCCGTGACGCCGACCTCGATCACCGGACCGGGAAGCTGTCCGATCACGACTACGAGGCGGTAGATCAGGCGCTGCGGACCGAGGCGATCACGATCCTGCGGGCCATCGACCGCCACGAGGGAGAGACCGACCGGGCCTAGACCGCGAGGCCAGACGATCGCTACCATCAATGCCGATGACCGCCGTACTGGATGTCGTGCAGGTATTCCTGTGCATCATGCTGATCGTGTTGATCCTGATGCACTCGGGCAAGGACTCCGGCCTGTCCGGCGCATTCGGGGTCGGGACCGGGGCTGGGCCCCTCGGCGGTGGATCGCTCGTGGAGCGCAACCTGAACCGTTGGACGATCGCGTTCGCGTTGTTGTTCGTTCTCAACACGATTGTGCTGATCAAAATCTCCTGAAGTACGGCATGCCCCCGGGGCAGCATGCCGTGCCGCGGCCTCTTAGCCTGGATTGTCGGCGGGGGGTTGTTCACTAATTCGCCTGTAGCGGGATGGTCTGTGAGCGGCGTTGGGCGGCGAACGGGGATCTTGGTTCATCAGGATTGGTGGACGATGAGCGGTGCTCTGCTTTGGGTAGTGCCTGCGGGCGGCGGCGCTCGGCGCGCCGGCTCGCCCGGTTGATAGCCCGGATTTCGCGTGGGTTTGATGGCCGGGGTACGGTCGCGGCATCGATCCGTCCGCGGGATCACGCATCATACGCGGCGTTTCGTTCACCAATTCGACTGAGCTATGGCCCGTCCGGGACACGAGCGCTTTACGGACCCGACGCTTGCCGCCCAGCGTCGGTATGAAGCGCTGCGCGCCTACTGGGTCGAGGAACTCTCGGCCGCCCAGATCGCCGAGCGCTTCGGCTACAGCAAGGCAAGCGTGCAGACGCTGATCTCCCAGTACCGACAGGCCGATCTCGCGGAGCTGTTCTCCTCATCGCGCCCGGGGCCCAAGCATCAGCCGAAGAAGGACGCCGCCCGCGAGCGGGTGATCGGGTTGCGCCGCTCCCGCCACGGGATCGAGGAGATCGTGGCCGAGCTCGAGCGGGCGGGCACCCCCTTGTCGCGCACCGCCGTGTGGGAGATCCTCAAAGAGGCCGGGCTCTCACGGATGCCCCGGCCGGCCGCCAAGCCCAACGGCGAGGGACAGCCCGAGCGGCTCTCCGCGCCGAAGGTGCACGTGCTCGAAGACGCCGAGTGGCCCGAGTCGGGCAGGCTTGAGACCCAGCACGCCGGGCTGTTTTTGTTGATCGGCGACCTGATCGAGCTCGACTTGCCCGGGCTGATCGAGGCGGCCGGCTGGCCGTCCACCAGCCAGCTGTCCGCGTTGCGCTCGGTGCTGTCGCTGATGACGCTCAAGCTCGCCGGTCGTCGCCGGCGCAGCCACGTGCAAAACGTGGTTCATGACCCGGCGCTCGGGCTGTTCTGCGGGCTCAACGCGCTGCCCAAGACCTGGCACTTGAAGACCTACTCCTATCGCACCACCCGCGCCCAGCAAGTGGCGTTGTTCGAGGCGCTGCAGCCCCGCCTCAGCGACGCGGGGCTGCTGGGCGACCAGGGGCTCAACCTCGACTTTCACGCGATCATGAGCTACGGCGAGGACACGATCCTCGACAAACACTACGTTCCCCGCCGCTCGCAGCGCACCCGCTCGGTGCTGACGTTCATCGCCCAAGACGGCCAACAGCACACGATCATCTACGCCAACGCCGAGCTGACCGCACGGGCGCAGGCAGGCGAGGTGATCGAGTTCTGCCGCTTCTACGAGCGCACCCATGGCGAGCTGCCGAAGCTGTTGGTGTTCGACGGAAAGCTCACCACCCACGAGCACCTCGCCGAGCTCGACGAGCTGGGCGTCGCCTTCATCACGCTGCGCCAGCGCTCCCCGAAGCTGATCGCCACGCTCGAGCAGCTGCCCGCGAGCGGGTGGACCAACACCCGGCTTGACCGCCCCGGCAAGCACAAGACCGCCAGCTACCACGAACACCCGGTCACGCTCAAAGGCCGCACCTTCCGCCAACTCGCCGTCAAACGCCTCGGCCGCGACCAGCCAACGCTGCTCCTCACCAACCGCCAAGACCTCACCCCCAAGCAGCTGATCGAGCGCTACGCCAAACGCTGGGGGATCGAGAACCAGCTCGCCGAACAGATCCGCGCCTTCCACCTCGACTCGCTCTGCGCCCAAGTCCCGCTCGCCGTCGACTTCGACGTCGCGCTCACGATCCTCGCCGACCTCATCTACCGACACTTCGCCCACGGCCTGCACGCCGCCTACCGCAACCAGACCCCCGACACGCTCCGCGCCCAGCTGATCGACGGAATCGGCGAACTACGCTTCACCCCCGGCCACATCGAAGTCGCGCTCCGACGCCGCACCCACACCCCCGCGCTACTCGACGCCAGCTACCAAGACAAACGCATCGAGGTTCCCTGGTGGGGCGGCCGCACCCTCGGCTACAGCTTCCCCGCCCGCTGATCCAAGCCCAGAAAGCTCAGTCGGGATTGTCCGAGGAACTGTGTAGGCATGAGCGAAAGAGATCCTCATGGCTACTACTACGAGAAGCAGGACGCAGAGGAGCAGGACCAGGACCGAGCTGGAGCAGCACGCCGCGGAGCTAGAGGCTCTCGGGTTGGGGATCGCGCCGGCCGCGGACCCCCCGGCTGTGTCGCCGGAGCTGGTCGATGAGGCTGTCGACCGTGCTGCTGGCCGCCGGCGGGTCCGTGAAGCTCTCGGTGTGCCGTCTGACAGGCGGATCAGCAACGAGGTGATCGACGAGCTGCTGGCCGGCGTGAGCACGGAGGAGGAGATCGCCGGGCCTGGTGGGCTGCTCGCCGAGCTGACCAAGCGGCTGGTGGAGCGGGCGATGGAGGTCGAGCTGACCGAGCACGTCGGCTACGAGCCGCATCTGGAGCCGCCAGGCGGCGGTGGGAACCCGCGCAATGGCACGACCGCGAAGACGTTGATCGCCGAGCACGGGAAGGTCCCGATCGACGCGCCTCGCGATCGCGGCGGCAGCTTTGCGCCGAAGATCGTCAAAAAGCGTCAGCGCCGGTTCGTCGGGTTCGATGAGAAGATCCTCGCGCTCTACAGCCGCGGGCTCTCCACGCGCGATATCGAGGCGCACCTCGAGGAGATCTACGGCGTGAAGGTCGGCCGTGACCTGATCAGCCGCGTGACCGATGGGGTGATGGACGACGTGCGCGACTGGGGCAAGCGGCCACTGGAGGTGACTGCATGGTCCTGAAGATCCGCGAGGGCGGCACCGTCCAGCGCCGCGCGCTGTACCTCGCCTTGGGGGTCACGCTCGACGGCGAGCGCGACGTGCTCGGCATGTGGTTCCAAGAAACCGAGGGCGCGAAGTTCTGGATGCAGGTGCTCACCGACCTCAAGCAGCGCGGCGTCCGCGACATCCTGATCGCGTGTGTCGACGGGCTCGCGGGGTTCCCCGAGGCGATCGAGGCGATCTTCCCCAAGACGACCGTGCAGACGTGCATCGTCCACCTGATCCGCAACAGCCTCAAGTACGTCCCCCGCCGCGAGCGCGAGCAGGTCGCCCGGGACCTGAAGCCGATCTACACCGCCAAGGATGCCGACCAGGCCCACGCCGAGCTCGAGGCCTTCGATGAGAAGTGGGGCGCCCGGTTCCCGGTCATCACCCAGGCGTGGCTGAACGCGTGGGAGCACGTGGTCCCGTTCCTCGCGTTCCCCGCCGAGGTCCGCCGCGTGATCTACACCACGAATGCCATCGAAGCCCTGAACCGGCAGCTGCGCAAGGCGATCAAGACCAAGGGCAGCTTCCCGAACGACGACGCAACCCCGCAAGCTCGTCTACCTCGCGCTGCAGAACGCGACCCCGCAATGGACACGATGTCAGAACTGGACGACCGCGCTGCTCGCGTTCAAGATCCACTTCGGTGACCGCGTCCCCGACAATGCAAACTGACAGTCACTGATTGCCACTCACACGGAGTAACTGTTACACTTACCATAATCCGCCTACACAGTTAACGGGACGCCCTCGCTCAGTCGAATTAACGAACCGACAATCGAGGTTAGGAGTCCGGATTGATTTAGTGCGGTGTGGGAGGATGTTTGGGGGCGGGTGTCGTAATTGCGAGACATGATCGATGAATCGAAGATTGCTGAGCGTTTTGCGGGGTTGGGTCCTGAGCTGAACGAGCGTCAGCGCAGGATTTGGGCGGCGACGGAGGCTCGCTCGCATGGGCGTGGTGGGATCGCTGCGGTCGCGCGCGCGACGGGTATCTCTGAGGACACGGTCGGGCGTGGGATCAAGGAGTTGCGGTCGGGGGTGCGGTTGGAGCCTGGGCAGGTCCGTCGTCGGGGGGCGGGGCGCCCTGCGTTGACGGTGTCTGATCCGACGCTGTTGGACGATCTCCAGGGGCTGGTGGATCCTGATACGCGTGGGGATCCGATGTCGCCGTTGCGGTGGACGTCGAAGAGCTTGGCGAAGCTCGCGGTCGCGTTGGTCGCGGCCGGGCACGAGGTGTCTGATCGGTCGGTTGGGAAGCTTTTGAAGGGGCTGGGGTTTCGGTTGCACGCGAATCGGAAGACCAGGCAAGGCAGCGATCATCCCGATCGCGACGCGCAGTTTCGCTACATCAACGAGACCGCCCGGGCGGCGCTGGCGGCGGGCGAGCCGGTGATCTCTGCGGATGCCAAAAAGCGCGAGCTTGTCGGGGATTTCAAGGCTGTCGGCCGGGAGTACGAGCCGACGGGCCGGCCGGTGGAGGTCCGCTGTCACGACTTCAAGGACAAGCAGCCGGGGCACGCGATCCCCTTCGGCGTGTATGACATGAAGGCCAACGAGGGGATGGTTTCGGTCGGGATCACGCGGGACACGGCGCAGTTCGCGGTCAACTCGATCCGCGCGTGGTGGGCGCACCTCGACTCACAGCGCTACCCCGACGCCAGAACCCTGACGATCACCGCTGACGGCGGCGGCAGCAACTCCAGCCGCACGAAGCTGTGGAAGACCGAGCTGCAATGCCTCGCCGACGAGCTAGGACTCGCGATCCGCGTCTGCCACTTCCCACCGGGCACAAGCAAGTGGAACAAAATCGAGCACCGGATGTTCTCCTACGTCAGCCTGAACTGGCGCGGCAAGCCGCTTGAGAGCCTACAGCTGATCATCGACCTGATCGGCTCGACCACCACCAGCACCGGGTTGAAGGTCTACGCACGCCTTGACCCGGGCGAGTACGTCAAAGGCATCAAAGTCAGCGATGCGGAGCTGGCTGCGGTGAACATCGTCCGCGATGACTTTCACCCGGACTGGAACTACGTGATCAAACCCAACAACCGCACTAATTACTTCGTGAGTCCTTAGGTGGACTCGTGGCGAAGGTCGCGCGAGGCATGCTGGCGTGGGGACCGTGCCGCGCCCCGTTGGCGGGAGGCGCGTTGCGAGCCAGCCCTGCCCCTCATCCCCGGCGGCAGCTTGCCGCCGGTCGCGAGCCATGATCCGGCGAGGATCAGAAGTAGCCCGGCGACGGCGCCGGCGCCCGGCCGTTCGCCGAGCAGAGTGACGCCGAGGGCGACGGCCACAACCGGGTTGACATAGGTGATCACGGTGGCGCGGCCGGTTCCGGCCTCGCGGATCAAGACCATGAAGATCACGAACGCGGCCGCGGTGCAGAGCACCGCGAGCACGATCACGGCGCCGACCGCCCCTGCCGAGGGGATCTTGCTGGGGGGATCCACGGCGGCCACGGGCGCCAGCAGGAGCGAGGCGAGCACGAGGCTGCACCCCATCGTCGCGCGCGGGTCGAGATCGCGCAGACGATGCTTGATCACCATCGGGCCGATCGCATAGCCGACTGCGGCGATCAGGATCGCACCCGTCCCGAGCAACTCATCAGCGCTCCCGGCGACATCGAGCCCCACCAGGGCGATCACCCCGCTGAAGCCGATCAGCAATCCAAGCGCGCGGGTGGGCGTCGGGCGTTCGGAATGATCGAAGCGCAGTGCCAGCAGCGCCCCGATCAGCGGCACGGTCGAGATGATGATTGCCGCCAGCGACGAGGAGACGTGACGCTCGCCGGCGGCGATCAATGGGAACGGGATCGAGATTTCAGCGACCGCATAGGCGAGCAGCCAGCGCCAGTGGCCGCGCACCGTCCCGAGCATCCCCGCCCGCCACGCGAGCCCGAGGAGGATTACCGCGGCGAGCGTGACCCGTGTCCAGGCCAGCACCGGTGGAGTGATCCGGTCGCGAACGGCGATCCTGATGAACAGGTAGGGGACACCCCAAATCACCGATATGGCGGCAAACGCGATCCAGGCACGGCGACTCATCGGCTCGGTTGTTCTCCCAGCCCGTCAACCAGCCGCAGTAGCTCGAGCGGGCTGAACGGCTTGGTCAGGAACAGATCGGCGCCGGCCTCCTCGGCGCTGCGCTCAATGCTGAAACCGTGGACGGCGGTCAGAATCACGATCGTGGCGGTGGCTGTGGTCGGGTCCTCGCGTAGTCGGCGGCACGCGTCGATCCCGTTCAAGCCCGGCATGTCGACATCGAGGAACACGAGCGAAGGCCGCTCGCGCCGGGCTACCTCGAGCGCCTCGTCACCGTCGGAGGCCTCGTGTAGCTCGATCTCCGAGACATCCTCGAGCGTGGTGGCGATCAGCTTGCGGATGAAGGGGTCGTCGTCGACGACCAGCACGCCGCGGCTCACAGCTCAACCTCTCGAGTCCGGGTGCCCGCTCAATGGATCTCGGCAGCGATCCGCCCGATCGTCTCGTCGCTGATCGTGCGGAATGCCTCGATGACCTGCGGATCGAAGTGGCCGCCCGATTCTGAGACGATCATCTCCCGCGCCTCGGTCAGCGCCAGCGCGGGGCGGTAGGGTCGCGTCGTTGTGAGCGCGTCGAGTACGTCGGCGACCGAGAACACTCTTGCCGCCAGCGGTATCTCGTTCCCGGCCAAGCGATCCGGATATCCGCGACCATCCCAATGCTCATGGTGCGAGCGCACGACTCCGGCCGCCTCGCCGAGAAACTCGACCGCGCTCACGATTTCGGCGCCGATCACAGGGTGTTGCTGCATCAGCGCCCGTTCCTTGTCGCTGAGCGCGCTCGGTTTGAACAAGATCGCGTCGGGAATCCCGACCTTGCCGATGTCGTGCAGCAGAAAGCCAAACTCGATCTCGGGAGAATCGGATAGAGCCGATCCGAGCCTCCGGGCGATCTCCATCCCGTACGCGGTGACCCGTTCGGCGTGCTTGCCGGTATAAGCGTCTCGGGCCTCGACCGCGTTGGAGAGCGCGCGCACCGTCGCCACGTAGGAGCGTCGTAGCTCCTGTGAGCGAGCCCGTTCCTCCTTGAAGGTCTCGCGGAGATCGGCCGCGTAGCGCTCGAGCTGCCGCTCCTTGTCAGCGGCCTCCCGCTCGCGCCGCGCCAGCTCGGCACGCAACCTCTCTATCTCCCGCATCAGCTCAGTATCGCCCTGAACCGCCACCGCACTCAGGCTACTCGTCTCGCTCGCCACGAAGCGCGGCGAGCAACGCCGGCACCGCTCGCTCCAGCGAGACCACGTCGATTCCGAGTCGCTCGATTCCTGCCGGAGTGGAGACGGTCCCGTCGGAGAACAGGATCACGTTGCCGGGCTGCCGCCGTCCGTGATGGTTCAGTGCCTGAAGTACCGCCTGTGGGTTCGGAGCGCCGAGATCGACGAGCGCCATCTCGAAACGGCGCTCTGTGCAGGCTCTCGCCGCCGCGGTCCCGGTGAGCTCCCAGTGATGTTCGATGCCGAGATCTTCGAGCTCCGGCTCCAGCACCGGCTGCAGATTCTCACGCCCGAGGACCAGCACCCGGAAATGGCGTGCACTGAGAGCAGCCGCGAGCACGGTGCGAAGCGCTTCAGCGTCAATCGGCTTCGAGACCGTCCACTCGCCGGACAGCTCGGGGCTCGCCGATGACACCGACACGATCACGACCGGTGTCGTCTGCAGCTCGGAGTCACTTCGGATCTGCGCCAGCACCTCGAAGCCGTCCATTTCCGGCAGCAGGATGTCGAGCGTGACCGCGTCGAAGCGCTCGCTGTGCAGGAGCTCCAGCGCCTGCGGGCCGCTGTTGGCAATCTTCGTCTGCACCCCGTACGAGGCGAGCTGACGGGCGATCAGGTCGGCGATCTCGCCCTCATCGTCGACCACCAGCACCGACCGATCCTTGATGATTTCCGCGGTACGGTCCGCGTACCTGGCGACGGCGACCGGAAGCCGGACCCGGAAGGTGGTGCCGCGACCTGGTTCGCTGTCCACCTCGATCTGACCCTGATGCACCTCGACGAGCGACTTCACGATCGATAGGCCCAGCCCCGTTCCCGAGCTCGGTCGGCCGCTGGCGCGGCCATCGGATCCGCGCGCGCGGGCGCGGAAGAACCGGTCGAAGATACGGTCGATCTCCTCCTGAGTCATACCGACGCCCGAGTCCTCGACGACGATCTGTACCCACGCGCGATCGGCCTCCACACCGACATGAATTCGGCCGCCCTCGCCGGTGTAGAGGTAGGCGTTCGTTAGGAGATTGGCAACGATCTGGCGAACGCGACCAGCGTCCGCAAGCGCCAGCGGTGCGGTCGAAGCGACGTACACGCCGAGGTGCTGGTGCTTGTCGGCGATCCGGGGCCCCATCAGCTCTGCGACCTCGCGCGCCGCCTTGCCGACGTCGATTGGACGGCGGTCGATCTCAACCCGGTCGGCCTCGATCCGCGCCACGTCCAGCAGGTCATTGACGAGATCGACGAGCCGATCGGTGGAGCGCAGAATGATGTCGACGAACTCGCGCTGGCGGTCGGTCATGTCCTCAGAGGAGCGGTCGAGCAGTTCGACGAAGCCCTTGATCGAGGTCAGAGGACTGCGAAGCTCGTGCGATGCGGTGGCCACGAAATCGCTCTTGGCCTGCTCGAGCCGAGCGCGCTCGCTCATGTCGCGCACCGTCCAGACGACGCCGTCGGACTCACTGCCAAGCGGCGCGGCGGTCACCGCGAGCGCACGGCCGCGGTGCTCGACGATCGTCTCGCCGCAGAGCGCGGCCTCGACCGGCGGCAGTGGGCTTTCGACTCCGTCAACCACCTCACCCACCGGCAGCTCGGGTACGAGCTCGCCAGCGCGTGGGTTCACAGTCAGAATCTTGGTCGAATCCGGCTCGGTCACGATCAGCGCGTCGCCCAAGCTCTCGATCGTGACGGCCAGCCGCCGGCGCTCCTCCTCGATGTTGTGCTGGGCGCTCGCCAGCTCCTCACCCATCGCGTTGAAGGCCACGCCGAGCTCTTGCAGCTCCCGCGGCCCGGCCGGCGTGACGCGGCGCCCAAGCTCGCCGGCAGCGAGTGCTCGGGTAGCGCTGACGAGTGCGTCGAGTGGCTTGCGCATCGCGCTGACCAGCACGGTGATCAGCGTCAGGACAGCAAAAAGTGCCAACAGTCCGGCGGTCGCGACCCAGATCGTCGCGGTACGAGAGTCGGAGTGAGACCTGGCCCGCGCCGCGGCCTGGCGAGTCTGCTGGCGAGCCTGAAGGCTAGTCGCGAAGGCTCGAGCGCGGGCCAGGGGTCCCTTCAGCGCCGTGGCGTGCGCCAGTCCGCCGCTCGCCGCGAGCTGTCGCGCCTCGTTCTGGGCGGTGATCTGCGCGCGCACGAACCTCGCGCTGAGCGAATCGTTGCGGGCCAGCGCAAGCGTTCGTGCCGCGGCAGCCGCGTACGCCCGCTCGAGCGGGCGGCGGACCGAAGCCGCCGCTGAGCCTCGGGCGATCAGCATCGCCTCTTCTTCGGCGATGCCAGCGTTCTCCAGGTCGGCCCCCGCGGTGGCCAGCCCCGAGCTTTGGGACAGCGAGTTCTCGTAATGTTGGCGAGCGTTGGTGAGGCTGGCGAAGCCGAGCGCCGTCACACCCGCCAGCACCAGTGTCAAAGTGACCAACGCCGCGCGCAGGGAACGGGCGATCGACAGGCGCCGGATGAGCGAAACCCTCGGCATGACAAGGCGAGCCTACATCCGGATCGACCCAGACCCTGCGCCGCGCCAAGGCCGCGCGATTACGATCACTGGCATGCGCGGAACGTTTCGCACATGCGTCTGGCTGCTGGCGTGTCTTGCACTGCTGGCGGCGTGCGGCGGCAGGTCGACCGCAACTCAGAGCGGCGGCGTGTCCTCTGATAACGCACGCCCACCGCGAACTGTTCCCGACGGCGACTGGACGACATTCGACTACAACTCTCAGCGCAGCGGCGTCGGACCAGCGGAGACCGGGATCACTGCGGGCGACCTCGGCAGGCTGCGCCGACGCGTCGTGCAGCTCGACGGAACGGTTGACTCCTCGGCAATCCAGCTGCACGGGGTCTCGATCCGCTCTCGCAAGCGGGACGTGATCGTGATGAGCACCACTTACGGCCGGACAATCGCGCTCGACCCTGGCACCGGCGCAAAGCTGTGGGAGTACACACCCGACGACATCAGTGCCTACCAGGGCAGCGCACAGGTCACTACCGCAACCCCGGTCGCCGATCCGAGCCGCCGGTACGTGTACGCGGCAAGCCCGGATGGGAGGATCCATAAGCTCGCCCTGGCGAGCGGACGCGAGGTGCGCTCACGCGGGTGGCCGGCGCGGGTCACCTTCAGCCCGACAAGGGAGAAGATCGCCTCGGCGGTGAACGTCAGCGGCAACTCTCTCATCACCGTTACGGGCGGCTACCTCGGCGATACCCCGCCCTATCAAGGCCATGTAGTGATGATCGACCGCGCCAGCGGTCGCATCACCCACGTGTTTAACACGCTTTGCTCAAACCGTCGCCAGCTGATCCAGCCGAGCTCCTGCGGCGCGAGCGACTCGGCGATCTGGGCGCGCGCGGGGGCCGTGATCGAACCTGGCACCCGAAGGATCCTCCTCGCCACCGGTAACGCGCCATTCAACGGCGTCACCGATTGGGGCGACAGCGTCCTCGAGCTGGCGCCCGACGCGAGCCGCCTGCTGCACAACTGGACGCCACGCAACCAGGCCCAGCTGAACACCAGCGATGCTGACCTCGGCAGCACCGCCCCCGCGCTGCTGCCCGAGACGCACGGCCTGAGGCTGGCGGTCCAGGGCGGCAAGGACGGCCATCTCTACCTACTGAACCTGAACCGGCTCGATGGAACAGGAGGCGCAGCCGGGCCGCGCACCGGCGGAGAACTACAGGAGATTCCCGCCCCCGGAGGCGATCAGGTCTTTACGGCGCCTGCGGTGTGGACGCATGCGGGCCGGACGTACGTGTTCGTCGCCAATGGCTCCGGAACGGCGGCGTACGTGCTCGGCGGCGGCGGCCATCCAGTTCTCAGCGTGGCCTGGTCGAACAGCACTGCGGGCACGAGCCCGGTCGCGGCGGGCGGGCTGTTGTACGTCTACGACCCTGCCGATGGCTCACTCGTGATCCGTCGGCCGACGAACGGCGCGATGCTCGGCTCGCTCGCTGCCGCCGGCGGTCACTGGAATAGTCCGATCGTGCTCGGCGGTCGGATCATCGTGCCGGTCGGCAACTATCAAACCCATTCGACCAGCGGAACGGTCTACATCTATCACCTGCCGGGCCGCTGAGGCGTCTCGCGTCGTTGCAATTTTCGCTGCACGTCCTTGCGGCGGCCACGCGTCGGGCGCCGCCCTGATAGTCAGTGCACGGCATGTTGATCCGGGCACGCGCGGCTTGTATTGGTGTCACTGCGGTCCTGGTCGCAGTGCTGGCTCCTGCCGCCAGCCGCGGTGATCTCGCCAGCCGTTACTCGAGCGGACAGCAGCACGCGAAGGCGTTGCAGTCCAAGATCCAGGCTGACAGTGCCAAGTTGCAAGGCTTCGAGGGGACAGCCAGCTCGCTGGAAGCTCGGCTGGAAGTGATTGCCCGAAGCGTCGCCGTACAGGAGCAGCTGCTGGCGAGCGTCACCAGCCAGCTATCGGAGGCCCGCTCTCGACTGCAGACTCTTCAGCGGCAGTACGCGCGCGACCGGCAGGTGCTTGCCTCCCAGTTGGTGGCCGACTATGAGTCGCCACCGCCGACAATCATCGATGTGGTCGTCGACGCGCACGGCTTCGACGATCTCCTCAACGGCCTGCACAACATGAAGGCGATCGAGCAGCGCAACGCGCAGGAAACCCGTGCCGTGAACAGCGCTCGCCTGGCGGTCGGCCGGCAGGCCCGCCAGCTCGCCACCGTGCAGGCCCGGCGTCATCGCGCGACCGTCGCCGTACTCGTCGAGCGCGATAACGTCGCCCAGCTGCGGCTCTCGATCGTTCGCCGCCAGCTTGCCACTGCCCGCGATCGCGCCCAGTCAGCGACACAGCTGGAACGGTTGCGAAACGTCCTTGCCCGCGAGGCCGCGGTGCTCGACCAGCGCGCTGCCGCAGCGCAAGCGGCGTCCTCGGGTGGTGCCGCGCTCGCTCCCGGGAGGTGCGTCAACACTCCCTTCGTAGCGCACGGCGGGGACTATGGCTTTTTCCCATCCGCGGGGACGAACTACAGCGTCAACCAGGAGCCGATCATCGCCGCTCGCCTCGATGCCCTGGGCAAAGGTCTGCAGCTGCATCTGATCGGTGTCTCCGGTTATCGCACGCCACAGCATTCGGTCGAGGTCGGCGGGTTTGCCGACGATCCGCACACTCGCGGCGAGGCATCCGATACGCCGGGCGTGGAAGGGGTGTCCGAGTCCACGCTGGCGTCCTACTGCCTCACGCGGCCGTTCGGCGGCCCGCGGGAAGCCGACCACATTCAGGAGCTCTAGGCCAAGCCGCGCTTCCGGCGGCCCGATTCGCTGGTGAGCACCGTGATACCGTGACCAAGACGCTCAAAAAGGGCGATGAGGTCGCGATCACGGGCTTTGGGAAGTGGTCGGTCGCCAAGCGGGGAGCCCGGACGGGGGCGCAACCCGCAGACCGGGCAGGCCGTAAAGATAAAGGCCTCCAAGTCGCCCAAGTTCACCGCCGGCGCGACGCTCAAGGGCGCGGTCAACCCCAGGCGGAAGTAGCGGATTAGACGACGTGGGCCCCGCTTAGCCGGCGGCGGCGCATCTGCGCCATCGCGTACGATGAGCGTGTGGAGCAGTCCTCGCTTACCTTCGCGCCAGACCAGCTTGAGAGTCGGCTGGAGCGGCACCGTCCAGAGCTGACCGGCTACTGCTACCGGATGCTCGGCTCGCCGTTCGAAGCCGAAGACGCCGTGCAGGAGACGCTGCTGCGGGCTTGGCGCGCTTTCGAGCGCTTCCAGGGCCGGGCGGCGCTGCGGTCGTGGCTGTATCGGATCGCGACGAACGTCTGCTTCGACATGTTGAACGGCCGCGCTCGCCGGGCCCGGCCGATGGACCTCGGGTCGCCCCAATCGCCGTTGAACGAGAACTTGAACGTCCTCCCGGAGGCGACCTGGATCGAGCCGATTCCAGGCAACGCGATCGCTTCCGACGAGGACCCCGCTGAGGTGGCGATGGCGCAGGAGACGATCCGGCTCGCCTTCGTCGCCGCCTTGCAGCAGCTTCCACCGCGCCAGCGGGCGGTTCTGATCCTGTGCGAGGTCCTACGTTGGAAGGCCAGTGAGGTCAGCGAGCTACTCGGCACCAGCGTCGCGTCGGTAAATAGCGCGCTGCAGCGGGCGAGGGCCACGCTCGACGCCAGCGGCATCAGCTCGACCGATCCGGCTCCGGCGATGGACAGTGCCCAGCGGGATCTGCTGGCGCGGTACGTCAGCGCCTTCGAGGCCTATGACATGGACGCGCTGACCGCGCTGATCAAAGAGGACGCGAGCCAGTCGATGCCGCCATACGATCTTTGGCTCCAAGGACGCGAGGACATCTTCGGTTGGTGGTTCGGTCCTGGCATCGGCTGCCAAGGCTCGCGGCTGGTTCCGACGGCCGCTGCCAACGGCACGGTTGCGTTCGGCCAGTACAAGCCGAGCGATTCGGGCAGCGGGTACGATCCTTGGGCCCTGCAGGTGCTCGAGTTCGCGGGTGACGGAATCGGCGAGCTGACCTTCTTCCTCAGCACCGAGCGGCTGTTCCCGCTGTTCGGACTGCCGCCGCGCCTCGAGGCCTGATCACTCAGGAACCACGCCGTCGAGGGCCATGAAGGCGAGCAGCTCCCGCAGCGGCGGGGAGACGTGCAGGAGCCTGATCTGACAGCCGTAGTTCCGGGCCGCGAGCGCCAGCCGAGCGAGCGCGTCGACCGTCACCGCGTCGACGCGACCTACGTCACTGACATCGCACATCGCGACCGTCGCTTCGGTGCTGGCAAGCAGTCTGCAAATCCGCTCGCAGAGGCCCACGAGATCGGCACGGACGATCGGTCCGCCGATCACGAACGTGATCGTCCTGCGCTCGAGCGCGGTCATCTGCCACTAAGACCCGGGGCAGGCCGCCGAACTTAGCGGCGAGCGATGAGTTTTCGCCCCGGCTGCCGGCTACGCCCGTGAATCGAATATCGGAAAGGAACGCGCTCTCGATGACGATGGACACCGGAAAACGCTGGTTTGCACTGATCATCCTGTGTCTCGGATCGTTGATGATCGTGCTCGACTCGACGATCGTGAACGTAGCGCTGCCGTCGATCCGAGCTGACCTTGGCTTCACGCAGACCTCGCTCGCGTGGGTGGTCAACGGCTACCTGCTGACCTTCGGCGGTTTCCTCCTGCTGGGCGGGCGGCTCGGTGATCTGTTCGGCCACCGCCGATTGTTCATTGCCGGAATCACCCTGTTCACGGTCGCGTCGCTGGCCTGCGGCCTGGCAATGACGCAGGGCTTGCTTGTCGCGGCACGCGTCATTCAAGGGCTGGGCGGCGCGGTCACCTCGGCGGTCGCGCTGTCGCTGATGATGTCGCTGTTTCTGGAACCGGCGGAGCGAGCGAAGGCGATGGGCGTATTCGGCTTTGTCGCCGCGGGCGGCGGGACGCTCGGTGTGCTGCTCGGCGGAGTACTCACGGATCTCTTGAACTGGCACTGGATCTTCCTGGTCAACGTTCCGATCGGAATCGCCGTCTGCATCCTGGCCTTGCGGATGCTTCCGGCCGGACGCGGCAGCGGGGCGCGCGGCGGACTCGACGTCGCTGGTGCAGTGCTCGTAACGGGCGCGTTGATGCTCGCCACGTACGCGATCGTGAACGGCAATCAGGCGGGATGGAGCTCCCCCCAGACCCTCGGCCTGCTCATAGCGGCCGCCGGCCTGCTGGCTTGCTTCCTCGCCGTCGAGTCGCGCGGCAGCTCGCCGCTGATGCCGCTGGCGCTGCTGCGGCTGCGAAACCTGGCGACTGCGAACGTCGTGGGCGTCCTGTGGGCGGCGGCGATGTTCGCATGGTTCTTCCTGTCGGCGCTTTACCTACAGCTCGTGCTGGGGTACAGCCCGCTCCAGGTGGGGCTCGCGTTTCTGCCCGCGAACCTGATCATGGGTGCGTTCTCACTCGGTCTCTCGGCGAAGCTGGTGATGCGATTCGGGATCAAGGCGCCGCTCAGCCTAGGCCTGTTGGTGGCCTCCGTGGGGCTCGCATTGTTCGCACGCGCGCCGGTGGGCGGCCATTTCGCGGCTGACGTTCTGCCGAGCATGATCCTGCTCGGTTTCGGCGCCGGGATGGCGCTCAATCCAATCCTGTTGGCGGCGATGGGTGACGTCGATCCGAGCGAATCGGGGCTCGCCTCGGGAGTCGTGAACACTTCCTTCATGATGGGCGGCGCGCTCGGCCTCGCGGTGCTGGCGAGCATCGCCGCGTCCCGGACCACCAACCTGCTCGGCTCTGGCCATGAGCGTCTCGCCGCGCTCGACGGCGGGTATCAGCTGGCGTTCGTGGTCGGCGCCGTGTTCGCCGCGGTTGCGGCGTCGCTGGCGGCGTTGCTGCTACGAGCCAGATCGACTGCGTCAGCGCCAGCCTCGGCGACCGCCGGCAACCCGGCGCTCCCAGAAGCCCGCGGGCGGAGGGCCGCGGAGGGCCCCGCATGACCCAGGCTGGTAGATAGGCCGCCAATATGGCGGCGGATATCCCAGGCTCCGCGATGGGCGGCGGCGCGAGCGCTCGCCCGCCCGCTCCCGGGCGCCCTAGCCTAGGGAACGGCCGGAACGATCACCAGTGGAATCTCTCGCTCGACGTTCTCGTGCTCGCCCAGCTCGAACGACGAGCTCTGCAGCGTTTGCACGTGCGGCATCCGGGCCAGAAACGGCTCGGCGGTCTCGAGGAAGCCGATCGTTGGCGTCCGGTAGTGCATCGGAACGATCCAGCGCGGGCGGGGCCGGTCGACGATCGCCGCGGCTTGATCGGCATCGATCGTCGGGCCGCCGCCAACCGGCACAAACAGCAGGTCGACCGGACCGATGGCGTTCCCTTGGTCTCCGCGCAATTCCCTCTGGCCAAAGTCGCCCAGGTGGGCAATCCGGACGCGGTCGAGGACGAACGCGAAGATCGTGTTGGACCCGCGCTCTGTCCCGGCAGCGGCGTCGCGCTCGGATGCCACCGCCAGCACCTCTCCGATCGGAGACTGGAGGCGCCCGGCCGATCCACGCAGGACGGTCGGACTGCCTGCGATCGCCTCGACGCCGTTGTGATCGGCATGCTCGTGGGTGACCAGCAGCAACTCGGCTTCCACGCCCTCGATCGGGGGGAACGCCGACTGGCCATACCACTCAACTTGCATGCTGTTCCTCCGGTCGGGTTGCTTGCCGCGGGCGTAGGGGAAGCGAACTCGAGGCGCGCTCGCGCACCTCTGGCTCATCGCTGTGCTGGTAGCGACCGCCCCGCATCAACGACGCGGCAGCCGCCACCAGGCAGGCAGCAATTGCGAACGCGAACGCCTCGTGGAGGCCGGTCCGGAACGGTCCGGAAATGAGAGTCGGGAAGAACGTTCTGCCGGTGATGAGCGCGCTGTTGTGGGCGGTGAGCCCGGCCAGCACATGCGCTCCGAGGAGGTGCTGAATTGGGTTGTAGCCAAGGAACGCCGCGAACAGGATCGACACCGGCGGCAGATGGGCGGCGTGCTGCGCGGTGGCAGAGGCGACGCCGTGGGCCTCGAGCCCGCTGCTCATCGCCTGCGGCAGCGTGGCCGAGAGGCCCGCGATCATCAACGTGAAGAAGATTCCAATCGAGATCACCTGGGCGGAGTTTTGGAACGTCTGGTTCATCCCGCCGCCGGCACCGCGGTCGCCCGGGGGCAGGCTGTTCATCACCGCCGCGCGGTTCGGTGAGGCGAACAGCCCCATCGAGATGCCGTTCAAGGCCAGCACGAGCGCCAACACCGGATAGGAGAAGTCCGTGGGCAGCAGCAGCAGCAAAGCAAAACTCAGCGCCGCCCCGAGCATCCCTCCAGTCGCGAACGCTCGAGCGCCGAAGCGATCTGAGAGGTAGCCCGAGGTGGGTCCGGCGATCAGCATCCCGACCGTCAGCGGCAGCATGTAGATGCCCGCCCACAACGGCGTCTGGGTGAAATCGTAGCCGTGCTCGGGCAACCAGATGCCTTGCAGCCAGATGATCAGCATGAACAGCAGGCCACCTCGGGCGACGGCCGAGAGGAACGTCGACAGGGTGCCGAAGGTGAACGCGCGAATCCGGAACAGGGGAAGCCGGAACATCGGGTCTTCGACTCGCCGTTCGATGATGACGAACGCCGCGAGCGACAGTGCGGCGGTGGACAGCAGCACGATCACGCGCGGGCTGCTCCAGCCGGTGGTGTGGGTGCCGTAAGGGCGGATCCCGTAGGTCACGGCCACCATCAATAGGATCAGGCCGAGCGCGAAGCTGACGTTTCCCCCCCAGTCGATCGGCCTGCGCCTCGGCTGTGAGCGCTCTTCGAGCTTGAGGTAAGCCCAGACCGTTCCGAACAATCCGATCGGCACTGAGATCAGGAACACCAGCCGCCAGTTGATCGGCGCCAGCAATCCGCCGAGCACGAGCCCGACGAACATCCCGCTGACACCGACGATGTTGTTGATCCCGAGCGCCATGCCGCGCTGGTGCTTAGGGAACGCGTCGGTGATGATCGCCGCGGCGTTGGCGAGTAGGCAGGCCCCACCAATGCCCTGCGCGACCCGGAACACGATCAGATACGTTGCTCCAGCACGCCCGGTCATCCAATCGATCGTTAGTAGCAGCGAGGCGACCGTGTAGATCACGAAGCCGAGGTTGTAGATCCGCACGCGGCCGAACATGTCTCCGAGGCGGCCCAGGCTGACCACCAGCACGCTGGTCACCACCAGGTAGCCGAGGATCATCCACAACAGGTAAAAGCTGTTCGCGGGGACGAGCGGGTCGAGGTGGATCCCGCGGAAGATGTCCGGCATCGCAATCAAGGTGATTGACGCATCGAGCGTCGCCAGCAACACGGCCAGCGTCGCGTTGGAGAGCGCAATCCACTTGTAGCGGTCCTCCATCGTGGAAAATTATACAGGCAACCTGTACAGTTTGCCTGCGATACTTCGCCCTGCCATGATCACCACGCTTGATTCCGCCTTGATCGCCAGCGAGCTGCGCGTCGTACTGGGCCAGCTCATCCGGCGGCTGCGCGTCGAGCATCGGTTGCCGTTGTCTCATGCCACGGCGCTTGGGCGCCTTGACCGTGAGGGACCCCAAACGGTCAGCGATCTGGCTGCGGCCGAGCGCGTCAGGCCCCAGTCAATGGCTCAGACCGTAAACGAGCTCGAGGAGTGCGGTCTGGTCGGACGGCGGCCCGACCCCAGCGACCGACGGCGGGCGGTGGTTCGGTTAACCGAGCAAGGACGCGACATGCTGCTGGCCGATCGCCGTCGGCGCGAGGGCTGGCTGGCAAAGGCGATAGCTGAAGACCTCTCCGAGGAGGACCAGGCCGTGTTGGGCCGCGCGGTGCAGGTGCTGAGGCGCCTGGCGGAGAGCTGAGCGATCAGGTTCGCGGATCGCGCTGCTCGGCGAGCCGGCCGGCTTCGGCCTCCTTCTGGACCACGACGTAACCCGAGTGAGTCGCAACGATCTGCTCGACCTCCGGCACGACGTGGTCGATCGCCTGCACGAACCGTCGCGGATGGGTGCGAACGCGCTCGTACTCGCGAAGCGAGAGCTCGATCAGATCGCTGCAGCCCAGACGGCCACACTCGCAGCGAAAGGCCGTCGGGGCATCTTCCTCCCCCGGCCAGCGACCCCTCTCGATCGCTTCGTTGACCTTACGGAAGAGCGCCTCGTTGCGGACAATCCGTTCCCGAGCTTCGTCCATGGACGAGGTACGCAAAACCAGCGGACCGTCGCCGTGCACGTGGAGCAAGGCGAGGACACGGTCGAACAGCGCCAGCCGGCGCTCGTAGATCGGCAATGCCCAGTACTCGGTAGAGAGTCCGAAGTACGAGCGCGGCACCGCCATCGCGCCGGCCCAAGGCTTGACGCTCAGCACGGCCACCGGGAGGGAACCCGGAGATGTACTGGCGGCGGCTTTGGTTACGCCGTCACGGTCTGGCGTGGCGAACAGGACCAGCAACGCAACCAGGACGGCCCCCAGGGCGGACGCCAGTCGCGACTTGCGCAGGCGAGCGCGGCGACGGGCGGAACCTCGACTGGGGCCTGGCCGGCGATGATCGCGCTCCTGCGGCAGGGGCTGGGCCCTCCCGATTTTGCAGCGCGCCGGTGTCAGTCAGGTGAGGATCGCTTTAGGTTCTCGCAACGCCCGACCGCGCGCGCACTATGCGGGGCTGCCGACGGCCGCCAGCTTACGGACCGCGCCTACGATCGCCTGGGCATCGATTCCCGCTGCCCGCAACAGTTCCTCGGGGCTGCCCGATCCGGGCATGTCGCGTACGGCGAGCTTGTGTACCGGCCCGCGCTTGCTTTCCTGCGCGAGCGCGTCGAGCACGGCATCGCCCAGACCACCCTCCGGCCAGTGATCCTCGACGGTCACGATCGCACCCGTTTCGCGGGCTGCCGCGGCGAGCGTATCGAGGTCGACCGGCTTGATCGAATAGCAGTCGATAACCCTGACGCTGATCTGGTCGCCTTTCAAAGCCTCGGCGGCCTTCTCGGCCTCTTGCACGGTGATGCCGCACGCTACGACCGTCACATCGTCACTGTCTGATGCACGGAGGACGCGGCTACCTCCGATCCGGACATCTTCGTCCGCGCCCGTTCTGACCGGGGTCTTGCCCCGCAGCGTGCGCAGATAGGAAATGCCGGGACGATCGGCCATCTCCGCGACCAATTTGGCCGTCTGATTGGCATCGGAGGGATGCAACACGGCACTGCCGTGGACCGCTCGCAACGCAGCGAGGTCCTCGAGCGCCATCTGCGAGGGACCGTCTTCGCCGATCGAGACGCCAGCGTGCGAACCCGACAATCTCAGGTTCGCGCGCGAGATAGCGGCCATTCGGATGAAGTCATATGCGCGGGACAGGAAGGCCGCGAAGGTGGAGGCGAACGGGACCCAATCTCGCACCTGCATGCCGACGGCGGCCGCGATCATCTGCTGCTCGGCGATGAACATCTCGAAGTAGCGGTCCGGATGATCTTTGGCGAACAGCTCAGAATGGGTCGAGTTTGAGACCTCGCCATCGAGCGCCACCACATCTCCGCGGATTGAGCCGAGCGCCGCAAGTGCCTGCCCGTATGCCATCCGGGTGGCCACCTCCTCGCCCAGCTCCCATCGAGGAAGCTCGCCCCCGGTGGTCTCGAAGCGATGTGGCGCTCCCTCAGCCCCAGGCTTTGCGACCTGCACCGTCAGATCGCGCTCACCGCCGAGCTCTTCAATTGCCTTCTCGGGATCATCAAGCGGCTTGCCATGCTTGCCGGGTAAGTTCTCAACCGCCTTTACCCCGCGGCCCTTGAGTGTCCGCGCCAGCAGGACCGTGGGCCGCCCCGTCGTCTCGGTGGCCTCGCGCAGCGCGGAGTCGATCGCATCTACGTCGTGGCCGTCAATCACCAGCGCACTCCAGCCAAACGCCTTCGCGCGGGCCGCGTAGCCATCCATGTCCCAGCCGAGCATCGTCTCGCGAGTCTGCCCCAGGCGGTTGACGTCGACAATCGCCGTGAGATTGTCAAGCCCTGCCCAGCCCGCGTGCTGGAACGCCTCCCAGATCGAGCCCTCGGCCATTTCGGAATCCCCACACAGCACCCAGACACGATATGGGAGCCGGTCGAGTTTCTTCGCCGTGACCGCGAGGCCGACCCCGATCGGCAGTCCCTGTCCAAGCGAGCCGGTCGCCACGTCGGTCGGAGGGATCCGCGGCGTGGGGTGGCCCTCTAGGCGGCTGCCGAGGCGGCGGAAGGTGAGCAACTCCTCGTCGCTGATTGCGCCCGTTGCCTTCAAGATCGCGTAGTAGAGCGGCGACGCGTGACCCTTGGAGAAGATCAGGTGATCGCGG
>CAWIII010000045.1:0-62732 GCA_963836065.1 uncultured Solirubrobacterales bacterium
CTTCTCAGTCCGTGCGCGCCAAGTCCTCACTCACACCGATGCACCGCGGCCGGCTCCCGGCGATCTCCTGCCGACACCTCGTGGACGGCCTAGAAAGAACGAGCGGCCGCAACGCTTACCCCAGCGGGATTCACCCCATCGACCATCATGTCGCCGACCCGGAACCAACCCGGATCGCGGACCAAAGTAAGGCCGGGCGCCCGCGCGCACAACACCCGCCCATCGAACGCGCCAACGCCCCCCCGAGACACCACCGCCGCCGTGCCCATTTGACTCGAGGGCTTGACAGCGGGCCGTTGGACAAGTAAGGAGATGACGGACATCAACATCTCGTCCGTGCCGGCTGGAATGCCGGCCCTGGGCTGATGCAGCGGCCCGGAGAAGCTGGGGACGGCCAAGGCGCGGGATCGCGCGCCGGAGGTCAAGCGTCCCGACAACGTGACGGCCGGGCGGTACTGCCAGACGCCCGCGTGCGTGCTAGCGAGACCGAAAGGTAGAGCGAAAGCGATCTGGTGGTAGAAGCCCCTTCATTCCTGAAGCAACCCCAAATCTGGCGGACATGGGTTGCCCACAGCAACGAGGCCGCTCTGTGCGTTGGCGGCTCGCTCCGTGCCTGGCTTTGCGGCCTGGGCGTGGTGGCCGGCGGGAGACTGCGAGTGCCCGCCGGATGCGCTGTAGGGGTACAGCCAGCTACCAACCCGGTCAAACGGATCTTGGTGAACGCGGGAAGCGCCCCGCGCGCGCCGGGCTGCTGGTGGCAGCCCGGCAAGGCCCGATGCCGGTTGACGGGCGCGGGGCGTGTCGGAGGCCGCATAGTAGTCGGGGCCGAGGAGAGCTCGGTACATGGCGAAGGCGGACAGCAGGACCGCAGCGTGAGACGCCGTTCGGGAGGTCGGGCGTGAATACGCCCGCGCCGCTTGACGCACAGCTTGCCGAAGAGCGGGTACTGGGATGGCAAAACAAGCTGCACCGATGGGCAGTGCAGGATGACCAGGTTCGCTTCGGTGATCTGTTCAACCTGATCTGCGACCCCGCGACGCTGCTCGTCGCGTGGGAGCGGGTGAAACGCAACCGGGGGTCCAAGACCGCCGGTGTTGATGGCATCACGCGCAAGCACATCGAGCAGGCAGGCGTGGAGAAGGTTCTGGGCGAGCTTCGACAGTCGCTGCGGGACCGCACCTACACGCCGCTGCCGGTGCGCGAGCATCAGATCCCCAAGCGCGGGTCCGGGAAGGTCCGCAAGTTAGGCATTCCCGCCCTGCGCGACAGGATCGTCCAGATGGCGACGGAGCTCGTGCTGGAGCCGATCTTCGAGGCCGGGTTCTGCCCGACCTCGTACGGCTTTCGGCCCGGACGCCGAACGCAGGACGCCATCGAAGAAGTGCGGTTCTTCATCAACGACCCACGGACGTACGAGTGGGTGATAGAAGGAGACGTCGAGAACTGCTTCGGGTCGATCCATCACGGATTGCTCCTGGCCGAGCTGCGCCGTCGGGTGACCGACAAGCGGGTTCTGGCGCTGATCAGGCAGTTCCTCCGCGCAGGGATCATGACCCACCTGGGCACCCTGACCGACACGCCATCGGGCACGCCGCAAGGGGCGATACTTTCGCCGCTCCTTTCGAACATTGCCCTCTCGGTACTCGACCGCCGCTTCGAGGCGGCATGGGCGTCACGCTCGCCCGATCAGCGCAAGCGTGATCACGCCAAGGGCCGGCCCAGCTATCGAATGGTCCGCTTTGCGGACGACTTCGTCGTGCTGGTGCGCGGCACCGAAGCCCACGCCCACGCCATCAAACAGCAGACGGCCGAGTTCATGGCAGAGCAGATGCGATTGACGCTCTCGCCCGAGAAAACGCAC
Organism: uncultured Solirubrobacterales bacterium; assembly: GCA_963836065.1. GTDB lineage: Bacteria > Actinomycetota > Thermoleophilia > Solirubrobacterales > Solirubrobacteraceae > Palsa-465. Next base: position 1,862 of record CAWIII010000045.1, read on the forward strand.
ATCACCCACGTCGACGACGGCTTTGACCTGCTCGGGTTCCGCATCGTGCGGGCACCCTGGCGGGGTAACAAGCGCGTCGCCTACACCTTCCCAAGCAAACGAGCAGTACGCGATGTCATGCACCGCATCAAGACGCTGACCAAACGCAGCACGATGAACCTCTCGCTCGACGAGCTGATCCACGCGCTCAACCCCATCCTTCGTGGATGGGCCCACTACCACCGCCATAACGCGAGCAAGCGCTGCTTCGCCTACCTCAGCTACTACCTGTGGTGGCGACTCATCAGGTGGATACGCGCCAAGCACCCGCGGATGACCTGGAAACAGATCAAGCGACGGTACTGGGGACGCCACTGGACCAGCCCCGAAGGCACAAGGCTCGCGTGGCCCTGCGAGGTTCCGGTGACCCGATATCGCTTTCGCGGCCACCGCATCCCCTCACCATGGGCGGCGACCACCGGAACAGGCCGGGCCACCACCCAGCCGGAGACCGCCAGTGCCTAACCCAGCGTCACGATCGGCCACCGCATGTCCTGTGGAGAGCCCGGTGCGGTGGAAGCCGCACGCCGGGTTCGGAGGGCGGCGGCGAGCAAACCACCGCGCGTAAGCGCGGCACAGGCGGCTCGCCGCCGACCCTGCGTCCGGTTCGGAGGGCGGGTCGGGGAAACGGGCCGGCGGTAACGCCGGTACCGCGCCCCGGCCCGACCCTGCGAGTCAACGCCCCACCAGGGAGGACGGGAAAGCCGTCCACAGGGCCTGCGACGCGAGGTCGCACGTATATGAGTGAACACGTTGATTGGAGGTTCGACGAATATCGAAGGCGTAGTTCCGGGCCCGTGCTCGGGGCCTGGCCTCGGCCTGACGTGCGTCGCCGGCGTCCCCGGCGGGGTTCGAAGCATCAGGCAAAAGCCCAAGAGCGCCCGTTCCATCCGGGGGCCACAGGCGAGAGGCAGATCGGACGGGTGAAGAACTTAAACCTCTGGCTGATGTCTCGTGAGGACGAGCTCCGCCGATGGGATGCAGCAGCGGAGTACAGGGACTGGCCGCTGAGAAGCGGCAGGCGCCGGTTGAGGAGTCCTCTCAACCGGGAAGAGCACCGCCGTCCCCGGGGCACAGGAGGCACCCACCCCGGTCGTAGCTCGTGCGTGCGAAACGCGGTAACCCCCGTCGGGGTCCGGTGCTGTTTGACCGGTAAGCCGACCGGGAGGAAGGCCCAACTCCCCGGCGGGAATCTGATGATCGAGAAGCGAAATGCCGACAGTCGAAAGACAACAGGAAACCGGGACATGATGGCTGGCCCCTTCAGCTGGCCGTTCCGGATAACTGGCCGGATACGGGACGTAAATGCCCGGACGCGAAAGCGTGCTGACGCGGTCAGGTGAGCCCCGGCAGGAGAAGATGATGATGACGCCAGAACCAACGGACAAGTTAGACGCTGCGACTACGGTCGTGGTGAACGGACCCGCGGACGACCCACTCGAGGTTGAGCGGATCGCACGACGTCGCCCCATCGGACCTACACGGGCTTGCTTGAGCCGGATGCATCGAAAGGTGCTCGTCCGGTTCTGAGGGGGGCCGGGCGCAGCAATGCGCCCGGCCTACCCGGTGAAGGGGCACAGGTGGCTGGACATCGAAGAGCCGCGAGGTATGCGTAATGCAGAGCGCCGAAACGGTCCTCGACGTCCTAGGGCTCACGAATGAATTAGTGGGCTGTGGCAGGATGTTGGGTTGTGGTGGCGTATCGCGGGGGCATGATCGATGAATCGCAGATTGTTGAGCGTTATCGGGGGTTGGGGCCGGAGTTGAACGAGCGTCAGCGCAGGTTGTGGGCGGCGTCGGAGGCTCGGTCGTGTGGGCCGGGCGGGATCGCGGCTGTCGTGCGTGCGACGGGGATCAGCAAGAACACTGTGCAGCGTGGGATCGCAGAGCTGCGGGAGGGGACACGGCTCGAGGCGGGTCGTGTCCGTCGGCCGGGTGCGGGGCGGCCGCGGTTGACGGAGTCTGATCCGGAGCTGGTGGGAGCGTTGGAGGCGTTGGTGGATCCGGATACGCGTGGGGATCCGTGCTCGCCGTTGCGGTGGTGCTCGAAGAGCTTGCAGAACATCGCGAGTGCGCTTCAGGCGGCAGGACATCAGGTGTCCGATCGGACGTCCGGGAAGCTCTTGCGGGGGCTTGGGTTTCGGTTGCACGCGAACTCCAAGACGCGGGAGGGGAAGGATCATCCTGACCGTGACGCGCAGTTTCGGCATATCAACGAGACGACACGCTCGGCGCTCGCCGCGGATCAGCCGGTGATATCCGTAGACGCGAAAAAGCGCGAGCTGGTCGGGGATTTCAAGGCTGTCGGGCGGGAATACGAGCCGACTGGGCGGCCGGTCGAGGTTCGCTGCCACGACTTCAAAGACAAGGATCTGGGGCACGCGATCCCGTACGGCGTGCTCGACATCAAAGCCAACGAGGGGATGGTCAGCGTTGGTGTCACCCATGACACAAGCGCGTTCGCGGTCAACTCGATCCGCGTGTGGTGGCAGTACCTCGGCCAGAAGCGTTACCCCAAAGCGACGTGCCTGACGATCACTGCTGACGGCGGCGGCAGCAACTCCAGCCGCACGCGCCTGTGGAAGACCGAGCTGCAGAAGCTCGCCAACGAGCTCGCGCTGCCGATCCGCGTCTGCCACTTTCCGCCCGGGACGTCGAAGTGGAACAAAATCGAGCATCGCATGTTCAGCTACGTCAGCCTCAACTGGCGCGGACGGCCGCTTGAGAGCCTGCAGGTGATCATCGACCTGATCGGCGCGACCACGACCAGCACCGGCCTGAAGGTCTACGCGCGCCTGGACCCCGGCCACTACGAGAAAGGGATCAAGGTCACCGACCAAGAGCTTGCCGCCGTGGACATCGCCCGCGACCAGTTCCATCCAGACTGGAACTACACGATCCACCCAACCCAAAAGGGGCCACTAATTCTTTCGTGAGCCCCTACGTGATCCAACCACGGTCACGACATAGTCACTGGAGAGCCCGGTGATCGGAAACGGTCACGCCGGGTTCTATGTCCAGCGGCCGATTATGTGCAATGCCGCCTCTGCGGTGCGCGTTTTCCCTGCTGAGCGGGATTTCGGGTGGCGAGGCACTGCACATAATCGTGGCCAAGCCGGTAGAGGCTCGCGCATCTCCTATCATCGAACGCAAGGGCAGACGGGTCGGTGCGCAGTGGTCCGCGTGACGCGGCGGACGCTCCCTGACCCTGATGATTAGCAGGTGGTTTTCAACGAGAACGTGCCGACGGCGGCGATCGAACTCCGGTGCGCGTCAAGCGCACGTATGAGCGATTTGGCTGGCAGCTGGCCGCTGCGACTGGTGCCGATTATGTCCAGCACCTCCGGCAGCGATTTTGCGCTGAGCAGGGAGAACGCGCGCTGCAGAGGCCGTATTGCACATAATCGGCCGCTGGACATAGAACCCGTTATGTGAAATTTCACATAACGGGTTCGGGAGGGCGGCGTCGGAGAAGGACCCGCAAGGGCACCTCGCCGGCGTCGTACCTCGGCGGCCTGCCATCCAGGCGCGATCGAGCGCCGTTGGACCCCCGAGCGGGTGCTCGCGGCGATGACCGAGTGGCGATCGCGACGTCGGAACTCGGCACGCCGTTATGGACGTTTCCGAGTTCGTTCACTGCCGGGAGTCAGGCCAACCCGTATCGGTTCGATCGAGGCCTCTACGTTCGCGCGGCGCACTGGGCGCTCGCGGGCGATGTACGCTCTCGCGGCTTGTCCGGGGGCTCGCCACGCGATGAGGTTCCTGACGCGCTTCCGCTACGCAGCGACCCATGGAGCGAAAGTCCGGAGGGCGCCGCGGGCAGGTCAGGCAGACCGGGCAATCAGGACGCCGGCTATGGCGATGTTCGCGCGCTCCACGGAGAAGTCGACGGGATCGAAGTCGCGGGCATGCTCGATGCCCAGCCACTCGAGCGCCGCGGTGTGCCCGTCATCCGCCGGGGACGCAAGCACGCGCCGGAGATCCTCGTAGCCGGGGATTCCGCCGACGTCCTCAGGCGGGCATCTGCCGGCGCCGTCGGTGCAGGACGGGCAGTCACAGCCTTGCTCGACTGCCTCGAGCACGATCTCATGCTCCCAGCTGTCGCCGAAGTCGTACTCGTAACGCAGCCGATCGCCGGGTTGTACCACCAGCGCCCCGAGCGTCATCCCGCGGTCGTCGCGGATGTCCAGGTCCGGATTCGAGAACCCGTAGCGATCCAACCCGTGTTCGAACACGTGCAGGTGGGAGTCCTGCCAGCCCATCGCGGCCCCGAGCACCTGATGGAAGCGGTCCAGACGGATGTCGGCCGGCACCCGCAGCCGCCGCCAGATCTCGGGATCGGCGGAGTCCTGGAGCGTGACCTTGACGCTCAGCACGTCGCTCGCCGGTGTTCCAAGGCCCAGCCATATGCCAACACTCCGCGATCCGAGCGCGGTGAGCGCGATCAGGCCGTCGGTCACCGTCAGCACGCCCAGGCCGGCGACCCCCGCGAGGATCCTGCGAACGTCGCCATCGCTGCGCCGGCGCTGGTACTCGACCTGCAGCGCGGTGGCGTCGGGAAACTCATAGCGCAGCATCGCAGTGTTCCAAGCGACCTCGCATACGTGCTCCAGCGGCAGACGGCCGCCATGCCCGACGAGATCCGCGAAGACCGCCTCGACGGTGTGGACCGCGTCGACCGCGACGACTGAATGCCCAAGCTCGTGAGCGAGTTGTGGGATTGCCGCGAGCATGCGGCACACGAGCTCGACCGGGTGCTCGAGCAGCTTGGCGTGCTTGCGCACCGCGACGATCCGTCCGCGCGCAACTCGAACCAGGCCACAGGCCTTCGCCCACTCGACCAGCAGGGTGAGGTGGTACAGCTCGGCGCTGCTCTGGATTGGGAAGCGCTGATCGGGAACGTCCCCGGTGTCCAGCAGCTCGACCAGCGTGAGCGCGTCTACGCGTCGAAGCCGACCGGTTTGTGTCAGCGCCCGGCCGGCGCCAACCCAGTCCACGAAAGTGCGCACGCGGGCGACCGTGGGCGCGCCAGCGGCGGTCGCCGCTAGATCGTCAATGTCATGCAGCTCGTCCACCTCGCCGCTTGGAAGCTCATCGTTGGAAGCCTGCCAGGTTCGACGGACGCGATGCGCACCCGCACGGCGGCGACGTCGAACTCCGTCCGCCTTGACCCCGAGCTCAGCTGGGTGCTCGCGCGGGGGCCGGCGCCATCTCCAGTTGCCGGAGCTCGGGCAGGACGGGGAGCTTGCCGCCGGCGTTCCGTCCGGTGAAGCGGCCACGATACCCGGCTGATGCGAGGAGCTGATCGTTCGGCTCGGTCGGGTGCAGACGGCCTCAACATGCCGCGCGCGCTGCGGCTCGACGTCGAGCAGATTGGCGCGTGGACGCGGCCCTCGCCGAGCTGGTCGGCGATCCGTGCGGCGTGGTCTTCGGCGACACCGACGTACAGCTTCTTGCATCCTGGCAGCTCAACGACCGCGAACTCCCCGGTGGCGGCACGCCGGCGCAACGTTACGCGCGGCTGGCCGGGCTCGCCGACCGCGAGGGCGCGATCGCTCGTCGGATCGCGTCCGCGCACCGCGCTGCTCCGGGTGCGCAGCACCGAGTCCGGCCGGGCGATCGAGATCGAGGACGTGACGCGCGGGTGCGGGCGGGTGCGCGTGGTCAGCCACGAGGTCTCCTCGTACGTTCAAACCGACGACATGTTCGTCGGTCATCTGATGCCGGGGCCGCCGGCGGCGTCACTGTGGGGCCCGATGGCGATGCTGGACCGTGCTACCGGACGTGAGCTGATCGACCTGCTGGAGAAGCGCATCGCGCTGCTCGGACTCGACCCGCACGGCGACACCGTGCTCGGCGACGCGAGGCAGTCGGCGGCGCTTGAGGTCACGAGGATGCTGATGCCGGCGCTGCGGGGCTGGTCCCGGCGCTCGTGGCGCCGCAGGCGGCGCGCCGCGTAACGCGGCTACGTGAGCCGGTTCAGCGACGGCGACTCTGCTTGCGCGCTGAGCGTTGTGCCTTGCGCTTGGCGCGGCGCCGACCGGTGGCGTCGCCGCGCTCGCCGTTGACGACGACCGGAGCGTTCAGCATCTCGCAGGCATGTTCGAGGTCGGGCAGCGGGTCGCCGCTGAGGCTGCCGCGATCGGCCAGGAAGCGGATCAGGGCCAGGGCGCAGTCCGGCGCTGCGGCGCGCGCGTCGTCGGCGAGCCCGCTGGTGGGTACGTGCGCGATCAGGAACGTCGCGAGGTCCTCGGCCTCCCAACGGCCCAGGTGACCGTCGCCGGTCGCGGCGCGCCAGCGAAGCATCTCGCCGCCGACCGCACCGGCGTGGCGCCGGACCGGGCCGCCGGACGGCGACCGCTCACGGGTGTAGTCCTCGAACTCGTCGCGCAGCCGCTCGATCAGGTCGCCGGGATCGAGTTCACCGTCGAGGATCGACAGCTCCTCGTCGTCGTCCTCCCACGGATCGAGCGTCTCGGGCCAGGCGACCGCATCGGCGGCGCCGGTGAGGGCGCGAGCGATGATCGGCAGGACCGGCGCTGCGTCTGACCCGAGCGCGATACCCAGGTCGCGAGCACAAGCGGCGGTGGCGATCGCGCGCGCGGCCAGATCGTCCGCCGCCAGCGGAGCCAGCGGCGGGGCGCCCGCGTCGTTCGTCGGCTTACGCAGCAGCCGCTCGGCCTCACGGCGCGGAAGTGGTGGCGTCAGCATGCACTCGATCAGGGCATCGGTCGCCACGTCGATGCCGAGCCCGAGCACCTGCCGGCCGCGACTGCCGGGTCGCGCGAGCAAGGCGACGATCATCTCTGTGTCCTCGTCGGCGCCGACGGAGGCCGAGTCCACCGACAAAGTGCCGATGCGCGCGACGGACGGATGCGTGACTCCGCGGCCCGCAAGCCCTACGGCAGCCTCGTGCGCGTGGGCGGCGAGTGGCGCGGGTGCAAACACGGCCAGCGCTGCGAGTGTGGCGGCGGCGATCGGATCGGCGCGTGCCTCGATGGCGTCGACTACGACCCGGCGCGCCGCTTCCGGGACCTCGGGGAGCGAGATCGGCAGCAGCAGTGCCCCCGCGAGCAGCTCGAGGTCGGCAGGATCATCGATCTCGCCGGCGTCATCGAGCAAGCCGACCAGCTCGGCGACGAGATGCTCGGGCGGCAACTGGGAGCGGTGGCTCATCCCGGCCACAATAGAGTAGGTCGCCCGGCGGAATGCATGCTGTCACACCGAACCGACGCGGAGGGGATGATTACCCGCATTACCAACGGGCTCTATCAATGACCCGTCGCGGTCGTCCTGCAGCGCGCCCGCCACCCCGCTTTCGTCCCGCGACAGGCATCTCGACGCCGGCGTCGGTCCCGGATTGCCCGGTAGTCGGGAGGTCTTCAGCAACCGGTCGCGCGGGTCAACGCCCGGCATACGTCGGCGAGCCTGTCGGTGCCGAGCGTGGTGATCGGCTCGCGTAGACAGCCCTTCGCGAGCGTCGCCGTGTTGTCGGCGCTCAGTACGCAGCGGCGCGGCATCCCATCTTCCAGGCCGAGTTCGACCCCGGTCGGGAGGCCACGGATGTTGGTCGTCGCCAACACGACGAAGATCTCGTTGAGGCGATCGATCGCCTCGTCGCGCGTGAGGACAAGGGCCGGGCGTCGAGGCCAGTCAGGATGCTCCGCCCAGCGAACTTCGCCGCGCCTCACCAGGGCTTCTGCCCCGCGGCACGTTCCTCATCAGACAGTCGCCGCATCGTCTCGGCAGTGGTCACCTCGTGCACGGTCGCGAGATCCCCCCACTCGTCGACGCTGTCGTCGCCCTCCGCCGCACGCAGCGCGCGTGCCGCCTGCTCCTCGGTCCAATCAGGGGCGCGCTCCAAGAGCTTCTCCTTCGCGGTCACAAGGCGAAGGGTACTCGCGATCCGGCGTCGGACGGTTGCGCTGGTCGTCGGCGCGCCGGCACCTCGCGTGCCGCTCCGGCCCGGTGTGCTGCCCTGAGAACGTGGTGCGTTATGTTGTATGCGTGAAGCGGACGACGATCATGCTGCCCGACGATGTCGATGCCCGGCTGAGGCTCGCGGCGCGCCGTCGCGGGCTGTCGATCGCGCAGGTCGCCCGCGAGGCGATCGAGCGGGAGTTGCCGCCGCCGCCGGACGGGCGCCTTGGCTTCTTCGCGGTCGGTGACGGCTCGCCGCGGGATGCCTCAGAACGTGTCGATGAGCTCGTCGCCGACAGCGTGCCGCGGCGCCGCGGCGGGCGCCCGTAACAGTGTTGATCGTGGATGCCGGGCCGTTGTATGCGGCTGCGGCCAGACGCGACAGGCATCACGAGCGATCGGTGAAGCTGCTCTCGAACGCTGCGAGGCCGCTGCTGGTCCCGGCGCTCGTGCTGACCGAGGTCAGCTACCTGCTCAGCGACGGGATCGGTCCTCACGCCGAGCTTGCGTTCGCGCGGTCGCTGGCTGACGGCGAACTCGTGGTCGAGGCGGTGCTCGACTCCGACTGGGTGCGGATCGCGGAGCTGATGGAGCAGTACCTCGATCTGCCGCTGGGGATGGTGGACGCGTCTGTCGTCGCGCTGGCCGAACGGCGCGGACTCGAGGTAATCGCAACGTTGGATCAACGCCATTTCCGCGCCGTCAGACCGCGGCACGTGCAGGCGTTCACGCTCGCTCCGTGAGCTGCTCCCGTGGCGGCGACTCCGTGCGGCCCGGCCCGACAAGAAACCGGTCACCGAGAGCCGCTGGCGAGAGATCGCAGCGCCCGGACCAGCCGCTTCCGCGGTCCCGAGCCAAGCCGAGCGACGAACTCGCTGCTGCCGCTGCGCAGGTTCGCCATGTTGAGGGCGGCCACCCGCTCGGACGCGGTCAGCTGCTCGATCGCCTCGAGCAGCTCCGCGACGGTCATGTGATCGGACGCGGTATGGCGCCCGATAAGGCCGTGCTCCAGCGCCGCCGCGGCGCCCTCGAGCGCGACGCTGCGCCGGGGAGCGGTCCGGAGCGCATAGGCGAGCCCGACCCGATGTGCCTCCTGGAGCACCCCGGCCACAGGTCCCTTGCCCACGTGCTTGGGAAGGCGCGGCGAGCCGCGAGTGGTGAGCGGCCGACGAGAACCCGGCTTGTGCGGCGTGTCGTACGGACGCGTCGGCTCCAGGCCGGCCTCGCTCAGGAACCGGCTCGGCGCCGTCTCGGTCGCGTGGACGACGAGCGATCGAGCCGCGCGCGTGAACGCGACGTAGGCAAGGCGGCGCTCGGCCTCGATCCCCTCGCCGGCCGTGCGTTTCTCCTGGCTGACGTCGAGCGCGCGCCGGTGCGGGAGCTGGCTCTCCTCGCAGCCGAACACGTGCACCTCCGGCCACTGCCGGCCCTTGGCGCGGTGGATCGTCGTCAGCTCGATGCCGGCGGCGTCGTCGCGGATCCCGCGTAGGGCGTCGCGGCGGGCCTGAAACAGGGCCGCATACTCCGCCACGGTCTCGCCCGCTGCCTCTCGCTGGGCCTGCTCGAGCACCTCGAGCTCGATCTTCTCGGTGTCGCCGAACGTCTGCTCGTAGTCGGTGAAGTACTCGTCGAGCCCTCCTGGGCCGCGCAGGTACGCGATGAAGCGCGAGGCGTCGGTGATCGCGGCGAGTGCGTCGAGGATCCGTCCCGCATCGTCGAGCCTGAAGCGCTGCCGGGCATCGGCGGGAACATCGGCAAGGCTCGCGGTGAACGTGAGGCGATCGCGCAGCCGGCGCGCCACCCGGTCCTCGCTACCGTACGGCAGTCCCCGGCTCGGGGCACGGCAGACGAGCGCGACGTCTTCCGGCTCGGCATCCCGGGGCGCGGAGCACAGTCGCAGGTACGCCTCAAGGGCGCCGCGAGCGCCGTGTGGCTCGAATACCGCCTCCGGCGCGGTGATCCGCACGCCGACATCTGCGCACGCGAGGGCCACAGTCCGGAGCAGGTTCGTGGTGCGGGCGAGCACGACGATCTGCTCGCGGGTGCGGCCGGCGAGCGCGGCCGCGATCTCATCCGCGGCGCGACCCTGGTTGGGGTGCTCGCGCAGCGTGAGCGCCGGCTCCTCCGCGGGCGCGCGGCTCGGATCTGCGTGGATCGGCTTTGGAAACCGCACGCGGTTGTGCTCGACCAGGCGGCGCGAGGCCTCGACCACCTCCGGGGGGCAGCGGTAGTTGTGGGCCAGGGAAAACCGCTGCAGCCCCGGATAGGCGAGGTCGAGGTCGAGGACGCGGCGCACGCTCGCGCGCCGCCATCCGTACAGCGTCTGATCCTCGTCGCCGACGCAGTAGAAGCCGTCCTCCGGCGCCGCCAGGATCCGCACCAGCAGCTCCTGCGCCGGCTCGATGTCCTGGTACTCGTCGACCAGCACGTGCCGGAACCGGGACTGCCATCGCCGCCTGAGCTCGGCATCCTCGCGCAGCGCTCGCACCGCCACCAGCACGAGGTCGTCGAAGTCGTGGACCGCCTGCTCGGCGAGGTGACGCTCGTACAGCTCGTAGATCCGCGCGAGCGCGGGGCCGTCAGGCTGATCGTCGGCGTGCCTGCGGAACTCGCGCGGCGTCTCCATCAGGCCGAGCTTGACCGCGCCGACCGCAGCACGCGCATCGCCGGGGTCGATCCACGTCCCCTCCTCGCGCAAGACGAGGGCGCACAGGCGCCGCCACTGGTTGAACGAGAGCTCGCGCGGACCGCCTCGGCGGGCGAGGCCCTCCTCGCGCATCAGCCACCAGCCGATGCTGTGAAACGTCCGCGCCTCCACCGCCAGCCCTGCGGCTCCCAGGCGCCGCTGCATCTCGATGCGGGCGTCGCGGTTGAAGGTCGTGCACAGGATCCGCTCGCCGGGCACCCCACGGCGAAGCAGCTCGCGCACCCGCTCGATCAGCACGGCCGTCTTGCCGCTGCCGGCGGGCGCGATCACCTGCACGACGCCGTCGGCGGCCTGCACCGCCTGGCGCTGCTCGGCGTCGAGCGTGACCGCCGACGGCGGCACGGGCTGCGCTTCGAGTGGCGCCTCGGCGCAGCGATAGAGGCTCGTCGCCGCATGCAGCGCCCGTTCGAGCGTGCACGGAAATTCGAACTCCGGATCGACGAACTCCTCGGGCGCGAGCCGCGTCAGGCGCTGCTCGCTCTCGATCGCGATCCGCGTGCCGGACCGGAGCGCAGGCTCGAGCACGTATCCGTGCAGCGCGCGCAGATCTTCGAGATTGCGCAGTCGGACGCCGACGACCGCGAGCTTGTCGGCCCGGGCAACGCGAGAAAGCCACGCCTGAGCCGGGTTGGCAAGGGTCTCGCGTGGCCCGCCGGCGTGTCGCGCTGCCGCGTCGAGCTCGCGGCGAAGGGATGAGAACTGAACGACGTCGTATCCGTCGGCCGCGAGCGCTGCGTGGTCGAGCTTCCGGCCCCAAGTCAACATCGACACTTCCGTCGCCGGCACGGCTCGAATCTACTGGCCGGCTCGCCCGGCGGGCGTACAGCCTGGGACGGCGCTACGCGGCCTTGCGCGCCCGTTCGCCGGAGCGGACCGCGTAGCCCAGCTTGCGAACGGCGCGGCGGAAGGCCGGCTCGCGGTCGCTCGGGACGAGCAGCCGGTCCTCGCCTGCCGCGATGCACAGCGCCCGCGTCCTGAAGTCGTTGGCGAGTAGCGCGACGAGCGCCGGGTCGGCGCAGTCGATCACCCGCATCGGCCCGCGGTCGACGAGGCGCTCGCCTCGTTGGGCGACCTCGTCGAGCAGGCTAGTCACGCTCTCCGGAATCGGCGTGACGGCGCGCGCGTCCAGGAACTCGCGCACGCCGGCGACGCTGTCGCCATCTTCGATCGCCGCCAGCAGCTTCTCGCGATCCAGCCGCCAGACGCGGTCAGAGGTCTGCTCGGCGTACCGCTCGAGCACGACCCGGTCGGTGTACGTGAGCTCGCTGCCGGTCACTGCGAGCTCGAGGTTCGCCAGGATCGTGAACACGGGCGCCGCCTCGATCCGGGGCGGCGCGTACGTCTCGGCAACGCCGAGGCACCAGGTACCCAGGGCGCTCAGCCGCAGATACTGGAGACCGTCGTAGCGGCTCAGGTACTCGAGGTGATCGGCCCCCCAGAGGTCGGTGTAATCCGGCCGGGCGCCTGCCGGGGGGACGAAGGCGACGTCGATCAGGCCGAGCGTTGCCGCGTACTCGAACAGCAGGCACAGCGCGTACCGGGCCTGGAGGATGTTCCACCCGCTGCAGCCGTCGTAGCCGAGGCTGCCGTAGCCGGCCTCGCCGATGTAGAGCGTCCAAGCGTTGCGTGTGACCTCGAACCGGTGTCCGGCCGCGCGCATGTAGCGCAACAGCTCATCGAGTGCGACCCATCGTCCGAGCTGGCAGTCCGCGAGCGCGTCTGCCACCGCCCCACGCCGGTCGGCGACCGCCGTTAAGCCGCGCTTGCCCTTGCCGGTCTGGCCCCTGATCGCGTCCACGCGCGCGAGTTCGTCGAGGATCCGGGTCGCGAGCCAGCGCTCCCAGACGGTTCGGATCACGCTCGCCGGCTCGGCCCCGAGCGCCTTCGCGCCGGCCCGCGTCAGGCCCAGGCGCGTGCCGCGCAGCTCAGCCAACCCGCCCGCCTGCAACAGCATGGGCCAGGCGAACGACCTGATCGGACCGACGCCGTCCTCCTGCGGATAGAAGTCACCGCCCGCGAGGGCATCGGTGACCAGCCGCACGGCGGCGGCGTTGGGCCGGCGGGTCTTGTCGCTGACCGCGAGCCTCCCCGATTCGGCGAGCCGGAGCATCGCCTCGAGCTCCTGAATCGCCGCGCGCTCGGTCTCCCGCACGGTCAGCGGCACGAGCTCTCCTTCCTCCCGCTGCTCGCGCGCGCCGGAGTCGTACCCCGCCCACGTCTGCTCGACGCCTTCGGGTAGTTCGTCGACCGCGGCGAGCCTCACTGCGGCCGGGCGCGGGACGAGAGCCCGCAGCCGCGCTCGCATCTCGTCGGGCATTGTCAGCCCGTCGAAGAAGAACAGCCGCAGGACGGTGGGCCCGCCCGAGCGCCGGTCGTAGTAGTCGTTCAGCGAGCCGAAATCGGGAGCGCGCCCGTACTTGGCAAGGAACTGATCGAGCTCCAGAAGGCCCGAGGGACCGTGCACGACCTCGGCGACGGCGGCGCGCTGCGTGTCGTCGAGGCGAGCCCACAGCTCGCGGAAGACGTCATCGCGCTCGAGCCGTGCGCTGACGAGCGCGATCAGCTCCGGCTTGCGGGTGGGCAGCTGGCCGCTCTCGACGAGCCCGGCCAGCTGCTTGACGCACGGGGCGTTGATCGCGCTCAGCGCATCGGCGACGGTCGGGGCTCGGTCATCGGCTCGGTAGCGGGACATCAGGCGGGTGCAGAGTTTGTCGCGCGGATAGGACGGACCCGACTGAGGCTGACTGGCTCCGGTCGACCGACGCACCGTTCGTCCCGTCCGGCGCAGAGGCTACGGTCCCGCCAGATGTCAGGTCCAGCCATCGTCCAGAGCGATCGCAGCGTGCTGCTCGAGGTCGCGCACCCGGAGTTCGACCGGGCACGGGCAACGCTCGCGCGTTTCGCCGAGCTCGAAAAGAGTCCAGAGCACGTGCACACATACAGGGTCTCGCCGGTCTCGCTGTGGAACGCAGCGGCCACGGGGATGCGCGCCGACCAGATCGCCGCCGCGCTCGTTGAGCTGTCCCGGTACGAGGTCCCGCAGGCGGTGCTCGCCGACGTGCGGGATCTGTGCGCCCGCTACGGGCGGTTGCGGCTACACGCGGGCGATGCCGGGCTGCTGCGGCTCGTCAGCGAAGAGCCGGCGCTGCTCGCCGAAATCGCGCGCGCCGAGACGGTCGGCAAGCTGCTGCGCGGCCGGCCATCGGCGACCGAGGCGACGCTTGCCGCAACCGCGCGCGGGCCGCTCAAGCAGGCACTGATCGCGCTCGGCTGGCCGGTGGAGGACCTCGCGCCGTACGAGGACGGGGATGCACTCGAGGTGCGGCTGGCTGACACGCTCGAGGTCCGGCGCTACCAGTGCGAGGCGGCGCTCGCGTGGGAAGCCGCTGGGGCCGGGGTGGTGGTCCTGCCCTGCGGCTCCGGGAAGACGATCGTCGGCTTGGCGGCGATCGCGGCGCAGCGCTGCGAGACGCTGATCGTGACGAGCAACTCGGCTTCGCTGGCGCAGTGGCGGGGCGAGCTCGAAGCCCGGACGACTATCGCCCCGGAGGCGATCGGCGAGTACTCCAGTCAGGCCAAGGACATCAGGCCGATCACGTTGACGACCTACCAAATGCTCACGCACCGGCCGCGGCGAGACGCCGGGTTCCCCCATCTGGACCTGTTCGAGCGGCGCGCGTGGGGCCTCGTCATCTACGACGAGGTCCATCTGCTTCCGGCGCCCGTGTTCCGGGCGACCGCCCGGATCCAGGCGCGGCGGCGGCTCGGGCTGACCGCCACGCTCGTCCGCGAGGACGGCGCCGAGCCGCTCGTGTTCTCGCTCGTGGGGCCGAAGCGCTACGACACGGCGTGGCGCGAGCTGGAGGACGCCGGCTGGATCGCGAGCGCCGAATGCACCGAGGTGCGTGTCCCGCTCGCCGCTCAGGGAAGGATGGACTACGCGCTCGCCGACGCGCGCGAGCGGTTCGGGCTCGCCAGCCGCAACCCGGCCAAGGACGCGCTCGTGACGACGATCCTTCGGCGGCACCCGCGCGCGCAGGCGCTCGTGATCGGGTACTTCGTCGGCCAGCTGGCGGGGATCGCGCAGTCGCTTGGCGCGCCGCTGATCACCGGCAAGACCCCGCGCCACCAGCGAGAGGAGCTCTACGCCCGCTTCCGTGCCGGCGAGATCGGCGTGCTGTGTGTCAGCAAGGTCGCCAACTTCGCGCTCGACCTGCCGTCAGCGAGCGTCGCGGTCGAGGTCTCGGGCACGTTCGGCTCCCGCCAGGAGGAGGCGCAGCGGCTCGGCCGCCTGTTGCGGCCCAAGCCAGGCGAGAACCGCGCGTGGTTCTACACGATCGTCTCGCGAGAGACGATCGAGCAGGACTACGCGCACCGCCGCCAGCTGTTCCTGGCCGAGCAGGGATACCGCTACACGGTGCTGACCCCGGAGGAGTTGACGGCGGCGCCGGCGCAGCGCGCAGCATGAGCCGACTGAGCGAGCTGCTTGCGTCCGGCTCGGCGCCGCACCGGCGTGCGGTCGCGACGGAGCTCGGCCTGGCCTCCGGCGCTGCCGCGGGCGAGATCGTTGCCGCGCTGCGGGACCGCGAGATGCTCGCGACCGTCGTTGCCGAGTTGTCCGTGGAGGCGCGCCGCATGGCCGCGCGGGCGGCATTCCACGGCGAACCCGACGTGCACTCCTCCTGGAGCGTGGGTCGCGATCCCAGCGCCGGCGAGCTCGAGCGCCACGGTCTGGCGTTCGCGTTTCGCGACGACTACATGATCGAGTACCACGTGCCGCACGACCTGCACGGCCCGCTCGCGGACGTGCTTGCCGCCCGATATCGCCACGGTCTGGAGTCGTTCGAGCCGACGCGCTGGATCGAGGCTCCGTTGCAGCTCGCCAATGATCTCGCGGCGCTGTGGGCACACCTCGCGCGCTCGCCGGTCCGCGTCAAGGCCGACGGACCCGTGTACCAGCGGGACACACCGAAGCTGCTGGCGACCTTGCCCGCGTTCGAGCTGCACGGCGTCGACGACCCGATCGCCACCTACCGGCTCCAGTTCGTGCTCGAGGTGCTGCTCGAAGTGGAGCTGATCGACATGCGGATCGACAACCTCCCGGGCTCCGACGGCCGCCGAGAGCTCGTCGCGACCGGCGATCCGCTCCGCCTGCTCGCGCGCGCTCCCGCCGACCTGCGCGCGCGGCTGCTGAGTCACGCCCATGTCGCGCCGCTCGGCGCGGCGGCGCTCGCGCTCGCCGGGCACCTCCCGCCGGGCGCGCCGGTCGCAATCACGAGCTTCGGCTCGGCGCTTCGCCGGTTGTGCGAGGACCTGCGGCTCGGCTACGAGCTGCACACGAGCGATCTTGCTCTGGGCCTGGGCGGCTTGCACTTCGTCTGGCTGGCCGGCGGGGTCGCCATCGGACTCGGGCGGGAGGGCGCCCCGCAAGCCGTACGCGTGGTTCCGGCGCCGGTCCTCGAGCCCGGGCGGATCGTGTGCCAGGCGAACTTCGAGTTGGTCGCGCTCACCCCACTCTCACCGGCCCAGCGCCTGGTGCTCGCGTTGACGTGCGACCCTGTCGCGGAGCAGGAGCACGTCTTCCGGCTGACCCGAGAGTCGGTGCGCGCCGGCGAGCGCTGTGGAATCCTCGACGGCGGCGCGGCCGCCGCGCTAGAGCGGCTCGCGGGTGAGCTCCCCCAGAACGTCAAGCGCTCGCTCACGGAATGGGCCTCGTCGGTACGACGGCCACTCAAGCTGCGCACGGCGTTGCTGCTCGACGCGGGCTCGCTCGAGACAGCCGACGCGCTGGTCGCGAGCGCCGTTGGCGCCCACGTCGTCGAGCGCATCGGCCCCTCGCAGCTCGCCATCAGCGGCTGCGCCATCGGCGCCGTACGCGAAGCGCTCCGCGCCATGGGACACCAGCTCGACCCCGGCTTCGATCGGATCTCCGGGCGCTGGCGCGAGCGCGATCCAGCCCCGGGCGAGGCCGAGCGTGTGTGGACGCCGCGTGAGCGGCTCGCGGTTCCCGATGGCAAGCAGGTGTCGACGATCGGGGAGTCGCCGAGCGCGCCTGCCCGCACGGCGGTAGCGGCCATCGCGTCGAGATGAGCGCTCCTGCTGGCTCGAGTCGGTTGCGAACCAGCTGTCCGTGGAACGCTGAGGCCAGTCGGGTCGCGGTCAGATAGCTAGCCCGTGCTTGGGCAGTAACGTGATCCCACTGCCTAAACCACCGGAATCCACGGCAAAATCCTCGCATTCGACAGAGTGGTCGACACTACGGCGAACTATGCGATTTGCAGGGGTTTATCCCTCCATGCGGCAAACTCTGCATAATTCGGGTCGGTGAGGTCCCCGGGGTCGGTGACTTTGGAGCTTGATGAGCTCGCTGCGGCGCTCGATGCCCCGCAGTTGCGGGAGCTCCTGGTCTGGGCGGCGCAGTGGCATCCGGACGTAGAGCGGCGGTTGCGTCTTGTGCACGCGCGGGCGAACGGGGATCTGCGGGTCTTCCGCGAGGAGGTCGACCGCGGGCTGCGGACCCGACGGTTTCTCGGCTATCGGGAGAGCATGGCGTGGGCGCGGGAGGCGCGGCCGGTCGTCGCCGAGCTGGAGCGGGCGGTGGAAGCTGCGCCGTCACGGGAGTTGGTGGAGTTGCTGCAGCGGGCGGTCGGGCATGTCGTGAAGGTGATCCAGACCCGGGCGGATGACTCCTCCGGGCTGGTGGGGGATCTCGTCCGCGATCTGCTGGAGTTGCATGCTCGCGCGTGTGACGCCGGCGTGGCGGACCCGGTCAAGCTGGCCGCCTGGATGATCCGCTTCCGGTTCGTCGACCAGGACTTCTTCGAGCCTGACCCCGTGCGGTATCGCATCGCGCTGGGCGAGAAGGGTTTGGCAGCCTACCGGGCCGCCCTGGAACGGCAGGCGGACGAGGGTGCGTTCGCGGTCCGCTACGCACGCGAGCGGCTCGCGATCGTTGATCGTGACCCTGATCGGGTGGTCGAACTGCTCGGCGGCGATCTGTCCTCGGCGCGTCAGTTCGTCGCGGTGACCGAGGCGATGCTAGAGCTCGAGCGCCCCGATGACGCCCTTGCCTGGGCCGTCAGGGGGATCCGGGAGACGAGCGGCTGGCAGACCGACCGGCTGTATGACCTCGCATGTGAGATCCACGCACGCGCGGGCCGGCCAGTCGAGGCGCTTGCGCTTCGGCGCGCCCAGCACGCTCTCGCCCCAACCGCATCCACCTACGGCCAGCTGGCACGGTCAGCGCTACCGCTCGGCGCGTGGGCGCTCGAGCGCGAGGCGGCGCTGCGCGCGCTCCGCGAGCGCAATCCGCTTGCGCTCGTCGATGCGCTGCTCACCGAAGGCGAGACCGACGCGGCGTGGCAGGCCGCGAACGAGCTCGCAGCCAGCGAGCTCGGCGACCGGCAGTGGCTGCGGCTCGCCGAGGCCCGCGAGACGTCCCATCCGGCCGACGCGATCCCCGTGTACCTGCGCGTTGTCGACGAGATCCTCGCGGCCGCCGATCGGCGCGCGTACCAGCAAGCGGTTCGAATCCTGAAACGCGCCCGCAACGCGGCCGCTGGCGCTGGGCAGGCAGACGAATTCGCGGAGGCGATCGTGCGGCTGCGCGAGAAGCACCGCCGTCGCCCGACGCTGATCGCGATGCTCGACAAAGCCGGCGTGGGCGAAGCTGTCGATCGAGGAGCGCCTACGCGATGAACGAGCGGCTTGCAGTGATCGTCGACCCGCGCACGCTCGACGCGCTCGAGATCACCGTCGACGAGCTCGCCGATCCGGACACCCGGGCGGTTGCGATCCGGGCCGATCATCCCGACCTCGATCGGGCGCTTCGCCGTGGCGAGGACGTGATCGAGATGTGTGCGAGCCGCAGCGTCGGCGCGTTGTGCGAGCCGCTCCTCGTTGACCGCCTCGCCGCCACGCGCAAGCTCGGAGTAGCGGGCCACCATCGCGGCCGCGTCCACGGTCGCGCGCAGCACCTCGTCCCGGCCGCAGCTCGAGCCGCCGGCCGGCGACACGCCCGTCACGTCGACCTGCTCGACCGGGAGCCCCTCCTCCGACAGCCATGTAGCGACCGTATCGGCGAGCGCCGCATGCGCCAGGCTCAGATCTGACCGCGACTCACGCTTCATACACTTACCGACCTGTGACTGCCTCGGGCCGCGACCGCCTTGCCGTCCTCCTCGCCGGAGCGACCGAGAAGGCCGCGTTCAGCGCGTCTCGGACCGCCCCGGCAGGCAACCTGCACCTCGAGGTGCGCGGCGTGGGGCCGATCGAGCTTCCCGTGTCTCAGACGCAGGCGAGGCAGCTGTGCCTGCTGGGTCGAGAGGCTCGCTACGGGCACGGAGAGCAGACGGTTCTGGACCGGAGGGTCAGAGACACGTGGGAGATCCCCAAGAGCCGGGTCACGATCGATAAGCGCCGTTGGAACCAGACGCTGCTGCCCGTCCTCGACCAGCTCGGCCACGACCTCGGCATTCCCCCCGGCTGCACGCTCAGAGCGGAGCTGCACTCGATGTTGGTGTACGCGCCGGGGCAGTTCTTCGTCCAGCACCAGGACTCCGAAAAGGACGACGCGATGGTCGCGTCGCTCGTGGTCGGCCTGCCCTCGACCTTCAAGGGCGGTGCACTCGAAGTTCGGCACCGCGCCGGGACGGCAAGATATCGGGGCTCGAGGAAGGCTCTGTCGTTCGCGGCCTTCTACGGTGACTGCCGTCACGAGGTCAAGCCGGTTCGGTCCGGCTATCGGGTCGTGCTCACGTACAACCTGCTCCTGCGCGGCGAGACGGCAACGTCCCCATCAGATCTCGATCCCGAGCTCGTCGGCAGCTTGGCCGGCAACCTTGATGAGCACTTCGCACCGTCTGGCGCCCAGGATCGCTTGGTCTACCTGCTCGACCACGAGTACACACGCCGAGGCCTTGACTGGTCGCGCCTGAAAGGCGCGGACGCCCGGCGCGTGACGTTGCTTGACGCGGCGGCGGAGCGCGCCGGCTGCGAGGTCGTGCTCGGGCTGGCAGACGTCCACGAGACGTGGACCGCGTACGAGCCCGAGGATTACGGGCGGTCGGGCTATGGCCGGTGGGACGACTCGGACGACGATCTCGACTCCTTCGACGACGAGACCGGCGACTATGACCTTCACGAGCTGATCGAGTCCGAGGTCAAGCTGGACTGCTGGATCGACTCCCGAGGCGCTCGGACGCAGACAGTGCGCCTCTCGGTCGCCGACGGCGAGGTGTGTGCGAGCACTCCGTCGGGCGATCTGGAGCCGTACCTGTCGGAGTATGAGGGCTACATGGGCAACTGGGGCAACACCCTGGACCGCTGGTACCGCCGTGGGGCGGTGGTCCTGTGGCCTCGTAGCCGAGATTTCGTGGTGCGCGCCGAGGCGGCGCCGGCTTTGGCGCTCGACGAGTTGACGGCTCGCACACGACAGGGCGACGTGATCGGAGCCCGGAAGGCGGCCGCCGAATTAGCGCCGTTCTGGGACCGAGTGGCCGCTCAAGTGGAGGCGAAAGGCTTTCTTACCAAGGCGCTGCGCACGGCGCGGCTGCTTGAAAGCCCCGCGCTGGCGGCGATGCTGCTGCGGCCGCTCCGGCTGGAGCTGCTCACGACCAGTCATGCCAAGCCGCTGGGCGCGCTGACCAACGCCTACGGCGAGCGGTGGATCGGTGAGCTCGTGGCCGCGTGGGCCGCCAAGTGGCGCTTCCACCACCCGCGGGACCTGGAGGCGTGGATGGTCTCGTTGCCACAGCTCTGCATCGCGTTCGGGGACGCCGGAGACTCCGGAACGTCCGCGGCGCGGCTGTTGCTCCAGGAGGCCTGGAGGTGGCTGAGCCAGAGAATCGACAGGTGTCTCGAGCTGAGCTCACCAAGCCACCGCCAGCAGAGCCTGTCGGAATTGGGACGTCTGGTCGCGGCGATGCTGGAGGGCACGTCGCTAATTGGCACCGCCGACGTGCGCGACGAGGCGATCGGTGTCCTGTGCCGCGATGGCGATCTGGTCGGCTGCGCCATCGCGGTCCTGAGGGCGACTGCAGCACCGCACTGGAGCACGGTGGGGCTCGATGCCGTGGCGATGCATTGCTCAGCGACTTTGGAGGATCGTCTCGCCCGCCCTTCTCGGGAGAGCGATGACTGGTCGATCGAGCTCCCCGAGGGGTGTGGCTGCGAGTTGTGCGATGACCTGCGCGCCTTCCTCCGGGAGCCGACTCAGACGACGTTCGAGTGGCCGCTCGCCAAGGACCGGCGGGCCCACGTCCATCGCCGGATCGACGCTGCCGAGCTTCCCGTGCGACACCACACCCGACGGGTCGGGCGGCCGTACACCCTGGTGCTGAGCAAGACGGACGCGCTCTTCGAGCGCGAAGCGCAACAGCGGCACCGTGACGAGAAAGACCTGGCTTGGCTCAAGCGGAATCGTGGCGATCGCGCCAAACACAGGACGAAATAGAAGCTGTCGCGCCATCGGGCGACGGTGACGTCCATCCGTCCGCTATCTGCCGTAACACTATCCGCCAGCTGCCCAAGTCGGATTGGGCCGCCTACCATCTCAGACCACGAGGCCTGCGACGTCGTCGCGACCGAGACGCAGCTGCCTGCCATCGCGGAGCGTCGCGACAACTTCTCCGTCGCGGTCAAGGAGCCAGTTGGCGTTGATCGCCGTCAGATGGGTGATCCGGCCTTGGTCGTCGAGCCGGACAGCATGACCCTCGGGAGTCTCCTGGGCCGGCGCCTGCTTGTCGTCGCCGGGCGCGGAGAGGTAGAGCACGTCGCTTGTCGACTCGTACGACCCGTCGAGCTGAAGGTCTCGCGCAAACACGTGAACGGTGGCGACCGCCATTCTCAGCAAGGCGGTGTCGGCTAAGAACACAGTAACGATGATCGCAGGCCGCTCTCCGAAATCAACCACGGCGAGGACCCAGCCGCCTGCTTCTTGGCGGAAGAAGCGTTCCCGGCCAGGGCGCGGATCCGGCCTGCGCTCGTCCGGCTGGCGGATTGTTCGATCGATCAAGTCCACATCAGGGACCGCGGGGTGCTCGCCGAGGATTTCGCGTAGACGATCCCGAACAGCACGACCTCGATGCCCTCGGGCGTCTCGGTGCGCAGGATGATTTCCACGTGGCGATCCAGTCACCAGACCCCGACGCTGCTCGTGAGCCGCAACCAGCGTGGATGAACCTCCGGCGTCCGTTCAGCGTCCGCAGCTGGCGTCCATCGTTTGGGCAGTGACGCGGTCTCACTGCCTAAACCATGGGCTGGGATATCCATCTAACCGGAGTAGAATCGGGCTATGTTCCCGTCCCCACTGGGTGGAGCGCATTATCCGCGATCGCTGGGCGAGTTCCAGGCGTGGTTCTCGACCGACGCCGACTGCTTGGACTACCTGGAGTGGTTGCGGTGGCCGGAGGGCTTCGTGTGCCCCGAGTGCTGTCACCCCCGGGCCTGGGAGCTGGCGGACGGTCGGTATGAGTGCCGTGAGTGCCATGAGCGGACGTCGGTGACGGCGGGGACGATCTTCGACCGCACGCGCACGCCGCTGACGGTGTGGTTCACGGCCTGCTGGCTGTTCGCCACTCAGAAGGACGGGATCTCGGCGTTGAGCTTGAAGCGCGCGCTTGAGATCGGCTCCTACCAGACGGCGTGGGCGATGCTGCACCGTGTGCGCTCGGTGCTCGTCCGTCCCGGCCGCGAGCGGCTTGAGGGCGTCGTGGAGGCCGATGAGAGCTACTTCGGCGGCGAGGAGCCGGGGCTGTCCGGCGCGAAGGGCAAGAAGGTGCTGGTGGGCGTCGCCGTCCAGCGAGTCGAGCCGAAGGGCTTCGGGCGCTGCCGAATGGTCCCACTGCCCGACGCCTCCGGGGATTCGCTGCGCGCGTTCCTGCTCGACAACGTCAAGGAGGGCGCCAAGGTGATCACCGACGGCTGGAAGTCCTACCCGCCGGCGACCCGAGATCTGTACGTCCACGAGCCGCTAGAAGGCGCGTCCGGGGCGGACGCCTCGAACCTGCTTCCTGGTGTGCACACCGTCGCCTCGCTGGCGAAGCGCTGGCTGCTGGGCACCCATCAGGGGCGGCTCGACGACGCTCACCTGGCCAGCTATCTCAACGAGTTCGTGTTCCGCTTCAACCGCCGCCGCTCGCGCAGCCGCGGGCTCGTCTTCTACCGCGTCCTGGAGCTCGCCGCCGCGCACGAACCGATCCGCTACCGCGACCTGATCCTCAATCCAGGGAGGCGCACCGCCAGGCCGCCCCTGCCGCCGACAAGCCGCGGCAGGCCCGCCAGCCTCGATCGACCCCCAGCCAATCGGCCGTGGCGGGCGGCCACACCGCTCTACTCCGGTTAGATGGATATCCCAGTACCATGGGAATCCGCCGCTATATCCGAGAGCCTCAACGGACGACCATCCGCGAGCGAACCAGCGAACCTACCGATTGCAGGCATTTCTCGCTCCCGTCCGCAGTGTTCGCCCATAATCCGGGTCGGTGAGGTCCCCGGTTCAAATCCGGGCGCCCCGATTTGCGAGAACCCCTGCTACGTCAGAGGTTTTGATACCAGGGCGGGCAGCGGATCAAGTCGAACGGCTCGTCTCGTCACAGCTCCGATCGGACGGAGTGAAACGCCTCCCAGTCAGGCTGGGACTTGGTCGTTGGCACCTGCGCCACGCGTTGGAGCGGCTGTGTCGATTCGGGATGGTCTCGAGACTCAAACCGGCGGAGTGCGCCTCCTCTCCCTCCGCCAGCCCGGGGGCGGTTCTTTGCTGTGGCAGCCGCCCCCGCGCCCTATCCAGCTCTCGGCTAAGCGCTCACCCACTTGATCGCGAAGTTGGCCAAGTCGACCGGTGGACCGTTCTTGAATATCAGGGAATACCAACAGCGCCTGTGAGGGAACCCTGCCACCACACCCACGAGCGTCCATCGCCAGAGCAGGTAGGCGCCAACGCACTGCCACAAGCGCGTTCGCCGGTTCCACTGGCAATTCGCCCCCGGCGAATAGGGCGAGGAGCACTTCCATGGGCTGGGTGGGCTGGTGCGTGCAGATGTTGAGCGCGACGTTGTCCGCTCTCAACTGGACGTAGCTGCGCAGCGCCGCCTGCGCGACCGGGGGTCCGGGGAGTTTTGGTACAGAAAACCCCCTCTAAGCCGCGGGCGGCGCTTGACCGATAGGCGGTGTGGTGGCGTCTGCGCCGGGCTGGCTGGAGGCCGGCAACGGCCTCCAGCGGGCCAGGTCAGCCTCGAGCGGCCGCTCATCGAGCAGCGCCATCCGCTCACGCTGCTGCATCGTCGTGACCCGCCGGTTCGCGTACGTCAGGAGACTTCGAGCACGAGTACCCAGTCGTCTGCGCCGTCGGCATTGGCACCCGGCGTCGCGAGCGAGACGCTGCCGTTGTTCGCGAGCGGCCCGCCGCCGATCGCCGTGAACGTCCCGTTCGTCGGGTCGTACCAGCGAGCGGTGACCGGACCGCTGAGCTTTCCCAGATCGACCTTGATTGTGCGTGCCGACGGCACGTAAGCCATAGCGAGCTTTCCGTCGGGGGTGCGGGCGGCCGTCACGTAGTCGTCGCCGCCGAACGACCCGTACCCGCTCGTGACGACCGTGTGATCCTGGTCGGGCACGAGTTCATACCACGGCCGAGAGGACAACAGCGCCACGACGTTCGCCATCTGCGTCGCGCCCGGCGAGGCAAGCTGGTCCTTCCAGCCGCCGACGCAGTTGCCGTCGGCGTCCCGCTGCGAGCAGAGGAATTGCCAGGTGTGATGGTTCCCGAACAGCTGGC
This sequence comes from uncultured Solirubrobacterales bacterium, assembly GCA_963836065.1. Lineage (GTDB taxonomy): Bacteria > Actinomycetota > Thermoleophilia > Solirubrobacterales > Solirubrobacteraceae > Palsa-465. The sequence continues at coordinate 26,302 of CAWIII010000045.1, forward strand.
CCGTGGCGCCGCTAAGCAGCGACCAATATTCCTGCCGCCTGAGCTGCTGTGGTGTCCCCGCGGGCACTGAGCTGGTGTTCTGCTCGTCCTCGTAGGGCCCCTCAACGAGGAAAGTCGGGAGGAAATTGCTGCGGTTGTAGTCTTTCAGCAGCTGGACGTAGGTGGGGTCGTATATGTACGAGGCGTTGAGGTCGATCAGCGGCGCCCACGCCGGATCGTTGAGCGACCCGCTCGTCAAGTAGTTGAGCTCCACCGTCTGGAGCGCCGACGGGTCGGTGTCGCGGATGCCTTGCGCAACCGCGGTCACATACGGATCGTTGTCCGGACCCCATGTCTGGTAGTCGTTACCGCTCATCCAGATGATGTTCGAGAAGCCTCCGTACCGCCTCCCCAAATACTGCCCGTAGGCGCGATCCTTGTCGACGCCGTTAGCGATCAGCGTGTCCAGCCAGCCGCCGGTCTCAGCCGGGTCGAGGAGCACGACGAATCCGTACTGGGCGGCGAGCTGGATCATCCGGTCCACGCGCGAGAAGTACGCCTCGTTCGGCGTCGAGAGATCGCCCGGCGTCGTGAACGGCGGGATGCCGTCCCACGTCTCACCGTCTTGGCGACACCCCGTGTAGTTGTTGCACAGGAGGTTGATCCAGACGGTGTTGAACCCTTGCGCTCTGCGAGTCGAGAAGAAGAGCGCCGCGTCGGACTCGGTCAGGTTGCCGATCAGCGCCTGCGGCGAATCGCCGGTGATCAGGAACGGCGTGCCGTTCTGATCGACGAGGTACCGTCCGGTTGGGTCGACGTGCAGCGGTCGCGGGGGGACCTGTGGCTGTGGCGGTCGGTGTGGTGGTGGTGGCGGTGTGTTGGTCTTGGGGCAGGTGACCTTCGCGGTCCAGACCGGGTTGTGGTTGCGGATCACGACCTTGCCGTGCCGGCGTTTCTTTGACCATGTGACCTTGCACGCCTTCGAGCGGACCCGCACGCACTTCTTCACCCGGAGGTGGACGCGGTGGCCGTGGCGGATTCGCAGCAGCGTGAACTGCTTGCACTTGCGCACGACGACGCTCGCAGCGACACGCGGCGACCGGGCCGATGCGTGCGCCAGAGGTGCGAGCGCCACGACCGCCAGCAGCACTGCAGTCGCGGCCGCGAGCAGGCCGCGACCGCCGGCCGCGGCCGGGTACGCACGCCCAACAGAAGCGCTACGCCTGTTCGCTTTCACGATTCGTTCCCTCCGGGTCAACCACCCCCGAGTCAAGGAAAGAACGCATCATCGTGCGCCTGCCTTCCACGCGCAACCCGAAGCCCCACACACGACCGAGGAACGCGGTGCCTGAAGGTGGGGACTGCGTCAATCCAGCGCTATCCGCTGCTGGGGCAGAGACACCCGGCAGCGGGACGTCGTGACCGCTCACATGTCCGATCGGGTAGTCCGGATCCGACATGTCCGAGAATTGCCCTTAAGTTCACGCAGTGGTGTAAACGTGCCGCCAGTGCTGGCGATTGCTGTCGTTGACATGTAAACGACAGCATGTGTTGAAGCGCCGGGTCGAACGCTGCGAGGAGACGTGCCACCGCCCATCGGACCGGCGGCCGTCGCTTATCTAGTCGACGGGACGGAGTCTATGCGTGAGCGCGGTGTGGCGGCGGCCGGCTCCGGGGGGGTGTGGACGGCTTGGGCGAGCGCTCGGCGGGATCCGGCGAGGACGATGAGTTGCGTGGCCCCGGGTGATACCGGTGTAGAGGAGGTTGCGTTGCAGCATCATCCAGGACGAGGTCGTGAGCGGGATGACAGCGGCGGGGAAGGCGGCGGGCGACGATGTCCACGACGAGTTTGGCGGTTTTCCTCCGCCGGGTGGCACGCCGGAGTCCTCGGACGGGTCGCACGCGAACCAGTAGAAGTCGCGAAAGCCGGTGAGCTGTGGGGGGCTGGCCGTGGTTGATGCGGTGGGCGTTGACGACGATCCCGGACTGTTGGGCTTGGCGGAAGATATGGGTGAGACGCACCCGCGAGATCATCTGGGCGGCCAGCAGGTCGCGCAGTACTTCCCCGGTGCCGACCGAGGGGAGCTGGTCGACGTCCCCACGACCGTCAGCAGATCCGGTCCGGTCCGCTCGGTCGCGACCCGAGCGATCGGTAGCCGGTGTCCTCGTTGGCGTGATGGAGCTGGGCGAGTTCGCGGCGTGGGCGCGGCGGCCGGCTGAGAATGTGGTCGTGCTGGCGGACGAGGCGGCGCGCTTGTCGCCGCGGACGGTGAATCGGATGCTGAGCGGCGTGGTCGGCTTCTACGAGTTTCAGGCTCGGCGTGGGAGCACGCTCGCCAAGGATCTGATCGTGAAGACGCGCAGTGGCCGCGGCGGCTACAAGCCGTTCCTGCACGGGATCGCCCGCAGCCGCCCGCGCGGCCGCGCCGTGGGCTTGCCGGAGCGGCAGACGCTGCCGAGGACGCTGTCGCTTGAGCAGGTGGCGGCGGTGATCGACTGCCAGGAGCGTTTGCGCGACCGGTTCTTGTTCGCGTTGTTGGCGTCAACGGGGATGCGCGTCGGGCAGGCGCTGGGGCTGCGACACGATGACGTCGTGACCTGGGAGCGGCGGATCGCGATTCGGGCGCGTGAGGGTGCGCATCGGCGGGCGCGCAGCAAGGGCGGCGCCGAGGGCTGCGTCCCGGTGGCGGCGGAGCTGATGCGGCTGTGGAGCGACTACATGCATGAGGAGTACCGAGATCTGGACTGCGACTTCGTGTTCGTGAACTTGTGGGGCGGCCAGGATCGAGCGGCCGTTGACCTATTCGAACGTCGACCGGATCGTGGAGCGCACGCAGCAGCGGGTGGGCTTTCATTTCACCCCGCACCCCGCTCCAGGACCGCCTCCAGCACCGATTGGCTGCTCGGCGCACGCGCCGGGGAAGACGCCGGCGAGATCACGTGCGGCGCAGGCGTCGGTCGAGCTCCAGCTCGCGCACGCGGCCGTGCGCGAGCGCGAGCTCGTCGCGCAGCCGGGCGATCTCCTCGCGCTGGCGCTGGCCCTCGTCCAGCGCGGCGCGCAGCCGGGCGCGCAGCGACGCGTCGCTGGCGCGCTGGCGGACCGGCAGGCGCGCCGGGGCGGCGGCCTGGGCGCTGCGCAGCTCCTCAACCTGTGAGCGCAGCTCAGGGCTCTGGTAGAGAAACGCGCGGCTGACCCGCGCTCGCTCGGCGACGCTAGCGAACGTGACCGTCACACCCTCGCGATCGAACTCGCGCAGCGCGCTGCCGACGCGCTGCTCAGCCTCCAGCGTGCGCCTGGCCGCGGCGGCGGCAAGCGGGCGGCGGGCCGGCTCGCCACCCATCAAGCGCCCGCCGCCTCACCGGGAGCGGCGAGGTCGAGCAGGTCCAGCTCCCCGCCGTCGGCGTAGTCGGCCTCGATCGCGTCGAGCCCTTCAAGGATCCTGGAGAGGCTCTGCTCGTCGCGTTCAAGCACCTCAATCAGCCGCAGGTTGTTGTTCTCGCGCGCCTTCTCAAGCAGCCGGCGCGTCTCGCCGTGTTGCTGCTCGTGCACGGCGCGGAACGAGCCGTCGGTGAGGAAGCTCGCACAGCTCAGGCACGCGTTCGGATGCGGGCAGCTCTGCACCAGCGGCAAGCCGCAGTAGCCGTTCGGCAGCGCCTGCTTGGCGCGCGCGATCCGCTCCTTCATCCACGCCGCTTCCTGAAGCGGGCCGTCGACCGGCAGCGCGATCCGCTCGCCGCGGATATTCACCCGCTCGTGCCAGCGCCACACTTCCTGCTTGACCGTCTCATCGTGCAGCCGCGCGTAGTGCGCGGTCATCTCGATCGACCCGTGGTCCAGCACCTTTTGGATCACCGTCAGCGGAATCTTCTCGTTGACCATGCTCGTCCCGACGTGGTGGCGAAACAGGTGCGGATGCACGCCGAGCACGAGTTCGCCGTCGACGCCACGGATCTCCGCAATGCTGATATAGCGCTTGACGATCTTCCGGATCGTCACAGGCAACAGATGAAAAGCGCCTCCCTTGCCGTTGCGCTGGCCGATCGGCGGCGAGGGAAGTAGCCATCCGGTGCCCTCCGGGTAGCGCTCGGCCAACAACGCCTCCTGGCGCTCGAGCTGGTCCGAGAGCGCCGGTCCGATCGGCAGCATCGCCTCGCGCTTGGCCTTGACGTTGAAGTAGTGCAGATACGGGTGGCCGTCGGGCCCGAGTTCTCGCGCGTCGCGCGTCAGCGTGACCACGCTCGAGACCCGGAAACCGGTGAAGGCAAGCAACAGCACGACCGTCCGGTGTTCCGGTGTTGCTCGTCATCCAGCAGCGCGAGGCCGGCCGGGTCGATCCACTGATCGAAGATCTCGCCGCCGAGCTGCTTGGGCAGCCGGTAGTCGACGCGCGGGATCTCCGTACGATGGATCACCGAGCCGCGTGGCAGCCCGGCCAGGCCATCCTCGGCCTGCTCGTCGAGCAGCGAGCGCAACGCAACCACGCGGTGACTGCACGTCGCCGGCTTCCAGCCCGACTTCTGACGCACCCACAGCAGATAGTCCTCAAGCACCTCGCGCGAGAGCAGCGCCGGCGCCACCACGTCGGGGGCGTGGGCGGCCAGCCAGTCGCTGAAGCGCCACAGGTCGGTCAGGTAGCGGCCCATCGTCTGCGGCGTCGTGTCGCCCAGCAGGCGGGCACGGGTCCAGCGCTTCGCGGCCTCCTTCAGCCACGGCTGCTGGAGCCGCTCGAAGTGGATGAACACTTCGCCGCCGTAGATGGACGCCAGGTCGCCGTGCGGCAGCTCGCTCTGGCGCCAGACGTCCTTCGCCCACAGCGCCTCCCACCCCCGCGGCGCGCCGCCGCCCTCGATCACATGCAACGGCTCGGCGCTCATGCGATCAGATCCGCCACCCTCTCGAGCACGCCGCGCTCGGCCAGCACCTTGCGCAGATCCTCGGCGGTCGGGTGCGTGTAGATCAGCGCCGAGGACGGCGAGCGGTGCGTCAGCAGCGCGCCGATCCCCTCAAGCTGAACCCCGTCGCGCCAGGCCAGCGTCGCATAGGTGTGGCGCAGCTACCCCGACCCGATCCCAGCGTAGTCCGCGCTCGGCCAGAAACGTCCAGAACGTGCGCAGGTCGTGTGCGTACGCCTCGACCGTGTACGGCGAACGCTCGCAGTCCGTCAGCCAGGCCAGGTACTCGTCGACCAGCTCGACCGGCCGCAGATCGGGACCTATGACCGTGAACGACTCGATCCCGCGGGCTGGCAGAAACACCCGGCGGACGATGAAGCGCGGCTGGCGCTCGTTGACGTCATGGACGTGCAAGACGCGGGCAACATATCGGTCGGCTCGGACGCGAAGAGACCCCTTGTCGTTGACGTCGTTGACACCCAAATTCGGAGTGAACTTAATGCTCGTTTATCGGACATGCGAGCCGCTCTCACAGCTCGGTGGCGCTGAGCCTTGGCCTCGTGCCGTCCGGATTCTCAGGACGTTTCCGTCGCCATAAGCGAGATCGGTGGCCCCAGATAGCGATGCAACGCCATTGCTCCGCCCGAACACACTGGAGCTTCACCAGGACACGTCCTCTAGCACTCGTTCGCCGGCGCTGACGGTATGCGGGGCCAGCTCCGCGTGGGCGCCGGTGCGCCCACCCCGAGTCGTTGCAGCGTCAGTCGTGGCCGCTCCCTCGCATCGCCTCCTGTCGTTTCTGTCGTAACGCGTTCGGGCGTCCCTCCTACTCGAGCGTCTCACGAGGACAACACCTGCTGTCCTCACTGAGACCCGATGCGGTGTCGAGAACGACAGGCTCCTCCAAGCAGAAAACGGACGCTGGCCTTGGTGTCGCTGGGTGCCGCTTGTGGACCCGTAGGAGTCCCGGCCCCGGTTCTTTCTGGGGTGGCCTCCCATGGCGTTGCGGCGCCTTTCGATGACTGTTGGCGTGGTCATGACCGCTGGCTCCACGTGCAGGTCGACCCGTGACCGAGGATCTCGACGCTCTGGATGGCGACCGCGTCCTGGGCTGCCTCGATCGCCTGCGTATCGCCGAAGCGCTCGATCGCGCGCTCGAGCTCGGGGCTTGGCCCGGTGTTCTTCAGCCGCCGGATCTCGCGGCTGGCGGCCGCGGAGCTCGTCGGCCACGCGAACGTTTGGCCGGTGCGCTCGGCGAGGGCCTTGAGGTAGTTGAGCTGCCTGGGGCCCGGGGGGCTTGTGGGCCATGCTGACTCCTGGTCTGGGGTCGTGGGCATGCCCCAGCGAAGGCCGCGACCGGTGACGGCTGCACCTCTGCGGACGTATCTGGGGGACGTACTCGTTGTTGTTGTAACAGGAGCTCACGAAGGACCTCACGACGAGCAAGCGGAAAGAACCAGCGGAACAAGGAGCCATGGCCACGCACACCAACGAGCCGTGGCACTCGAACGCGGCGCCGAGCGCTCGCGTGTTGCGGCACTGCGGCAAGAGACCGATCGTTTCCGGCACCTGCGCGCAAGTCGCGACCACCGCGAGCGCCGAAACGATCCGCAGGACGGCAAATCGACGGGCGAGCTGCCGTAGGGTTGACTGCAGCCAACGCCGAGAGAGCCTGCTAGCGCGCTCGGCTGCCGCCCTCGCGCGAGAGCCCGCGATAGGGATCTCACATGTGCTCTACGCGATCCGCACAATATGCGACTGTACGCCGATTTCGATCTCTTAAGCTCCGGAGCCGGAAGCTGTGCCGCCGCCTATAGGCTGCTCCGCCAGGCGGGTCACCAGCCACAGGTAAACTATGTGCCGCGAAGCAGGTACGGTGGCGAGCTTCTTGCGCTCACGGGGCACACGCAGCCCCCCGTGCTAGTCACCGACGAGGGCGCAATCCTTGACGGCCTTCCAGGAATCATCGCCTGGCTCGCGACGTCCGCCCCGGAAAGCGAGTAAACCTGATGGGCCTCGACATCAGCGAAGCCAACCGACCGCAGATCGATCCGTGGCCTGGGCGTAGACGTGGTGAAGGTCGAGGTTCCTGACGCTGGCGCTGCGCGATCAGCGGAGAGGCTCGCGAAGACAACCGTGGATTCTGAGGCGCGGCCGGCGGTTGCCCCGACTCCCTGCGAAAGCCGCTTGACAAAGACGGGGCTCGGCGTTGCTCAACGCTGATTACGAACCTGGTGTCAATCATCGCGATGGCCGTGTGGACGCGAGCGGGGCGGCGCCGCAAGATACCCGTGTGTGCAGCCGTTGAATTTTAATCGGCGCTACTGCTGTTTCCGTGGGTGGGGTGAGAGGGTTCGGGCGGGGGTAGCGCCATCGCCCGGTTGCCGTCAAGCAGCGCCTTGATGGTTGGTCGTGGGACGCGAGTCGTTTCTGCTGTTAGCAGGGGTTTTGCGCTGCTTGACTGCGCCCGGGTCGCTGGCGCTGGTGGGCTGGGGAGTTCCGGGCGGGGACCGCCCGGAAGGGCGGGTTGAGGGTGCGCACGCCGCGGTGCTCCTAGGCTCTGGTTTAGCGATGTCAGAAACCCTTGGGAAGGAACGGTGGCGACGTGCGCAAGGCAAGCGTAGGCGTCCGCGCGTGGGCGCGGCTTTTGGGGCTTGAGAAGACGGTGGTCGAAGCGGTCGATGTCGAATCAGACGGCACGATCGTGGTGTCGGTCCGCCCGGGTTACAGCCAGCGGGATCGTTGCCCGCACTGTCGCCGGCGCTGCCCGGGGTATGACCTCGGCGAGGGGCGCCGGCGCTGGCGGGCGCTGGATCTCGGGACCACATTGTGCTACGTGGAGGCCGACGCGCCGCGCGTGCAGTGCAAGGTGCACGAGGTGGTCGTCGCGGCGGTCCCATGGGCGCGCCACGACGCCAGGTTCACGCGCAGCTTCGACGATCAAATCGCATGGTTGACGGTCAACACGTCAAAGACGGCGATCTGCGTGCTGATGCGGATCGCGTGGCGGACCGTCGGGCGTATCTGCGCGCGCGTGAGCGCGGAGGCCAAGCAAGGACGTGACCTGTTCGCGGGCCTGAAGGCCCTCGGGTTCGATGAGATCTCGATCCGCAAAGGGCAGAAGTACCTGACCGTGGTCGTCGACCATCACACCGGCCGCCTCGTCTGGGCGGCGTACGGCCGGGACCGCAAGACGGTCGAGAAGTTCCTCGATCTGCTCGGGAAAGAACGCTCCGAGCAGATCGAATTCGTGTCATGCGATGACGCCGAGTGGATCACCCGGCCGGTCTCCGAGCGCTGCCCCAACGCCGTGATCGCGCTGGACCCGTTTCATATCGTCAAGGCCGCGACCGACGCGCTGGATGAGATCCGCCGCGAGATCTGGAACGAAGCCAGACGCGCCGGCAACAAGCAGCTCGCCAAGGATCTCAAAGGCGCCCGGTTCGCGCTATGGAAGAACCCAGGCAACCTGAGCGAACGCCAGCAGCGACAGCTCTCGAGCATCCAGCAGACCAACCAGCGGCTGTACCGCGCCTACCTCCTCGCCCAGCAACTCAGGCAGATCTACCGCGTCGACGCCGAGGACGGCCTCACACTGCTCGAAGCGTGGCTGAACTGGGCCCGACGATCACGCCTAGAGCCATTCCGAAAGCTCGCCCGCCGGACCACAGAACAGCGCGAACGCGCCGAGGCGGCGTTCACCAATGGACTCTCAAACGCCCGCGTCGAGCAGATCAACACCCAAATCCGCCTGATCATCCGCCGCGGGTTCGGCTACCACTCACCAAGCGCCGTCATCGCCCTCGCGATGCTCTCACTCGCCGGGCTCTGCCCACCCCTCCCCGGACGGTGACAATACCCACGGATACGTCAGTAGGTTCGCTTAATCGACATCACATGCCAAATGCCAACCGCGTACGAGGTTTAAGGAGGATGGGCGATGACCGAGCATGGTGACCCAGGGCAGATCGGGTCCGAGGGATCGGGTCGGGTGCCGTATACCGAGCCGGTGTTGCGGGCGTTGGGGGCGTTGCGGGAGCTGACGTTCAAGTCGGGTGAGAAGCCGAGCGCAGTCGAGAAGCACGTAGAGAAGTCAAGGCCAGAGACCCACAGTTGAGCAGGCGAAGAGCGCGACCGAGACGCCCCGAACGAGTCGAACCGGGGGAGCGAATGATGACCGGCCCATTGATCGGCCGTGAGCTTCGCCCCGCCGTCGGGTCCGACGCGCTGGCGGGGCCTTTGGCGCGGCCGGGCGCGGGGAGCAAGGAGTTGCGGGCCCTGGCGGCCGAGCAGCTGCCTGTGATGGGGGGCCACGGGGGCGGGGCCGCAGGGGCGGGCACCGACGGCGCGGGCTGGGTGCTGAGCGCTGGCGTGCTCGAGGCTCCCCTCGACGATGAACTGGTGCTGCTCGAGCCTACGGCCGGCACGTACTTCGGAGTGAACGAGTCCGGCACCGCCATCTGGCGAGCGTTGCGAAGGGAGGGCTCGGCCGCCGACGCCGCAGCCGAGCTCTCTGCGCATTTCGACGTCGACCCCGTTCGGGCGCTGGTGGATGTCGACCGGTTCGTTGGACGCCTGGAGTCGGCTGGACTGATCCGCCGGTGCCCGCGAGCCTAGGGTCCTGGGCGCCCCCGGTGAACGGGCTGCTGGAGCGTCGGTACAACCTGCACGGCGTATCGGTGCAGGTGAATTCCGACGGTGGGGTCCTGAGCCGGAGCGTGGAGGGGCTCCTGCGCACTTTCGCGGACGCCGCGCCTTCGGCGAACGGCGACTCGCGTGCCTGGAGGGTGTCCGCGCTGTCGGTCGCGGATGCCGGCGAGCTGCCTCGCGCACGCTCGGCGGCGGCCGGGCTGGCGTTCGAGCAGCCGCGCGTCGGTCTGGACGGGAGCTCTTGGGCGTATGCGGTGTGGCGCGATCGCGGGCGCACGATCATCGAGGTCTCAGACCGCGGGGTGGTAGTGGTTGAGCCCGAGCGGCGGTGCGCGGCGGTGTGGGCGGTGGCTCCCGAGCGGTGGGCGGCTGAGGAGCGCGAGGGGTTGGTGTTCCTTCTCGCGAGCGAGGTGTTGCGGGCGTCCCGTCTGTATCCGCTGCATGCCGCGGCGGTTGAGCGCGACGGGCGCGCGGTTTTGATCCTGGGATCCTCGGGCGCGGGCAAGTCGACCTCGCTGCTCAGCTTGATGCGGGCGGGGTGGCGGTGCCTGTCGGATGACCACCCGCTGATATGCAACACGGTTGAGGGGCCGCGGGTGTTGCCGTGGCCGGCGCGGCTCGAACTGACGGCTGAGACCGGGCGGCTGTTTGGAGGACTTGGCGGGGTGCGGGCGCGTACGGGGGAGCGCAAGTTTTGGCTCTATCCCGAGGAGTGGGGAGCGGGCGTGGCGGGTGCGGCGGCGGCGCCGGCTTTGCTGCTGTTTCCCAAGGTGGTCGATTGGCCGGCGTCAAGCGTGGAGGCGGTTTCGAGCCGGTTCGCGCTCGAGGAACTGCTGCGGTTGGGAATGGTCGTGGTTGACCGCGAGGTTGTCGCGCATCAGTTCTCGCTGCTCGCGCGGCTCGCCCGTGAGAGCGCTCGTGCTCGCCTGTTCTTCGGTTCCGATGTGGAGCGGCTGCCCGCTCTGGTCGACGGACTGCTCGACACGGCGGCAGCATGAGACGGCTGCCCGCGCGTCCCGGCGAGCGAGTGCTCGCGGTGCGGGTGGCGACGACGGTGTTCGCCGTCAAGCTGGGATTGCGGTGGGTGGCGCTGCCGAGGCTGATGCGGTGGCTTACTCCCCGCCGGCCGGTGCGGTTCGTCGAGCCGGCATTGCTCGAGCCGGAGATCAGGTATACGAACGCGACACTGGCGCGGCTGCCGACTGGTGGGCGTTGGGCGTGCCTGCCGCGGTCGCTGGCGCTGTATCGGCTGGCGCGCCGGCGGGGCGTCGCGGCGCGACTTCATTGCGGCGTGCGCCGCAACGGAGATGGGCTGATACCCGCGCGCTGTTCCCCTCGCGGATGTTGATTCGCTCGTACTATCCGCGTGCACGCAGGGGGCGGGTCGGGCTCGCGATCGCGTACACCTCCTGGCTGAGCATCGTTATCCGACGCGCACCCTCCGGAATCCGAGCTTGGCATCACGCGCGCGCGCACATGCAAGCAGCAAGCAGTCCAAGCCGGACAGCTGAGCGATGAGCGCCGCGGCGGTGGCGCGGACGCGGCGGGACGGTCCCGTGCTCGTGCTCGCACCCCGGGGCGATCGACTCGCCAGCACGGCCCGAGACGAGCTCGCGTGCCGCGGGGTGCCAGTCATGTGGTTGGATCCCGGGGACTTCCCCGGTGGCTGGGACGTCGGCTGGTCGGTGCTGGCGGCGGACGGTTTCCTCGCCGCGCCTGGGGTGCGCGTTTCGCTGACGGAGCTACGCTCAGTGCTCGCGCGGCCGGGCTCCCCTTCGCGGATTGACGCTGTCGCCGAGGAGGACCGCGAGTACGTCGACGCTGAGGTCGCAGCAACGATGCTTGGCCTGCTCGCCGGACTTGAGTGCCCGGTCGTCAACCGGCCACGACCCGACGGCGTCGGTCGTGCGGTCGTTCGGGCGGGCGGACGGTTGGCCGCGTGCGGGCTTGGGCCGGCGCCGACGCTGGTTACGTGGGAGCCGGATGCGGCAACAGAGTTCTACCGCTCCGTCTGCGACCAGCGCGCGCTCGTCGGTCGGCCGACCGGTAGGACCCCGCCCGAGCTGATCGAAGGCGAGCATGGCGCTAACTGGCTGGCGCGCTCGTGGGCGAACCGCTCGTCCTGCAGGCCCTGCCGGAGGGCGGGCGCGCGAACGTGATCGTGATCGGTGAGCGAGCCGTCGTCCTTGACGGCGATGGGCTCGGCGCCGCCGAGCCCTCCGCGTGCGTGAGGGCCGCGGCTGCCCTCGGCCTCGCGCTCGCCCAGTTTTCCCTCGTGCTGGGCTCCGCGAGGGCGGTATGCCTGGAGGTCTCCGAGCTTCCCGACCTCCCGACCGACGGGCACGAACGCGAGGTCGTGGGGGCCCTTTGCCTGTTGGCGCACGGCGCGGTCATGGCATGATCGTTCTGTTCGGCTCGCTCACGGACGAGCCACTGGCGGCGGTCGTCGTCGCTCTCGCCGACCGCGGCGCCGACCTGCTGCTGATCGATCCCCGAGACGAGCCGGCTAACACCCGCCTGGCCTTTGAGCCGGCAACCGATCCGCTCACTGGGTGGCTGCGCTGCGGCGAACGGTCGATCGCGCTCGCCGACGTGAGCTCCGTCTACCTCCGCGACACCGGCCCGATCCGCGAACCCCGATCGCGTGAGCGCCACGTGGCGCTGTCCGGGCTCCTGGACTCCTGGCCGACGCTCGTCGTCAACCGGCCCTCGGCGATGGCGTCCAACTCCTCAAAGCCCTACCAGGCACAGGTGATCACCAGCTGCGGCCTGGCGGCGCCGAGGACGCTCGTCACGACCAACCCCGCGTATGCCCGAGCCTTCTACGACGCGTGCGATGGACGCGTCATCTTCAAGTCCGCCAGCCACCTGCGATCGATCGTACAGCGCCTCGAAACCGCCGACCTCGATCGCCTCGACCAGCTGCAAGCGTGCCCGACCCAGTTCCAGGAATACGTCGCCGGCATCGACATCCGCGTCCACGTCATCGGTGAGCGGATCTTCGCGACCGAAATCGACACGACCGCGACCGACTATCGCTACGCCGGACGCGTTGGCGCCGAGATGCGCATGCGCGACACGCGCTTGCCCGACGAGATCGCCACAGCGTGCCGGCGACTCGCGGACACGCTCCAGCTCGTACTCACGGGGATTGACCTACGACGCACCCCCGATGGACGCTGGTACTGCTTCGAGGCTAACCCCTCGCCCGTGTTCACCTACTACGAGCGATACAGCGGACAACCGCTCACCGACGCCGTCTGCGAGCTCCTGCACACCGCCGGCGATCGACCGATCACGGCGCTGCAAGCGGGCTCGCTCCACGGGGTCTCAACCTCCATGCGGGCCGAACCGCGGTAGCGACCGATACCGAAGAACTCCTCCTGCAAGTTCCAATCGACCGCAGATCCTGGGCGGTTCCAGGCTTTCCCGAAAACTCCAGCAGACCGCAGCAGCTCCGATCGGCCCCGGGGCCCTGGCCGGCCCAGCTTCGCGCCGCGCTCTGATGCCGCGTCTGCCATCCCAGCGTACTTAGCCGCCCCTACGATTCACCCGGATGCGCTTCGAGCGCGAATCCGTAGTTGTCGTTTGCCCGCCCGTTCTCCCAGCCATCGAGGTCTGTCGAAGGACGACGGTAGCTGTGCCACGGAGGATCGGTTTTGATGCGGTTTGGACATGCATCGCGAGTTTGCGATCACGGTGTCGGGAGGACGGGCTGGTGCGCCAAGCCGGGCAGATCTCGACAACCCCGCAGGCACCGCGGGTGTTCGCAGATAGTCTCCTGCCATCGGATGAGGTCGCGACCGAGGCAACCGGGAACACCCACGCGCTCGCGAAGCTGAGCGCGCCGCGGATCGCCACGGTCATGATCTTCAATCCGATGAAGACCCGCGCGATCGCTGAGGCGAAGGTCAAGACCGAAAGGCTGACGCGAAAGTCCTGGCGCAGCTGCCGCCGGCGGACTTCCTCCCGGCGGCGTGAATGGCTGATGAGCCCACGCAGGCGTTGCGACGTCAGGTCGCTCGCCGGGCGCATATCGTCCGGAAGCGCACCAGGCTCAAGAACCATGTGTCGATCCTGCAGCGCAACCTGGTGCCGAGGCCGCCGGTCGCGGATCTGTTTCGGGATCAAGGGCCGCTGCTGGTCTGGCGAACCAGCCGCTCCCACCGGACGAGGAGCTCGCGGTCAGGGCGCTGCTGCGCCAGCTGGACTTCCACGGGCAGGAGCTGCGATCAACAACGCGCTCGGTCGGATCGCGCTCGAACGCCAGGAAAGTCAAGCAGCTGATGACGAGCCAAAGCGTCGACGCCACGGTCGCGCTGTCGATCGTCACGGCGGCCGGGGACTTCCATCGCTTCCCGCGACCTGGGCAGCTCGCCAGCTGTCTCGGGTTGAACCCGCGCGTGCGCCAGTCCGGCAGGCAGCTCGCCCGAGGAGCGAAGGACGAACAGTTCCTCGCCAGCCTCTCCGATCTCCGATCTACCGTTCACGAACAAGCTGGCTGACAACAACGAAAACTCACAAACCCAGTCTCCGCGAAAGCCAGGGCAGTTCACGTGCGTTTTAGTCGCTGAACGCACCTACCGGGAGGAGGATCGACATGCGGCCGTGTTTGGGGAGTGCAAGCGGAGCTCGCCGTGCCGGCTGGAGCTTCGCGCTGTCGGTCGTTCTGGCGGCACTTGTATCGATGGCGTCTTCGGGAGAAGCCGCGGGCGCCGCGACCGGACTGGTTGCGGCTTACGGCTTCGACGAGGGTTCGGGGACGACGGTCGCGGACGCGTCGGGGAACGGCCATACGGGCACGATTGCGAACACGACCTGGGCCGCGTCCGGCAAGTACGGCAAGGCGTTGCAGTTCAACGGCAGCAACGCGTTGGTCACGGTGCCGGACGCGGCCTCACTGCACCTGTCCAGCGGGATGACGCTGGAGGGGTGGGTCAACCCCTCGACCGTCAACGCCAACTGGCGTGACGTGATCTACAAGGGCAACGACAACTTCTACCTCGAGGCGACCTCGTCGAGCGCCGGCCACCCGGATGCGGGGATGATCGCGGGCGGCAGCTACGCCGACGCCTTCGGGACCGCCGCGCTCCCCGCCAACACCTGGTCCTACCTCGCAGAGACCTACGACGGGTCGACCCTCCGCCTGTACGTCAACGGAACGCAAGTGGGGTCGACTGCCCACACAGGCTCGATCACGACGTCCACCAACCCGTTGCAGATCGGCGGCGACAGCATCTATGGGCAGTTCTTCGCCGGCCTGATCGACGAGGTCCGCGTCTACAACGTCGCGCTCACCGCCGCCCAGATCCAAACCGACCAGACCACGCCTGTGAACAACGGTCCGGACACCACCCCTCCGTCCCAGCCGGGGACGCTCACCGCGACCGCCGTCTCAAGCAGCGAGGTGGACCTCTCCTGGGGCGCCTCCACCGACAACGTCGGCGTCACCGGCTACCAGGTCGAACGCTGCCAGGGCAGCAACTGCACCAGCTTCACCCAGATCGCCACCCCAGCCGGCACCACCTACAAGGACACCAGCGTTAGCGCCTCCACGAGCTACAGCTACCGGGTCCGCGCCACCGACGCCGCCGGCAACCTCAGCCCCTACTCGAACACCGCCGGCGCCACCACCCCCACACCCGACACCACCCCTCCGTCGCAGCCGGGGACGCTCACCGCGACCGCCGTCTCAAGCAGCGAGATGGACCTCTCCTGGGGCGCCTCCACCGACAACGTCGGCGTCAGCGGCTACCAGGTCGAACGCTGCCAGGGCGGCGGTTGCAGCAACTTCGCCCAGATCGCCACCGCCACCGGCACGAGCTACAAGGACACCAGCGTCAGCGCCTCCACGAGCTACAGCTACCGGGTCCGCGCCACCGACGCCGCCGGCAACCTGAGCATCTACTCGAACATCGCCGGCGCCAGCACCCCCGCTGCCCCGTCCGGTCTGGTCGCGGCGTACGCGTTTGATGAGGGTTCGGGGACGACGGTCGCGGACGCGTCGGGGAACGGCCACACGGGCACGATTGCGAACACGACGTGGGCGGCGTCCGGCAAGTACGGCAAGGCGTTGCAGTTCAACGGCAGCAACGCGTTGGTCACGGTGCCGGACGCGGCCTCACTGCACCTCTCGAGCGGGATGACGCTGGAGGCGTGGGTCAACCCCTCGACCGTCAACGCCAACTGGCGTGACGTGATCTACAAGGGCAACGACAACTTCTACCTGGAGGCGACCTCGTCGAGCGCCGGCCACCCGGATGCGGGGATGATCGCGGGCGGCAGCTACGCCGATGCCTTCGGGACGGCCGCGCTCCCCGCCAGCAGCTGGTCCTTCCTGGCCGAGACCTACGACGGCTCGACGCTGCGGCTGTACGTGAACGGGATCCAGGTCGCCGCGACCGGCCATAGCGGCACGATCGCGAGCTCGACGAATCCGCTGCAGATCGGCGGCGACAGCATCTATGGGCAGTACTTCGCCGGCCTGATCGACGAGGTCCGCGTCTACAACGTCGCGCTCACCGCCGCCCAGATCCAAACCGACCAGGCGACGCCGGTGGGCGCCAGCCTCCCGTCCGCCCCGGGGACGCTGACCGCGAACGCGGTCAGCGCCAGCGAGGTTGACTTGGCCTGGGGCGCGTCGAGCGGCGGCAGCGGTGTCAGCGGCTACCAGGTCGAGCGCTGCCAGGGCAGCGGTTGCAGCAACTTCGCCCAGATCGCCACCCCAGCCGGCACCAGCTACAAGGACACCAGCGTCGCCGCCAACAGCAGCTACAGCTACCGGGTCCGCGCCAGCGACAGCTCGGGCAACGTTGGCCCCTACTCGAACGTGGCGACGGCGTCGACCGGCTTCACCGTCTCCCCCGGGACGGCGGTGCTCACGTTCACGCGCACGGCCCAGTTCACGGCCCAGGGCCCCGGCAGCGGAGGTGCGGCCTGGTCGGTCGACGGCGTCGCCGGCGGCAACGCCAGCGTCGGCACGATCACCGCCGGCGGCCTCTACACGCCACCGAACAGCGTCGGCACCCACACCGTGACCGCAACCTCGGGGTCTCAAACTGCAAACGCGACCGTCTACGTGACCAACGACGCGGGCACCCTTACCTATCACAACGACAACATGCGGACGGGCCAGGATTTGAACGAGACGGTGTTGACGCCGTCGAACGTAAAGTCGGCCACCTTCGGCAAGCGGTTCAGCTACCCGCTCGACGGGCTGACGCTGGCCTCGCCGCTGTACGTCCAGAACGTGAACATCCCCGGCCAGGGCATCCACAACATTGTGATCGTCGCGACTGAGCACGACAGCGTCTACGCCTTCGACGCCGACGGCAGCAGCAGCTCGCCGCTGTGGCACGTGAACTTCACCAACCCTGCGGCGGGCGTCACAACTGTCCCGGCCGCCGACACGGGCGAGACGGGCGACATCCCCAACGAGATCGGCATCACGGGAACGCCGGTGATCGATCCGGCGACCGGAACGATCTACGTCGTCGCGAAGACCAAGGAAGTCAGCGGCGGCACGACCAGCTACGTGCAGCGCCTGCACGCGCTCGACCTCAGCACCGGCGCCGAGAAGTTCGGCGGCCCGGTCGTGATTCAGGCGAGCGTGCCCGGCACCGGCAACGGGTCGTCCGGCGGCAGCCTGACGTTCAACTCCCTGCGCGAGAACCAGCGAACGGGCCTCCTGCTTGCGAACGGCGTCGTCTACTTCGGGTTCTCGAGCCACGGCGACAACGAGCCGTTCCACGGCTGGGTGCTCGGCTACAACGCCTCGACCCTGCAACGGGTCATGGTCCACTGCACGACACCCAACGGCGACGACGGCGGCGTCTGGATGAACGGCGACGGCGTCGCCACCGACTCCACCGGCAGCCTCTACTTCATCAGCGGCGACGGGCTGATGGACGCCAACAGCGGCGGATCCGACTACGGCGACTCGTTCATCAGGCTCTCGCCCAACGGGACCGTGCAGGACTACTTCTCCCCCAGCGTCCAGACCACCCTCGACAACCAGAATCTCGACCTCGGCGCCGGGGGCGTGCTGCTACTCCCCGACCAAAGCGGCGCACATCCACACGAAATGGTCAGCGCCGGCAAGAACGGCACCGTCTACCTCGTCGACCGCGACAACATGGGCGGCTACCACAGCGGCGGCGACCAGATCGTCCAGAGCCTCACCAACATCTTCCCCAACAACCTCGGCATCGAAGGAGGCAACTTCAGCTCACCCGTCTACTGGAACGGCTCCGTCTACTTCGCCCCCGTCGCCGGCCCCGTCCAAGCCTTCGAGCTGAGCAACGGCCTCCTCTCGACCACTCCGACCTCGGAGACGCCGCAGACGTACAACGGGCGGGGCGGCACGATGGCGATCTCCGCGAACGGCGCCAGCAACGGCATCCTCTGGACACTCCAAACCGGCGGAGCCGGCGCGCCCGGAACCCTCCACGCCTACGACGCAACCGACCTGACCAAAGAGCTCTACAACAGCACCCAAGCAGGCACTCGCGACACCCTGGACGAATGGGACAAGTTCAGTGTCCCCGTCGTCGCGAACGGCGAAGTCTTCGTCACCTCAACCTCCCAACTGACCATCTACGGCCTACTGCCCTAGCAATGTTGACATCTAGCCGCGCAGGAGGAGCGAGATGGGCTTGCGGCGTCCGATCTTGCTTGGCCTCGTGCTGATGCTCATACCCGTTTCCGCCCAGTCGCCCCTTCGCGGGCGCATTCGGGAATGAGCGCACCCCAGGTTGCCTACCCTCTGAAGGTTGGCCAACACACCGTTACCTCGTCGACCAGCGTGAGCGTCCGTTCATGATCATAGGCGACTCCCCGCAGTCCCTGATCGTCAATCTCTCGCCCCAGGAGGCCAAGCTATTCACCCCGAACCGAGCGGCGGCCGGCTTCAACTCCCTTTGGATCAATCTCCTCTGTGCGAAATTGTCCCGCCCGAAATCAACGCTACTCCTACGAGCCCAGCGAGCCATCAGGGCGATCCCGTATTGCTTGCGCCAGCGTGCTCCCGCCGGAGAAGGGCCGGGCGGCGATCCGAACGCCCGGGCGCTGACGCCGACCGGGCCCGCGCTTGACCACCGAGGAGTTGTGCCATTTCGGCTCCGGTACGGGGGAGACGATACTTCCCTATCCTTCCTCAACTCGGATAAGGCAATTGCGTGCACGAGGCGGCGGTTCGTGCAAGACGAGCCGTCTACAAAGGGGCTGCGGATATGAGGACGCTTCGAGGAAGTCGGGATGGGCTGCGTGCGGACTGGGCGACCCCGATTGGACGCATCTGCGGCGCAGTGGCGATCGCAGCGGTGATCGGCGTGGCCGGGCTCGCGTCGCCGCCGGCCTCGATGTCCGCGACGCCGGCACTCGTTGCAGCGTATGGGTTCGACGAAGGGTCGGGGACAACCGTGACGGACGCCTCGGGCAACGGGAACACCGGCACGATCACGAACGCGACCTGGGCCGCGGCGGGCAAGGACGGTAAGGCGTTGCAGTTCAACGGCAGCAACGCGTTGGTCACGGTGCCGGACGCGGCCTCGCTACACCTCTCGAGCGGGATGACGCTGGAGGCGTGGGTCAACCCGTCGACGGTCGAAAGCAGCTGGCGTGACGTGATCTACAAGGGCAACGACAACTACTACCTCGAGGGCACCTCGACCAACGCCTCAGTTCCGGGCGCGGGGATGATCGCGGGCGGTAGCTACGCCCACGCCTACGGCACCGACCCGCTGCCCGCGAACAGCTGGTCCTACCTGGCCGAGACCTACGACGGCTCGACGCTGCGGCTGTACGTCAACGGCAGCCAGGTCGCCTCCACCGCCCACACCGGCACGATCGCGAGCTCGACGAACCCGCTGCAGATCGGCGGCGACAGCATCTATGGGCAGTACTTCGCCGGCCTGATCGACGAGGTCCGCGTCTACAACGTCGCGCTCACCGCCGCCCAGATCCAAACCGACCAGGCAACCCCCGTGAACCCGGCCGGCAGCGACACGACCCCGCCGTCGCAGCCGGGGACGCTGACCGCGAACGCGGTCAGCGCCAGCGAGGTGGACCTTGCCTGGGGCGCGTCGAGCGACAACGTCGGTGTCACCGGCTACCAGGTCGAGCGCTGCCAGGGCAGCAACTGCAGCAACTTCACCCAGATCGCCACCCCAGCCGGCACCAGCTACAAGGACACCAGCGTCAGCGCCTCCACGAGCTACAGCTACCGGGTCCGCGCCAGCGACGCCGCCGGCAACCTGAGCAGCTACTCGAACATCGCCGGCGCCAGCACCCCCGCTGCCGCGACCGGTCTGGTGGCGGCGTACGCGTTTGATGAGGGTTCGGGGACGACGGTCGCGGACGCGTCGGGGAACGGCCACACGGGCACGATTGCGAACACGACGTGGGCGGCGTCCGGCAAGTACGGCAAGGCGTTGCAGTTCAACGGCAGCAACGCGTTGGTCACGGTGCCGGACGCGGCCTCGCTACACCTCTCGAGCGGGATGACGCTGGAGGCGTGGGTCAACCCGTCGACGGTCGACAGCAGCTGGCGTGACGTGATCTACAAGGGCAACGACAACTACTACCTGGAGGCGACCTCGTCGAGCGCCGGCCACCCGGATGCGGGGATGATCGCGGGCGGCAGCTACGCCGAGGCCTACGGCACCGACCCGCTGCCCGCGAACAGCTGGTCCTACCTGGCCGAGACCTACGACGGCTCGACGCTGCGGCTGTACGTCAACGGCAGCCAGGTCGCCTCCACCGCCCACACCGGCACGATCGCGAGCTCGACGAACCCGCTGCAGATCGGCGGCGACAGCATCTATGGGCAGTACTTCGCCGGCCTGATCGACGAGGTCCGCGTCTACAACGTCGCCCGCAGCGCCGCCCAGATCCAAACCGACCAGGCAACCCCCGTGAACCCGGCCGGCAGCGACACGACCCCGCCGTCGCAGCCGGGGACGCTGACCGCGAACGCGGTCAGCGCCAGCGAGGTTGACTTGGCCTGGGGCGCGTCGAGCGACAACGTCGGCGTCAGCGGCTACCAGGTCGAGCGCTGCCAGGGCAGCGGTTGCAGCAACTTCGCCCAGATCGCCACCCCAGCCGGCACCAGCTACAAGGACACCAGCGTCGCCGCCAACAGCAGCTACAGCTACCGGGTCCGCGCCAGCGACAGCTCGGGCAACGTTGGCCCCTACTCGAACGTGGCGACGGCGTCGACCGGCTTCACCGTCTCCCCCGGGACGGCGGTGCTCACGTTCACGCGCACGGCCCAGTTCACGGCCCAGGGCCCCGGCAGCGGAGGTGCGGCCTGGTCGGTCGACGGCGTCGCCGGCGGCAACGCCAGCGTCGGCACGATCACCGCCGGCGGCCTCTACACGCCACCGAACAGCGTCGGCACCCACACCGTGACCGCAACCTCGGGGTCTCAAACTGCAAACGCGACCGTCTACGTGACTAACGACGCGGGCACCCTTACCTATCACAACGACAACATGCGGACGGGCCAGGATTTGAACGAGACGGTGTTGACGCCGTCGAACGTAAAGTCGGCCACCTTCGGCAAGCGGTTCAGCTACCCGCTCGACGGGCTGACGCTGGCCTCGCCGCTGTACGTCCAGAACGTGAACATCCCCGGCCAGGGCATCCACAACATTGTGATCGTCGCGACTGAGCACGACAGCGTCTACGCCTTCGACGCCGACGGCAGCAGCAGCTCGCCGCTGTGGCACGTGAACTTCACCAACCCTGCGGCGGGCGTCACAACTGTCCCGGCCGCCGACACGGGCGAGACGGGCGACATCCCCAACGAGATCGGCATCACGGGAACGCCGGTGATCGATCCGGCGACCGGAACGATCTACGTCGTCGCGAAGACCAAGGAAGTCAGCGGCGGCACGACCAGCTACGTGCAGCGCCTGCACGCGCTCGACCTCAGCACCGGCGCCGAGAAGTTCGGCGGCCCGGTCGTGATTCAGGCGAGCGTGCCCGGCACCGGCAACGGGTCGTCCGGCGGCAGCCTGACGTTCAACTCCCTGCGCGAGAACCAGCGAACGGGCCTCCTGCTTGCGAACGGCGTCGTCTACTTCGGGTTCTCGAGCCACGGCGACAACGAGCCGTTCCACGGCTGGGTGCTCGGCTACAACGCCTCGACCCTGCAACGGGTCATGGTCCACTGCACGACACCCAACGGCGACGACGGCGGCGTCTGGATGAACGGCGACGGCGTCGCCACCGACTCCACCGGCAGCCTCTACTTCATCAGCGGCGACGGGCTGATGGACGCCAACAGCGGCGGATCCGACTACGGCGACTCGTTCATCAGGCTCTCGCCCAACGGGACCGTGCAGGACTACTTCTCCCCCAGCGTCCAGACCACCCTCTACAACCAGGACCTCGACCTCGGCGCCGGGGGCGTGCTGCTACTCCCCGACCAAAGCGGCGCACATCCACACGAAATGGTCAGCGCCGGCAAGAACGGCACCGTCTACCTCGTCGACCGCGACAACATGGGCGGCTACCACAGCGGCGGCGACCAGATCGTCCAGAGCCTCACCAACATCTTCCCCAACAACCTCGGCATCGAAGGAGGCAACTTCAGCTCACCCGTCTACTGGAACGGCTCCGTCTACTTCGCCCCCGTCGCCGGCCCCGTCCAAGCCTTCGGGCTCAGCAACAGCCTCCTCACCACCACGCCGACCTCGGAAACCGCCCAAACCTACAACGGGCGCGGCGGTACGATGGCGATCTCCGCGAACGGCGCCAGCAACGGCATCCTCTGGACACTCCAAACCGGCGGAGCCGGCGCGCCCGGAACCCTCCACGCCTACGACGCAACCGACCTGACCAAAGAGCTCTACAACAGCACCCAAGCAGGCACTCGCGACACCCTGGACGAATGGGACAAGTTCAGTGTCCCCGTCGTCGCGAACGGCGAAGTCTTCGTCACCTCAACCTCCCAACTGACCATCTACGGCCTACTGCCCTAGCAATGTTGACATCTAGCCGCGCAGGAGGAGCGAGATGGGCTTGCGGCGTCCGATCTTGCTTGGCCTCGTGCTGATGCTCATACCCGTTTCCGCCCAGTCGCCCCTTCGCGGGCGCATTCGGGAATGAGCGCACCCCAGGTTGCCTACCCTCTGAAGGTTGGCCAACACACCGTTACCTCGTCGACCAGCGTGAGCGTCCGTTCATGATCATAGGCGACTCCCCGCAGTCCCTGATCGTCAATCTCTCGCCCCAGGAGGCCAAGCTATTCACCCCGAACCGAGCGGCGGCCGGCTTCAACTCCCTTTGGATCAATCTCCTCTGCGCGAAATACAACGGGCGGGCGTGCCGACGGCAGCACCTACGACCGGATCAAGCCGTTCAACAAGCCCGGCGACCTCTCAACGCCGAACGAGCAGTACTTCAAGCGGGAGTCCAATGGGCCCGCGAAGGCCTTTGCGTACGGTCAGTACCTCGGGAAGCGCTACGCGAAGTTCCGGAACATCGTCTGGATGAGCGGCAACGACTTTCAAGAGTGGCGCGACCCCTCGCTGGACACGCTTGTGTTGGCCGTCGCAATAGGAATCAGGAGCACCGACACTCATCACATTCAGACGATCGAGCTCAACCCCCTTGTGAGCAGTTCCTCGGATGGCGCGAGATGGCGACCTCTGATCGGACTCGACGCCGCACTGAGTCCTAGGGAAACCCGGACAGTTGAGCAAAGGAGACGTTCTCATGCTACGTAGTTGTTCGCGACTATCGGCCATCGCTGTGATCGTGGCTGCTGGACTCGTCGTAGCGGCCTGCGGCAGCAGTTCGAGCAGCAGCAACACCTCGAGCAGCAGCAACACCTCGAGCAGCAGCACCGCGGCGAGCAGCAGCACGAGCCCGAGCACGTCGGCCACGACCACGTCCGCTTCAGCTCCGGCGACGGTCATCGGTAAGAGCACCGATGTCGTCGTCAATCCTACGGTATCGGCGGCCCTCAAGCATGCCGGCATCACCGTCACCGCTGTCGCCCCAGCAACCGCTAAGACGACGCTGCGCTTCCCGGTCAGCGCCGGCCAGATCGTCGTGGCGACGCTCGTCGGAACCGTTGATCACACCGGGGGGCTGACCTTCAGCCACAGCGGCAAGAGCGTCACGCTTACCAACTTCGTCATCAATACGAGCACGAAGCAGCTCACCGCGACCGTCGGCGGGCGGTCGATGCCGATTTTCGACCTGAATCTCGCTTCGCTCAAGCGCGCCAGCGGCGGACACGGCACCGTCGTCGCGAGCAACATCAAGCTCACCGTAACCTCCCAGGCGGCTACCGCGCTGAACAGCGGCCTCGGCGTGAGCAGATTCAAGCGCGGGATGAACTTCGGCATCGCGACGCTCACCGTCGCGTACGCTCGCGGGCACCGATGAGCGGTGCCGCGACGAAGTACTGGCATCGCCAGGAGGAGGGGGCCGCGTCCAGTGCGATATGTGTCCGAGGGCGTGCACGTTGCGCAAGGGGCAGCGCGGTATGTGTTTCGTGCGTGCGCATGAGGGCGATGCGATCGTTCTAACGACGTACGGGCGCTCGAGCGCTCCTCGGTGATGCGGCGCGCGAGTTTGACGAACGGTTCCAGGCGACATCGTCGGGCCCACTTGAGCCAGGCGTTGAGCAGTTCGATCGCTTGCTTGTAGGGGAGGTGGTAGATCGGGCGCAGCTGTTCCTTGAGCAGGTAGGCGCGGTCGAGCGGGGCGTTGAGCTTCTGGATGATGGCGAGCTTGAGCTTTTGGCGCTCGCTCAGGTTCTCCGGCTTCTTCCACAGCGGGACTGGGGGCTCCCTCGAGATCTTTCGCGAGTGCTTGTTGCCGGCGCGTCTGGCTTCGTTCCAGATCTCGCGGCGGATCTCATCCAGCGCGTCGGTGGCGGCCTTGACGATGTGCCACGGGTCAAGGCAGATGACCGCGTCCGGGCAGCGCTCGGCGATCGGCCGGGTGATCCACTCGGCGTCGTCGCAGGACACCAGCCGGATCCGCCCGCAGCGCTCTTCGCCCAGCAGATCCGTGAATTTCTCGACCGTTTTGCGGTCACGGCCGAGCGCCGCCCACACCAGCCGGCCGGTGTGATGGTCGACGACCACGGTCAGGTACTTCTGCCGCGCCGCGAGGCGCCCTGTCGTATCCCCGGCTCAGCCGGGAGTAACTCGGAGGAAGGTTATTGGGTCCAGTGGCTTACCCAGATCCGAAAGGTGAACGGGACAATCGCATGCCAGGAAACATGCGCCGCGAGGCGCTCTGTTGTATCCCCGGCTCCCGATACGCAGCTCCGGAGTCGCCGAACATTGGCCGGCCGGGTGACGAACCCTGACCTGCCCCTGAGCAATTGTCAAGAGTTGTGGATGAGAAGGTGAAGCATCAGGCGGCGACCTCCTCGTCCGTCGTGGTGTCGTCGTCTGTGACCTTGATGCCGTCCTTGAACTTCACGCCGTCGAGCACGTCGGTGACGAGCTCGTGGCCGTTGAACCGCCGCCAGCGCTCCTGGGCGGCGTCCAGGAGCTTGTAGGCCATCGCGAGCGCGGCCTTCTTGGAGCCTGCGCCCTTGGTGACCTTGGTGCGGAGCTTGACGGTTGCGAAGCTGCTCTCGATCGGGTTCGTGGTGCGTAGATGCCGCCAGTGCTCGGCGGGGAAGTCGTAGAACGCGGTCAGCGCGTCCCAGTCCTTGTCGAGCTTCGCAACGGCCTTCGGGTACTTCGCGTCGAACTCGTCCCGGAAGCGCTCCAGCGCCTTGCGAGCATCCGCGCGTGTGGGCGCCTCGGCCATCTCGTGCAGCAGCGTCTTCGCCCTTGGTTGCAGGCGCTTGGGGAGCGCGTCGAGGACGTTCGCTGTCTTGTGAACCCAGCAGCGTTGCTCCCTGGCGCCGGGGAATACGTTGCGCAGCGCGGCCCACGCGCCGAGCGCGCCGTCGCCGGTCACCAGCTTCGGCTCGTTCATGCCACGGTCGCGCAGATCGCGGAACACGGCCGCCCAGGAGTCCTCGGATTCGCGGTAGCCATCCTCCACCGCGAGCAGCTCCTTCTGCCCGTCCTCGCGGACGCCGATCACAACCAGCAGGCACAGCTTGGGATCCTCGCCCAGCCGCACGCTGACGTTCACGCCGTCGACGAACAGATACGCGTAGCGGTGAAACCGCAGCTCCCGCGTGCGGAACGCGGCGTGCTCGGCCTGCCAGGTCTCGGTCAGCCGCTGGATCGAGCTCGACGACAGACCCGAGGCGTCCTCGCCCAGCAGGTCCCGGAGCGCCGGCCCGAAGTCACCGGTCGAGAGGCCGTGCAGATACAGGATCGGCAGCACCTCGGTCACCTTCGGCGACCGCCGCGCGTACGCCGGCAGGATCTTCGAGCTGAACCGCTTGCGCTCACCGGTCTCCTCGTCGACGCGCTTGTCGTTGACCCGCGGCGCCCGGATCGGGACCGTACCCGAGCCCACGGTCAGCCGCCGCTCCCGCGCACGACCATTGCGGACCACCACCCGCTTGCCGTCCTCATCGACCTCGTCCACGAACGTGCAGACGTACTCGTCGACCTCGGCCTCGAGCGCCGCAGCGATCATCCGACGCGCTCCCTCCCGCGCGAGATCATCGAGCGTGACCCGACCCTCGTTGTCCTCCCCGGCGGGGAGCCTGCGAACATCTGACATGGCGTGCCTTCCTGCCGGCCATCGCCGGCTTCGGTCTTCGTCAACCGGGAAGGTACGCCGCCTTCCTCTTCACACGCATCCACAACTTCTGGGTATAGCTCCCTGCCCCTGGCGGGGAAGGCGCTGGAGGACTTGCGGCGGGCGGTGACGGGGGCCGACCTCGCTCTGTGGCGAGAGACCGCTCGCATGGCCGCCAGCATCGGAGCGGAGATCCAGCTTGCAGGCGCACTGAGACTGGTATCGGGCGGCGAGGAGCTTGCCGCGCTGCTGGGGCTGCCGGTAGGCGAAGCAGCCGACGCGGCGACACGGGCGTTGCTTGTGATGCGGGTCAGCAGGTACGAGAGACTCGCGCTAACGACCGACTTGCGGGCGCGCGTGCGTCTAATTACCCGCGCGCTGTTCCCCTCGCGGATGTTGATTCGCTCGTTTACTATCCGCGTGCACGCAGGGGGCGGGTCGGGCTCGCGATCGCGTACACCTCCTGGCTGAGCATCGTTATCCGACGCGCGCCCTCCGGAATCCGAGCTTGGCATCACGCGCGCGCGCACATGCAAGCAGCAAGCAGTCCAAGCCGGACAGCTGAGCGATGAGCGCCGCGGCGGTGGCGCGGACGCGGCGGGACGGTCCCGTGCTCGTGCTCGGACCCCGGGGCGATCGACTCGCCAGCACGGCCCGACCGTGTCCGCTGTTCCGCCGGTCTGGGTAAGGTGGCGCTCTACACAGCGACGCGCCACTGGTTCGAGTGGTACGCGAAACGTGCTCGAGCTCCCGCCGCACCAGATCGCGCTCGCTGCAACTGGGCCATCAGGACGGCGGCCGCCTCGTGCGCGAGCTCTACGGTCACCCGGATGCGGCGATCGCGCGCGAGCGCCTTCACCAGGCCGTCCGCCAGGTGGCGGCGGTGACGGTTTTGCCTGAGTCACGGGGTGAGTCACGACCGCCCGTAATCGCAGTGTCCTAGCCGTACGTGCGCAATTGCCCCGATGCGCTGGCTCGCTTGAGGCCCACAACTGGTGGCCGCAATGCACCTGATCTATCACTTATTTTCGACGGTTTTCCGCTGCCATCGCTAAAGAACTCGACTTTCGTGATCTCACGCGGCCTTTGATGCTGATGGTGATTGGGGATGTGTGAGTTTCGGGTTGGTGGTCCTCGAGGGTGCTTGTGCCCAAAACTCCTGGTGGATCAGTTCGCGACGTAGCGCGGCGAGCATGTCGGCGTAGCTGACGGTGGCCTTCTGGCGATACCAGGGTGACTGTCGGCGCCGCTGGTCGAGGTCAGCTTCGGCGTTTCCATGAAGCGCGTACCAGGCGATCGTGATGGTCTGGGCGATGAACCCGAACGGGACGGGTTCGTTTGACGGCTTTCTCGACGCGGTTGCGGGCCTCGCCGACGCCGTGGGCTTTGGCTTCTTGGTTGCAGGTTTCGATCGTCCAGCGGCTGTCGTAGCGGGCGATCAGCTCGCCCGCGGGCATCTCCGCGTCGGTCGAGGCGAGCGCTACATCAAATCCCGTGTCCGTGCCGGGGTTGCGGATCAGGATCACCTTCACCGGCCGGGTGTAGAACGGCTTGTACCAAAGGCAGATGAGCTCGTGGACGTGCACGGTGCGCTGCCGGCCGTCGGGGCCGGTGATCGTGACCGGCACAAACACGGCGGTGTTGGCGATCTCTGCGAGGGTCGGGAGCTTGGCGCCCTTGAGCGGCGGGCGGCCCTTCTGGCCGGGCGTTCGCGATTGGGGGGCGAGCTTGTGCAGCGCGGCGTTGGCGGGCATCCTCGTGGTGACGGTCACGCGCGCGGGGAGGTCGCGCCACGCCTTGCTGGCATAGGCGCCGTCCATCACCAGCTCGACCGCTCGGCCCGGGAAGCGCTGGATCACCATGTCGATCAGCGTGCGTCCCAGCTCGGGCTGGGAGGGCCGGTCGCCGTGATCGTCGTCCTTGGCGGAACAGGACCGGCAGCGCGACCTTCCGGCCGCCGAGACACGGCAGCTCGACGACGAGCACGACCACGACCCAGCAGTTGCCCCATCGGGTGCGGCGCCCCGACCCCTCCGGCTGGGCGCCGTCGTGCAGGTAATGCGCCCCAAACACCTTGCGTCCAGAGCGCCCGAACAAAGTGTCGTCAACGGCGAGACGGATCGGCGCGCCCGCCTTGACGAACACGCAGACCAGGAAGTCAAGCAGCGCCAGCCCCAGCTCATCGGGATCCCAACGCCGGCGGGCAGGTCATGCGCGCGGCTGTGATGCCACACCCCGGCCTACCCTGCGGCCTGCAGCATCCCCGTCACCGTGCAGTCCCGCACACGGCCGAACCTGGACCGCCCCCCGTTCCGTGGACACGTTCTGAGTTGACCGTGTCAGAGTAGGACAGCGCCCGGACGGATGACGGTAGCGCTGGCTGGGGACAGCGTTCGGGGGGAGCGCGCGCGGGTTCGCAGCGCAGCGAGCCCACCGAGGGGGCGAGCGGAGCTGCGTACCCGCGCGCGGCGCGCCCACCGGAACCCCCCGCGGCGGGAGGGCACCTCTCAGACGGCCTCGGCGACGACGAGCGTGAGGTGATGGTCGCGCTCGATCTCGTCGGGGGAGCGGTACCCGAGCGTGGAGTGCAACCGTCGCCGGTTGTAGAACTCCTCGATGTACTGGAAGATCGAGCTGCGCGCCTGCTCGTGGATGGCGAACGTCCGCCGGCGCAGCCGCTCCTTCTCCAGCGAGGCGAAGAACGATTCCTTCGCGGCGTTGTCGTGCGGGCTGCCCTTGCGGCTGTTGGACTGCGTGATCCCGTGCGCGCGGCACGCGGAGCCGAACGTGACCGCCGTGTACTGACAGCCGCGGTCTGCGTGGTGGATGATCCCCTCGCCGGGCCGGCGCTGGGCGACGGCCATCTCGAGCGCGCGAGCGACCAGCGGCGCGTCGGCGACCGCCCCCATCGCCCAGCCCACGATCCGGCGGGAGAAGCAGTCCAGCACGCTGGCGAGGTGCAGCACGCCCTCGCCGGTCGGGATCTGCTTCATGTCCGAGCACCACAGCTGGTTCGGGCCGTCGGCTGGAAGTCGCGCTTGACCAGATCCGGCCAGACCTTCACCCCGTCGACGCCGAGTGCGCAATCGGCGTTGCGGCGGCGCTTGGGCGGCACGTACGCGCCCTGGATGCCCTCCACGCGCATCAGCCGCTCGATCCGCTTGTGGTTGACCTCATGGCCCTCACGGCGCAGCTCAGCATGCACGCGACGGGACCCGTAGGTCCCGTCGCTCTCCGCATGCACACGGCGGATCTCCTCGACCAGCGTCGCGTTGGCGAGTGTCCGCTCGGACGGCGAGCGCCGCGCCCAGGCGTAGTAGCCCGAGCGCGACACGCCCAGCACCCGGCACATCACCGCGACGTCGAAGTTGCCCTTCTCCGCGTCGATGAACCGGAACACCACTATCGGACCTCGTTGCCCTCCCTCGCGAAGAAGGCCGCCGCCCTTTTTAGGATCTCGCGCTCTTGCTCGAGGACCCGCACGCGACGGCGCAGCCGCGTGAACTCCTCCCTCTCATCCGAGGTCAGACCCTCACGGCGACCCTGATCGACCTCGATCTGCTCACACCAGTTACGCAGCGTCTGATGCGAGACCCCGAGCGACTTCGCGACATCCGCGATCGAGCGGCCCTGACGCACCAACTCGACCGTCTCACGACGGAACTCCACGGGATACGGCGGACGCGTCCTTGGCATGGACACCACACCCTTCCAGCCGGGTCAGACAGACCCAAGCAATCAAGTGTCCACAACCTCGGGGGCATTCCAGCTCGCTACGCCCCGCGGCCAGTGGCCTTGATCGCCCACCGGATTCGGGGTCGCCGCCAACCCTCCTCCGCCAGCCGGGAGGGGGACGCGCCAGCGGCTAGCCTTCGCGCGTGCGGGATTTACAGACGATCAACTGCGAGCTGGACACCGCGCGCGAGCGAGATGACCACGACGCGTGCGTTCGGCTGGTCACCGCCGCGCTGGCGCTGCCCGAGTCCCAGCCGGACCGCGCCGGGTATCTCGACTCCCTCGCCTACGCTTATGAGAAGCTCGGCCGCTTCGAGGATGCGGTCGACGCGATGCGCCAAGCCGTCGCCGCCGGCTGGGAGGGCGAGCTTGACGATCATCCCAGCGCGCAGGCGCTGATCGCCGATCTGCTGTTGCGCGCCGGACGCGACCAGGAGGCCGATGAGGCATGGGCGCAGGCCGAGCGCGAGGATCCCCCCAACCCGTGGGTGCACTCCGCCGCCAGCGACGCGTATACGCGGGTCGGGCTGTACCGAAAGGCGCTGCCGTGGCAGACCAAGGGGCTCGAGCTCGCGCTCGCGGCCGGCGAGGACGAGGGCGAGCTGGCGTGGTACCTGACCGGGGAGCGGGGCGAGACGATGGACGTCCTCGGCCTCGAGCCCGACGAGCTCCAACTCCGCGCCGAGGAGCTGATCGAACAACAAGAGCAGCACGACCGCGAAGCGGAGCTGGAGTTCCTGCGCCGCTGGAACCAGCCGCGCGCGATCGCGCCGCAGCAGGCCTCCATCGGCGTTGCGTGGTTCCCGCCCGACCAGTACCCGCGGGCGCTACAGACGTGGCCGAGCTTCGCCGAGGACTACCAACACGGTCCCTACCAGACGTACTGCGCGCGACTCGAGCTGCTGCTACGCGACCTCGCAGCCCAGGGCGTCAAGCGCCTCGCGCTCACGCCGATCGCGATCGACAACTACCTCGCCTGGTGCAGCGAGCACGACTGCGACCCAGAGCAGTCCGACACCCGCGCGAGCTACGCCAGCACGCTCCTCGAACACGACATCGTCCAGCCGTGGCCCCCGCAACGAAACGAGCCCTGCTGGTGCGGCAGCAACCGCAAGTACAAGAAGTGCTGCCTCCGCGCAGCATGACCCTCCAACACCCCTGTGCGGACAGCTCACCTCACCCCGAAATCACGAAACTCGAGTAAAGAAAGCCTCACACCGATTGAGCCCGTCCGCTCGACCCGGCATACTTGTGGTCATGTAGTGATCCGATAAGGAGGACTAGGACCGATGGCCAATCACCTGACGCCCACCGAGCTAGCGCGAGAGTCCGGCTTGGAGCGACGCGATGTAATCACTAAGTGCATCGAACTGGGCGTCCCGATCTTCAACGGTCGCATCGACAAGACTCTGTTCCTCTCTAGTCTGCGTGAGCTCCCCAGCCCGCAGCAGCAACCTCAGCCGGCCCAGGTCTAAGCCTGGCTAGTCCTGCGCCGATTGGCGCAGGAGCGTTGAGGTCGTCTGTTCCAGGATCTTCCGCCAAGCGCGAGTCTTCTCGCGCTCCAGGTCGAAGTGCTTGATGACTTTCCGAACTCGCGTCGCCGAGATATCGATTCCGTGACGCGCGCAGATCCGCTTGAAACGGGGATAGTCGTGGGCGAGCTTGAGGGTCACCGATTGGAAGCCATGACGCGCAATGTCGACCCGTGAGGTGTAGTTCATAATGCTCGTCTGGAACATCAGCTCGTCGTTGGGTTCGGGCTCGATCAGGATGATGTCCACGCCCGGATAGCGGTCCTCCCAACTGCGTGCCAGTTCGTGTAGCCGCTGGTAGGCCAGCAGCTTGAACGCCTGGTAGCCGATTTGCGGGAACCCCATGTCCGAGACTCGCCGCGCGCGCGAACCGCTGATCGTCGAAATTCGCTTCTCGAAGTCGTTCACGTACGGGACCAGCGGGTTGACGACGACGACGAACTTTGCCCCCGCCTCGACCGCGATGTCGAGGTTGGTGGTCGACAGGATCCCGCCGTCGATCAGCTCGCGGTTCTTGATCTTGACCGGCTTGTACATCATCGGCAGGGCGCTCGAGGCGCTGACGGCAGTCGAGATCGCTACGTCGTCCCAATCTTCGGCCCCGAGCACGATTCGCTCGCAAGTGTCGAGATCCGTCGCGGCCAGGTACAGCTCGTTGGCAAGCAGGCGAAAGTCGTCGGTGCGGTCGGGGTCGGAGAGGATCGTCCGCACGTATTGCTCGATTCCTTTCCCCGAGTACAGCCCTGACGGCAGCGCCTCGGCAAGGCCGACGACGATGTCGACCGCCGAAATCTGACCGAAGTCGCTCGCCACTCTGCGAACCAGCTGCACGAGTCGCCAGGGGATCAGAAAGCCTCGAGCCAAGAACTCCGCGTAGTTCGGCCTCAGGAGGGAGCTGACGCTGGCGTCCGGGAACGGGGTCGGCACCTGCTGGACGATCACCCGCATCATCTCCTCCGGGGTGACGCCGTTGGCCACCGCGGCCGCGACAAACGAGCCCGCGCTGGTGCCGACATACACGTCGAACTCGTTCACGGTCCTGTTGACCGACAGCAGATCGAGGGCACGCAGGGCCCCGATCTCATACACGCCGCCCGTGAACCCGCCGCCGCCCAGAACCAGCGCGGTCTTCGAGTTCTTCTTGCCCGGTCGGGATCCCGACTCATGTTCGCCCGCGGCCGCACGGTCCGTCGCGGCGGCATCGAGCTTTACGACTTTGCCCATGTTCAGATTAATTGTACGGTTGCATACAGAATACGGCAGCGAACCTTTAGCGGCCTACAACTGTTAGATACACCGATGAGGGTGTTTTTGGTCACGCTGGTCGCGGCGGGGGTAATCCTCGCGAGCGTGACGGGAGGGGCCACGGCCAAGAGCGTTACCCGGGCCCGTGAAGCTCAAAACTCGCTTACGAGCGCACTTTCCAGGGAAATGCGCCCGGCCGGGCGCTCGAGTAGCGCGTATGTGGTCGATCTGAACACCGGCCAGCCCCTATTCGCGGCGGCCGCCGGGGTCGGCCGGCTGCCGGCATCGGTCGAGAAGCTGTACACGACCTCCACCGCTCTGCTTCGCTTCGGGCCGAACGCCACGCTGCTCACCAAAGTGCTTGGGATCGGCTCGCTGAGCAGCTCCGGCGTCTGGCACGGCACGCTTTACCTGAAGGGGGGTGGCGACCCGACGTTCGGCTCGGCAAGCTTCGATTCCTCGGCGTACGGGGCGGGCGCGACGATGCAGCGGCTCGTCGCGAACCTGGTTCGCCAGTCAGGCATCAGATCTGTCTCCGGGAGGATCGTGGGCGACGAGTCCTACTTCGACTCGCTGCGCGGGACCTCCGAGAGCAACTTTCAGTTCGATCCGTACGTGGAGGGTTCGCTCAGCGCCCTGGCCTACAACCGCGGATTGATCAGCGGTGGCTCGGCATACCTAACGCACCCGGCGCTATACGGCGCGCAGCAGTTCTCCGCGGCACTGCGCGCCGCGCACGTGCGAGTCCCGACCTCGGTACCGATCAGAACGGGCGTGATGCCCAACGGCGCACGGACGCTGGCGAGCGTCCACTCGCCACGTATGGCGACGCTAATCCGCTTGACCAACGTACCCTCCGATAACTTCTTTGCCGAGATGCTGCTGAAGGGGATCGGCGCCAAGTTCGGCGGTGCCGGCACCACGGCGGCCGGTGCCGCGGCCGTTCGGACACAGCTCGCCTCCAGCTTCGGCATTCATCCCCAACTGGTCGACGGCTCTGGCCTCTCGCACGACGATTTCACCAGTCCACGGCAGGTCGTCACCCTGCTGCAGCGGATGGCCACCAACCAGACGTTCGTCAGTTCGCTGGCCATCGCGGGTGAGACGGGCACGCTCCAGGACGAGATGAACGGCACGGTGGCCCAGGGCCGGTGCCGCGGAAAGACGGGCACCCTTACCGGCGTCG
The DNA here is from genome assembly GCA_963836065.1 of uncultured Solirubrobacterales bacterium. Taxonomy (GTDB): domain Bacteria; phylum Actinomycetota; class Thermoleophilia; order Solirubrobacterales; family Solirubrobacteraceae; genus Palsa-465. The sequence goes on from CAWIII010000045.1 coordinate 60,202, forward strand.
CAAGTCTCGCGGGCTACTGCGCGGCGAACGACGGGCATACGTTGGCGTTCGCGTTCTTGATGAACCGTGTCGATTCATCCGCGGCCCATCTGCTGGAGCAACGGATGGCGGTCGCGCTCGCCGGTTATGACGGCTGAGCCATCGGTCCTTGATTAGGCGAGCAGACCGCGCAGGCCTTCCTCGTCGATCACCGCAACCCCGAGCCGCTGCGCCTGTGCCAGCTTGGTCCCCGGACTCTCCCCGGCGACCAAGTAGTCGGTCTTGCGTGAAACCGAGCCGGTGACCTTGCCCCCAGCACCGATGACCATCTCCGTCGCCTGCTCGCGGGTTAGATCAGGGAGCGTCCCTGTCAGCACGAACGTCTTGCCCACCAGCGGTCCCTCCCCGGGAGGGGGACCCTCCTCCTGAAAGCGCGATCCTTGCGCGCGGAGGTCCTCGATTAGGGCCAGCATCTGCTCGTCGTGAAGCTGAGCGTAGATCGCACGCGCCATCTTCGGTCCAACGCCCTGGGTCTGCTCGATCTCCTCCGGTGACGCCTTCACGAGCGCATCGCTGGTGCGGAACTGTTGGGCGAGGTTGCGACCGGTGACGTATCCCACCTCTTCGATCCCCAGCGCGTACAGCACGCGCCCGAAAGGCTGGCGCTTGGACGCTTCGATCGCGGCCACCAGCTTTTCCGCAGACACCTGACCGAAGCCCGTCTGCTCGGCGATCTGGTCCGCGGTGAGTCGGTAGAAATCGGCGGCCGTCCTTACCCAGCCGAGGTCCATGAACAGACTCACCTGCTTCTCGCCGAGCCCGTCGATGTCCAGCGCGCCCACAAAGTGCTTGAGCAGCTGCCAGCGCCGTCCGGGGCAATCGCGGTTGGGGCACCTGGTGAAGACCGAGTTCTCCGGCTTGACGGTCGGCGTCTGACAGATCGGGCACTTTTCCGGGGGCCTCGGCGACGGAGGGCGGTCATCGCGCTCGGCGACGTGCGGCGCGGGCGAGAGAACCTGCGGGATCACGTCTCCGGCTCTTAGGACGATCACCTCCTCCTGCTCGCGGATATCCTTGCGGGCCAAGTCCTCCTCGTTGTGGAGTGTTGCCAGCTTGATCGTCACGCCGCTGACACGCACCGGCTCGAGCATTGCGTAGGGATGCAGGTCGCCGAACTTGCCGGGATTCCAGCCGATCTGATCGAGTTTGGTCACGGCGGTAGTGGGCGCGAACTTCCAGGCGATCGCCCAGCGCGGTTCGCGTCCGACCACCCCCAGTCGGCGCTGGAGCTCGGCTCCGTTGACCTTGACGACCACGCCGTCGATCTCGAACTCCAGGGAACCCCGGCGCTGCTCCCAGGAGCGGCAGCGCTCAACGACTTCGTCCTCTGAGCGCAGCAGCGCGACATCCGGATGCACGGGAAAGCGACGTTCCTGGAGCCACTGTAGGGCGTCCCAATGGGCAGCAAAGCCGATCCCTTCGGTCGCGCCGATCTGGTATGCCCAGAATGACAGCGGCCGATCCGCCGCGAGCTTTGGATCGAGCTGGCGGATCGTGCCCGCCGCCGAGTTGCGCGGATTCATGAATGTCGAGAGGCCGGCCTCGGCGCGGCGCTCGTTCAGCTTCGCGAAATCCGGGAGCGACATGTACACCTCGCCGCGGACCTCCAGCAGCGCCGGCGGATCGTCGAGGTCGAGCTTTAGGGGAATTGACGGGATCGTCCGCAGGTTGTGCGTGACGTCCTCGCCGATCTCTCCGTTACCACGGGTCGCGCCGCGCTCGAACATGCCGTTGCGGTACAGCAACGAGATCGCCAGCCCGTCGATCTTGGGTTCCGCGACGAACTCGAACGGCGGATCCTCGATCCCTTCGCGTGCCAGGTGATTGCGCATCCGCTGGATCCACGCCCGCAGTTCTTCGGCACTGCGGGCGTTGCCCAGCGACAGCATCGGCTGAGGATGGCGGACCTTCTCGAGGTCGCTGACCGGCTCCCCACCGATTCGCTGCGTCGGCGAGTCCGCGGTGACCAGCTCCGGATGCGCTCCCTCGATCGTGCGCAGTTCGTCGAGCAGCGCGTCGTACTGGTCGTCGCCGATCTCGGGATCGTCGAGCACGTAGTAGCGGTAGCCGTGGTAGTCGAGGAGGCGTCGCAGCTCGGCGGCCCGCTCCGCGGGACTCACTCTTCCAGCTCCCGGGCCGCGGGTTCGACCAGCCGCGCCAAGTCGTAGCGCTGCAGGGCCGAGAGTCCGTCTCGGTCAGTGAGGTCAAAGTGGATCGGTGTCACGGCGATCCTGCCCTCGGCGACCGCGGTTACGTCGGTCCCGCTCTCGTCGCCCTCGTAGCTGGCATCGCCATAGATCCGGTAGAGACGGCGGCCACCGGCGGCCTGATCCACCAGCGCAAGCTCATCACGGTAGATCCGCTTGCCCAAGCGAGCCACCTCAACGCCATTCGGGTGGGCTCCAGGGACGTTGATGTTCAGCAGCGTGCCCCCGGGCAAGGGAACATCCTCCAGCTCTCCGACAAGGCTGGCAGCGAACGCCGCCGCGACC
>CAWIII010000046.1:0-39291 GCA_963836065.1 uncultured Solirubrobacterales bacterium
GCGGTTCGCGGGGGGTGGGCGTGGGTGTTGCGCTTCGCGGGGCCGCGGCAGGGCGCGTGTGTGCGCTGTCGCGAGGAGGTGAAAACCGGGGCGCGCGAGCCGTGGCTGGCGGGTGTTGAGCGACACGCTGGGTGGTGACAGCGAGTCGGTCCGACGTCACTGTGGGTGGTGATGCGGGATGGCGGTGGGGCGGCGGGAGCGACAGGATGGTGGTGATCCTGTTGATTGAGGCCTGTTACGCGCCGTTCAATTTGGGCATGCCCGCGCCGAGTTGGATGAGCATCGGGGGGTCGGGTACGAAAGAAGAAGTAAGTCCACGGCGCGCGTGCCGCGGGCGGGGTAGCTGCGCCGTCGGCTGGCGTCAAGCGCCGACCAGCGCGTCCTCGACCGTGGAGCGTTGTCGCGGCGCTTGACCCGCAGCCGCCGTGCGCAGCTGGATGGCAGGGACGTCGTGCCCGGAGGGCACGACAGCGGGAAGAACGGCTACGGCGGCAGCGGCGGCTGACCGTGCAGCAGTCCGCCGGTCAGGCAGACCGCCAGCTCCCACGGCCCGCTCGCTGAGCGGCCGAACCGCAGCACCCACGCGCGGACGGCGAGCATGATCGCCTCCACCGCGTCGCCGAGCGCGCTGCCGGCGGGGGTGATCGCGCCGATCTCGGGGTCCAGCACGCCCATCCAGCGGGTCGCGCACGCGCGCAGGCTCTCCGGCCCGCCGGCGGGCGGCTCTCAGCCAGCCACGGACCGTGCCGGGCGGGCGCCCGAGCCGGCGGGCGATCGTGCGATGCCCCACGCCGCCGGCGGCCAGGCGCAGCGCCTCGCCGATCACCTCCGCGCCGTCGCGCCGGCGCGGGACCAGCCACGCGTGCGAGATCACGTGTGTGCTCTCGCAGGCCGGGCATCGCGCCCGGCGCGGCGTGACCGAGCACGCCTCGTGCTCGCAGCCGCACCTCGCGCGAGCGCGCGTATCCCCACGGCGAGAGCGGCCCCGAGCAGGCCGGGCACGCGAGCTCGCCGGCCGCGAGCGCGGCCTCGAGCCGATCCGGGGTGATCGCGACATGCAGCATCGAAGCTCAGCAACCCGCTCACCGCCCGGGAACGCTCGCACACCACGTCTCACCCGGGAAGGGGTCGCTGGTGTTGCACACCTACCAGCACGACGCCGACGCCGTCCTGCGCTGCCACCGGCTCATCACCACCGTGAACGGCGCGAGAGGGGGATTGTCCGAGGAACTGTGTAGGCATGAGCGAAAGAGATCCTCATGGCTACTACTACGAGAAGCAGGACGCAGAAGAGCAGGACCAGGACCGAGCTGGAGCAGCACGCCGCGGAGCTAGAGGCTCTCGGGTTGGGGATCGCGCCGGCCGCGGACCCCCCGGCTGTGTCGCCGGAGCTGGTCGATGAGGCTGTCGACCGTGCTGCTGGCCGCCGGCGGGTCCGTGAAGCTCTCGGTGTGCCGTCTGACAGGCGGATCAGCAACGAGGTGATCGACGAGCTGCTCGCCGGCGCGAGCACGGAGGAGGAGATCGCCGGGCCTGGTGGGCTGCTCGCCGAGCTGACCAAGCGGCTGGTGGAGCGGGCGATGGAGGTCGAGCTGACCGAGCACGTCGGCTACGAGCCGCATCTGGAGCCGCCAGGCGGCGGTGGGAACACGCGCAATGGCACGACCGCGAAGACGTTGATCACCGAGCACGGGAAGGTCCCGATCGACGCGCCTCGCGATTGCGACGGCAGCTTTGAGCCGAAGATCGTCAAAAAGCGGCTCTCCTGTTGATCTGGGGGTGACTCCATCGGTGAGGGAGCGGGATTTGGATGCCGGCGCAGCAGAGGTAGATCATCGCGATCAGCGCGTCGGCGGAGTGGAATCCGTATGCGCGGTGTGAGATCAACCTCACCTTGCTGTTTAAGGCTTCGAGGCGTCCGTTGCTCAAGTTCAGCTCGATCGCCGCGAGCACGCCAGCCTTGTGTTTGCGGATCGTTCGCGCGAGCTTGACGAACGGCTTCAGCCGCGAGCGAGATGCCCATGCGAGCCACGCCTGCAGGCGCTCGGGCGCTTGCTCCTTGGGGAGCTTGTAGAGGTAGCGCAGCTCGCCGTAGAGCAGGAACGCGCGGTACATGCGCTGGTTGGTGAGCACGACCTCGGCGAGCTTGAGCAGCTGCTTGGCGGTCTGCTTGGCGGTGTCCTTCAGCAGCGAGTAGCGGGTGCCCTTGATCCACTTGCCTTCGCCAGTCGAGGATCGTCCGTGGCGGTTGTACTCGTCGCGGCGGACCTGGTCGGCGGCCTTGCCAGCGAGCTGTACCACGTGGAACGGGTCGAACACGACCTGCGCGTGCGGGACGCCGTCCTCGGCGCGGATCGCCTTCTCATAGCCGGCGGACATGTCGATCGAGACCGCCTTGATCGACGCTTTCTGCTCGTCCGTGAGCCCGGCGAAGAACGCCTGCAAGCTGTCGGCGTTGCGGCCCTCGGTCGCCCACACGATCGACCCGGCCTGATGATCGACAACGCAGGTCAGGAACTTGTGCTCGGCGCCGTATGAGACCTCGTCCACGCCGATGAACCGAAGCCCGTCCAGGCGGTGGCGGTCGAGCTTGTCGGCCACGACCCGCGCGAGGATCGTGCCGACCGTGCGCCACGCGATCCGCAGCAGCCGCTCGACCTGCGTCTGGCTCATCTGCTGCGCCAGCCACGCGGTGAGATCTTCGAAGTCGCGCGTGTAGCGCGAGCCCGCCCTGGCCCACGGCACCCCCTCGTACACGTCCCCGCAGCCCGGGCAGTACAAGCGTCTGAGCCGGCACTCGATCACGCACCGCAAGCCGCCGAGATCCAGCGCCCGCCAGCGCTTCTCACGATGCTCCTTGATCTTCAGCCCGCGCGCGCCACAGCCCGAGCAGACAGGCTTCTTCGCGCGCAGCACGACGGTCACGATCACCGCCTCCTGCCCGAACGCCACATCCCTAACCCATGCACCCGGAAGCCCAAGCATCCGGTTCAATGCCGTCGTGACCCGCACGTCGCCCTCCTTCGTAGACCGCTGAACTTCGAACATCCAGCAGCCTGCCGGATCAGGGCGGCGGCGGGCCGCTCCACACGCGCGCAACCTGCGAGACCTTCACGCCGGGCCACGCTCAGCGCGAGGTAGCGAAGCCGCGCGCCGCGCGTCAAGCGGCAGCCCCGGATCACCAGCCGCCCGCCCAACACCAACGTATGCAGGAGATCCGGCCGCTTGACCCGGGCTTCGGCTCCGCTATCTGGCAATGATCGCCGAGCAGAGCCCGGCACTCATCAGATTACGACCAAGGACCTCCGGAGTCACCCCCAGACGAGCAGGAGTCCCCAAAAAGCGTCAGCGCCGGTTCGTCGGGTTTGACGAGAAGATCCTCGCGCTCTACAGCCGCGGGCTCTCCACGCGCGATATCGAGGCGCACCTCGAGGAGATCTACGGCGTGAAGGTCGGCCGTGACCTGATCAGCCGCGTGACCGATGGGGTGATGGACGACGTGCGCGAGTGGGGCAAGCGGCCGCTGGAGGACATCTACCCGATCGTGTTCCTTGACTGCATGGTCCTGAAGATCCGCGAGGGCGGCACCGTCCAGCGCCGCGCGCTGTACCTCGCCTTGGGCGTCACGCTCGACGGCGAGCGCGACGTGCTCGGCATGTGGTTCCAAGAAACCGAGGGCGCGAAGTTCTGGATGCAGGTGCTCACCGACCTCAAGCAGCGCGGCGTGCGCGACATCCTGATCGCGTGTGTCGACGGGCTCGCGGGGTTCCCCGAGGCGATCGAGGCGATCTTCCCCAAGACGACCGTGCAGACGTGCATCGTGCACCTGATCCGCAACAGCCTCAAGTACGTCCCCCGCCGCGAGCGCGAGCAGGTCGCCCGGGACCTGAAGCCGATCTACACCGCCAAGGACGCCGACCAGGCCCACGCCGAGCTCGAGGCCTTCGATGAGAAGTGGGGCGCCCGGTTCCCCGTCATCACCCAGGCGTGGCTGAACGCGTGGGAGCACGTGGTCCCGTTCCTCGCGTTCCCCGCCGAGGTCCGCCGCGTGATCTACACCACGAATGCCATCGAAGCCCTGAACCGGCAGCTGCGCAAGGCGATCAAGACCAAGGGCAGCTTCCCGAACGACGACGCCGCCCGCAAGCTCGTCTACCTCGCGCTGCAGAACGCGACCCCGCAATCGACACGATGTCAGAACTGGACGACCGCGCTGCTCGCGTTCAAGATCCACTTCGGTGACCGCGTCCCCGACAATGCAAACTGACAGTCACTGATTGCCACTCACACGGAGTAACTGTTACACTTACCATAATCCGCCTACACGTTAACGAGACGCCCTCCGAGCCGCGGGTCGAGGCGGTGGGTAAGCTCGGCGAGGCGGGTCTGGCGGAGCAGGCTTGGGCTGATCCCGGCGGCGTCGAGTGCGTGTGAGAGATAGTGGCTGGGAGGCGGGGGTGCGGTGCGCGCGGGTGCCGCGGGTGACGAGCACGTGCGGGTTCTCGGTGCCGAGCTCGGTTCGGTGGTCGAGGCAGCGTTCCAGTGCGGCGAAGCTGAGCGGGTCGAGCGGCACGGGGTGTGGTCGGCGACCGAGTCGCAGCGTTCTCGTTGCGGTGTTGATGTTGTTGATCGGTGAGCGGTCGCAGCTCGCTGACGGACGCGCCGTGCAGCAGCGCGAGCAGCCCGACGAGCGCCTCGTGCGGGTGACAGTCTCCGCTCGCCCAGCGGCGCAGCAGCCTTGCTTGCTCGCCCCGGGGAAGGGTGCGGCCGCGGAAGCCGCGGGCGGGTCGGTGGGCGAAACCGGCGCTCGGGTCGGTGAGACAGATCCGCTCGTTGCGGGCGAAGCGAAAGAAGTCGCGCAGCGCCGCGAGCCGGAACCCGCGATCACGACCGGTCGCCAGGAAACTCTCGACATGAGCGCGCGAGCACGTCGCCCAGTCGTCGATGTTCTGTTGTTCGAGGTGGACGGTAAGCTGGGCGAGGACCGCGAGGCGCTGCTCGATCGTGTGGTCTTTGAGCGGTCGCTCGCCGATCCGACGGGCGCGCTCGCGACCGGCCAGCAGCCATGCCGTGTATCGCTCGGCCGTGGGGCGCAGCGGCGGCGGGCAGCGCTCGATCCGCCGCTGGCGTCGGCCGTGAGCGAGTCGGCCGCGCTCGTCGCTGGCGAGCACCAGGCCGCTGGCGACAAGGAACGCTTCCAGCAGCCTGGCTGCGTCTCCCGGGCTGCGACCGGAGCGCCCGCCGTCCGAGACTGCGGCGATCAGCGCTGAGGGTCGCTCGAGACCGGCTTGCAGTGACTGCTCCAAGCGCCGCAGGTGGCGCAAGCTGACCTTTGGCGCTGATCGTTCGAGCAGCCAGTCGGCGAACGCTCCGAACCACGCCGGGCAGCGCTCGTCGAGTCGAGCTTGGGCGCCCTGCACCCAGACGCCGACGATCAGCGGATCGCGCTGATAGCACGCGTTGCAGAGACCGTGCGCAGCATGACGGCGCAGATGACCGCAGCGCCGGCAACGCCTGGGTGTGGGCTTCTTGCGCGGAGCCTCGCGACGGACGCACCTCCAGCAGCGCGGCCCCGACGCGATCGTCCTGAGCTTCTCGCGCCGGCTGCAGCCCGGGCACACCTCCTTGTCGGCGTCGTGCTTGGCGCGCCAATAACACGGCTGGCAGCGCCCGCGGGCGTGCAGCTTGCCTTCGTGGCGGCAGTCGGCGCAGACGCCTTCCATCAATCAGAACGGCGGTGGGGTGCGCGAGCGACGCTGGCCGCGTGGTGCCCGATCGACGGCGGGCTTGGAGCGGGCGGCGGGCTTGGCGACCGGGGTGGTGTCAACGTCGATCAGCTCGCCGGGCTGGCAGTCGAGCGCGACGCACAACGCCTGGAGCGTGGAGAGCTTGAGCTGTTTGGGTGCCTGGCGCATCAGCGCCGATACCGACGCCGCCGACATCTCAACGCCGGCGCGCTCGGACAGCAGCCGGCGCAGATCAGCACCGGTCCAGACCTCGCGTTGCGCGGCGGCCATCCGCAGCTTCCAGCGCACCTCCAATGCTCAGTCCTCCTCTCGCTCTCGCTCGAGCTCGGCCAGCTTGTCCGAGACCGCGCGCACATATGCGTCCTCGACGAACGTCGAGGACGGCTGCACATAGCGCATCGTCGTGCCGACATGCCAGTGGCCGAGCATCTGCTGGATCGCGACGAGGTCCACGCCCCGCTCATAGTTACGCGTCGCGCACGCGCGACGCAACGCGTGCGGGGAGAACCGCTCCTGCGCCGGCGCGTCCTCGAGCTGTTGCAGATACGCCAGCCGGTTGCGGATCGTCCCGAACGCCATCAACCCGCCCGACTCATCGCAGAACAGCACCGGACCCTTCTCCCGGAACCGGGGGCGCGCCTCGGCCAGAAACCAGTGCAGCAGCTGATCGAGCTGGTCGAGCATCGGCACCCACCGTGGCCGCGGGCCCGATCCGCGCGCGCCCTTCCCCAGCCGGACGTGCAGCTTCCCGAACGGTCCGCGATTGAAGTGCACATCCCGGATCTCCAGGGCGGCTGCTTCCTGCGCTCGTAGCCCGGCGTGATACAGCGTCCGAAACAGCGCATAGTCGCGCGCCGCCGGCGCCCACTTGCGCGCCGTCTCCAACCGCTCCCGCAAGAAGCTCAAAGAACGCGTCGACGCGCTCGACCGTCGGCGGCGGCACCAGCCCAGGTGTCTCTGAGGTGACGTGACGGGCGCTGTTGAACCGATCCAGGCGATCGCGCAGCCGGCAGCCGAACAGCGCCTCGATCTCGACCGCCTTGCGCGCCTGAAGGAAACCAAAGAACCCACGGAACGCCTGCACATACCCGCGACGCGTGGTCTGCGTGACCCCCCGCTTCACCAGCGCGGCGATCACCCGGTCGACGTCGTGGTCGGTGATCTCCCAAGCCGGCTTATCGGCCAGCGCGAGGAACCGCTCCAACACGCCGGTGCCGTTATCGATCGTGATCTGCGAGAACCCCCTGCGCGACCTGCGAGCCCACGAACGCGTCAATGCACTCCTGCTGGAAGACCCCCGGATCAGGCACGGACCGGGCAGGTCCCTCGTCGCGTCGGCCCGCGGCCTCCGCTCCGACCTGCCCGCCCGCTCCCTCAACCACCCACAACCTTCTCCCAGCCAAACCTGCACACCTCCACGTCGCCTCAAAGAAGAAGGCAGCACCTCACAAACACTGCCAGCACCTTGAAAGCTATGGACTCGCCCGGACAGCAGAAATAGCGCTGGTACTCGCGTTATGCGCCCGTCACGAACGTGTGCCAAGAGCAGTTGGGTTTGACGAGCTGATGCCCAAGACGCTGGCGACCGCGACCGTCGACCGGTTGCTGCACCACGCGCACGTGCTGATCACCGACGGCACAGACAGCTACCGGCTCGCCCAAGCGACCGCCGGCAACGGAGTGAGGCCCCTGACCTGAGACGGACTCAAAGCGGCCATCGTCGCGGCGCCTCGCCCTCCGGGCTCGGCTCCGCGACAACGGTCGCTATCCCACCCCGTCGTGGGGAGAACTCATCGCCACCAGTGGGGAGAAAAGATGGCGGCGGGTGGGGAGAACCGATGGCCGTACCTGGGGAGAAACCGATGGCCATTGACACTCCGCAGCTATGCCGACGCGCCGCTCCTCCGCGGCTAGACAGGTAGGCGCTCGGTCATGTCGGTAGAAGTGGTGTAACGAGCGTCGGGTGGGTCGACCGCTGAAGAGGGGTCGGCCACCGTGGCGCGGAACTCGTCGGCTGTTATCGCAGTCAGACGAATGGAGACACCACGATGGCCGAAGTTCAGAGCATGACGGTTGCCGATGTCGTCGCCAAGACGATGGATGGTCGGCTTGAGGATTTCGTGCGCGAGGCGGTCGCGCTGGTCGCCCGCGAGGTGATGGAGGCCGAGGTCAGCGCTGAGGTGGGCGCTGGACGGGGCGAGCTCGCGCCGGGGACGCGCGTCACGCATCGCAACGGGTATCGGCCCAGGGCGTGGGAGACGAGGGTCGGGGAGCTCGAGCTGTTGGTCCCGAAGAAGCGGTCGGGTCCGGCGTACTTTCCGAGCTTTCTGGAGCCCCGCCGGCGCAGTGAGCAGGCGATCGTTGCGGTTGTGTTGGAGGCGTACGTGAACGGTGTCTCGACGCGGAAGGTCGATCGGCTGGTGGAGCAGCTGGGGATCGACGGGATGACCAAGGACCGCGTGAGCGCGATCTGCCGGGCGCTGGATCAGCAGGTCGAGCTGTTTCGCGGGCGGCCGTTGGAGGGCGCCTACCCGTATCTCTGGCTCGACGCGAAGCAGGTCAAAGTTCGTGACCACGGCCGGGTGGTGTCCAAGGCGCTGGTGGTTGCCTATGCGGTGCACGAGACCGGGGTGCGGGAGGTGATCGGCCTTGATGTCGGCGAGGTCGAGTCGGGCGCGTTCTGGGTCGAGTTCATCCGCGGGCTCAAGCAGCGCGGGCTGGATGGGGTGCGGCTGGCGATCTCCGATCAGCACGAGGGGCTCAAGGCCGCGATCGCCCGCGTGCTGGGCTGCCCGTGGCAGCGTTGCACCGTCCACTTCTTGCGCGACATGGTGATGCACTGCCGCCGCGACCAGCGAGGACTCGTCGCCGCCGCGCTCAGGGAGATCTTCAACGCCGAGGATCGCGACCAGGCGCGCGAGCGGGTCACCAACGTGCTCGAGCGCCTCGCGCAGGTCGCACCGAAGGTGTGTGAGCTGCTCGAGCACGCGGAGGAGGACCTGATCGCGTTCTACGCGTTCCCCTCAGAGCACCAGACCAAGCTGCGGTCCACCAACCCGCTGGAGCGCGTCAACAAGGAGATCGGCCGCCGCGCCGACGTCGTCGGGATCTTCCCCAACGACCAGGCGGTGATCCGCCTCGCCGGCGCGCTGCTCTCCGAACAGAACGACGAATGGCTCGTCCAGCGGCGCTACCTGTCGGTCGAGTCGATCACGCTGAGCTGCGCCGACCCCGAGCCCCCCCAGGTCGAGCAGGAGGTACCCAGTCTCACCGCCGCCTGAGCCACCCGCCGACCCAATCCAGCCAAGCCGTAACCCTCGGGTTGCACACGGACGCGTCCTGGGCCCGTCTAACGCCCTCCGGCCGATGACCGCGACCCACAGGAACCCACCCGCCGGCATCTGTTTCAACGCGAACGCTCGGCTCGGCGCACACCGGCAAACGACCGCTGCATCGAAGGGGGGCGAAGCGACGGTTGGTCCGACCCCTGGCAAGGCGGGCTTCTCAGCTGCGCCAACGTCTGGCCCGCTCGGCGAGCGGCTCACGGCGCCCTACGGGCCCCGAGTCCCCCGCATCGATCATCCGGATTCCACGGCACGGCATCCATGACCGCTTGATCCCCCCGCGCATGAACCACCGATCAAACCGTTGCCCATTACCCCCGAAGTCACCAAACTACGAGGAAGTCCCCGTACGCCCTCCCCCCAAGCAGACAACGAGGAGGTAAACACTTCTCAGCTCAGGCCTGAGACGCCAACCTCACCGACGAGCTCTACTCGTTACACCACTACATCCGACTTGACTAGGCGCTCCCGCGGTGGATCAGCGCGGCGGCGCAGGCTGCGCGTCTATTTCAGCACTTGGCCGCTGACCGGCGGCCATGCCAACCGCCCGCCGCTGCTGCAGCCAGAGCCCGACCTCCGCGGGCCCGACGTGGTCGGGGTGCTGGCGGCCCTGTTTATCCGGTCCGCCGTTACGGCCCAGTGCTCGGGTTCGTGTCGCCGGGAGCAAAGTAGCGTCCACTAACCAGTGTTAGAGGGCGAGTTGCGGCGTCCGGCCCATCGCGGGCAACACTCTCGCCCGCGCGGCGCGAAGCGGTAGCGAGGTGGGCCCCGGCGCCGACGACTGCTGCCGTTCCCAAGCCGCTGTGTCACGACGCCAGAATCGCCGTCTCGGCTCTTCCGCTCCGCTGGCGAGCGGCAGTCCGTTGAGCGGCGCCTCGGACGCGAGTGTCTGGCGGGCCCCCTCCAGGACGCTCGCTTGGCGCCCGAGGGTGAAGCGAGACAATAGTCCCGAGTGCAATTCATCCGCGCGTCCATGCGGTCTGCGTGAGTTAGACGTGCGAGTCGTCGGGGCCGCCGCAGTGTGTGCCGTCGGGTTGGAGCTTAACACTCAGTGGCTGGGCAGACGCACGAACACGGGCTCCAAAGAAGTTGCCGCTTTCAGGAACTCGAAGCACCACTGGGTCTGGCTCGTACTCGTGGTGATCGCCCGCGATCGGGGTTAGATTGATCCTTTTGGAGAAGCTGCGCGAGCGCGAGCTGGTGGCAGTAGCGGAGCTGCTGGGGCGCGGCGGCGGGGTCCTCGTCATCGAGGGTGGTGTGGGTATCGGGAAGACCTCGCTGCTGGACGCGGCATGCGCGCTCACGGGCTTGGGTACGAGATCGTGCGCGTTCGTGGTTCGGCGCTCGAGGCGGGTTTCGCGTTCGGCGTGTTGCGTCAGTTGTTCGAGCGGTGCCTGGCGGGCGCCGAGGTGGACGAGCGCGAGGAGTTGCTGGGGTCTGGGGCGGAACGGAACAGAATTTGGCGCTAAGGAGTCGGGTCGCGGTCAGTCCTCGATCTCCAGAGCGTCCATCGCCGCCTGCCGATCGGCGGCCGATGGCAGGCTGTTGCGACGCGTGGTCTCAAGCCGCCGGTGGCCCGCCAGCTCCGCCGCCAACACGAGGTCGTTGCCCTGAGCGCACCAGGTTCGTCACGCCCGTATGTCTGAGCACATGCGCCGAAAGCTCAAGCCCAGCTCGCTCGCCGATGGCCCGTACGACCAGATCCACAGTCGGCAGCCCGCCCCACGTCGCCAGCCGCGCAGGACGGTGGTCCTGGAGGCCGTCGGTCCGCAGGCAGAGCTTCGCATTGCGCCATCGCGACTACCAGGCGATGACACCACCTCCGGGTCGGTCGCCGGGTGACGGAGGCCGAAGCCGCCGTCGGATGCCTGCCAGGTCGAGCGCAGCCGCGGCCGTAGGAACAGCCGCCGTCGCTGTCGGTCGGTGCGTGCAGCGGTTACTACCGGATTACGGTCGCCGGCGAGGCAGAGTGCTGCATCGAGCAGCGCCATCCGCTCACGCTGCTGCATCGTCGTGACCCGCCGGTTCGCGTACGTCAGGACGCTTCGAGCACGAGTACCCAGTCGTCTGCGCCGTCGGCATTGGCACCCGGCGTCGCGAGCGAGACGCTGCCGTTGTTCGCGAGCGGCCCGCCGCCGATCGCCGTGAACGTCCCGTTCGTCGGGTCGTACCAGCGAGCGGTGACCGGACCGCTGAGCTTTCCCAGATCGACCTTGATTGTGCGTGCCGACGGCACGTAAGCCATAGCGAGCTTTCCGTCGGGGGTGCGGGCGGCCGTCACGTAGTCGTCGCCGCCGAACGACCCGTACCCGCTCGTGACGACCGTGTGATCCTGGTCGGGCACGAGTTCATACCACGGCCGAGAGGACAACAGCGCCACGACGTTCGCCATCTGCGTCGCGCCCGGCGAGGCAAGCTGGTCCTTCCAGCCGCCGACGCAGTTGCCGTCGGCGTCCCGCTGCGAGCAGAGGAATTGCCAGGTGTGATGGTTCCCGAACAGCTGGCCCGTGGCGCCGCTAAGCAGCGACCAATATTCCTGCCGCCTGAGCTGCTGTGGTGTCCCCGCGGGCACTGAGCTGGTGTTCTGCTCGTCCTCGTAGGGCCCCTCAACGAGGAAAGTCGGGAGGAAATTGCTGCGGTTGTAGTCTTTCAGCAGCTGGACGTAGGTGGGGTCGTATATGTACGAGGCGTTGAGGTCGATCAGCGGCGCCCACGCCGGATCGTTGAGCGACCCGCTCGTCAAGTAGTTGAGCTCCACCGTCTGGAGCGCCGACGGGTCGGTGTCGCGGATGCCTTGCGCAACCGCGGTCACATACGGATCGTTGTCCGGACCCCATGTCTGGTAGTCGTTACCGCTCATCCAGATGATGTTCGAGAAGCCTCCGTACCGCCTCCCCAAATACTGCCCGTAGGCGCGATCCTTCTCGACGCCGTTAGCGATCAGCGTGTCCAGCCAGCCGCCGGTCTCAGCCGGGTCGAGGAGCACGACGAATCCGTACTGGGCGGCGAGCTGGATCATCCGGTCCACGCGCGAGAAGTACGCCTCGTTCGGCGTCGAGAGATCGCCCGGCGTCGTGAACGGCGGGATGCCGTCCCACGTCTCACCGTCTTGGCGACACCCCGTGTAGTTGTTGCACAGGAGGTTGATCCAGACGGTGTTGAACCCTTGCGCTCTGCGAGTCGAGAAGAAGAGGGCCGCGTCGGACTCGGTCAGGTTGCCGATCAGCGCCTGCGGCGAATCGCCGGTGATCAGGAACGGCGTGCCGTTCTGATCGACGAGGTACCGTCCGGTTGGGTCGACGTGCAGCGGTCCCGGACCTGTGGCTGTGGCGGTCGCTGTGGTGGTGGTGGCGGTGTTGGAGTAGCGGCCGGTGTTGCCGGCGGTGTCGGTGGCGCGGACGCGGTAGCTGTAGCTGGTGTCGGCGCTCGTGCTCGTGTCGCTGTAGCTGGTCCTGGCGGTGCTCGCGAGGGCGGTGAAGTCGCTGCAGCCGCTGCCTTGGCAGCGTTCGATCTGATAGCCGGCGACGCCGACGTTGTCGGTAGCGGGGCCCCAGCTGAGGTCGACCCGTGTCGCGGCGCTCGCGGTCGCCGTCAGCGTGCCGGGCGCCGAAGGCGGGGTGCTGTCGGACGGTGTACCGGAGGCGATCGGTGTTGACATGTCGGTTTGGATCTGGGCGGCGCTGCGGGCGACGTTGTAGACGCGGACCTCGTCGATCAGGCCGGCGAAGAACTGCCCATAGATGCTGTCGCCGCCGATCTGCAGCGGGTTCGTCGAGCTCGCGATCGTGCCGGTGTGGGCGGTGGAGGCGACCTGGCTGCCGTTGACGTACAGCCGCAGCGTCGTGCCGTCGTAGGTCTCGGCCAGGTAGGACCAGCTGTTCGCGGGCAGCGGGTCGGTGCCGTAGGCGTGGGCGTAGCTGCCGCCCGCGATCATCCCCGCGCCTGGAACTGAGGCGTTGGTCGAGGTGCCCTCGAGGTAGTAGTTGTCGTTGCCCTTGTAGATCACGTCACGCCAGCTGCTGTCGACCGTCGACGGGTTGACCCACGCCTCGAGCGTCATCCCGCTCGAGAGGTGTAGCGAGGCCGCGTCCGGCACCGTGACCAACGCGTTGCTGCCGTTGAACTGCAACGCCTTGCCGTACTTGCCGGACGCCGCCCAGGTCGTGTTCGCAATCGTGCCCGGGTGGCCGTTCCCCGACGCGTCCGCGACCGTCGTCCCCGAACCGTCATCAAACGCGTACGCCGCGACCAGACCGGTCGCGGCAGCGGGGGTGCTGGCGCCGGCGGTGTTCGAGTAGCTGCTCAGGTTGCCGGCGGCGTCGCTGGCGCGGACCCGGTAGCTGTAGCTCGTGGAGGCGCTGACGCTGGTGTCCTTGTAGCTGGTGCCGGCTGGGGTGGCGATCTGGGTGAAGTTGCTGCAGTTGCTGCCCTGGCAGCGCTCGACCTGGTAGCCGGTGACACCGACGTTGTCGCTCGACGCGCCCCAGGCAAGGTCCACCTCGCTGGCGCTGACCGCGTTCGCGGTCAGCGTCCCCGGCTGCGACGGCGGGGTCGTGTCGCTGCCGGCCGGGTTCACGGGGGTTGCCTGGTCGGTTTGGATCTGGGCGGCGGTGAGCGCGACGTTGTAGACGCGGACCTCGTCGATCAGGCCGGCGAAGTACTGCCCATAGATGCTGTCGCCGCCGATCTGCAGCGGGTTCGTCGAGCTCGCGATCGTGCCGGTGTGGGCGGTGGAGGCGACCTGGCTGCCGTTGACGTACAGCCGCAGCGTCGAGCCGTCGTAGGTCTCGGCCAGGTAGGACCAGCTGTTCGCGGGCAGCGGGTCGGTGCCGTAGGCGTGGGCGTAGCTGCCGCCCGCGATCATCCCCGCGCCCGGAACTGAGGCGTTGGTCGAGGTGCCCTCGAGGTAGTAGTTGTCGTTGCCCTTGTAGATCACGTCACGCCAGCTGCTGTCGACCGTCGACGGGTTGACCCACGCCTCCAGCGTCATCCCGCTCGAGAGGTGTAGCGAGGCCGCGTCCGGCACCGTGACCAACGCGTTGCTGCCGTTGAACTGCAACGCCTTACCGTACTTGCCGGACGCCGCCCAGGTCGTGTTCGCAATCGTGCCCGTGTTCCCGTTGCCCGAGGCGTCCGTCACGGTTGTCCCCGACCCTTCGTCGAACCCATACGCTGCAACGAGTCCCGGCGTCGCGGACATCGAGACCGGCGCCGACACGAGCCCGGCCACGCCGATCACCGCTGCGATCGCCACTGCGCCGCAGATGCGTCCAATGCGGGTCGCCCAGTACGCACGCGGCCCATCCCGACTTCTTCGAAGCGCCCTCAAAATCCGCAGTCCCTTCGTAGACGCATCGTCTGCACGAGCCGCCGCCACAGCGCCGGGAAGCTGACCGACCCGAGCGAATCGCTCGGCGCGCTGCCCTGAACCGATCTGGACGGGTTCGACCAATTCGCGCTGCCCGATCCCACGCGCGTCGCCCCGCTCCAGGTGAAATCGGTCAACGCCGACGCCGATGATGGAACCGCCATAACGCCACCAAGCACGACCGCAGCAAGCAGCCTCCGCCGCCTCGGGCGGAGGGCGATCCTCGCCCTGAGGCGTCTCCTCTGACCGACGAGACTCACTCGTATCCGCTCTCACGCCTGAAACCAGCCGCCCCGCGCATGCACGGCGGCGACTCACGTGCCGGCTCGCACGCACCGAGGACCACGCAAACAATCAAAGCTCGGACGCTCCATCCACCGCCGACACAGCGCAGCCCGAACCCATGTCCTCGCACCGCACCGACGCCAATCCGACTCGACACCCCAGTTTTCAAAGCGAAATCGTCTCCATGAAGTAACCGCCCGTCATCAGCAGAAATGTGGAGCTACCTTAGGGACTACCGTACCGACTCTTTCGGGACTCCTGCTCGTTTGGGGGTGAATCGGGGGTCCGGGTTGTGATCTGATGGGTGCCGGGCTGTGCCCGGCGATCATTGCCAGGTAGCGGGGCCGAAGCCCGGGTCAAGCGGCCGAATCTCCTGCACGCTGGGGGTTCCGCGGAGCCGTTTCGTACGCTGGGGGCTTGCCGCTTGACGCGTGGCGCGCGGCTCCGCTACTTCGCGAGGCGACTGCGCGACGGTGGGTCCTTGGAGTTGTGCGCGTGCGAGGCGACCCGCCGCCGCCTTCTTGCGGCAGCCTGCTGGCTGTTGAAGGGTCAGCGACTATGAGGAGGGCGACATGCGGGTCACTACCGCATTGAATCGGATGCTCGGGCTTCCGGGCGCTTGGGTCAGGGATGTGGCGTTCGGGCAGGGGGCGGTGATCGTGACCGTCGTGCTGCGGTCGAGCAAGCCGGTCTGCTCGGGCTGCGGCGCGCGCGGATTGCCGATCAAGGAGCACCGGACAAAGCGCTGGCGGGCGCTGGATCTGGGCGGCTTGCGATGCGTGATCGAGTGCCGGCTGCGGCGCCTGTATTGCCCGGGCTGCGGGGACGTGTACGAGGAGGTGCAGTGGGCGAGGGCGGGCTCGCGCTACACGCGCGAGTTCGAAGATCTCACCGCGTGGCTGGCGCAACAGATGAGCCAGACGCAGGTCGAGCAGCTGCTGCGGATCGCGTGGCGCACGGTCGGCAAGATCCTCGCGCGGGTCGTCGCCGACAAGCTCGATTCAGGCCGGCTGGACGGGCTTCGGTTCATCGGCGCAGACGAGGTCTCATACGGCGCCGAGCACAAGTTTTTGACCTGTGTCGTCGACCACGACGCCGGCTCGATCGTGTGGGCCACCGCAGGCCGCAACGCCGCCAGCTTGCAGGCCTTCTTCGCCGGGCTCGGCGACGAGCAGAAGCAGTCGATCAAGGCAGTCTCGATCGACATGTCCGCCGGCTACGAGAAGGCGATCACCGAAGCGGTCCCGGACGCGCAGATTTGCTTTGACCCGTTCCATGTGGTGCAGCTCGGCGGCAAGGCCGCCGATCAGGTCCGCCGCGACGAGTACAACCGCCACGGACGATCCTCGACTGGCGAAGGCAAGTGGATCAAGGGCACCCGCTACAGCCTGCTCAAGGACACCGCCAAGCAGACCACAAAGCAGCTGCTCAAGCTCGCCGAGGTCGTGACCACCAACAAGCGCATGTACCGCGCGTTCCTGCTCTACGGCGAGCTGCGCTACCTCTACAAGGTGCCCAGAGAGGAGGCGGCCGAGCGGCTCGACGCGTGGCTCGCCTGGGCGTCACGCTCGCGACTGAAACCGTTCATCAAGCTCGCCCGCACGCTCCGCAAACACAAATCCGGGCTGCTCGCTGCGATCGAGCTGAACCTGAGCAACGGACGCCTGGAGGCACTGAACAGCAAGGTGAGGTTGATCTCACACCGCGCATACGGATTCCACTCCGCCAACGCGCTGATCGCGATGATCTACCTCTCCTGCTCCGGCATCCAAATCGCGCTCCCCCACCGATGAGTGCAGGCGTTCAGGTGGTGTCGTGGTGGTGAGCAGGATTCCTTCTGGATGGATGGAATCCTGCGGTCGTGGATCGGATCGAGGCGGAAGCGATCGCGGTGGCTGGTGGGGAGCCTGCACGGGCGCTGGTTGTCCGGCTGCTTGATGCGTTGGACGAGGTGGCTGGGTTGCAGAAGCGGTTCGAGGAGCTTGAGCGGCAGGTGAACCGCACCTCGCGCAACAGTTCGGTGGCGCCGTCGTCGGATTCGCCGTTGACGCGACAGCAGCGCCGTCAGTTGGCGCGGGAGCGCGCGAAGAAGCAGCTGGAGCGCGAGCGGCGCGAAGCGCGCAGTCAGGGCGGGCAGCCGGGTCATGAGGGTTCCAGCCGGCCGCCGGCCGAGCCGGAGCAGCTGACCGCCGGGCCGTTTGACTGTGTGCCGGGGCGGTGTGGGTGCGGGCACCGGTTCACCGGCGGCGAGGAACGCGTCGGCGATCCAGTCGGCCATCAGCAGTGGGAGCTGCCGGTGGTCGTGGCGGAGGTGCGCGAGTGGCGGCGGCTGCGGCTCGAGTGCCCCGATTGCGGCAAGCCGGCGCTGGCGGAGCTGCCGGCGGGCGTGTCGTTGAGCGCGTTCGGGCCGCGGTTGCACGCGCATGTCGCGGTGCTGGCCGGGGTCTGCCGGCTCTCGCGCGAGAAGATCGTCGAGCTGCTCGGCGAGTGCTACGGAATCGAGCTCAGCACTGGTGCGGTCGATGGGATGCTGCGGCGCGTCAGCCGCGTGCTGCACGACCCGTGGCGCGAGCTGCACGAAGCGATCAAGCTCGCCGAGGCCGTGCATGCCGATGAGACGACGTGGCTGTGCAAGGCCGATCCGTGCTGGCTGTGGACGGCTACCACCGCCGCGCTGGTCTGCTACCGGATCGACCCGCGACGCACCCAGCAAGCAGCGAAGAAGCTGTTGGGCGAGAACTTCGGCGGGTTCGTCACCTCCGACCGCTACGTCGGCTACCACTGGCTCGACGTTCTGCAACAGCAGCTGTGCTGGGCGCACGCCGTGCGCCAGCTGACCGAGCTCTCCGAACGTCCGGGCGCGCCCGGCAAGCTCGGCGCTCGGCTGCTCGACATCGCCGGCCAGGTGTTCGCGATCCACCGCGAGCATGCCGCCGCGCTCGCCGGCGCCGACGATCCCGAGCACCCGGCGCTGGTCGCGCTGCGTGAGCAACTCGCGCCGTTGCGCGAGCGGTTCCGCGGCCTGCTCGATCAAGGCGCACGCGGCCGCCACCCCAAGACCGCCCGCTTCTGCGCCGGACTGCTGGAGGAATACCCCGCGCTCTGGACGTTCAGCGAGGTGCCCGGCATCACCCCGACCAACAACGACGCGGAGCGCGCGATGCGCGGCCCGGTCATCCTGCGCCGGATCTCCGGCGGCACCCAATCCGAGCGCGGCAACCGCTGGATCGAACGGATCCTCTCCACCCTCGAAACCTGCCGCCGCCAAGGCCGATCCGCATCCGAGTACCTACACGACGCAATCGACGCCAGCCTCCACTCCCGGCCGATCCCCACACTGGTTCCTGGCTGACGCAGCACCGTCACCCGAACCCCGAACCGGGCGTCCCGAGTTACAGAAGGAATCCTCGCTCACGTACCGACACCACGTGAACGGCTACCGATGAGTCACCCCCAGATCGACAGGAGAGCCACTCTTTCAGCCTGATGTCACCTCGGCGAGGCACTGTGCGTGGGGACTATCACGGCGCGTGGCAAATAGTACGTCAGGTAACAGTACATTCGAGTGTGTCAGTATGATAGTATTGACTGTGTGAAGAGTGACGCTAGGCGGGTGTCAGGCGAGACTCGGGAAGCGCTGCGTGAGCGGGGTGTGAGAATGGTGTTGGCGGGCCGCACTCGCGCGGTCGTGGCGCAGGCCATGGGGGTGCATCTGCGGACGGTGTCGCTGTGGATGGCGCGCCACCAGCTCGGGGGGTTTGAGGGACTGAGGGAGCGGCGGCGTGGTCGGCGCTCGCGCGAGCAGATGGCGCTCACCGACGCCCAGCAGGCAGAGCTGATCGGACTGATGAAGGGCACGAACCCCGATCAGCTGCAGATTCCCGGCGTGTTGTGGTCAAGGCAGGCCGTCAAGGCGCTGATCGAGCGGCGGTTCGGGATCGGGCTCAGCCGCCAGACGGTTGGTGTCTACCTGCGTCGCTGGGGATTCTCGGGCAAGAAGCCGCAGCGGCGGTGGCTCGAGCAGGACCCCGAGCGGGTGCGGGCGTGGCTCCAGGACGAGTTCCCGGCGATCCAGGCGCGCGCGCGGCGCGAAGGGGCGCGGATGCTGTTCGGCGATGAGATGGGCGTGCGCGCCGGGCAGACCGCCGGCAAGAGCTACGCGCCGATCGGCGAGCGCGCGGTCGTGCCGCTGACCGGCAAGCGTTTCTCGGCCAACGTGATCAGCGCGATCGGTGCCGACGGCACGCTCGTGTTCGAGATCTTCGAGGGCACCTGCGATGAGATCCGCTTCCTGGACTTCCTCGACAAGCTGCTCGAGCACTTCGCCGAGCGCAAGATCTTCCTGATCGTCGACAACGCCTCCTTCCACAAGTCTCCCGCGGTCGAGTACTGGCTGCTGGACGATCCGCGGATGGAGCTGTTCTACCTTCCACCGTACGCTCCGGAGCTCAACCCCGACGAGCTCCTCAACCAGGACGTTCACACCCACGTCGCGCGACGCCGCCCATCCAACCTCGCCAAGCTCGTCATTCTCACCGTCGAGTATCTCGCTACCCGCACAAGTGAGATTGTCAGCAAGTACTTCGACGGCGAGTATCACGGCGCGTGGCAAATAGTACGTCAGGTAACAGTACATGCGAGTGTGTCAATATGATAGTATTGACTGTGTGATGAGTGACGCTAGGCGGGTGTCAGGCGAGACTCGGGAAGCGCTGCGTGAGCGGGGTGTGAGAATGGTGTTGGCGGGCCGCACTCACGCGGTCGTGGCGCAGGCCATGGGGGTGCATCTGCGGACGGTGTCGCTGTGGATGGCGCGCCACCAGCTCGGGGGGTTTGAGGGACTGAGGGAGCGGCGGCGTGGTCGGCGCTCGCGCGAGCAGATGGCGCTCACCGACGCCCAGCAGGCAGAGCTGATCGGACTGATGAAGGGCACGAACCCCGATCAGCTGCAGATTCCCGGCGTGTTGTGGTCAAGGCAGGCCGTCAAGGCGCTGATCGAGCGGCGGTTCGGGATCGGGCTCAGCCGCCAGACGGTTGGTGTCTACCTGCGTCGCTGGGGGTTCTCGGGCAAGAAGCCGCAGCGGCGGTGGCTCGAGCAGGACCCCGAGCGGGTGCGGGCGTGGCTCCAGGACGAGTTCCCGGCGATCCAGGCGCGCGCGCGGCGCGAAGGGGCGCGGATGCTGTTCGGCGATGAGATGGGCGTGCGCGCCGGGCAGACCGCCGGCAAGAGCTACGCGCCGATCGGCGAGCGCGCGGTCGTGCCGCTGACCGGCAAGCGTTTCTCGGCCAACGTGATCAGCGCGATCGGTGCCGACGGCACGCTCGTGTTCGAGATCTTCGAGGGCACCTGCGATGAGATCCGCTTCCTGGACTTCCTCGACAAGCTGCTCGAGCACTTCGCCGAGCGCAAGATCTTCCTGATTGTCGACAACGCCTCCTTCCACAAGTCTCCCGCGGTCGAGTACTGGCTGCTGGACCATCCGCGGATGGAGCTGTTCTACCTTCCACCGTACGCTCCGGAGCTCAACCCCGACGAGCTCCTCAACCAGGACGTTCACACCCACGTCGCGCGACGCCGCCCATCCAACCTCGCCAAGCTCGTCATTCTCACCGTCGAGTATCTCGCTACCCGCACAAGTGAGATTGTCAGCAAGTACTTCGACGGCGAGTACGTCGCCTACGCCAAGTAACCACGCACTGAATTGCCACGCGGCGGAATACGCGCGCGCCGCGGCCGCGTTTGAGCGGGCGCTGCGGATCGACGAGGCGGTCTACGGCCTCGACCACGCCTCGGTCGCCACCGACGTCAACAACCTCGGCCTCGTGCTGCAAGATCGGCGGGACTTCGCGGGCGCCGCGGCCGCGTACGAGCGGGGCGCTGCGGATCGACGAGGCGGTCTACGGCCCCGATCACCCATCCACTGCAGCGCTTCGCGCCAATCTCAAGAGTCTCAGCTGAGGAGTGAGCACACTCCCTCGGCGGCCATCACAGCGAGCCCGGCCCGCCCCTCCGGCCCTTCGACACCGAGTCTCGCTTTTCGCACGCCGGGATGCGGCAGCGGCCCCTCGACTCGAGGCGCCGTCTTCTAAGAAGGTGTTTTGGAAGGGGTCATTGGCGCTTCTTCTTGGATGTCCAGGGTCTGGGGCCGGGTGGTGGTGCGAGGCGGTTGAGCATCATCCCTACCATTGCCCACTTGATCATCGCTTCGTGCGTTTCGGATAGGCGTTCGTAGTCGCGGACGAGTCGGCGCCAGCGCATCAGCCAGGAGAAGGTGCGTTCGACCACCCAGCGGCGAGGGAGGACCGCGAAGCCGATCTGATCAGCGGGCTTCTTGACGACCTCGACGACGATGTTCCAGGCGCTCTTTGCGATCGCGACGAGCTGTCCTTGGTAGCCGCCGTCGGCGAAGATGTGGCGGACCGAGTCGAGCGCCGAGTGCAGCCGCTTGAGGATTCCGCGTCCACCATCGCGATCCTGGACCGAGGCGGCGGTGACCATCACGACCAGCAGCAGACCGATCGTGTCTACGACGATGTGACGCTTGCGGCCGTTGATCTTCTTGCCCGCGTCATACCCGCGCGTCTCCGCGGAAACGGTGTCCGCGCCCTTCACCGACTGGGAGTCAACGATCCCCGCCGACGGCGCCGGGTTGCGCCGCTCTTCCTTGACGCGCACCCGCTCGCGCAGAGCGTCGTGAACACGATCAAGGGTGCCGTCCTTGCGCCAGTCACGAAAGTACCCGTACACGGTCTGCCACGGCGGGAAGTCCTTGGGCAGCATCCGCCACGATCCGCCCGCCCGCACGTGATAAAGGATCGCGTTGACGACCTCGCGCTTGGGGTGCTCGACAGGACGACCCCCGGTGCCCGGCTCGGGCAGCAACGGTTCGATCAGCTCCCACTGCCGATCGGTCAAATCCGTCGGGTAGCGCCGTTTGGCCGACACACCCCACAGTTCGACATAAGAACCTCAAACCCTGACTTTCAAAACACCTTCTAAGGCACCTTAGAAGATGTTTCCGTCCGGCGAAACGTCTACTAATCCCGTCGTGGCAGCATCACAACGACCGAAATCGACGTCCACTAATAAGCGGAAGGGCGGCGGGGACAGGATCGGCGCGGCTGTGGAGCGGTATCTGCGGGATCTGGAGCGGGCGCCGCTGGCGGCCAGGACCCGGGATGCATACGGCCAGCATGTCGGCGCCTATGGTGCCTGGCTCGCCGGACGGCCGCAGCCCGGGTGGCGATCACTGATCCCCGGTGGCGCGATCACGCCGCGCGCGACTTCAAGCGTCATCTGAAGGTCGAGCGGGGCTGGAAGCCCTCGTCGGTGAACCTGGCCCTGGCGGCTGTCGATCACTTCAACCGGTTCCTGGGTTTGGGGCCGGCGAACGTGCAGCGCGAGCCGCTCGCGCAGGCGGCGCCCAAGGCGCTGTCGGAGGAGCAGCAGCGGGCGCTGCTGCGCGCCGCCGAGGCCTCGAGGCCGCGGGATCGAGCAATCGTGACCTTGCTGCTGTACACCGCGCTGAGGCTCCACGAGCTCGTCGACCTCGACGTCGGCGACGTGTCGATCTCTGCGCGCAAAGGCGTGCTAGTGGTCCGGTCGGGGAAGGGTGAGGTGTACCGGGAGGTGCCGTTGAACCGACCGTGCCGGGACGCTCTGGAGCGCTTGCTGGCGGATCGTGTCGCCCGCGCCGCGGATGACGAGCGGGCGTTGCTGCTCGGGCCGCGGGCGGTCGGCTCACGGCCCGGTCGGTCGATCGCGCTGTGCGCGGCGTGGCGGCGCGCGCCGGTCTTGAGCTCTCGGCGCACGTGCTGCGGCATACGTGCGTGACGAACCTGGTGCGCGGCGGAAACGACTTGGTGTTGGTCGCGGAGCTGGCCGGCCACCGTCGGCTTGAGACGACGCGGCGGTACAGCCTGCCCTCGGCTGCGGATCGGCAGGCGGCGATGGAAGCGCTCGAACTGGAGGAGTAGCCGATGCGACGGGAATGGGAGCTCGAGGATCTGATCGCCCGTTGGACGCTTGATGAGGCGGACTGGCGGCTGCTGTCGAACAAGGCGGGTGAGACCGGCTGGGGTTCGCGCTGCTGCTGAAGTTCTTCGATCTGGAGGGCCGTTTCCCGCGCGGGCCTGGCGAGCTTGCTGCAGCCGTCGTGGACTATGTGGCCGGGCAGCTGAAGATCGATGCCGAGGAGTTTGCCGGGTACGGGTGGACGGGACGGGCGGTGAAGTATCACCGGGCGCAGATCCGCCAGGAGCTCGGGTTCCGAGAGGCGACCGGCGAGGATGAGCAGCGAATGGCGCAGTGGCTTGCCAGGGAGCTGTGCCCGGTCGAGCTCCGGGCGGAGCAGCTCCGCGACGATCTGCTGGCGCGCTTTCGCGAGCAGCGGATCGAGCCGCCAGGCGGCTCGCGGATCGAGCGGATCCTCGGCGCCGGCCGGTCTCTATTCGAACGACGCTTCACCTCGACGATCCTCGAGCGGTTGCCCGTTGGGGCCGTCGATCGGCTCGAGCAGCTGGTCGAGGCTGCGGGGGACGGGTTTCTCGCGGAGCTCAAGAGCGACCCGGCCCCGGCGAGCTTGAACACGATCCTGGAGGAACTGGAGAAGCTTGAGCGGGTCCGCGCGATCGGCCTGCCGGTGGACTTGTTCGCGGACTGCTCGGAGCGGTTGATCGCCGCGTGGCGGGCGCGCGCGTCCGCTGCCTACCCCTCCGATCTGCGAGCGACGCCACAACCGGTGCGGCTGACGCTGCTGGCGGTGCTGTGCTGGTCGCGGACCGCGGAGATAACGGACTCGCTGGTCGATCTGCTGATCGAGGTCGTGCACAAGATCCGCACCCGCGCGGAGAACCGGGTCGAGGGCGAGCTGGTCAAGGACCTGAAGAAGGTCCGCGGCAAGCATGGTCTGCGGTTCGCGCTCGCCGAGGCCGCAGTTGAGCACCCAGATGACACGGTCCGCTCCGCGCTGTTCCCGGTCGTCTCAGAAGCGACGCTGCGGGATCTCGTGAAGGAGGCCAAAGCGAACGAGCGGATCTTCCAGAAACGCGTGCGAAAGGTGATCCGCGGCTCCTATTCCGACCACTACCGGCGGATGCTGCCGAAGCTGATTGAGGCGCTTGAGTTCCGCGACTCGAACACCGCCTACCGGCCGGTGAAGGACGCGCTCGAGTTGCTCGGGCGTTATCTGGCAGCCCCGGGCCAGCAGCGCTTCTATCGGGCCGGCGAGCTGGTTCCGATCGCTGGCGTCGTGCCTCAGGTGGCGCCAGGCGGTCGTCGACGAGCATGGGCGGGTGGAGCGGATCCCGTATGAGCTGTGCGTGCTCCGCGCGCTGCGCGAAGCGATTCGCCGCCGCGAGGTGTACGTCGAGGGGGCGCGGCGCTGGCGCCACGCCGACGAAGACCTGCCCGCCGAGTTCGAGCACAACCGGGACGTGCACTACGCGGCGATCCGCAAGCCCCGGGATCCGGCCGCGTTCGTCGCCGATCTGCAGCATCGACTGCGCG
This sequence comes from uncultured Solirubrobacterales bacterium, assembly GCA_963836065.1. Classification (GTDB taxonomy): domain Bacteria; phylum Actinomycetota; class Thermoleophilia; order Solirubrobacterales; family Solirubrobacteraceae; genus Palsa-465. The sequence goes on from CAWIII010000046.1 coordinate 24,253, forward strand.
CGGGGCTGGTCCGGCTCGATCGGGCAATCAGCGCTGGCACCGCGGGAGGGGTGCGGATCACGACCAGGCATGGGAAGCCGTGGATCTCGGTTCCGGCGCTCGAGCCGCTACCGGACGCTCCGAACCTGAAGCCGCTGCGGGAGGAGATCGCACGCCGGCACGGGACGATCGACCTGCTCGACGTGCTCAAGGACGCCGATCACCTCACCGCGTTCACGCGCGAGCTGACCTCGGTCGCCTCGCGGGAGATCACCGATGCAGACACGGCGCAGCGGCGCAAGCTGCTGGTGTCGTTTGCGCTCGGCGCGAACATCGGGATCAAGCGGATCGCCGACGCGATCGACGGGCACCCGGCCGACACCGAGGCCGCGCTGCGTCGCTTCCGCAAGATCTACTTCAACCGCGAGAACCTCCGCCGCGCGATCACCAGCGTCGTCAACAAGACGCTCGCGATCAGGGACGCGACGATCTGGGGTGCCGGCACGGCGTGCGCCTCGGACTCCAAACAGTTCGGCTCCTGGGACTCGAACCTGATGACCGAATGGCACGCCCGCTACGGCGGGCCCGGCGTGACGGTCTACTGGCACGTCGAACGCAAGCAGCTATGCATCTACAGCCAGCTGACCACCTGCTCGGCCTCCGAGGTCGCCGCGATGCTCCAAGGACTGCTGCACCACGGCACCGACGCGGACATCGAGGCCAACTACACCGACACGCACGGCGCCTCGATCGTCGGCTTCGGGTTCTGCGAGCTGCTCAGCTTCAAGCTGATGCCCCGGCTGAAGCGGATCGGCGAGGTTCCTCTCTATGGCCCGGGGTTCGAAGCCGACCGCGCCTGGTCGACCATCGCGCCCGTGATCTCCGCCCGGTCCATCGACTGGAAGCTGATCGCCCAGCAGTACGACGAGCTCCTCAAGTACGCCACTGCGCTCAAGCTCGGCATCGCCGAAGCCCAGCAGCTGCTCCGCCGGTTCACCCGCGGCGGCCCCAGACACCCCGCCCACCAGGCGATGGAAGAACTCGGGCGCGCCGCGCGGACGATCTTCCTGTGCGACTACCTCGCCGACGAGACGGTCCGCCGCGAAGTTCAAAAAGGCCGGCAGATCATCGAGCACTGGAACAGCGGCGTCGACTTCATCTTCTACGGCAAGGACTCGGAGCTGACCGGCGAGGACCGTGAAGACCAAGAGATCTCGGTGCTCGCCATGCACCTCCTCCAATCCGCGCTCGTCCTCATCAACACCATGCTCGTCCAGCAAGTCCTCGCCGAACCGCAATGGTCAGATCGACTCACAGACCGAGATCGAAAGGCGCTCACGCCGCTGTTCTGGAACCACATCAACGCCTACGGCAAGTTCACGCTCGACATGAACACCCATCTCGACCTCGACCCCGGCGGGGAAGCCCGAGCAGCCTGAGCCAGCGCGTCCTGCAATGCAGATTAGAAGACACTACTTTGCCCCTGGCGACACGGACCCGGCTACTGGGCCGTTACTTGCGCGCGCGAGCGGTTTCGCGGCTAGCGCGAGCCTTTGGTTGCTGATGCTCCGAGCGGCGGGATCGAAGGCGCCGGCGGCGTTGGGACGACGCCGGGCGGGGAAGGCGGACTGATGACGAATGGGGTGGTGGCGGTCACGCCTCCTATCGTCACGCTGATCGTGGCTACTCCGGGAGACACCGCTCGCAGAATTCCGTCGCCATCGACCGAGACCACGCCCGGGCGATTGCTCGCGAACCGCATGGGCATGCGGGTTAGATCGACGAACGTGTCGTTGCTCCGGACGGCGCTGATGATGGTGTCGCCGGCGCGCCGATACTGAGTCGGTGCGAGCCCGTCGAGCCATGGGTTACGGCCGCGAAGGTTGAGCCGCTGCCCGGGTGCGAGCTGGACTTGCGGGCGGAGCTGCGACCAAGCTTAAAGCGTCGCAGCCAGCGCGGCGCCGTCCTGACTCATAGCGCTCAAGGCGATCGGGATCCACCCGGAGTCCCACCTGTGAGGCATTAACTGTGGCGTCTCGGTCGTGTGCGCGATCCCCTCCGAGGTCAGGAGCGCGTCGTAGTCGGCGACGTCCGTCCCGAAAATGTCGTAGTACCCGCCGATCCAGATCCGGTTCTTGCTCAGGAACGGCGTCTTGTGAGTGTCCACGAAGGTGGGCGTCAGGCGGTAGTTGGCCTGGAAGTTGGCGTCTGTCCCGTAGTTGTTCGCGGAGCTCGACCCGAACTGGCTGTAGGTGGCCATGTCGGCGGGGAAGTCCCAGGACGCCGCCACGGCGAAGAGGTCCGGGTGTTTGAGGAGGAGATCCGCACCCCCGATCCCCGACTTCGAGAAGCCGATCAGCCAGTTCTGCCCGTTCCCCGTCAGTGGCGCGAAGGGTTGCGAGGCGGCGGGGGGTGTGAGGTTCTGCGTCACCCAGGGCACGAGATCGTTTGTCAGGAAGGTCTCGTAGTGGAGGTTCGGGTCGTTGGGGTTATCCGCGTACCAGGGGTCGATCGCGAACGAGGGCTCGATGATCGTGAGGTTGTACTGGTTCTGCGCGTTGAGGCCGCGCAAGGTCTCCAGTCCGTCGCCATAGACGGTTCCCAGCTCCGGCTCAACCGGGAGGACGTAGAGGAAGTTGTGGGGGACGCCGGGCGCCGGATTGGTCGGAGCCAGAACCCTGAGGACGTGCGTGCCATATCCGTCGTCGGAGGAGGTGAAGTTGTACGACGCGACGCCGTTCGAGTCGGTGCTGCGGTACTGGATCAGCAGCGGCGACGGCGTCGCGGCGGTCGCGTTGCCGCCGGCCCAGTTGTCGGTTGTGGCGGCGTCGTAGGTCATGAGGCCGGGGGCGCCGCCGGTGAGGGTGGTGTCGGTTGCGGCGATCCGTTCGGTGCCGTTTTGCTGGAAGGAGATTTTGGAGCCGACGGCGCTGAGCGTGAGCTGGGTGCCTGCGGGCAGGGGGCCGCTGTCGTAGGAGTTGCCGAGCTGGATCCAGGTGCCGCTGGTGCGTTTGTAGAGCCGTAGCTGCGGGTTGCCGTTGTTCCAGAAGTAGATGCCGAGGTAGGTGTTCTGGCCGCCGTTTTGGCTGCGGACCGTCGGGCCGATCCACTCGCCGCCGCTGAGCTGGGTCGAGGTCACCTCGATCCGCGAATACTGGTCGCTGCCGTAGCTTTCACCGACCCGGATGTCGCCCGCGGTCGCCCCCGCCGTCCCGACCACCGCCTGCGACACGATCGACAGGCCGCCATCGCTCATCGTCACCCAACCAGCACCCAGACCACCATTCGCCCGGTTGAAGTCGTCCTCGCCGGGGGTCGGTGTCGTGGTCGATGTGGTGCACGTGACGGCGACGCTGGTGACGTTCGCCGACGCGACGGTGCCGGCGGCGCCGGAGGTGGTGCAGGTCTGGCCGCTCGGGTTGCTCTTGACGGTGACGTTGTAGGCGGCGCCGTCGGCGACCGGCGCGCTGAACGTGAACGGGCCGTCGCTGCTGACGCTGAGATCGTTGCCGCCGTTGTCCTGCAACACCACCGTGCCGGAGAGCCCGGAGACGGTGCCGCCGATCGAGTACGTGCTCGGCGTCGCGGCGGTCGCGTTGCCGCCGGCCCAGTTGTCGGTTGTGGCGGCGTCGTAGGTCATGAGGCCGGGGGCGCCGCCGGTGAGGGTGGTGTCGGTTGCGGCGATCCGTTCGGTGCCGTTTTGCTGGAAGGAGATTTTGGAGCCGACGGCGCTGAGCGTGAGCTGGGTGCCTGCGGGCAGGGGGCCGCTGTCGTAGGAGTTGCCGAGCTGGATCCAGGTGCCGCTGGTGCGTTTGTAGAGCCGTAGCTGCGGGTTGCCGTTGTTCCAGAAGTAGATGCCGAGGTAGGTGTTCTGGCCGCCGTTTTGGCTGCGGACCGTCGGGCCGATCCACTCGCCGCCGCTGAGCTGGGTCGAGGTCACCTCGATCCGCGAATACTGGTCGCTGCCGTAGCTTTCACCGACCCGGATGTCGCCCGCGGTCGCCCCCGCCGTCCCGACCACCGCCTGCGACACGATCGACAGGCCGCCATCGCTCATCGTCACCCAACCAGCACCCAGACCACCATTCGCCCGGTTGAAGTCGTCCTCGCCGGGGGTCGGTGTCGTGGTCGATGTGGTGCACGTGACGGCGACGCTGGTGACGTTCGCCGACGCGACGGTGCCGGCGGCGCCGGAGGTGGTGCAGGTCTGGCCGCTCGGGTTGCGCTTGACGGTGACGTTGTAGGCGGCGCCGTCGGCGACCGGCGCGCTGAACGTGAACGGGCCGTCGCTGCTGACGCTGAGATCGTTGCCGCCGTTGTCCTGCAACACCACCGTGCCGGAGAGCCCGGAGACGGTGCCGCCGATCGAGTACGTGCTCGGCGTCGCGGCGGTCGCGTTGCCGCCGGCCCAGTTGTCGGTTGTGGCGGCGTCGTAGGTCATGAGGCCGGGGGCGCCGCCGGTGAGGGTGGTGTCGGTTGCGGCGATCCGTTCGGTGCCGTTTTGCTGGAAGGAGATTTTGGAGCCGACGGCGCTGAGCGTGAGCTGGGTGCCTGCGGGCAGGGGGCCGCTGTCGTAGGAGTTGCCGAGCTGGATCCAGGTGCCGCTGGTGCGTTTGTAGAGCCGTAGCTGCGGGTTGCCGTTGTTCCAGAAGTAGATGCCGAGGTAGGTGTTCTGGCCGCCGTTTTGGCTGCGGACCGTCGGGCCGATCCACTCGCCGCCGCTGAGCTGGGTCGAGGTCACCTCGATCCGCGAATACTGGTCGCTGCCGTAGCTTTCACCGACCCGGATGTCGCCCGCGGTCGCCCCCGCCGTCCCGACCACCGCCTGCGACACGATCGACAGGCCGCCATCGCTCATCGTCACCCAACCAGCACCCAGACCACCATTCGCCCGGTTGAAGTCGTCCTCGCCGGGGGTCGGTGTCGTGGTCGATGTGGTGCACGTGACGGCGACGCTGGTGACGTTCGCCGACGCGACGGTGCCGGCGGCGCCGGAGGTGGTGCAGGTCTGGCCGCTCGGGTTGCTCTTGACGGTGACGTTGTAGGCGGCGCCGTCGGCGACCGGCGCGCTGAACGTGAACGGGCCGTCGCTGCTGACGCTGAGATCGTTGCCGCCGTTGTCCTGCAACACCACCGTGCCGGAGAGCCCGGAGACGGTGCCGCCGATCGAGTACGTGCTCGGCGTCGCGGCGGTCGCGTTGCCGCCCACCGCAAGGTCGCTCACACGTGCTGGCGGTGTGGTACCGATCGTGAAGGTGCTGGGCGTGCTCACGCCCGTGTTGCCGGCGCTGTCGGACTGCTCCGCCTCCGCGGTGTAGGTGCCGTCCGCCAACGGCTGGGTCGCTGCCACCGACCATTTCCCGCCGGAGACGGTCGCCGTGAGCGTCTGCACACGCGAATCCGAGGCGTTCGAGCCCGAGAACACCTTGACCGTGATCGTCGACGAATCCACCGGCGCCGTGCCGCCCGCCCCCGAGAACGCTGGCTTGTTGTTGTGCGTCGTGCTCCGGCGCACCGGACTCCTCAACGTCACCGCCGGGGGGACCGTATGTACGGTCCACGATGCGTGGACGGGGGTCGGGTCCTCCTTGCCCGAGGGGCTAATCGCGCGTACAGCAAACGCGTGTGGACCTTCGACGAGCGCGGTGTAGCCCTGAGGGCTGCTGCACGCGAGCCATAGACCATCGTCGAGGCTGCATTCGAAGGTGCTACGGCCAACCGTAGACACGAAGCGAAAAGCCGCGGTCGAGCTTCTGCTGACACTCGCGAGGCCCGTCCTGATGATCGTCTTCGGCACCGGCCCTGATGGCCTAGGAAGGCTGATGGTTGAAATCGCCAGCCTGGCGCCAGGCGAGCAGTTCGTGTTCTGGGCGAATCGCTGGAGCTGGCTGTAGATGTCAGTGCAGATCAGGACCTTGTATGTCCCGGAGCCGACGGGCAGGGCGCGGACCAACCGGGTCGTGAACCGCACCCTCCTCGAACTCCGAGGCGGAAGCGAGCGAACCAAGAAGGTATGAACGCCTGTTGCGTTACCGCCAGAACCCCGCCCAAGGCCGAGCAAGCCGGTCGTCGACCGGACCCGGGCAGTCCCGGTGTTCACGATGGTCGCGGTTCCGACGATCCGACCGCGGAGTTTGCGCAAAGAGATCTGGCGCACCAAGAGCGGAAACGGCGCCGCCGCAGTCTTGGCGCGGACCCCGCCCGCGGAAGCTCCGGCCCCGTCCCGGGCACTTGCCGTCAACGCGAGCAAAAGACACATCGCTACCGCGCTGATCAGCACAAGCCGGAGCCGCCGCGACGCCCGCGGGCGGGCGAAGACGACCCGCCTCAGCTCGGATCGAAATGCTGCTCGCCTTCGCCCCTCCAGCACAGTTATGCGCTCCTAACAAACCCCAGAAATCGCTGCGGCCCAGCCGCGGTTCGATCATGGGCACTCCACCAGATGCCCTGAAGCCCCAGATGCCCTGAAGCCCCAGATGCCCCTATCAGATGTCGCTACTCTACCGCTTAGAGCAACGGACGAGCGACGTGCGAACTCACGCGCCACCGGCCGACAGCGGCGCGTGTGTCATCACGAGTTGCCTAGCAGCCGCTGTATTCAGGATGCTGGCGCACAGTGGCGTTGTCGAACACTGGACAGCCGCGGCACCACGAGCGGCTGGCTGATCGGCGAAACTGTCAAACGCGTCGGCCCGATCTCATCGGGTCGGGTCACTGCTTCTGCGCCGTGGCGCGAGCATCCGCGCCCCGCCGGGCGATCGTCTGTTTGTGCACCGCGATGGCTTCGGCCATCTGAACCAGTTCCCAGCTCGTCGTGGAGGTTTCCTTCCCCCTCGCCGTGAGCATCGGCTACCGCACCCGACGAGCCTTGGACGCGTTGGCTGTGCTCGCAGACGTGGCTAACCCCGGGGGGCGACGATGGCCGCACCACGTCCCAGTGCTTCGCTTTGCGGGCAATGACGCTCGCTCGCTTCGCGTGCGGCGCTTCGCCGGATTCTGAAGGCTCCTTATCTGTGCAGCCGTCGCTTGTCAAGTGCGATTCTGGGTTCGATGGTTGAGCTGCTGGATGGTTGGGTGGTGCGCGGTCGTGGTCGGGGCGAGGGTTGTGGTGCGCGCGGGCGCCCAGCCTTATCTCGGTCCACGATCCGGGGTGCTTCCGGGTCGGCGACATGATGGTTGATGGGGTGATCCCGCTGGGGGAAGCGTTGCGGCCGCTCGGTCTATGATGGCCGTCCACGTGGGGGTGGCGGCGGGAGCTTGGCGGGAGCTGGCGGTCATGTCGGTAGAAGTGGTGTAACGAGCGTCTCGGGGGTCGACCGCTGAAGAGGGGTCGGCCACCGTGGCGCCGAACTCGTCGGCTGTTATCGCAATCAGACGAATGGAGACACCACGATGGCCGAAGTTCAGAGCATGACGGTTGCCGATGTCGTCGCCAAGACGATGGATGGTCGGCTTGAGGATTTCGTGCGCGAGGCGGTCGCGCTGGTCGCCCGTGAGGTGATGGAGGCCGAGGTCAGCGCTGAGGTGGGTGCCGGGCTCGGCGAGGTCGCGCCGGGGACGCGCGTCACGCATCGCAACGGGTATCGGCCCAGGGCGTGGGAGACCAGGGTTGGGGAGCTCGAGCTGTTGATCCCGAAGAAGCGGTCGGGTCCGGCGTACTTTCCGAGCTTTCTGGAGGCCCGCCGGCGCAGTGAGCAGGCGATCGTTGCGGTTGTGTTGGAGGCGTATGTGAACGGTGTCTCGACGCGGAAGGTCGATCGGCTGGTGGAGCAGCTGGGGATCGACGGGATGACCAAGGACCGCGTGAGCGCGATCTGCCGGGCGCTGGATCAGCAGGTCGAGCTGTTTCGCGGGCGGCCGTTGGAGGGGGCCTACCCGTATCTCTGGCTCGACGCGAAGCAGGTCAAAGTTCGTGACCACGGCCGGGTGGTGTCCAAGGCGCTGGTGGTTGCCTATGCGGTGCACGAGACCGGGGTGCGGGAGGTGATCGGCCTTGATGTCGGCGAGGTCGAGTCCGGCGCGTTCTGGGTCGAGTTCATCCGCGGGCTCAAGCAGCGCGGGCTGGATGGGGTGCGGCTGGCGATCTCCGATCAGCACGAGGGACTCAAAGCAGCGATCGCCCGCGTGCTGGGCTGCCCATGGCAGCGCTGCACCGTCCACTTCCTCCGCGACATGGTGATGCACTGCCGCCGCGACCAGCGCGGGCTTGTCGCCGCCGCGCTGCGCGAGGTGTTCAACGCCGAGGGCCTCGAGCAGGCCCGCGCGCGCGTCGGGCACGTGCTCGAACGGCTGCAGGGGATCGCGCCGAAGGTATGCGAGCTGCTCGAGACGGCCGAGGAAGACCTGATCGCGTTCTACAACTTCCCGTCCGAGCACTGGACCAAGCTGCGCTCAACGAACCCGCTGGAGCGTGTCAACAAGGAGATCGGCCGGCGCACCGACGTCGTCGGGATCTTCCCCAACGACCAGGCGGTGATCCGCCTCGCCGGCGCGCTGCTCTCCGAACAGAACGACGAATGGCTCGTCCAGCGGCGCTACCTGTCGGTCGAGTCGATGGCGCTGAGCTGCGCCGACCCCGAGCCCCCCCAGGTCGAGCAGGAGGTACCCAGTCTCACCGCCGCCTGAGCCACCCGCCGACCCAATCCAGCCAAGCCGTAACCCTCGGGTTGCACACGGACGCGTCCTGGGCCCGTCTAACGCCCTCCGGCCGATGACCGCGACCCACAGGAACCCACCCGCCGGCATCTGTTTCAACGCGAACGCTCGGCTCGGCGCACACCGGCAAACGACCGCTGCATCGAAGGGGGCGAAGCGACGGTTGGTCCGACCCCCTGGCAAGGCGGGCTTCTCAGCTGCGCCAACGTCTGGCCCGCTCGGCGAGCGGCTCACGGCGCCCTACGGGCGAGTCCCCCGCATCGATCATCCGGATTCCACGGCACGGCATCCATGACCGCTTGATCCCCCCGCGCATGAACCACCGATCAAACCGTTGCCCATTACCCCCGAAGTCACCAAACTACGAGGAAGTCCCGTATGCCCTCCCCCCAAGCAGACAACGAGGAGGTGAACACTTCTAAGCTCAGGCCTGAGACGCCAACCTCACCGACGAGCTCTACTCGTTACACCACTACATCCGACTTGACTGAGCTGGCCGCGGCGCATCTGTGTGAATGAGGGCTTGGCGCGCACCGCTGAGGTCATGCGGGTTGCAGGGCCTCCTCGCCGAGCTCGCGCAGCGTGTGGTAGCTGCGCTTGAGCAGTTTGCGCGCGATCGACAGGCAGGCGCGGTTGCCACCGAGCCGCTCCGCGGCCTGGACGTAGTAGGCGTGGTCGGGTGAGTTTGGCCGGCGGGCGCACTGGGCGGCTTCGAACAGCGCCCAGCGCAACGCTGGCGGTCCCTGGCGGGAGAGGTGGCCGGGCGCGCGGCGCTGGTCGGAGGCGTGCACGGTAATGTCCAGCCCGGAGAACCGGACGGCTTGTGTGGAGGAGCAGAAGCGGCTCGGGTCGCCGAGCTCGGCCAGGATCGTGACCGACGTTAGCGGCCCGATTCCGTAGTGGGCTTGCAGCGCCTTGCAGCCCGGCTGGCGGCGGGCGTAGGTGCGCAGTTGCTTGTCTAGCGGCGCGAGCTGGCGCTCGAGCGCGTCGATCATCGCCAGCGCGACCGTGATCTGCTCGCGCGCGGACGCCGGCAGCGGCTGGGCGGCCAGCCACGTCAGCCCTACTTGGTTGATCAGGTCCCCGCGCTTGGGGCAGCCGTGGTGATAGAGCACCGACTGGATCCGCTGCTGCCACTCGCCGCGCTGCGCTGAGAGCGTGTGGCGCAGACGCACCCGCGCGCGCAGGTCGAGGATGTGGGCCGGCGCAATCCACGACTCGGGCACCCTGCCGGCCATCAATAGCTCGCGTAGATGCCGGGCGTCGGCGCGGTCGTTCTTGGCGCGCTTCTTGCTGCCGCGCAACGCAGCGGTGTCGGCCGGCTCGGCGAGATGCACGATCGCTCCGATCCGGTAAAGCTCCTCGACCACGAACCGCCAGCCCGTCGTCGCCTCCAACGCGACCTCCAACGCCTGGCCGCGAAACCGGGCAAAGAACCGGCGCACGCCCGCGCGGTCCGCCGGCGCGACGCGCGCCCTGGAGACCTCGCCGGTCGAGGTATCCACCCAGTCGGTGGTGATCTGCGCTCGATGCTGATCGAGTCCCATTAGGATTGCCATCAGGGGCCTCCTCAAGCTCCATGGTTTGCAAGCCTGCACGGCCCAGCGCCGCGCTTGAGCCGAGGGGGTCCCTACACGACGGGCCGGACGGAACGAGGATTGGCATTGCACATGCCATCTATGTCAAGCCCCTCCTTGTGGGATTGGTGGCGCGTGGCCGCTGATCGCCGTCAAGGATGCCGCTGTGCGGCTCGCTGCGCTCGGCCCTGTCGGGCCACTCCTTGACTGCGCGGGGCCGCGCGCGATTAGGCAGCGAGGAGGAGCTGGGTGGAGTGTGAGGCGAGGTCACGGATCATGCGGCGGTAGATGACATCGGAGAGGTGGCGCTTGAGGATCCGGCGGGCCTCCTTCTTGGTGTGACCGTGAGCGCGCGCGTTGGCGAAGATCGCTTGGGCGCGTGGTTCGCAGCGCAGTTGGGTGACGGCCATCCGGTGCAGGATCGCGTTGATCCGCCGGTTACCGCCGGGGTTGAAGCGGTGGCGGACCGGCTCGCCAGGTCCTTCGGCGGTCGAGGCGGGCAGCGGCGCTGAGGCGGTAAAGCGCGCGAACCCGCCCTCGGTGAACCGGCGAGGGTCGCCGACCTCGACCAGCAGCTCGGCGACTGAGCGGGTGTCAAGGCCGCAGAGCTCCCCAAGCGTCGAGCCGCTCGAGCGCACGAGCGCCCTCAGGTGCGTGAGGACCGTCTTCTCCTCGCGGTCAAGCGCGGTGATCTGCGCGGTGTATCGGTCGAGCAGCTGCAGCCGCAGGCGGGTTGGCGGGTCATATCGCCGGCGGCGGTTGCGGCGCGCGAGCGCGGCCAGCCTCGGCCGGACGGCCTTGCTGTCGGACAGCTGCTCTGACAGCTCCAACAACAGCTCGCAGAGCAGGTGCTCGGCCTCGTTGACGAGGTGCTGGCGGCTGGTCAGGATCGAACCGCGCCGGTTATGCCACAGCGCGAGCAGCTGATCGGATTCGTCCGGGCGACTGTCCTGGCCGGCGGGCTTGAACGCCTTGGGCAGCAGCGGGTGCGCGAGCGTCTCGCAGGCGATCCGCTCAGAATCAAGCGTGTCGGACTTGCCGCGTTGGCGCGCGCGGTCAGACCGCGGCGTACGGTTCGCGCACACGTCCCGCACGTCATAGCCACGGCCGGTCAGGAACACCGCCGTGTGACGCCCCCAGCCAGACGCGCCCTCGATCCCCCACCGCGCGATCGCCCCGAACTGCTGCGCCCACGCCTCAAGCGCCCGATGCCCGTCCCCGGACACGCGGAAGCGCTCGCCGGCGAGGATCCCGCCGCGGGAATCAACGACCGTCGCGGTCAGGGTGCGCTTGTGTGGATCGACCCCGACCACGTTGCCCGCACGATCGGGCGTGATCAGCGTGCTCGACGGTCCCGGACCGCGCTGCTTGGCTCTCATCACTTGACCTCCCGGCGTAGTTTGTTGTTGGCGGACCGGCCGACAACATCCCGGTGGGCGCCCCGTCTCGGAGAGAGGGGCGAACGCTCTTCTCAAGTCAGGCCGATCCTCGAAGGCATGAGCCGAGGTCGACACTTCAGAGCGAAGACACCGACTTCCCGGGTCAGATCTGAGATGAGTCAGACCTCGACTCTGCCTTCGAACCTAACGCGAACCGTCGCCCGCGCCGGTCACCGAAATTCAACACCGGGATCTGAAGGCGCCGGTGGCGCAGCACTTGCCCGATATCAGGAAGCGAGGCGCCGGTCCTGAGCATCTCGGTCGCGGCCGTATGCCGCAGGCGATGGGGGCCAATCGGCGCGAGCCCGGCCCGCGCCCCGGCTCGCACCACGATCGCGGTCACGCGTGGGCGCGCCTCGCGCACGTACTGAACGATCGCCTCGCCCACGTCATTGGGAAGCGGCAGCCGTTCAAGCCGCGGTCCCTTGCCGACGACGACGATCTCGCCGGCGCTCCAGTCCACGTCGTCGAGCTTGAGCCTTGCCACCCCCCCGGCACGCAGCCCCAGCCGCGCGAGCAGCGTAACGACCGCGAGATCTCTCCTGCCCACGGCGCTGTCGCGGTCAAAGCTTTCGAGCAGCAGCTGAACCTGAGTGCCGTCAAGCCCCCGCGCCAGCAACCTGCTGCGCCTAGCCACCGAGGTATCGCCTCGAAGGTGCAGGAACGCGAGCAGCGCCCGCAGCGCACATATCAGGTTCGAGGCCGTCTTCACGCTCCCGCGGCGCGACCGATCCAGCACGAACGCGGTGATCGCGGCCGCAGACAGGCGCGCGAGATCATCGCCCAGCGGCTCGGAGCGCTCCGCGACGAACACACGCGCGGCGTCCACGTATAGGGAAGCCGTGCTGAAGCCCGCGCTCGTTGAGCAAATAGCTCCTGAAGTCCTCAAGCAGCACCTGCGCCGACGTGCGCACAACCTCCTCGACCTCAAGCACGCCAAGCCCTTCCAGGTAGCCGAACAGTGGGCCGGTGCCCCGTGGCGAGACCATCACCACGTAACCCAGCCGACGCCGCTCCGCGAGGAACCGCTCGACCGTCGAGGGCGTCAGCTGCGCGACCTCGAGCCCCTCAGCCGCCATCCAGCGACTCAGATGCCCGACGCGCTGCAAATGACCCAGCACCGACCGCCGCGAATGCCCCTGCTCGGCAAGATGAACAGCAATACCATCCGCAAACGGACCCAACGGACCCCGCACCGGCCTGCGACTCGATCCAGTCACGATCGCTCCCACTGTGGTTTGCAAAGCCGGAGCAGCATCGCGACCAAAATATGTTGCGCACTCACGGCAGTCCGCAGACTGCGATCAAATCCTCAGCACGACCGATGCCCGAACGCGCCGGTCTCCCCGAAGCCTGCCGTAACTCGAGTCAGACGACCGGCAACATAGCCGGGGTCGCGACATAGATCGCGACATGTTGCGCGCAACATGTCGCGATCCTGATGCTGCTCGCACGGCTCGGTCTGCGGTGGTTCGAGGTCGCTCGGCTCGAGCTTGGCGATCTGCATTGGCGGGCCGGGGAGATCGAGAGCTCGAGGCGGCGCTCGATCGAGTCGGGTCTCGCCGGGGCGTCGGAACGCTGCGAGCATTACTGCGTAACGAGACCGAGCGGGGATTTACACGCTACGAGGGTGAGCGAAGAATGAGCACGCTGGTGAGGGCTGCGGGATTGCCCGAGCCGTTGGTCAACTCGCGCTTGGAGGGGTACATGGTCGACTTCCTGTGGCCCGCGTGCCGGCTGATCGTCGACGTGGACGGCTATCGATACCACGGACACCGGGGAGCGTTCGAACGCGATCGCCGGAAGGACATGGCCTTGCTGGCGGCGGGCTATCGCGTCATGCGCGTGACCTAGCGGCAGCCCCCAGTCGCATCTCGAAGAGCACTCTGATGACCAGATCGCTCTCGCAGATGCGATGCTTCGTGGCGGAAGGGTTCGTCAGCGCAACGAGGCGATGCCGCCGACGTCGACAATCGCGCGGCGGCCGATGCTGGGGCGGCCGTGGTTGGCCTCAAGCCAGGCGCGGATGTGCCGGACGTAGGCGCGCTCGTCGTCGTGGCGGTTGGCGTGCAGCTGCATCAGCATCAGCATCCGGTTGGTGCGCTCGCGGTTCTTCAGCCCGTAGGCGCGCGGCTTGATCGAGGCGCGGATCGGGTTGATGAACGCGTCCAGCGGCGAGGTTGACAGCGGCATGTCGGCGGGCCGCTTCCAGCGGAGTCCGCGTCGGTTGAACTGGTCCTCGACGATCTGGCCGGTGGTGTTCAGCCACTCGCTCAGTCGGGGGATGCCGGCGGCGTGGCACCGCTCTTGAAACGGCGTCCAGAACGAGGGGCCGGTGAACGCCGCCTCGGCGTCGGGGAGCAGCTCGTCGATCGCCTCCTGGTGCTGGGGCTCTTCGGTCCGGAGCTTGCCCATCAGCCGCTCCAGCGCGTGGCGCAGATGCCACTCGCACAGGTGCAGCTCGGCGTCGGGGAAGCGCGCACCAACCGCGTTCGTGAGGCCGTGGTCGTTGTCGCACACGACCCGCGGCGGCGCCCCGTCGAGGGCACCGAGGAACGCCTCCCAGTCAGCCTGGGACTTGCTCGTGAACGCCTCCACGCGCCACAGCTTCGGGCGGCCGCCCTCATACCCCAGCGCGGAGAAGATCCGGAACGCGATCCGGTGGCGGCCGGTGTCAGGGTCCCGGACCCTGAACGGCAAGTCATCCAGCAGCAGCGACCCGCTGGCGGGCCACGCGCGCAGGCGGTAAGGCTCGAACACCACCGGCGCGAACACCTCGACCCAGTCAGACACCAGCGACCCATGCCGCGAGAACCGCAGCTCCCCGCTACCAGGGTCCGACCGCAGCCGCTTCGCGCGCTCCCGCGCCACCAGCGCCGCGTCCCGGTAGGTCGAGCCGGCCCCGACCATCTGCAACGCCTCGGCGATCCCCAGCGCGACGAACTGATACTTGCGCGCCGCGTGCGGACCCTCGTGGAGGTCACGTCGCGCTCGCACATCTCGCACGCGTCCGCCCAGGACTCCTCGCGCGGCAGCATCTCGGTGAAGCGATGCGGGGGAATCGCCGTTGGCCGGCAGACACCTGTAGTACTGCCGCCGGTGCTCCGGCGGGCCGTAGTGGCCGTCGAACCGCACCCGCGACCCAGCATGCTCCGGCCTCGGGCAGACCGCCCTCGCGCTACTCCAGCTCATGCCCTGCGACGACATCTGGCGCGCCAACATAGACGGCACGCCGGACGGGCATCGCATCTAAGAGAGCAATCTCCCTCTCAAAGTGCTCTCGGAGATGCGACCGGGGGGCGGCAGCTACGGCACGAGCCGCTGCTGATCGCCGCGATGCTCGCAAGCGCCCTGACCGACAGCCGAAGTCGCGGCTGAGGATGAATCTC
>CAWIII010000047.1:0-138215 GCA_963836065.1 uncultured Solirubrobacterales bacterium
CAGGCTCCAGCTGTCCTGCCTGTCGGGCTACAGCAGGCCTTGGCTGGTCGATCGCTGGAGTCGACATCAGTAGCCCTGCCAGAATCCACCATAGTTGAGCCAAGCCCGCGTAAATGAAATAGTTCTCCACCGCCAGCATGGGGACGAGTATCACCACCAACGCGGCGACGGTGCGTCCTATCACCCGGTCGATACCAGCACGTCGACTTCTCCGGCGAGCTTCCGAGAACAGCGACCAGTTCAGGAACCCGTAGATCACCAACAGTGGCAAGCCACCTCTCAGGAGCAGCGTCACGTACTGCGACTCTGTGTACTGCCAGACCGCGCCAGGAGGCAGTTCCGGACCGTAGCCAGTCGTGATGTTCCGGTCAATAGTAGGCAAGAACTCCTGCGTCCACACGGCGACGCGGTACGCCACCGTGGCCGGGAGAGGCACCGTTTGCCGTGACGTTCAGCCCAGGCTCGACGTACGCTCGGGTCGTCAAGCTCTCCTCCTGATACCGCGCCGAGATCACCGACGTGACCGTGATTCCGGCGACACTCATTGCAACCAGCAGGCCAAGCGCAACGCGACCCAAACGCCCGTATCGCCAAGCGAGGAGCGCTGACCCGGCCACTGCGCCGAGGAACTCGGCGTCACCGTTGCACTAGCCGCCATGCCCGCGCCAGCAGCCACAAGTACCAAAAAGACCGCACGTTTCGGCAAAATGTCGGACGTGCCATCAAGGAGAACGGCCACGCCGAGCAAAACAACGACCATCAGGTATGCGCTCAGCATATGACCCTGGTCGAACGTCCCAGTGGCACGGTAAAACGTATGAAATGTTTTGGTGCTGTCCGTATCGAGTGCATACACCTGCGCAAAATGCCGCAGTCCCTCAACGCCAACTTGCTGCAGTACAGCTATCCCCGCCATCGGCACCGCAGCCACGAGGATCCACCGCAGAGCCTTCGCGCGGTCCTTGTCAGTTGCTAGACACCTGCGCACGGCTGTGTACAACACGAGGAATTCCAGCGGACCGATAAGCTTACCGATGGCATCCTGTGAGAATGGCTGACCGAGTTCGAAGCAGATCAACCGTGCCGAGCCATCCCAGTGGCGATTACGTAGAGCACCGCCCAGGTCTCGAACCGCGTCGCCGCCTATTTAGATCGACTCCCCGGCGCTCGGAGGAACAACAGCGTTCCGGCCGTAACGATGAGGATCTCGCTCACGCGCAATCCCGGTACCGGAAATCCTCGCTTCAGCCCGGCAAGACCAGGCACCGCGGCTACCAGCGCCAGTCCCGCGAGGGCCGGGCGATCGAGCACTACCGCGCCGGCCGAAGCGACGATTACGGCCGCAATGGCAAAGGTTGGCCCGACCCGTGGCAACCGCGTATCCCCCCAACAATGCCAGGCCGATAGCCGCGACCGACTGTCCTCCGCGTTCACGCATCTCGAGGCTCATGAGCTCGGGCTCTCTCCGACGTTGGCAATTACAGCCCCTCGGATGAGTACATAGAGCATGATCGCTGCGAGAGTCATTCCCACGCCTATTGAGAGCGCCGCTCCGGATCCACCTAAAGCCGGGACAAGGACGAAGGCGAGCCCCACTGCGACGACCGCCCCACACCCGAGACTGATCGCTGGCAGATGCGGTAGGCCCGCACCAAGGCACCAGTATTGCAGCAAGGTGTGCACTCCAAGGAGGGCTAACGCTCCGGCCACGAACCGAGGTCGCTGGCCGCCTCCCGAATACCCGGTTCCGTAGAACAAGCTGACAAGCGGACCCGCCAGCGCCCCGTAGGCGACGGTTCCGATAACCGCAATGGCTATTCCTAGTCCGAATATCCGCCGGAACATTGACCACTGGCCACCAATGGTCGTACCGGCTGTCCGGGGTTGCACGACGGTCCCAATGGCCGTCGGCGCAATGATGAGTGGCACCGCGAGCGCCCGGGCTGCACTGTAGGTTGCGGAGTCATGGCGCGCTAGAAGTGGACCAGGAAGATGTCTCCTCCGAAAATGGCGCCATAAGACAGACCAGCGGCAAGAGAGGGAGCCGCAAAGACGGCGAGTGTGCGAATACGATCGCGGCACAACCCAGGCCATCCCCGCAGGACCGCACCAACCGGGCCGGTAGGTCTCGATGATCCCTATCGGCAGCAAGTAGACGAGTGAGTAGATTGCGAGCACCAGGCCTAAGCTCGTAAAGCCGGCTGCGACCGCAACCATAAGCATGGCAATCTGTCCGACGTTGGCGATGCTCCTGTAGATGATTGTAAGCCGATACTCCTCGAGGGCGCTTAGTGCACTGAAGTAGAAGCCGTCAACGCTCAAACCAATGACGACAAGGCTCATAAGACCGGGCGGCGCGTTCGCCAGGTACGAGATCAACTCGCCAAATGCCGCAGCCACGAGGATCGCTGGAAGTGATCCGACAGCAGCCGCCGCGAACCATCGCCCCGCTTCACGCTGATCACCCTCCCGTGCGGCGAACGTGATCATCGCGACCGAGAACGTCGACGTACTGAACTCGGCCACGAGGAATCCCGCACCGATGAAGAAGTAGGTGACACCAAACGCGTTATGCGACTGCCAGTGTGTGAGGAAGACCGGGAACATAAACCCAATCGCACGGGCGAACATGGTTCCTATGACCATCCACCCCAGGGTTCCCCAGAACGACGCCGCGATTGACTTGCCCGACGCCGACCGCCGACCGCCGCAACCGTTGGTACCGTTTGTGTCGCGAGGTCAGCCAACGCCCTCGCCCATCATCGCGTTCCTTAGTTCCTCGCACGCACGATGGCTTCTCTCCCGAGAACGGCCCGCGCCATGAGTGCACTACGTCGATATGCGCATGCTGCGCGACGATCATGCGCATCGCCGCGGCAAGCGTCTCAGGCTGGTGATCGGCCACAAAGATGACGCCGCCCGCATCGAAATACTCGCGGAGCGCCTCGTACCGCTCAGAATCATCGGCGCACCGTGTTCTAATGCTTCGCACGCACCATGCTGCATCGTGCTCTCCCGGGTCGTGAGGCAGATAACCGCGGTTGCCCGAGCGATTAGCTCGCGATATCCTCGCGAGGCAGCCAGCCCGAAAAGGTGCAGTTCTGAGGTCCGTTTTGTCGAATATCGTCCGGGGCGCGCCCAGTGAGTGTGACGCCTATTTCCGGGACTAGCTTGGCGGCGGCTAGTAGGTCGTCAATTGGTTCGTCCCACGCCCAGCCCAGTGTGCCGACAATCACCGGTGTTGGAGCGGCATAGCTGGCTTGTATCTGGACCGGGGGCGACGCAACTACCACTGTGCGCACCCTGACGTCAGCGGCAAGCTCTCTCTGCAGCCGCGCACTTGCAAGAACTGTCCCAGCGCATCGGCTCAGCACGAACAGATTTGCCCTTGCAAATCTACGCCACCGCTCATCATTGAAGGCACCCGAATGCGCATCGCACCAGACCGAGCCGCCGTGGAGCCGAGCCGCCGCAAGAATCGGCAGGGCGGCAAGAAAAGGCGGGTTTGTGAATAGAACATGGCGCGGCCGAGTGCGCAGCACGAACGCAAACGTCAGTACTGACTGCACCAGGTATCGCAACGGCCAAGGCGCACGGGACAGCCCGGGCGCTGGAACATACAGCCGCGCGCCAAGCGCTTCAGCCAGGTCGCGGGCACGCGCGTGGTCCATCCATGACACAAAGATTGCCCACGGCCGCGCCGGCACGGGCTCCGTGGCGAGGGCGGCTGGGTCCTTCGCGTCCCGGTCCCTGACGGCTTCAGCAGATTGCTTCACCGACTATCGTTCCTTTCTGGTGGCCGCTCTCCGTCGACGAATATTGCGTGTAGCACAGCTTGCCGACCTTGAACGGCAGTTGCGGTTCGTGCAGCGGACAATCGGCCCCCGCGAGGTAAGGCGCACGCTGCGCGACGACGAGACGCTTCGTCTCCTGCTTGCGATGTGGCTTCCCTCCGATGCTAACTGCGTCGACGTTGGTGCGAATGTAGGCAATCTCCTGCGACACATGACTCGATATGCGCCTACCGGACGCCACATCGCCTTCGAGCCGCTTCCCAACCTTGCGGCACGACTTCGAGTAGAGTTTCCACGGGTCGATGTCCGAGAGGCAGCAGTGGGAAGCGCGACTGGCAGGCGGCCTTTTACGCGAGTGCTTAGCGCGGACACACGAAGCGGGTTCGACGTTGCTGGCTACAATGCCGCCGACGTTCAGAGGTTCGACGTCGACGTCGAGACGCTCGACGGTGCCCTCCCTCGCGACTATGTTCCGTCGCTGATCAAGCTGGACGTCGAAGGGGCCGAACTCGAAGTTCTCAAAGGCGGGATCGCGACCCTCACCGAGCACAAGCCAGTCATCGTTTGTGAACACGACGCTCGAGGGGATACCGGCGGTATCTTCGAGATTCTCACGAGCGTTGTGGGACTGCGATTTTGTGACATGGGCGGCGATGGACCACTGACTGAGGTCGCTCTGCGGACGAAGGTGGCCCGCAGGACTAATTGGAACTTCGTCGCGCACCGCTAGCGTCCTCCGTGGGGAGCCGTACCGCCCTTACGAATCGCCCACGATCGCATCAGAGGTCCCGCACGGCCGCCTAGCACGAGTAGTGACTTGCCCGTGTCCCGGCCTCGTGTGGGCCGACTCGCCACTAACGGGGGCCGATGGCCGCGCTGGGGTCAGCTGAGCCGTTAGTCGACACCTCTATAGCGGCCTGGTCGGATGGACCGTACTGCGAGTAGTCGTACGTGTACGCGTAGCCATACGACGAGGCCCCCCGTCCCCGCTTGTAACCATTGGCGACTACCCCAACCACGGGTGCATCGACGCTAGCCAGCGTCTCGCGCAACCGCGATGCGACGTCCCTTCGGTTGTGGCCAAGCCGACTGACGATCACCACTCCATCGGCCCTGCGGATTATCGGAAAAGCATCGGGAAGCAGCACCAGCGGCGGCGTGTCGATCACGACTAGGTCATAGCGACCCTGTGCCGTATCAAGCAGGGTCTCCATGGCCTGACTTTCCATCACCTGCGGTGGATTTGGGGGGAGCACACCGCCTGCGACGAGAACGTCGAGTCCTAGCTTGGTTCCTTTGCGAGTGGCGAACTCAACGTTCTGCACGACGCGGTCCAACGAGACCTCTCCGAGCAGAACCTCGGACAGGCCTGGCTGTTGTTCGATGCCGAAGCACCTCGCCGCCACTGGGCGCCTAAGGTCCGCCTCGATGAATAGCACCCGCGAACCGACCGTTGCAGCCGCCATCGCGAGATACCGCGCAACCGTGGTCTTGCCGTCCCCCGGTGCCGCGGAAACAATTACGACCAGCCTCAGCTGTCGATCGACGTTGAAGTACCGGATATGCGCCCGCAGGAGGCCGAAGATCTCTGCCTCGGTTGGCGGCAGTTGTCGTGTGGAGCCGGCACCGACCTGCGCTCGGCTGAGTGCGCTGCTCTCCGGCACGACGCCGAGGAGCGGCACGCCGTATACGCGCTCGAGGTCGCCCGGCTCGCGTAGCCGGCGATCCAGACGCTCGAGCAGGAAAGCGACGCCGAGTCCCAGGAGCAAACCCAGGATGCCACCGAGCGCCGTGTTACGCGCGACCTTCGGCGACGACGGTCCTGTAGGCAGAATGGCTGATTGCTCCAGCTTTACCTCGCCTGATTGGAGCTGGTTGAGAATCTGCAGCGACGTCGCGCGATCCTTCAGGTCGGCCCCTTCGACACCTCGCTGCTGCACGGGCGTAAGGGCGTTGAACTGAAGGTTTACCGCCTGCAACGCGTTCGAGTAGTAGTTCGCGTCCGCCCGCTGGCGGTCCGCTATGACGTGCCGCGCGTAGGCGTTCGCTAGTTGCGCGGCGAACGTCGGGGACGTCCACGTGGCTGACACCGTGGCGAGGTCTGTGTCGCTCTCTTGGCTGACCGAGATCGCGTTCAAGACTTTCTTGGGGGTGAGACCGTGGCCTAGGGCTGCTGCCGTCTCGGCAGCCACTCGCGGCAACGTCGCCAGTTTGAGATTCGTGTCGGTCTGCGGCTGTGGGTTGACCTGACTCACGACCTGCAGACCGGCAGCTTGCTGGTCGAGTTGGGCGTTGCGAAAGGAGACCTGTGCATTCGCTGTGTACTCCTTGCGCTGCTGCTGTGAGAAACCAAAGGCCGCAGCCGCGGTGACAACGAAGCAAAGCACGATCAGGGGAGCGCGCCGGCGTAGGACACGAAGCACCCCGATCAGGTCCAGGCTGCTTGCGTCGTGGTCTGAGGTCGAGTCGTGCTGCATCAAGTCAGCCGTCCTCCGGTTGATCAGTACGCGCGCCCGTGGTCCGCCTGCGACTGAGCATGGCACTAGGTTTTATGACTTGTACCGACATTTGGTCAAGGAAGGAGCAGCGCACAATAATCATCTAGGTTTCGCCAAATAGCACACAGGTTATGTCGCCCCTACTCTGCACCTGTCTGGCCGACGAATGCGTCTAACGTCAAGCGCACGTTGTCCCAAGGTCACAAATCACTATGTATAGGTACACACAAGCTTCACCATCTCCTTGAGCAGGTTCCAGCGCACCGAAGCGCCTGCCAGTAACGGCGCCGCCCGGTCTGAGGTCGATGCGATCACGCGCTCACTCTGAACGCGATCAAACGCGGTGTGACGCCCGACGCGAGCGGCAAGTCTTGGCGGCGCGGCCCGTGGGCGGCACGACTTGTGGCATGTCGTTTCGCCGGCACGCCTCCGATTGTTCCCCTTAGCCCTACGCCAGTCATTGTTCGGATGCGTTCGTAAGCTAAACGGTGCGCCGCTGGTCACAACATAATTGGTGGTTTTGCAGAGGTTCGCGGTCACCACCAGCCGCTTGGCCACGACCCGTCGCGGTCACGACCGCGCACGGATATACGGAGTCGGCGAGCTGGGACCTTCCGGCGTCCCAATCCGCCGCCCGCCGGATCCCCGCCAACCGCCCCGCCCTCCTCCACCCGCCCCCTTCACCCCTACACTCACCCACAGATGCCCGGAATCGTGATCGTAGGCGCCCAATGGGGCGACGAAGGCAAAGGGAAGGTCACCGACCTGCTGGCAGAGCGGGCCGATGCGGTTGTGCGCTTTCAGGGTGGCAACAACGCCGGCCACACGATCGTCCGCAACGGCCAGACCTGGAAGCTGCACCTGATCCCGTCCGGGATCCTGCATCCCGGGAAGCTGTGCGTGATCGGCAACGGCGTGGTGATCGATCCCAAGGTGCTGACCGACGAGCTCGACGAGCTGATTCGGCGCGGCGTCGACACGACCGGTTTGCGTGTCTCGGCCAATGCGCACCTGATCATGCCCTACCACCTGATGCTCGACCATGCCGGCGAGGCGCGGCTGGGAAAGCTGCAGATCGGCACCACTCGACGGGGAATCGGCCCCTGCTATGCCGACAAAGCCGCCCGACTGGGGATCCGTGTCCAGGATATGCTCGACGAGAAGATCTTGAAGCAGAAGATCATCACGGCACTCGAGCCCAAGCGGCTGTCGCTACGGCCGTTCGCGAAGGACCCCCAGCTCGACCTGCAGACGATGACCGAGGAGTACCTGACCTACGGCCACCGCCTCGAGCGCTACATCCACGACACCAGCCGGCTGGTGCTCGAGCGGCTCGACCAAGGCGACGTGGTCCTATTCGAAGGCGCGCAGGGAGCGCTGCTCGACATCGACCACGGCACGTATCCGTTCGTGACTTCTTCAAATCCGGTCGCCGGCGCCGCCTGCATCGGGGCGGGTGTCGGTCCGAAGGACATCGACGAGGTTTGGGGCGTCGCCAAGGCCTACAGCACGCGCGTCGGCGCCGGCCCATTCCCGACCGAGCTCGACGGCGAGTTAGCGAACGAGATCCGCGAGCGTGGAGGTGAGTACGGCACCACCACGGGGAGACCGCGCCGGGTGGGATGGCTGGACCTGGTCGCGCTGCGCTACGCCGCGCGGATCAATTCGCTGACGGCGCTCGCGGTCACCAAGCTCGACGTGTTGTCCGGCTTCGAGAAGCTGTGCGTATGCACGAGCTACCGCAGCGCGGAGGGGGCCGAGCTCGACTACTTCCCTTACCACCAAACCGTGCTGCACCATGCCGTGGGCCAGTACGAGGAGCTGCCCGGGTGGTCTGAGGACCTCAGCGAATGCCGGACCGAGGCCGACCTGCCGGCGGCCGCGCGTGAATACCTGCAGTACGTGTCCGAGGTGGTCGGCGTTCCAATCGCCCTCGTCGGGGTCGGGCCGGGCCGCGAGCAGGTGCTGTGGATGCGTTCTAGCGAGTGGACGCCAGGCGCCCCGGCGGGCACCGCCGCCTAAGCCCGCCGCTACTCCGCCCGCGACGGATGCCCGACGCCCGGCCAGGGGGCGAGCACGAGCACCAGCCGCACGTCGGTGCGGGCGCGCACCGTATGACGCTCGTTGGGCTCGAAATGAGACAGGAAGCCCGGGCCGCCGATCATCGTCTCCCCGTCCCGCGAGATCTCCGCTTCGCCATCGGCGACCACCAGGTAGGCCCGCTCATGGACCTGATGCTCCTGGAGCTCCTCGCCGGCGGGAAGATAGATCGCGATCGCCCGCATCTCCTCATCCGAGCGCAGCACCTGCGGGCGGTGGGGCTCGATCGCCAGTGAGCGGATGTCCCAGGTCTCCATTGTTCTCCTCGCGTCGCGGTCTGGCGGTAGTGCTACACGATCGGCGGCCTCGGCGCCAGCGACACGAGCGCCCGCCCCCGGTTCAAGCCGCTCCGACCACGAGCGCCAGCGCGCTCACTGCCAGCGCTCGATCAGATCTTCGTCCGGGACTTCCCTCACCACCCGCGCCGGAGCGCCGATCACGACCGCGCGGTCGGGGACGTCGCGGGTGACGACCGCCCCGGCGGCGACGAACGCCTCCTCGCCGATCACGACGCCCGGCACGAGCACCGCCCCGCCGCCGACGCGGCACGCTCGCTTGAACACGGCACCTTGCAACGGCTCGCCGCGGGCGTGCCGGCCCATCGCGTGATCGTTGGTGGTGAGCACTCCCGGACCAAGGAACACATCGTCCTCAACGACCGACCCTCCGGTTACATACACGGTCGTCTGGATGAGGACTCGCTGGCCAATGTGAACGTCGAAATCGATCGTCGAGCCGCGCCCGACGACTGAGCGGGCGCCGACCGTCGCCCGCTCCCGGACCTGGGCCTGGTCGCCGATGATCGCCCTCGACCCGATCCGAGCGCCGGCGTAGAGGACCGCACCGCAGCAGATCGTGGCGCCCGCCTCGACGACAAGCGGCCCGCGCTCCTCACCGGCGGCGCTCGAGCCCGGTCGCAGGCGCGGACGCTTGCCGAGCACAGCGCCCTCCTCGACCACGCAACCCTCGCCGATCTCGGTCCCGGCGCGGATCACCGCCCCCGAGCCGATCCAGACACCGGAACCGATCCGCGCGCCGGCCTGGATCACCGCCCCGGGGTCGACCTCTACCTCCGTCCCAAGCTGGGCGTCCGGAGCAATGAACGCGCCCGATCCTCTCTCAGCCGCCAACGCGACCGCTCTCAGCATCCAGCAGGGACCGCGACTCAACGTCCCGCTCCAGCGAGCGCTGGAGCTCTTCCAGCACCCGCACCACTCGCAGGCCGCTGGCACCGTCGGAGCGAGGGGTCGCTCCGCGCCGAATCGACTCCACAAAATGCTCGCACTCGACCCGCAGGGGCTCCACGTTTGCGATCCGCGGGCAGAAGATCTCGCCCGAGCGCGTGATGTACTCGCCGTAGCCGCGCGCATCCTCGTCGAAGCCTTTGTCGTAGACAGCCACCTTGCCCTCGAGCGCCATGTCGTCAAAGGTCGCCATCCGGCGGGAACCGACGACCGTAAAGCGGCGTTCCTTGTGGGGATCGAGCCACGACAAGTGAAGATGCGCCGTCAGACCCGAGGGGAAGCGCAAGAAGCAGAAGACGACGTCCTCCACCCCGTCGCGAACGTACGATTCCCCCTGCGCGACCGCCTCGTAGGGCTCCTCGCCCGCGAGGTGCAGCACGACCGACACGTCGTGTGCTCCGAGGCTCCACAGCGCGTTCTCGTCGGCGCGCAGCTTCCCGAGGTTCAGCCGGTTGCCGTAGATGTAGAAGATCCGGTCGCCGAGCTGGCCCGAGTCAGCAAGCTCCTTGAGCTTCTGGACTCCGGGGTGGTACTCGAGCAGGTGTCCCACCATCAGCACCCGTCCGCTCGCGGCGGCCGCCGCGACCGCGCGCTCGGCATCGAACACGGACTGGGCGAGGGGCTTCTCGACGAAGCAGTGCTTGCCCGCCTCGAGTACTCGCACCGCCTGCTCGGCGTGGTTGGGGACGGGAGTCGCCAGCGCGATCGCGTCGAGCGAGCGGTCAGCCAGAAGCTCCTCCAGGTCCGCGGCCAAGCGCGCCCGCGGAAATTGCGGCGCTATCCGCTCGCGTGCGTCGGCCGAGGCGTCGCAACACCAGGCGAGCTCGCAGCCGGGCAGCGCGGAGAAGTTGCGCGCCAGGTTGGGCCCCCAGTAGCCGAGGCCGACGACGCCAATCCGTAGAGGCTCGCTCATCCCAGCGTGAGTGTAAGAGCGTCGACGACGCGTTGACCGGCGTGACCGTCGCCGTACAGCGGGGGACGCTCCGGCGGCGGGGTGTGCGCGAGCGCCACCAGCGCGGCCTCGCGGTCAAGATCGACGAGCACGTTCCAGCCGTTCTCGACGGTCTCGACCCACTCGGTGCTCGGGCGCATCGTGACGCAGGGAATCCCCGCCAGATATGCCTCCTTCTGCAGGCCACCGGAATCGGTCAGCACCGTCCGGGCATGGCACAGGAGCGCGGTCAGCTCGACGTAGCCGAGCGGCGGGGTGAGCGTCACGTGCCCGCCTCGCTGCAAACGCTCGAGTAGCCCGGCGCTCCGTAGCCGCCCGTGCGTGCGCGGGTGCAGCGGCAGCACCACGGGATGCGGCACCGCGAGCAACAATTTCACGAGCAACGCCAGCCGCTCGCGGTCATCGACGTTGCCCGCCCGGTGCGCGGTGGCCAGCACGTACCCTCCCGGGCTCAGCCCGCGCGCGCTGACGAGGTCGAGGCGCTCCCGGACGCGCGGCTGCACCGCGAGCGCCACGTCGATCATCACATCGCCGACGAGCTCGACCGTACCGCCGGTCGACTCACGCCGCAGATTCTCGACCGCAGTTCCCGAGGAGCACAAGAGCAGCGTGCTCAGATGATCGACCAGCACCCGGTTGAGCTCCTCCGGCATGGTGCGATCAAAAGACCGCATTCCCGCCTCCACGTGGGCGACGGGAAGGCGGGCCTGGGCCGCGGCCAGCGCGCCGGCAAGCGTGGAATTGGTGTCGCCGTAAACGAGCACGGCGTCCGGAAGGATCTCGGCCAGCAGGGGTTCGAGCGCAGCCAGCATTCGCGACGTCTGCGAGGTGTTAGAGCCGCGCGCGATTCCCAGCTGCCGGTCCGGGGAGGGAATTCCCAGCTCAGCGAAGAAGACGGCGGAGAGCTCGTCGTCGAAGTGCTGGCCGGTATGAACCAGGAGCTCCTGGTGATGCTGGCGCAGACCGGGTGATACCGCCGCGGCCTTGATGAACTGCGGCCGGTTGCCGATGACGGTGAGGATCTTCAGGCGACGAGCTCCGACTGGATGTGGGCGCTGAGCTCGTCGGCCAGCCGCGTCGTCACCGGGCCGACGTCCTCGAACGTCAACTGATCGATGGCCGCGACCGGCTGCACCTCGCGCGTGGTCGAAGTGATGAAAGCCTCCTCGGCGCCGTCCAAGTCCGCCAGCGTGCACTCGCGCTCGTGGGCGCCGGCCAACTCGATCACTGCCGCCCGGGTGATCGACGCAAGGATGTGATCACCGAGCGGCGGAGTGAGGATCGCTCCGTTCTTGACCCAGAAGAATGAGCTCGTCGGCAGCTCCAGCACCCGACCGTGTGGCGTGACCAGCAGGGCATCGTCATAGCCGTGCTCGCGGGCGATGCGACTGGCGAGCATGTTCGCCGCATACGACAGCGACTTGACACCATCGAGGATCCGGGTCGGCGCATAGGTGACCGAGGCCAGTCTGATCCGTTCGGGGCCCGGGGCCAGCGGCTCGGTCAGCAGCAGCCGCCGCCCGCCCCGCGTGAGAACGATCCGAAGCAGGTCGTGATCGGGTCCGGCCCCCGCGTGGGCGAGGAGACGATGCCCGTCGGCCCGGACCGCCTCCACGTCCAATGGCAGCCGCAGGTTGCGCGCGGAGCGCTCCAAGCGCGCCAGATGCTCTTCGAGCGCGAATGGCCGCCCGTCATACACGCGGACCACCTCGAACACGCCATCACCGCGCAGCAACCCCTCGTCGGTCGCAGAGATCATTGCGTCTGCTGCCGGCATGATCTCGCCGTCCAGGGAGGCAAGCGAGGCGGCTCCTGACGCGTTCACTTCAGGGAGCCTACTTCGCCGGCCTGCGTGAACAGCTCGGGTTGCGTCCACACCTCGGCCAGGCGCACGACGGTGGCGGCAGCGGCGGCCATGTCGGGCACCGATGCCCACTCGCGCACGGAGTGGTACTCGTGGCCTCCGGTGAAGATGTTCGGCGTCGGCAACCCCATCTCGCTGAGCCGTGATCCGTCGGTTCCGCCGCGGATCGGCGTTCGGATCGGTTCGACCCCCTCGGCGCGGATCGCCGCTTCCGCTGCGGCGATGACGTGCGGTACCCGGTCAAGATAGGTGCGCATGTTGCGGTACTGCTCACGAACCGCGACCTCGAGCCGCGCCCGGGGCTCGCGATCCACTACCTCGTGGGCGGCCCGCTCGAGTAGGGCCACGTGCGCCTGCAACTGCTGGTCGTCGAAATCGCGGACGATTGCCCGGATCTGCGCCCGTCCGGCAGTGCCTGCGAGCTCGTACACATGGATGAATCCTTCGCGGCCCGAGGTGGTCTCCGGAGTCAGCCCAGTCGCTGGCAGCGAGGCGACAATCTCGGCCGCCAATCGCAGCGCGTTGACGAGCTTCCCGGTCGCCTGTCCGGGATGTACCTCAACGCCGTGAACCGTGACGACCGCCTCCACTGCCGAGAACGTCTCGTCCTGCAACTCACCACGCTCGGAGCCGTCAAGCGTGTATGCGCACACCGCGCCAAAGCGCTCGATATCAAACAGCGTGGCTCCCTCGCCGATCTCCTCATCGGGGGTGAAGCACACCCGCAGGGTTGGCCTCGGCAGCTCGGGATGGGCGGCCAGATACGCGACTCCGGTCATGATTTCGGCGACCCCCGCCTTGTCATCGGCTCCCAGGAGCGTGTCGCCGCTGCTGGAGACAAGATCATGGCCGAGCTTTGACTCCAGCTCGGGCATCGTGGCCGGATCGAGCCGCGTGCCGCCCTGCGGCAGCGTGATCACACCGCCGTCGTACTCGTGATGGACGATCGGCCGCACGCCTGACCCCGGCGCGTCGGGACTGGTGTCCAGATGTGCGATCAAGCCAATCGCAGGACCCGCGTAGCCGTCGTTCCCCGCCAGCGTCGCGGTCACGTAGCCATTGTCATCAAGCCGAGCATCGCCGAGCCCGGCCTCGAGCAGCTCTGCGACTAGCACCCGGCCGAGCTCGAGTTGCCCGGGAGTGCTCGGCGACTGGGCCCGCTCGCGCCGGGATTGAGTATCGATTTGCACGTATCGCTGAAACCGCTCCAGCACGTCGGGCGCGAGCGCCTCGGCGAGCGATGAGGTATACGGGGTTGAGGGCATCGGGCCCAGTATTCCAAGGTCCCTTCCGCGATCGGGTGTCGAGCCACCTGCGCGGTGACGAGGTCACGAAGACGCGAGTGCTGGCGTGCGCCGCCCGCCGAACACTCGGCTATTTGCAGCCCATTCCGTCGCCCGGGAAAAAGATCGCCGCGGCTTCACGCGACTCTGCTAGAAAACGGTGTTCTCTGCACGAACTGGAGGTCGGCGAATGACGCTGACGCGAACTAGAAATTCGGCCCCAGCCCTGACCGATTCGGCCACGCTGTTCCAGCGTTGGCGGCGCGACCAGGACCTTAGGGCGCGGGACGAGTTGATTGGGCGTTTCCTACCTCTCGCGCATAAGCTTGCGCGCCGCTACGTTCGCTCTAGCGAGCCCTACGACGATCTGGTGCAGGTCGCGAGCCTTGGCTTGGTCAAAGCGGTCGAGCGATTTGACCCGGAGCGAGGATATGCCTTCACTTCTCTGGCGGTGCCCACGATCCTCGGGGAGCTCAAGCGATACTTCCGAGACTCCAGCTGGGCGCTGCACGTCGAGCGCGGCGCGCAGGAACGTGCTCGCCAGATCACTGCCGCACAGCAGGCGATAAGCGCCCGAACGGGGCGCGTGCCGACTGTCGGCGAGTTGGCGGAGTACGTCGAAATGAGCCAAGAGGGTGTGATCGACGCGCTCCAGACGGCGGAGGCCTATGACGCCATTTCGTTGGATGCTCCTCAGGCCAGCGACGACGATCACTCGGCGACCCGGCTGGACGCGATCGGCGAGGCCGACGAGCAGCTCGAATTGGTGAACGACGCGGCGACGGTGTTCGCGGCCGCCATGCACCTCCCCGTACGAGAGCGTCAGGTGCTGTATCTCCGCTTCGGCGAGGACCTACCGCAGACCGAGATCGCGAAGCGAATCGGGGTCTCGCAAATGCAGGTCTCTCGCCTGTTGCGCCGGTCTCTTTCCCGCCTGCGTGAGCTGACCGGCGCTCCGCGCTAGCACACCATCTCAGCTACGGGTCACCAGCGGCCGTACCACCGCCGTAGCCGTCAAACGCCGGGACTTCCCTAGCCTCCATCCGCGGTGATAGCTTGCTTCCTCTCTCGGTGCGGAGATTGGAGGACAGTTCCCGTAGTGGGTTTTCCGAAATGAACTCCAGGCAAGGTAACTCGAACATCAGTAGGCTCGGGCCAGGGTGCAGACTCCCTTTCGCGTAGAGGTGCGCAGCGACGAGCGCGCGACGGTGCTGGCGATCAGCGGGGAACTCGATCTGGCGTCCAGCCCAGCGCTTGAGAGCGAGCTCGATCGCGCGTTCAACGCCGGCGACGCATCGATGGTGATCCTGGACCTCAGAGAGCTCGAGTTCATGGACAGCACTGGACTGAGCGTCCTGGTCAAGGCCCATCAGCGCTCCCAGGAAGCGGGACGTCGGTTTGGGCTTATCAGTGGGGGTCCTCAGGTGCAGCGCCTGCTCAGCCTCACCGGAGTGGCCGAGCGGATGACCGTCGCAGATTCCCTCGAGGAGCTGCTGCACGGGGGCTGAACTGGACGGTTCAGAATCACTCGGCGATCGCCTTCTGCGCGGCGACCCGTCGATCTTCACCGAGCTCTTGGAGATCCTCGATGAGGCCGTGACGATCCGCGATGCGAGCGGCCAGATCGTGTACGCCAATCGGACCGCACTCGCGCACCTCGGATTCGAGTCGCGAGAGCAGCTGCAGGCGCGCTCTAGCCGCTCGATCATGGACGACTACATCGTCGAAGACGAGCACGGCAAACCGCTCAGCATCGAGGACGTCCCGTCAGTCAGGCTGATGTACGGCAGGTCGGCGGCACCGCTGCTGATGCGGGCCGTACACCGCGCTACCGGAGAGCTGCACTGGAACCTGCTCAGAGCGACGCCGCTCCGAAACGACGACGGCGATTTCATCGGAGCGATCACGGTGATCGAGGACGTGACCGCCGTCAAGCAGGCCGAGGTGCGGACCCGAGTGCTGGCTGAATCGGGCGCAATGCTCGCATCCTCGCTCGACTATCAGCAAACGCTTCACCACGTCGCCAACGTGGCGGTTCCGGCGCTCGCCGACTGGTGCGCGGTCGACCTGGTCGATGCCGAGAATCAGCGGGAGCGGCTCGTCACCGCCCATCGGGACCCGGCCAAGCGTTCATTGGCGGCTCGCTTGCGCGATTTCGAGCCCGACAAGCTGGAAGACGGGCGAGCGCTCGCCCAGGTTGTGCGCAGCGGCGTCTCCGTGCTCCACCCGGCCATCACAGACGATCAGCTGACGGCGGCAGCCCGCAGCGAGGATCACCTCAGACTGCTGCGCGAGCTCGGGATGAGGTCCGTCGTGATGGTGCCAATGCGGGTACCAGCGCGCACGATCGGGGTGATGACGCTTGCCACCGCCGAGTCCCGCCGGCGCCTCACCCAAGATGACCTTGAGCTCGCCGAGCAGCTGGCGCGGCGGGCCGCGGTGGCGGTCGAGAACGCCCGACTGCACACGACGCTGGCTGGCGTCGCCGAGACACTGCAGGAAAGCCTGTTGCCCGAACAACTGCCCGAGATCCCCCGCTGGGAAGCGGCGTCGCTCTACCGGCCGGCGGATACTGAGCAGCGGATCGATGTCGGCGGTGACTTCTACGAGCTGTTCGAGCGCGACGGGGCATGGTTCGGAATCATCGGCGACGTCACCGGCCGGGGTGTCGCAGCAGCTTCGCTGACCGCGCTGATGCGTCACGGCGCGCGCATCGCCAGCCGGCTGGAACCGAGCCCCTCGGCGATCCTGAGAAGGCTCGACGAAGCGCTGCGGCACTATTCCCGAGGTGCCCTGTGTACGGCACTCTGCCTTCGGCTGTACGACGACCGTGTCGTGATCAGCTCGGCAGGTCACCCGCCGGCGATGCTCGTCGGAAGGGAGGGTGTGATCGAGGCGCCGGGCGGGGGCCCGCTGCTCGGCGCGTTCGCCGACGCCGACTGGGCAGAGGAGACGTTGCCGGTCGCGCCGGAGCAGTTGCTGTTCCTCTACACCGACGGCGTGACCGAAACCGTCGGCCGCGACGAGCGCTTCGGCTGCGACCGGCTGCATGCGCTGCTCGCCCAAAGCCATGGGCGGACACCGAACACTGTGCTCGCGGATCTCGACGCTGCGCTTGACGCATTTCGGAGTGCGAGGCGCCGCGACGATGTGGCCGCGCTCGTATTGAAGCCCCGTCGCTAGCGCCGCTAGCCGGTCGCTGGCTCACGCTTGTCCAGGAGCACAACTCTCACCATCTCGAACTCTCCGTCGGGCTCGACGATCAACTCGTCGGCCAGCGTCGCGAGCGGACCACCAGGCTGCTCGGCCAGTTCCCCAGCGAGCCTCGCTCCGGTGCCGGAGGGGAACGGACCGATCAGGATCTCCAGTCGCCGGGTCGAGATCCCGATCGCGAACCCAATCCACGATCGGCTCGCCACCTGAGCCTGGGCGGCGATCGCGTCGGTCACGAGATACACGTCAGAAAAACGATCGAGTGAAAAACGAGCCGCCGCCGCCAGTGCCCTGCTGACCCGTCCGAGGACAGCGGCCAGTAAGTCGACAGGCGCGAGCTTGACGACCACATCGCCAACTAGATCGGGCGACCACTGCTCCAGCTCTCGGACGGGTGAGCCCTTGGGGACCCGCACGCCGACACCACGGGCGCTGAATGACATCCGGACTTCCGTTCCGCCGTCGGAGCGGGTCAGGAACTCGGCCCGATCGGCGAGTGCGCTGATCACGGCCAGCCCCACCCCCATGCGGTCCGTCGCGGCAGTGGCGACGTACTGAATCCCGCTACCGCGGTCGCGGACGACTACCTCGACATCGTTGCCATCGACGTCCAAGGCCACGAGCAGCGGCCCGGGCCCGTCGTCGTACGCGTGGAGGACGACGTTGTTACAGGCTTCGCTGACGGCTGTTCTAAGATCGTCCAGCAGCTCGGGGTCGAACGCGAGCGGCTCGGCAACACCAGCGAGCATGCTGCGCACGAGCGTCACTGCCTCGGGCCGACTCTCCAGCTCGAGACGAACCGTTGGGGAGCTCTGGATCACGTCACGTGTGGATTTCCGTTCCCATAAGGCCGTCGCACTAGAGCAAACCCCCGAGCCGGATGCCGGTCCCTTGCGCTGGTGCGCCCATCCTCAACTCCTTTCCCTGACAGTGAGTCTTATCTGGGGTTTACCCGAATGGAGCCGCCGTAAGCAGTGGTTCGCGGACGCCGTCCTCAGGGTAAAGCACCCAGATGGACGCGTTAGAACGGACGCTGGCCGAGCTGGCGGGCGATCGTCCTCAGGGCGAGCGCCGTCGGGGAGCGCTCGCGAAGTAGGTCGCGGCCATGTCCTCGTCGCCGTGTGTCTTGGCGGCTTCGCTCATCTGCCGACGGACGGCGGTGAAGAGCGGCAGCTCGAGTCCGTTGCGCTGCGCCGACTCCTCGACCAGTACGGCGTCCTTGGCGGCCAGCTTGAGGCGGAACATCGGCTCCAGGTTTCGCTCGAGGATCGCCTTGCCCTTGATCCTCAGGTACGGGAGGTCGAGCGTGCCGCCCTCGAGCGCGTCGAACAGCAGCGATGGATCGAGTTCTAGTCCTTCGGCGAGGGCAATCGCCTCCGCAGCGGCTTCGGTGACGGCCAGCACCCAGCTGTTGCTCACCAGCTTCAATCGCGTGCCCAGCGGCGGTTCGCCGAGCCACATCGTTCGCTGCCCGACCGCGTCAAATAGCGGCTGCACGCGATCCTTGATTTCGTCGGGGCCCGACGCCAGCACCACGAGTTTGCCTTCCTCCGCGGGCTGCCTGGTACCGAGTACCGGGGCGTCCAGGAATATCAGCTGGTTCTCGCGCGCGAGCTCGATACATCGCTCGGTCCCGGTCTCGCCGATCGTGCTCATCTGCCACCACACAGCCCCGCCGCTTGCACCGGCGAGGGCAGCTTGTATCGACTCGAGTACGGCGTCCTTATCTGAGAGCATCGTCAGCACCACCCCGGCCCCGTCAGCGGCTTGCGCCGGCGACTCGCAGAGCACCGCACCGTCCTGCGTCAACGGCTCAGCCTTCTCCCGCGAGCGGTTCCAGGCCCGAACTGCAAACCCGGCGCGGGCGAGGTTGCGGGCGACCGGAAACCCCATCGTTCCACCTGCCCCCAGCACGGCAACGGTTTCCGTCTCGGCCATCTAGAGCGCAGGACTAACTGCGCGA
This sequence comes from uncultured Solirubrobacterales bacterium, assembly GCA_963836065.1. Taxonomy (GTDB): domain Bacteria; phylum Actinomycetota; class Thermoleophilia; order Solirubrobacterales; family Solirubrobacteraceae; genus Palsa-465. Next base: position 18,912 of record CAWIII010000047.1, read on the forward strand.
GGGCGTGCCTCAGGCATCGTCGGAATATTAGCCGTTGGCTTGGTGGGTAAGTGAGGACATCTATACCTCCGCCCCGGGCGGGACTGATCGGGTGGCGGGCATATATTCAGCTGAATGCTCCGCAGGCGACCGTTCCAAACCGCCTGTGGGTCATGCCCGGGGCTACCCGAAAGAGCCATCCTCGCCGGCTTCAGTGAGCTCACGCAGGCGAGCGAGTGCGCGGCGGAGAATCCGCGATACCTGCATCTGCGATACGCCGATCGCCTCGGCGATCTGCGTCTGGGTAAGGTCTTCCGCGAATCGGAGCGCCAGCACCCGGCGCTCGCGCGCCGAGTGACAAAGAGATCAGCCGATTCAACCGTCGTGATCGTCGACTGCATTGCTGTCGGACTACCCGTTCTCAAACGGGCTACACATGCCCTGTCAGCGAACGGACAGCGCGAGCCTGACGATCAGCCGTCCTCCGGCGGACCGGGCGCGCATCGGCCGCAGATGCAGTGCCGGCCGTGGACAATGTGCTCGCGATCGTCGCGGCGTTCCCAGCGCTGGCGCGTTACGGCAGCGACCACCGAGCGGCTGAGGAGGGCGGGATGCCAGCACGTATTCGCAACCAGTGAAAATGCCACTTTGCACTTAACCAGACCCAAACGTAGTTTGACACTGCCGAACGGGGTCTGGTAATCTCGGCCCACTCTGTGGTGCATGTGGCCCGAAGCTAAGCCACGTGTTGTGCTGTGGTGAGGGTTTGAGGGTGATGGCGTTTAGCGCAACCAGACTCGAGTCGACGTCTTGATTGCCGGTAGATCCGGGTTGTGTTCGCGGGTCGAGTCACGCTGGACTCCGAACGACGCCGGGAAATGCGTTCGCACGACCACCGCGACGTTCCCGCCAGGCCATCTACCGGTCACGACGCACATGTACCTCTCGAACGCACCGCGACGCGGCGGACAGAATCTTGCCGTGGCAGGGCAACGTCGACGGGCGCCGAAGTCAAGAGGTCGTTTCCTTGAACCCAACGTCTTGGAGGAGGGTATGTGGCGGAAGTAGTTGAAATACCAGCGACCCGGGCGATGCCGCTCCGCTGGCGCAAGGGATACTTCGGAGAGCTGTGGGCCGAGTTCTTCGGGTGTTTCATCCTGATCTGCCTCGGCGATGGGGTCGTGGCGATGCTCTGGGCCCTGATCGGGTCCGGCCGCGCGATCCCGTCCACTCCCAAGGCTGGGGCTGGGATCTTCGCTGCAGGAACGCCGCTCCTCGGCAGTGGCGACTGGCTCTTGATCACGTGGGGATGGGCGCTAGCGGTCTGCTTCGCCGTCTATACCGTGGGCGGCGTCACCGGCGGACACATCAACCCGGCGATCACGCTGGGCCAAGCGTTGCGGAAGAACTTTCCGTGGCACAAGGTGCCCGGCTACTGGATCGCCCAGATTCTGGGCTGTTTCGTCGGCGCCGCGTTGGTGTTCCTGGTCTACAACAACGCGATCAACCACTACGACCAGGTCAATCACATCATTAAGGGGCAGCCAAACTCGTTAGCGACCTACAGTACCTTCGCCACCTTCCCAGCGGGGTACTTCCACACCGTCTGGGGGCCGTTGATTGACCAGATCGTGGGTACGTTCTTCCTGGCGCTGTTCGTGTTTGCGGTGACCGACGAGTTCAACCTGCCGGTCGGGTCGAACATGACACCGTGGATCGTCGGGATGATTGTGATGGCCGTCGGAATCTCGTTCGGCGCCAACGCCGGCTACGCGATCAACCCGGCGCGCGACTTCGGCCCGCGCATGTTTGCCTGGATCGCGGGGTGGGGCAAGTTGGCGATGCCAGGCAACTACGGAGCCATAACCGCCTACTTCTGGGTGCCGATAGTCGGGCCTTTGATCGGGGCCGCAATCGCGGCCTTCACGTACGAATTCGGCGTCCGGGGGATACTGATCGCGCGAAGGCCGCCGGAGCCTGGGTTACATGGCGAGGGGACGACTGTGCAGGACCGCCCGACGGTGGCGGACACCGAGGGCTAGGCAACCTAGCAACACGACACGGATCGCGAGCGGCGGCACCTTTCGGTGCCGCCGTTCTGCGTTGCCGGCCCGATTACCGCGCGCGCAACAGGCCGGCGCCGCGGGCCCACTCGACCGTGCGGCGCAAGGTTTCCCGCGGGTCGGCATAGCGCAGTCCCAGCTCTCGCTCGGCCCGCGACCCGTCATAGCGATGGCCGTGCAACAGCGTCCTGACCATCTCGCGGCACACCGGCGGCTGACGGCCGACGAGCCGGAACGCGCGCTCGACCGCCCAGGCTCCCGTGATCGCCGCCCGGCGCGGAAGTAGGCGCGGCTTGCCCTCAACCCCGGCGACTTCGCCCGCGAGCGAGAGCGCCTCGGTGATCGTCAGCGTCATTCCGTTTAGGAGATAGCGCTCGCCCGGCGCTCCGTGCTCGGCAGCGAGCAGATGGCCTTCGGTGCAGTCCATGATGTCGACCAGGCTGACGGTGGTCGGCACGAACAGCTTTAGGCGACCATCGAGGAACGCGAGCAGAAAGCGCGCTGTCCCGCCGGTCCGGCCCGGTCCCTGGACCGATGAGGGATTGACGCACACGAGCTCGACCCCGGCCTGGCGCGCCGCCTCGAGCGCCGCCCGCTCACCCTCGGTCTTCGAGCGCTCGTAGGTGGATAGGAACCAACCGCGGTGAGGAGTCTGCTCAGTTCCCACTGCTCCTGGCGGCTCGCCGATCGTTGCCGCTGAGGAGGTGTGCACCACGCGCGGCACGCCCGCCCGCGCCGCCGCTCGGATCGCCGCTGGCGGCCCCTCGACGTTCGCGCGCAGCATCGGCCCGGGGTCATCGACGCAGAGTGTGTTTACCCCGGCCACGTTGAATGCCAGCGTGCAGCCGGCCATTGCGGCGCACAGGCTGTCCTCGTCGAGCAAATCGCCCCGAGCAACGCGAGCCCCGCGAGCGCTGAGGACGGCGTCGGACTCCGGTGAACGCGCCAGCGCGACCACCTCGTCCCCCGTCTGCACCAGGCGCTCGACGAGCGCGCCGCCGACGAAGCCGCTGCCGCCGGTGACGAAGACCCGCGTCACGTATCGGCGCGCAATGCGGAGGAGAAGCGCACGAAGTAGTCGACGCCCGACCACACCGTTACCAGCGCGGCGACCGCCAGCAGCCATTGGTCGAGATACGCGCCGGCGAAGGTGACGTGCGGGCGAAGCATCACCAGGGTCAAGGCGATGAACTGGACGGTGGCCTTCCACTTGCCGAGCATCGATGCCTCGAGGTGCAGTCCCTGAGCGGCAACCGCGGCCCGCAGGCCAAGCAGACTGAGCTCGCGGCCGATGATCGCCATCGACAACCAGGGCGAAGCCCGGCCGACCGCGATCAGGGCAATCAGCGTGCCCGTGACCAGGAGCTTGTCGGCGGTGGTGTCGAGGAACGAGCCCAAGCGCGAGCTCACGTTCCAACGGCGGGCCAGCCGGCCGTCGAACCAGTCCGTGCTCGATACCGCCAGGAACAGAATCGCCGCAGCGGTGAAGGAATGGCCGAGCACGAGGCCCATCACCACCGGCGTGGCCACGATCCGAACGCTCGTGCCGGCAAGAATCAGAGCGCTGGCTCGGGGGCTGCCTGGGCTCCCGGTTCTCAGCGCGCCAGCCTCCACAGTGATGGCGATGCTACCAGCGGGTTTAGCTCAGAAGATCGGCGGCAAACTGGCGTGCCTGTGCTGAATCGCGCGCGTCCAGCGCGCGCCCGGCCGCGTCGGTGGCATCGGCGAGCGTCACCGACCGCAGCGCCGCTTTGACGTCAGGTACGAGTGGAGGAGCCATGCTCAGTTCGCGGACTCCCAAGCCCACCAGCAGCACCGCCGCGGCCGGATCACCGGCGAGCTCGCCGCAGACTCCGACCCAGCGGCTGTGCGCCTCGGCGCCGGCGATCGTGGCACGCACGAGCCGCAGGACCGCCGGTTGAGGGCCGGCGAGCAGTCCTCCGACCAGCTCGTTCCCGCGCTCAGCGGCCATCGTGTACTGCGTGAGGTCGTTGGTACCGATCGAGAAGAAGTCCGCTAAGGAAGCGAGCTGCCCGGCCTGCAAAGCCGCAGAGGGCACCTCGACCATGATCCCCACCTCCAGCGGCGCCTCCACGCTCGTCGCGGCCCGCGCTTGGGCAACGGCGCCCAGCGCCGCCTCCAGCTCGCCAGCCGTAGCCACCATTGGGAACATCACCTTCACCGGATGCTCGGCCGCCACGCGGAGGATCGCTCGCAGCTGGGTGGCCAGCAGCTCGGGGTGCTCGAGCGAGAGCCTGATTCCTCGCCGGCCAAGAAACGGGTTCTGCTCGGGCGCGATCGGCAGGGCGGGCAGTGGCTTATCGGCGCCGACGTCGAGCGTGCGCACGATCAGGGGACGGCCGGCGAGCTCCCTGGCGATCTGCTCGATCGTCTGCACCTGTTCCTCCTCCGAGGGGATCTCGGGACGGTCGAGGAACAGAAACTCCGTCCGGAGCAGCCCGACCCCGTCCGCGCCGAGCTCCACGGCCGCTGCCGCCCCGCCGGCTCCGCCGAGGTTGGCCGACACCTCGATTCGGGTCCCGTCCCGCATCACCGCCGGCTCGCCCGCGTGGCGCCGAGCCTCGCGGCGCCGCTCGGCGGCGAGTTCGCGCACCTGGCGCGCGTGCTCGGCCACCGCCTCGCTCGGCGCGACCAACAACGTGCCCTCGCCGCCGTCGAGCAGCACCGGCGTGTCCTCGCTGATGGCCAGCACGGAGGGGCCGAGCCCGACGGCAGCCGGGATCCCCAGCGCGCGAGCGAGGATCGCGGCATGGGCGGTGGCGGTACCGCGCGCTGCGGCAAGCCCGCGGACGAGCTCGGGATCGAGCGCGGCCGCCTGGGCCGGCGTCAGCTCGGAAACGACGAGCACGCCTGCCCCCTGCAGGCCGGCCTGCAGTTCGTGCCCGGCCAGCGCCGCCACCACCCGGCTCCCGACGTCCTCGACATCAGCGGCGCGCTCTTGCAGTAGCTCGTCGTCGAGCGCCCGCCAGGCGCCGGCCGTCTCCCGGCTGGCGTCGTACCACGCCCGCTCCGCGGTGGCGCCGGCGTCGATTCTCTGCCGGGCCCCTCCCACCAGCGCGTCGTCGTCGAGCAGCGCCAGATGCGCTGTGAAGATCGCGGCTTCGCTCGGGGCGCCGCGACGCGCCACCTGATCGCGATCGCGCTCGATTGCCGACCTGGCAGCGCCCCGCGCCGTCTCGAGCCGGTGGCGCTCCACCTCAGGCCCCTGCGATGCCCGCTCGGGCGGGGTCTCGAGCTGTTCCCGAAGATGGCGGACGGGGCCAAGCGAGATTCCGGCGGATGCGGAGATGCCGCGCAGCAGCGTGCCCGGCTCGAGGGGCCGCAGCGCTGGCGCCGGGGAGAGTTCAGGGTCCGCCGGCCGGCGCTCGGACCGGGCCGCGGACCGAGCACGCGGCGCGGACGCCGCTCCGTCGGCGATCCCCTCGCCGAACCCCTGGCCGGCGAGCTCCTCGAGCGCCGCCAGCGCCTCGCGCGCCTGCGGACCTGAGGCCGTGGCGCGGAGCTCATCGCCCTGGCGAGCGAGGAGCGTCATCAGGCCGGTGAGGCTGCGCGCGCTCACCGGCCCCGCGCCTCCGGGCTTGGCGAGGCGCAGGTCCGCATCAAAGCGGCTCGCGAGCTCCACGACGAGCGCCGCGGGACGGGCGTGCAGTCCGATCTCGTTGAGCACCGGAATACGAGCTTCCGGGCCATCGTCCGGCTGACCCGCATCGGCCGCCGGCGGTTCATCCCCGGCATCGAGCTGTGCCGCCTTCATTTCGAGCGCTCGTCTCGCCTCGGCTCGCACCTCGTCGAGCGTGGCCCCGCCACGCGCTGAGGCCGCGGCGGCGACCGCGCCCTCGACGAGCGGCGCCTCGCTCAGCTCCACGCGCCCGTCGGCCTCCAGCAACTCGACCGCCATTTCCGCGCTCATCAGCGCGCTGCCGAGATCCATCAGGACGAGCACGCCGTCGTCGGACATCGCCCGCTCGATCGCCGCGCGAACGCGCTCCGCATCGGTCCCGATCGCGCCGTCTTCGAGACCGCCGGCAGCCTCGAGCCGCAGCTCATCGCCACCCATCTGCCGGGCCAGCTCGACCACACCGTCGGCCAGCGCAGCGCTGTGTGAGACGACGACGATCCCGACCACCAGGAGTGGCCTCGCCTAGAGCCCGTAGGCCCGGTGCATCAGCTCGATCGGGTGCACGGACGGCCGATGCGTTCCGTGCTCGATCTGCCACCGGCACGTCTCGCTGTCGCAGGCGACAATCCCGGCGCCGGACGCCGCGACCTGCCCGAACAGGTCCGCCCCGACATCCATGCCAATCTGGTACTTCTCGCGCTTGAGACCGTAGGTGCCGGCGATGCCGCAGCAGCGCGCGTCCATCTCGCGAATCTGAACTCCTGGTATCAGCGCCATCAACTCGATCGCCGGCTTGCCGATCCAATGGCCCTGTAGCTGGCAAGGGGCGTGGTAGGCGACGATTTCCTCCACCGGCTGGAAGTCGGTCTTGAGCTCGCCGCGGTCGTGGAGCTCGAGCAGCAGCTCGCAGATATCGTAAGTCTGGCGACTGACGAGCGCCAGATCCGGATCAGCCTCCAGGCCGAGGATCTCGCGCGCCTCTCGCTTGAGCATCACCGTGCAGCTGGTGGCGTTGCCGACAATCAGGGTGCCGTCCTGGGCATGCGGCGCCAGCGCCCGCGCGAGTCGCAGGACATAACCGCGGGCGTCGTCGAACAGGCCGTTGGACTGCAGCGGCAGCCCGCAGCAGTCCTGCTTGGGAACCTCCACGCGGTAGCCGTTGTGCTCGAGCACCGCGACCACCTTCTCGCCGACTTCGGGCTCGTAGTACTCGGTGCCGCAGCCGTGGAAGTAGACGATCCGCTTCCCGCTGGACGGTGCCTGATGGCGTCGAGCCCACGCCCCGAAGCTCCGTCCGGCGAAGCGGGGCACGGGCGCGTCCCGGTGGATGCCAAGGACCCGCTCGGCGAGCACTCGTACTGGCCGCATGCGCAAGCTGGCGTTCGCCAGCGGCGCGACCGGCGTCCCGAGGCGACCGAGCACGGTGGGCCTGGCGATCAGGCGATCACGCAGCGGGACGCCATTCTGTTGCTTGACCGCATAGCGGGCGTGGGCGTTCAGCTCGGCGATCTTCACGCCCTGGGGACACGACTGCGTGCACAGTCCGCAGCCCGAGCAGTAGTCCACCGATCGGTCCTGAGAACGCTGGCCGAGCGCTCGGAAGCGTTCGGCCTGGGGCCCGGCATACTTGGGCCCCGGAAACAGGGGCGTCACGTTTGACACCGGGCAGACCGTCTCGCAGATCGTGCACTTGACGCAATGGTCAAGCGAGCCGCGCAGTAGCTCGTGCAACAGGCCCTCGCTCATGCCACGGCCTTCGCACCCTCGCGCTCCAGCACCGCCTGCGCCACCAGATGGCCACTCGTCAGCGCAATTCCTTCGCCCGAACCCTCGCGCCACGGCTCGGCGCCCGGAAGGGCTGCGCCGGCCACGAACACATTCTCGGTCCCCTCCGCCAGCAGCGATGAGTCCACCGCTACTCCGACCTGTTCCATCGGCTGGTGGCCGAAGTACTCGGCGACGAAGCGCGGTTCGCCGGCGGCCGGCACCCCGCGCAGTGGCAGCCCGAGAGCGGTTTCGCGCGCCTGCCAATCCGAGGAAAGCTCGATCCCGCCGGAGTGCAGACCGCCGGTGGCCAGCACCACCCAGCGCGCCCCGTAGACGGTGTCGTGTCCGCTGGTGTGCGCCCGCAACGCGCTGACCCGCTCGCCCTCCCGCTCGACGTCCAGCACCTCGGCCCCGAGCACGAGCCGGCCCCCGGCCGCACGTAGCGCGGCGAGCAGCGTGTTGTAGACGCGTATTCCAGAAGCGGAGGGCGGCAAGGTGGGGATCTCAAACACCGTTCGCCCGAGCCGCTGCTCGAGGTCCGACCATGCGCCGTGCGGGTCCCGCAGACCGACGATCGCCGGCAGTCCTACGCGCTCGCCGCTGCGCAGCAGCGGCACGAGCCGGGCGGCAAAGCCGGCGCGGAACGCGGGCTCGTCGAGGCGTCGCGCGAGGCCGAGCGCGTTGGCTTCAGGGCGGCCGACGTCGAGGTCGAGCTCAACCGCCCGGGCCTCAGTGCCGGCACGCTGGAGGTTCCCGGCGCACAGCGAAGGATGGAAGTCCCGCAACACCCGCATGCCGACTGCGCACACCGGCGTGGCGGTCTGGAGATCGCCGGAAGCCATCGTTTCCGGCACGAGCGCGGACGGCCGGACCGCGCCCACTGCTGTCGGCAGCAGGTGGTTGCGCTCTAGCCCTCCGGTGTAGCGGTAGCCGGGCTGAGGACCGTGCTCGACCTTGGCGGCGAACCACTCGAGCGCGGGAGCGATCGCGTCGACGCCCATCATCGCGTAAGGGTGTTCGGGGTGGGCGGCGATGAAGCCCGGAAGCGCGTCGGAGGGTGCCTCGACCCGTCCGGGGTCATACCCGAGCACGTCGACGGTGCCGGGCGCGAGGTGGGTCGAGCCCACGCCCTTGGCGAGGACGCAAACCTTCGCGCCGCCCTCAGCCAGGCGCGCAGCGGCGCTCAGCCCGGCGACGCCTGCCCCGAGCACGACCGCATCGTAGGTCAGGGACGGCCTCATGCCGGCAGGTGCGTGATGTCGAGCACGCCCTGAAGTACCCACTCGTCGAATTTCGCCTGGCGAAGCTGGTCGCCGTACATGATCGGCCACGTGCCCTTCCAGCGCTCTCGCACGAACTCAAGCAGGGCGGTGTTGGCGCCCGCGGTGTCGATCCCGTCGAGTCCGTGCAGAATCCCCGTCGCGCGGTAGATGCAGACGCCGCCCTGGCACGGGCCCATTCCCAACCTCAGGGTGCGTCGGATGTCGTCGAGGTCGGTCGTGGGGCGCCAGCGGCTTGCCTCCTCGAACTTCCGGCGGGAGATCAGCTCGCATTCGCATACCAGCTGGTCGTCGAGCAGGTGCTGCTCGCGATGGCCGAGCCGGTCGCCGACGTGGTAGTAGCCGTTGTCCTCGGAACCCGGAAGCGTCTCCGTCGCCGTCGTGCACGGGCGCGGCTCACCGAGCTGGCGGCAGACGGCATCGACGGCGTCCTTGGCCATCAGCCGATAGGTCGTCAGCTTGCCGCCGGTGATCGTGAAGAAGCCGCTCACGCCGTCGCGCTCGTGGTGGTCGAGCAGGGCGTGTGCGCGCGTGACATCTCGGGTGGATGCGACGCCCTCCTTGCGATCCTCGAACAGCGGCCGCACACCGGCCCAGACCCGGAGCGCGCGCGCCTCCTTGAACCCCGGCACGAGGCGCTCGCCATCCTCGAGCATCGCGTCGACCTCTTGCTGGAGGACGGAGTGGTCGTCGGGATCGTCGGTACCGACATCGGTCGTCCCGATCACGCTGACCGTACGGACGGGCACGATGATGTCGCCGTCGGTCGGCATCTGACAGCGGTTGATGACGGTGTTCACCAAGCGGTGGTTCATCGCGATCATGATCCCCCGGCCGGGCATCACGTGGACGCCCTCGATGCCGGCGAGTGCGGCGAGCTGTCCCGCCCAGGCTCCGGAGGCGCTGACGGTCACGCGCGCCTCGATCTCGAGTTCCTCGCCGTTGCGGGAGTCACGCACTCGCGCGCCGCGGACCACATCGCCGTCCCGGTGCACAGCGACGGCCTCGTGGTAGGGCAACACGCGCGCGCCGCGGTCCCGGGCTCCGCGGGCGAGCGCGGACACGAGTTTCCAGACGTCCACGCTGGCGTCGGGCACGCGGAATGCCCGCGAGATCTGGGGATTCAGGCGGGGCTCCTCACGCAGCGCCTGCGCGGGCGCAATCTCCTCGCACGGCACGCCCGTCTTGCGGCAGCCTTCCGCGAATTGGTCCGCGTACGCCGGGTCGTCAAACGGGGTGGTGACGAAAAAGCCACCCGTGTCCTCGATGCAATCGTTGGCTACCTGGCGAACGATGATGTTCTCGCGCGCGCATTCGTCGGCCGCGGACGGATCCTTGACCGCGTAACGCCCTCCGGAGTGAAGGAGGCCGTGAAAGCGTCCGCTCGTCCCCGTGGCGAGATCGCTGCGGTCCACGAGCACCACATCGAGTCCCCGTAGCGTCGCGTCCCAGGCCACCCCGGCGCCCGTACCTCCGCCGCCGATCACCAATACATCGGTGCTCAGTTTCTCCACCGGATAAGTTTATCCTCTGGCTAGCGAACCAAGGTGGCGCGAGGCCCGGCGTCGCCGTCCGGCCCCCGCGTCACCCAGGCGTCGATAGCTACTCGGCCCAGTCGAAGGTCCGCTCGACGGCCTTCTTCCAGAAGTGGAAGGCCTTCTCACGGTCCGCGTCATCCATCTTCGGCTCCCAGCGCTTGTCCTCGACCCAGTTCTCGCGGAGATCTTCGATCTCTTTCCAGAAGCCGGTGGCGAGCCCAGCAGCATAGGCGGCCCCCAGCGCGGTGGTCTCCGCGACCTTCGGCCGGATCACCGGCACGCCGAGGATGTCGGCCTGGAACTGCATCAGCGTCTCGTTGACGACCATTCCGCCGTCGACCTTCAGCGACTGAAGCTCGACGCCGGAGTCGGCGTTCATCGCGTCGGAGACCTCGCGACTCTGGAACGCCGTCGCCTCGAGCGCCGCGCGTGCGACATGTCCATTGTTGACGTAGCGCGTTAGCCCGGCGAACACGCCGCGTGCGCTGCCCTTCCAGTAGGGCGCGAACAGGCCCGAGAACGCCGGCACGATGTAGCAGCCGCCGTTGTCCTCGACCGTCTTGGCGAGCTCCTCGACCTCGGGCGCGCTCCGGATCAGCTTGAGGTTGTCACGAAGCCACTGGACGAGCGCTCCGGTGATCGCGATCGACCCCTCCAGGCAATAGACCGCCGCGTCGTCGCCGATCTTGTAGCCGACGGTCGTGATCAGGCCGTTCTTGGACTGGACCGCCTCGTTGCCCGTATTGAGCAGTAGGAAGTTGCCCGTCCCGTAGGTGTTCTTGGCCTCGCCAACCGAAAAGCAGGTCTGTCCGAACGTGGCTGCCTGCTGGTCGCCGAGGTCGCCGGCCACCGGCACGCCGGCCAGGGTTCCACCCTTGACCTCGCCGTAGACGGCGCTCGATGGCCGGATCTCCGGCAGCATCGAACGCGGCACGCCGATCGCGTCGAGCAACCCGTCATCCCAGTTCAGGGTCTGGAGATCCATCAACATCGTGCGGCTCGCATTCGACACGTCGGTGATGTGAAGGCCGCCGTCAGTGCCGCCGGTGAGGTTCCAGATGCACCAGGTGTCCATGTTTCCGAAGCACAGGTCGCCCGCCTCTGCCTTCTCGCGCGCACCGTCGACGTTTTCCAGGATCCACCGCACCTTCGGACCGGAGAAGTAGGTGGCAATCGGGAGTCCGGTCTTCAGCCGGAAGCGATCTTGTCCGCCCTCCTTCTCCAGCTCTTCGCAGATCTTGTCCGTCCGCGTGTCCTGCCAGACGATCGCGTTGTGGACCGGCTCGCCCGTGTTGCGGTCCCAGACGACTGCCGTCTCGCGCTGGTTGGTGATCCCCATTGCCGCAATCGCGCCCGCACCGCCGGTGACTTTGCCCAGCGCACCGTCGATCACCTGCTGCGCGCGTTGCCAGACCTCGTTCGCGTCGTGCTCGACCCATCCTGGCTTGGGGTAGATCTGTTCATGCTCGAGCTGCTCGACCGCGACGACGTTGCCGCCGTGGTCGAACACCATGCACCGGGTGCTCGTCGTGCCCTGGTCGAGTGCTGCGACGTAATCGGCCATCGCGTTCTCTCCTTTCAGCTTGCCAGCGCTTCAGCGGCGGTCTGGCAGAGGTAGTAGGTGGAGGTCGCACCCGGATCCTGGTGATCTCGACTGCGCTCCCCCAGGTAGCTGGCCCGCCCCTTCAGAGCGACCAGTGGAATTGTGTCCCGCATCCCGCGCTCCGCGGCCTCCGCCGCCGCGCGTAACGCGGCATCGAGGTCCGATGCTTGCTCAAGCGCCTCGACCGCCGGCATCAGAGCATCGACCATCGTCTTGTCCTTAAGCTCTGCCTTGCCGCGCGCCTTCACGCCGTCGACTCCCTTTCTCCAGGCGGCCGCATACTGATCGAGGTCGACCTCCTGCGCGCCCGCCAGTGCCGTCCCCATCTGAAGCAGCAACGTCCCGTACAGCGGGCCGGCCGCGCCCCCCACGCTGGAGATGAGCGACATCGCGACGGTCTTCAGCACCGTCCCGGCATCGGTCTGCTCCTGAGCGCCCAGCTTCTCGAGCGCCTTACGCATTCCCCGATCCATGTTCGTCCCGTGGTCCCCGTCGCCGATCGCGGTATCGAGCCGTACCAGCTCTTCCCGATGCTCCTGCATCGACGCCGCGAAGCGAGTCATCCAGTCGAGGACGGTGTCGCGAGTGACCGGCAAGCTCAGGCGCCCCAACGCAGGCCCGGCGTGTTCACCGGCGCGTCCCAGTAACGGACCATCTCGTCGTCGAGCTTGAGCAACGTGATCGAGCAGCCTTGCATCTCGAGCGAGGTGATGTAGTTGCCGATCAGGTTGCGCTCGATCTGGAGCCCGTGCTCCTGAGCGAGCTTCGCGACCTCGTTGTACATCACGTAGAGCTCGATCAGCGGCGTGCCCCCCATGCCGTTCATGAACGCCAGCACGCGGTCGCCTGAGGCGAACGGCAAGTCCTGCACGATCGGCGTCATCAGCCGCTCGGCGATTTGCGACGCCGGACCGATCTTCTCGCGGAAGCGACCGGGCTCGCCATGGATGCCGATCCCGATCTCCACTTCATCGTCGGCGAGCTCGAAGCTGGGAGAGCCGGAGCCGGGGGTGATGCACGGGGTCAGCGCCATTCCCATCGAGCGACCGTTGGCGTTGACTCTCCGGCCGAGCTCCGCAACGTCGTGCAGCGAGCGGCCGTCGTCGGCCGCGCCGCCGCAGATCTTCTCGAGCACGACGGTGATCCCTACGCCTCGGCGTCCCGCGGTGTAGAGCGAGTCCTCGACGGCTACGTCGTCGTTGGTGAGGACCGATTCGACCTCGACGCCGTCGGCCCGCGTCAGGTCCGCGGCCATATCGAAGTTCATCACGTCGCCGGTGTAGTTCTTGACGATGTGCAGCACTCCGGCGCCGCCGTCGACTGCCTGGGTAGCCGCCTGCATCTGATCGGGAGTGGGTGAGGTGAACACCTCTCCCGGGCAGGCGGCGTCGAGCATGCCCGGCCCCACGAACCCACCGTGCATCGGCTCATGGCCGGCGCCGCCGCCGGAGACCAGCCCGACCTTTCCCTGTACCGGCGCGTCGGCTCGGACCACGTAACGCGGGTCGTAGCTGATCCGGAAGCGGTCGGAGTGTGCGGCCTCCATGCCTTGCAGCGCCTCCTGCACGACATCGTCAGGTGCGTTGATGAGCTTCTTCATGCAGCCCCCATAGGCGAGAGTAGATAAGGACAGGACGCCCGCGGTCGTAGCGCATCCGGATGGCTAAGGGCCCCCGAATGGTCAACGTTCACGGAGAGGCAGAAGCCGCGCTGCGCGGTTACTTCGGCAGGGAAAACGCACAGCAAGCACCCTTCTTTCGCACACATCGCTCTCCACCCACGGGCCTTTCGTCTGCGACAATACCGGAAATCGTTCGCCAATGTCAAACATCGTTCGAACGTCTGGTGCGGGGTAGAAGCTGAGCTCGTGAGCGTCAATCGGTGTCGGGACCGATCCAATCCATCGAACGTGCCGCGGCGATCCTCCGACTGCTGTCGGGCCGCTCGCGACGCCTGGGGGTGGTCGAGCTCGCCGGACAACTTGGGTTGCCGAAGGGCACCGTCCACGGCATCCTGCGGACCCTCCAGACAGTCGGTTTCGTCGAGCAGGACAGCGAATCGGGCAAGTATCAGCTCGGCGCGGCCCTGCTTCACATCGGCTCCAGTTACCTAGACGCCAACGAGCTCCGTACGCGCGCGCTGAACTGGGCGGACGCCCTGGCGACCCAGAGCGACGAGAGCGTGCGGATCGGGACGCTCCACGACAAGCAGGTTCTGATCGTCCACCACGTCTTCCGCCCCGATGACAGCCGTCAAGCGCTTGAGGTCGGGAGCCTCGTACCTCCGCACGCCAGCGCCCTCGGAAAGGCGCTGCTGGCCCACCACACGTACTTGCTCGACGAGCTCGCCGCCGAGCATCTGACGAGCTACACGCCGGCAACGGTTACGGATATGGGGGAGCTGCGCGGAGAGCTGGAGGAGATCCGTGGCCGCGGCTGGGCGAGCGAGATTGGAGAGCTGTTGCCGGGGGTCGCGTCGATCGCCGCCCCGATCGAGGACCGCCGCGGCGTCGTCGCCGGAGCGATCGGCATCTCAGGACCGATCGAGCGAGTGTCTGCGAGTGGGGATCCGCGATCCGAGCTCGTCGGCTACGTGTTGCAAAGCGCTCGAACCGTCTCGCGAGAGCTCGGAGCGATTCCGTGGTAGGAATCGCGGAGCCATGACCGGGCGCTACGTGATCTCGATCGATCAGGGGACGGCGTCGTCGAGGTGCTTGGTGTTTGACCATCGTGCGCGAATCGTCTCGGTCGCCCAGAAGGAGCACCGCCACCACTACCCGCGTCCGGGGTGGGTAGAGCACGACCCCCAGGAGATCTGGGGAAACGTCCTGACGGTCGTCGCCCAGGCGCTCGAAAAGGCCGACCTCTCGCCGACCGAGCTGAGCGCGCTCGGGATTGCCAACCAGCGGGAGACAACCGTGCTGTGGGACCGGCGCACCGGAGTGCCCGTCCACAACGCGATCAACTGGGAGGACACCCGCACAGACCACCTCTGCCGGCAGCTTGCGGAGGAGTTTGGGCAGGAGCGCTTCCGAGAGAAAACCGGGCTACCGGTAAGCACCTACTTCTCCGGTCCCAAGGTCCGCTGGCTGCTCGATCACGTACCCGGCGTGCGCGAGCGCGCCGAGCAGGGCGAGGTCCTTTTCGGGACGATGGATTCCTGGCTGCTTTGGAACCTGTGCGGGCGGCATGTCACCGACGTGACGAACGCCAGTCGCACGCTGCTGATGAACCTGGGGACGCTCGACTGGGACGATGAGCTGCTCGCGGCGATCGGGATTCCCCGGGCGATGCTGCCCGAGATCCGGCCCTCGTCGGAGATCTACGGCGAGGCGGGCGCCGTACTCGCGGGAGTGCCCGTCGCCTCGGTCCTGGGTGACCAGCATGCCGCACTCCTGGGGCAGACGTGCTTTAACCCGGGAGAGGCCAAGTGCACCTTCGGGACCGGCAGCTTCCTGCTGCTCAACACGGGCGAGCGTGCGATCTCCTCGCGCGGCGGGCTGCTCACGACGCTGGGCTACCAGCTCGGCTCAGAGCGGCCGACCTACGCGCTCGAAGGATCGATCGCGATCACGGGTGCGCTGGTGCAGTGGTTCCGCGACAACATCGGGCTGATCGGCAGCGCGCCCGAGATTGAGACGCTGGCGCTCACCGTCGAGGACAACGGCGGCTGTTACTTCGTTCCGGCCTTCTCCGGCCTGTTCGCTCCGCACTGGCGCAGCGATGCCCGGGGGGTGATCGCCGGGCTGACCGGCTACATCAACAAGGGCCACCTCGCGCGTGCGGTGCTCGAGGCCACAGCCTGGCAGACACGCGAAGTCGTGGAAGCGATGAACGGCGACTACGGCGGCGGGTTCACGGAGTTGCGAGTAGACGGCGGCATGACCGCGAACAACCTGCTGATGCAGTTCCTGGCCGACGTCCTGGACGTGCCGGTGATGCGTCCGATCGTCGCCGAGACCGTGTCGCTGGGGGCGGCCTATGCCGCCGGGTTGGCGGTCGGATTCTGGCCCGATCTGGCCAGCCTCAAGCGAAACTGGCACAAGGCGGCGGAGTGGCTGCCGGCGATCGATCCCGCGGTACGCGAGAAGGGCTACCGCAAGTGGAAGAAGGCAGTTGCGCGTACGGTCGACTGGCTCGACGACGACGACTGACGGACGGACGGACGGCGGCCTTACTTCTCCGCGGTCTCGAAGAAGCGCTGAACGTGCTTGATCACGGCGGACGCGTCTTCGGTCGGCGTGATCGGGTCGCCGAAGGTAATGCTCACTTGGTGGCGCCTGGAGCCGTTGCGGCGGCGAAGGCGGCTCGGCCAGAAGTGCCCCGGCGGCATCGCATCTCCGGTGCCCGTGATCCGGATCGGCACGATCACCACGTGGTGCCGGAACGCGAGCACCGCGGCGCCGCGCTTGAGGCGTCCGGTCCCACCGCTGCGCGAGCGGGTCCCCTCGGGATAGAGCAGCAGGTTCCAACCGCGGTCGAGTAGGCCGTCGACATGGCCGGCTGCCTGCTGCTCGAGACCCCCGCCCTTGCGATCCATCGGCACGGTGTTGAAGATCAGCGAGACCACCATCGCGATGAGTCGATTGCGGTAGAAGTAGTCCGTGGCCGCCGCGACCACCGTCTTCTTACGGAAGCGGCGCGGGAGGGCCGCCAGGATCACCGGCGTATCCATGTGGCTGACGTGGTTTGCCACCAGAATCACGGGCGCGCGCACGCGCGCGAGCTTGTCGCGGCCGGTGGTGCGGCGGCGCGTGTAGAACGCCATGATCGGCGCCAGCACGAACCGCAGGAGCGCTTCACGCGTGCTGACCGCCCAACGGGAGCGTGCCCAGGGAATGTCCAGCTGCGGCGCGGCATCGCGCAACTGGCGCGCGGTGTGCCGAAGGCGCGCCGAAGCTGACTTCTTGCGCCGGACTGAGTGCACCTAGCTAGAACCCCGGTCTGTAACAGACGTTACAGAGCCCTAGCGGCTCTAGGTCCAGCGCAGCTCGGAGCGCGCCTCCCAGTAGGAATCGCGTGGCTCGGCTAACGACGCGAGCTCGTCCTCCAGAGACTCATCCCAGCTGAGCTCGACCGCTGCGAGGTTGCTCTCGAGCTGCGCAACCGTGCTCGCTCCGCTGAGGACCGTGTCCACCCACGGGCGCGCCAGGACGGCGGCGATCGCGAGCGTATCCTCGGCGACGCCAACGCGCGCGGCCGCGCGGGCAAGCGGTTCGATCGCCCCGCGTGAGCTGAGCCGGCCGTTGGCGAGCGCTTCCTTGATGATCACTCCGACTCCCGCCTCGTGCGCGGATTGCAGCGCTTGGCCGGCCGAGCGCTCGAGCAGATTCCAGGTCGCCTGCACGCTGTCGAAAGTTCCGAGCTCGACCGCACGTCCGATCGTGGCCCCCTGCTCAGGCCCGGACACACTGAGCCCCACGGCCACTCCCTCGGACCGAAGCGCGGCCAGCTCCCTGCCCACCTCGCGGTCGTCAAGCACGCCGCTGGACAGCGTCGCGGAGTGGATCTGATAGAGCGACAAATGACTGCCGAGCCGCTGACGAGTCTCCTCCAGCTGGCGACGGAAGGTGCTTGCGGTCAGGTCCTTGACCTCTTGCGGATCGGCGTCGACGCGCCAGCCGGCCGTGTAGGTGTAGCCCCACTTCGAGCTGATGGTGACCGTACCCGGCTTCACCGACCGCGCGCGCAGCCAGGAGCCTAGAAACTCTTCGGCGCGACCATACGAGCGAGCGACGTCGAAGTGCCGCACACCGGCACGGTAGGCCGCGTCGAGCACCGCATCGGTTCGAGCGGCCATCGCCTCGACAGAATGGTCCTCGAAGTCCTGGCCATGTCCGAGGGTCAGGTAGCCGGGACGTCCGAGGGCGGCGAGTCCCAGTGAGACCGCGCTGGTTTCAAGCCCGCTCGCGCCGAGCGCTCTCAGCCAGCTGGCTGACTGCCGATCACCGAGCGGCGGGGAAGCATTCATATCGCTGTTATACCCCTCGGCGCAGAGCGTAGGAACTACCGACGTAGTCCCGTAGCGGCTTCCGATGTCCGGCTGCCGCCCGGGACCTATGATCGCCGGCAGTTATCGAGCTACAAGGACGGGTTGATGAAAGGGCCTCGGCATGATGCACACGTCCTGGTCATCGGTGGCGGCGGCACCGGCGGCGCCCTGGCTCACGACCTCGCGCTCCGTGGCCTTCACGTGACCCTGGTGGAACGGGGCGAGCTGACCTCGGGCACGACCGGGCGCCACCACGGTCTGCTGCACGCCGGCGGCCGTTACGCGGTGAGCGATCGCGAGTCGGGCGTCGAGTGCATCGTGGAGAGCACGATCCTGAGACGGATCTGTCCCGGGACCTTCGAGCTCAACGACGGCCTGTTCGTGGCCGTCGAAGACGAGGACATGGACTATCTCGATCCGTTCATGGAAGGCTGCGAAGCGTGCGGGATCCCCGCGCAGAAGCTGACACCCGCGCAGGCGCTCCGCTTGGAGCCCAACCTGAACCCCGACCTCAAGGTGGCGGTCCGGGTGCCCGACGGCTCCATGGACGCGATGCGGCTGGCGCTCCGGTTCTTCGCGACCGCCAAGCACAACGGGGCCACGATCCAGCCCTACACCGAGGTGACCGGCCTGTTGGTCCACAACGGCCTGGTCAGCGGCGCTTATGTCCACGATCACGTGGCCGACACCCGCGGCGAGATCTACGCCGACCTGACCGTCAATGCCACCGGGCCATGGTCTGAGAAGATCGCTGCGATGGCCGGGGTGAGCGTGCCGATCCGGCCCTCGCCGGGGGTGCTGCTGGCACTGCGCGGTCGCCTCTGCAACATGGTGATCAACCGCCTCCACAAGTCCGGCGACGGCGACATCGTCCTGCCCCAGCGTGGCCTTTCGGTGGTCGGGACGAGCTCCTGGGTGGTGGAGGATCCCGACCAGCTCGACGTGCCCGAGGACCACGTGGCGCGGATGTACGCCGAAGGCTCCAAGCTGATTCCGGGGGTCGCCCACACCGAGCGACGGGCGGCCTGGTCGGCGGCACGTCCGCTCGTCGGGGCCGGGGGCGAGGCCGCGAGCGGACGCGAGCTGTCACGCACATTCAAGGCCTTTGACCACAAGGAGACCGACGACGTCGAGGGCTTCGTCACGCTCACCGGTGGTAAGGCCACGACTCTGCGCGGTATGGCCGAGCTCTGCGCCGACGTCGTCTGCCGCAAGCTCGACATCGATGAGCCTTGCCAAACCCGCGACACCGTCCTGCTTCCCCACACCGCTTACTACGATGCCGCCGCCGTCGCGGCATGAGGGTCGAACCATGGCTGTGATCGATCAACCCCAGACCGCAGAGCACGCCAGCCAAACATGCCACCTGCGCATCTCCCGCTACGAGCGCGGCGACGGCAACCAGCACTTCGACGAGTTCGATGTCCCGGTCCGCGAGCACATGACGCTGCTCGACGGATTGCGTTGGGTCCAGCTGCATCGCGATTCCACGCTCTCGCTGCGACATTCCTGCCTGCACGCCTCCTGCGGCACGTGCGGCGTGCGGGTCAACGGACGCGACGAGCTGTCGTGCGTGTCCATGATGGCTGATCACGGCGACGAGATCACGGTCGAGCCGCTTGCCAACTTGCCGGTGCTGACCGACCTCGTCGTCGAGATGGACCCGTTCTACGATCGCTTTCCCGACGAGCATCCGATCATCCGCGTCAGCGAGGTGCTGCCGGCGGCGCAAACCCCCGACGACCACGATTCGTACCTGCGCCTCGAGGAGTGCATCGAGTGCGGGCTGTGTTTGTCGGCCTGCCCGGTCGGCGCACCCGCCACCGGCTTCGTCGGTCCCGCCGCGCTGCATGCCGCTGGGCGATTGCTCGAGGAGCCGCGCGGGAGCGAGCGCGAGGACGTGCTCGCGTGGATCGGCCGTCCCGAGGGCGCGTGGCAGTGCACGACCTGCATGGCCTGCGTCGAGGCCTGCCCGGTGGGGATCGAGCCCCTGCCGACGATCATCGACATGCGGCGCATGCTGGTCGAGCAGGGTGACGTGGACCCGCTGCTGCAGCAGACGCTCCAGAACTTCACCATGCAGGGCAACTCCTACGGCAAGTCCGCGCGCACGCGGGCCCGCTGGACCAAGGGGCTCGACTTCAAGATTCCCGACGCCCGCAAGGAGGCGGTCGACTACGTTTGGTTCGTCGGCGACTATGCCTCCTTTGACGAGCGCGTGCAGCACGAATCCCAGCGCCTGGCCGAGATCCTGCACGACGCCGGAGTTTCGTTCGGGCTGCTGTTCGAGGGCGAGCGCAGCGCCGGCAACGACGTGCGCCGGGTCGGCGAGGAGGGCATGTTCGAAGTGCTCGTCGAGCACAACATGAAGACCTTCGGCGAAGCGCAGTTCGACGCGATCTTCACCACCGATCCCCATTCGCTGAACACTCTGCGCAACGAGTATCCGCAGTACGGACTCGACAAGCCCGTGTATCACTACACCGAGCTGCTCGTCCAGCTGGCGTCGCAAGGCACTATCACCCTGCGCCCGGCACTTCGAGGCACCCGCGTGACCTACCACGACCCGTGCTATCTGGCGCGCTACAACGGGATCACCGACGCGCCGCGCAAGCTGATTGAGGCGACCGGCGCCGAACTCGTCGAGATGCCGCGCCACGGCGCCAATACCTTCTGCTGCGGCGCCGGCGGCGGCCGGATCTGGATGTCCGAGTCGGAGGTTGACGAACGCCCGAGCGAGCAGCGCATCCGCGAGGCGCAGGCGCTCGACGGGATCGAGTACTTCGTCGTCAGCTGCCCCAAGGACCTGGTCATGTACATCGCGGCGGCGCAGACGGTCGGCGGAGTTCAGTTCGAAGTCCTAGACCTGGCCGCCCTGGTGGGGCGCGCGCTGGACGCAAGCCCTCGCGTTTAGACTCGCGGGCAGTCACCGATGACTCGCCTTCGCCGGTCATGCCAGCAGAGACAGATCCACGCGAGAACCTGAAAGCCGAGCTGGCTGACGCCACGGCGGAGCTGAAGGCTCACATGGCTAGCTGGGAGTACGCGTTTGCGATGGGCGGAGGCCGCGACGGTGCCCGCGAGCATCCGCTGCACTGGGCGACGCACGCTCGTACCGAGCGGCTCGCGGCGCGCTGCCAGGCCCTACGAGCACGTCTCGCCGAATACGAGCTTTAGCTCGTGCGCAGACGGGTACCCTCGGTCTGCTGAACCCCCCACGGGCTGATCAAGACCTGAGGTCGCTGATCCGAGCTCGCATACCACCCAGGTAGTGTCGAAAGACGTCGGTCTCATCCTCGCCGTCGACGAGTGCGCTGCTGCCGCCCTCCCCGATCAGGCTCGAGTGGACGTAACAGGAGATCGTGTGCCGGTCGGCCGAGGTGACAGCGTCGGCGTAGCGCATGTTGGCTCGTGCTGGCCGGCCCAGGCTTCGCCTTTGCTGAACTCGACCGGGATACCTGCGTCCCGCATACCCCGGCGGATCTGGCCGATGACGTTCTCGTCCATCGTCGTCGCGAGGATGTGATAGTCGAGGATGTAGGGGATCCTGGGAGTGAGGTTGCGGTACTCCTGTTCGTTGGCCTGGGCATAACTCTGCTTACAGAGGAAGAACTCGAGCTCGGAGGCGAACATTGGCGTGAATCCCATCTGCCGGGCACGCTCGTACTGGGCGATCAGCACTTGCCGCGGCGAGGCGGGGGCAGCATCCCGACGGCACCGCCCGGCCCGCCGGGCCGTGGAGCGCTCATCCTCGACCCAAAATGGTGTGATCATCCGACCAATGAATGGCGCGACGATAACGCGGGCGCCGGGAGGATGTCAACGACGACCACGAGGCGCCGCGGTCCCCTCGCGGAGTCATCGCGTGCTGGTGCGGTCATATCCGAATGCGGGCACCGCAAGAGTCTTGTCCAGGGGCTATCCAACCCGCTCGGGACTTGACAGCATGGCTGGTGTTGCCGCCGCCGACCTCAGCCTGGATGCCGATCAGCGAGCTCAGCCGCCGCGTCGGCGTGCGCCCCGACACGTTGCGAGTGTGGGAGCGTCGTTACGGGCTGCTGAACCCGCGACGAACCGCCGGCAATAGCCGGTTGTATTCATCAGTTGACGAAGCCCGGGTGCGGCTGATGAAGCGCCACATCCGCGACCACATACCCGCGGCCCAGGCCGCCGAACTCGCGCTCGCCGCCCGCCTCCCGATCGGCCAAGGACG
The DNA here is from genome assembly GCA_963836065.1 of uncultured Solirubrobacterales bacterium. Lineage (GTDB taxonomy): Bacteria > Actinomycetota > Thermoleophilia > Solirubrobacterales > Solirubrobacteraceae > Palsa-465. The sequence continues at coordinate 40,986 of CAWIII010000047.1, forward strand.
CGGCGGCTCGGTTCTGGAGCGCGAGGCCCAGCGCGCGGCCGGCGAACTGCGTGCCGCGCTCGAGCGCTTCGACGAGACCGCCGGCGAGCAGGCCCTGCAAGAGCTCCTGTGCGAATACTCGGCGACGGCGGTGATCCGGGATGTCCTGATCCCTTACCTGCGGCAGCTCGGAGATCGCTGGGCCGCCAGCCACACTGGCGTCGCTCAGGAGCACTTCGCCAGCAATTTCCTGCAGGCGCGGCTGCTGGCGCTTGCCCGCGGCTGGGAGCGGGGCTTGGGACCGCGTGCGCTTCTCGCCGGCGCGCCCGAGGATCAGCACACACTGGCGCTGATCTCGTTCGGGATCGCCCTGCATCAGCTGGACTGGCGGATCGTCTACCTCGGCGCCGCGACCCCCCTTGAAGTTCTCAGCGAAACCGCCGAGCACGTAGAGCCCGAACTGATCGTGATCAGCACATCCCTAACGGGTTCTCTCACCGCCCGCGCGACCGAGCTCCAAGCCATAACTCAGCACTGGTCAGTGGCGCTCGCTGGAATGGCTGCGGACCCCGACCTGGCAGCGGCGTGCGGCGCACATCTCGTAACCGACGATCCAGTCACGGCGGCTCGGCCGATCGCGGTCGGCGACTTCATTCGCTCGCGAATGGGCCCGCCTCCAGCTCACGGCTGAGTCGGGAGGTCGTCGCGGCGATCCTTCTTCTCAACACGCTTGTCCCGCGGCGCCGCCGGACGGTCGCGGTAGTGGGCGACCAGCCAGGCGGTGCTGTTAGCCAAGGCACCCGTGTCAGGCAGCCCGTAGTGGCGACCAGGCGACGCGTCGAGCCCCTCGAGGACGGGCGCGCCCGCCTTTTGCGGCACAGCTGGAACACCCCGCGACCACGCGTGACGCGTTTTCCGTCAGTCTCGGGTCGGTGCCTATGCCGCGCAGCCGGCGCCGCGGGCGGCCCCGCGATCCTTCGCGTCGGCCAGCAGGCTGTCGGTGTGGAGCGGGCCGAGCTTGTAGGCGAACCGCCGCCGCGCACGGTGATAGCTACGGTCGCAACCGAAGAAACATTGGTAGGAGCGGGCCAGCTCCTCGCCTCCGTAAACATGTAACGGCTTGAGCTTTTGGTCGTGCGCACGCCTGCGGCGCTTTTGCTCGAGCCGGCGCTCCAGGGCGGCGTCGCTTGCGAGCCGCTCGGCCAGGCATCGGGTCTGGTGGTGGAAGCGCTCCAGGGTGGCACCGAAGGTGTCGTCCACGAGCCCGATCCTCACTGCCTGACGGGCCCCAACCGGGGTGAACGGGGCGCCAACCAGGCGGGAGGTCATCTCGACTCCAACTCGCCGGGGCAACAGGTATGTCCAGTACTCCGACCCGTACAGGCCGCCCATGTGCTGGTAGTAGGGGTTCAGGACAACGTCCTCGCGCGCCACCACATAGTCGGCGGCAAGCGCCAACGGCACTCCACCGGCGGCGGCGTCGCCCCCGAGCGCCGAGACCACGATATGCGAACCGGTTTCGACGATGTCCCGCACGACCTCGTTGATCGCCTGCAGATTGCGCCACGACTCCGTGGCCGGGTCCTCCGCGGCCTCGATGACGTTCAGGTGGATGCCCGTGGAGAAGTAGTCGCGGCCGCCCATCAGCACGATGACGCTGGTCTGTCGCCGCGAGCGAACGTCGGCGTAGGCCTCGCGGAGGCGACGGCACTGCGCCGTGCTCATGGCACCGTTGTAGAAGTCAAAGTGCAAGTAGCCCACGGCCCCGTGTTCCTCGTAGGCGATTTCGCGATAGGTGTGATTGCCCCCCGGCGGCTCGTCGATCGCCACCGCGATCTCGGGAACCTGTGGTTCAACGCCGGCGAGCTCGAGCGCTCGCGTGGCCGGCAGCTTGAAGTACTTCGCATCTGGCCTGTCACGGCGCTTGAGATGAGTGATCCAGACCGCACCGTCAACGGTCGCGCGACAGATCGCGCCGTTCCGCGTGGCGATGATGTCGCCCGCCCGCCCTCGCAGGTTCCGCTCAGGATGTACGCCGAAGAGATGAAACTGCTTGCCCTGGATTGAGTCCAGTACGCCGGGATGGCCCTCGGCAGCCCGGATCTTGCGAGCCACGCGGTCGAAGCAGTCCGAGGCCCAGTCAATCGCTCGGACGTCTTGGGTCATTAGCGGGTGAGGTCGGCCCGTCACCGAAGCTGGCGCGATTTCGCGCGCCTGAGGCGGATCTTCTCCCGCGACGATCCGGCCAACCGCTTCCACGAGAGCCTCGATCGCCGCGTGGCGGACCTCGTGGCGGTACAGACTGCTCTTTCCCACATCGCGCACGCGGAAGCTGCGGGTGGCCCAAACATCTCCGGCGTCGAGTTGACCGCTGGCCTCTAGTACCGTCACGCCCCACTCGCGCGCACCTAGCTCAATCGCCCAGTCAAGCGAAGATGGACCGCGGTCGCCCTTCGGGCCCGGGTGCACGATCAAGCAGCGATGCTTCGCCCAGATCGATTCGGGGATCATCGTCTTGAGGAAAGGGCACACGATCAGCTGCGGTTCGTGCTCGCGAACCGCAGCTTCCATCGCGGCGGGCGAATCCACCACGGCGACGGCCACCTCGTGACCCAGCTCGGTCAACGTGATCCAAGCGCACTGACTCAGGCCGTTGTGCGCCGAGACCAAGAACAGTATCCGCAGCGGCTCTGGGGACGTGCCGAAGCGCTCGTCCCTCCTCCCGTGCGGATCACCCTGGCTACGAGTACTCTCCCGGCCCAGACCAGTCACCACAACCATCACACACACGCCCCCAATCGACCCGGTGAACAGCTACTTCGTACTGTCACCGATGACCGGGCTGATTACTGTGAAAGGACGCACACCGGGATGGCAGCCCCGAGCCCGGTATGTTGCGGCTGTGCGAGTCCCCCGCCCTCGTCCCAAGCGCGGCGCTTTGGAATCGCGGCTTCTTCTCGTCGTTCAAAGACTGGGGTTCGCGACGGGGTTCGCGGCGATCGTCGCGTGCGGCAGTTCGCAGGCGATATCCACGGAGTCTGTCGCCGGACACGGGGAGCGAGGGGCCACGACGGCTTCCTCCGCTACCGCTTCACCCCGATCTCGGCACGTAGCGGAACTGCCGCACCGGCCGCCGATCGTATGGGACCCGATCCCGTTTGGGCCGCTGCGCAAGGCGCAAATGGCCGCCTACGTCCGCCGCCACTACGCGAGCTTTACGAGGCCGACCTGGCGCCTTGTGAACCCGCACCTAATCGTGATCCACGACACCGACTCTTCGGACTTCCAGTCGGCTTACAACACGTTCGCCGCTGACGTGCCAGATGCGGAGTTCCACGAGCTTCCAGCTACGTGTGCACATTTCGTGATCGGCAGTCATGGCACGATCTACCAGCTCGTCTCTCTGAAGATCATGTGCCGTCACGCCGTGGGGGTCAACTGGACGGCGATCGGAATCGAGCATGTTGGCTACAGCGACGCCGAGGTCCTCAACGATGCAAGACAGGCCGAGGCGAGCTTACGACTCGTGCGCTGATCCGCGACGGCGCCTGCGCCGCGATTCGCAGTCAACTCAGCGCCGGGACTCTTGGGAACTCGAGCACGACGTGCTCGTCGACCTCGAACCCCGTTTCGAGCGCCCGCTTGACGGGGCAAGTGCTGGCAACTCGTCGGAGACGCTTGATCTGGTCGGGCGTCAGCCCGTCCGGCAAATGCACGGTCACTTCGACGTGTCGGGGGGTTGAGTCGGCGTCGTAGGTGACGTCGACCTGGACGCCTTCGAGCTCCCAGTCCCGCGCTTGCGCGTAGAGAACGATCATGGTCGAGACGCACGACGAGAGCATCGCGGGAAGGAGTTCGTGTGGTGCCGGGGCGCTGTCGCTGCCTCCCAGACTTTCCGGCTCGTCGGTGATGATGGTGTGACGTCCGTTGACGTCGACCTCGTGGCGGAGGGTGCCGTCAATCGGGCGCGCGGCTGCTGTCATCGTCATGGTGCGTTCCTTTTTGGGGCCTTGCCCTAATCGTCGTCCCTGGCTCCCACGCGGTCATCCGCCCAAATCCACAGCCCAAGCAAGGTCAACTACGCGATCGCCGGCCCACGGCACTTCAGTTGCCTATACGTGAGACGTGGCCATCGGAGTGGACAGCACCTGTTCGTGTCTGGCCAGCGCCTCGACGGAGAATCCGGTGAAGGCTGACGGGATCATGACAACGTGATCCGACTGACGTCGACCGCGACAAGAAGCGGCTCTGGAACCAGCTGGAAATCACCTTCGTTGGGGCGGGGCCACCAAAGAGCGCGGCCATCTGACCGATCCGCGACCCGTTCTCACTGCGGCGATTCGCTCGCCGATCACGACAACTCGGCATCTCGGCCGCGCACGGCCGCAGTCCTCGGGCTCGCCGCGCCGCTGGATGCTCCCCCAAGACGTGCTGTACCGGGGCGGGAAGGATCGCTGTGACGTCGGCGTCTTGGGCTGTATGCCCGTTGTCAGACGTCTGATGTCTTAGGTACGCATCCGCCCACCCACCACCACAAGACTAGCCCCGTGCCCCGAGACGGTCTGAACGACGCACCAATGCAAACCGTGACTAGAAGGATGTGGACATGATTTCCCCGCAGCTCCATATGGCCCTCGTGCACACGACGGCGGATGACCTCCGCCGAGCTGCGGCTCGCAACCTCACACGGCGCCAAGCGCGGTCTGGGCTGCCGGTTGCCGCTGAAAAGAGCGTGACGCTTCGATTCGGCGTCCCCGCTGATGAGAACCCGCTCGCACGGCTGGCCGAGCTTGACAGCTCAAAGCCGCCGGCGCAGCCCCTCCTGCTCGCCGAGGTCGACGGACAGCTCCTCGCGGCGCTAGCACTCTCAGACGGCACCGTCGTCGCCGACCCGTTTCATCCAACTGCCGATCTGATCGACCTCCTACGCGCGCGAGCCCAGCAGCTCGGCGGCAACAGCCCGATGAGGCGTTCCCGCCGCTCGCGCTCAAGGTCTCGACTGGGCGTCCCGGCCTGGCGCTAGGCAGGCACTCGACTCCACACCGTGACGCGTCGCCGCAGCAGCGGGTACGGTTGGGCCGGTGGAGCGAGGATTCCGCGCGCAACAAGACAAGACCCGGCTCGACAAGTTCGCACAGAGGCTCGCCAAGACCAGGCTCGGCGGCTGGCTGTTCATCACTGTGTTTCCTGCGATCGACCGCCGCCTGATCCCCCTGACCGGCGGCCGGCTGATGGTGGCGGTGGGGCAGCCGATGCTGCTGTTGCACACGCAGGGGGCGAAATCCGGTCAGCACCGCGCCACCCCGCTGCTGTATACGCCCTACGACGGGCGCTATGTGATCGTCGCTTCGAAGGCAGGCGCAAGTCGCCACCCGGCCTGGTACCACAACATCCGCGCACATCCGGATTCGGTCACGATCGAGGTCCGAGGGCGGCGTATCCCGGTTCGCTCGCGCGAAGCCGCGGGCGCCGAGCGCGAGGAGCTGTGGCGCCTGGTCAATGACAATTACGACGGCTATCAGGTCTATCAGCAGCGGACGGGTGGCCGGACGATTCCGGTTGTCGTGCTCGAGCCGGCCTAGCAACACCTCTGCTGTGAACGTGAGCGGTCACGGCTGGTAGGACCCAGGGATCCAGGCCCGGGTGCTCACGCTCAGGGCATTCCAGGCGTTGATGGTGACGATCAGGCTGACCAACGCCGCGATTTCCTCGGCGGAGAACTCCGCGGCGACAGCGTCGTAGGCCTCGCTCGGAACGTGCTCGACGGCGAGCAGCGTGACCGACTCGGTAAACGCTAGGGCTGCCCGCTCCCGATCGCGCGGGCGTCCTTGGTGTGCATGTCGATGCAATAGGCGCAGCCGTTGAGCTGGGAGGCGCGGATGCGCACGAGCTCACGCAGGCGGGGGTCGAAGTCGACCTTGTCGAGCTCCTTGGTGGCCGCTTTGTCGAGGTGACTCATCGTCCGCGAGTAATCGACCGCGTGGCTGTCAAAGTCGAGTCGGACTGGGATCTGGTGGGTGTTCTCAGTGATTGTCATGGGTCAACCGTACCGTCTGTCTGGCCCACAGGTAACGTCCACATCGATGACAGAAACATGGGCCATTTCGGGGGTTGATCTGCATCTCGACCTCAGCGGAACGCGCGTGCGAGCGGCGCTCGAGACCGGGCTGCGCGAGGCCGTGCGCACCGGCGCGAGCTCGACGTGCTGCAGCTCGTCGCCGAGGGCCTGCGCAATGCCCAGATCGCCCAACGCCTTGTGCTCGCGCGCAAGACCGTCGACCATCACGTGTCCGCGATCCTGCGAAAGCTCGGCGCCAGTACGCGTACCGAGGCTGTGGCCGAGGCCGATCGGCTGGGGATCCTTGGAAGATAGTCGCGCCTCCGGTTGTCAGTGCCGTTAGAGCCACGTACCGTCGGCTCCTGGACCCGACCCGGAGCCAGCGACCGCATAATCGGAGGGGCCCCTCTGACCTTTAGCCGGGCGCTCTCCTCAGGAGCGACGAGTTTCTCCGTTCGCATATGGTTCTGAGATGACTGCGCGAGCGCTGACTGCGTTGCTCGAGCGCGGTGCGTTCTTCGAGGGACCCCGTGGCACGACTGGTCGCTATTGGGTCTCGGACTCACCGCGAGGGTGTCTACACGTCCGCGTCGACGGGAACGAGGAGCTGGTGCTGGAGGTCGAACAACGTGGCACCGGGCGGAGCGATCGGCGAGGACGGTCGACATCCCCGAGGGCCTCGGCTGTTCGCATGCGCACTCGGTGGCGATGATGGCTGCGCCCTGCTGCTCTGTGCTGCACCAGATTGCCTCGAGATGAATCGTCGCCAACCGGGAGCAGCGGTCCTGCTGACCACCACCGTCGAGGTCCGCACCGCCGGTAGGCGCTAATAGCCAGGAGACGCCGTCGACAGGTCTTGATCGTGCCTTCGCCCACCACCGACCCTGAACCGCTCGCGCGGACCAGTCGGTCGGCGACAGCGTTCGATCTGGATCCGGCGGGGTCGCCCAAGGGCGGTCGGTCGAGATCAGCGCCAGCTCGTACCCGGAGGGCTTCTTGGCGTCTTGGATGATCACGACCTGCACCTGCTGGGAGCCGAACGCCTCGTACCACAGGCAGCGGAACGCGTGGACCATGAGCTGCTCTGTCTTGCCGTAGCGACGGACGGTCGTCTTGACCGATTGGGTGGTGGGGTCGGTCGCGATCTGGGAGAGCTTGGGCAGCCTGGCGCCTTTCTTCGGCGGGCGGCCTTGCTTGCGCTGCCCCTTCGGCGGGCGGGGTGGCGGCAGCTGGTTCAGCGCGGCGTCGGCACGCAGCCGGGAAGTGATCGTGACGTTCTCAGGCAGGCCGGCGAACGCGCCCGAGGCGTAGGCGGCGTCACCGACGATATGGATCATCCGGTCTTTGAACCGCGCGGCGAGCAGGTACAGCATCTCCCTTGCCAGCCTGGGTTTCGAGGGTCGCTCGGGGTCGGGCTTGTGCTTGGGGATCTCCTTGCGCCGCGGGCGCCAGAGCCGGAAGAGCACCAGCAAGCAGACGGTCCGCTCAAGGAACGGCAGCTTGACGTTGATCCCGGCGGTGACCCAGTTGGTGCCCCACGCGAGCGATCCCTTGCTGCTGTTGGCGGTCGCGTCGTGATGCCAGAAGCAGCCGAACACCTTCCGTCCTCGGCGCTTGGTCAACGTGTCGTCGATCGGGACAACAAGCGGTTGATCGGGCGAGAGCAGACGCGAGACGATCACCTCGGCCACCTTGAGCCCAAGCTCATCGGCGCACCAGCGGGCGTGACTGAAGAACCGGTGCGCACGCGCGTGATGCCAGACCCCGGACAGCCGCGCGCCGATCAGCATCCCGGTCACGCACCGCACCCGGGTCTGGGAGATCTGACCGACCACCAGCGCGCAGAACGTCCGGTAGGTGGGACGGGAGAAACATGTCGCGAACAGGAGCAGCAGCTCGTTCAGCGAAGAGGCGAGGGTTGTCCGTCCAGGCGGGCATATCGCCTTGTTCGAGCTTGTGGCCGGCCCGGGTGGATCGCTCGAGTTTCCGGTGCCCTGGGCAGATCAGGAAGACCAAAGCTGGCTCGTGACCGCGGAGGAGCTGCGCGAACTGCTCGATTCTGAACCGCTCACGGTCGTTGCCTGGAGGAGCGCCATGGCAGCCCTCGCCCACAACGTCGCCGATCACAAGATCGCGCTCGTCCAAGCGGTAGCGAGGAGAGCGAGCGCCTGAGGCCGCTCGAACTCGATCACTTGTAATCGGTGGAGACCTTGAAGCCGAGCGGGCGACGCCCGGTCTGACGGAACTTCGTGCCGACGGCGTCCGCCGGCGGGATCTCTTATGCCACCGCCCTGCTCGTTCTCCGACGCCGGTCCTAGCCCCCTGTGTGTAAGGCCTTAGCGCGAGCTCGGTGACGTCGCGAGCGTCCCGGGTCCGCGATTCGATCCGACGCTGGGGGCGGAAATCACGAACCAGACCGTTTTGCCGGCCGCTGTTCTGTGCTCTACACCCCAGGTCTCAGAAAGGATGTTGACGATCTGAAGCCCACGGCCGGTCGGATCATCCGGGCCGGGCGAGCGCATGGCGGGCGTGCCGCCGCCGCGATCAATCACTTCGACGCGTACATGCTCATGCTTGCGGTCGACGGTGACGTCGAAGGCGGTATCAGCGTGACGAACGCAGTTGGTGGCCAGCTCAGAGACCATCAGCTCGACGGCGTCTCGCACCCCAGAAGGGGTATCGGCCAGAACTCCGGTCGCGAACCGACGGGCGGCGCTCACCGATTCAGGCTCAGAGGGGAAGCCACGGGTCTGGTTCATTGCGTGAGCTGAAGCCTTCCCGCGAGTCCCATGCGTGTGATGATCTGTCGCAAGAGTGGCGAGGCATCGCGCAATTCGATCTCGCCGACGATCGCCGCCCAGCGCACCCAAACGGCGATCGCAGAGCTGTCCGCGAACCGCAAGTCGCGGATATCGACGACGAGTCGCTTCGGTTTCGTCTCGATGATCGGCGCGACGGCAGCTTCGAGGCGCTCGATGTTGGAGATGTCCAGCTCACGGCTGACGGTCACAATGCTTGTTCCATCCTTACCGGCGACCTCGAACGTCATTTCGGGGATTTTGGCTGCGCCTAGTCGCTCCATCGAAGTCCCACAATCGCAGTGTCGTCCTCGGCACGTCCGTGATGCAGTTGGGTGACGAGCTTGCTCAGCAACTCCGGCAGCCCGGCGTGATTGCCCGTGGCGGCGTCGCGTAGTCGCGCCAGGCCCCGATCAAGGCTCTCACCGCGGCGTTCCACCAGCCCGTCGGTGAACGCGATAAAAGTTGCCGCAGGTGGTGCCGCGACCGTGGTCGACGTATAAGTCGCACCGGCCTCGACGCCGACCGGAAGCCCGATCTCGCTCTCGATGTATTCGCCGTGATCGCCGCTGATCAGGAGCGGCGGAAGATGGCCGGCGCTCGTGATTGTCAGCAGCCGTGCGTCGACGTCAACCAGCACACACAGGACCGTTGCGAGTTGACCACTCGCGGTTACGCTGAGAAGCTTGGAGAGGTTGGTCAGAATCGTGGCGGGCGAGTCGCTCTGCGCTGCGTACGCGTGAATCGCGTAGCGAAGTGACGCCATTGTCGCTGCGGCGCGAAGCCCTCGCCCAGTGACGTCGCCGACCACCACCAGCAGCCGTCGCTCTGCCAACGGGATCACGTCATACCAATCGCCGCCGATTTCCACCCCCTGGTCTCCGGGCTCGAACCGCGCGCTGGCCTCGGCGCCCCCGATCTGTGGCAGCTCGTCGGGCAGCAGAGCGTGCTGAAGGGTCTGGGCGATGTCTCGTTGCTCGGCGTAGAGCCGCTGGTTCTCGCCAACCGCACGCTCGAGTCGCCCGGCCAGATCCTCGGCGGCCCGTCGGCGCTGAATTAGGCGCACGGTCATTGCCGCGGCGCCGAGCGTCAAGACGACCCCGACGATCACGATGATCCATGGGAGCCGCTGGGGGAACGTTCCGGCCAGCGCTTCGCGAGGAGCCACCACCAAGGTCAGGACGGTGTTTCCGAACGGAACGCGCTCTTTGGCCTGGCGTCCCCGAATCGGAGGATGCCTGACGCTGGTCACCAACAAGTCCCGAGGCCGCTGGGGCCGTCCGAGGTAGATCGCGTAGTCGAGGTCCGAGAACGCGGAGTTGCTCTGGAGACGAGACCGGCGATTGGCTGGCAGAGTCCGCTCCCCGTACGCAGCAAAGCGACTGGTCGACTCCGGAGTCGTGAAGGCATATCCCAGGCGGGGCCGAGCCGACTGCAGCAGCCCAATGACGCTCAGCTTGGGCGTATGAGCTGCGCGCCCAAACAACGTGTGCGCCTCGGGAGACGCCGCACTCAACGCCGGCGGAGTGCCCACGACCGCGATCGGACCACGCTGAGTCGCCCCGATTCGCCAGAGCGAAACCGACACGAACTGGTCGCCTGCGGCCGTCCCCACGTACGGGGCCACGAAGCGCATGAACTTTCCCACGTCGCCGTTCGTTGCGTCGGCCAACGCGGCCGCCGATGCCAGCGGTGTCTGATCATTCGGTAGCGATTCCGCGAGCAGGGACCCGACTCCGCGGACACGCAGATCAAGCAGCCGCTTCTCGTTGTTCTTGTACTGGGCAGACGAAACCCAGGCCAGAGCCCCGGTAACCAGAAGCCCCAGGATCAGAACCCCGACCGGAAGCCAGAACGGCCAGCGCTCAAACCTCGCCGACTCGACTGGGGTCTCCTGCCCAGCCAGCGGGGGGGGTAACCAAATACTGGTGCTCAGCCTCGGGGGAAGCCGACAGCAGGCTAGTCACGTGAGCTCAATTCCCGGTCACGAAAGGAACGCTACCCCCCATCACAAGCGCCTCCTGCAGATCAAAGCGGTTCTTCGGACCAACTCACGTTTCGTTTAACGGCCGCAGATGGCGCGGCGGCATCCTCTTGCTCATGCATCCTGGCTATTGCCCCCAATGCGGCGAACGGGTCACACCATTTGCGGCGGGCTGCGCCCTTTGCGGCGCCGAGCTCGATCCACAGCGTTGGCAGCGTCCGGTGTCGATCCGTCGACGGTTCTCCATCCGCCTGCCAGGCCGCCGGCTCCGTGCCCGGCTGGCTCGAGCAAGCTACGTTCGGTCTCGCAGCGTCAGGTGACGCTGTCTTAGCCGCCGCAGCCGTCTCGCGCTGCAGACATTCTCATCCTGACGGCGTCCGCCCCGCTTAGTGCTGCGCGCCGTAAGTTCAGTCCCACCGAGAGCCGTCGCTGGCGGCTCGAATGGGACGGAATTTACGGTGGGTAGCACTCAGGAGTCGTGGGACATCTGATCGATGCACACCACAACCGAGAGAATCAGCGCGGCATCCTCGCCGGGGCCAATCTCGATGCCGTAGGTGTCCCTAACGCGGAGCCAGCGCTTAGAGACCTCAGCCACGCGGTCACCGTCACGCTCGATCTTGTACTCGTGATCGACGATGTTCCCCTTCGCCTCGAGGTCCTTGCCGTCCTCCACCTCGATCGAGAATCGGTCCCGTAGGGGGTGGATCAGCGCCTTCTTGACGGTGGCTGCGGTGTCTCCGTCACGCTCGATCTTCATCGTGTCCCGGACGTGCAAAGCCTTCTTCTGGACCTTGAACAACTCGTCTCCCGAGGGGTCTTGGATAATCAGCGTGTCCCTCACCCGGAGCGCCTTGCCGTCGACCTTGAACGCCCGGTCGCCGTCCTCAGTCTCGATCCAGAAGTCCTCGCCGATCGCGAACAGCTTCTCGCGCATCCGGTACCTCGTCCCCTCCGGCTCACCGTGACGTCCGAACAATCCCATAGCTCAAGAGCGTTCCAGCGACGAGTCCGAGCAGCATCATCCGGTTTGGGTGATTGCGCGCGGAAGCCGAACGCGCCGCGCGCGTCACCGACCAGCTTGCTCCATGAGCGCCGCCTGCATCTCGATCTCCGATCGCAGCGGATCCGACAACGGGATGGCTGGAAGCCGCCGCTTGAAATGCTTCGCGAGGATCCTGGCGCCTTCTCGCATGACTTGCTCGCCGGTAGACGACTGCGAGCGCAATCTCTTGCCGTGAGCGGTTGTTGCGTTTGGCAATTGGATGATCTCGCTCATCGTGCTCCCTTTACCTCAAAGATCAGCCATCAGCAGCGCCATGGCGTTCGTCCGGATGCTTCCAGCGCGGTCACGTGCGTCTGGCGAGGCCCGTCGTTGATGCCACGCTCAGGCTGAAGTCATACGGGTCCGTCTTGCTGCCGTCGTTGAATGACGGAACATGCCGACGAACGGGCAGCCCCCGGTTATCGGAAGATGCTCTCGAGCCTTCGCTTGAGCAACGCCCATGCCGACTCTCGTGCCATGGTTGGTGCGGAAGCGCTGCGATGTCGTGTAGAACATCTCAAGCCACCACGTGCCATCAATGCGAACGAAATGGTAATCCTCCGTGCCATTGGCCGAGAAACGGTACGTGTAGGTGAGCCATTCGAGCTGGTCTAGCGCAGGCCCCCGCCCGTCCGGCCACTCATACCGTGTGGAGTCGGGTTGACCGGCCCACGCCCGCACGTCCGCGGGGTGCGATGTGTCCAGAAGCAGCGGCCCGACGGACGTGGGAGTCACCGTACGTGGCGCTGACGTCGAGCGGCGCGACTCCAGCCTCGCGATCGCGTCACCATGTCCGGCGGGATGACCGGACGCCTGCTCTCGGTCAACGTCGGCCGACCCCGCGATATCGAATGGGAGGGCAAGACCGTCCGGACGGCGATCTGGAAGGCCCCGGTCGAGAGCCCGGGGATGGTCCGCCGGACCAACATCGACGGCGACTCGGCGATGCGCTGTTCGAGGTGACGCAATGCCGACGCTCCTCGTCGCGCACCGCCGCCCGGGTTCTACTTCCGTGTCCTCGAGGAGGGACTCGTGCAGGCTGGCGACGAGATCACAAAAGTTGCCGACGGTCCGGAACAGCTGACAGTCGCCGGCATCGACGCTCTGCTGTATCTCCCCAACAAGTCGCGTGCACTGCTCGAACACGCGCTGCGCGTGCCAGCCCCGAGCAAGGGCTGGCAGGGAAGCTTCCGCGAGCTCCTCTACCTGCACGTCGCCAAATTTGCGTCCGACCGGCGGCCCGAGTTCTGAACATCCGGTGAACGTTGTGGGGCGGCGCGGGTGCGGGCTTCGGCGCGGTGCGAGAATCGGCGCCATGCATGAGAACGGCCGGCCCACAGTCCTGGTCGTCGACGATGAGCCGACGATCGCCGAGATCGTCGCGCGCTATCTCGAGCGCGCCGGGTACCACGCTCGCGTGGCGCTCGACGGCCGGCAGGCGATCGAGGTCGCGGCCAGGGAGCGGCCGGACCTCGTCGTGCTCGACCTCATGCTTCCGCACATGGACGGACTCGAAGTCATGCGGAGGCTGCGCGAGAACGCCCGCGACCGTATGGCGATCATCCTCCTCACCGCCAAGGGCGACGAGTCCGACCGGATCATCGGTCTGCGCCTCGGCGCCGACGACTACGTCGTCAAGCCGTTCTCGCCCGCCGAGCTCACGGCCCGGGTCGGCGCGGTGCTGCGCCGGATCGACACCGCGCCTGGCCGCGAGGCGCCAATCGCGTTCGATGGCCTGCGGATCGACCTGACAGCGCGACGCGTCGAGGTGCGCGGCGCCGAGACGCAGCTGACCCAGCGCGAGTTCGACCTGCTCGTCTACTTCGCCCGTCACCCGGGGCAGGTGTTCTCCCGCGAGCACCTGATGGACGCCGTCTGGCAGTACTCGTTCTACACCGACAGCTCGACAGTCACCGTTCACATCCGGAGACTGCGGGCCAAGCTCGAAACTGATCCGGGCCAGCCCCGCTGGCTGCAGACCGTGTGGGGCGTCGGCTACCGCTTCCAGCCATGAGCACGCGATCGCTCGGCGTCGTGCTCGCGGCCGGACTCGCGGCGGTCGTCATCTCCGTCGTCGCACTCGGCGAAGGCGGCGCCCTCGTCACGCTGCTCGTGCTCGCCGGCATCGGTGGTCTGACCTTCGCCGCCGTGCACATCGCCGTCGCCGAACGGGCACGTGGCCGGGCCGGACCGCTCAGCCGGCAGTTCGCCACGGCCGTCGTCATCGTCGTGGGGCCGCTGCTGCTCGCCCTGTTAATCCTCAGCCTGCTGATGTTCGTCTCGGGGCACGACGCCGCGATCGTCGCGGTGGTCGTCGCCTTCGCCGGCGTCGTCAGCATCGTTGCCGGACGGCGGCTTGCCGTCCCGATCATCGATGACGCGCGGGCGATCCGGGACGGACTCGTCGCGGTCGGCAACGGAGAGCGTGAGCTGATGATCGCGACGACCGGACGTGACGAGCTCGCCGAGCTCGCCGCCGCCGCCGGCGCGATGGTGGAGCAGCTCGCCGCCGAGGAGGCGGCGCGCGACCAGTCGGAGGCAGCACGCCGTCACCTCGTCGCCGCGGTCTCGCACGATCTGCGCACTCCGATCACCTCGCTTCGTCTCCTCTCCGATGCCGTCGAGGACGAGATCGTCGATGGCGAGGCGCGGGTCGAGTACCTCGCGCGGATGCGCACCCACCTGATCGCGCTGAGCGCACTGATCGACGACCTGTTCGAGCTCTCGCGCCTCGAGGCGGGCGACATCAACTGGTCGCTCGGGCATGTCTCGCTCGACGAGCTCGTGCAGGAGACGGTGGCGGCGATGCGCGTGCACGCCGAGCGTAAGGGCGTGGCCATCAGCGCCGATCTCCCCGCATCGCTGCGACCGGCCCGCGCCAATCCAGAGAAGCTGCAGCGCGTCCTCTTCAACCTCGTTCAGAACGCGATTCGCCACACCCCGGCCGACGGAAGCGTCGTGATCCGCGCCCGACCGCTCGAGGACCGCATCGAGGTCGAGGTCGCCGACACGGGCGACGGGGTCGCGAGCGAGGAGCGGGAGCTCATCTTCGGCCCCTTCTATCGCGGCGGCGCAGACGCGTCGCGGACCACCGACGGCGCCGGGCTCGGGCTCGCCGTGTCGCGCGCGATCGTCGAAGCCCACGGCGGGCGCCTCTGGCTCGCCGACTCGGCCGTCGGCACCCGGGTGCGGTTCTCCGTTCCGCTCGCCGCCTGAACCGCCGGGCCGAGTTCTTACGGTTCCCTATCGGGGCGCCCGCTGCCCTTGAGGATGAACCCGCGCTCTGCTCCAATGATCGTGCGGTTGGGCGACCACAGGCGCGCGCCACTCCCACCGGCATACCAGGGCACCCGCCCTAGCCAACAGCCACAAAGGAGAAGCACATGCGTTCCGTCTCAGGAGTGCTGCGTCGCGCTGCCCTGCTCGGGGGCGCGATCGCCGCGGCGGCGGCAGGGTCCGCCGGCGCTCACGATCGCACCGTCGTAGGCCACGTCTACGTCAACGACAACACCGCCGGCGTCAACACGGTCGCCGCCTTTGACCGTCACGCGGATGGAGAGCTGACGCCGGTGCCGGGCTCGCCGTTCGCCGCCGGCGGGGCGGGAACGGGCACGACGATCGGCTCGCAGGGCGCGCTGCAGATCGCCGACCAGGGGCGCTATCTGCTCGCTGTCGATGCCGGGAGCAATGAGATCTCGGTCCTGCGCATCCGGCCGAACGGCGGTCTGAGCCTCGCCGGCGGCGGACCGGCGGCGTCAGGCGGGGTGGAGCCCGTCAGCATCGCCGTCCATCGCCATCTCGTCTACGTCGCCAACGCCGGCGGCGCCGGCGCCGGCGCCGGCGGTACCAACTACACCGGCTTCCGGCTCCACCGAGGCCGCGGCCTGCAGCCGATCCCCGGTTCGACCGTCACGCTGCCGGACGGTTCCGCGCCGGGCGACGTCCTGTTCAACGGCACCGGCACCGACCTCGTCGGGACGCGTGTGGCGACGTCGCTCATCGACAGCTTCACCGTCGGTCGCGACGGTCGTCTGACCAACGCGCCGGGCTCGCCGTTCGCCGCCCAGCAGGTCGGTCCGTTCGGGAGCGAGTTCCGTCCCACCGACCCGAACGAGCTGTTCGTGACCAACGCCCACGGGGGCGCCGGGGCGGGCAGCGTGTCCGCGTTCTCGGTCGAAGGCAACGGGGCTCTCGGCTCGATCGGCGCCTCGCCCTTCGACAACGGCCAGACCGGGACGTGCTGGGTCGAGATCAGCCACGACGGCCGCTATCTGTTCGCCGTCAACACGGCGACGCCGAGTATCTCGCGCTACAGCATCGGCGGCGATGGGTCGCTCCTGCTCCTGGGCAACACGCCCTTCCACGGCCCGTCGAACCTCGGGCCCTTCGACGCCCGCCTGAGTCCTGACGGCGGCACGCTGTGGGTCGTCGACAGTGCGGGCGCCATCAGCGGGTTCCGGGTGGACAAGGGAAACCTGACCGAGCTGGCGTCGTCCCCGCAGTCGCTGCCGTCCGGGGCAACGCCGTTCGGGATCGTCGTGCGCTGACCGACCGTGCCGCGGGAAGCCGGGGGCCTGGACGGCCCCGGCTCCCGGGGCTCGCCCTTGATGCGGGCTGCGGTCACGGGTCCGACACGCTCTGGCTCGCCGCGCACGGATGGCAGGTCACGGCAGTCGATTTCTCCGCGGCTGCCCTGGCTCATGCCCGATCTACGGCCGAAGCCGCCGGTGCGGACGTCGCCGAGCGTGTCGACTGGGTCGAGGCCGATCTGGCGAACTGGACCCCGCAGCCCGGTCATTACGACCTGGTTGCCTGCCTACACGTCCACGTGCCGGGAGTGCCAGGGACGCGTTTGAGATCGAGCGCTCCCTCCCGGCCGGGCACGTGAACGCGGCGCTCGCTATGGCCCGCCGGCTTGAGCTCTCCAAGCTGCTTGATCGTTCACCTTGCCGGGAGCGGGATCTGTGCATGGCGATGATCGTCGGGCGGGTGATCTGCCCGGAGTCGAAGCTCGGGATGGTCCGCACCCCGGGGCAGTCCACGCTCGCGAGCGAGTTGGGTGTGGACGGCGCGGACGAGGATGACTTGTACCTCGCGATGGATTGGCTGCTCGAGCGCCAGCAGCGGATCGAAGACCGGTTCGCTGCCCGTCACCTCGCCGATGGGGAGATGATGATCGGAACGCAGGTCTGAACTACCGCAGCGTTCTGGCGCGTGAGGTGAGCCGACGGGATGTCGAGTTGTACCGCGATCCGGGGCGGCGCGGGAGTTCTCGGCGGGGACTATGGGGTGCGGGGAGGGCTAGAGGTGTGTAAGGGTGAGCGCCGCAGCGTCCAGCGATGTTCGCCGCAGGATCCGTCTTGTCTGCGTGGAAATAGCCGTTATGTGGTGTTCATCGATGGGCGAACGGGCCGATATGATCGTCGCGGCGGTCATGGCTGGACGGCTACCGATCTCCTTAGAGACGTGTCGTGCGACGCGTCGCGGACGATCGTTGCGGGGCGGGTGAGCGGCGGTGGCCGAGTCGGCGCGTTACCGGGCTCTGGAGCAGGCGGGCTTGTTGCACCCGACGCCCGACGCGGTGGTTGCCGAGCCGTTTCGCTCGGACCCGCGGTTCTTTGTCTGCTTCGACAAGGTGCAGGTCAAGTACGAGATGCTGCGCGCGCATGTGCTCGACGGGCAGACGGCGAGTGCCGCGGCGAGCGCGCACGGTTACTCGCGGGCGGCGTTGTATCTGGTGGCGGCGGCGTTCGAGCGGTCTGGGATGGTCGGGCTGTTGGACGAGCGGCCCGGACGGCGTGGCCCGTTGCGGCTCTCGCCCGAGGTGCTGGCGTTTTTGGAGTCGCGTCGCCGCGAGATGCCGGACGCTTCTGGCGCGCAGTTGGCGCGCGAGTTGGAGGCGGCGTTGGGGGTGAGGCTGCACCGCCGCACGGTGGAGAAGGCGTTGGGGGGTCGCGGGTGAGCTCGCGGTTTTGGCCCGTGGACGAGCCAGCGCAGGCCGACTATGAGCGGCTGCGCGCGCTGGTGCTGGCTGGAGAGCGGTGTGGTGAGTTGCTGGCAGCGCGGCGGTTTGAGCGGCGCGGCTTGGCGGGGTTGATCAGCTGGCCTCAGGCTGAGCCTGACTATCTGGGGTCGCTGATCGGCGCGTGTCGTCCGGCCTGGTGCGGTAGTGAAGATCCGCGCGAGCAGCAGTTGCGTGACGCCTATGGCTTCCTGCTCGCTGATGCTGACAGTAACTTGTTGCGGGCGGTGAACGAGTGAGAGTCGGTTTGTATGCCCGCGTGTCGACCGAGCGCCAGCAGGAGCGCGGCACGATCAGCTCACAGCTGGAGGCATTGCGCGCGGCGGCTGAGGCCGACGGGCACGAGGTGGTCGAGGAGTTTGTCGATGATGGTTACTCGGGCGCGCGGTTGGATCGCCCGGCGCTTGACCGCTTGCGCGATGCGGCCGAGGCGGGCGTGCTCGACGGCGTGTTGTGCTTGTGCGCCGATCGCCTGGCGCGCGCGTATGCCTACCAGGTGCTGATCCTCGAGGAGCTGGAGCGCTTCGGGGTCAGCGTGCGGTTCCTCGAGGGCCCCGCGCACGGCGATGACCCGCAGGCGACGCTGCTGGTGCAGATGCAGGGCGTGATCGCCGAGTATGAGAAGGCCAAGATCGCCGAGCGCTATCGGCGCGGCAAGCTGTATCGCGCCCGCGCGGGCGAGATTCTGTTCTGGAGGATCTCTTATGGGTATCGGCGCGTGGTCAGCGGCGACGGCGGGCCGGCGCGGGTCGAGGTCTTCGAACCCGAGGCGCAGGTCGTGCGCGAGATCTTCCACGGGTATGTCGAGCGAGGACTGTCGGTTCGCCAGATCGCTTTTTGGCTGCGTGACCGCGGGATCCCTTCCCCGACCGGCAAGCCGATCTGGGGAACCTCTACGATCGACCGGCTACTGCGCAACGAGGCGTACATCGGCACCATGTACTACAACCGCTATGAGTCACTGGAGGGCGGCGGTCCGCGCGGGGCGCGCAACCGCAAGACCCGCCAGCGGGAGCGTCCGCGTGAGGAGTGGATCGCGATCGCGGTGCCGGCGATCATCGATCGTGACACGTTTGAGCGCGTCAAACACGTCACCCGTGACAACTCACAGTGGAGCCCACGCGGTGCCGAGCCGGGCGCGTGGCTGCTGCGGGGTCTGGTCCAGTGCGGTCACTGTCACGTCACCTGTCACTGCCAACGCATGCGCGGCCGCAAGGACACCTTTCACCGTTACTATCATTGTCCCAACCACGACGTGCTACGCGCCGGCTCCAACGACCGCCGCTGTCCGGAGCGCAACATCCGCGCCAACGAGCTTGACCAGTACGTCTTTGAGCAGGTCCGCCAAGCGCTGCTTGACCCCCAACAGCTGATCGCCGCCGAGCGCGCCCTGATCGCCGGCGCACCCGACCCAAACGAGCTCATCGCCACGCAGCTCAAGCGCCTGGACACGGCGATCGACGCAAACGGGCGCGAGCGCACCCGGCTGCTTGACGCCTACCAAGCGGGGCTGATCGAGCTCGGCGAGCTCACCCGACGCACCGCCACGCTGACCGCCCGCCGCGACCGGCTGCGCCAAGAGAAGGACGCGCTGACCAAGCGCAGCGCCGAGCTTGCCACCGAGAACCGGCTCCGCCGCAGGCTCGCCGGCTTCGCCGAACGCGTCGCTGCGTCACTGGACGACCTCGACTTCGAAGGCCGCCAGCGACTACTACGACTCGTCGTCGAGAAGGTTCGCGTCACCGGCTGGCGGGTCGAGATCCACCTCAAGATCCCCCTCGCCGACGAGCCACCACTCGACGACCACCGACCCAACGACGGGCCGCCCGACGACGATCCACGCGAACCGGGACCCGGGCGCGCCCAGCCACCGTCAAGCGATGTCCGCCTGCGTTCCGTGTGTCGGTGCTCTATGACGTGTGGGGAAGCCGGTGCAGCAAGCCGCGCGGCGCTTCCGCCGCTCGTCTAGAGCGGGCACGTGCCACCCGCTGTGGAGGCGTTCGCTTGCGGACAGCGAGCGACAGTGAATGGATCAACGCGCAGCTGCTCGGCACCGCGGCTGATTGATGGAGGCGGCGGGCCGCCGGGCTACCCGCCGACGATCGCCCACCGTTTGACGCCAGTGGCCGGTCGGTCAGCCGACGTCCGTGAGGATCCGGTGAAGGGTGGCGGCGAACGCGTTTGGATCGCCCTGCTGGCCGAACCCGCCGTGGTGGCTGGGGAAGATCACCGCCTCGGTCCCTAGTCGCTCCGCCACGGCCAGCGCGGCGCGGTTGGGAAACGTCCCCTCTCCCTCGGCGGGTGGTCCCGGCTGCCGTCGTCGTCGGTCGGGAGACCGACGACGGCCGGATTGGGAGCGTGGTTTGGGAAGTCGGGCGGAGCCGGTCCCCTGACGCTCGTGAAGGCGATGAACTTCGCCATCGCGGGCCCGAGACCATCGCGCTCATGAGTCTCGTGGATGTCGTCGGTCGCCGCCAGCGCCTCCTCCCGATCCGGGAGCACGGTCGCGAGAGGCGGCTCGTGGGCGACGAGCGTGCGTACCTCTTCCGGATGCCGGGTCACGAGCGCGAGCGCGTTCACGGCTCCCCCGCTGCTGGCGAAGATGTCCACGGGCCCGGCGTCGAGCTCGGAGATCAACCTGTGCAGGTCCTCCGCGTGCTCTTCCGGCGTCGCTGCCGTGACGCCGTCGGCCCGCGGGCTGCGCCCCACGCCTCGCGGGTCGTAGGTCACGACCGTGCGGTCCGGGAAGTGGTCGGCCAGCGTCGTGAACCCGCTCGCGTCCATCGGTGATCCGATCATGGTGACGATCGATCAGCGAGCGTGCCAGGGTCGATCCGGACGACCGCGTCATCGCCGGTGTCGGCCACCCATACGCCACCGTCGCCAGATGGGACGGGCCCGGAGTCAGCGCGCCGCAGCGCCGCGAATCAGGGCGTTTAGGCCGAACTCGAATCGTTCGGGGCTACCCCCGGTCGTCATCGTGACCGCCATCCGGTTGAGATTCGGGTAGCGGTCGCTCGGCAGCGAGAGGAAGAGCTCTCGCGCGGCGCCGGCGTAATCCTTATCGGGAGACTTATGCCCCGGAAGGATGGGCCGGCGCTCGATGGCGTGCTCGACAGCGCTAGCGACGGTGTAGAGCAGGAGCGCGTCGCAAGCCCACGCGGCAGCTTGGTCCGGGACACCGCCGGCGTGCATCAGCGCGAGTGTGTTCTCTACGATCGCGAGCCCCCCCGGTGTAGAGGACATCGATCCAAGCCCTACCTGAGCGATGCCCGGGTAGCGGTCGAGCGCGGCGAGCATCCCGCGGAAGAGCTCGGCTAGACGCTCTCGCCACTTCCGTTGGTTCACCTTGACCGCAGGGACCCCGGAGAGGACGCGGTCGAACATCCGCTCCAGTAGCTCCTCTCGGTTTGCGACATAGACGTAAAGCGACGCGGGTCCGGTGTCGAGTCGGTCAGCAACCTTGCGAAGCGTCACCGCGTCCAAGCCATCTTGGCGTACGAGCTCCAACGCAGTGGCGGTGATCACCGCACGGCTGAGCGGAGGCTTGGCGGGACGATCCCGCCGGCTCCGCGGTTCGTCGAGATCTCGAATCTCGGTCATGCCGAAACGATAGCACTTTACCAAACCATGATCGTGGCGAATCAGGTTCGGGTGCGACCCTGAGGCGATCTTTCAGTTGGCCGCTGCGAGGGTCATTTGCTCGGGCGTTGGCGATCGTCCGAGGATGAGATCGGCGGCTTTCTCGGCGATCATGATCGTTGCGGCATTGGTGTTCGTGGAGGTGATCGAGGGCATGATCGAGGCGTCGGCGACGCGCAGGCCTTCTAGATCACGGACCCGTAGCTGCGGGTCGACGACCGCGCGGTCGTCGACCCCCATGCGGCAAGTGCCGACGGCGTGGCTGAACGTGCTCACGCCTTGTTTGACGAACTCGGCCAGCGCTCGAGGCCCGGCGTTCTCGATGCCGGACATCGCGTCCGGTCCGCGCCAGTCGGCGAATGCGGGCTGGGTTCGCAGCTCGAGCGCTTTCTGCACGCCTGTGACGAGCTTCTCGAGGTCGTGGCGCTGGCCGAGGTAGTTGGGGTCGATCAGCGGCCGCTGCGCGGGGTCCCTTGAGGCCAACCGCAGCTTGCCGCGGCTTGCCGGGCGCATGTGCGCGACCGCGAAGGTGTACGCGTTGGCGCTCGCCTGCTGCCACGGATTGTGGAACGCCGCGTAGACCAGGACGATCTGGAGATCGGGACCGGGCAGGCCCTCGTCACTGCGCCAATACAGCACCGCTTCGCCGAGATTGCCGGTTCCAGCCGGGATTGGCTGCCGAGCCTGCACGCAGATGCCGCGCAGGAGAATGTGGTCGTGCAGGTTGTGGCCGACCCCCGGCAAGTCAGCGACCCTCTCGATCCCGAGATCGGAAAGGTGCTCAGGATCACCGATCCCTGACAGCAGCAGCAAGCGTGGCGAGTCAATCGCGCCGGCACACAGCACGACCTCACCGTCGGCCCGAGCTCGCTCCAGGCGCCCGTCGCGACGATACTCAACCCCGGTGCAGCGGCCATTCTCAAGCGGCAACCGATGCACTGAAGCGCCCATCTCGATTGTCACGTTCGGACGCGAGAGCACCGGACGCAAGTAGGCGTCCGCCGTCGTCTGACGGTGGCCGTCAACGATCGTCATGTCGTGCAGACCTGTGCCGTCGAGCTCACCGCAGTTGAAATCCCGCCGTAGCGGATGGCCGGCCTGCTGGCAGGCCTCGACGAACGCCACCGTCAACGGATGCGGCCCCGCCGTCGGTCCGATCGCGAGCGGCCCCCCATGACCGCGGTAGCGCGGATCCCCGTGCGGGACGTCCTCCATCCGCTTGAAGTACGAAAGCACCTGCTCGTAGGACCAGCACGGATTCCCGGCATACGCCCAGGAGTCGAAGTCCGTGCGGTGCCCACGCATGAACGCCATCGCGTTGATGCTGTGCGAGCCGCCAACACCCCGACCACGCGGAAGGTCGTGCCGGTGCCCGGTCCCGCGCTGGGCGACCGTCTCATATCCCCAGTCCCGTTCGGTGCCGGCAAGTGTCGGCCACACCTGCGGGTTGCGCACGACCTCGATCAGGCCGTCGTTGCCGGCCTCGAGCAGCAGGACCGTGACGTCTGGATCCTCGCTCAGCCGCGATGCCACGACACAGCCCGCCGATCCGGCGCCGATCACGACGTAGTCATAGCTCGATGCTGAACTCATGGTTGCTCACCTCTTAGATCATGGATCGCCACGAACAGCATTCTGCCCGCACGCTGTTGTGTCAAGGCTGTCCTCGCCATGACCTTGGGCCTACTTTTGTGGCAACGGAAGCTCAGCGCACGCGCCTCCGTGGAGGATCGGACCCGGTTGTCAAGTGCTCAGCACTGTTCCGATACGGCACCGCGGGGGTGCCGACGTCGAGATCCGCCAGGTTGGTGGAGCGGCAGATGGGTCGTTTGCTCAGACCCAGTTCGGGCAGTCCTCGAGGCACCTTTCGCAGCCCTGAAGCCGCGACTGCTTATGAAACCGGAATTCTTCCACCGAGGTTCCGGAGATCCCAGGATCATCCGCGCCGGTGATGCCGGGATGCTGCTACGGATTGTCATCGTCGTGCGGCTGCGATGCCGGCCAAGTGCGTTTGCATCAGCTCGGCGGCGCGTTCGGCGTTTACGAGCCAAGGACCGTGTCCTCCGGGCAGTTCGTGGAGCGTGGCGGTCGGGATCTGCTCGATCGAGAGACGCGCACCTTGGGGGGAGAGGTAAGGGTCGTCGGATCCCCAGATGAACATCGTGGCTGTTGGGATTGCCGCGAGCTCTGCCCCGGTCAGAACGCTCTCGGGCCGCGGCCGGCGGAAGCGATCGATCGCGTGCATCAGCGAGGCGACGGTTCTCGCATTGTCGGGGCGACGGGTGGATAGGCGTAGGGCCTCGAGGAGCGAATCCGGTGCGGCGGCGACCTCGGCGTAACCGAGGCCCTGAGCGAGCAGGCGTCGGTAGATAAAGCGGGGACTAGGCGAACGTAAGACAGCCACGCCTACGCCGCGCACGGTCAACAGCGAGAGCGGCATACGCACGCGGACACCGGGAAGCGCGACGGCCGGGTCTCCGATCGCGACCAGCCTCGAGATTCGGTCGGCGCCGGTGGCCGCATGCCACAGTGCGAGCATCCCACCCAGCGAGTGGCCGACGACCGGAGCCTGGTGGAGCTCGAGCGCGTCGAGAATGTCATCGATCAACCGGCATGCGCGCTCCCGAACGTAGCCACGTCGATAGACGATGGGGTCTGACAATCCGTGGCCCGGAAGGTCCACGGCGAGCAATCGCCAGCCAGAGAGCGCCCTGAACAGGGGCGCCCAAGCGGCGGCGCTGAGCGACACGCCATGGAGTAGAACCAGTGGCGGTCCGCTGCCGTGTGAAAGCAGTCGAACACGCAGGCCGGTCTTGGCAAGCGGGAGAAAGAACTCGTCAACGTCTGCACCCATTGTGGTAAACAGATCGGCTTCAGCATGCTGGATGCGTTGCTCGAGAGTCTTGGTCGGACGCGTCACAGCTTCTCGCTTCACCCGCGCCCTGGTCTACCGAGCGCGGTTGTCATCGCGGTTACTTTTGCCAGCCAGGTTCGTACCACGCGCTCGTCGCTGCGGCTGAGACCAGCGAGCGCGGTGCTCTCGACCGCGCGCACGCGCTTTGTTGCGGCCTCATAAATTGTATAGGGAGCTGGCGGAAGCTGCGCTTGGCGATCGTGACCTCGCTTTCGGTGACGGTCACGTCGCGGTGCTTGCCGGGGCGTTCGAGGCGCACCGGCGTCCAGCTCTCGGGTGGCAGCGCTTCGATCTGCTTGATCAGGTTGCCGCCGCGGCGGCGGAGCGTGATGAAGCCGATCTGTTGCTCGTCGAGCTCGGCCAGTTCGGCGTGGGTGGTGAGCGTCGAGTCGAACACCAACAGTCCGGGCTTCTGCCCGGTGGTGGTCTGCCAGAACTCGCAGAAGCGGATGATCTCGTGCGGCTGCTCGGCTTTGGAGAGGTCGGCGTTGGCGTAGCAGAGCGTGGCGGTCTCGCCGTCTTGGGCGAAGAAGGTGAGCACCGCGCGGGTGCGCTGCGAGCGGCGCGGAACGTAGTGTTCTTCGAGGATCTGATCCTCGCCGTAGCTCATGATCGCGTGAAAGTCGAGGTTGAAGCTCTCGCCCGAGATCAGCCCGAGTTCACGCTGGCGGGGCACGAGCGCTTCGAGCAGCGCGAGGTTGTGCTCGCGCGTGGTGCGGTACGAGTAGCCGGTCAGGTGAGTGCGCTTGGGCAGCACGTTCAGCCCGCAGAACAGGCCCAGGGCGCGGTCGTGCACGACGTCGTAGACATGCGAGCGTCGCCGCTCCTCATACAGCTTCAGCGCCAGCAGCGCCAGCAGCGAGTGCAGCGCCGCACTGCGTGGTCGACGGGTAACCCGCCTTGGCGATCAGCGCGCGGATGTCGAGCTCGACCAGCTCGGGCACCAGCAGAAACAGCCCGGCGTGCTCGGAGGAGATCCGCTGCCCCGAGGCCCAGTCCTTGTCGGACAGACGCCTGGCCTTGGGCGCCACCAACGCCAGCGGCTCGGGCTCGCTCTCAGGCTCGTGCTCGAGGCGTCCGAGGCCCTCCTCGCTTGCCAGCTCCCAGATCGCGGTCTTCGACAGTGGCACGCCCTCCGCGTGCAGTGCCCGCTCGATCTCCCGCAGCGAGCGACCCTCCCGTCGCAGCCCGAGCGCCAGCGTCCGCGCCCGGTCCTTCTTCGGCTGCGCTCGCGGCCCCGGCCGCGAGGACGCGAACAGCGAAAGCCGCCCCGCGCGGAACTCGCGCACCAGCGTCTCGACCGTCGCGCGCGTGTACCCGAAGCGCTCGCCGACAGCCTCGGCGCTCAGCTCCTCGACGAAGTACGCGCGCAACGCCTCGTAGCGGCGCTGGTTGGGCTCGTCGGGCGCGGTGAACCGCTCCGCCCCCGGCCGCGACCTCATGGTCAGATAGATCTAGTGGACAACATCCGGTATAGCATGACGGGCAGATCGGATGGATCGGGCCGATCTGAGCAATCTCACGGCAAATCTGGCGCCATTTCGGCCCTCGGGCGACAGACCCACCCGATTTGACTCCCACGATCCGGCAGAACCCGTCCGCTAAACCCGTCCCATCGTGATCACCAGAGCCAGTCAAACGCCCCAAAAAACCAGGTGGCGAACCGCCCAAGCCCCCATTTAGGTGACTAGCGCCCCGTTTTGTCGGGCGGACGAGCACTGCCCTCTGATTGCTCGCGCTGCGCTCAAGCAGCCCGGCAGCCTCGAGCCTGAGGACAGCGGTGTGCATGGTCTGCCTCGTCACCTGGGTGATCCGCGCGAGCTCGGAGGTCGAGAGCTCGGGCCTGGTCTCAAACACGCTGAGGATGACGTACTCCTGCGCGGACAGGCCAAGGTCGTCTAACTCGTTGTCAAGCGCGGCGCGGAAGCGCTGGTGGGCGAGCCGGAACAGGTAGCCCAGGTTCGCGTCCGGTTCTGTGGGCGGCCGCCACGAGGTTGTCAGTTCGTCTGACACAGGCAGCCAAAACTGTACCATGTTGTCAGCATGGCTGACAACTATTTTGAGGACGTTGGCGAGGAGGAGGTCGTTCGGATCAGGAGCTGTGAGACCTACTTCGCTGGGCTTGCGGTACCAGCTCGGCGTGTCGGTCGAGCGCGTCGGGCGTGAGACTGGCTCCATTCACGCTGCTCGCGCTGTTGTTGTCGATCTCGCAGCTGGGAACCGGCGAGCGCGAAGTTGGACGTCGAAAGTGGTTTGCGGGAGGCACTCAGCAAGCGGGGCGCTCGTCAGCGATTGTTCGGCGGCCGTGGGTCAGTTGTAGAAAGCCCTGCTTCGTACGCGAGGACGACGGCCTGGACGCAGTTGCGGAGGTTGAGCTTCTGGAGTATGTGCGTGATGTGTGTCTTGACGGCGGTGTCGCTGATGTAGCGCCGCGGAGTTCAAGAAGCAGTCGACCGCCAAGGGTGTCGTTGTCGACGTCCATCACATCCGGGAAGTGAGGCCGACGGAGCTATCGCCGGCGCAGCCTGTACGTGTTCAGCTCGCCTGGGCGGATGGGCAAGCCGATCGGTGGCATGCGCCGCTTCCTGAAGGCGGTGAAATTGCCCGTAGGCACGAGGTACGCCATCCTGACGACCGAGGCGGCACCGAGGCCAGACAAGAAGACCGGGCGGATGCCGACCGAAGAAGAGCTGGCCACGGTGGACATCCCCAAGAGGTTCCGCCACAAACACGAGTCGGATGAGCCCGGGGAGACGATCACGTTGGAGAAGCGGAGCCTCCCCGCATCCAAGTGCTCGGCGTCGACCGCCAGCGGTTCACGCGCGACCAGGCAAGACGATCCGCACCGCCGAACCGAACGAAACGAGACATCACGTGGTGACGCGACCGCCACTGAGAGGCGGAGGCCACTCAAATCCTTCACCCCCCGCACACCCTAACCCTAACCGCCGGGCACTCCCAGAAGCGCGGCTGCCGACGAGACTCCGACGGATCTCTTCGTTGGGCGAGATCGCGAACGCTCCCCTACCCCTCCCGTGCCTCGGCGATGGAGGCCGATGAGCTGCCCATCCGCGCGCCGCCCAGCGCTCCCAGGCCGTTCGCTCGGAGATCGCTTGACCCGACTCGGGCCGGTGTGGTCCGAGTCGGGTCGATCCGGTCAGGCTTGGTGGGCGGCGAGGGCGCCGGCGTGCTCGGTCTGGTCGGCGTGGCGCTCGGCTCCCTGCAGCACGACCTTGAGCGCGTGCGTGTTGGCCGTGTCGGCGAATGTGTCGTAGGCGGTCATCGTGTCCTCGAGGGGGAAACGATGGGTCGCGAACAGCGACGGGTCCAGGCGCCCGTTGACGATCAGCCGCAGCAGCTGCGGGATGCTGAACGTGTCGACCAGCCCGGTGGTAAGGGTGACATCGCGGATCCACAGCTTCTCCAGGTGCAACGTCACCGGTTGGCCGTGCACGCCGATGTTGGCCACGCGTCCGCACGGCCGGATCAGCTCAGTCGCCAGCTCGAACGTCGGCTGCACCCCGACCGCCTCGAACGCGACATCCGCTCCGAGACCATCGGTGAGCTCCATCACCTCAGCGACGGGGTCCCGGTCACCGTTGTTGATCGTGTAATCCGCACCGAACCGCAGCGCGCTCTCAAGGCGGCTGTCCTCGAGGTCGATCGCAACGATCCGCCCCGGCGTATACAGCCGCGCGGTGAGGATCGCCGCCAGCCCGATCGGCCCGGCACCGACGATCGCGACCACGTCGCCCGGCGAGACCATTCCGTTGAGCACGCCCACCTCGAACGAAGTGGGAAGGATGTCGGTGAGGAACAGCACCTGCTCGTCGCTGAGCCCTTCGGGCACCTTGTAGACCGAGGTGTCGGCGAACGGCACCCGTGCGTACTCGGCCTGCACGCCGTCGATCAGATGGCCGAAGATCCAGCCACCACCACCGAGGCACTGCCCGTAATGCCCTTGCTTGCAGTACCGGCAGCGACCGCAGGCGCTCACGCACGACAACAGCACCCGGTCGCCGGGTTTGACGGTGGTGACTGCTGCGCCGACCTCGAGCACGGTTCCCACGGCCTCGTGGCCGAGGACCGTCCCGGGTGTCGTCTCGGGCACGTCACCCTTGAGGATGTGCAGGTCAGTCCCGCAGATCGTCGAGGTATCGACGCGGACGACCGCGTCGGTCGGGTCGATGATCGACGGATCATCGACGGTATCCCAGCCACGCTCGCCCGGGCCGTGGTACACAAGCGCCTTCATCTCGGTCTCCTCCCGCGGGTTTGGGCAACAACGCTACGCCCAACCGCAGGCCATCGCATCCGGGATCTCCGGCACGCGGTTGCGGGCTACTACGCAGTCGCGGGGAAATCGCCCACCAGCGACCGGGTTCATTGCGCGCCCCGTGCTGACCACACGCGGACAGCGACAGACAAGCGGATCCACACAACCGAACCCCACCGCACCCAAGCCCCGGCAGCGGCGGCGCCGCGCCCACGCCAGCACAATCCATTCCTCCGCCGGCCCGCTCCCTCCGCTCCGACGGGTTCCACGGCCATCTCCCTAGTAGATGCTACGGATGATCGTGCCGCGATGCAGGTCTAAGGTCGCGGGTATGGACCCGGGCAACGTTCTGTCATGCTCATCGTCTCGGCATCGGTGCGAAGCACTGCCGTGAGTCCACCCGCTGCGGGGGCTCGCGATCATCATCGCGCTCTCAACGATGCAGCGTGCAAGCCGCTACAGCCCGCGGCGAGCTTAATGGCTCGCTCTAGAGCCATCTACGGATCGCGGCGATCGCTCCCCGCAAGACCCGCCGGCATTCGCGTTGACTAGCTACACCTTCGGCTTGGTTCGTCCTCGCAGGGCGACGTGTCTTGGCCACAACCCCCACCGACCCAGGAGGACCCCCAATGGGCGCTAAAAACGACAAGATCATCGGCCGCGCGAAGCAGGCCCTCGGCGCCATCACCGGCAACGAGAAGATGAAGCGCGAAGGGCAACGCCAAGAGGACAAAAGCAAGCTCAAGGGCAAGGTCGACTCAACCATCGGCAAGACACAAAACGCACTTAAGGACCTCAAGAACAAGGCCGACAGAAGCTAAACGAGAGCCCTCCCGCGAAGATGACGCTACCAGCCTCGTCGTTGGGGCGTCGGCGGTCGCTCACTTCGACGCGGGTTGGCGCGCGGCCGCGAGACGTACCAACGGCGAGGTCGATGCCGCCGCGATCAAGACCGCAGCGCTGCGCCTCGGTCGCGTCCGGGTGGCCTGTGTACAGACGCTCGGCGTCATCCGACCCAGCACCGAGCCTCAGTCCTATGTACTCCACATCCCGCCGACAAGCAGCAATCCCCGCCCCCGCGGTCGTGGGAGAGTGCGGGCGATGAGCGACAAGAGCATGCCCACGGGTCGCTACCGGCGCCTGGCGACGGTTGGTACCGCGGCGGCCGACCAGGCCGCAAGGCGCGCGGGCACGCACGCAGCGAACGTTGTGCGTTCTGAGGAGCGGGCGACTGCCGCACTCGAGAAGCGCGACATCGAGACGGCGGAGCAGATCGTGGCGGTGCTCGGGACGATGAAGGGCGCCGCGATGAAGATCGGCCAGGTGCTGTCGTTCGTGGATGTCGGCCTTGTTCCTGAGGAGCATCGCGAGGAGTTCCAGCGCAGGCTCGCGAAGCTGCGCGATTCCGCGCCGACGGTTGCGTTCAAGGACATGCGCAAGGTGATCGAGCAGGACCTTGGCGAGCCGTTGCCACGGGTGTTTGACGAGTTCGACGAGCAGCCGGTCGCGGCGGCGTCGATCGGACAGGTGTACAGGGCGACGGTCGATGGCCGGGAGGTAGCCGTCAAGGTCCAATATCCGGGGATCAACCGCGCGGTTCGGTCGGACCTGAAAAACCTGGGGCTGATCCTCCGCCTCGTCGGCCGGATCGCGCCACAGCTCGACACCAAGGCGCTCGCGAAC
The DNA here is from genome assembly GCA_963836065.1 of uncultured Solirubrobacterales bacterium. Taxonomy (GTDB): domain Bacteria; phylum Actinomycetota; class Thermoleophilia; order Solirubrobacterales; family Solirubrobacteraceae; genus Palsa-465. The sequence goes on from CAWIII010000047.1 coordinate 71,387, forward strand.
GAGGTGCGCGAGCGGATCGTCGAGGAGCTCGACTACGAATTGGAGGCCGCCAATCAGCGCACGCTGGTGCGGATCTATCGCGGCCACCCGTTCATCGTGATTCCCGATGTCTTGACCAGGCTGTCGCGGGAGCGGGTGATCGTTACCGAGTTCGTGCACGGCGACGGCTTCGCGGTGCTCGAGTCCGAGAGGGATGACGAGCGTAATCGCATCGGCGAGATCATTTTTCGGTTCTTCTACGGTTCGATGTTCCGGCAGCGCAAGTTCTCTGGCGATCCCCACCCCGGCAACCTCCTGCGCCTGTCCGACGGCAAGGTCGCGTTCCTCGATTTCGGTCTGTTCAAGCAGATGGAACGGGAACCGATCGAGCTCGAGCTCGCTTGTCAGCGCGCGGTCGCTGAGGACGACGAGGCCGAGCTCCATCGCTTGCTCGCGACGAATGGTTTCCTGCCCGATCCTGCCCGCGTCGACCCAACCGAGCTGATGGCATATTGCGTCGACGGGAGCTGGTGGTACACGAGGGCGGACCACGACGTGAAGCTGACCTCCGAGCTCGCGGCCAAGGCGATGCTCGAAGCGGTCGACCCGCGCTCATCGCACTTCCGCACCATGCGCCACCAGGACATCAAGCCCGAGCACCTGCTCGGCCGCCGTCTCGGAGTGCTGGTGCTCGCTGTGCTCGGCCACCTACGCGCGAGCGCCAACTGGCACCGGATCGCGCGCGAGTGGATCTTCGACGAGGGGCCGGTCACCGAGCTCGGACGCCAGGAGGCAGCGTTCTTCGCCGGACCCGCCGCCCGATAGCCGGTACGGACAACCAGCAGAAGTAATCAATGACCCACAACACAATGGCCTGTCCGCCTACCGCTGTTGAGCAACAAGGAGGCGCCAGGATGCCTGCGTCCGCTCCCATCCCGGGGTTAGCGCTCCGTCGACCGCCTCGATCACGCGGAGCCATTCGAGGGCGTCGCCGTACGCTTCGTCGGCGGCCGCCTCGTGCGCCCAACGCAGCGTCTGTGCGACAGCACGCTGATGTCGTTCCTCTCGGCTCCGGGGTGTCGTCCAGAGGCCGTCGTCCGGAGCGATGGTGTGGGAGCGGGTAGGACTCTCGATCGTCATCCGGTGTTCCTCTGGTGGTCCCTCGGACCGGCGTAGCGGCGCGCTGGCAAGTGAGGCGTCGGGCTAGCCAAGAGGCTGTTCGGGGACTTCGGCAAAGTGGGGATCGCGGCTCCTGACGGTATGCGTTCTGGCGCGGACCGCTCAGGTCGACACGCCCACACCGGCCGAAGGTTGGAGCCGGAACTACAGCACCCGCCGAGATTTGAAGCGGAGCGAATATCAACCATACACCCGGACGCAACACCGTCGGCAGCCGGTCTCGAACGGCGCACGTCCGGAGCTAGACTCGGGCGGCCGGATTCACTCATGAGTTACCGCGAGACCGAGCATCTGCGTGTCCTGATCGCCAACGAGCGCAAGGATCGCCTCGCGCTCGTCGCGCCGATCGTGGTCGCGCTCGGACACCAGGTGATCGCGCGCGAGATCGACGTCCAAGACGTGGGTGCTGTGACCGCCCGCGAACGACCCGACATCGCGCTTGTCGGCCTCGGACATAGCTCACAGCATGCGCTCGAACTGATCGACAAGATCGTTCGCGAAGCCGCCTGCCCAGTGATCATCCTGATCCACACGCGGAACCCCAAGTTCGTCAAAGAAGCATCCAAGCGGGGCGTCTTCGCGCACATCAGCGACGCCGACGTCGAGGACTGGCAAAGCTCGATCGACATCGTCCTGCGACGCTTCGCCGAATACCACGACCTCGAAGGAGCGTTCGGACGCCGCGCCCTGATCGAGCGCGCCAAAGGCATCCTGATGGAACGCCACGCGATCGACGAGCAAAGCGCCTACAACATGTTGCGCGAGCACTCCCGGATCAACAACCGCAAACTCCTCGACCTCGCCACCGCGATCGTCGACGGGCACCGCCTACTCCCCAAACAACCACAAACCACTCCCCAGCCCTAGCTAAAGCCCATACCCCAGACCAACGTGCAACATCGATCCTCCTCCTCACACGAGGTGCGCATGGCAACCGGGCAACCATCGCGTACCTTCAGCCGCTGATCGCGCGGTTGCTGGCAAGCACAAGTTCATTTGCCCGTCCCTGCCTGCTGAGCGCTCAGACAGCTTGCGACAGCCGTCCTAGCCTAGCGGGGCTGGGTGGGTGGCGGGGCGGGTCCCGGTGTCGGCTGGACCCCGGCCGACCGAACCGTGGCGGGGCCTCGAAGGATCACGCCAGCTGCACGCCTTGTGAGCGATTCAAGTCAGCTCCACGGACGGCATGCGCGACGCTGCTCTCGCGTGGTTCCGCGATGCCGGCCATGGCTGCTCGCTTGTGCGCAGGAAGCGGTTCCGATTGGCCTTGACCGGGCGGCGACGACGGGCGTAGGCTCGCTCCAACAGCCACAACGGAGGGTTAGCAAACATGTCCGAGGATGCCACGACCAGCGCGAACGGAGCCGCCACGGGACCCGGGGACCTTTCCGAAGCCTCACGCCGACTGCTCGAAGAGACTTTCAACGAAGGCAAACTCGAGCTGGCAGACCAGCTGATCGCACCGGACGCGGTCGATCACGACCCGGCGGCTCCGGCCCAGCTGCGTGCGCTCCGCGGGCCCGAGGTGCTCAAGCGCACGGTGAGCATGTACCGTGCGGCGTTCCCGGACGTTCGGATCGTCGTCGATGACATGATCGCGGCCGACGACAAGGTCGTCCTGCGGTGGCATAGCGAGGGAACGCACCACGGTGAGCTCGCTGGTCTCGCGCCGACCGGTGCCCGTGCGTCGGTGACTGGTATCGGCATCGACCGGTGGAAGGACGGCAAGGTAGTCGAGTCCTGGGTCGAATGGGACAACCTGGGTCTCGCCCGCCAGCTCGGTGCCGCGCCGCCCGAGGGCAGTGTCGGTGAGAAGATCGGAATGGGTCTGCAGCGCGTGCTGGCTCGCCGGATGCGCAAGAAGAACCAGGGCTAGATCATCCAAACGACCGGTGGCGTGGCCGTGAGGGCACGACTTGGTTGAGCGGCGGTCGGGGTCGGCGAGGCTCGTACGCACCGCCGACATTCCAGCGGCTGCTTGATCGGAGCCGCTGCCCGTTCCGGCCTGAGGTTGGCGGCGTCCGCTGCCCTCGCGAGAGGTCAGCACCCCAGGCCGCTAAAGTTGCTGCGGTCGCTGCACGCCGCGGCGCCCCCCTCCGCTGCGGAGCGCCGACCTCTCTCCACCAGCGGGTCAGCCGGCCGGGGCTCAACACCGGCTGCGCAAAAGGCAAACCGCTCATGCCCCACACAAGCCCTAAAACGCTTCCGCCGACCAACAGCGCCCCCTGGTTCGGTCGCGCCTGCGACCCATCAGCCGGTCAGGAGCCATCCTGAAGCAGTTACGCGAACGCTCAACACCACCATGTGCCACTACAGCACGCTGGCAACTTCGCCGTCAAGCAAGGCGAGGGTTCCCCTCACCCGTGAGACCCGAGTGCGCCCGCACCGAGACGCGACCGGGCCCTCGTGAACGAGCGCCCCCTGCGAAGCCTCACAGCCGCTATCCGCGCGGGTTGAGTCTCGTTTTCGGTCAAGAACGTGACCATATGACGGGCGCGGACGGGGACCTGAGCGTAAACGCGACTCGATCCTCGCAGAGCGCCGAAAGCAAGCCAGAGGCAACTCGGGGACCGGTTGCAGCCAGGCTCTTGCAACCGGCCCGGGAGGAGCAGTCTCCGCTCGACAATCGGTCGGCTAGGAGAGACCTGCTTACGAATGCGATGAAGGAGCCGATCCGCCGGCGGGACGGTGAGCGCAGGGTGGTCGGCGCTCCGCGTCGAACCGCATAGGTCAGGCGCGCGCGGTAGCGGCCGCGCGAGCCGGCATTCGAATAGCAGGGCGCCGACCGCGGGTCACGGTAACGCGATGGTCGCGGGCTCTGAACCTCCGTCCTGAGGAGGGCAGGATCGATGTTGCATGTTGGGCTTGATTTCTGTCGCCGGCGGTTGGACGTGTGCTTGATCTCTGAGCTCGGCGAGCTCGTCGATGAGATCGCGGCGGCGCCAGATGCCGACGGTTTGCGGTACCTGACTGACAAGGTCGGTCGTCGTAGGGAGCCGGTGCGGGCGGTGATCGAGTCGATGACCGGCGCGCGGTTCGTGCATGACACGCTCGAACAGCTCGGCTGGGACGTGCGGATCGCCGATGCGCACAGTGATATCCGGCCCCGCACACGGCCGGACGACCCCCTTTCGCCCACGCGGAGCCGTCGCCCGCCGAGGGGGCGGACGTTCCCTTTGCCACGAATTCGAGCGCCAGCGCCTGCCAACGCTCGCGATCGCTTTGACGATTCACGCCGCGGGGTGGCGGCATCGCGCGCCGTCGAGCACCCTGATGCGGCGCGGCGGGCCCCGGCTATGCGTTGGCGCGGTCGACGGTCGCGCTGATCGCGGCCGATCGTGGCCTGCTCGCGTCTGCTCGAGGCCACGCCGAGAAGGCGCGAGCGATCGTCGGCAGGATCACCAGCAGCAGAAGCTGGCTCGGCGCGAACGTGGCCGTAGCGATCCGCGCCGTGCTGGCGGGCGAGGGTGACCTCGCCGGGGCCAAGCGCGAATCGGGGGCCCGGGCATCGCGCGGCGGTTAGCGCCGCGCCAGGCTGACGAACGCCTGTCGCTCCTCCGGCGACGGCCACGGAGCCGTCCCGGCTTCGGTGTTGGTCCGAGCATGCGCCGCGCTCGAGGTCGCGGGGATCGCGACGTGGACCCGTTCGTCCGCCAGCGTCCACCTCAAGAGCTCGCTCGCGTCGAATCGCCTCACCAACGAGCCGCCGCCAAGCGGCCGCATCGCGATGACACCGAGATCCAACTCGGCGGCGAGCGGCAGGATGCGGCGCTCGGCATCGCGCTCAACGGGGTTGTACGGCACCTGGACGGCGTCGATGCGTCCCGTGCGCATGACCTCCTCCAGTTCGTCGAACGCGCTAGCCGCGTAGTGCGTCGCGCCCAGGAAACTAATCCTCCCGGCTGCACGTTCCTCCTCGAGCCATTCAAGATGCTCGCGCCAGCCGACGAGATTATGCACCTGCTCCAACTCGACGCGCCCGCCGAAGAACCCAAGCTGGGCCTCTAACTGACTTCTCGCGTCAACCACCGAACTCGTCCAGATCTTCGTGGCGACCAGCGCATCCGCACGTCGATCGCCGAGCGCTCTGCCTAGCACGCCCTCGGCCCGCCCGTACATCGGCGAGGAGTCAAAGAACCGCGTGCCGCCCTCCCACACGGTGTCGACGACCTCACGCGCACCACGCTCGTCGCCCGGACCCACATCGAAGGTCTGCCACGTTCCGAGCCCGACGACCGGCACCTCCCACCCAGTGCGTCCGAACCGGCGGCGCTCCATCCAGCAGAACTTACCCCACCCCTCCTATTCACACGCCGCCGCGAGGCCCCTGTCCCAGCTCTCACAGGCATGAGCGCGATGCTGGCGAATGCTCTGCCGTGGCGGAGGCGTGAGCAAGCCGCGGCACCGTTATCGCCGCCGCCACGGTCGTCGGTGGAGCCGCACCGGTCAGCACCAGGCGCCCCGCGAGCAATACCAAGAGTTCTTACACAGCGGGCTCTGGGCCGTATATAGATACTCGCATCGCAGATCGGAGTGCGGCGAACGGGGAGGCGCTTCGCGAGCGCCGCCTTCTTGGAGCCGGCGCCCTTGGTGACCTTGGTGCGCAGCTTGACGGTCGCGAAGCTGCTCTCGATCGGATTCGTCGTGCGCAGATGCCGCCAGTGCTCGGCCGGGAAGTCGAAGAACGCGGTGAGCGCGTCCCAGTCCTTGTCGAGCTTCGCGACCGCCTTCGGGTACTTCGCGTCGAACTCGCCACGGAAGCGCTCCAGCGCCTTGCGAGCGTCCGCGCGCGTGGGCGCCTCGGCCGTCTCGTGCAGCAGGCTCTTCGCGCGCGGCTGCAGCCGCTTCGGGAGCGCGTCGAGGACGTTCGCTGTCTTGTGAACCCAGCAGCGCTGCTCTCGTGTGCCGGGGAACACGTTGTGCAGCGCGGCCCACGCGCCGAGCGCGCCGTCGCCGGTCACGAGCTTCGGCGCGTTCATCCCGCGGTCGCGCAGGTCACGGAACACGGCCGCCCACGAGTCCTCGGATTCGCGGTAGCCGTCCTCGACCGCCAACAGCTCCTTCTCGCCGTCCTCGCGGACACCGATTACAACCAGGAGGCACAGCTTGGGATCCTCACCGAGCCGCACGCTCACGTTGACGCCGTCGACGAACAAGTACGCATAGCGGTGGAACCGCAGCTCCCGAGTGCGGAACGCGGCGTGCTCGGCCTGCCACTGCTCAGTCAGCCGCTGGATCGAGCTCGACGACAGGCCCGACGCGTTCTCGCCGAGCAGATCCCGCAGCGCCGGCCCGAAGTCGCCGGTCGAGAGCCCATGCAGGTACAGGATCGGGAGCACCTCGGTGACCTTCGGCGAGCGCCTGGCGTACGCCGGCAGGATCTTCGAGCTGAACCGCTTGCGCTCACCGGTCTCCTCGTCGACGCGCTTGTCGTTCACGCGCGGCGCGCGGACCGGCACGGTCCCCGACCCGACCGTCAGCTTGCGCTCACGCGCGCGCCCGTTGCGGACCACCAGCCGCTTGCCGTCCTCGCCGATCTCATCCGTGAACGACGAGACGTACTCGTCGACCTCGGCCTCGAGCGCCGCCGCGATCATCCGGCGAGCGCCCTCCCGAGCCAGCTCATCGAGCGTGACCCGGATCCCTTCATCGTCCTCCCCGACCGGGAGCCTGCGAACATCCACCATGGCGTGCCTTCCTTTCCCGCCTCGCGGCGGTCGGTCTTTGTCAACCGGGAAGGTACGCCGCCTTCCTCTTCACACGCATCCACAACTTCTGGGTATAGCTCGGCGCTCACGCGTCCATCTCAAAGTAGGTTAGGGATGTACCGTCGTGTAATCGCGGTAGCCGCGACCGCGATCAGCATGCTTGCGTTCGCTGCGGCGCCGTCGGACGCCGCGCTGCCAGTGGTCTACGACGGACTTCTCGGATACGCCCATGTCAGCAGCGCGGCCAGCCCACCGGGCGCGAATCATTGGACGTGCAAGCCGTCGGCAGCGCACCCCTACCCAGCGATCCTGGTCCACGGAACGTTCGCGGACATGTCCGATAGCTGGCAAGCGCTGTCACCGCTGCTGTACAACAACGGCTACTGCGTATTCGCCTTCAATTACGGCTCCTACTTTGGAAGCGGTTTGCTCGGCATTGATGGCGTCGGCGAGATCGCGAACTCCGCACGACAGCTCGCGAGCTTCGTCAACCGGGTACTCAGCGCCACCGGCACGCGCAAGGTCGACCTCGTCGGGCATTCGCAGGGCGGAATGATGCCGCGCTACTACCTCAAGTTCCTCGGCGGCTGGACCAAGGTCGACACTCTCGTGGGACTCGCACCGTCCAACCACGGGACCACGCTGGCCGGGCTGTTCACGCTGGCGGGCTTCTTCCGGGGTGCAAGTACCTTCGTCGGGGCGGTATGTCCGGCGTGTAGGGAGCAGGAAATCGGGTCTTCGTTCCTGACCAACCTGAACTCCGCCGGCGACACAGTGCCGCGCGTTCATTACACCGTGATCCAGTCCTCACGCGACGAGGTCGTCACCCCTTACCGCTCGGCGTTCCTATCCGGCCCGCACGTCACAAACATTCTGCTTCAGAAACAGTGCTCGCTGGATCATGGCGAGCATCTGTCGATGCCATATGACCACATCGCAGATACCGACGTGCTGAACGCACTTGACCCGGCACATCAGGTGACTCCGGCCTGCACGACTGTCAACCCGATCGTCGGAGGGTAGGCGAACTCAAACCCTGGTTGCTGCTCCGCGACTCACAGGTCGGCTCGGAGAAGGCCGCGCGCGCTCCGGTCTAGGACTGGGCGTCCGGCTAGATGGGTTTGCCATCCGCGGGTCGACTTGTGCTGGGCGACTACGCACGCCGTGACCAGGACCCGCTGTTCGCGGTAGCCGAGCGGAGCTTCCTCTCCGTGCTGCCGGATCAGGATGCGCAACGGTGTTCAATCCCAATCCGCTGGTCGGTCTGAATGAGGAGCATTCCGGCCTGTGGGTGATCGGGGCGGTATCGTCGGTGTCCGGATCGGCTGAGCGAAGGGTAGGAGCGTTGAGGTGGAGAATCACGATGTAAGTGACGCAGATACGGCCGTCGCCGACCGAAAGGAGGTGACCAGCTCGACGACTGTGCTGGTGAGTCGCCGTGAGTCATTTAACGCGGCGCACCAGCTGCGCGATCCGCGCCTATCCGATGAGGAGAATCAGCGCGTGTTCGGAAAATGCGCGAATCTGCACGGGCACAACTACGTCCTCGAGGTCGCGGTGGCCGGCGAGGTCGATCAGGCTACGGGCTATGTCTTGGACCTGAAGCAGCTCTCGGATGTCATCGGCCGGCGAATCATCCAGGACGTGGACCATTGCAACCTGAATACGGATGTTCCGTGGTTGGAGGGACGTATCCCCACCGCGGAGAACCTCGCGGTCGCGTTCTGGCAGCGGCTCCGCTCAGAGTTCCCTGAGGGGTCGTTGCGGTCGGTCCGGCTGTGGGAGACCGACAAGAACTGGGCCGAAGTCGGTGATCACGTCTGACACCCCGCCGCGGCGGGGTCTCGAATTGCGGCGGCGCTACACCGCGGCGGACGTTGGCGTGTTCACCCAAGACGAGGCCAGACGGTTTGCGCTGGACGGCGCCGGCGACCCGCGAACCGACATCACCCTGGCTTGGGAACTGCTGTACCGGCTCGAACCGGATCTGTATGAGCGACTTGTCAGTGCAGAGCGGCTCCATCCCGGCGTGCTGGGGTGGCTGCCGCAGAACGTCAACCGGATCGTCGAGGTGGCTGCGGGCACGGGCCGGCTGACGCTGGAGCTCGTCCGGCGCGCGCGCGAGGTCTTGGTGGTTGAACCCGCAGGGCCTTTGCGCGAGGTCCTGAATCAGAAGCTCGTGCGAGCGGACCAGGAGCACCGCGTCCGCGTAACCCATGGCTTCTTTGATGATCTGCCCGTGAGCGACGATTGCGCAGACTTGGTGGTCGTGTGCTCCGCTTTTACTCCCGCTCCAGGGCATGGCGGCGAGGCGGGCTTGGCGGAGATGGAGAGGGTCTGCAAGCCAGGTGGCTGCGTCGTCATTGTCTGGCCGAACGAGGTCCCCTGGCTCGCTGCCCATGGCTATCGGTATGTGAGCTTCGACAGGGAGATGTGCGTCGAGTTCGCCAGCCACGAGGAGGCTATCGAGCTGACCGAGATCTTCTATCCCGGCGTGGTCGGGGAGGTCCGTCGCCGCGGGTGGCGACGGGTTCCCTACGAGGTGTTGGGGACCAATCCGCCGTGCGACCTCGCGTTCAAAATGATCGCGCGATGAAGGTCGCGATCGTCGCCCCGCTGGTTTCGGCCATCCGGGAGCCGCAGCGTGGCGGCTCGCAGGCGTTCGTGTCCGATCTCGCGCGCGGCTTGGTGGACAGAGGTCACGAGGTTCACCTTTACGCCGCTTCCGGATCCGAGGTGCCGGGCGTGCGGGTCATCGACACAGGGGTCGACCCCCGCGCGTTAGCCGCGACGCTGTACCGAGCTTCTGGCCCCGCCGCTGACGGGCTGGCGGTGGCCGAGGCGGCCTTCGCCGCCCTCTACGCCACTGTACGTGAGGCCCGATACGACGTTGTCCACAATCACGCATTTGACGCGCCCGCGATCACCCTCGCGACTAGACTGCGCGCGCCAGTCGTGCACACGCTTCACCTACCCCCGGTCGTGGCGATTGCCCACGCGCTGCGAGATGCCGCTCGGTCCGACCGAGCCCCAACTGTCGCGGTCGTATCCGCGTGCCAGGCGAGCGCTTGGCGCGACGTCGTCTCAGTCGACGCGATCTTGCCGCCGCTCGTCCCGACACGGCTGATCCGCTGGTCGCCGAGCGGGGGAGATGGTGCGGTCTTCGGTGGCAGGCTGAGTCCGGAGAAGGGAGCGACCGAGGCGATCGAGATCGCGCAGGCTGCAGGCGTTCGGATCGACGTTTACGGCGACAGCTATGACGTCGAATACACCCGGGAACGGATCGACCCGCGACGCGCCGACCAGGGCGTCGTTGTTCATCCAGGCGTTCCGCGAACGGCGCTCTGGGAAGTGATGGCTCGCGCAGCCGTCGTTCTGTGCCCCGCGAGATGGGAGGAGCCGTTCGGGATGGTCGCCGCGGAGGCGCAAGCGTGCGGGACACCCGTTGTAGCCTTCCGCCGCGGCGCACTCGGTGAGGTGATCGTCGACGGATCGACGGGCTTCCTGGTCGCGCCCGACGACATCAACGCGGCAGCCGACGCCGTCACGAGGACGACCGAGCTCTCGCGCTCGGAATGCCGCGATCATGCCGAAAGCCACCTTGACCTGGAGCTGAGCCTCGACGCGCACGAACAGGTCTACAGGCGAGTGGCGAGTGCTGGTGTCGAGCCCGCAACCGGTGGGTGAGTCGGGGCATTGGCTGGCGGGACGGCTGGCGGTCGTGACCGGAGCCAGCCGCGGCATTGGAGCGGCCACGGCGGAGGCGATCGCGGCCGCCGGCGCGCACGTCGTGCTAGCCGCTCGCGACCGCGAGGCTCTCGACGCCGTCGCCAGACGCATCCGTGACGCGGGCGGCGAGGCCACGCCGGCGCCGACGGACGTCAGCAGCATCAAGGACGTCGAGCGCCTTTTTGCCGCGGTTGAGGAAGCGGGGCCGCTCGCGGCTCTGGTCTGCGCGGCCGCCGTGCTGACGTCGGCGCGGTTGACGGAGACGACCTCGGAGATCTGGGAGGAAACGTTGGGGGTCAACCTGACCGGTTCGTTCCTCTGTTGTCGAGCAGCATTCACCGCCATGCGCGCCGGCGGAGGCCGGATCGTGAACATCGCTTCGCTGTCAGGCGTCTACGCCACCGAGAAGTTCCCTGGACTGACCGCCTATAACGTCTCTAAATACGGGGTGATCGGTCTAACGGAGGCGATCGCGGTCGAGGGTAAAGGGCTCGGGATCAGTGCGATCTGCGTGAGTCCCGGCGCGGTCGACACCCAGATGCTGCGTCGCGCTAACCCCGAGCTTCGTCCCGGTCTGACGCCTGATCAGGTAGCCAACCTGATCGTGGCGCTGCTCGACAGCCCACTGGTTCCGGCCAGCGGGGCCAATATCCCTCTGTTCTCGAACGGCTAGCGCGTCGACCTCAGGGGCCGGGTGGTTCCGCCCCGGCCTCAGAACGCCAGCGACCACAGGTCGACGCGTTCGTCCGCGAGCCGACCAGGAGCGGGTCGAGCACGAACGCCTACGAGGCGCGCGCATGCCGCCATCTCCGAGTTCCTGTCCAGCTCCGGGTCACCGCCGCGGTCGAGGCCTACCGCCGCCCGTATTTGCCCTTCGAGCAGGTAGAACCCGACCAACCTTCGCTCCTCCACGCTCCCGCGGACGACGAATTGGTCCCATTTCGTGGCGTGGCCGACGTACTCCAGCTTGTGCTCGTATTGATCGGACCAGAAGCTGTGGATGTAGTCGTATGGAGCGGTCGCGCCGAGCATTGACCGCGCCGCCGCGCGCCCCTGCTTTTCGCCGTTGTTGTAGTGCTCGACACGAACGCGACCGAAAACTGGATGTAGGTGGTTTGCCACGTCGCCTGCGGCGTAGACCTCGGGCGCGCTAGCCCGGCAGCACTCGTCGACGAGCACGCCGTTGGAGTGCACGACCGACTGCCCCGCGAACGTCGGTATCTCGGGCTCGATCCCGATCCCGACGACTACGAAGTCGCAACCCACACGGACACCATTGGCGGTCACGGCCGCCTCCACGCGCTCGGTCCCTTCGAACCCAACGATCTGATCTTGGCTGCGCAACTCGACGCCGTTCGCGCGGTGGATCGCGCCGAACGCCGAGCCGACCTCGTCGCCCAGCACCCTTTCCAGCGGCGCTCGCTCAGGAAATATCGCCGTCACGCGAACCCCGAGCTGCGTCAGCGAGGCGGCCACCTCGCAACCGATGAACCCCATCCCCACCACCACCACGTGTCGATTCGCAGCCGCCTCGCGCTTGATCGCGTCGCACTCGGCGACCGTGCGCAGGTAGTGGATCCCCGGCAGCTGCGATCCCGGAACCTCGAGTCGCCGGTTCCGTCCGCCTGTCGCTACCAGGACCTTCTGATATTCGAGCTGCTGGCCTGAGTCGAGCACGACCACGTGGGCGGCCACATCCACCGCGACAACCCTCGACTCCAGCCGTTTCACATCATGCTCGTCATACCAACCTGGAGGTCTGACATGCCACTCGTCGAGATCCTCTTCCGAGCGCAAGTACGTCTTTGACAACGGAGGACGACCAAACGGGATTCCCGGTTCTCGCCCGATCAGCGTGACTCGGCCCAAGAAGCCCTCTTCGCGGAGCGTTACTGCTGCGTTACCACCGGCTAGCCCCCCGCCGATGACCACAATCGGCCTATCGCCGGCTCGTGCCTGCATCGGTCGCACCGCCAGCCACTCTACGCAGATAGCGCCGGACGCCACTCTTTCCTGAGATCAGCAACACCTAGCACACGCCAGGGCCGTCGGTCTCGCGCGCGGGTGACCGCGCCGCGAGGCGAGCACTCCCGGTCGACTGGCTTTTTGCTTTGTAACGGATCCGAGTGCGGCCGCGGGAGTAGGCTAGGCCGACGGTGATCATCGGGGTTCACGCGATCGTCTTCACTCAGGATGCGGAGGGCGTTCGCGCCTTCTTCCGCGACGTACTTGGACTGTCCTGGGTCGATGCGGGAGGGGGCTGGCCGATCGTCGCGCTGCCGCCCGCCGAGCTGGCTGCACATCCGGCTGACGGCGAAGGCCACCACGAGCTGTACCTCATGTGTGACGACATCGAGGCCACTGTCGACGAGCTGAAAGGCAAAGGGGTCGAGCTCACGACGGACATCAGCGATGCGGGGTGGGGGCTGATCACCGGCCTCAGGCTGCCCGATCGCAGCGAGCTCCCCCTGTACGAGCCGAAGCATCCAAGTCCCCTCGCCTGGGTCGACTGAGCCCCGCAGCGCAAGCTTCGTGGCGAATGCTCTGGACCCACGGCCGATATGTGGCCGGCCTCGGGCCGCCTACGGTGCGGCGGTGGCCGCGGCGAGCCGGCGCGCGATCGCCTGGCGGGCTCGTTCGATCGGTTCCGGGTGCGGCCGACGACAAACTGCGCGTTGGCGAGACGCTCGCGAGTTGCAGTTCCGCCTGAAGGCCGATCGACATCGAACCAGAGCTATGAGTCACGACTCGTCGATCCGCGCTGTCAGGATCCCGTTGTGCTTGGGGTCGTCGTGCTGGTCTTGGTGGTGCTGGTTTGGGCGCTCGTCGCGCAGCGGTTGGCGAGGTTCAGCATTACCACCGCGATTGCCGTGGTCATCGCCGGGATGCTGCTGACTGCCGGCTCGCATCCGGTGATCCGCATCGATCTCGACACCAAGATCGTGGAGCGCGGGGTCGAGGTGGTGCTGGCGATTCTTCTGTTCGTCGACGCCACCGAGGTCCCCGGCGGCATCTTCCGCCGCGAACGGGGCGTGCTGATCCGCTTGCTGGGAATCGCGCTGCCACTCAGCTTGACCATGGCGTGGCTGGTCGGCTTCGCGTTGTTCTCCCCGCGCGAGGCGTGGCTGCTGGCGGTGCTGGCGATCATCGTGGTCCCCGTCGATCTGGCGCCCGCGGTCGCGATCGTCCGCGATCGACGCGTACCTGAGCGTCTGCGGGAGATCATGAACATCGAGGCTGGCCTCAACGACGGCGTCGCAGCGCCACTGTTTCTCTTTTGTTTGGCGGGCGCGACCGCCAAGCACAGTCCCGCGGTCGAGGCACTCGAGAACGCCGTGCCCGCGATCCTGATCGCGGTCGGAGTTGGCGGCGCGATCGGTCTCACCGGCGCGGTGACGCTCGGCTGGTCGTTCAGACGGAATTGGACCGAGCCCTCCGCGTTGCGCCTCGGAGTGCTGGCGCTGCCGGTGATGGCGTACGCATTGGCGATCGCGCTTGGCGGCAACGGCTTCGTCGCCGCGTTCGTTGCCGGTTTGCTGTTCGCGGTCCGAGATCATGACCTGCCATCCGAGGTGCTGCAGCTCACCGAGGATGTCGGGACGCTCCTCTCGCTGTGCGTGTGGTTCGTGTTTGGGCGGGCGGTCGACCAGGTGCTGGACGCGGGAGTTCCCTTGGAGGTGGTCGTGTACGCGGTGCTGGCGCTCACCGTGGTCCGGATCATCCCTGTAGCGCTCGCCCTGCGGGGCACGACGATCACCGGCCTTGAGGCGGTCTTTATCGGCTGGATGGGTCCGCGCGGCTTGGCGTCGCTTGTGTTCGGGCTGCTCGCCGTCATCGCCTTGAACGGGAGCCCAAGCTCGCTTACTGCTCAGGTGATGGTCATCACCGTGCTCCTCAGCGTGATCGTCCATGGCCTCACCGCGGGTCCGATCGGTGCCGCATTCGCCCGACGCGCGACGGCGGGGCGAGAGGAGAAGGCAAGCGAGTCGGCAGCCGCGGTCTCGAAGGTGCCCGCAGGGAAATAGACCCCGTTCCGGCGCGGTTGTGGTTCCGAATCTGCCGTGGCCGGTGGTGGCCGCCCACAACGTCAATTGGCAGGGCCGCTGCTTCTGATAGGCGCAGCGATCCACCCCGACAACGGCGCACGGCCGCCTGGGGTTCCGGAGTCGAGCGCGGTCGCGCTAGGGCATGACCTTATATAAGTCGATCTCCGTCTCCTCTGGGGGCGCCGCGAAGCCACCCTCGATGCCCTCCTGCATGCGGGGCATCAGGACGCCGTCACGAAACGCCTCCCAGCTCTCCTTCGAGTCGTGAACGGCCATGATCGTCCAACCGCCGGGTGAAGCACCGGCGGCGTGAAAGATCTGACCGTCGGGCAAGAAACCGTCGCTCGGATGAAGCGCAGCGATCGATGCCTCGTACTGCGCCTGGGTGCCGCCCGGAAAATGATGCACAACCCCGTACGCCATGATTGGCTCCCTCTGATCCCGTTGACAGTCCGCGGCAACCGTAGCACTCGCCTGCGGAGTCCCGGCGACGGATGGCCGCGACCCCTTCGTCGCGCCGTTCGACACCGACCCGCGACTGAAAGCCCAGCGTCGCCGAGTTCGTTGCGCAAAACCCCGCCACCGCGCGGGGTCTAATAAGTGGGCCGTGGAGGACTCGAACCTCCAACCTTGGGATTAAGAGTCCCCTGCTCTACCAGTTGAGCTAACGGCCCATCGCGGCGATGTTACCCGGCGAGGGAGGATTCACGCCGGGGGATGGTCCCGCTTCGTGAGCTGGGGTTGCCGCGGTGCCGGGCCGACCGCTCAGCACTGCTGCTGAGCGATCTGCTGGGCGGTTTGGGGTGAGGTCTTCGCCGCCTGAAGCGCTTTCTGGGTAGTTGTGCGCTGGAGCTTTGGCACCAGCGCCACCGCCTTCGCGGTGGCCAGGTCGCCCTTCCGCGTCTGGCTGGCCGCGTAGGCGGATGCGGCAAGGCACTCGTAGTTGCGCGCCGAACCCGGGTTGGCGGCGGCGCTGATCTCCCAGGCGTCGCCCGCTCCCGAGAAGTTGCCGAGCTGCGCGAGACCCCTGGCGGCGAGGATCGCCGTGTTCGGGTCTGGATTCTTGGTCAGCTGCAGATACCGATCCCAGGCGGTGGCCATCTTGGCGAGCTCCTGCTTGCCCGATGTGGTGAACGTGGAGGTCGCGGGGTTGTAGTTGCTTCCCTGACCGGCCGAGGTCCACCGTGCCTGCACCAGCGAGGCCCAGCCCGAAGGATCGGTCGGGTGCAGCCGTGTCTGCCGCAAGGCCTGCTTTTCCTGCTGGCTGACAACCTGACTCTGATTGTTGCTGCCACCACCCGTGAAGGCGTTCAGAAGCCCGCCGACGCCGTTGCCCGCGCCGACGCCGAACAACACCAGCCCACCGCCCATCAGTAGCGCGAGTCCAAGGTAAACACCCTGGACAGTGCGACGGCGGCCACGGCTACGAAGATCGAAAAGCATGGTCTTTAGGGGGTTTCTAGCCCGTCGCCCATTTGCGACAGCTCCGCAGCGGCACGAGCAGCGGCACGACGGTCGGCAATTTTCAGCAACACGATACTGGCGAGGAACAGCACGATTAGCGGCAGCGTCTCCAGTCCGGTCGTGACCGGATCGGCCCCAGGCATCGCGGCCGCGATGACCGCGATGATGACCGTAGCGTAGCGCCAGTTGCGGGTCAGCGTGCTGGCGTTGATGGCGCCGATCCGCTGCAGGGCCAGCAGCCCCAGCGGCAGCTGGAATGCGAGGCCGATACCGAGCATCGTCAGGATCTGGAACGAGTAGTAGGTCTTCGCCTGGACGAGGATGTCGAAGTTCCCGCTGTTGTATCCCTGGAGGAAGTGGACCGCCGGTGGTAAGACGATGAAGTACGCGAACAACACGCCGCCGATGAACAGGATCGGTGCGACCAACATGACCGGCACCGCCACGCGTCTCTCCTGTGAGTTCAGAGCCGGTATCACGAACGCGTACGCCTGGTACAGCAGCACCGGTAAGGCGAACAGAAGCGCGAAATACGCGCAGACGGTCAGCGTGGTCGTAAACGGTTCACCGACGCCGATCGTGATCGGTAGGCGCTTGGCGGTCTCCTTGGGGAGGGCCAGGGCCGCCTCGCTGGCGCCTGCTGAGAGCTGCGCAAAATACGCCCGGTCGGCCGCCGACTGCTTCCCTGAGGCCGCCAGCTGGGCCGCTGATTTAGCCATCAGCTCAAGGCCGCGACGCTCGTTCACCGAGTCCCCCGTCAGTCCCGAGATGTGGTTGGCGCTCGTCGCCGGAGTGGCTGGAAGCGCGCGGTTGAGGACGTTCAACAGCGCCTGGTTTTGCCAGAAGCACACCCCGAACGCGACCGCTAACGCGATCGCACTGATGATCAGTCGCGTGCGAAGCTCGTCGAGATGATCGACGATGCTCAGGCGGTCCTCGTGCCCGATGGGCCGCAGCACCTTCCCCATGCCTGAGCTACCTCCTGCGCTCTAGGAGCTGCGCTCTGCGGAATCGCCCGCAGGGCGCGAAGCTTCCACCGGCTGGCGCTCGCTGGGAGCGGTCGTCGGAGCGGCGACGGGTGGCGCGCTCGCCGCGGTGAGCTCGGGACGCTCGCTGACCACCTCGTCCTTGGAATCGCCGGTGATCGAGTCCTTGAACTCACGCAGGCCCTGGCCGAGCGAGCGGCCAAGCGTCGGCAGCCGCTTGGGACCGAAGAACAGGAGGACGATCACGAGAACAATCAAACCGTCTGCATAAGGGTTGCGGAACATACGTCGACGACCTCCGTATGGGGAAGTTTCGAAGGGTAGCGGTCGTCACGAAGCTTGGGCGAATAAGAACTTTCGAAGTGCCGCGGCGAATGTGCTCAAGCTTCCCGGCGTGTGCGCCGATTAATGCCTCATCACGGAGGCACCGATGAACCAAAACCAAAACCATCACTCAGTACGCAAGATCGTCCTTCCCAGCGGCAGGTCGATCGAAGTAATTCGGTTCAACGAGACCGAGACCCAGGAACGCCAAGGGCTTCATCTCTGCCCGGGTTGCGGCTCGGACCTCGTACAGCCGATTTCCTGGAACGAGATCTCGGATGAGCATTGGGAGCTGACGCTCGAGTGCCCCAACTGTTGGTGGAGCACCGAAGGTGTATTTCCCTGCCAGGAAATCCACGAGCTCGAGGAGCGGCTGGACGGAGGACTCGCGGACATGCTGGGGGATCTCAAGCGGCTCGCCCACGCCAACATGACCGATCAGATTGAGCGCTTCATTGGCGCGCTGCAAGCCGATCTGATCCTCCCCGAAGACTTCTAGCGTCAGCTAGGCATAACGCTCGACGACGCCCTCGGCGACCAGCTCGAGCGCCGCGCGCTGGCGTTCCGGGAGCGCGGGCAGCCTTGACTTGGCCTGGACGACCAGTTCCAACGCCTGCTCTCTGGCGCTGGAAAGCGCACCCGTGCTGGCGATTCTCTCGCACAGCTTGGCCGCGTCAGCAGCCGTCGTGATCTCGCGAATGTCGAGTCCCGTCAGCTCGGCATCGCGCGCACGCGCGATGATCAGAGGGAGCGTGACCGTACCGTCGAGTAGATCTGCGCCGCGGGGCTTGCCGGTTCGCTCCGGCGGCCCGGAGACGTCGAGCACGTCATCGAGAAGCTGAAACGCCAGGCCGATCTGCTCGCCGAACGACGCCAGTGAGGCCGGTTCGCCACCGCCCTCGAGCGCGCCCAACTCGCAGGCAGCCCGGAACAGGACTGCCGTCTTCAGCCGACAGCGCTCGAGATACCGCTGCACCGTCACATCCCCCTTCCAGGCGTCGGCCCGCTGCATCAGTTCGCCCTGCGCGAGCTCCGAGGCCGCGCGAGACAGCACTCTTACGGCTGAGAGCGAACCTCCTGCCGCCAGCTCCGCAAACGCGCGCGAGAAGAGCAGATCGCCCGTGGCGGTCGCCACTCGACGGCCTCCCTCGGCGATCACCGTCGGGCGCCCGCGCCGCAGCGACGCTCCATCGAGCACGTCGTCGTGGACCAGCGTGGCACCGTGGACCAACTCGACCGCGACCGCCGCGCGGACGAGGCCATCTGTCTCGGGTGGCGGCGCACCCGCTGAGAGGCACACGAGCAGCGGCCGTAGCCGCTTGCCGCCGGCAGCGATGGTGTCCCCCGCATACCGTGCCAGCAGCTGACCATGACCGCCGGCGAGCGCCGTCATCCGCTCCTCGACGCGGTCCATCAGGCGCGGTACGGCGACTCCGCCCGCGTCGACGACGGCCGCCAGCGCCCCAACGCTCACTGGAGCTGCCCCACCTTCCCGACGTGCAGCGCAATGATCCCACCGGCCGTCAGTACGTATCTGATCTCGCGCAGCCCGCATCGCCACATGATCGCGGCCAGCTGCTCCGGGCCGGGAAACCGCTTCACCGAGTTAGGGAGGTAGCTGTACGCCTCCGGATCGCCGGCCACTCGGCCCAGCATCGGAACGAGCCGGTCGAACCACAGCTCATAGAAGGTCGACAGCGGCGGCCGCCGGGGTGCGGTGATCTCGAGCACGACAACGCGGCCCCCGGTTCTGACTACGCGGGCCATCTCGAGCAGTCCCTGCTGAAGGTCGGTGAAGTTCCGAGCCCCGAACCCCACTGTGGCAGCGTCGAACTGGCCGTCGGCGAACGGAAGCGCAAGCGCATTTGCGGTCTGGAAGGAGATCGCGGGAGCCTTCGCGCGCGCCAATTCGAGCATCCGCTCGGAGAAGTCGACCCCGACGATACCGCCGCTGGGGGCAACTCGGCTGGCCAGCTCAATCGCCAAGTCCCCCGTGCCCGTCGCCACGTCAAGGGCATGATCCCCGGGGGCGAGTGCCGCGAGGTCGGCCGCGCGCCGGCGCCAGGCATGGTGCAGACCAGCGGTCATGACCGTATTCATGCGGTCGTACAGCCCGGCGATCCGGTCGAACATCGCCCGGACCTGGCCCTCCTCCAGCGTGCCAGGTGCACCCCTGGGCGCCAGATTTACGCTCGCAGCCATGGTCTCAGGACCGCGGCTACTGCAACATCGAGAGGAACGCGACCAGGTTCTGGAACTTCTTCGGTTCCTGCTGCTCGAGGCCCTTGAACGATGGCATCGGCGCGGTCGGGTTGATGAGCGTCGAGGCGATCGCCTGCGGCGGCAGCGTCGAACCGATCTTGGTGAGCGGCGGACCCGGTCCGTTGTTTCCATTGCTGCCGATCACGTGGCAGGCGAGGCAACCGGATTGGCCGACCACTAGCTCACCGGCGGTAAAGGCCGCTCTTTCCTGCGCTGAGAGGTTGGCCGGAGGCTTCAGGTCAACCGAGTTTGGCGAGCCCGAATCGGCGCCGGAGTAGGTGAGAAACGCGATCGCGGCAATCGTGGCGATCCCAGCAGCGAGCGCGATCGGACGCCGCTCGATCCGTCGCTCGGGACTGCGGTCATAGAACGGCAGTAGGAACAGAAGGATCATGCAGATCGTCGGCACGCCGATCGTCGCCATCGACGTGAACTTCGGGACGTTCTTCATTACCCGCAGAACCTCGAACAGGAAGTAGAAGTACCAGTCAGGTCGAGGTACATAGGTCGTCGTAGTCGGATTGACCTTTGGTCCCATCTCGGCACCGAACATCAGCGCCAGGAAGATGATCACGGCCATCACGATCACCGCCATCAGCGCGTCCTTGGCGACGGCGTACGGGAAAAACGGCTTGCCCTCGTTCTTCAGGATCGAGTATTCGCGGAGATAGGTCTCCTTCTCAGCCTGGTTCACGACCTGGTCTCCACGGTCACACTTCCGCCTCGACCATCCCGAGCTCCTCGCGCTCCTCGCGGGAGTCCACCTTGAGCCAC
The DNA here is from genome assembly GCA_963836065.1 of uncultured Solirubrobacterales bacterium. GTDB lineage: Bacteria > Actinomycetota > Thermoleophilia > Solirubrobacterales > Solirubrobacteraceae > Palsa-465. Next base: position 91,835 of record CAWIII010000047.1, read on the forward strand.
GGCGGGGCCGAGATGCCGAGCCTCATCACCAGCCACAGATGGGCGCCGATCAGCGCGGCCATCGCGCCCGGCACCAGCAGCATGTGGATCGCGTAGAACCGCGACAGGGTCGTAGCGCCGAACTCCGGGCCGGCGCGCAGGAAGTCCGACAGGAAGGGGCCGATGAAGGGACCCGTACCGTTGATATTCACGCCCACGATCGTTGCCCAGTAGGAGCGCTGATCGAATGGCAGCAGATAGCCGGTGAAGCCCATGACCAGCGTCAGGATTAGCAACACGACGCCGATCACCCACGACAACTCGCGGGGGTACTTATAAGCGCCGAAGAAGAACACGCGCGCCATGTGCAAGAAGATCAGGATGATCATCACCGACGCGCCCCACTTGTGCATCGCGTGGACGAACTGCCCGAGGAAGACGTTGTCGTTGATGTTGCGGATCGACTCGTACGCACCGCCCGCCGCATCCGGGCGGTAGTACATCGCGAGGAAGACGCCGGTTACCGCCTGGGAGAGGAACGCGAACAGCGTCGCGGAGCCGAGGGTGTACGCCCAGTTGATTCCTCGCGGGACCTTGCGGAACAGCATCCAGCGCACGCCTCCCGACAGCGATGTGCGCTCGTCAATCCAGTCGACGGCGGTGATGCCGGCCTCGGCCGGGGTGAGCGCATCGCCGATGTTCTCCTCGCCCGGCCGCTTGGGCTTGGGCTGCAGCGTCTTCGGGGCAGGCAAACGAGGCATCTCAGCTAACCACCTCCGCTCGGTCCGCTCGATAGCTTGGAGGTCGAGAAGCGCGCCGGGTATAGGTACTGGCCGATCCCATCGAGCGGCTCAGCTGGGTCGCGGGGGGAGAAGCGACGCAGTTCGCTGTTTACCGAGTAGCGCGGACCGACCTCGACGAGGCCGTTGTTGAGCCGGGTATAGAAGCGATCGAGCGGTCGCACGGGTGGGCCGCCGGCAACCAGGCCGCGAAAGTCGTACACGCCACCATGGCACGGACAGACGAAGCGCTGCGCGGCCGATACATACCGGACCGGACAACCGAGGTGCATGCACCGGGAAGAAAGCGCGATGTACTGGTTGTACTGATCAGCCGGCTCGGTATCGATCGAGGAGTCGCGCTTGCGCATGTATGCGATCGACTTGCCGGCCTCCCCCATGCCGGCGACGAGCGTGATCACCTTCACCACGTAAGTGTCGGGCTGCTCGAAATCGGATGGGGGGCCGACCGGCTGCCACTGCCATGGCTGACGAGTGAAGACCGGCGCGAGCGCAAAGCCAAGCGCAGGGAGCGTGAACGCAGCCGCTGCAACCGCGCCGGCACCGTTGGTGACCAGGTCCATGAACCGCCGGCGGCTGACGGTCTCGCCCTCGAATGCGCCCGGAAAGTTCCGGTCGACCGTGTATTTGGACTTTACGGGTTTGCGTCGATCTGGCACGTGCGCCTCTAGTGCAACGGCGACTGAATTTAAGGACTACCTAAGCGTATCGTCAACAAAGAGGCGGGCGTCACTAGGCTCCACCGCGGCGGTCTGGGTCATTTCGGCGGCCGCCGAGCGCAGCGCGCCTCGCGCCCCCGGGTCATCCGCGCGGGCGAGCGCCTTGGCGCGACCCAGGTCGTCGGACTGGCCCCAGCCGACGGCGATCGCCCCAGCCTCCCAGACGGCATCCGCCAGGTCGGGATCAGATCGTGCGTGCGCCTGGGCAACCAACGAGATCACGTCCGCAAGCTCGGCGGTCGCAGCGAGATCGCCAAGCGCCGCCAGACGCGAGAGCCCGAGCGCGTAGAGTTGGTCGCCGAGCAGCAGCGCCAGATCGGGGTTCTCGGGAGCAACCACCCGCGGGCGGCCGTAGTGCAGACGCGCCCCTTCGAGAATCATTTCGAGCAGCAGCTCGTACTCTCCTTCCATACCGCGGGCGCGCGGACCGCGCGCAGCGATCTGAGGCGGTCCGGGGCAGTCCTCCACCCCGACGATCTCCTCAGGAGCGAGGAGTACTTCGGCCACCGTGCCGCCCTCTGGCGCCAGCGCTGCCGCCAACGCCTGCGCGCCGTCTCGGGCCGTTCGGAAGTTCATGCGATCGCCCTGAAGGCTGCGCCGGCGGTCTTGACCGTACGCTCGAGGTCATCGTCGCTGTGCGCCAGTGACGGGAACCACGCCTCGAACTGCGACGCGGGCGGGTATACGCCTCGGGCGAGCAACTCGCGGCACCAGGAGCCGTATGCGTCCAGGTCACATGCGCGGGCATCGGCGTAGCAGCTCACCGGAACCTCGGTGAAGAACGGCGTCAATAGGCCAGGCACGCTCTGGACCTGGAGAGCGACGCCCGCGGCGGCGGCCTCATGTACAAGCCCATCCGCAAGCGCGTCCGTGAGGGTTCCCAGCCGCTCGTAAGCCGGGCGGTCGAGGCGCTCGAGCGTCGCCAGCGCGCCGGCGACCGCGAGCGGATTGCCCGACAGCGTTCCCGCCTGATAGACGTCGCCAGCCGGAGCGACCTGCTCCATCAACGAGCGGGTACCACCATAGGCGGCCGCCGGCAATCCGCCGCCGATCACCTTGCCGAGAATCGTCAGGTCGGGGGCGACGCCAAAGTGCGCCTGGGCGCCGCCGCGACCGACCCGAAAGCCAGTGATGACCTCATCAAAGATCAGCAGCGCGCCGGTGCGATCGGCGCGCTCGCGCAGCAGTTCGAGAAATCCGGGCCCAGGCGCCACAACTCCCATGTTCGCGGGAACCGGCTCAGCCACGATGGCCGCCAACTGATGGCGCTCGGTGGCCTCCAGGACCGCCTCGGCATCGTTCCAAGGCACGATCACGGTCGCCCTCGCAGCGGCGGCGGGGACTCCCGGGCTAGCCGGAATTCCCTGCGTGGCGAGGCCGGAGCCGGCTTCCGCCAACAGTCCGTCGACATGACCGTGGTACGCACCCGAGAACTTGAGCAGCAGCTCGCGCCCGGTCGCCGCCCGAGCTAGGCGCACGGCGCTCATCGTCGCCTCGGTGCCCGAGGAGGTCATCCGGATCATGTCGACCGATGGCATCCGGCTAGCCACCTCCGCTGCCAGCGCCACCTCTCCTTCGGTGGGAGCGCCGAACGTCGTTCCTCGCGCCGCGGCCGCGGTGACCGCTTCGATCACGGCGGGGTGCGCGTGCCCGAGAAGTAGCGGTCCCCACGAGCAAACCCAGTCCACATACTGGTTGCCATCGACGTCTTGGATCATGGCGCCAGCGCCGGAGGCAATGAAGATCGGATCGCGCCCGATCGACCGCATGGCGCGCACCGGCGAATTGACGCCCCCGGGGAGCAGCCCGAGCGCCCGCTCGTAGAGCTCAGCGGAGCGTGTCGTCGTGAATGCGCTCACACGCCGGCGTGCTGACGTTCCCAGGCCCGGTGAGCGTCTGTGAAGTAGAGCAGACGAATCTTCTTGAACTCGGTCGAGGAATAGAGCGTCGACCGCTCTGTGACACCGGTCTCCACGGCAATCGAGTCGAGGATCGCGTCGCACTCATCCTTCGAGCGCCCATGCGCCATCGTGAAGATCGAGTACGGCCAGTCCTCATAGGTCGGCCGCTGGTAGCAGTGCGAGATGCCGCGGTAAGCCGCCATCCGCGGACCGAGTTCAGCGATCTTTCCGTCGGGCACCTGCCAAACGCCCATCCCGTTAGCGCTAAAGCCCGCCCGCCGGTGAAACAGGATTGCTGCGACGCGCCGCAGCAGCCTGCGCTCTTGCATGTCCTCAAGGTGCTGGAGGAGGCGCTCCTGGGGGATGCCGAGCTGCTCGGAGGCGGGCGCATACGGCTCCGGGATGATCGGCATGTCGCCCTGGAGCGCCCGAATCACGGCGACGTCGAATTCGTCATAGGGCTGGCGCTCGATTTCCGCGGGCGCCACTGCCTCGGCGGCCTTGGCCAGCACCTCGGTGCCCGCCTCCATCTCCAGGTCCATTCTGATTTTGAACAGCTTGAGCGTCGGCAGCTGGCGGATCGAGTCGGCGCCGGCGATCCGACCCAGCACCTCGAGCGTGCCGTTCAACCCGAGTGGCGAGTCCGGCTCAGTGGCGATCGTGAACCAGATGTTGAACTCGTGATTGCGCAAATAGTTGTGCGAGACGCCCGGATGCTCGTTGATGACGTTGGCGGCACGCCAGGGGTTCTCGGGATCCACCTTGGCCGCCACGAGCATCGACGAGTAGCCGAGCGCACGCGTGTCGAAGATCGGCGTCACCTGCCGGATGATCCGCTCCTCGAGCAGGTGCTGGACGCGGGCGATGACCTCGTCCTCGGTGAGTTCAATCTGGGCGGCGACGTGCTGGAAGGGCCGCGGCGCGATTGGAAAATGGCCTTGCATCAAGTTGAGCAACCGCTTGTCGGTGTCATCGAGCGGGATCGCAGCGCCGTGCTTGCGGCTCCGGAGCTTGGGGCCATGTTGGGCGCCGGCCGTTCGGGCCGGCTCTATTGCAGCCATCTTGCAGCGTCCTTCGCGTGGTAGGTGATGATGATGTCGGCCCCTGCGCGACGAATCGAGGTCAGCGTCTCGAGCACTGCGCCGCGCTCGTCGAGGTAGCCGGCCGCAGCTGCCGCCTTGACCATCGCGTACTCACCACTGACGTTGTACGCGGCCAGCGGCATCGCGGTCTCGTCCTTGATCCGGCGGATCAGATCGAGGTACGGCAGCGCCGGCTTGACCATCAGGATGTCGGCTCCCTCGTCGACGTCGAGATGGGCTTCTCGGACCGCCTCGTTGCCATTGGCGGGGTCCATCTGATACCCGCGTCGATCGCCAACCGCCGGCGTCGACTCGGCGGCCTCGCGGAACGGACCGTAGAACACCGACGCGAACTTGGCCGAGTAAGCGAGAATCGGCGTATCGGTGAGGCCGTCGTCGTCAAGCGCCGCCCGGATCGCACCGACTCGCCCGTCCATCATGTCGCTGGGCGCGATGACGTCAGCTCCGGCCCGAGCTTGGGACACGGCCGTCCGCGCCAGCAGCTCCAGCGTCGCGTCGTTGCCGACTGCCCCGTCCGGGCGAAGCACGCCGCAGTGGCCATGGCTCGTGTACTCGCACAGACACAGATCGGCGATCACGAGCAGGCCAGGATGGGCCTCCTTGATCGCGCGGGTGGCGAGCTGGATGATCCCCTCGTCATCCCAGGCACCGGAACCCTCCTCGTCCTTGGCGGCGGGGAGGCCAAACAACAGCACGGCCGGAATCCCCAGCGAGGCTGCCTCCCCGGCCTCGCTGACGGCGTGCGCGATCGATAAGTGGTCCACACCGGGCATCGACCGGATTGGCTCGCGGCGGTCGATGCCGTGGGCCACAAACATCGGATATACAAAATCGGCCGGATCTAGTCGGGTCTCTCGCACGAGACCGCGCAGCGCGTGGCTTGCGCGCAGCCGGCGCAGACGGGTCTGCGGGAATGGCATTGCCCGACTGAGGATACCGGCGGCGAGCAGCCGCCCCGCGCCGGTATAGCTAAACGAGCTTCCAGAGATCCACGCGCCGGCGTCGCGCTCGGACCGAATCCTCGCCTTACGCGCTACGCTGCAACTGTGGCGGATCTCCAGAAGCGCGGTGGCTACACACCCCGAAGTGTTCGGGAACGTCGGGCCTACCAGCTGACCGTGGCCGGTAGCGTCGCCGGCGCCGTGGGCGTGGTCGGCCTGGTGCTTGCGGTCGTCGGCGTAATCGGGGCTGGCCTACCGATTATCGCGCTGATCGTGGCGGTCATCTGCGCGGTGATGTTCCGGCGCATGGTCGGCGGGCGCTAGGCCGTCGTCCCCTACCGCGAGGCGAACCGCGTCAACGCCAATCGGGCGAGACCCGCGAACACCAGCGTCAGCGCCGCCAGATGCACGAGCGGCCAACCAATCCCGGGGGCCGTGCCGGTGAACGCGTTGCTCACCGCTTGCAGCGCAGCCTTGAACGGGAACACGAACGCGATTAGATCGAGGACCGACTTCAGCGCTCCGGAGACGGCATCTTCGGGCACCAGAGCGACGAACGCGATCGGCAGCGAGAGAAGGAACGCCAGCAGCGAAGCCGCGCTGACGTCGCGCGCGAGCCCGCCGATTGCCACGCCCAGGGCTCCGAACGCGAGCCCGCCCAATGCCAGTGCCAGCACCCACAGCTCCGCGCGCCCCCAGTCCAGAGGAACGAACAGCGACACGCAGGCTGCCATCAGGAGCGTGACCGTCGCGGCGCATCCGGCGGACAGCACTACCTTCTCGGACAGCAGCGAGCCCGGGGAGACGAGTCCGCGGACGAGCCGAGAGTAGGCATTCTCGGAGCGTTCGAGCGCGAGCATCCCGGCCGCCAGCAGCAGCGTCACGAACATCAGCGAAACAATCACCGCGATCGCGACCGCGTAGCTGTCGGTCGGAGTCGTCTTACCGGCCAGCTCGGTCCGATCGACGGTCAACGGAGATCCGATCGAGTTCAGCACCGGCCCCGCGAAGTCGAGGCCTCCAATCGCCAGACCGGCGAAATTGGCGACCTGTCGGAGCGCCGGTCGCAGGGGCGACTGCTTCGGGAGCGAGGCGATCGTTCCCTGAATGATCGAGCGAGAATTTTTCAGTCCGAGCAGGGGCACGTTCTGGCCCAGCAGTTGGACAGCGCCGCCGTTCAGCACCTGCTGAAGATCGCTGACGGCGATCCGCAATACCTGCTTGGACACGGCCTGCTCGACGTCATTCAGCCGCGCGCTGATCGCCTGGTCAACGAGCTGGCGCTCGAGTGGGTCCTTGGAGTTGAGGATCAGTTCGACGGTCGGCGTACCCACTCCTTGGGTGACCAGGCTCTGAATCTGGCTGACGACATCCGCCGGCACGATCAGCGCGGCGAGCGCCTCCCCGTCGCGGACCTTCGCGACCGCCTCGGCCCGTGAATTCACCTTGATCGGCTGAATCGACCGATACAGCTCTTTGGCGTAGTTGGCGATGTTGATCTGCTGGTTGCCGAAGCTGATCTTCCCTTTCCCAGGGGCGACTTCGCTGTAGAAGGCGACTCTTGGCTTTCCGGGGGGGCTCGAGAGGGCGAATCCGATCATCAGCGCAATCGCGATCGGATAGACGATCAGTAGCCCTACCAGCAGCGGAGAGCGCTTGAGGATCTGGAGGTCCTTGACCAGCAGCCAGCGCACTGTGGCGACCAGTCAGTGGCCTTGCTCGCGCAGGAAGCGCACGAAAGCGGCCTCGAAATCCTGCGCGTCTCCTCCGACCGCTCGCTCGAGCTCGGGCGGTGTGCCCGTGAACAGGAGTTCGCCGTCAACCAGCACCAGCACCCGGTCGGCGTAGCGCTCGGCCTCGGCGACATTGTGGGTCGAGTAGACAACCGTCGTCCCGCGGCCGGCCAGACCGCCGATGAACTGCCACAGCCGCTCGCGCTGACGGGGATCGAGTGCGGCGGAGGGCTCATCGAGCAGCAGCGCTACCGGCTCGGACAGCAGACCGATCGCAATGTTCACCCGTTGCTGGTTGCCTCCCGACAGCCGCCCCAGCTGTTCGTCGGCGCGCTCCTGCAAACCTGTCTGGGCGAGCATTCGCGCGACCCCAGCTTCCGGATCGGCCAGCTTCTCAAGGCGCGCGAATAGACGCAGGTTCTCGGTCACCGACAGCTTCGAGTACAGCGCCGGCTGCTGGGGGACCCACCCCACCTGGCGCGGCGAGCGCACCACCTCGCCCTCGGTGGCCGTCAGGACGCCGGCCAGAATCGACAGCAGCGTGGTCTTACCGGCGCCGTTCGGCCCGATGATCGCGACGAGCTCACCGGGTTGCAGGTCGAAGCTGACGCCGCTCAGTGCCGTCCTGGTTCCAAAGCGCTTGGTGAGCGACCTGGCAGCGAGCGTTGCTGTCGGCTCTCCGGTTGCGATGCTGGCAGCCAAGGCTTCTGAGGCTAATACACCGGGTAGGCCGCTCGTCGCCTGCGTCGGTGGCCATCACCCCGGCGTCTTCACGCGGAGCTCGAGCGATGCCCCGCAAGCGCGACAGAAAGAGTCCTCGCCCGCTGCGGGAGCTCCACAGTCCGGACATCCATCGGGGGGCAGCGCCATCACGCCCGACCCCGTGCCCACAGCACCCGTGGTCCACGGCTCGAGCACTAGGTGGCGGCGCAGGTAAAGCACCGTCTGGCGGAGCACGGCAATCGACGGCAGCGCGATCAGGGCTCCGGCGATGCCGTACAGCTGATAGCCGATCAACAGCGCGAGGATGATCACGATCGGGTTGATCCGCAGCGAGATCCGGAACACCTGCGGCGCCACAAAGTGGCCCTCCAGCTGCTGCAACGCGACGAACAGCAGGATCACCCAGGCAGCGGTAATCGGGCTGTTGAACAGGGCCACGATCACCGCCGGCAATGGCCCGATGATCGGGCCGATGTAAGGAATGAACTCCATCAGCCCATAGAAGCCGCCGAAGAACAGCGCATAGGTCTCGCCATCGGGGAAGATTCCCACCAGACCAAACAGCGCCAGCGCGGCGGCGGCGCTGGCGCCCATGATCAGGGAGAACAGCACCTGTCCGCGTACGTAGCCGGACACCGCGCGCTGGACGAGCAGCGGGTAGTCGTCTTCTGGCGTGCCATCGCCGGCGGGCATGATCCTCCGCACCAGCTCGCCGATCTGCTTTCCGTACACGAGCAGGTAGATCGAGAGCACCAGGATCAGAACGAGGTCAAAGCCGACCGTCACGATCTTGCTGAGGAGGTCCTGCGAGAAGGAGACGATGTCGCTCGAGCGTTTGAGCACGTCCTTTTGAAGCGTCTGAAGCGCGGTCTGACCCTGTTTCTGGATATGGATCGTGATTCCACGATGGTCGAGCCAGGTCTGGAGATTTGCGAGATTCGTGTTCGCCTGGCGTACGAGATGGGGGACGTCCCGCTCGAAGTGTCTGAGCTGGGTGCTGATCGGGTTTACGAGCAGCAGGCCGATCCCGACGAGGGCGGCAACGAAGCCGAGATAGACGGCAAGGATCGCCAGACCACGGGGTACCCGACCCCGCTCCATGACCTTGATGACCGGGTTCAAGATCAAGGCGACGAGACTCGCCACGACCAGAATCAACAGCACCGGTCCCGAAGCACGCGCCAGTGCCCACAGGCCGAGTAGCGCCAGTGGCAGCAGGACCAGCTGGATCCAGCGGGGCACCACGACCGGCGGGACCGTGGAAGGGGTCAGCTTCGCCTCGGAGGCCTCCTTGGGCGCACCGGGACGGCGGTCGCCATCATGGTCATCAATCGACGAGGGCGCGTCCGTCGTGGCCGACTCGTCGTCCGGATCTGCGCTCGCCCGGGCACCGCCACTTCGCGTGGGAAGCCATAAACGCATGCAAATGGAAGTATGCGCGCTAACAGGACATGAGCAACCAACCCATCAACATCCTGTTCGTCGGCGATCTGGTCGGTGGGATCGGGAAGCGGACACTGCTGGCCCTGCTGCCGTCCCTGCGCGAGCGGCACACGCTCGATTTCGTGGTCGTCAACGCTGAGAACGCCGCCGGCGGAACCGGCATCACACCGAAGATCGCCGACGAGCTGTTCGCGGCGGGGGTCGACGTGATCACCCTGGGGAACCACACCTATCGCCATCGCGAGATTTATGCCTACCTGGACGCCGAGCGGCGGATCCTTCGGCCGGCGAACTTCCTCCGCAGCCAGCCCGGGCACGGGTGGTGCGTGATCGACCGCGGAGGGGTCCGGCTGGGCGTCGTGTCGCTGTCTGGAAACCTCTATATGAACGCGGGACGACCGGCCTTCTCCGAAGCCGATGCGGCCCTCCACGCGCTCAAAGGCGAGGTCGACCACGCGCTCGTCGACATGCACGCCGAGGCGACCAGTGAGAAGGTCGGGATGGGCTGGCACCTCGACGGCCGCGTGACCGCCGTTGTCGGCACGCACACGCACATACCGACCTCCGACGGTCGCGTACTGCCCGGTGGGACCGCGTACATCACGGACGTCGGCATGACCGGCCCGCGCGGGGGAGTGATCGGCGTCAAGCGCGAGCAGGCGCTCGAGGCCCTAATTACGCGGATGCCGATCAGGTTCGAGACCTCGAGCGAAGATCCCTGGCTGAACGGGGTCGTGATCCGGGCGAGCGAGCCGATGCGAGCAGCGTCGATCGAGCAGGTTCTGGAGCCGGCCCCGGGGGTGCGGTAGGGCTGCCTGGTGTCGGGGCAACGGCACTCAGGCCGCGGCAACCGCCGCCTGCCGCGGCTCGGGTGACCAGCGCTCCGCCGGGAGCGCCGCTGACCGCCAGCCCTCTACCGGATGCATCCCCACCAGCACCAGGACCACCAGCGGGAAGAACCAGACGACGTAAGAGTACAGCCAGTAATTGGCGCTCATCTGCAGCATGATCAACACGGCCGCAGCGAGCGCCGCGACCTGGACGACGCTTCGGCGCCGCGGCAGAAACGCGACCACAATCGCCAGCGCGACCGTCGCGCCCTCCACGAGATGCTGCTCGAAGCCGAGGCCACCCCACAGACCCCACACCGAGAACGGAGTCACGCGCCCTGCTTGATAGGCGACCGAGTCGTGCCAGAAGGCGTGGAGGTTGTGCGCCAACAGGACGGGCAGCATCGCAACGACGAGCGTCGCACCGTAGGCAACCACGTACGCGACCAACGACCGCTTTCGCGGCCAGCCGCCGACGCCGCGCATGAACAGCGGGCCGAGCGCCAGCGGAGCGAACTTGGTCAGCCCCGCGAGCGCCGCCGCCACGCCGCGCGCGGGTGCCGAGCTGACCACCAGCAGGGCGAGCACCACCAGCATCGCGACCAGCGTGTCGTTGGTGTTCGAACACAGCGTCCACAGGGTGAAGGGGTATGCGACCCACAAGTAGGCGAGCACCGTGCCCCCGGTGGGCCCGCGAACGCGGCGGCCAAGCAGGTAGAGTCCGAACAGCGTCAGCAGGTCAAACGCGATCGCCGCGGCATGCGCGGCTGGAAGCTGATCCCAAGATCCACTCCAGCCGAAGATCGCGCGGAACGGCACGTAGGCGTAGTAGTTGACCGGGCCGTAGGTGTCGCCCTGCGCGTTGTCGTGTGGCCAATTCCCGTAAAGGTGATGGCCGTGCACGAGCTTGTCGGCGCCGATCACCCCGGCATAGCCGACGTCGATCACGTTCGAGTTGACGACGTCGAGCCCAATCCGAAAGCCGACCAGGAACACGACGGCTACCGCCAGCCAGGGCGCCGGGACGGCGAGCCGCAGCGGTTTACGCGGCACACCGCGGCCGAACGCCAGTAACAACATCCGCACCAGGAAGTAGATCAGAAACGGGTACACGATCGGCACCGAGATCCCGATCTGGGTGTTGTTGAAGAACGCCAGCGAAATCGAGAAGCCGAGCAGCATCAGTAGGTCGAGGTGCCAGAGCGACCAGCCGCCGTGGCGCCGGCGCCAAGGGATAAACGGCGCGAGGAACAGCGCGCACAGCGGCAGCCAGACCCACCAGGCGTTCACGCGCCGGCCGAAGGCGCCCGAATAGCCGCGTGCCATCGTCCAGGCAACTTGGAATCCGGTCCACGCCTCGGTGACCTTGGCGGTCGCGTCATCCACATACACCTGGGCGAGCTCTCGCTGGTCCCCGCGGGAGGTGAACCAGCTCACCTGCCAGCGCCCCGGGCCTTTGGTGTACTCGTACGGCACGAGCGTCGGATGGCGATGGAGCTCCGCGCGGACCGTCAGACTAGCGGCCGCGATCTTCTCCACCTCGGCGGCGGTGAGCCGGTAGCCCAGCGGGGGCTTACTGTGAGAGGTTACGAGCACCGGGGTGCTGGCGTCGGTAGCGGCGCTCATGCTGCTGGCCGCCCGGGCCGAAGCGGGCAGGAGCGTCGGGAAGATCCCAAGAAGGACCGCTAGGACCGTGACCGCAACGAACGTTCGAGTGCGGCGGAGAGGGCTTACGCCCGGAAGCTCCAAAGCTTCTGCCCGAGAAACGACAGCGGCGTCCCGGCCACGATCGCGATCGCCTGCGCCACGACCTTGGCCATACCCGCACCTTCTACGAGCGCGATCAGCACCAAGTAGGTGAAGCCGAACGCCAGCAGCGAGACCGCGAAGAAGCGCGCTCCCTGGAAAATCGGGTGTTCGTGCTTGGCGTCGAACGTCCAATGGCGATTCAGCCAGAAATTGTTGACCACAGAGACTACGAATGCGATTACGGCAGAGGCTCGGTAATCGATCGCCAGCAGGTGAACGCAAACGGCGAACACGCCCAAATTGACGACGTAGCCGCTCGCGCCGACCGTTACGAATCGAAGCAGCTGGCGCCAGTTGTGTCCGCAGCGCACGCCATCGCGCACTCGGGCGCGGAAGGGCAGCGCGACGGTGCTCGTCAACTCGTCGGGCACCGCTGAAAATGTAACGGCGGGTTGTCTGATCTCCGTAATAGTCCGCGGACCCTAACGCGGCCCTAATCCGGGGTTGCGGCGGCCCGCAAGCCGAAATGCTCCCGGACAATTGGGGCAACATCGCGCAGCGACCACTGAGAGCGAGCGTCCCTGGATTGCGGGCCGGTGCCGCACCAAAGCAACGCCCCGAGCGAGTCCGATCGATGCAGCGAGCCGTGGCTTCCGCCGCCAACGTGGTCGGCACCGCCCCAGTCGACGAACTCGTACCCGGGGGCGGCGGAGAGCAGCACATCCCCGGCTGTCGGGCAATGCAGCGCCGACCAGATCCGCTCCAGCGCGTCGGGGTACTCGGTGCACAGGAAGCGCCCGTCCTGCACCTCGGCCCGCAGCGCGGCCAGCTGCCCGTCGACGCTCCAGCGACCGCCGCGTACGTCCTCCAGATCGCCGCCGGCGACGAATCGCAGTTCGCCCCGCCGGCTTTTCACAACCGCCTCCCCGCCGTCCATCCACAGCGCCAGATCGACGCCGTCGAGCTCGGTGACCGCCTCGAGCGACCGCTTGACCATCTCCTCTCGGGCGTCGGGATCAAGCGCATAGATCATCGCCGAGCGCTGGGCGGGACTGAGCGCAATCTCTGGAGAGGCCGATCGTGACGCGTTTGGGCTGGCAACATCAAAATCAGCGAACGCTTGGTCGAGTCGAATACGCTCCTCAACCGCGGCCTGCGAGTGATCCGAGGTGACGATCACCGAATGCTCTTCGAAGAAGGCATCTGCGCCGCCGGCCGCATGCATCAAGCGCTCGAGCTGGCGATCGGCCGCCGCGATCGACGTCACCTGGGCGTGAGGGCCGTTCTTGTGCGACCAGGCGTCGTTGTCGGGCAGCGAGAACAGCAGGAAGTCGAACAGATCGTGCTCGACCAGGTAGGCGCCGACGCAACCGGTGTGCTGGTCGCGGATGCCGGGCATCCCGAGCTGTCCACGGCACCCGGTCTTTCGGCTCGCGTATAGGTCGGCGTAGAACAGCTCCTGGGGCCCATCGATCGTGCGCCGGAAGAGCGTCGAGGTGACAATCCTCGCCAGTGCGCTCTCGTTGGCGACCTCGTGCTGGTGACGCCCGCGGTAGATCAAGTAAGTCGTTCCGGCCGTCCGCACGTCCGCGTCGTCAAGCGACTCGAATACGGTCTCGACTTCAGTCGAGAGATGCTCGGCGTTCATGCGGTAGACGGTGTCTGTCAACGAGCGCAGCACGCCGAACTGGCGCGAGGCGGAGAAGCTCGAGCCGTACTCGACATACCGATTTTCCTCGCGGTGATACCAGTTCATACTGGGGATCAGGTGGGCGTCGGGGCCCACGCCCGTCGTGATCGTGGCCGCGCAGACGGGCGTGACAGAAGGGAAGGCGGCGACGCAGTCGTCGATGTACACGCCCTCGCGGACGATCCTGGCCAGTACGGGGGCGCGGCCGGCGGCGATCGCGCGCTCCAGCATCGCCGGCTTGAGCGCGTCGATTACCACCAGGACGAGCTTCTTCGGATTGGCGTCGCTCACCGGATCAGCGAAGAATGCGAAGGCCCGCGTACTTCTGCTGCTCACGCGAGCGGCCGGCCAGCAGCAGCCAGAGCAGCCCCAGCACGCCGATCAGCCCGACCGGCGGCGCCACCACCGACAGCGCGGCGAGCAGCAATCCGGCCGCCTCGGCATAGAGGGGAACGGCTGCGGCGGCCGCGTGATCGAGCCGGGCGCGGACGCGGCGCAGCAAGGGAACCGTGGCAGCGATCCCGATGGCTGCGCACACCACACCGCCGATGAATCCGGGCCAGACCGCGTAGTGGCCGCGGGCCAGCGACCCCGCGAACAGCAGCGCGCCGAGGGCCAGAGCAATCACGCCGAGCACGACGAACCAGGGGCCCCGCTCGAGCTGGTCACGAGTCAGGCGCCGCTCGGCGAGCGCAACCACCACCGCTCCCGCGACCATCGCAAGCAGGAACGGCGTTCCCTGCAGAAAAGAATAATCCGTGCCGTTAAAGTGGATCTCGACGTTCCCCGCCGCCAGCGCGCCAACCGCGAGCGCAGGGAGAAACGGGCGGATCCCCACCGCCGCTGCGATACCCATGCCCTGGAAGATGTCGAAGACGAGACGCACTGTGCTGTACCGTGACTCAGCGTGACGATAGACGAGAGGCGGCGATGAGCCACGGCTCCAGACGCCCGCGGTCCACCGCACGCGACATCGAACGTTACGCGTCCCTGTTCGCGGAACGCACGAAGGTCATGAAGTCCTCGGCGATGCGTGACCTGATGGCACTGACCGAGCGACCGGACGTGATCTCGCTCGCCGGAGGCCTGCCCGACACCTCGACGTTCCCGCCGGACTCGTACGCCTCGCTGATGGGCGAGGTGGCCGCCGAGTCCTGCGCGCGGGCGCTCCAGTACGGCCCGACGGAGGGCCTGTCGCTGGTCAAGCGCTGCATCGTCGATGTGATGGCGGCCGAGTGGACGGAGATCGATCCCGACGAGCTGCTCGTCACAAGCGGCGGCCAGCAGGTGATCGACCTGGTCTGCAAGACGCTGCTCGACCCGGGGGATGTCGTGGTCACCGAGGCGCCCACGTACCCTGGAGCGGTCCCGACGTTCTGTGCCTACCAGGCGGATGTCGTTCAAGTGACGCTGGATCGAGACGGGATGCGGATCGACGAGCTCGAGAGCACGCTCGACGAGCTCGACCGCACCGGACGTCGCCCAAAGTTCATCTACACGGTTCCTAACTTTCACAACCCCGCCGGCGTGACGATGTCGGTCGAACGGCGGCGGGAGCTCGTTCGGATCGCCGGCGAACGCGAGCTGCTCGTGCTCGAGGACAATCCTTATGGCCTGTTGCGCTATGAGGGCACGCCGCTGCCAACGCTGCGCTCGCTCGACGGCGGGGAGTTCGTGATCTACGCGAGCACGTTCTCGAAGATCCTCTCGCCTGGCGTCAGGCTGGGGTGGACCACCGCGCCGGCACCCGTGCTCCAGAAGATGAACTTCGGCAAGCAGTCCTCAGACCTGTGCTCGTCATCGATCTCTCAATACTTCGTCGGCGCATACTTCGACTCCGGGCCGTGGGAGGAGTACGTGCGCTCGCTGATCGAGATCTACCGGCGGCGCCGTGACGTGATGCTCGACTCGCTCGCCGAGCATTTCCCGCGCGAGGCACAGTGGACCCATCCCGAAGGTGGATTTTTCATCTGGGCGACGCTGCCCGACTACATCGACACCACCGACGTGCTGGCCCGTGCGCTCGAGGAGCACGTGGCGTTCGTTCCCGGACGAGCCGCGTATGTGGACGGGCGCGGCGGCTCCGCAATGCGCCTGAACTTCTCGGGCGTCGGCGAGGACGACATCCGCGAAGGCATCCGCCGGATCGGCGAGGTCGTGCGGGAGCAGGTCGCCCTGTACGGCACGCTGACCGGCGCCCGTCCCGCAAGCGAGCAGCGGGCTGCGCCGTCCGTGTCGGATCCCAAGGCCCCGGCAGCAGAACTCGCCAAGATCCTCCGGCTGCCGGCGAAGCGCACACAGGCCGGATGAGATTCCCGGGAGGCCGGGGGTGAGCCGCGTCGCGGTGCTCGAGGGTGGCCGCTCTCTGGAGCGTCAGGTGTCGCTCAAGTCCGGGGGCAGGGTGCGTGACGCGCTCGAGCGCCTTGGACACCAGGCGATCGCGATCGATGTCGGCAGCGACCTGGTCGAGAGGCTGCGCGACACGCGGCCGGACGTGGCATTCGTCGCTCTCCACGGCCGTGATGGTGAGGACGGCACCGTCCAGGAGCTACTCGAGGTGATGGGGATTCCCTACACGGGATCTGGGGTCTCTGCCTGCATCCGCGCCGCGGACAAGGTGCTCGCCAAGCACGCGATGCGCGACCGGGGCATCCCGACGCCCGACTTCTACGCGTTCAATGAGACCGCGTTCAAGGAGTTGGGGGCGGCGCTGGCACTGCCGGCGATCGAGGAGCGCCTCGAGTTCCCGATCGTCGTCAAGCCGGCATCGCAGGGCTCGGCGCTCGGAATCAAATTCGCGCGCACCCCGGCCGACGTCCCAGCGGCGCTCGTGGCGGCATTCTCGTACGACCGCAAAGTCCTGCTCGAGCGCTACGTCTCCGGTCGTGAGCTGGCGGTGTCGATAATCGACGAGAGTGGCGGCGCGCGCGCGCTGCCGATTGTCGAGGCCCTCCCCGAGGAGGAGGACTTCTACGACTTTGAGGCCCGTTATGAGATCGGCCGGACCCGGTTCGTGTGCCCCGCGGAGCTCGACGACGCGGTCGCCGCCGCCGCGAACGCGCTCGCCCTCGACGCCTACAAGCTGCTCGGCTGCGCCGGCTTCGCCCGCGCAGACCTGATGCTCGAGGCGCTGAGCAACAAGCTGTACGTGCTCGAGGTCAATCCGATTCCGGGACTGACGGACACAAGCCTGCTGCCGCAGGCCGCCGACGCCGCCGGGATCGGATTCGACGAGCTGATCGAGCGGATCTTGGGGGCGGTGGGGCGCGGCGCCCGCACCCCGCACTGCTAGCGCGCCCCTGCCTACTCCTCGCTCGCGAAATCCTCCGGCGAGACGCGGTCGAGGAAGTCCTTGAACTTCTCGACCACCTCTTCGGTGTCCTCGACCTCGTGCTCGAACTCGATCGCGGACTCGGAGATCACCTCGTCGGCGGCGAAGATCGGTGCGCCGGCGCGAACCGCGAGGGCTAGCGCGTCGCTTGGCCGGGAGTCGATCTCGATCTCGCGACCATTGGCACGAAGGCTGATCGAGGCGTAGAAGGTGTTCTCCCGCAACTCGGTGACGGCCACGCGCGTGCACTCCACCTCCAGCTCTCCGAGGACGTCTGAGAGCAGGTCGTGGGTCATCGGCCGAGGCGTTGAAGCTCCCTGCAACTTCATGAGGATCGCGGCTGCCTCTGGGTGACCGATCCAGATCGGCAGGAACTTGTTGTTCTCGACGGTCTTCAGGAGCACGATCGGCTGTTTGCCGACCATGTCAAAGCTAACGCCGTAGATGGCCATCTCCTGCACGTCTGCTCCTCACACTGGGTGGTCGGGCAAGTATAGGGTCCTCAAAGGAGGCGCCGACCGGCATCGCGGGCGGTGCCGACGGGGCACGCCAGCAGGCCCTGGCCCTGGTTAGAGTGTCCAAAATGACGACCCGGGACGCGTGCTGTGCGATGCGGGGCGCTGGTACCGTTCGGACGGCTGATACTCGACCGCGCAAATCGGAGGGCTGAGTGACCACCTCGCAGACCCGCGGCCTGGTGAGCGATGTCGCAGGCTTGGCTCAGGCCGTCGGGACCCACCTCGGCTTCACCGACTGGCAGGAGATGACCCAGGAGCGTGTCAACCAGTTCGCTGACGCCACCGACGATCATCAGTACATCCACGTCGACGCGGAGCGAGCGAAGCTGACGCCCTTCGGCGGCACAATCGCCCACGGATACCTGACGCTGTCGCTGGTCGCGCCGATGCTGGGCCAGCTGCTCACGGTCACTGACGCAACGATCGGCGTCAACTACGGGCTCGACAAGGTCCGCTTCCCAGCCCCGCTTCCAGTCGGAGCCCAATGGCGGGGCGGTGCCGAGCTCGCCGAGGTCAAGGAGCTACCGGGCAGCGTCCAGCTCAAGCTGCTCGTGACGATCGAGCTGCAGGGGTCGGAGAAGCCCTCGATGATCGCCGAGGCGCTCGTGCGGCTCTACAAGTGAGCATCCCCCTGGAACAGGTCCTCGCAGTCGACGTGCATACGCACGCCGAGCGCAGCACCAGCCAGCCCCAGGATCCGGTCACTGCCGAGCTGCTCGCCGCGGCCGGCAAGTACTTTGGCGGCAGCCCTCCCCAGCCCACCGCCCAGGAGGTGGCCGATTACTACCGCGAGCGGAAGATCATCGCGGTTGTATTCACCGTCGACGACGAGGCGGGGATGGGGCGCAGGAGGCTGAGCAACCACGAGGTGCTCAGCGCCGCCCGCGAGAACGCCGACGTGCTGATCCCGTTCGCAAGCGTCGACCCCCACAAAGGAAAGCTCGCCGTGCGCGAGGCGCGCGAGCTGATCGAGGCGGGCGTTCGCGGCTTCAAGTTTCACCCGAACACACAGGCGTTCTGGCCGAACGACCGCGACTTCTATCCGCTCTACGACGCGATCGCATCGGCCGGCTTGATCGCTTTGTTCCACACCGGCCAGACTGGAATCGGCGCGGGGATGCCGGGTGGCGGCGGCGTGCGCCTGAAGTTCTCCAACCCGATGTGCGTCGATGACGTCGCGGCCGACTTCCCCGAGCTCGACATCATCCTCGCGCATCCGTCGTTCCCGTGGCAGGATGAGGCCCTCGCGGTGGCCACTCACAAACCGAACGTGTACATAGACCTGTCCGGATGGTCCCCGAAGTACTTTCCTGAGAACCTGATCCGGTACACGAACACGTTGCTGAAGCGCAAGATGCTCTTCGGGTCGGATTTCCCGCTGATCACACCCGACCGATGGCTGGCTGACTTCGAAACGCTGCCGATCAAGGATGAGGTGCGGCCGCTGGTGCTAAAGGAAAACGCGGTGCGGCTACTCGGCCTCAGCTAGTGTCGGCGAACCGGCCGAGGAATCCTGCGGTCACCGTACGCTCTGGCGATGGCCGAGCTCGACGAAACGACGACCGGAGATCGTGCTCTTGATCAACGAGCTTCTCCACCACCACATAACCAACGGCCGGCAGCTGATCGTCGGGGGCGCCCTGATCTGGCTGACGAATGTGTTGATCTTCGCGATCTCATTCTGGGAGACCGATCGCGGTGGACCGGGACGGCGCGCCGCCGGCCGCGAGGAGAACTGGCTCCTTAAATGAGCGCGCCCCGAACCGGCGGAATATGAGGCCAGTTAGCGGGGCGCGCTCGAGAGGGAGGAGAGGTACTTCGCAGCGAAGCATGACGCAAAGTGCTTTAGATGTCAAAGACGATCCACTTCGAACATCTATACGCTTAGCTTATGGACCTGCGCCAGCTCCGCTACCTCGTTTCCCTCGCCGAGGAGCGCAGCTTTACTCGCGCGGCGGCTCGTGAGCACATCGCCCAGCCGGCGCTTTCGCAGCAGATTCGGCGGCTCGAGAATGAGGTCGGCTTGGCACTGGTGGAGCGCACCACCAGGCGCGTGTCGATCACCGGCGCGGGCGAGCTGCTCGTAGCTCGCGCCCGCCGGGTGCTGCTCGAGGTCGAGGCGGCGCAAGCCGAGCTTCAGGCCCTGAGCGGTGTGCACACCGGGGAGGTGCGAATCGGCGCTATGCACACGATGGGACCGGTGGACCTGTCGCTGCCGCTGGCGATCTTCCACCAACGCCATTCCGGCGTCGAGCTGACGGTCCGTGAGCAGTCCAGCGAGGAACTCGCCGAGATGCTGCGCGTCGACGAACTCGATCTGGCGTTCCTGTCGGTCACGGAGCGAGTGGAGAGCCACGGGCTGGGGCTGCATCAGCTGGTCTCCGAGGAACTGGTCGTGATTCTTCCCCGAGACCATCGCCTCGGCGACCGCCAACAGATCCGGATGGCTGAGCTCGCCGAAGAGAGCTTCATCAGCTGGCGCGAGGGCGCGCGGCTACGCGAGCTGCTGGTCTCCGCTGGGCGGGAGGCGGGGTTCGAGCCCCGGGTAAAGCTCGCCTCCAACGAGAGCCTGCGGGTCCGGCGACTCGTGGGTCGCGGTCTCGGGGTGGCGATCCTGCCCCGCTCTGACGCCGAAGACGCGGGTGCCAATGTCGCCGTCGCTAGCCTGACGGAACCGGCGCTCACCCGCGACATCACGCTAGCGTGGCGGGAGGGACGGCGTCTCCCCCCAGCCGCCGCCGAGTTCCTGGAGCTCGCCCGCGCCACGTTCGCGTGAAGCGAGCTGGGCATTCTGAACGCATTCTTCAACATCCCTTACGGGTCTCTTCGTGTGTTGCGGGAAGCTGTTTTCGGGCAAGCTGCACCCAAGAACGGGCGCGGCTGAGCCGTTATGTCGGTTCACACCCAGCGCGCGATCTTAGTTCGCCGATTATCGAACTTCTGCTACACTTCGACTCAGATTGAAACATGCCTATCAATTTGGAGATAGCCCTGAACAGCTTCGAAAACGAGGGTCGCGACGCCGCGCAGGCGGTGACCGACCACCGTGAATCAACACAGAGAGCGCGCACCCGAGGCGCGCACAAGCGGACATCGGCGACTGGCGGGAACCGCCGCCAGAATCGGCGCCGTGCCATCCATGACGCGCTGGCCCCCGAGCACAGCGGCGAGGGGCAGGCAACGGCCGGTGCTGATCAGGCGACCGCGCAGGACTCGCTCGCGCTGTTCCTCCGCAAGGCTCGAGTCCACCCACTGCTAACCGCAGAGGAGGAGATCGAGCTGGCCAAGCGGATCGAGCGCGGAGACCTGGCGGCGAAGGAGCGGATGATCAACTCCAACCTGCGACTGGTCGTCTCGCAGGCCCGGCGCTACCAGGGTCACGGATTGCCGATGGAAGACCTCGTGCAGGAGGGGATGCTCGGCCTGATTCGTGCGGTCGAAAAGTTCGACTGGCGGAAGGGATTCAAGTTCTCTACCTACGGCACGCTGTGGATCCGGCAGGCGATTCAACGAGGCTTGCAGAATCACGGCCGGACGATCCGGATCCCGGTCCATGTCGCACAGCGCGAGGTGAAGGTTCGTAAGATCGAGGGCGAGCTGAAGGCCAAGCTCTCACGCGACCCCACCGACGAGGAGGTTGCTGAGGCGGCGAAGCTCTCGATCGACGAGGTAACCGAGCTGCGCGATCTGGCCCGTGGCCTCGCCAGCCTCGACCAGCCCGTTGGCGAGGACGGCGAGACCGCGTTTGGCGACTTGCTGGCCAGCGACCGCCCGGAGCCTCTCGAGGAGGTCGCCGATGCAGAGCGCACCGATCGCGTCAACACCGTTGTCGGTCGGCTTCCGGAGGGTGAGCGGGAAGTGATCCGGCTGCGCTTCGGCCTCACCGGAGCCGAGCCGCTCACGATCAGACAAACCGGAACGGAACTCGGGATCCCACTCGATCGAGCGCGCAAGCTCGAGGAGCAGGGGCTCAGCCGCCTGGCAGCCAGCGACGAGCTCGAAGCCCTCCGCCGAGCGGCGTAAGCACAGATATCGCCGGAGGGCGGCCGCCCTGGTTAGGCGGCCGCCTTTCAGCTTTTGCGAACCGCCTCTCCGGGACTCAGCCGCCAGCCAATACCGCCGCGCCAACTGCACCTGCCAGGTCGCCGAGCTCCGTGGGCAGCACGGCAGGCGGATGGTCGTCGGCGAATAGGTGCGGCGTCATCTGCTCGACGATCCGCTCGACGAACGGTCGGCCAAGCCGATCGCCGAGTCCACCGCCCACGATGATCGCCTCCAGATCGAGGAGGTTTTGGGCGGACGCAATGCCTAGACCAAGCGCCCAAGTCGCGTCGTCGATTAGCTCGCGGGCCAGGCTGTCCTCTTGCTTCAAGGCGTGCGCGTAGACCCCTGAGCTGAGATGATCGCGCCCCCGCTGCTCCATGATCGAGAACAGCGCGGTTTGGCGGCCCCGGCCGGCGAGCTTGCGGGCGCGGCGCTCCATTCTCGCCCGTCCGGCATAGGCCTCGAGGCAGCCCCGGCGGCCGCATGAGCATCGGCGTCCTCCCTCTTTGACGACCGCGTGGCCGATCTCACCGGCGGCGCCGCGACCGTCGTGCAGCTCTCCCTCCAGCACCAGACCCCCACCCACACCTGTGCCAACCCACACCCCGAGCATGTTGGTGTAGGGGCGGCCTGCCCCGCGATGGAACTCTCCGAGCACTCCGACCCTGACGTCATTGTCGATCATCACCCTTGCACCACCGATCGACCTCGAGACGGCCGAGCCGAGTTCGACACGTCCCGAGAAGCCCGGCACGTTGGCCGCCAGCGACACAACACCGGCGGCTCGATCGATCTCGCCTGGAATGCCGATGCCCACCGCGCGCAGGTCTGCCTCCGCGGTAGCCCCCTGCGGTAGCGAGCGTCGAATCGTCTCCCCAATCGCCTCGATCACATCCTCCGGATCACCGCTCTGTGGCGTCAACTCCCGGCAGCTGCCCACGACCTTCTGGTCTCGCACGACGACCGTCTGGATTTTGGTGCCGCCCACATCGACACCGGCTGTGGGTGGCTTGCGTAAATCAGGCATAGTGGTGAGGCACGTTAACGGGCGGGCAACCCGGGCAAGCTAGAAGAGGAGCCGGCATGAAAGCGACCGCGAAGCTGCACGAGCTCGGACAGAGCCTTTGGCTGGACAACATCACCCGGGAGATGCTCGACTCGGGCCAGTTGCAGCGCTACATCGACGAGTACTCGGTCACGGGACTCACCTCTAATCCATCGATCTTCGACAAGGCAATCGGGTCTGGCGCCTACGACGATGCGATTCACCATAAGGCCGCCGACGACCCAGAAGGGCTGTTCGTCGAGCTGGCGATCGAGGACCTGCAGCGGGCGGCTGATTTGTTCGCGCCGATCCACGCCGGTACAGATGGGGTCGATGGCTGGGTCTCGCTCGAGGTCTCACCGCTGTTGGCGTACGACAGCGACAGCACGATCCGCGCCGCCAAGACTTTGCACGAACGCGCCCACCGCGAGAACCTGTTCATCAAGATTCCGGGCACCGAGCAAGGACTGGCGGCCATCGAGGAGAGCACCTTCGCCGGAGTGCCGATCAACGTCACCCTGCTGTTCTCCAGCGAGCACTACACCGCCGCCGCCGCCGCCTACCTGCGCGGCATCGAGCGTCGCATCGAGGCCGGACTCGACCCGGCCGTCGGCTCGGTGGCATCGGTGTTCATGTCACGGTGGGATGCCGCGGTTCTCGACCGCGCGCCCGAGCATCTGCGCGATCGCCTGGCGATCGCTGTCGGACTGAAGGCCTATCGCGCCTATCGCGAGCTGATGGACAGCGATCGCTGGCAGCGGCTGGCCGGTCGGGGTGCCCGGATGCAGCGGCTCCTGTGGGCGAGCACCAGCACCAAAGACCCGAAGGCACCGGACACCCTCTACGTGCACGGCTTGGGAGCTCCGTTCACGATCGACACGATGCCCGAGGCAACGCTGCTCGCGTTTTACGATCACGGCGAGGTCGGTAAGCCGATGCCGGCGGATGGAGGTGACTGCGACGCCACCTTGGCTGAGTTTGCGGCGGCGGGAATCGACGTGGACGAGCTTGCCGCCAAGCTCCAAGCCGACGGCGCCAAGAGCTTCGTCGACGCTTGGAACGACCTGATGGCGCGAATCGAGCAGCAGAGTGTGGCGGTCCGGGCGTGAGCAAATCGCGCGCGACCACTCTGATCTGAGCGTTTGAGCAACCGGCTTACTGACTAAGGGGAGCGATCATGAGCACGACGGCGAGGACCGACATTCCGCCGCTACACGAGCGTCCCGCGTGGGCCGCTCTGCGAAAGCACTACGACGAGCTTCGTGATGTCCACCTGCGCGATCTGTTCGCCGCCGATCCGCAGCGCGGCGAGCGGCTCGTCGTCGAGGCGGCGGGGCTGTATCTGGACTACTCCAAGAACCGCGTCACCGACGAGACGCTGCGGCTGCTCGTGGAGCTCGCCGAGCAGTCGGGGCTCCGGGAGCGGACCGCTGCCATGTTCCGCGGCGATCGGATCAACGTCTCGGAGAACCGCTCCGTGCTCCACGTCGCGCTGCGGATGCCGAAGGAGAGCTCACTGATCGTCGACGGGACCGACGTGGTCAGGGAGGTGCACGAGGTCCTCGACCGGATGGCGGCGTTCGCCGATCAGGTTCGCTCAGGGGAGTGGAAGGGGCACACGGGAAAGCCGATCAAGACCGCCATCAACATCGGCATCGGCGGTTCTGATCTTGGCCCGGTAATGGCCTACGAGGCGCTCCGCCACTACAGCCAGCGCGAGCTCGGCTTTCGGTTCGTCTCCAACGTCGACCCGACCGATTTCGCTGAGGCGACCCGCGATCTCGACCCGGCGGAAACCTTGTTCATCGTCTCCTCGAAGACGTTCACCACGCTCGAGACGATGAGCAACGCGCGCTCCGCGCGCGAATGGTGCCTGGCCGCACTCGGCGACGAGGCGGCGATCGCGCGTCACTTCGTCGCCGTGTCGACGAACGCTGAGGAGGTGTCGAAGTTCGGAATCGATACGGCCAACATGTTCGGCTTCTGGGACTGGGTCGGAGGCCGTTACTCAATGGACTCGGCGATCGGGCTCTCGACGATGCTCGCGATCGGGCCGGAGCATTTACGCGAGCTCCTGGCCGGCTTCCATGAGATGGACGAGCATTTCCGGACCACGCCGCTGGAGCGGAACCTTCCCGCCTTGATGGGGCTGCTGGCGGTCTGGTACGGCGACTTCTTCGACGCCCAGACCGTCGGCGTGATGCCCTACAGTCAGTATCTGAAGCGCTTTCCCGCGTACCTGCAGCAGTTGACGATGGAATCCAACGGCAAGCACGTCACGCTCGCCGGGACGCGGGTCGATTACCAGACCGGCGCCGTCTACTGGGGCGAGCCCGGTACCAACGGGCAGCACAGCTTCTACCAGCTCATCCACCAGGGGACGAAGCTCATCCCGGTCGACCTGATCGGCTTCGGTCAGGCGCTGAACCCGGTGCGCGACCAGCACGACATCCTGATGTCGAACGTGTTCGCGCAGGCGCAGGCGCTGGCCTTTGGCAAGACCGAGGACGAGCTGCGAGCCGAGGGCACGCCTGAGGCCATCGTGCCCCACCGTGTCATGGAGGGGAACCGTCCCACCAACGTGATCCTGGCCAACAATTTGACACCACGACTGCTCGGCACGATGGTCGCCTTATATGAGCACAGCGTGTTTACCCAGGGCACGGTGTGGTCGATCGACTCCTTCGACCAGTGGGGCGTCGAGCTGGGTAAGGTGTTGGCCAAGCAGATCATCCCCGAGCTCGAGAGTGAGACAGAGCCGGAGCTCGGACACGACAGCTCGACCAACGCCCTGATCCGGCGCTACCGAGCGATGCGCTAAGCGATGGGGATCTGGCGTGAGTACCCCTCATCGGATACACATCTATCTGATTAGAAATCACGAACTGCGCGAACAGGAGCTGGCATGGCGACTGACAAGCCGATGGAACTCGGAATGGTCGGACTCGGCCGGATGGGAGCCGGAATCGTCCGGCGGTTGATGGCGGACGGTCACCGCTGCGTCGGCTTCGACGTCAGCTCGGCGGCGGTCGATGCCGTGGCGTCCGATGGTGCAGTACCCGCCCACTCGGCCGAGGAGTTCGTCTCCGAGCTCTCCCCACCGCGGGCAGTCTGGGTGATGGTTCCCGCGGGGGAGATAACCGCGAAGACGATCCGCCAGTTCGCGGACGCTCTCGAACCCGGCGACATCATCATCGACGGGGGCAACACTCATTATCGGGACGACATCAGGCATGCCGCCGAACTTCGCGAGCAGGGCATCCACCACGTCGACTGCGGTACGAGCGGCGGTGTTTGGGGTCAGGAGCGTGGCTTCTGCCTGATGATCGGCGGGGAGCAGGAGGTAGTCGAGCACCTTGGGCCTCTGTTCGCATCGATCGCGCCGGGCGTCGACAGCGCTCCTCGTACCGCGGGACGCACCGGCGAGCCGAGTGCTTCCGAGCAGGGCTATCTTCGCTGCGGGCCCAACGGTGCCGGACATTTCGTGAAGATGGTTCACAACGGAATCGAATACGGGATCATGGCCGCGTATGCGGAGGGCCTCAACATTCTTCGCAACGCGGACGTGGGCAAACGCGTCCAGGAATCGGACGCGGAAACGGCGCCACTTGAACATCCCGAGGACTACCAGTACGAGATCGATACGACCGAGGTCGCCGAGGTCTGGCGGCGAGGCAGTGTCGTAGGCTCCTGGCTACTGGACTTGACCGCGGAGGCGCTGGTGGAGTCGCCAACCCTCGAGAAGTTTTCGGGCCGCGTATCCGACTCCGGCGAAGGCCGGTGGACTTCGGTCGCCGCAATCGAGGAGGGCGTGCCGGCCCCGGTCCTGACCACCGCGTTGTACTCGCGTTTCAGCTCTCGCGGGCTCGACGACTTCGCCAACCGCGTTCTGTCGGCGATGCGCAAACAGTTCGGTGGCCACGACGAAAAGACCATCAACTGAGAGGCGAGGTGCGGCTCCGCGATGAGCCTCGCCGCTGACGTCGAACGCGAGAAGCAGCTCGCCGCGCAGGCGGCAGCGCAAGTCGTCGAGGGTGGCATGACGGTCGGCCTCGGAAGCGGCTCGACCGTGGCATATCTCCTCCCGGCGCTGGCCGCACGGAGACTGGACGTGGTTTGCGTTGCGAGCTCCCCGGCGACACAACAGCGGGCCCGCGCACTCGGAATGGATGTGGAGCCGTTTGTAGGCGCGAGTGCTCCCGCCCGGCTCGACCTGGCGATCGACGGCGCCGATCAAGTCGCGCCGTCGGGTTGGCTGGTGAAGGGTGGTGGCGCTGCTCACACGCGCGAGAAGGCCCTGGCGGCGGCTGCCGACCGGTTCGTCGTGATCGTGTCCTCGAACAAGGTCGTCGAGCGGCTGTCGTCCCCGGTCCCGCTGGAGCTGTTGGAGTTTGGCCTGGGGGCGACACTCGCCCGGCTCGTCACAGTCCGGCTGCGCGACGTGCCCCGGAGCCCGGACGGAGGCGTGATCGCGGATTACACCGGGGAGTTCGGCGATCCAGAGTTGCTCGCCTCGCAGCTCTCGGCCGCGACTGGCGTGGTCGAGCACGGGCTGTTTG
This sequence comes from uncultured Solirubrobacterales bacterium, assembly GCA_963836065.1. Taxonomy (GTDB): domain Bacteria; phylum Actinomycetota; class Thermoleophilia; order Solirubrobacterales; family Solirubrobacteraceae; genus Palsa-465. Next base: position 118,943 of record CAWIII010000047.1, read on the forward strand.
GCCCTACGCTCGTCTCAGAGGTGCTGGTAGCGCGAGGAGAGCGTGTGCGGCGCGTACTGCCTCAATAGCCTCGCGACGACCGCCTCACGGTGCCACGGCTGCTCACTCATCAACGTCGAGCTCATCGGCACCGACCTGACGACTTCCAGCGACCGTGATCGCGATCACGATCGACAGGGCGACCAGTGCCCCAACGGCGTCGAGCCAGTCGAAACCTACGGTTTGGCGCACGTGATTGGTGTAGGCGACGAACGCAATCGGAACCGCTACCGCTACGGCCAGCGCCGCACTGGGCACCGAACAGCATTCCGCCAACCGCCCGGAGGCGGGCATGGCTGACCCCCTGCGAGTGCTCCGACGGGGCGCTCAGGAATCCGCCGAGGGCGAGGAGACGTGCTCCGGGTCCCGAAAGGCAACCCGGAGGATCTCGCGGGAGCGCCCGACACGAATCGAGCAAGCGGCCGACCCTGGGTTGAGTCGATCAGTGCCGCCCCGCGTTCGATGCCCGCACCTCAAACTTCGGCGCACGCGCGCCCGCCGTTGCAAAAACCCGGCTGTCCTTGGGCGCGCGTGCGCTGCCCCCAACACTCCCCTGCCGCTACATCCAGCACGGTAAGCCAGCCGAACACCCTGAGTCAACCAGCAAGCCACTATCAAGGCAGCCTCACTCCGCAAAGCTGCGCAGAGTGGTCGCGTCCCGGGCCAAAAGCCGCCCATCCCCAAGTCGCCAGCCGGCAATGACCTGCCATTCTCGGCATTCCCGTCCGCTGCTCCACGAGGCTAGAATCAGGCCGCGCGGGCGATTAGCTCAGTCGGTTAGAGCGCTTCTCTGATAAGGAAGAGGTCCCTGGTTCGAGTCCAGGATCGCCCACTCCAGAAAGCCCCGCTCAGGCGGGGTTTCCGGGGAGGCGGGCGGGGGGTCGAGAGGGACCGTCTGGCCGGCAAATGGGGCCACGGTGGGGCCACCAGCTTCCGGTCACGGCCGCGAAGCGCCCCCAGCGAGGCGGTTTCGCACGTGAGCGAGCGACCGCTCGTCGCGCTCCCCGAGGACGAGAAGATCGTCCTCACGGTGCTGCGGGACGCCGTCGCGCGGGGCGAGCGGCCCCTGACGGTGCTCGACGTCCAGCGCCTGACGTGGTGGCCGACGCGGACCGGCGGCGGCCGGGAGCTCGGCCGCCAGCGCGTCAGCCGCGCGCTGCGCTCGCTGGCCGACCGTGGGCTGAGCATCCGTAGTCGCCCCGACGTCTACCGGTACCGCCTCGACGAGGCGGCCTGGCTCGAGTGGGGCGGCAGCGAGATCAGACGCCGAGGAGCCGAATGGTGACCGGCGCCGACCAGCAGGCGCGCTCGCGCGTGCAGGACCTCGCGACGTCCTCATCGGACCGCCGCGGTGTCGTGCAGGCGCGAGAGGCCCCCAACCGGAGGGAGCGGCCGGTGTAGAAGCCCGTCCGCTCCAGCGGCCTCGGCCGCTGACCGGAGTTGGCGCTCTGGTCAGCGGTGCCGGTCGAACCTCGATAGCGGCCTCGGAGCCGCGTCACCAGCCACTTCGAAAACGCACTCCCGAAGTGGCTGGAGCTTACCAGCCGGTCGGACGGATGCCCAGGCGCCGTCCCGACGTCCTGCTGCCTTCGGGCGCCCACGCCGGCGCTCATCTGCCCGTGCCGACTGCCACCGCGAGCCTCGCGGACAGCGGCGCTGGCGGTGACAGGCGTCACCGAGACAGCACCGACCCCGCCCTCGAGATCGGAACGGCCCCTACCGCGGGGCTGCGGCCTGCGGGAGATCACGCCCAAGCCACCCGAGCCGACCGTCGAGCACATCCTCTGTCGGGTTCTCTTGCGCCGCCAAGAACGCGGCTGCGTGCTCGAGTTCCACGCCGGGATCGAGGCCTCAGCCGTCGCTTTCCTCGGTCTGCTGTGGCGCAAGGCGCACCAGTGGTACGGGGTGACCGGCACGTACGCAACGACTTACACCGAGCTCGCCCTCGGCCTCGGCGCGGTCCTGCCCAACTGGCCAGCGCCGCCCCACCGCCACCAGTTCGACAGCCGCCAGGCGTACCGGCTCGCGGCGAACGAGTACGCCCGAACTCATCAGAGCAGCATCTACCGCTGGCTACGGGAGTTCGCGGCGACCGGACTGTTCAGCTTCGAGAGCCAGAATGACCGACGTGGACGCCGCTACCGCATCAAGATCACCCTGCACGCATGTCCGGGCATCCCCGGCGACGTGCGGGCCAAGGTTCGAGCGCGCGAGGCCCACTGGCCGCGTCTTGAGGCGCGCAGACGGGCCCGCGGCCGCAAACGGGATCTATCCACCATTCGAGCGAACGCTCGCCTGAGCGAGGCGGAGAAGCGTCGGCGCGGCACCGAGGACCGCCGCCGGCAACGCGCCCGCCAACAGGCCCAGCGGGTCCAAGCGCAGGCGGCCGAACGGCAGCTTGGGGGATTTGGAAGAGCCCCTGGGGCTGAGACTAACGTCTCAGTTCACCAGAGACGTCACGTAGCTCCGGAACCGTCGGATAGAGGACACGCGCGAGCCGGCGATTGTGGAAAACCCGACGACGAGAGCTCAGCGCAGCCAGGAACGACGAGCAAAGAAGGGGCACGGGGAGGGAATGTGCCCACAGCGCGCCTGGCGGCCCTCCAAGCGCTGCTCGGACGCCGGTGGATCGGGCGAGACACCTCGGCCCCCGACGGCCTGCGGTGGCAGGTCTACGACGAGGTCCTCGCCGACCGCCCCCGCCAGACCGCCAGCGATCACGCACGCTTCGTCCCCCAACTCCGACGCGAAACCGCTGCGCTGCTGCGCTGGACCGATGACGAGCTGCCGGATGTCCGACGCTTCGCCCGGCCGTTCGTCGCGCTCACCTACGGCGACGCGACCCTCGCGGTGCTCCCAAGGGCGTTTCGGCTCGGGTTCGTGTCTCAGCACCGCGACACCGCGGCGCTGGCCGGAGCCTGTGCCGCCTACCGCCGAGCACGTGCCGGCGATGCACTGCCAGCCGGCTTCCCGGTCAACCCAGTGGCCGGCTTCGCCTACTGGCTGATCCACCACGCCCGCAGACAAGAAGGACCAAGCCACGGTCTCGGCGCAGAGCTCGGACGCTTCGCTGCCTTCGCTCGCGCAGCCTGCCGGTACGAGAAGGCCAGCCACGCGGACTATCTCAGCCGCGGCGCCGAGAAGGCTGCACGCCGCCAGGCCATCGCCCAGCTCGCTGAGAAAGCGAATCGCCAGCTTGGGTTCCGGCGCGACGCCGGCGCGGCTCTCAGCGCCGTGGAGCAGCTCCTCGCCTCTGACTACGCGCCGCACCAGGCCGCTGGCCGGCGGCTCCTGGCTGTCCGGGAACGTCGCGACCGGCTCGCCGAACGCGATCAACGGTTCCTGCGTCGCCAGCACCCCGGCAGCTCCGACAACACCTACCTGGCGGCCTGTCGCTACGCCGAACGCTGGAAGCTCCCGGACCCCGATGCGCGTCGGCGAGAGCGCGCCGCCGCAGGCGCGATTGAAACCGTCAGGCGGGCGGCTCAGAGCAGCAGCGGGCGGACGGACTAGGCGTCGGCGTCATTGGACCTTGGGCGCGCATCGTCACGCAGCTCACCCGGGGTCCGGACCTCTCCAACAACGCCGGTGGTGACCCGGCCGCTTACGCCGCTGATGGCCCGCACAAGGCGCTCCGACGGCCCAACGCCGAGTTGTGGTTCGAAGAAGAAGACGTACTCGTGCCCATCACCATCGAGCCGGACAACAAAGCTCGAGTCGGCGCCTTGCGCGCCCGTTGTCAGCGCCTCGAGGAGATCGGGAGTTTGGTTGGCGTCAACAGTCGCGGTGACAAATGATTGGTGGTTGCGGATTGTTGCCGCTCCGCTTCGCTCTGGTCGGGGGTCGGTGGGCGGGAGTGGATTGGCCGCGATCAATTGGCGCCCGAGATCTGTAAGCCTCCACCACCCCTGCGGCACCCCGCGCCCAACCCGGACTGTCCCCGTGTTCTTCCTGAAGGACACCAGTTCCGAAACCGCGAGCGGGTCGAGCGATCGCGAGATCGAGTCCTCTCGCGCGCCCACCGCGCGCTTAAGATCGCTGACGGCCATCTCAAGCTCCGAGGAGAGCACGCGGAGGATCTGCCACTGGTTCTGGCTGAGTCGTGGGCGGTCCGGCACGGTTAGCACCACACGGGCATCGATGTGGAGCTAACTCTAGTCTCACGGACGTGGAGCTGGGGCTATAGATCCACACTAGCGAAACGTTTTGCCCCACGTGTCCGTCCGACCGTGTAGCAAAACTATGCTGCGTGTACCGACCCACTTCGACTGCGCCTCGGCTGGACGCCGCCGGGCCTGGTTGCCGGTCTGCTCGGATCGCCCGCCCTGACTGGAGCCGCCTCGGCGATGTGGGCCAGTGGCAAATCGGAGCGCTCGCCGAGTCGTGCGCTCCGATAGCGTCTGCATGCAAACGGGCCCGGAACCGCGAAGGAGGCCGCAATGCGTAGGTTTCAGTTGGTTCGCGACTGGCGACGCTCACGGCTCGCCGGACTCGCCCGTTCTCGCCGCCAGCAGCGACCAGATGGAAGTGGGCCAGGCGGCCGGTCAATTCAACAGTCGCCGGGCCCTGGAGCAGCCGGGAACATATGTTCGTACTCGCTAAGCTGTCTACTCGGGGTGCATCACGATGGCGACTAGTCCGGATTTGTGGGTTCTGAGCGACGCGAACAACGCGACGCGGGTTCTGAGGCTGCTGCGGTTTATCGGCCGCAAGCGCCGCCGGAACGTCGATGCAAGCGACAGCGATCGTCGCTTGCTGGAATGGCTTCAGACGCAGCTTCTCGCCTCCCGCCGTGGTGCTCAAAGCATCACGAAGGACCAGCTCGCGCCCGAGCCCGAGCCCCATCCGTCGGTTCCCACTGCCTTTGCCGACGAAAACGCCCTGTTCGATCTGTTCTCGAGCTACAGCGGAAAGAGCGATCCCAAAGAACTTGCCACGTGGGTGGACGATCTCGTGAACGCGCTGGCCGCCCTTGAGGAGCCAAACAAATCGTGGCAAGACCTGGGGGACCATAACCAGGTAGTGATCACGGAGCAGGTCGAGCCGCTGCTTCATCGCCTCCGCGAGCTCAGCGATCGTTTGCCATCCCGAGAAGCTCCGTTCAGCTCCGTGTAGCGACGCTGGTGTCCACGCTCGCGCAGACCTACGAGCGAACGCGGGATGTCGCCAAACGGCTATTAGAGCGAATACGGGAAACGCGCCGTCGGCATTACGAGGATCGGCCCGAGCTCGTCGGCGGAAACGCCCTTCTTGAGGTGCTCGAGGTGATTGTCGCCGACGCCCAGCGCCATTTCGACGCCGAGTACTCGGACGCTGTCGAGCAAGAAGATGAAGAACAGCAGGAGACGAGAGATCTCATTGCCGGCGAGGCGCGGAGCGTCGCTGACATTGTTGGAAATTGTCTAAATGTGCTCGACCACACGCACGGCCGACGCTTTGATCCGTTTATTCGCCCGATCGCACGTCTTGCGCGGATGGTCGCACCAGAGACCGAGCTGCTTGTTAATCCCATCTCTCACGCCGGGAGCTACCAGGTTACCTTTCCGGTGAACGCCGATCTTCCCGGGTACGACGACAGTGACGATGTCGGACCGGCTGTCAGGCAACAGGTGCGAGGCCTGCCGAAGCTAGTCATCCTGCGCTACCCGAGCAACGAGGAGAATGACAGCTTCCATCACCTTCTTCTCGGGCACGAGGTGGCGCACCTAGCATTGCGCAGAAATGGCGTCGGTGACAGACTCGCCCGGGAGGCGTATGAGGCGTTCCGCGTCAAGGCTGCCGCGCAGGACCTAGCGGATGAGCGAGGCCGTACACTCCCAACACGGGTGCAGCGGTGGTTCATCGAGCTTGCGTGCGATCGCGTCGGAGTCAAGCTCGTGGGGCCGGCTCTCTATGTCGCGCTCTTCGAGTATGCGCTCCTACGCGAATGGCAGTACCAACCCGATCTGATCCGGCCCGACTCCCACTACAACAACTATCCGGCCCTTTCCTGGCGCCTGGCAGCGTTAGACGACATAGTCGACAGTTATCTCCCCGCCAACGAGGAACGCGACCAGTCGCCCTGGCCGACCGTTCTCGATGTATTCGGCGCGATTCGTGCGGCAGTACCAGTGTGGGAGGATCCCAGGCCGACAGAGAACGTGAAATAGTGGCCACCGCGTTGAACAGGCTGACGGCCATTGAGGATTCACTCCTCGCGACGCGCTACTCCCCATCTATAGGACCGGCAGTACCCACCGCTGACCTAGCCGCACTGATCGGCCAGCATACGTACTACTCACCGGAGCAATTTCGGAGTGACATAACCGTTGTGTGGGAGAAGGTCGAGGCGGATATCGTCCCCAGCGAGCGCGTATTGTTTCGTGGGAAGGCCCCGGACGGCCTCGGTGACGGATGGGAGAGAGGCAAGCCTTGGTCGCTGCCAGTTGACTGGCGCTCGATACTCAACGGGGTCTATTTGCACTGGTTGGGGAAGCATGGACCGCAGACTGGTACTCCCGCCGAACCTGGGATGAGGAACGGAGCGCGGAGAGGGCGGCGGCAAGCGGGATGGCCCGCGGGGGCGTGGAGCTGTCGGAGAGAATCTCCAGGCGGTTGATCTTCGTGATCAGCTGCGGATCTTGAGTCACACTCATTCTTGAGCGGCGCCGAGATGGGACCCGCGGAAGACAGGGACGTGCCGGAACCGAAGAGCGGAAATGGTCGCTCTGGCGGGATCCTGTCCCGCCGGGAGATCATCGAACGTTTGTGCGACACGTCTGACTGCTTCGCAATAACGCCGCTGCTTGACGCGGACGAGCAAATCGACCTGGCGGGTGTCGATCTCCGGCTAGGTCCTGATCTAGTCGTGAGCCGCCGGTCGACCGGTGCGGTTGCATACGACCCAGCGGACGTCGACACAGTACGCGAGCGACTCCTCGATTACCAGGAGTACATCCGGCGGCCGTTCGGCTCCGCGGTCTACCTCCACCCCGGCGATTTCGTGTTGGCGCGCACGTTAGAGCAGGTAAGGGTGCCACCCGATCTTGCAGCTGACGCAGCGGGTCGGTCATCATGGGGCAGGCTCGGCCTCATCATCGCCACAGCAACCCGCATAGCCCCGGGCTTTGCTGGAACGATCACGCTTGAGCTCGCGAACCTCGGCAGCATTCCCATGGTGTTGTACGTGGGCATGCGTGTCGCGCAGATCACCTTTTATCCTATCGAGCCCTAGCTTGTGATGCCGCGTTACTCCGGTCAGTTCGAGCCTCGGTTCTCTGCGCTTCACGAGGACGTGGATCTGATGTGGGTGGTGCCATTTCGGGTGCAGTACATGCTTGGCGTGTGCGGGTATCGGTTCGTCGGCAAGTCCGAGGCGATCACGTACCTCATGGAGAAGCGAGATTTTCAGGCATATAGCATCTCGACCACGCTGAGGCGGATAGCCAACAAGCACGGGGTCACGGGCGATAGGCGGGGGGCGCTGCAGGATTTTGGTGATGAGCTGCGCAGGCGCTACGGACCTGAGTATCTGGCGGTTCAGACCCTCCGGCAGATTCGGCGCGATCACCTCTCGCATTACTACGAGGGCCACGTGCCAGCAAGGATTGTGGTGGGCGGTTTCAAACGTCCCGAGGAGCTGGAGGTCTTCCGTGCGATTCGGGAGTTTGCGGTGGTCGCTATCACCACAAAGTCGGACAAGGTCCGGTGGAAGCGTGCACAAGAGCGGGGTCTGCTTGCATACGATCTTGGCTTGCCGCCGGGGACTAAGGTGAGCTACAAGCTTTTTCAGGAGGACGTTGATAAGCGGGACCGCTTTGGCGTTCCTGGAAGAGCGAGTCGTATGGCCAGGCGGTTGAAGCCGTGGTGGCCGCGGTCGCGCCGGAGGATCAGATCCCGAACGACGCGGATCTCCCCGGCTTACTCACCGGTGTCGAGAAGCGAGTAAGCGACCTGGATAAGCGCTATCGTCGTCCGCGTGGGATGAGCACGGTCTATCAGTCGTGTTCGAGCGCTTCGACCCGCTCTCCGACGACGAACTCCTAAGCCTTCTCGGCGCCGAGGCCCTGACGGACCGGGAAAAGATAGCCGCGGCGGTGTCGACGTATGCGCCGCCCGGAATCGCAGAGCGTCTTGAGTCGGAAGGGCTGTTCGGCCGGGACGAAATCGTTGATCTCGTGCAGCGAGGTCGATCGGTCCTCGAACGCGCGGTCGAGGCACGACGCGAGGAGCTCCGCCGCCTACTGTGTCCTGCTTATGGCAAGGCTTCAGAAAAAGAGCTCGTCTTTGGAGCCGCACCAATCCTGGGTGATGAGCTGACGAAAGCGATCTTGCACACTGGCGAGCCAATCAGCGCCGGGGTCGCCGCAGGGATCCTGGTCGTCCGGTACGGGCTCGACAAGCTGTGTGACGGATTCGCCGAGTAAGGCTTTCCCGCCGCACGTCGCTTGGTGGCCCGCCGGCTTCCAGCGGACGGGCCTATGCAACGTGAGAGGCCGGAGCGGTGCCGATTCGAGCAGCTGTGGCGTCCCCGAGGTGGCCGAGCAATAATCCTAGAACGCTCTGCAGTTCAGCGACGGTTGCGTCGTTGACAACGTGAAGGTCGGCGAGCGCGATTGGGGTTGCCTTGTCGATCCGGAGAACCTCCGCGATGTCCCGCTCGTCGACCTGGGCACCGGTTAGGGGTCGACCGGAGCGAGTGGCGAGACGGCGCTTTCGTAGCCAGCGCGGGGCGTGAACGGCGAGGGTGATCACGCCGGTCGTGCGAGACAGCACATCCAATTCGGCGCCGCTATAGAGCCCGTCTATGCACACCGCCCTACCCGCCGCGAGCGCCGCCTCGATCCGGGGGAGACTTCGGACCGCCATGACGGCCATGCCTTCCTCCTCGCGGAGCTGCTCGCGTACGAGGCGTTCAGAGTCAGGGCCTGGCGGAAGTCGGCGCGACGCAATTTCGTCGAGTACGACTTGGCCGAAGTAGACCAATTCGAAGCCGTGCAAAACGACCAGGATCTGGCTGACCTCCGACTTGCCTGCTCCAGCCATTCCAACAACAGCAATCGGAAGGTCGCTCGCAGCCATGGCGGCACTCTATTGCAGGGCACCGGCTAGGCCGGTGGCGTCTAGTCCAGCGGCGCGGCGGGCCGAGGTGTGCTAACGCGGCGCGGAACGTTGCCACACTCGCGGTCAGCGCTCGATCCCCTCGTTGTGCGCCGCGACTTCTCGCGAACGGCACACCCGGTAGCCCTCCTCCCGTTCCGGGATCCCTTCCGTTCTCCAGCCGCGGCGTGTCGATCACTGCCCCCGGGCGCGAAGGCGTCACGCGACATGTCGTGCGCGGCCGCCAACCTGGGCGGCGCCGAAGAGCCGACAGGTCGCCCGCCGACGCCGCCGCAGGTCAGCGGGTACAACTTGGAGCCGGTGGCTCAGCAGCTCACGATCGACCGTTTCGACGCGGCGGCGTTGGTCACGCTCAACCGTCCCGAGAAGCGCAACGCCCTCTCGATCCAGCTGCGCCTCGAGCTGGCCGAGGCCTTCGCGCAGCTGCAGGCCGACGAGTCCGTGGCGGCGATCGGCCTCACCGGCGCCGGAGCCGCGTTCTGCGCCGGGATGGACGTCACCGAGTTCGGCGGCGACCGCGCCCACAGGGAGCTGCTGGTGGACTCCACCGCCCGCTGCTTTCAGGCAATCGGGCACTGCACCCGCCCGACCGTCGCACTGATCAACGGCCCCGCCGTCGCCGGCGGGTTCGCGCTCGCGCTGCTCTGCGACATCCGCGTCGCCAGCCCGGCCGCCCGGCTCGGGTTCCCCGAGCTCGGCCGCTTCCTTCCACCCAGCTACGGAGCCGCAGCCGGGGCCCTGCCGCCGGCGGTCGCCCGCGACCTCTGCCTCACCGGCCGGCTACTCGACGCGCAGGAGGCCCTCGCGCTCGGAGTCGTCAGCCGCGTCGAGGACGGCCGCCAGGCGCTCGACGAGCTCGCCGCCGCGCCGCCGACGGCTACAGCCGAGGTCAAACGCCGCATCCTGCAGCACCGCGCGGGCGCCAGCGCCGACGAGCTGCTCGCCGATGAGGAGCGGATGCTCCGCGCCGCCCTCCTCGAGCACGCCTGAAACCCAGTCCCTCCCCCTCTTCACGGGCGGTTCCGTTCGCCCGCGCTGCACACTCGCGGCATGTCGCCGGACGGTTCGGCACGTCGTTTCGTTGCTGGCCAAGCCGCAGCGCTCGACCACATCGCGAGCGACTTCGAAGGCGAGCCGACCTACCGGGACGGGCTGCTCGGCCCCAGCAAGCGGCGGCACTCATAAAGCGGCCCCGCACCGGTTGCAGCCGGCCGGGGCCCGACACCGAGGAGGTAACCCTCGATGCACCCACACCGTAGTTCAGCGTCGTCCACCGGGGCCGTGAGCCGCCGGCCGACTCACCCCAGCCGATCCGCGACGCGCTCACCGATGAGGGCCGCTGCGCAGGTTCCCCGGCGCGCTGGACGGCCATGAAGCCACCGCAGGTCTCAGGTCTGGATGTTCGCTCAGCGCTGGGTCCGGTCCGCCGACGAGCTTGTCGACCTTTACCCCGGCTCAGGCGCCGTCGCCGCCGGCTGCCCAGCGCGACACGGCCGCTCTGCGAGCCAAGGCGTCCTGAGACCCCACGAGCGAGGACGTCGGTCCGGGCTCACCTCGCCCGCTCCGGTGTGAACAAGCTGACAAGCTAGGTTGCTCGCAATGGCGTGGCAGCCGCGCTCAGGCCGCGGCTGCCTGCTTAGGTCCCGCCCTCTCGCCCTCGAGCTCCAGCTGGCCCTCCAGTGCCGGCGACAGCCGTCTGAGCGTGCTCGTCCTGATCGCCTTCTGCCGGCGCTTGAGCGCGGCCCGTGACATCCGCGCGATCCGCGGGTCTGACTGGTCGACCGCGACCGCCCATGAGGTCGCCAGTTGCGGCACGGCGCGGGCCTGCTCGATCGCGTGTCCGCGCGCGATCCACTGCACGACGCCGACGGTCCGTCCCGACTGGTAGCCGTTCGCGCAGCTGCCCAGGTACAGGCGCCGCACCGAGTCGGTCTGTACCCGGCTGACCCCGGGCGGCGCGATCTCCGGCCAGGCTCGGCGGACGCTGCGCAGCGCACCGTCGGGACCGCCCACCCCGTCGCTGGGGATCCGCGTGAGATGGTTACCCAGCCACCTGAGCAGCTCGACGCCCGCGCTGGTGAGGATCTCGCGAGCGGCGGGTGTCGCCGGGGCGGGCAGGATGTGGCGTTCGAGATCGCGCATCCACCCCGCGATCCAGTCGGTCGCGAACGCGGCCGGGCCGAGATCGGCGCCGCGGATCGGGGCCGCGGCCCGCCAGTCCCAATAGCTGACGCGCCGCACCGTGGGCGGTATCGCCCAGCGCTCGGCCTCGGCCAGCGTCAGCACGCCTACCTGTACATCATGCTGGGCGGCGAAACCGCACACGAACGCGCGCTCGTAGGCGCGGTCGCTGCCTGCCCACCTCTCCGCCCAGCGTTGCGCGTCGATCCACTGCGGGCTGGCGTGCATCGCCGCCCGCGCCGCAGGGTCGCGACGCAGCTTCTGGAGCGCGTCCCGGTGCCCCAGGCCCGCCAAACACGCCAACACCGGCGTGTCCCGGATCCACGCTGCTGACGTTCGCATCTGGACGGTTCCTGTCGGCGGCTAAACCCTTCCCGCGGCGGCTCTCGGACGCTCACGAACTGCTCGCGCCCGTCGTGCCCTGTCGGGCGACGGTACCACCGCATCTCCTAGGAAGCGCTCGCGCGCCGCGCCGCTCCCCCACGCCATCCACCAGTCTCTAGCAAGCTGACAACCTAACTTGCTAGCCACTGGCGCAGGGCGGCTTCCGTGATCTCCTGGATGCTCATCCCTCGCTGCACCGCGGCCAGTTTGACCTCCTTCGCGAGGTCCGCCGGCAGCCGGGTTCCGAACCCGACCAGCGGCGGCTCGGCCAACGGCGAGCGCTCCCGGCGGCGGTCCGGGTCCAACGGATGCTCGCGCGGCGGTGCTCCGCGCCGCGAAGGCCTTACGCGGGGCGCGACTGTTGCTCATGCTCCTCCTTCCATTAGGCGCTCGAGCCAGGCGTCGAACACGCCTAAGACCTCTTCGCGCTCCTCTCGCTTCGCGAACCTGTGCTGTGGATCGGGACGCCGGCACCGAGGGCTTCGACGAGCGCAGCCCGCTGGCGCATCACCGGGGTCCACACGGCGTCGCCGAGGGCCTCGCTCAGCTCCTCGAGCCGCAGCTTCGCCTCCCTGGTGGCGACCACCCGGTTGACAGCAACGCCCGCCAGCGCCAGCTGCGGGTTGTAGTGCTCCTGGATCGTCGCGACCGTGTCATAGACGTTCGAGACGCCCTGAGAGGCGCTCAGCGACGGCTCGGTGACGATGAGCGCAGCGTCTGCGGCCACCAGGGCGGCATGGACGAGCAACCCGAGCGATGGCGGGCAGTCGATAAGGCACAGGTCCCACGCCTCAGCCAACTCGGCGTTGTCAAGTCCAGCGCGGAGGCGCTGCTCCGAGGCAAGCGCGTTCGTCCGCTCGTAACCGGCCGCCGCGGCTCCCCCAGCGCCGGATCGCAGCCACGAGCCGGCTGCGCCAGCCCTACGCCAGCAAGCGCCTCGCGCTCCGGACGCTCGACCAGCACGCAGCCCAAGTGATCCAGACCGCGGGCCTCGGCGCAGCTCACCTCTACGCCCTCTGCCGAGGTCAGGAGGCGCCGGGCCAGCGCTGGCTGGCCAGCTTGAGGACGCGATCGCACACGGAGGCGATGTGGCGGTCAGCGTTCGCGTCCTACGAGGCAACCGCTTCGAGTTCCGCTACGTCGCAACCTCGACACACGAGGCACGGGCGATCGCGAGACGCCTCGGTGCCGCGCCGTCCGGCGACGGGGGCCTGTAGCGCCGCCGGAGCAAGCGAGGAAGCGAGGATGCGCACTTGCTCGCATGGAAGGGTGGGGAGGTGCGTGGTCGGGCCAGCGAGGGCCGGAGAAGCCGAGACCTACGACGCTCGGGCACGAGCGCGCTGAGCGTCACGCGCGTCGCCAACCCGCACACCACCGGGCCAACTCGTGCCATGCGCGAAGGTCAGGGCGTCGCAGACGATGCACGGCGCGGCTTGAGGGTCCGGCGCAACGCGGCCGGCGGCTTCGAGGTCGAGGGTCAACTGGACGTGCGCGCGCCCGTCATCCCGGGCCTGCAACGGGGCGCGCGCGTCAATGTCCAGCGCGGCCGTCGTTGGCGCGTTCACGCCAGCTCGATCTCGACGTCGTAGGTGTCGACGCTGACGGTGGGCGACGCCGGGATCCTGGCTGACCCGTCGGTGGTGTGCAGCGCAGCGAGCGTGTTCTCGATCAGCAGCCTGGGCTGGCCGGTGAGCCCGCAGGCGACTACCACGGCGTCCTCGTGCAGGAAGGCGTCGTGGGTGACGGGCTCGCGCACCGGCCCGTGGGGGCCGGCGACGAGCCTGTGGATGCGGTACTGCTCCTCGCGGGCGGCGTCTGGGTCGACGCCGTGCCAGCGGAACCACTCATCGACGGTGACGTCGCCGTAGCGGTCGCGGGCGTGGTGTTCGCGGCCGGTGGCGATCAGCTCACCGATCGTGCGGTCGGTGCTGGTCATGGTGGTCTCCTTGGAGGTTGAGGTGAGTCGCTCCATCGGGTCGAGCCGGACGACGCGCGTCGCGATGCCGGGGAGCCCACGCGAGGCCCTCGGGGCCTTCGAGTCGGCAGCCCGCGACGTGAGTGATTCCGTGGCGGCCGCGCTGCGGTGTTTACGCGCGGCTTGCGGGGTGGGTCGGCGGACGGCCATCAGAACAGTCCGAGCTGCCCGCCGAGCACCTCTCGGTCCTCGGTGGCGATGTCGTAGCCGCCGCCGGGGGCACGCTCAGGGACGTGCCGGCCCCCGGGCGGGGTGCGATGAGTGCGGATCGGCCCGCCCGAGTCGAGCCAACCAGCGGGCAGCAGCGGCTCCCACCGCTGCCGCCAGCGGTCGAGCTGGCGCTGATAGTCGGCGGGAGCGTCCGCCGCGGGCGGACCGCCGACGACGGGGAGCTGCCGCCAGCCGGGATGCGTGTGGTCATGAGCGTCCTCGACCGCGGTGTTCTCGCCGCCGTCGCCGATCAAGTGGGTGTGGCTGCTGACCCGGCCGCAGCCCAGGCACGCGCCGCGGTACTCCAGGTGCGGCCACCGCGGCCAACGGTCGCGGTACAGCACGGTGGGCGTGCAGCGGGTCCAGCGGCCGGCTAGCGGCTCACCGTCGTCGAATCGCGCGTCGCCGGGGGCGGTGATCGCGATCGACCAGGCCGCTGCCATCGCACGGCGGTCGCGCTCCTCGCGGGTCTGCCTCCAGACGGCGCAGAGACGGACCTGCTCGGCGAGCAAGTACCACAACCCCATCGCCATCTTCTGACTTTCTGACATGCTAACATGCTAACATCCGCGCAGGACGGATGGAACGGCTCGTCCGATCCATCAAAGCGGCCCCGTACCGGTTGCAGCCGGGACCGGGGCCTCGACACCGAGGAGGTAACCCTCGATGCGAACGCACAGCACGCAGGTCCAGTCGGGTACGCGCAAGTCGCTGCGGCCGCGCCGCGGCGGGGTGGCGCCGGAGCGAGACGGGGTGGGGGAGACCGAGCAGACGATCTTGGAGGTCGTCGACCGTGGTGGCTTGCACATCAACGAGCACGAGCTGCGCTACCAGCTCGCTCGCCGACAGGTCGACAGCGTCGGCGTCCTGGAGCGGATGCGTGACCTCGAGCAGCGAGGCCTCGTCGAGAGCACGCTCTGCTTTCGACTGACCCAGCAGGGAGTCGCCGCGCTGCCCGATGGGCATGAGCGCCCGCTGGTCGCCGGCTATCGCTCTGACTGGAGCGTCGAGGAGACGCCGGGCACTCGCGACGGGTCGCGAAGGGCGTGATGCCGCTGCGTTTGAGTTGCGCGGGCCTCTCGCTCCATGCGAACCACCACCGTCTACCTCATCTGCTTCTACCCCGGGATCCCGCGCGGCGCGCGCCCGGGCAACGCCTGCCACTACCTCGGCTCGACCGGCTACGCGGATCCCGCCGAGCGGCTGCGCGAGCACCTCGCTGGCGCCGGTAGCCCACTGGTCAAGGCCGCGGAGAACCGCGGCCTTCAGCCCGAGATCGTCGCCACCTGGAGCGGCTCCAAGCAGACCGAGCGAGCAATGAAGCGCCGTCACCACCTCGCGCACTACTGCCCCCGCTGCCACCCATAGCCTCGAGCTCCGCTGGCCGGTCCTGCTCGCCGCGCGGGAACGCCGCTGATGGCTGTTCACGCCCCGTTCCGGGGCGCCGCACAGCGGATCGCCTGCCGGCTGGCGTTGATCCGGGCGGGCTGCGGCCCCAGCAGCCGCAGCACCGGCCCCGGGGCGGCGGCAGTCCTCGCCTCGTCGCGCACCGCAGGCCGGGCAGTCCACCCGGCGGGCTTGACCGCTGCGGAACTCGGCGTCTGCACGCTATCGGGCGCGCCCGCCGGCGAGAGGGTCGTGCAGGTCGCGAGCCTCGTGGCGCAGCTGGCGGAACAGCCGCCGATAGATCTGCCAGGTCACGATCGCGACCGCGATCACCGCCATCAGCAGCACCCGGTCCAACACCTGCCGTTCGATGCCGCTCACTGCCAGGGCCGCCCCTCCGAGTCGCCGACCCCTGTGTTCCGCGTCCCCTGACGCGGACCCACCACCTGGGCTGGGCTCGCCGCTCGGCGCGTCACTCCACGCGTGCGCGGTCTCCCTCGGCCAGCTTGACCCGCTCCGGGTGCGGCGCCAGGTTCGCGATCCGCCGCCCCGTCCTCAGTATCCGTAGGTCCATGCACGGCTGGCCAGCTCTCGCCTGGCACCGTGGGCACGCCAGTGTCAGGGCTGCCTGCGCGCGGCCTCTGGCCGTCCTCATCGCAGAAGGCGTTCTGCGTAGCTCGCGCGGCGCAGCTGGACGGTTCGCTGCCCGCCAGCGATGCCTTGTCGCCAGGGCCCGTCGCCCTGCATGGCGGAGCCCGTTATCAGCGCGACGAGCGCGCGGGCATGCTCCTCGGTCTCGTGCGGCGGGCTCGTGTATTCGATCGCCGCGCACTCCGTCATCTCCTCGTTGCGCCTCTCGCTGACCGTCACCAGCCAGGTCATGGTTGCAGTCCCATCGCCGGCTGCGCGCCCGTGGTGCGGGCCTCGAGGTGGCGGCGGGCGGCTTCTAGGTTGCGTGTGCACTCGCGGAAGGTCTGCGCAGTCGTGCGCAGCGCCCGGTCGATCAGCGCGCGCTCGCGGCTGGCCGGCATGACCAGCGCGGCTCGCTCGAGCTCGGCGATCGCGCCTTGTAGGTGGGTGGCCGCCTCGGCGCGCCAGGAGGCCTCCGTGGCGTACCGGCACCCGCCACGCCTGGCACGTGCCTGGGTCATGTCCCTCACGTCCAAGCCGCCGATGAGAAGCGTGCCGTGCGGCCGCCACTCGCCGTCGAGGATCTTCGCGCGAGCGGCGCAGTGAGCGCGGGTGCGTGCGTCGGCCTCATCGCGCGCGTTGGTGAGGACCAGGCTGTACTCGTAGCCGTCCTCGTCGAAGAAGGTGACCGTCGTCTCGTTCGAGTGCGGGAACGTTTCGCTCGTAAACGTCGCCTTCGCCGCATCGGTCCCGGTCGTGTTCTCGTCGCGGTCCACGTGAGCGGTCACGACTGTCCGTCGGCGCGGTCGAGCTCGGGGATGGCAGGTTGGTGTTCCTGCTCGTCGCTTTCTCGCCGTGCCCGGCTGCGTGCCGTCGTCGCGCGTTTGCGGTTGGAGCGGCGGCCGGTGAGCTCCGCGGCCGCGTCAGCGCCCATCAGGTCGACGAGGGCTTGGTAGGCGGTCTCAGCTCCCGCCTGTGCCTCCTTCAGACCCAGTTGGGCGCTCGTCAGCGTGTGTTCCGCCGCGGTCACAGCCTCCTCGGCGGCGGCGAGCGCGGCGAGCGCGTCGCGCTGCTGGTTGTAGAGGTCCTTGAGCCGGCCGAGCTGATCGGCCGGGAGTGCGGTCTTTCGTCCCACGTTGCGATTCCTCCTGGTGCCCGGCCCGTCGCTGGAGTGGACGGGCGTCACTTCTCCCCCGCGTGTGGTCCATTGCCACCAGCAGCGCCCGGCAACCCGCGGCACCAGGTTCGTGCATGTCGGCGAGCGGCAGCGGGGATAGGGGCCCGTGCCCGGGGCGGGCATTCCCCTTCGGTGAATGCGTTGAGCCAGCGACAGCCTGCGGTCATCAGAACAGGCTTCGTGGCGAGGCCTCCAGGGCGGGGTTGATCCAGACGGCCTCCGGCGCGTCGGCCAGCGTCGAGCCCGAACGCGCCGTCACGCTGCGCTTGTGCACGAGGTCCAGTCGAGTCCATCCGAGCTCCTCGACGGCGTCACATGGGTAGCCGCTGAGGATGACGGCCGCGTGCTGGACGCGGGAGAGCACGTCGACGAGATCCGGCCAGAGCCGCTCGGCCTCGTCGTAGCGGTAGCCCTTGCCGGGCTCAAGACGCCACGGGCCGGCGTACGGCGGATCGCAGTAGATGACCGCGTCGGCCTGGTCGTAGCGGCGGATGAGCTCAAGCGCGTCGGCGTTCTCGAGGGCGACGCCCGCGAGCCGGTGCGCGGCCGCGGCGAGCTTCCCGGGGAGGTTTGCCCATACGCCGGCCTGCCAGCGCCCGCGGCGGTCGAACAGGATCGACGGCGGCGACCACCCGGTGCCCTCCCGGCTGAAGGACTGGTCGATCCAGACCAGGAAGCGGCGGGCGGCTTCGATGTCGTCGTCGGCGTCCGGCCGCTCGCGGCAGAGGTTCCATTCCTCCCGCGAATACGGCGTGGCCGCGATCGCCGCCACCAGCTCGTCCTGGCGGTCGCGCAGCGCTCGCCAGAAGCGCATCACCTGACCGTCGATGTCGTTGAGCGTCTCGCGCGGGGCTCGTGGTTTGGCGAACAACACGGCGGCGCCGCCGGCGAACGGCTCGAGATAGACGCGGTGGGGTGGCATCAGCGAGACGATTTGCGCGGCGAGCCGCTGCTTTCCGCCGTAGTAGGTGAGCGGCGTGCGGGCCTCGCTCGCACTCACTCCTCCCACGATGCGTTTCCTCCGGTCCTCGGGCCGTGGTCCAAGTGGGCAGGCGTCACACCTCTAGTGCCGGCGTGGTCCACTGCCACCCCGGAGCCTCGGGAGGGTTGCGGGGCATCTCCCGGCTGTGGATGCGTCCGCCTGGCGCCGGGCGAGGAGGGTCTTCGGGGGTAGGCATCCCCCTGCGTGAATGCCTTTAGCTGGCGCGTGGCAGCCGCGATGGCGACGGCTGCCGGGCGAGGCTCCGTAGCTGGCGTACGGTGCAGCCGGTGGCCACCGGGGCGTCCTTGCCCCAGCGCTCCAGGACCCGGGCGGTCGCCTGAGCGAGCGACCAGGCGGCCTCAGCGAGCGTGGCCTCGTCGGCCTCCAGCACCGGCGTCCACCGCGCGGCGACGTTGTCGATGCGGCGCTGGTGGTAGAGCCAGGTGACGAGCACGCGGCGTTGGGCCCGCTTGCGGGCGCCGGACACCGGCCGCGTCCCGTGCCGCTCAGCCCACTCACGCTGGCTGCGCGTCAACCCGCCGCTCGCGCGGACAAGCGCGGACTCACGCGCCACCGCGTGACGCCGCTGCCGCGCAGATGCTCGGTCACGGTTGCGCAGCGCCGTCTGCCACTCACGCAGCAGCCGTCCGCGCTGCTCCCACAACGCGTCATGCGCAGCCAGGAGTCCGTCAACATCCACGACGCCAACGTACCAGCCAACGGCAACGGCAAAACCGACCGGCAACGACACGCCGCTCCGCTACGCTCCCCGGCTACGGCCGAAATCACACGGCTGGCATTCGTGGATCTATTGCGCGCACAACTATCAGCCGGAGCCGGGCTTCCGGGCGCCCGTCCACCTGTTCCCGCAGGGTGTTACCGGTGCTGACGGTCCGGCGTCTGGCCCTGGGCTCGGGCTTCAAGTACCTGATGGAGTCGATCGCGGTGGGTGACGGTGCCGCGGAACCGGGCACGCCGCTGAGCCGCTACTACGAGTCGTCGGGCACGCCGCCCGGCGTGTGGATGGGCGCTGGGCTGGGTGGCCTGAACGGCGGGACCGGGCTCGCCGCGGGTTCGCAGGTGACGGCCGACCAGCTCGGCAACATGCTCGGTCTGTGCGTCGACCCGGTGTCGGGGGGGCCTGTGCGGACGCAAGCCGAACGCCGAGCCCGCGCCGCTTTCGGAGCGGGTCGCCAGGCGCGTGGCCCGG
>CAWIII010000048.1:0-107693 GCA_963836065.1 uncultured Solirubrobacterales bacterium
CAACACTTGATCGTCGGGGGGGTGCTGGTCGGCGAGAGCGAGCGTGTGGCGGGAGCGTTTGCGGCGGCCGGCTTGCGCGAGTCCGCTCGCCGTACGGCTGGTGAATGGGCGGCGCTTGTGCTCGAGCGATAGCACCGCACCTCCGCGCGTGGACAATCGGGGCGGCGCTAATTCTGGCCACGCGGACGATGCCGGCGTGCCGATGCTCGGGCATCCTCCTTGGCGACGCTGGGATCCAGGAAAACTTGCGAAGGAGGTGAATCCAAAGTGCCCAACCCGCTGGCGATCGGTGTGACCCTCGGTGGCCTGCTCCTCGACGTCGTCGCTCCGCGGCCCAAGCCTCGGGCTGGTCTCACGTACGAGTCCTCTCTCCTCTCGGCCGCTTACCGTCTCGAGGACACTGCGGCTAGCGGCGACGAACGGGGGGTACGACGGTCCGCCCCTCGCCGGCGGTAGGGATCGGCCTAGCCTCGCCGTCCGGAGCGCGCCTGCGCTTGGCGTAGTGCGCCCGGGCGGTGGGCGGGCCGCTCGGATCGCTCGAGCGCTACCGTGGGCGGCCCGATGGCCACGTTCGCAGTCAAGTTTCTGGGCTGTAAGGTCTCCCAAGCGGACGCCGTGAGCGCCCGTCAGGCACTGCTCGCCGCGGGGCACGTCGAAGCTCCCGAAGGCGAGGCGGAGCTGCATGTGATCAATACCTGCTGCATCACGGGCGAGGCCGAGTCCAAGTCGCGCCACTCGGTGCGGCGGTCGCTGAAGGCCGCGCAGCAGGTGTATGTCGGCGGCTGCGCAGTGAACCTCAACGCCGCTCAGTTCTCAGAGCTGGATGTCAGGGTGCGCCCGTTCGTCGGCACCTCCGATGAGGTCGCGGTAGCGATGGCCGGCGCGCTCGGAGCATGCGTCGATCTCGAGCACGACCTGCTTGCCCGCGACCGCGATCAGCGCGCCACCCGCACCCGGGGCTTCGTCAAGGTGCAGGACGGCTGCGATTGTCACTGCGCGTACTGCATCATTCCCACTGTCAGGGGGCCAGCCCGCTCGCGGCCGGCGAGCGCAGTGCTCGGCGAAGTGCGCCGTCGGGTTGCCCAGGGTCAGCCGGAGATGGTCATGACGGGGATCAGCGTCGGGGACTACCGCGATCCGGAGCGAGGGCTTGAGCTCGGCCAGCTGATGATCGAGGTGGCGAGGGTCCCCGGGGTGGAGCGTGTCCGGCTGTCGAGTGTCGAGGTGATCCACGTCAAGGATTCGTTGCTGGACGCCCTGGCCACCGAGCCTAAGGTGTGTCCCCACCTTCACGTCCCGATGCAATCGGGCGATGACGCCGTGCTGGAGGCGATGGGACGCCACTACACCTCCGATCAATACCTTGGGCACATCGCCGCCTTACGAGCCGCGGTCTCCGAGGTCAATGTGACCACCGATGTGATCGTCGGCTTTCCGACCGAGGACGAAGCCTCTTTCGAGCGCACGCTCGCCGCAATCGACTCCGCCGGGATCACTCGCATCCATGCTTTCCAATACTCGCCCCGTCCGGGCACCGTGGCGACCGCGCTCGGAGACCTGGTCGAGCCGCCGGAAAAGAAGCGCCGTTCGCAAGCGCTGCGCGGTCACTCAGAGGTCCGTTCGCGCCACCATCGCGCGGCCAAGCTCGGCGGCCGCGAGCGGATCTTGATCGACAAGGTCGCCGACACGCAGTGCTCCGGTTACACGGCCGACTACACACGCTGCTACCTGCCTGCCGGGGCGGGGCTCCGCGGCCAGCTTGTCGATGTGGTCTGCGAGCAGTTGCACGCGGACGGGATCAGCTGCCGCCCGGGGTGAGCGAATCCAGGCGCGGTCGGGCCGACCAGCCTGCGCCGCGCGGCGGCGTATCCTTGTAGGGAGGATGACCGTCCTCGAGCAAGTCCGGACCGATATGACCAGCGCGATGAAGGCTGGCGAGCGCCAGCGTGTCGGCGCGCTGCGCCTGGTCCTGTCGGAGCTGCAAAAGGCCGTCAAAGAGGGCGACAGCGATGAGCTGAGCGTGTTGCGCCGCGAGCGCAAGCGCCGGCTGGAGGCCGCCGAGCAGTTCCGCCACGGTGGCCGGCCGGAGCTCGCCGAGCAGGAGGAGTCCGAGGCGCGGATGATCGAGCGATACCTCCCGGCACAGCTAGATGATGCCGAGCTCGACGCGCTCGTCGCGGGGGCGATCGCCGAGGCAGGCGCCAGCGACGCCAAGGACATCGGTCAGGTGATGAAGCTGGTGATGGGGAAGGCATCAGGGCGCGCCGACGGGAAGCGCGCCTCGGCCCGCGTCCGCGAGAGGTTGAGTGCGTAAGCAGGTCGAGCTAGAGAACGCGGTGGCCGCGGAGCTTGCCGGCAGCGAGGACGCCGTGCTGCGGACCCTGCAAGACCATCTTGCCTGCGAGATCTTCCTCCGCGGCAACGTGCTGACCTTCGACGGGGAGGCGGATGCGGTCGACAGCGCCGCTGCTGTCGTGCGAGAGCTCTCAGATCTGATCAGGCAAGGCCACGAAATCGCTCCCGGGACGATCGAGGCCGTGACGCGGGCATTGGACGCTCACGAGTCGCCGTCCCGGATCCTCGAGGATGTCGTCTGGCGCCACCGTACGACCAAGGTCGCGCCGAAGTCCGTCAACCAGAAGCGCTACGTGGATTCGATCCGCCAGAACACGATCACCTTCGGGATCGGACCGGCGGGCACTGGCAAGACGTTCCTGGCAGTGGCGCTGGCGGCGGCGGCGCTCAGCCGTCGTGAAGTGAACCGGATCATCCTCACGCGCCCGGCGGTCGAAGCCGGGGAACGCCTCGGGTTCCTACCCGGCGACTTGATGGCCAAGGTCGATCCGTATCTGCGACCGCTGTTTGATGCGCTTCACGACATGCTCGAGCCCGACCGTGTCTCGCAGCATTTGGAGCGGGGAGTGATCGAGGTCGCCCCGCTGGCATTCATGCGCGGGCGCACGCTGAACGACAGCTTCATCATTCTCGATGAGGCTCAGAACACCAGCCCTGAGCAGATGAAGATGTTCCTGACGAGGCTTGGCTTCAATTCCAGGATGGTCGTCACCGGGGACATCACGCAGATCGACTTACCACGAGAGCAGGACTCGGGTCTGGTCGTGGTGTCGGACATCCTGGATCAGGTCGAGGGGATTGAGTTCGTTCGCTTCAGCGACGAAGACGTCGTTCGCCACAAACTCGTGCGCAAGATCGTCGCCGCCTACAACGATCACTCGCAACGGATGGCGCCCGAGCTCCGCGCTCGCAAGCGAGCCTAGGCCGGGCGCTTCGCCCGTGCTCGACATCGAAGTGATCGGAAGCGACGGCGTTTCGCCCGACAACCCGACGGCGGTCGAGGTGGAAGAGCTGTGCGCGCTCGCGCTCTCCTCGGCGGGCATCGACGAAGGGCACGTGGCGGTCGAGTTCGTCGATGAAGATCGGATCCGCGGCCTGAACCGGGACTACCGATCGATTGACGAGCCAACCGACGTCCTGTCGTTCGGGATCGATGAGGGCGGCCCGCCCGCCGGCCCGAGAGAGCTCGGCGACATCGTGATCTGTCCCGAGCAAACCGAGGATCTGCGCGAGGCGGTGGTTCACGGCGCTCTGCACCTGAGCGGCATGGATCACGAGACCGACGACGGCGAGATGCTGGCGCTACAGGCCGAACTGATGCGCTGGGTGCAGTAGTGAGCGAAAGGACAGCGGCTTCGGTTCAGACCCGGTCCGGTTTCATCGCGCTTGCGGGACGGCCAAACGTCGGTAAGTCGACGCTCGCCAACGCGATCGTCGGCGCTAAGGTCGCGATCGTCTCCGACAAGCCGCAGACCACGCGGCGGGCGATTCGCGGCGTTGCGACCGGCCCCGACTGGCAACTGGTGTTGGTCGATCTCCCCGGCTTCCAGCGTCCCCGGGACGCGCTCACCGAGCGGATGCAGCGACGGGTTGAGCGCGAGCTTGCCGACGCCGACTGCTGCCTGTTTGTCCTCAACGCGGAGGAGCGCATCGGTCCCGGCGACCGCTTCATCGCCGGGCTGCTGAAGGGCGCGGCGGTGCCAGTGGTGGTCGCGGTCAACAAGATCGACCGGGCCGAGCACTCCCGGACAGTGCCGGCGCTTCAGGCCGCCGCCGACCTGGAGGTCGGCGATGAGATCTTCGCCGTCTCTGCCCGGACGGGTTCGGGTGTCACTCCCCTCGTAGACCACCTGATCTCGTTGCTTCCTTCAGGACCGTTCTACTACAACCCGACGCAACGTTCCGATCAGTCCGAGCCGGTCGTGCTCGCGGAGCTGGTGCGCGAGCAGATCCTCGCCCGGACGCGGGCGGAGGTGCCGCATGCGGTTGAGGTGGAGATCGAGGACATTCATCATCCGCGCCAGGAGCTGGTGCGGATCGAGGGCGTGATCTTAGTCGAGACCGAGTCGCAGAAAGGCATCTTGATCGGCGCCGGCGGCCGGATGATCAAAGCGATCGGCACGGCCGCGCGTCGCGCGATCGAACGCCAGCTCGGACTCCATGTGCATCTAGAGCTGTCGGTGAGGGTCCGCCGCCACTGGCGCGCCGATGATCGCGTCCTGGATCGCCTCGGCATCGAATGATGCAGCCGGTATTCGACGGTCACAACGACGCCCTCACCTGCCCCGACCACGAGCTGATCGCCACCGGCCGCGGCGGCGGTCACCTCGATTTGCCGCGCATGCGGGTGGGCGGCGTACGCGGCGCGATCTTTTCGGTGTTCACCCCATCGCGGGGCGCGCGCAAGCGCCCGCTGCCGCGAGGAGATGGAGTGATCGAGTTCGAGCTCGCCCCACCAGTGGACCATCGGCGGGCCGCGGCAGATGCGAGCGCCGCCGCCGGCCGGTTACTCGCGCTCGAACGGGCGGGCCACCTCCGCCTAGCCCGCGAGGCCGGCGATCTCGACCGGGCGCGCGCCGGCGATGGCGAGGCTGTGGCGGTCCTGCATCTCGAGGGGGCTGAGGCGATCGACCCCCGGCTCGAGTCGCTCGAGACCTGGTACCAGGCCGGCTTGCGGTCGCTCGGGCCGGTGTGGAGCCGATCCAACCGCTTCGGACACGGCGTGCCGTTCATCTCGCCCTCCTCACCCGACACCGGGCCTGGGCTGACAGATGCCGGTCTCGCGCTGGTTTACCGCTGCGCCGAGCTCGGGATCCTCGTCGACCTGAGCCATCTGAACGAGGCGGGATTTTGGGACGTCGCGGAGCTGGCGCTAGGACCGCTGGTGGCCAGTCACTCCGCCGTCCACGCCCTATGCCCGACTAGCCGCAATCTCACCGAGCGGCAGCTGGAGGCGATCGGCAACTCGGGCGGTTTGGTAGGGATCGTGTTCGCCTGTCCGTTCCTGAGGCCTGACTTCGCCGACGACCCCGACACCCCGCTCGAGCTGGTCGTCGACCATGCGCGGTACGTGGCGGAGCGGATCGGCGTCGAGCACCTCGCGCTCGGATCGGACTTCGACGGCGCCACGATCCCGGCCGCTATCGGCGACGCTGCCGGAATGCCGAAGCTCCTCGAGGCGTTCGCCGCGGGCGGATTCAGTCAGTCGGAGCTCGATGCGATCGCCTGGGGCAACTGGCGGCGCGTGCTGGGAGCGTGGTGGTGACCGCAAGGGCGGAGCGCCGGCGAGCTCGTGAACACAACTGACAGAATCGCCCGGCAGTGGACGATTCGCAGATTGCTTTCGATGAGCGGGGTCTGGTGCCGTGCGTGGTTCAGGATTGGCGCACGGGCGAGGTCCTGACGCTGGCGTACATGAACGCCGAGGCGCTGGCGCTGACGCGCTCCACCGGCGAGACGCACTTCTTCAGCCGCTCCCGGCAGCAGCTTTGGCACAAAGGCGCGAGCTCCGGGAACACCCAAGCCGTGAAGTCGATTCGCTACGACTGCGACGGCGACACCGTGCTGGCGCTCGTCGAGCCGGCGGGGCCCGCCTGCCATACCGGTGAGCGGACGTGTTTTTACCGTGGCGAGTTCGATCCCGCTGCCCCGCATGAGGCGCTCCCGACGCTCGAGCGAACGATTGCCGAGCGCGCCACCACCCGGCCGAAAGGGTCCTACACGGCCGAGTTGCTTGCCGACCCGGAGCGAACCGGGGAGAAGGTCCAGGAAGAGGCCGAGGAAGTCGTCCGCGCGGCCCGCCAGGAGTCAGAGGAGCGCGTGGCCGAGGAAGCGGCGGACGTGCTCTATCACCTCGCGGTTCTGCTGCAGACTCGCGGGCTTTCCCTTGCCGACGCCGAGCGGGTGCTGGATGGCCGTCGCGAGCGCTAAGCCCTCCACCCCGTCGTTCGAGAACGTCGAGGCGCTCGCGCGCGAGCACAACCTGATTCCGGTGCAGGAGACGTTCATCGACGACTGCCAGACGCCGGTTTCGGCGTTCCTGAAGCTGCGCGAGCAAGGCCCCGCCTTCCTGCTTGAGTCCGCCGACCAGGGCCGCGTCGGCCGCTACTCCTTCATCGGCTACCGCCCCCGCAGCGTGCTGCGGTGGTCGCTCGGCGATCCCGGCGATCCCTACGCGCTCGTGGCCGCCGAACTAAATCGCTTCCACGCCGCTCAGCTCCCCGACCTGCCTCCGTTCGTCGGCGGGGCGGTCGGAGTGTTCGCCTATGACCTCGTGCGCACGGTAGAGCCGCTCTCAGAACCCAATCCAGACGCGCTCGGGCTACCGGACCTGGCGCTGATGCTGACTGACGCGATGGTCGTTTTCGATCACCTCAAGCACACCGTCACGGTGCTGGCGAACGTCTATCCGGAGGAGGACCTCAAGGTGTCCTACCGGCGAGCCGTCGAGACGATCGCCGAGGTGCGCTGGCGGCTGGCAGGGCCGGTGCCGCACCCGGCGCGCCCGCCGGCGCGAGACCGCCTGCCCCCGGTCTTCGAGCCGAACATGCCACGCGAGCAGTTCGAGGCGATGGTGAGCAGAATCGTCGAGTACATCGTCGCCGGAGACGCCTACCAAGTGGTCCCGTCCCAGCGCTGGTCCGCACCGGTGCCGGTGGAGGCCTTCTCGATCTACCGCGGCTTGCGCGCCGTCAATCCGAGCCCGTACATGTACTTCCTGGACTTCGGCGATTTCGAGATCGCCGGCGCTAGCCCCGAGCCGTTGATCACGGTCACGGGTCGGCATGCATCGACTCGGCCGATCGCCGGCACCCGCCCGCGGGGGCTCACCGCCGAAGACGATCTCCGGATCGCGGAGGAGTTGCTCGCTGACCCCAAAGAGCGCGCCGAGCACGTCATGCTCGTGGACTTGGGCCGCAACGATCTCGGCCGGGTCTGCGACTACGGCACCGTCATCGTCGAGGAGTTCATGGCGGTCGAGACCT
The DNA here is from genome assembly GCA_963836065.1 of uncultured Solirubrobacterales bacterium. Taxonomy (GTDB): domain Bacteria; phylum Actinomycetota; class Thermoleophilia; order Solirubrobacterales; family Solirubrobacteraceae; genus Palsa-465. Next base: position 7,341 of record CAWIII010000048.1, read on the forward strand.
ACAGCCACGTGATGCACATCGTGTCTAGCGTCACCGGGCGGTTGCGCGACGGCGTCGGCGCCCTCGACGCGCTCCGCTCGGTGCTGCCCGCCGGCACGCTTTCCGGCGCCCCGAAGGTGCGGGCGATGCAGATCATCGACGAGCTCGAACCGGTCAAGCGCGGTGGCTATGGCGGAGCGATCGGATACGCCAGCTACACCGGTGAGTTGGACACCTGCATCCACATTCGAACGGTGGTCGTCAAAGACGGGATCGCGCATGTGCAGGCCGGGGGCGGGACGGTCGCCGATGCCCAGCCCGAGTACGAGTATCGCGAGTCGGAGGCCAAGGCGCGAGCGGTTCTGCAGGCGATCGAGCTCGCCACGAGGCAACCCGAATGGCCATGACCATGAGGGTTCTGGTTCTCGACAACTACGACAGCTTCACCTATAACCTGGTCCAGTACCTGGGCGAGCTGGGCGCCGAGCTCGAGGTGGTCCGCAACGATCACGCGGGGGTCGACGAATTGCTGATCCGCGGTTATGACCGGGTGATCGTGTCGCCGGGCCCGTGCACGCCGAATGAGGCCGGAATCTCGCTCCAGGCCGTACGCCGGTTCCCACTCGCCGGCATCCCCACATTGGGGGTTTGCCTTGGCCACCAGGCCCTGGTCCAGGCCTGGGGCGGGAAGGTGATCCAGCACCACCCCGTCCATGGCAAGACGACGAGCATCGAGCACGACGGCAGGACGATCTTCCGCGGCCTGCGCGACCCGCTCGAGGTTGGGCGCTATCACTCACTGGTCGCCGATCCCGAGCTCCCGGAGGTGCTAGAGCGCAGCGCCTTCGGGGGAGATGTCGTGATGGCCGTTCGCCACCGCGAGCTACCCGCCGAGGGCGTTCAGTTCCATCCCGAGTCGGTGCTCACCGAGCAGGGACGCGAGCTGCTGGCAAACTTTCTCGCCCGCTCACGATGAGCAGCCCTGAACTGCTCACGCGCTCGATCGACGCGCTTGCCAGCGGGCGAGACCTGACGCTCGAGGACACCGCCGCGGTGCTCTCGGAGATCATGGCCGGGAACGCGAACGAGATCCAGATCGCGGGCTTCCTGATCGCGTTGCGCACCAAGGGGGAGACCGTCCAGGAGCTGGCCGGGCTGGCGCGGACCATGCGGGCGCTGGCCGCGCGCGTCGAGGTCGCACGCGCTGACCTACTGGACACCGCCGGAACGGGCGGGGGCCGGCGGACGTTCAACGTCTCCACGACCGCTGCGCTAATCGCCGCCGGCGCAGGTTGCACCGTCGCCAAGCACGGCAATCGCTCCGCCACCGGATTGTCCGGCTCGGCCGACGTGCTCGAGGCGCTAGGAGCCCGAATCGATTTGGCACCGTCTTTGGTCGCGCGCTGCATAGAGGACGTCGGCTTCGGGTTCATGTTCGCTCCGGCGCACCACCAGGCCACTCGGTATGTCGTGCCGGTGCGCCGGCAGCTCGCGGTCCGCACAATCTTCAACTTCCTGGGGCCGCTGACCAACCCGGCCGGAGCGAACCGGCAGCTGATCGGAGTGTCCGACCCCGGTTATCTCGAGACGATGGCGGGAGCGCTCGCGCTGCTCGGAACCGAGCACGCGCTGCTGGTGAGCGGCGAGGACGGGGTCGATGAGCTCTCAATTGCCGCGCCGACGGTTGTGGTCGAAGTGCTGGGCGGAGAGCTGCGTCGCTACTCCGTCACTCCCGAGGAAGTGTCGCTCCAGCGAGCGCCGGCGGAGGCCGTGCCGGGTGGCGATCCTCAACAAAACGCCGACACGGCCCGGAGGATCTTCGCCGGCGAGAACGGGGCCGCGCGCAATCTCGCGGTGCTCAACGCCGGCGCCGCGATCTACGCCGGTGGGAAAGCTACCTCGCTCCGAGACGGTGTGCGCGTGGCGCAGGAAGCAATCGACTCCGGCGCCGCAGCGGGTGCCCTGGAGCGCTTCGTAGTGCGCACGCGGGAGCTCGCACCGCAGAGGTGATGAACGAGCTCGAGAAGATCGTCGCGGTGACACGGCGGGAAGTTGCCCGGCGCCAGCGCGTGGTGCCAGTCGCGGAGCTGGAACGAACCGCCGCCGAGCGAGCCGCTGCTGGCGACTTGCGTTCGTTTCGCGATGCGATCGCGCGTCCGGGCTTATCAGTGATTGCCGAGCACAAGCGTCGCTCGCCGTCGGCGGGCGTGATTCGCGACGGGTTGGCGCTAGAGGATGTGGTCAGCGCGTACGAGCGAGGGGGCGCCCGGGCGCTCTCGGTCCTGACCGACGGGCCGAGCTTCGGCGGGTCGCTCGCGGACCTGCGGGCGGCGAGGGCAGCGGCCACCCTGCCGATCCTGCGCAAGGATTTCATCGTCGACTCCTACCAGCTGGTGGAATCGTTCGCTGCCGGCGCCGACGCGATTCTGCTGATCGTCGCGGCCGTCTCGGAGGCGGAGCTCACGGCGCTGCACGGGGCCGCGCTGGCGCTCGGACTGGCGGTCCTCGTCGAGGTCCACGACGAGCGCGAGCTTGAGGTCTCCTTTGCGCTCGGAGCGCAGCTCGTCGGGATCAACAACCGTGACCTGGCGACGCTCACGGTCGACATTCGCCGGACATTTGAGCTGCTGCCGCGGATCCGCGGTCGCGCCTTGGTCGTGGCCGAATCCGGGTTCAGCCGACGCGGGCAACTCGACGATCTCACCCGGGCAGGGCTCGACGGCGTGCTCGTTGGCGAAGCGCTGATGCGGGCAGAGGACATCGAAGCCGCCTGCCGTGAGCTCGCCGCTTAGCCCCCTACGATGTGGATGTGTCCAGCGGGGTCCCGAAGATCAAATTCTGTGGCGTCACGAACGTTGACGACGCCCGGGTGGCGATCGCGGCCGGTGCGTGGGCGATCGGGCTGATCTTCTGGCCTCACTCACCCCGGCACTGTGAGCTCGACGCCGCCGCTGAGATCGCGGCGGCGGTCAAGCGGCGGGTGGAGGTCGTGGGCGTGTTCGTAAACCCGACCCTCGACGAGGTCGCCGAGACGGCCGACGGCGTCGGGCTGACCATGCTCCAGCTTCACGGGGAAGAAGGGCCGTCGTTCTGCTCCGAAGCTGCTCGCCGTACAGGCTGCAAGGTGATCAAGGCGGCGCGGGTGCGAAGCGGCGCCGACATCCAGGCGCTGGCGTCATTTCATGTCGACTATCATCTGCTCGACAGCTACACGCCCGGCCTGGTCGGCGGTACCGGTGAGGCGTTCGCCTGGGAGCTTGCTCGGGGGCACCGCGGCACCGTGCCGATGGTCCTCTCCGGCGGCCTGACGGCGGAGAACGTCGCTGAGGGGATCGCCGTCGTGTCGCCGTATGCGGTCGACGTCGCCAGTGGCGTGGAGCTCGAGCCCGGGCGCAAGGACCCCGCCAAACTCGCCGCGTTTGCGGCGGCCGTCGCCTCGACTGCCCCAACCGAAGTGAGCGCGCGATGAGCGCCGTCGAGCACCGCTTCGGCCCTTACGGCGGTCAATATGTCCCGGAGACGCTGATGCCGGCGCTGACAGAGCTGGAGGAGGCCTGGGTCGGAGCCCGCGACGATTACGCCTTTCGCGCCGAGCTGGACGCACTGCTGCGTGACTACGTCGGCCGTCCCTCGCCGCTGTACTTCGCCTCCCGGCTCAGCGCAGCGGCCGGTCACCCCATCTACCTGAAGCGCGAGGACCTAAACCACACCGGCGCGCACAAGATCAACAACGCACTCGGGCAAGCGCTGCTCGCCAAGCGGATGGGAAAGCGGCGAGTTATCGCCGAGACCGGGGCGGGCCAGCACGGCGTAGCCACGGCGACTGCCTGCGCGCTACTAGAGCTCGAGTGCATCGTCTACATGGGCACCGAGGACATGCGCCGCCAGCAGCCCAACGTCGCGCGAATGGAACTGCTGGGGGGCCGCGTGGAACCTGTCGAGGCGGGAGCGCGGACGCTCAAAGAGGCGGTCTCAGCGGCGATCCGCGATTGGGTAGCGAACGTCGAGAGCACCCACTACATCATCGGCTCCTGCGTCGGCCCGGCGCCTTATCCGGCGCTGGTGCGGGATCTACAGCGCATAATCGGGGACGAAGCTCGCGCGCAGATCCTCCAGCGCGCCGGGCGCCTGCCCGAGCGGGTGATCGCGTGCGTCGGGGGCGGCTCGAACTCGATCGGCGCGTTCGTCCCGTTCCTCGCCGACGAGTCCGTCGGCCTCGTGGGCGTCGAGGCCGCCGGCGAGGGGATCGGCACCGGTCGTCACGGCGCGCCGCTGACAGCGGCCGGCCTTCCGGGCGTCCTGCACGGGGCGTTCTCGGCAATCATGCAGGACGAGGACGGGCAGATTCTCGAGGCCCACTCGATCTCCGCCGGGCTCGACTATCCCGGTACCGGGCCGGAGCACGCCTGGTTGCGCGACCAGGGGCGTGCTCGGTACGTCGCGGTGACCGATCGGCAGGCGCTCGACGCCTTCGCTCGCACCGCGCGCCTGGAGGGCATCATTCCGGCGCTCGAGAGTTCTCACGCGCTCGCCTGGGCGCTCGCAAATGGACCGAGCGAGCTCGACCTGGTGTGCCTCTCAGGTAGGGGAGACAAAGACCTCGAAGAGGCGCTGGCGCTCCTGCGCTCGGGCCTGTGAGCGGCGACGAGCGGATCGCCGAGGCCTTCGCCTCCGCCCGTGCCGAGAGCCGGCGGGCGGCGCTGATGCCGTACCTGATGGGGGGCTTTCCGAGCCTGGAGAGCTCGCTGGCGATCGCCCGTGCCTACGTCGACGGGGGCGCTGACCTGGTCGAGCTGGGAGTGCCATTCTCGGACCCGCTCGCGGACGGACCGGTGATTCACGCCGCGGCTACAGCAGCCCTGCAGGCGGGAGCGACCGTCCCGCAGGTGCTCGAGATCTGCCGGGCAATCGCCGAGCAGGTGGCGGTGGTGGTGATGTGCTATTCGAATGTGATCCTCGCTCGCGGGCTCGAGCGATTCTTGGACGCCCTCCTGGAGGCCGGTGCAAGTGGGCTGATCGTGCCCGACATGCCGCTCGAGGAAGCCTCAGCCACGCTCGAGAGCTGCGACCGGCGCGGCCTGGCGCTCGTCCCGCTGGTGGCCCCGACCACCCCGGACGAGCGGCTGGCGAGGATCGGCGCGCAGGCGCGCGGTTTCCTGTACACGGTCTCCCTCACAGGCACGACAGGCGAGCGGTCGGAGGTAGGTTCGGACCTTGCCAGAACGGTTGAGCGCGCGGCGGCCAGCACGGAGGTGCCGGTCGCCGTCGGTTTTGGGATCTCGACGCCCGAGCAGGCCGCTGCGGCCGCCGGCGCGGGTGCCGACGGGGTGATAATCGGGAGCCGTCTGGTCCGCGCCGCGGCCGATGGCGACGATCCCGCGGCAGCGGTGCGTGCTCTGGTGGGGGACTTTGCCGCGGCGCTCAGTTAGGATCCAGGGCGATGGGCCTGATTCTCACTGCCACCGCAGGGCTGTGCCTCTGGATCATTCTGTGGTCGCTCAACGTGAGCGGCTTCGACTCGATCTTGATTGCGATCGTGATGGTGATCGTCGCGATCGCAGTCCGAAACCTGCTCCCGCTCCTGCCCGGCCGGCGGGATTAGCGAACGCGCATCATGCGCCGAGGTGTGGCTCGCACTGGGCCGGGCATGCGCGCGGCAGCGCTCGCGAAGCGACTGACGGCCTGCGCAGCGGCGGCTGCGGCGCTCGCAGGCTGCACCAGCGCAGCCAGCTCGAGCCTCAACATCAAGGGAGCGACGCTCACGATTTACGCGAGCGTGCCCTCGCAGAGCGCTGATCCCGCGCAGGCGCAGGACGTGTTCGATGCCGAGCAGCTCGCGCTCCGGCAGAACGGCACTCAACTCGGAAGCTTCAAGCTCCGGTTCGTCAGACTCGCGGGTTCGAGCATCTCCGGCAACGCCCGGACGGCGATCCAGGACGCCAGCACAATCGCCTATCTCGGAGAGCTGGACGCCGGCGTCTCGGCAGATTCGATTCCGATCACCAACGATCAGGACATCTTGCAAGTGAGCCCAACCGACACCGCGTTGGAGTACACGCAAGCGACACCGGCGGTGCCCGACGCTCCCAAGAAGTACTTCGGGGAGGCCTACAGCAACTACGGCTACACGTTCGCTCGCGTCGTCCCGAGTAGCGCGCTCGAAGCCCAAGTCCAGGTCCAGGAGCTACAAGCGCTGCACGTCCGCAAGCTGTACGTCGCCAGCGACGGCAGCGAATACGGTGCGGCGATCGCGTACGCGGTCCGCTCCGATGCCTCGCGTGTCCTCAGCGTTCAGCAGGGCGCCGCGAGCGCGGCCGCCGTCAAGTCCTCCGGCGCGGACGCCGTGTTCTTCGGCGCGAGCTCCCCGGCGGTGGCCGCCCGCCTGTTCAACGCGACCGCGGCGACGGCGCCGGGCTTGAAGCTGCTGGGGCCCTCCGCGATCGACAACCACGCCTTCGCCTCGACGCTCAGCGCCACCATACGGCCCAACGTCTACGTGTCCGCGCCCGGGTTCCTGCCAGCCGATCTGACCGCCGCGGGCAAGAAGTTCGTGTCCGACTTCCGGGCTGCCTACGGTCACCTTCCGGCGCAAGGGGCAATCTTCGGCTACGAGTCGATGTCGGCGGTCCTGGCGGTTCTCCACGAAGCTGGCTCCTCGGCGGGCAACCGCTCGACCGTAGTTCACGACTTCCGCGGGATCAAGAATCGCACTTCGGTGCTTGGCACATATTCCATCCGCAACGGCGACACGACACTTGGAGCGTTCGTGATCAGTCACTTCAGGGCTGGCGCGCTCGTTCCTTTCAGGTTCGTGCAAGCCCAGGGGTGAGGCGCGCCGGCGCGAGGGATGCTGTGAAGCGGGGAAGGGTTGTGATCCCGCTTGCAGCCTGTGCGCTGCTCGTCTTCCTTGCGGGCTGCGGGGCCAAGGAAGACCAGGCACTCGGCGACCGGATCGCCGGCAGGACGCTCACGATCTATTCCAGCATGCCCTTGTCGGGCGCCTCGAGCCTCAGCGGCCAGACGGTGCTGGCTGGCGAGCAACTCGCTCTGCGTCAGGCCGGGGGCAGGGTGGGGAAGTACCGGATCCGCCTGGAGTCACTCAACGACGCGACGGCGCAGCGGGGCGAGTGGGATCCCGGCCAGACCACCCTGAACGCTGATCAGGCGATCCAGGACAAGAGCACGATCGGCTATATCGGCGAGCTGAACTCGGGCGCGAGCGCGGTCTCGATCCCGCTGCTGAACCGCCCCGCCATTCCCCAGATCAGCCCAGCGAGCACAGCCGTTGGGCTGACCGTCAACGGCGCCGGAGCGGCGCCGGGCGAACCGCAGAAGTATTACCCAACTGGTCGGCGGACCTTCGCCAGGGTCGTCCCCAATGATCAGGTCCAGGCAGCGGCAATGGTGAAGCTGCAACAGGGACTCGGCTGCAAGAAGGTGTACGTACTCGAGGACGGCGAGGTCGACGGCGAGGACACGGCAACCACCTTCGAGCTCGAGGCGAAGGGCTCATCGCTGAACGTGGTGGCGATCCAGCAGTTCGATCCGAAGGCGACCGACTACCGGTCGCTGGCCCAGAGCGTCGCCCAGACCGGCACCAACTGCGTTCTCATCAGCGCGATCTCAGACACCCACGCTGCGCTACTCAGCCAGCAGATCGCTGCGGCCGCGCCGGGTGCGATGGTGTTCGGGTCGGCGGGGCTCGCCGACAGCAAATACGCTGACCCGGTCCTGGGAGGGATTCCGCTGACGCTCGACTCGCGGGTGCTAATCGTTGTGGCAACGCTGAGCCCGGCCGCCTACCCGTCGGCTGCTCGGGCCTTCTATGCCGCTTTTGCGCGGCATCACGGCGCGGCGCAGCCCGACGCCATCTTCGGCTACGAGGCGATGAGCCTGATGCTGAACGCGATCGACCGCGCGACCGATCACGGCCGAAAGGCCGCGCTGCGCTCGAAGGTCCTCGCGGCCATCTTCGCTACCCGCAATCGCCACAGTATGCTCGGCACTTACAGCATCGACCGCGACGGCGACACGACCCTCAACCAGTACGGGATCTGGAGGGTGGCCGGCGGGAGGCTTCAGTTCTGGAAGGCGATCACCGGGTGAGGGCACCGGGGCGCGTGGCGGCAGCTCTGCTCGCGACCGTGGCAGCGTCCCTCGGGGCCTGCGGCGCCTCGAGCAATACCAGCCGCGATCGCGACAAGGCATCGGGTCCGGGTACCGTGGCCATCTACTCGAGCCTTCCGTTACACGGAATCTCGGGCGGCCACGGCCGAGCGATCGTAACCGGCATCAGGCTCGCCCTCGGTCAGCTCCACGGCCGGGCAGGCCAATGGAAGGTTCGCTACATGTCGCTCGATGACTCCACGTCAGGGCGAGAATGGGATCTCGGTCGCACGGTCGCCAACGCCCATCGGGCGGACGCGGATCCGAACGCGGTCTATTACATCGGTGAGTTCGACTCGGCCGCGAGCCAGATCTCGATCCCGATCCTCAACCAAGCGGGACTCACGCAGGTCAGTCCGTCGAACACTTACGCGGGTCTGACGACCAGCGACCCCGGGAGCGCGGCGGACGAGCCTCAGCGCTACTACCCGACGGCCGGCCGCACGTACCTGCGGATCATCCCCCGGGAGACCGTTCAGGCGGCCGCGGGGCTTGAGGCGATGAAGCAGGCCGGGTGTACGCGAGTGGCGATCGCCCACGACCCGGAGCCGTACGGCGCCCGCCTGGCCGAGCTGCTCGACGCGCAGAAGGGCTACTACGGTTTGACGATTCTCAGCAACACCGCGATCGACTCGACCGCCTCTGACTACCGGAGCTATGCCCTGGCTCTCCGAGCTCGGCGGGCCGATTGCCTGTTCTTTGCGGGTGTCGCCTCCCGCGCGGCGGTGCAAGTCACGGCTGACGTGCACCTGGCGATCCCGTCCGCCCGAATCTTCGGGGGTAATGGCGTATGCACGGGGTCGTTCACGAATGAGAGCCAGGGCGGAGTCGGGGCGGTGATCGATCGCTTGATCGAGTGCACGCGTCTGCCTCAGAAGCTCACCGCTTACCCGGGCGGAAAGGGCTTCCTGGTGGCGTACCGAGCCCGCTATGGGATCGCCGCCCCCGATCCGTACGCAATCTACGGCTACGAGGCGATGAGGCTGGGACTGGACACGATCACCGCCCTCGGCCCGCACGCGAACAGCCGCTCGGCGGTGCTCGAAGCGCTGCGGACGATCTCCAGCCGGCGATCGGTGATCGGGACTTATCGGTTCGACAAGCGCGGCGACACGACGCTGAGGTCATATGGGCTCTACGGCGTCGGGCGCAGCGGGAATCCCGTCTTTCTGCGGACGCTTACCCCACCCAAGGTGCTGTGAGCGCCGCCCGGCGCCTCGCCCCACAAGAAGACGCCACGGCGCCAGATAGCCTCAATACTGTGGCCGATGAGCTCTTCTTGATTGACGGCAACAGCCTCGCCTACCGCGCCTTCTTTGCGCTCCCGGAATCGATCGCGACGTCGACCGGGATGCCGACGAATGCGATCTTCGGGTTCGCGTCGATGCTCGTGAAGATCCTCACCGACTACGGTCCGAAAGCCACGGTGGTCGTATGGGACGCGGGATCCTCCGGCCGCAAGGCGCTCTACTCCGGCTACAAGGCGCAGCGGACTACCCGGCCGGACCTGCTCAAGGAGCAGTGGCCGCATCTGGAGCCGCTGGTTGAGGCGTTCGGCTACCGGAACCTCGCAGTCGAGGGATATGAGGCCGACGATGTGATCGCGTCGATCGTCGAGCGGGCCAGGGCCGCCGAGCCGGCGATCCCGGTGATGGTGGTGACGGGGGACCGGGACGCCTACCAGCTGGTCGACGACGGCGTGCGGATCATGACCACCTCGCGCGGGATCACCGACACCCGCGTCTACGACCGCGACGGTGTCCTCGACCGCTACGGGATCCCGCCGGAGCTCGTTCCGGACTTCATTGGGTTAAAGGGCGATACCAGCGACAACATCCCGGGCGTGCCGGGGATCGGCGACAAGACGGCCGCGGAGTTACTACAGCGGTTTGGGTCGCTCGAGTCGGTGCTTAAGCACGTCGACGAGATCAGTGGCGCCAAGCGCAAGCAGAACCTGCTCGAGCATGCTGACGCCGCGCGGATCTCAAAGCAACTCGCTACCGCCCACCGCGACGTCCGGCTCGACCTGAACCTGGCGGAGTTCGTCTCTGCCGAGCCTGACCGCTCGAGGCTGCGCGACGTGTTTCGTCGATTCGAGCTGCGCGAGCCGCTGCGCCGGCTCGAGGAGGCGCTCGGGTCGGCTGACGCGGCCGCTCCCGCGCCGGTGGCAGGGCGTGCCCTCACGGCGCGCCGGCGCGAGGCGACGCTCGACGATCTACAGAGGCTGCCCCAAGCGGAGCTCGCGGTCGCAGTCAGGGCACCCGAGACGCCCGAGGATGCCCTGTTCTCGGCTGACTCCGAGTGGAGCTTTGGGGTTTACGCGGGAGGTGCCGAGGTGCTGGCCGGATCGTGTGAGCGCCCCGAGGATCTGGTGCGGAGGCTCGGCTCGCGGCCGGTGATCGCGCACGACGCCAAAGCGCTTGGCGAGGTGCCCGAGGTTCTCGCCCACGACACCGAGGTTGCCGCGTATCTGCTCGAGCCGGCACGCCGCGCATACCCGTTTCGCGAACTGTGTGAGGAGCGCGGGTTCGCCGCGGTAGTCGAGGATCCCGCCGGCGCCGACGCGGTTCTCCTCGCCGCGCTCGCCGCCTGGCAGCGCGAAGAGATTCGCGGGCGCGGGTTGACTGATCTGCTGGACGACGTCGAACTCCCGCTCGTGCGGTTGCTGCGCAATATGGAGCAGGCTGGACTCAGACTTGACACGGACCGCCTCGACGAGATTTCAGAACGGGTGAAGGCCGAGGCGGATGCGCTCGAGCGGGAGATCTACGAACTGAGCGGGGAGGAGTTCACGCTCGGCTCGCCTAGACAGCTCGAGGAGATCCTGTTCGGCAAACTTGGTCTGTCGCGAAAGCGGCGCGGGAAGACCGGATACTCGACCGATGCCCGCGTGCTCCAGGCAATCCGCCACGAGCATCCGGTGATTGGGAAGATCGAGCGCTGGCGAGAGCTGACCAAACTTGCCCAGACCTACCTCGACGCTCTCCCCCAGCTGATCGCCGACGAGGGCCGGATTCATACCACCTTCAACCAGACCGCTGCCACGACCGGGCGCCTGTCATCCAACAATCCCAATCTTCAGAACATCCCGATTCGCACCGAGCTCGGGAGGGAAATCCGAGCCTGCTTCGTGGCCGAGCCCGGGAATCTGCTTGTGTCGGCCGACTACTCACAGGTCGAGCTCAGGTTGCTGGCGCACATCGCCGGAGAGGATGTGCTCAAAGAGATCTTCCGGCGGGGGGAGGACGTGCACACCGCGACGGCCTGTCGCGTGTTTGGAGTACTACCGGACCGAATCGATCCGGGCATGCGATCGAAAGCGAAGATGATCAACTACGGAATCGTTTACGGGCTGTCGGCGTACGGAATGGCCGACCGCCTCGACATTCCCCAGTCGGAGGCTGACGAGTTCATTCAGCGGTATCTGGCGGGATTTCCCGCAGTCGGGCGATTTATCGAGGAAACGATCACCCAAGGGACCGAGCACGGGTACGTCTCGACGCTGTTCGGACGCCGCCGTCAGGTCCCCGAGTTGCGAGCGCGCCGCTGGGAGATGCGCAAGCAGGGAGAACGATTCGCGGTCAACATGGTGATCCAGGGCACCGCCGCCGACATCATGAAAGTGGCAATGGTCCACTGCGACCGAGCGCTCACGGAAGCGGGACTGCGGACGCGGTTGGTGCTTCAGATCCACGACGAGCTGCTGTTCGAAGGTCCCGCCGCGGAAGCCGAGACCGTTCAGCAGATCGCTTGCCAACAGATGGTCGGGGCGTTTGACATGAATCCGCCGTTGGCGGTCGAGGCGGGCATCGGCCCGGACTGGCTGGCGGCCAAGTGATCCTACGATCGACATTCGTGGCGGTCGTGGCGATCCTCGCGCTGAGCGCGGCAGGCGCGCAGGCCAAGTCCTTCGGCGGGGTGGTCCGTGACCTGCCGACGGGAGCGCACCCGCGCCACGCTCCGATCGCGCATCTCGCAAACCTCCCGTACGGGGGCGGCCCGGTGCTGCACGCCAATCGCACCTGGGCGATCTTCTGGTCGCCGAGAGGATCGGGTCTGGCCTTCGACCCGGGCTACGCGGATCTGATCGTCAGATTTCTCAAGCAGGTGGCGGCGGACAGTCACAAGCCGACGAACGTGTACGCCCTCAGCGGTCAATACCACGACGCTCACGGACCGGCCGCGTACGACTCGAGCTATGGCGGCGCGGTCCTCGCCACAGATCCATTGCCGAGCAACGGCTGTGTCACCCAGACGGCGCCGCCGATCGGGACCGGGCCCGGATGGAGTGTGTGCCTCGACGACGCGCAGCTTCAGAACGAGGTCCGCCATATCGTCGAGGTCGATCGCCTTCCGGACACCGGCCGCGACGTCTACTTCCTGATCACGCCGAACGGCCTCGGGAGTTGCGAGACCTCCGGACCGAACAACTGTGCGCTCGGAGGCGCGGATGACGCCGGCAGTTACTGCGGGTATCACTCGGCTACGCCGGACGGACACATCGTCTACGCGGTGATCCCGTACAACGCCGTCCCCGGCCACTGCCAGTCGGGTAATCCGCGCCCAAATTCGAGCACAGCCGACCCGACGATCTCGACGCTCAGCCATGAGCACAACGAGATGCTGACCGACCCCCTCGGGGACGCCTGGATTGACAGCTCAGGCCAAGAGGACGGAGACCTGTGCATCATGAACTTCGGTCGGGTTCTCGGCGGCTCTGGCCCCGGATCGTTCAACGAATCGATCGACGGTGGCCACTACTACCTTCAGGAGGAGTGGAGTAACGACGACGGCCGCTGCGAGCCCCGTGACGAGACCGATCGGGTTTCGTTCACGGCGCCCCGCCGTCTGGTTGCGCACAGAATCGCGACCTTCACGGCCCACGCCTCCGATCCCGACGGCGCGATCGACGCCTACGCCTGGTTCTTCGGCGACGGACGAACAGGCCAAGGCAGGCGCATCGCGCACCGCTTCAAGCGCCCCGGTACCTACAGGATCGTGCTCAGGACGACCGACTCGTCCGAGAATTGGGCGTTTGACGCGACCCGCGTGAAGGTTACGCGGCGGTAGCCGCGCGGTGGGGACCTCGGGACGCCACGAAGCTGGGATGAGCGATGTTCAAGTAGTGGCCGAACGACCAGTCGACGAACCGCTTGGTCTGCATCCCCCGCAGCGTGGCCGCGAGCAGCCGCGGGGCGACGCGCGGGACCAGACGCTGAACGCGGAGCATCCAAGCAAACGGCATCGCATGGCGGGCCGAGAACGCCCGGTAGCTGGCGAGCGCCTGCTCTCGGCCCCGGTCCCCGGCGATCACGCCCCGCAGTTCGCGGCCGCAGGCAATCCCAAAGTAAAGCGCGGTACGGATTCCCTCTGCCGTCAGTGGGAGGCAGTGGCCGGCGGAGTCCCCGACGAAGAAAACCCCGTCTTCGGTGGCATCGCGCAGAGCGTGCGGAATCCAGTTGCCCTGGTAGCGGACCGTCTCTGCGCCGAGGTCACGGACCAGCCTCACGGTCGGCTCGCGGACGTGGAAGCGAGGATCGAACGAGCCGATCCCGATCCGCACCTCCTCGCCGGCGGGGAAGCTCCAGCCATATCCGGCGGGCACATAGGAGCGATCGATCCACAGCTCCATCTCCTCTCCGGAGCCATGTGGATGGACCTCCAGACCCCGCGAGAGCAGCGCATCCGGCGGCTGCACATTTTCGCCCGCGCCGAGGACGCGACGCCAGCCGAGGGCGTCGACGAGCAGGGGAGCACGGATCTCGCCACGGTCGGTTTCGACGGCGTGGGCCGTTCGGCGTTCGACCTTAGCGGTTTCGAATGCGAACGTGCCCTGATCTGCCAACAGCCCGCATAGGGTCCGGTAATCGAACGTCGAGAACGTCCACGGAAGGTCATAGCGCACGGTCATGTGGGGGGTGTGGATCACGAGCTCCTCGAAGGTCTGCTGCAGCGAATCTTCGAGCTGCAGTGCGGTCAGCCAACTGGTCGGGATCCCGCAGGCGGAGGTCTGCCGCTCGCCGATCTCGTAGCGGTCGATGACCAGCACGTCCGCACCGCTCCCGGCCAGCTCTCGGGCCACCGCGAGGCCCGCAAAGCTAGCCCCGCAAATCAACACGTCGCAGTCGTGATCGAGGGACGTTCGCTCCTCGCCCCGCTTGGTGGCTCGAACCGGCATACACGGCTGATGATACGGCGAGCCTGCAGTAAGCCCGTCCCGGCTATCCTCCCTAGCACTAATGTCTAGCGCAACGGTTTTGACGCCGGCCACCGATCAACCGAACGCCCGGGTCGTCGAAGGCTCCGACGGCCTGCTGCTCGAGATCGACGGCCAGATCGTCCCCAACTACGACGCCACGCTCCATCCTTTCCAGGAGGGTGATGTGGTGACCGGCCACGTCGTCCGGATCGACAACGACGAAGTTCTGGTCGACATCGGTTACAAGTCCGAAGGGGTAATTCCCGTAAGCGAATTGTCGATCCGCAAGTCCGTCGACCCCGGCGACGAGGTCAGCCTCGGCGAAGAAGTCGACGCACTCGTGCTCACCAAGGAGGACCAGGACGGGCGCCTGATCCTCTCCAAGAAGCGCGCCCGGTTCGAAAAGGCCTGGCGCCGGATCGAGGCGGCCGCCGAGTCCGGCGAACCTGTCGAAGGGCAAGTGATCGAGGTCGTCAAGGGCGGCCTGATCATCGATCTCGGCGTCCGCGGCTTCCTCCCGGCTTCGCTTGTCGACATCCGCCGCGTCCCGAACCTCGATGAGTACATGGGTCAGGCGATCGAGTGCAAGGTGATCGAGCTCAACCGCTCGCGCAACAACGTCGTGCTATCTCGCCGCGCCGTGCTCGAGGAGCAGCGTAAGGAAGACCGCGAACGAATTCTCGATCGGCTCCAGCCGGGCCAGGTGGTCGAGGGCACGATCTCGAACATCGTCGACTTCGGCGCTTTTGTCGACCTCGACGGGATCGATGGCCTGATCCACATCTCCGAGCTTTCGTGGTCGCACGTCAACCACCCGTCCGAGATCCTCTCGATCGGTGACACCGTAACGGTCAAGGTGCTCGACATCGACCGTCAGCGTCAACGGATCTCGCTCGGTCTCAAGCAGACCCAGGAAGATCCGTGGCAGCGCGTCGTTGACACCTACAACATCGGTGACGAGCTCGAGGGGACGGTCACCAAGGTGGTGACCTTCGGCGCCTTCGTCGAGATCCTGGATGGAGTAGAGGGACTCGTGCACATCTCCGAGCTCGCCCAGCACCACGTCGAGAACCCGCGGGAGATCATCCAGCCGGGCGACCCGGTGCGAGTGAAGATTCTCGAGATCGACTCCGAGCGCCGCCGGCTGTCGTTGTCGATCAAGCGCGTCGAGGGCCAAGTCCTCCCGGTGCGTCCGATCGTACCTCCGACCGAGAGCGATCCCAGCAACCTCGACGACGTGCCGGAGCTCGGCCTCTCAGAAGATGTGTTCGCCAGCAACGAGATGGTCGCCGAACCGGGCGCCGACGGCGAGGCCGAGGTGACCGCACAGCCCGAAGAAGTGACGCCCCAGCCAGAGGAAGCGGTCACGCAGCCGCAGGACACGGCGGACGGCAGCGAGGCGCCCGAGCCCAGCCAGGAGCCAGAAGCCACCGGCGAGACCACGTAGCTTCTGACGGGTGGTCCCTTTCATCGGGCTGACGGGCGGCATCGGAGCCGGCAAGTCGGTGGCCCTGGACGCGCTCTCCCGGCTCGGCGCGGCCGTACTGTCAACCGATGCGGTGGTCCACGACCTGTATGAGAGGCCCGACGTGCGTGACGCCGTAGTCGCACGCTTCGGGCCGTCGGTATGTCCCGACGGTCAGATCGACCGGGCTTCTGTCGCGAGGCAAGCTTTTGCGAGAAACGAGGACCGCGCCTGGCTCGAGCAGCTGCTGTGGCCGCGTGTGGGGGAGCAGATGGTCGCCTGGCGCGCGGAGGTGGAGCGAGCATCGCCGCCGCCGCGCGCGGCGGTAGTCGAGGTGCCGCTCCTGTTCGAATCCGGGATGGAGCACGGATTCGATGCGACGATCGCGGTCATCGCCGACGAGCAACTGAGGGCCGGCCGGGCCGCCGCGCGGGGCCACCACGCACTGAGCGAGCGCTCTGCGCGGCAGCTCTCCCAGCAGGAAAAGGCAGCCCGTGCGACCTATGTGGTCGTTAACGACGGGCCGCCCGAAGAACTCGATGCGAAGCTGTCGGCCATTCTTGACAAGCTCTCCTCATGACTCCCCCTTCCGCCACGGCCACTCCCAGGCGCTCACCCGACGGGCGCGCCGCGGCCCGCCGTCGACAATCGGCCATTCGCCGGCGCCGGACCGCGCTTGCCCTGGCCGGCATCGGGCTCCTCATCGCCGCGGTGGCGCTGGCGATGCCGCTGTTTCAGAAAGCCGTCAAGGAGTTCACGCTACCGCTCCAGCATCAGGACATCATCCGCCAGCAAGCGAGCGAGAAGCGACTCGATCCGGCGCTGATCGCGGCTGTCATCTACGCCGAGACCAAGTTCGATCCGCGTCCCTCTTCCGCGGGCGCGCAGGGCCTGATGCAGATCATGCCGGAGACCGCGCAGTTCCTTGCCCACCGCTCGCGCGCGCGCACTTTTTCGACGTCCGACCTCGCGACGCCACAGGTCAACATCGCCTACGGCAGCTATTACTTGCGATACCTGCTCGATGAGTACGGAGGAAGCAAGGTCCTGGCGATCGCGGCGTACAACGCCGGCGAGGCGAACGTCGATCGCTGGATCGCGCGCGCCCGATCCGGCGATCATCGGCTGACGGTCGCCGACATCCCCTTCCCGGAGACGCGCGCATACGTCACCAAGGTTCTGCGCGCTCAGCACGACTACAGGACCTCCTACGCGAGCGAACTCGGCTACAGGTAGTGCCGCTCAGTTGGGGCTCGTGGTCGCCCGGGGATTACGTCCGGCGCGGCCGCTACGCTAAAAGGTCCGTCCTCTTATGCCCAAGTTTGAGCTCGATGCTGCCTTCAACCCGACTGCCGACCAACCGGCGGCGGTGTCTTCGCTGGCCGAGGGAATCGAGGCCGGCGAGCGGTTCCTGACGCTGCTGGGCGCGACCGGCACCGGCAAGACGATGACGATGGCCGCGACGATTGAGGCGGTCCAGAAGCCGGCGCTGGTGATCGCGCACAACAAGACGCTGGCGGCTCAGCTGTGCAACGAGTTCCGCACCTACTTCCCCCGCAATGCGGTCGAGTACTTCGTCTCCTACTACGACTACTACCAACCCGAGGCGTACGTCCCGAGCAAGGACCTGTACATCGAGAAGGACTCGGCGATCAACCAGGAGATCGACCGCTTACGCCACTCCGCCACCGCGGCGCTGTTTGCGCGTCGGGACGTCGTGATCGTCGCGAGCGTGTCCTGCATTTACGGCCTCGGGTCGCCGGAGGTCTACGACGAGAACTTGCAGACGCTGCGCAAGGGCGAGTTCATCGATCGTGACGCGCTGCTGCGCAAGCTGGTCTCGATCCAGTACACGCGCAACGATACGGCGCTGTCTCGAGGCACGTTCCGCGTCCGAGGGGAGACGCTCGAGATCTTTCCCGCCTATGCCGAGACCGCGTTCCGGATCGTGCTGTTCGGCGACGAGGTCGAGCACCTACAGCATTTCGATCCACTCACCGGCGAGGTGATCGAGGATGACCTCGAGCACGTCGGAATCTGGCCCGCGTCGCACTACAACGTGCGCGAGGGCATGATCGACGATGCCGTCGCCGAGATCGGGCGCGAGCTGAACGAGCGCTGTGCCGAGATGGAGGCGCAGGGGAAGCTGCTCGAGTCCCACCGTCTGCGTCAGCGCACCCAGTACGACATGGAGATGCTGCGGGAGCTGGGCTTCTGCTCGGGGATCGAGAACTACTCGCGGATCCTCGACGGACGCCGGCCCGGTGAGCGGCCGTACTGCCTGCTGGACTACTTTCCCGAGGACTTCGTCTGCTTCGTCGACGAGTCCCATCAGACGGTGCCCCAGATCGGGGGTATGTACGAGGGCGACCGGTCCCGTAAGACGACCCTGGTGGAGTACGGGTTCCGGCTCCCGAGCGCGCTCGACAACCGGCCGCAGACATTCCAGGAGTTCCTATCGATCACATCGCAGCTGGTGTTCGTCTCGGCGACACCGGGCGACTACGAGCGGACCCAGTCGGGGCGGATCGTCGAGCAGATCGTCCGTCCGACCGGGATCGTCGATCCGGACGTCGAGGTTCGCGAGACGCGCAATCAGATCGACGATCTGATGAACGAGATCCGCGGTCGGGTCGATCGCGACGAACGCACGCTGGTTACCACCCTGACCAAGAAGATGGCGGAGGATCTGACGGACTACCTGCTCGAGATGGGCTTTCGCGTGCGCTACCTGCACTCCGAGATTGACACACTCGAGCGGATTCAGATCATCCGCGAGCTGCGGTTGGGGTCTTTCGACGTGCTCGTCGGGGTAAACCTGCTGCGGGAGGGCCTCGATCTGCCGGAGGTCTCACTCGTGGCGATCCTCGATGCCGACAAAGAGGGCTTTCTCCGCGGTGAGACGTCGCTGATCCAGACGATCGGCCGCGCCGCCCGCAACATCGAAGGCAAGGTGTTGATGTATGCCGACAAGGAGACCGCGGCAATGCGGGCCGCGATCGGGGAGACGGACCGCCGCCGGGCGATCCAGCGCGCCTACAACCAGCAACACGGCATC
This sequence comes from uncultured Solirubrobacterales bacterium, assembly GCA_963836065.1. Taxonomy (GTDB): domain Bacteria; phylum Actinomycetota; class Thermoleophilia; order Solirubrobacterales; family Solirubrobacteraceae; genus Palsa-465. The sequence goes on from CAWIII010000048.1 coordinate 26,208, forward strand.
ACTCCCGAGACGATCGTCAAGGGCATCTCCGACATCGCTGAGTTTCTCCAGGCCGAATCGAAGGTTCCGCGCTCGCGCCGCCGCCGGCAGCGAAGTGCAGAGTCGCTCCCGCCCGCCGAGATCGAGAAGACCATCGTCGCGCTTGAGGAGGAGATGCTTCAGGCCGCCGAGGAGCTGCGGTTCGAGTACGCGGCCAAGCTGCGCGACGAGATCCGGGACCTCAAGCGAGAGCTGGACGTGGCGATCACCGAAGGTCGAGCTCCGATCGGCTGAGCTCCGCGGTACGCTGCGCCCCGTTCTGCCTGACGTTCAAATCCGGAGTTCGTTCGCGTGGCGCTGGACCGAAAGAGCATCGAGAGGAAGGACTTCCCGACCGGGCCCGACGGCTACGACCCGGACGCCGTCGACGCCCATCTCGGTCGCCTCGCGGACGAGGTCGAGGAGCTGACGCACTCAACCCGGCTGCGCAGCGAGACGCTCGCAGCGGCGGCCAGCGAGCAGGTCCGCGCGATTGTCGAGGCCGCTGAGACCAGCGCCGCGGAGATCCACCGCGAGGCCGCAGAAAAGGCCCGCCAGCTGACGGACGAGGCGACCGATGAGGCACAGGCCACGCGCGAGCAGGCGGCCGGCCAGGCCCGCGAGTACGTCGGCAAGGTTTCCGCTGCCAGCGCCACGACGCTCCAGCGTCTGGAGGAGATGGAGGGCGAGTTGAGTGCCCTGATCGAATCGCTGCGGGCCGGCTCGGGCCGGCTGGGCGCCGACCTTCAGCTGCTGGAGGGCGATCTGGCCGAGGTTCGTGGAGCCGTCTCGCCGGGCCCCCCACCGGAGCCTGAGCCGGAGGTGACCCGAAAGCCGCCGGCGCAGGCTCAAGGCTCAGACGACAGCGAGGGGGCGCGGCTGATCGCACTCAACATGGCACTGAACGGCAGCTCTCGCGAGGAGGTCGACCGCTACCTGACGGAGAACTTTCAGCTCGCCGACCGTCGCGGGCTGTTGGACGAGGTCTACGCCAGCGTCGGTGGCTGAACCCGGGTCGGTGGGACGTTTTCCAGGTCGTTGCGGGTTTAACCAAAGGCACCCGCGTCGCTCGAGCCAGAACGTCTGTTCGCTTCACTAAACTCGGTGGGGTGGATCAACTCGTCGTCTCGGGCGCTCGCGAGCACAACCTCAAGGACATTACGGTCGCGATTCCGCGGGGGTCGCTGACGGTCATCACGGGCCTGTCGGGCTCGGGCAAGTCATCGCTGGCGTTCGACACGATCTACGCCGAGGGTCAGCGGCGCTACGTGGAGTCGCTATCGGCCTACGCGCGCCAGTTCCTCGGCCAGATGGACAAGCCGGACGTCGACTCGATCGAGGGGCTCTCACCGGCGATCTCGATCGATCAGAAGACGACCTCGCGCAACCCGCGGTCGACCGTCGGCACCGTCACCGAGATCTATGACTACCTACGGCTGCTGTGGGCGCGGGTCGGCCATCCCCACTGCCACATCTGCGGCCGTCCCATCAGCGGGCAGTCGGCGGAGCAGATCATCGACCAGGTCATGGAGCTCTCCGAGGGCACCCGGTTCATGGTGCTGGCACCGATCGTCCGGGGCCGCAAGGGCGAATACGGCAAGCAACTAGAGGAACTGCGCGGCGAGGGCTTCAGCCGCGTCAAAATCGACGGCGAGCTGCGTCGCCTAGACGAGGAGATCACGCTCGACAAGAAGTACAAGCACGACATCGCGGTAGTGGTCGACCGGCTGGTGATGAAAGGGGAGCTCCGCAAGCGGCTCGCCGACTCGATCGAGACCGCTGTGGCCCTGGCGGACGGATTGGTCGAGATCGAGCTGGTCGATAGTGACGAGGTACACACCTACTCGGAGAAGTTCGCATGCCCGGTGCACGGTCCCAGCCTGACCGAGCTCGAGCCCCGGATCTTCAGCTTCAACTCCCCGCATGGCGCCTGTCCGCGCTGCACCGGGCTGGGCTCGCAGATGGAGATCGATCCCGAGCTCGTCGTTCCGGACCCGGCGCTGTCGATCGGCGAAGGGGCGATCGCGCCCTGGACGGCAAGCGCCTCGGACTACTACGGCCAGCTGACGCAGGCGATCGCCGAACGCTACGACGTTGATCTGGAGACGCCGTGGGGCAAGCTACCCGCCGGGTCGCGTGACTTTTTCTTGTACGGGACCAACGGCGAGCGGATCCAGGTCTCCTACCGCAACCGCTTCGGCCGGCGACGTTCGTACGCGACGACGTTCGAGGGCATCGTCCCCAACCTCGAGCGCCGCTACCGCGAGACCGAGTCGGAGTTCTCGCGCGAAAAGATTGAGGAGTACATGACGTTGCGGCCATGCCCGGTGTGTGGCGGAGCGCGGCTCCGGCCCGAGTCCCGGGCGGTGCTCGTGTCGGGTACCCCAATCCACGAGTTCACTGCGCTGTCCGCCCAGCGTGCCCTGAGTTGGGTTCGCGGTCTCGAGCTCAGCGAACACGATCGCCGGATCGCGCGACTAGTGCTGCGGGAAATAGAGGAGCGCCTCCAGTTTCTCGACAACGTCGGCGTTGGCTACCTGTCGTTGGAGCGGGCGGCTTCGACGCTGTCCGGCGGCGAGGCCCAGCGGATTCGGCTTGCCACCCAGATCGGTTCCTCCCTTGTCGGCGTTCTCTACATCCTCGATGAGCCGTCGATCGGGTTGCACCAGCGCGACAACGAGAAGCTGATCGTGACGCTTGAGCGGTTGCGGGATCTGGGCAACACCGTGCTTGTGGTCGAGCACGACGAGGGAACGATGCGGGCGGCGGATCACCTGGTGGACATGGGTCCGGCTGCCGGCGAGCACGGTGGGTACGTGGTGGCGCAGGGCACCGCGGAGGAGATCACTCGGGTGCCGGAGTCGCTAACCGGCCAGTTCCTGACCGGGACGCGGACGATCGAGATCCCGTCGCGACGCCGCCGGCCGTCGGGCTATGTCGAGATCGAGGGCGCCGCCGAGCATAACCTCCAAGAGATCGACGTGAAGGTCCCGCTCGGAGTGCTGTGCTGTGTCACCGGGGTGTCGGGATCCGGCAAGTCGACGCTCGTCAACGAGGTTCTCTACAAGACTGTCAGCAATCGTCTACACCGCACCAAGCAGCGCGCCGGGTCCCACCGCCGGATCAGTGGTCTGGAGCAGCTCGACAAGATCATCTCGGTCGACCAATCGCCCATCGGCCGGACTCCTCGCTCCAATCCTGCGACCTACATCGGCTTGTTCGACCAGATCCGCGAGCTGTTCTCCAAGACCCAGGAGGCACGGGCGCGGGGCTACAAGCCGGGCCGATTCTCATTCAACGTTAAGGGCGGTCGCTGCGAGGTGTGCCGTGGCGATGGCCAGATCAAAATCGAGATGCATTTTCTGCCCGATGTGTACGTGCCCTGTGAGCAGTGCCACGGCAAGCGATACAATCGCGAGACGCTCGAAGTGCGATTCAAGGGCAAGACGATCGCCGACGTGCTCGAGATGCCGATCGAGGAGGCGCGCGAGTTCTTTGCCCACATCCCCAAGATTCGCCGGCGGGTCGAGGCGCTGTACGACGTTGGGCTCGGGTACATGCGCCTCGGGCAACCGGCCACGACGCTGTCCGGAGGGGAGGCCCAGCGGGTCAAGCTTGCCGCCGAGCTCTCCAAGGTGGCAACCGGCCGGACGATCTACATCCTCGATGAGCCGACCACCGGCCTGCACTTCGCCGACATTCAGCGGCTGCTCGAGGTCCTGACACGGCTGGTCGCCGCCGGTAATTCGGTGATCGTGATCGAGCACAACCTCGACGTGATCAAGGTCGCGGACCGGATCATCGACCTCGGCCCCGAGGGCGGGGAGGAGGGAGGCCGCGTGATCGCCACCGGCACCCCAGAACAGGTCGTGCGCGTACCGGAGTCCTACACCGGTCGCTTCCTCGCGGAGATCCTCCTGCCGCCCGCTCGGCCGGCGAAGCGTGCGCCACTCCGCGTCCCGTCTCGGCAGAGGGCACCGGCGGCCGCAAGCTGACCGAGATGCAGCCCAGTCTCGCCCGGCTCGAGCTGTGGGCGCAGAAGTGGCGCTGGTATGAGCGCAACTCGCTGCCGTGGAACCGAGCCCGGATCCACTGGGAGTTCATGCGCCGAGAGGCGTTCGTCCGCTGGCCGGTCCACGGCAATGTGCTCGAGGCCCTCCATGAAGGCCGACTCGAGCTTGGCGCTCAGGCGCTGCTCGAGCCCGGCGTCTGGCTGACCGCACCGGGCTCGGCGCGGATTCGGATTGGCTCGGGCACGTTTCTCAACCTCGGCGTAATGATCGCCGCGTTGGAGCTCGTCGAGATCGGCGAGCACTGCATGTTCGCCAACGGGTGCTTGATCACCGACGCCTCACATCGCATCGACGATCCCGCTCGGCCCGTCCCCTGGCAGGGCTTCTCGAGCCGGGGACCGACCCGAGTCGGCGACAACGTGTGGTGCGGCGCTCACGTGGTGGTCACCAGCGGGGTGACCATCGGCGAGCGTTCGGTGATCGGAGCCAACTCGGTGGTCACCGCGGATATCCCCGAGTTCTCCGTCGCGGCGGGAGCTCCGGCACGGGTCCTGAGGAAAGTCGAGTACGAGCGACACTAGGAGTTCTTGATGACGATCCCCTCGAGGGCGAGCTTGATCGCCTGGTCCATCGGGGCCTCGATCCGGTAAAGCCCGAGATAGTCCGCGACCTCCTCGGTGAAGTCGACGATGTCGTCCAGCGCCGAGGCCAGCGCAAGGATGTCCTCACGGTCGATCGGCGTGACGAACGTCTGGTTCAGGCGCTGGATGATGTCGTGCGTGATTCGGTCGCCCTCGTGCTCGCACTCGAGGATCTCGCGCGCCAAGTCCTTGCTCTCGGGATATCCCGATAGCAGCCGATCGAGCAGGTCCGCGGCCTCCAGGATGTTCCGGCCGGCTTCCTCGAACAGCTCGAAGTAGACCCGGTCGCGGGGCGCGAACACTTGGCCGAGGCGCGGCATCCCCGCATGGTATTGGTCAAGCGCTCGTGCAGGCACCACTGCCGGACAAGGCCTACGCGCTATGCCAGCTGCGCTCGAAACCGCTCGAGCTCCTCCACGTCAATCGAGTAGATGTGCTCAGCAGCCGGGAACGCGCGAGCGCGAACCTCAGCGGCGTACTCGGCGACGCCGGCCACCATCTGCGCCTTGACCTCTCCGTAGCGCTTGGCGAACCGGGGAGCATGACCATCGTAGATCCCGAGGAGATCGTGGAAGACAAGCACCTGGCCATCGGTCGCGGGTCCTGCGCCGATCCCGATCACCGGCACCGAGACGCGCTCAGTGATCGCCTCTGCAACGGCAGCGGGGATCGCCTCGAAGACGAGCGAGAAGCAGCCGGCCGCCTCGAGCGCGAGGGCATCGTGCGCCACTGCCAGCGCACGCTCGGCGGTGCGGCCCTGCGCCCGGTAGCCGCCGAGCGCGGTCGCCGTCTGGGGGGTCAGGCCGACGTGCCCCATCACTGGGATCCCGGCCTCGACGATCGCCCGGGCCCGCTGAACACTGGTTCCGCCGCCCTCGAGCTTAACCGCATCACAGCCCGCCTCCTTGACGAACCGCTGAGCGGTGGCGATCGCCCGCTCGTCAGAGGCTTCGTATGAGCCGAACGGCAGGTCGCCGACCAGCAGCGGCGTGCTCAGCCCACGACGAACGGCCGCGCACAGCATCAGCATCTCGTCCGTCGAGACGGGGACCGTGGAGGGATAGCCCAGCACCGTCATCGCGCCTGAGTCGCCGACGAGCACGATGTCGATGCCGGCCTCCTGCGCTACCTGAGCCGATGGATAGTCGTAGGCGGTGATCATCACGATCGCCTCGCCGAGGCGCTTCTTCTCGGCCAGTCGCGGCAGCGTCATCGGGAGTGGTTCGCCCAGATGCTGGGGGATGGGGGCATGGGGGCTGGCGGACATTTGCGTCCTCTCCTTAAGCTGGGGTTGGCGCCTGGAACCAGGTCGCCACCCGGCGGTGGACCTGCGGGATGGGGTTGTGCGGGTCTACGTGAACCACGCACGGGTTGTGGTGTTCGAGTTCTCGTTCGCCGTGCACGTCACGGCCTCCCCGATAGCGGCTGGTTGTCGATCAGGCGCACCTTGCCTAGCCGGGCAGCGACCACGACGAGAGCGTCGCCATCGATTTGCTGCAACCGAGCTAGCGTGTCGGCCGAGACGAGCTCTAGGTACTCCGGCTCCAGATCTGCGGACGTCAGCTCCTTGCGGGCGATCTCGGTAACCGACGCGGGATCCCGCTCACCCGCGGCGACCGCCTGTTGGGCGGCGGCAAGCGCCTTGCTGAGCGCCGTTGCCCGAGCGCGCTGCGAGCCGCTGAGATGGACGTTGCGACTCGATAGCGCAACTCCGTCCCGATCACGGACGATCGGACAGACCTCAATTGCGACCGGGATGTCGAGGTCACGCACCAAGCGCCGGATCACCGCGACCTGTTGCGCGTCTTTCTGGCCGAAGTAGGCAACGTCAGGGCCGACCATGTTGAAGAGCTTCGCGACGATCGTCGTCACGCCCTCGAAGTGGCCGCGGCCCCGGTGCTCCCCCTCGAGCGTCTCGGTCAGTCCAGGCACCGACACGGTCGTGGCGAAACCGGTGGGGTAGACCTCCTCGAGCGGCGGCGCGAACAGAAAATCGACGCCGATCTCGCAAGCCAGCATCGCGTCTCGCTCCTCGTCCCGCGGATACGCGGCTAGATCGGCGCCCTCGTCGAACTGGGAGGGATTCACGAACAGTGACACGACGACCTCGTCGCATTGCTCGCGGGCGCGGCGCATCAGCGACAGATGGCCCCCGTGAAACGCACCCATCGTCGGCACGAGACCAATCGTTCGTCCCTCGGTCCGCGCCGGTCCAAGCGCGGCGCGCAGCTCGGCAATCGTGCGGATTGTTCTCACAGCACGCCAGCCTCCCGAGCCCCCGCGAGGGCTCGCGTCGCCTCCACCATCGCGTCGAAGAGCGGCAGCAAATCCTCGGCCCGCTGCGCGATCGCAGCCCGCTGCCGGGCGACGGTGGTCTCGTCTCCCCGCGCCACCGGCCCGGTGAGCGCGCGTTCGGGGCCCAGCGCGGCCCAGTTCTCGACGGTCGCGCGAACCAGTGGAACAAGCAGCTGGGGCGGTACGGCGGCACTCGCAGCGACCCGCTCTGCCGCCGCCTCGAGAGTCACCAGGAAGTTCGACGCGATCGAGGCGGCGGCGTGATACGCCGCGCGGTCTTCGTCGACGATCACCACCGCATTCATGCCGAGAGCTTCCGCGAGCCGACCGGCCAGGCGCAAGGCTCGTGTGCTGCTGCCGGCGATCGCGGCGCCTGCCCCCGCGAACCGCGGGCCTTGCTCGGTCACGGTCATCAGCGGGTGAAGCGAGAAGCTCTCGTGCGGTGCCAGCACATCGAGACCCGTCGCGCCTGAGCAGTGGCCGACGAGCGCGTCAGCGGGAAAGGACCTCGCGGCGCGCGCGATCTGATCGTCCGGGACGCAGAGCAGCACGGCGTCGGCACCGGAGCCGCCAGCCCCGCGGCCCAGGGGACCGAAGATCTCCAGACCGGCATCAGTCAGCGCGGCCGCCAGCGCCGTGCCCAGACGACCACGCCCAACCACCGCCAACCGCGTGCACGCGGCGGCGTCAGGAGGGGGATCCCGTTCCAGTTCCCGCATCAGAGATACCGGTCGGCAATAAAAGAGGCACTACGTGATTGTGTCGAGATCCGGTCCCGGAGGGTGACGGCCTCCTCAACAGCATACCTCGATAAGCATCGACGGTTCATCGACCGAGTGTGCGATTGATCACTAACCGGGTTTCCCGCTGATTGCGGAGACGAGCACCCGCGAGACCACGGGATCGTCCTGCTTTCTCTCTACCATCGAGCCTGCCGATGAGGAGCCCCGCAGAGCGTCGTGAGCTGCTAAACGCCGTCTATGAGGAAGCGCGCGATTGCGTTCGCTGTCCTCTGCACCAGACACGGACCACCGTCGTGTTCGGCGCCGGCAACGCCGATGCCGACCTAATGTTCATCGGTGAGGCTCCCGGGGCCAACGAGGACCGGCTGGGGCTGCCGTTTGTCGGTCAGGCCGGCAAGTTGTTGGACAAGCTGCTCGAGGAGATTGGGCTGCAGCGCAAGGACGTGTTTGTGGCCAACGTGCTCAAATGCCGTCCGCCGAACAACCGCGATCCGCACCCCAACGAGATCGACGCCTGCCAGGAGTATTTGCGAGGCCAGATCGAGCTGATCGAGCCAACTGCGATCTGCACGCTGGGCAACTTTTCGACCAAGCTCCTGCGGACGGACAGCACCGGCATCTCACGGCTTCACGGCCGGGAGGAGGAGCGAGTGATCGGACCGCGGGCGGTATGGCTCTACCCGCTCTACCATCCCGCCGCGGCGCTCTATACGCCCTCGACGCTCGAGGCGCTGCGAGCCGACTTCCACCGAATACCGGCGATTCTGGCGCTCGGTGCCCCGGACCAACCGCAGGCACCAGAACCGGTTCCAGACTTCGAGGCGGAGCCGCCAATTCCCGAGCCCGACGAGCCGCCGACACTGCTCGAGCCGGAGCCGGCGGCACAGCTCGGACTGTTCTAGTGTCGCGACACTAGCGTTACTCGCTGACGCGCTCGATCACGAACGAGACGCGGACGAGGGCGCGCCACTCGGAGAGATTGTCGCCGCGCAGGCCGACCGACACCACGTCCAGTGCCTTGATGTTCCGGATCGTCGCCTGTGCCTCGGTGAGCGCTGCCTTGACCGCGTCGTCGGAACCAGTGCTGGAGCTGCCCACGAGCTCAATGATCTTTGTGACCGCCATCTCACCTCCAGTGGGGGAGTTTCTGGGAACGGACCCTACCCGCGTAGAGCCGCAGGCGGTACAAACGGCGTCCCGACTCGACGACAGAAGCTCGGCGCCGGGCTTACTCGCGGCGAAGGCGCAGCCCGGCCATGCCGCCATCGACCTCGATCGCGGTCCCGGTGGTGGCCGCCGCGTACGGGCTCGCGAGCGCGGCGATGGCGTGAGCGATCTCCTCGGCGCTGACTAGCCGTCCCAGTGGCTGGCGTGCCTCGAGCGCCGCAAGCTCTGCTCCCGGGTCCGGCGCCGCGTCGAGCAGTCGGCGAACCCAGGGTGTGTCGGCGGTGCCGGGATTGACGCAGTTGACCCGAATCCCCTCGCGAATGTGGTCTGCTGCCATCGCCCGCGTGAGCGCCAGCACAGCCCCCTTGGTGGCGGAATAAAGCGCGCGCTGCGGCAATCCCGCGGTGGCAGCGATCGAGCAGGTGTTGACGACCGCGGCGTGGGCGGAGTTACGCAGGTAGGGAAGCGCGGCGCGCGTCACCCGGACCATGCCCACAACATTGACATCGAACACCCGGTGCCACTCCTCCTCGTCATTGTCCTCGATGGTTCCTTGCGCACCAATACCGGCGTTGTTGACGACAATGTCGAGTCCGCCAAAACGTTCGACAGCCGTCTTGACCGCGCGCGAGACCGACTCGGGGTCGGTCACGTCGGCCGTCAGCGCGATCACCGGAGGCTGCACGGGCCGCGGGTCCAGGTCGAGGGCGGCGACCGCGGCGCCGCGTTGCGCGAGCAGGTTGGCGGTCGCGAGCCCGATTCCCGACCCACCGCCGGTCACCAGCGTGGCCAGATCGTCGAACTCGCCGCTCATTGGCTCGCGCCGAATCGATGGGCGGCGAGCGCCGCGTCAGTCATCCGCGCGCTGAACCCCGGGCTGCGGGGTGCAAGGTAGCGACCCCGCTCGATCGCCACCGGGTCGACAAAGTGCTCGTGTAAATGGTCGACGTACTCGATCACGCGCTGCGGCGTTACGCCGGTTCTGGAGAGACGGCCGGCTCTGGCGGCGCGTTGTCACGCCGTAGCGCAAGTGCGAACGCCAGCAGCGCTCCGACCGCCTGAATGCCGAGCACGACCGCCGCGAACTTAGCCGGCCGGCGCGAGGCCTGCAGCAGCAGCACGGGCTCGGCGATCGCCACCGCGGCGAGCACGATCAAGAACCAGGTTCGCTTCAGCGCCAACATGTACTGAATCGCGAGGAACGTGCAGGCCAGCACGCTAAAGGCGACGCCCAGCACCAGCAGCGAGTCCGACGCCGCCAGCCGCTTGGGTCCAAACGCGGCTCGGAGCAGCGGCTTGGCGCCGAAGGCGAAGATCAGTAGTACCGGAACTGCACACACCAGGATGATCGTCAGCGCGCGCATCAGCACGGGGCGCGTGTCCTTTCCTTCCGCGCGGCGCCGCGACACCTCGGGGACGATGTAGAAGCTCGCCCCCATCGCGACCCAGATCAGCACCTTCGCGGCGACAGCGGTGGCGGCGTAAGAGCTCGCCAGATCCTTCCCCGTGAACCGGTGCTTGGCGGCGATGATGTCGATGTTCTGGAGCACGGCGATCACAATCAGCCCGGCGATTGGCGCCCACGCGTAGGTGACGTGCTTCCACAGCGTGATTGCGGCCTTCCGGTCCTGCTCGCTGACCACCGCGTTGGGGTCACAGCCGGCGGCATATCGTCGGATGTGCACCGCGCAGAACACTCCCATCACGATGAAGGAGATCGGCGTGCCCAGGTACGCGCCCGTGACTCCGAGCCCCCCGGCGGCGAGCCCCGCGCCGACGACGAGCCTCGTCGCCTGCTCCCCGATCAGGCTGATCCCCACACTCTTGTAGTCGCCAACTCCTTGAAGCGCTCCACGCAGGATCGACAGCTCCAGCCATAGGCATGCGGCAGGGAGTCCGATTGCCGCCGCCCACGGGTCCTTCTTGACGCCGACAGCCTGCGCGATCGGCTCGCGCAGCAGGATCGAGAGGACGGTCATCGCGAGCGTAAACCAAACGATCGAACGCGTCCAGCGTTTGAGCGTGGTGACCAACTCGGCGCCCACCCCGAGACGGCCGAGGACGCCCTCTCGGGCGGTCGCCACCTGGATTGCCTGCCCGACCACCGACAGGATCAGGAAATAGCTGACCAGCGCCGCGAGTGACGCGTAGTCGGACAGGAGGCGCGCGAACAGGACCGTCGAGCCCAACGCGATAACGTTGTTGGCGATCATCGCGCCGGCCAGCCCGGCCGCCTTGGCGGTGTCCGAGGTGCGCAGAGCGGCGATCTGCGGCTCGTACCGTGTCTTGGCGGCGGTCAGGCGACCGCGACGGGGTTCGGTTGCGGGCGTGGACATCGAGCAAATCACGGTACCGAAAGGCGCGGAGGCTCGCCGCAAAGATCATGCCGTTCGCGACGGCGCCTCTTCCTAGAGCTTCTTTACAGTGTCCGGCCAGCGATGGCCCTCAAGCGAGCAGCGCGCCGAGTGCGTACCAGCAGCGCAGAGGAAACCGCAATCCTCGGCGCCGAGCTTGCCGCCAGGCTGGTGCCCGGCGACGTGGTCCTGGTCGAGGGGGAACTCGGCGCCGGGAAGACCACGTTCGTGCGAGGTGCCTGTCGCGCGCTGGGCGTGAGCGCTCCTGTGACGAGCCCGACGTTCACGATCGGCCAGCGCTACCCCGCTCCGGTCCCGGTATCGCACCTGGACCTGTTTCGAGTGCCCGGACTTGCCGGTGAGGAGCCAGATCTGCTGGTCGACTATCTCGGTCCGGACACGATCGCGTTCGTCGAATGGCCCCAGGGTGGCGAGGCGGAGTTGGCCAGGCTCGCGCGGATCGCGGCGCGCGTGCGGATCGAGCACGCTGACGGAGATGGGCGCGTGGTGGAGATCAGGTGAAGATCCTGGCGTTCGATACCGCCACACGCGCGACGACGGCCGCGCTGTGGGACGCGGACGGAGGGGTTCCGCCGGCCGAGGCACGAGATGACCCAACCCCGGGCAGTCGTCCTGGGCACGCCAGGTATCTGCTGCCGCTGATCTCCGAGCTGCTCGAGCACAGCGGAACACAATGGGATCAGATCGACAAGCTCGGCGTCGGCGTTGGGCCGGGGACGTTCACGGGTCTGCGGATCGGGATCGCCACGGCACGCGCCTTGAGTCGAGCGCGGCGGATCCCGCTGGTTGGCGTCTCCACCCTCTCCTCGCTGGCGCTCGGAGCGTCGCTGGATCCGCACCGGCGGTCTGACATCAAGACGCTACTTGCGGTGATCGATGCGCGCCGCGGTGAGGTGTTCGTAGCCGGTTGGCGGCGCGAGGGCGGTCCGCCCATGATTCAGTCGCCACCGGCTTACGGTCCTTGCGCCCTCACGCCCGAACGGCTGACAACGCTGATCGGAGATCTCCGTGGAGGCGTGATGGCGCTCGGAGACGGCGCAGTAGAATTCAGGGAGGTTCTCGAGCGGTCGGGAGCGTTGATCCCAGCGGACGACTCGGAGCTTCACCGGGTTAGCGCGACCAACCATTGCCGGCTTGCGTCCTGCAAGCAGGCCGGGAGTAGTCCTGATGAGGTCAGCCCAGAGTATCTCCGCCTCCCCGACGCCGAGATTGCCCACCGCGATACATGACCATGACCACCGAAACGATCCGGATCCGTCCCTTGGGTTATTCCGATCTGCCTCAGGTAATCGGGGTCGAGCGACGCGCCTTTCCGACGCCATGGTCGCTGGCGATGTTCGTGCTCGAGCTCTCCAAGCCATCAGGCGTGTGTCTGGCCGCGCTGGAGGGCGAAAAAGTGGTCGGCTACCTGATCTGCTCACGCTATGACCAGGTGTGGCACCTGATGAACATTGCGGTCGATCCACCGACCCGTCGACGCGGTGTCGCGACTGGACTGCTCGAGCAGATGCTCGAGGGGGCCGGCCGCGAGGCGTCCTACACGCTTGAAGTGCGGACCTCGAACGCCGGTGCCATCACGCTCTATGAGCAGTTTGGCTTCCGCTCAGCGGGAACGCGCCCGCGTTACTACCACGACACCGGCGAGGATGCGGTGATCATGTGGCGTACGTCCGAGACGACTTCGACGTCCGGCGCGCACGGGTGATTCTCGCGCTCGAAACCAGCTGCGATGACACCTGTGCAGCGGTGCTCACCGAGGAAGGCGAGATCCGCTCGAACGTCATCTCCTCGCAGGGAATCCATGATCGCTACGGCGGTGTCGTGCCCGAGATCGCCTCGCGCCATCATCTCGAGCTGGTGGGCGTGGCTCTCGACGATGCCCTGAGCCGCGCTGAGGTGTCGCTGGAGCAGGTCGACCTAATCGCGGTGACCCGCGGCCCGGGATTGGTCGCGGCGCTCCTCGTTGGCCTCGCCACCGCCAAAGCGCTTGCCGCTGCGCACATGCTCCCGCTGGCGCCGGTCGATCATCTCCACGGTCACGTGGCCGCCAGCCAGCTTGCCCCCGAGCCGTTCCAGCCACCGTTTCTCAGCCTCCTCGCCAGCGGCGGGCACACTTTGCTGGCCAACGTGACCGATCCCGGCCCCGACTACGAGGTGCTCGGGCAGACGCTCGACGACGCGGCGGGCGAGGCCTTCGACAAGGGTGCCCGTCTGCTCGGGCTCGGATATCCCGGCGGGGCCGCGCTCGAGCGCCTCGCGCGGGACGGCGATCCCGAGTCGTTCGCGTTTCCGACCGCGAGGCGAGTGTCGGGACTCGATTTCTCGTTCGCCGGCTTGAAGACCGCGTTGCTGTACCGGATCCGCGACCTCGGAGCAACCGAAACCGGCCGCCGTCGTGCGGACCTCGCGGCCTCCTACCAGCGAGCGATTGTCGAGTCGCTCGTAATCCGCGTCGAGCGGGCACTGAGCGCAACCAGACTCGAGCGGCTCGCGGTCGGAGGTGGAGTGGCGGCAAATGGTGCGCTGCGCGAGCGGCTGACCCAGCTCGGCGTGGAGTTGGACATCCCTTCGCGTGAGCTGTGCACGGACAATGCGGCAATGATTGCCAGCGCCGCGCGCTACGTCCGGCCACTGCCCTACCCCGAGTACCTCGGATTGGACGTCTACGCCACCGGCGAGCGGTCACTCGCGGCGTGATGAAGACCGTCGTGTTATACGGCCGGGAGGGCTGCTGCCTATGCGATCAGGCGCGAACGGTCCTGACGCGGGTGTGCACCGTTCATCCGTTCCGGCTGGAGGAGTGCGACATCGATTCCGACGAGGCGCTGCTGCAGTCCTATCTCGAGCGGATTCCTGTCGTTACGATCGACGGGATGGAGGCTTTTGAGCTGTTCGTCGACGAACTCGAGCTGGGGCGTCTCCTGGCCCCAGGCGTAGAGCCAGCCTCGCCTGGCCCAGCCCGGCGCGCATCGCCCCACTAGTAGAGTGAAGCCCGGATGAGCTACACGGTCGGCCGCGAGGATCGAAACGTCGATTTCCAGTCGGGTATCGACAAGCCCGGGGAAAAGCTCTCACTTGGTGTCGCTGCCAGGCTGTCGCGCTACCTACAGGTGCTGACGCAGGCGCGCAAGATCGGCAAGGAGACTATTTCTTCCCAGGAGCTGGCCGACTACACACACGTCAACTCGACCCAGATTCGGCGAGATCTGTCGGGGTTTGGAAAGTTTGGCAAGCGCGGGGTTGGCTACAACGTCGAATCGCTGGTCAAGCAGATCCGCATGATCCTGCGCACCTCCGGCCAGCACAACATCGCCCTATTCGGTGCCGGACACCTGGGCACGGCAATCGCCACCTCGGACATCTTCGCGGATCATGGCTTCCGGGTGGTGGCGGTGTTCGATACCGACGAGGACAAGGTGGGAACCCACATCGGGCCGCTTACGGTGCAACACAACTCCGAGCTGCGGAGCATGATCGACGATGACGAGATCGTCGTGGCGGTGTTAGCGGTGCCCTCGTCCGCTGCACAACCTCTGGCCGATGAGATCGCCGAGGCAGGCGTGAAGATCATCTTCAACTACTCCGATGCGCTACTCCAGGTGCCCCCCGAAGTCACCGTCCACACCTCGAGTCCAGCGGTCGATCTGCTCTACGCGCTGTACTTCTATCTCACCTGATCGAACAGCCGGGAAAGGTTGTGGACCTAAATCTCGCTCGTGCGGCCCTGGACGCCTCAATCGACTTCACGGTCGGGCTCGAGGAGGAGTTCGCGCTGCTGGACCCCGTCGATCTGGGATTGAGTTCGCGGTTCGACGAGCTCCGCGATGCCGCGTCCGCTGATCCCGTACTCGCGCAGTCGATCGCCGGCGAGCTGATCTCCTCGGAGATCGAGATCCGCTCGGGCAAAGGCCAGGATCTGACCGCGGCGATCACCGCGCAGCGCGACCGTCGCCGGCGCCTGTTTGCGCTGGCCGGAGAGCGAGGGATCGCACTCGGCGCGACCGGCACGCATCCGTGGTCGGATTACCGCGACCAGCACATAATCGCGACCGAGCATTACCGGCGCGTTGAGGAGGGTCTGAAGTACGTCGCGTGGCGCAATAACACGTTCTCGCTTCATGTCCACGTGGGAATCGGGGGCGCCGACCGGGCGGTACGCGTGTGCGACCGGTTGCGGCCCGTCCTGCCGCTGCTGCTCGCGGTGTCCGCGAACTCTCCGTTCCTCGACGGCCGCGACTCCGGGCTGCACAGCGCGCGGACGCAGACCTTCACTAAGAGCTTTCCGCGGTGCGGAGTCCCCGAGGCGTTTGGGAGCTGGGACGAGTTCGCCCAGTACATCGAGTTCTTGGTCCGCACGCACTCGATCATCGAGTACACGCAAGTGTGGTGGTCGGTGCGCCCCCATCTCTCGTTCGGGACCGTGGAAGTCAGGATCTGCGACGCTCAAGCAACCGCCCGGGAGTCGGAGGGGCTGGCATCGCTGATCGTGGCCTGCGTGGCTCAGGCGGCCCGCGATTACGATTCGGGCGTCCCATTCGTCGACCCACCGGTCCGGTTGATCGAGGAGAACTTGTGGCGGGCGGTCCGTTACGGGCTCGATGGTGAGTTGATCGACCTCGAGCGCGGCGAGGTTTTTCCTGCGGCCGAGACGCTCGAGCGGCTACTCGAGTGGTCGGCGCCGGCGCGCGCTGAGCTCGGAATCGAAGTTTCGCTGCCTGAGCTCAACGGCGCGCAGCGCCAACGGCGCATGGGCGAGGCGGGGATCAGCTTGCGCGAGATCTACGCCGGGGTCGTCGCGCAGACGAAGGAGACGTATCCTGGCGCTGTTGGACGTACTGCGGAGGTGACGCGATGAGCACAGAACAAGGGCAGCCGTCAGAAGAGGAGCTCCGGGCGGCCTACGAGGCGGAGATCAAGAAAATCCGGGTCGAGCAGGTTCTCGTCGAGAACGTGGTAACGCTGGTCAATCTCGGGATGCGACGCACCGGACTTTCGCCGGGCACCGAGGATGAGCGTGATCTTGCACAGGTTCGGCTCGCGATCGAATCGATCCGGGCACTGCTGCCACAGCTCGAGGGGTTCGCGCCGGCGCAGGTCGGCCCGATCCGCGAGGCGCTTTCCCAACTTCAGCTCGCGTTCGTGAAGATCGGCGGCCAGCAGCCGCCGGCCGAGTCGACGAGCGGAGAATCGGGTCTCGGCGGTTCCGAGGAGCCTCCAGACCCATCGTCAGCGCAATCGCCGCCAGCGAAGCCGGGCGAACCAGGACCGGCGCAGCGTAGCGGTCGGCTGTGGGTGCCGGGGGAGTAACCGACGCTGACAGCGTCCCGCCTCCCCGCACGGTACACTCTCACGCCGTCTTATTACTGGGCCTCCGCTCGACCTTCGGGTGGCGGCCCTTTGAAGTTTTCTGGCGGCTCTCCCGCGCCCTCTCACGATCTAAGAGCTTCAGTCGGAGGATCTTCTTGTCTAGCTTCCTGACGCACCACGGCGTCCTCGTTGCGCTCGTGTGCGCGGGCGCCGCCGTCGTGTACGGCGTCCTGACCTCGCGCTCCCTGCTCGCGCTCTCGCCGGGCAACGAAACGATGCGTTCGATTTCTGCGGCCGTTCAGGAGGGCGCGAAGGCCTACTTGAACCGGCAGTACACCACGATCGCCGGTGTCGGCGTGGTCCTGTTCATCATCCTGATCCCGATCCAGAACATCCGGGTCGCGGTCGGCTTCTTGATTGGCGGCCTGCTCTCGGCCGCCGCCGGCTACATTGGGATGAACGTCTCCGTACGCGCGAACGCGCGGGTGGCGGAGTCCGCCCGCAGCGGCGTCTCGCGGGCCTTGGCCGTGGCGTTCCGAGGCGGAGCGGTGACCGGGCTGCTCGTCGTGGGCCTCGCGCTGCTGGGTGTGGCGGGCTATTACGGCGTGCTCACCTGGATCGCGGGGGAAAGCGAGAAAAACGCCGTGAACGCGCTGATCGGCCTCGGATTCGGTGGTTCGCTGATCTCTGTGTTCGCCCGTTTGGGCGGGGGAATCTTCACCAAGGCCGCCGACGTCGGCGCCGACCTGGTTGGCAAGATCGAGGCCGGAATCCCCGAGGACGATCCACGCAACCCGGCGGTGATCGCCGACAACGTCGGCGACAACGTCGGCGACTGCGCCGGGATGGCCGCCGACCTGTTCGAGACCTACGCCGTGACCGCCGTCGCGGTGATGCTTCTGGGCATCCTGCTGTTCAACCAGCAATCGGCGGTCGCGCTCTACCCGCTGGTGCTCGGCGCCGTCTCGATCGTGGCCTCGATCATCGGCACGTTCGCTGTCAGATCGCGCGCCGGCAACGTCGAGCGTGCGCTCTACCAGGGCCTGATCGTCTCTGGCGTGCTCGCCGCGCTGGCGTTTCTCCCGATCACCTATTGGATGATGCGCGGCCTCACTTTCAAGTCGGGCACCGGCGCCGCGCCGCACTGGTGGAAGTACTACTTGTGCGCGCTGATCGGGGTCGGCGTCACGGCGTGCCTGTTCGTGATCACTGACTACTTCACCTCGACGCGGTTTGCGCCGGTGAAGAGCACCGCCCGGGCATCTCAGACCGGGCACGCCACGAACGTCATCCAGGGCCTTGCCAAAGGCCTACAGTCCACCGGGCCACCGGTGATTGTGATCGCGCTCGGCATCTTCGGTGCTTGGAAGCTCGCCGGCGGCGGCACCACCACCGGTATTTACGGGATTGGCGTGGCCGTGATGGCGCAGCTGTCGCTCACCGGTCTGATCGTGGCGCTCGACGCGTTCGGCCCGATCACCGATAACGCGGGCGGGATCGCTGAAATGGCGGACCTGCCCGAAGAGGTCCGTGACGTAACCGATCCTCTCGACGCGGTCGGGAACACCACGAAGGCGGTCACGAAGGGTTACGCGATCGGTTCCGCCGCCCTCGCCGCCTTGGTGCTGTTCAACGCATTCCAGAACGAGCTGATCCAGAACGGCAAGCATCCGGACTTCTCGATCGGCAATCCGGCGGTCCTGATCGGGCTGCTGATCGGCGGACTGATGGTCTACCTGTTCGCCTCACTGGCGATGGAGGCGGTCGGCCGCGCCGGCGGCGCCGTCGTCGAGGAGGTGCGCCGCCAGTTCCGCGAGAAGCCGGGGATCATGGAGGGCACCGATCAGCCCGAGTACGGAGCGGCCGTGAGCCTGGTGACGCGCGCGGCCCAGCGCGAGATGATCTTGCCGGCGCTGATCCCGATCTTGATTCCCTTCATCGTCGGCCTGATCAGCATCGAGGCCCTCGGCGGATTGCTGATCGGCGTGATCGTTGTCGGTCTGTTCATCGCGATCTCGATGACCTCGGGCGGCGGCGCCTGGGACAACGCGAAGAAGCTGATCGAGGACGGTGCCTACGGGGGCAAGGGCTCCGAGGCGCACGCGGCGGCGGTCACCGGCGATACGGTCGGGGATCCCTATAAGGACACGGCGGGGCCGGCGATCAACCCGATGATCAAGGTCGCAAACATCGTCGCGCTGTTGATCATTCCGATCATTACGTAGCGGGCGATGGCGCGCGCCCCCTCGGGGACGTGCTCGGTGTGCTGAACTTAGGTTTGTGGTTGAGGGCCACGCGAGTCCCCCGAGGGGCGCGGGTGGCGGTCGCTGACTTCCTGGGAGTTATCCCGGGTCGGTGTCCGCTCGAGCGCACGGCGGTGGAGGCCGAGCAGGTGTTCTCAACCGGGCGGGAGGAGCCGGCTCCGGTGAAAGTGTCGAGACTGGGGCTCGATGCGTACTGGTTCCCGGGGGAGCGGCAGGTGATGACGACCGACGGGGTGCGGCTGATTACGGCGACGATCGAGTGGCCGCAGGCGCCCGCGGGCAAACGGCGAGCGCTGGCCGTGGTCGCGGCGCGGCCGTTCCTGGGAAAGTTGCATCCAAAGGCCGCCGATCCAGGAGGATCGTGACGGCGCTTCGCTACGCTCCCGCACCGGCACCGTGTCGCGTTGCCCTCTACAGTCATAGTGATGTTCATTCTGATCGTGGGTTGTGGTCGTGTGGGATCTGCTCTCGCCAAGCGGGTGCTCGACGCTGGGCACGAGGTCTCGGTGATGGACAGCGACCCGCTCTCGCACGAGCGACTCGACAAGGACCAGTCGACGACCTGGGAGGACGCCGGAGGTCGCTTTACGGTCGGCACGGCGCTCGAGATCGATGGTCTGATCGAGGCTGGCATCGAGGAAGCGGACGTGTTCATGGCCGCGACAAGTGGCGACAACACGAACCTGGTGATCTCGCAGATCGCCCAGCGGCGGTTCAAGGTGCCGCGCGTCGTCGTGCGCGTCGCCGATCCCGCGCGGGCCAGCTGGTACGGAGAGCAGGGGCTGCTGACGATCTGCCCCACACAGCAGGCGATCGACGAAGCCGAGCGCGTCGCGCTCGCGCCGTAAGGGGACTGGCGGAGAGATGTACGTAATCATTGTCGGAGCGGGAAAGGTGGGCTGGAACCTCGCGCGGGAGCTGATTGCCAAGGACCGCGAGGTGACGCTGGTCGAATCCGATCACCGTCGCTACCGGATCGTCGAGGAGGAGCTCGAACACGCCGTCCAGTACGGCGACGCAACCGAGCTGTGGGTGCTCGAGCGCGCCGGAATTCAACGCGCGGACCTCGTGATCGCGGTCACCGGCGATGACGAGGACAACATCCTCATCTGCCAGGTCGCGAAGGAGAAGTATGGCGTCCAGCGGATCGTGGCCCGGGTCAACAATCCGCGCAACCTTCAGCATTTCAAGCTGCTCGGGATCCAGCCGGCAGTGTCAGCGACCGACCTGATTCTCCGTCTGATCGAACACGAGGTGCCGGAGTACGGCCTCGTCCAGTTGTTGGCGCTGGAAGAGGAGCATCTCGAGATCATCGAACTGGAGGTAGGGGAGGGCTCCTCGGCCGCTGGGCGCAAGGTGCAAGAAGTGCTCCTGCCGGATGGCTCGCTGATCATTTCCGTGCTTCGCGGAGGCGCCGGGTTCGTGCCCAAAGCCGACTCGGTGATCGAGGCCGGGGACCAGGTGCTGCTGATTCTCGATCCGGGGCTCGAGAGCCAGATCACGCCGCAGTTCGCGCACGACGGCGCCGGGCCTACGACCTAGCGATGGCTGCACGCCACCTCGACTTTGTATTGATTGGCGGCGGACTGGCGGCCGGAAACTGCGCCCGCTGGTTGCGCGAGTCCGGCGCCGACGGGCAGATTCTGCTGGTCGGGCGCGAAACCGACCCGCCTTACAACCGTCCGCCGTGCTCGAAGGGCTACTTGCAGGGCACGGAGTCGCGCTCGGACACGCTGTTCCGGCCCTCTGACTGGTACGCCGAGCAGCAGATCGAGCTGCTGACGCGCGCGTCCGTCCTGAAGCTCGACACCGACAGCCGCACGCTCAAGTTGTCCAACAAGGAGGAGATCAGCTTCGAGAAGGCGCTGCTGGCCACCGGCGCGAACGTGCGGCGCATCAACGCTCCAGGCTGCGAGCTCGAAGGAATTCACTACCTCCGGACGCTTCCCAACAGCGACACGATCCGCGAGAACGCAGCCGGCAAGCGGGTCGTGCTGATCGGCGGTTCCTACATCGCCAGCGAAGTCGCGGCCTCACTCACCGAGCTGGGCAGTTCCTGCACACTGGTGATGCTCGAGCCGGCGACGCTCAGCCGCGGGTTCGGCGAACAGGCCGGACGGTTCTTCCAGAGCCGGCTCGAGGATCACGGCATCACGGTGTTCGGGGAAGACGAACTCGACCGGCTCGAAGGAGCTGGCGGCCGGGTCACTCGAGTGATCACCAAATCAGGCCGCGAGCTCGATGCGGATGTGGTCGTGATGGGCATCGGCGCGGTCCCCGAGGTGACCCTGGCGCGGAGCGCCGGTATGACGCTCGGCGACAGCGGCGGCGTGGCCGTCGACTCGTGCCTGCAGACCACCGTACCCGGCATCTTCGCGGCGGGGGACATCGCCGAGTACGACAGCCCGGTCCACGGCCGGCGGCTGCGGGTCGAGCACTGGGACGTGGCCTTCAACCAGGGCAAGACGGCAGCGCTGAACATGCTTGGCCACAACCAGCCCCACGACGTCGTGCCCTACTTCTTCTCCGACCTGTCCGATTGGGCCTCGCTCGAGTACGTCGGGCCCGCCTCGGACTGGGATCAGGAGGTCGTGCGGGGCTCGATCGATGACGGCGAGTTCAGCATCTGGTACCTGCGCAACGGCCGCGTCGCGGCGGCGCTGGCGGTTGGCCGCTCAGCCGATCTCGCGCACGCTGCGCGGTTGATCTCAAGCCATGGTGACGTGAGTGCCCAGATCGGCGAGCTCGAGGACGTCTCGAGCGACCTGGCAGCGGTGTAAGGAGGTTTAGTCGGCGGGTGGGGGGAGGGTCCGGGCGGAAGTGTTCCGGCCGGCATATGTGTTCGTCTGACTGTGGCAATTGGGACACAGCAGCTGCAGGTTCTCCAGGCGATTGTCATTGCGTTCACCGTTGACATGATGGAGGGCAAGGGTGATCGCCCCGCCAGTCGATCAGTCCGCATCGCTCACACCGGTTTTCCTTCAGGCCTTCCCTGACCAGTCGCAGCTTGACGTTGTAGCGCCCACGGTAGGTTCCCGCGACTAGCAACTCGGACATCGGCGTCGTGCTAGGTCGAGCGATGATCACGCCGCGTTTGACGGCATCCCACCAGCTAGCGGACGAGAATCCAAATGCCCTGATGCATTCGCGAACGCTATGGCCCTCGTCGTAATACCGCTGAACTGCATCCCAGTCATAGCGTCGAGCGCATCGGTCGTCGATAACCTCGCCAAGCCGCCTCGCGTAATAGCTGACCGTTGCTTTCGAGAGACCGAGCCGGCGCGCGATCTCGACGCGGGAGAGGCCTTCGGCTAGCAGCTGTGCCACGTGTGTCCTCGTTGGAGACCGGGATGCAGCTGCTTCGCGAGGAACCGACCATGCCGCGGCCGACGGCGCGCGATTGGCCAACCGGCGAGGTGATACCTGACCGTCGCTGGTGCGAGATCGAGCTGGCGCGCGATCTGAGGTCCAGGTAGACCGAGGCGATGAAGCTCCTCGATGTATCCTCGGACGGGCGATTGCACGAACATACGTTCGCATTCGGCTCGGACGAACTTACCTATACTCATCGCGTAGTTAGAGGGATTTCTCAATACACTGGGGAATGGTGTAATGGCAGCACGCGACGCTCTGGACGTCGAAGTTGGGGTTCGAGTCCCTGTTCCCCAGTTCTAACCTTGAGACTTATCTGAACCGTCCAGGGCCCCGTGGGCCCGCCCCGAGAGCATCGCTACGGACTGCCAGCGCCGCGGGGAGTAGCCGTCGGCCGAGTGCCCGAAGTGTGTGGCCGTAGACATCCCGCCTGTCAGTGCTCGGACCTGGCGCGCCCAGCGAGAAGAAACCGGTTTGAGGATCGGCTAGCTGGGTAACACAGGCGCCGCCAGAGGAAGAGAGAGGTAGATGGCGTCAGCGGAGGTAGGGGACCACCGGACGGCGACGAGGCCACGGTGGTCACGCGAGGGGGTGTTCACCACCACCACCCACGCGGACGGATCGCTGTGGGATTTCGCCCCCGTCCAGGACGTCGCCCGCGACGACCGCTGGGGCTGCTACTACGAGACATGGGGCGAGGAGCCCGCGCTTACGGCGGCGCCGGTGCGGTCGCCGACGCGGTCAACGCCGGCGTTGACATGGCGATGGAGCCGGACAACCCCAGTGGCTGGGACGCGGCACTGACCGCCGACGTCACGGACGGACGAGTCCCGATGTGGCGGGCCAACCAGGGGGTATCCCGGATTCTGACACTGAAGTTCAAGCTCGGTCTGTTCGACCACCCGTACGTCAATCCGACGAAGGCTGATGCCGCGGTGACCGCCAACGCGGACCTCGCGCGGCAGGCCGCGGACGAGTCGATGACACTGCTCCGCAACCCGAACAACGCTCTGTCGCTGTCAGCGGGGAGCAAGGTCGACGTGACCGGCCCGAATGCCGATTCAATCGCGAACCTGCTGGGTGGCTGGAGCGTCAGCTGGCAGGGTGTCTACAACAACGGCAGCCAGGCTTGCTGTGCCGGGCCGCCCGACCAGATTCCACCAGCCGTCACAGTCTGGAAGGGCATCCAGCAGGCCGACCCGACGCCACGCTCGCAACCGACCAGGCCAGCGCGGTCGCGCAGGCCGGCAGCACTGACGCCTACGTCGCCGTGGTAGGCGAGAAGCAGCCGTACGCCGAGGGTCTGGGGGACGATCCAGCCCGCGGCTGACGGCGGACCAGAAATCGCTGATCTCGGGGCTCGAGGCCACCGGGAAGCCGGTGATTGTGGTGGTGGTCGCAGGACGACCCCTCGGCCTCGGTCCCGGCGACAACGCCAACGCGGTGCTAGTCGCGTACCTCCCCGGCGCGCAGGGCGGTAACGGGGTGGCAGACGTGTTGTTTGGCAAGTACACCCGAGCGGCAAGCTGTCGGTTACGTGGCCGAGCGATGCGGCGCAGACGTCGTCGGGGTTCAATCCGACCGGTCCGACCCCGCCGGGGGACGAGCCGAAGTTCTCCGACCAACTGGCTGGGACGAACTCCGGCTGGGGATCGGGCTACAACCCGCTCTATCCCTTCGGTTTCGCGCCTTGCTTGGCTTGATCAGCGGCTTGCCGCGATACCGGCGGACGTTGAATCCCAGGAAGTCGAAGCCTTCGCTGAGGGGGACGACGCGCGTCTTGTCCTCGTTGAAGGCCAAGCCCTGGGGGCCAGCCACTCGGCGAGCCGGGCCTTGACCTCGAGCGCCTCCTGCCTGGTGTGGCAGAGAGCGACGTAGTCATCGGCGTAGCGGATCAGCACCGGGCAGCCCGTCATCGCGACCACGTGCCGGCCGTTGGTGGCCGTTGGTGGCGTAACGGACTCCGGCGGCCGCCTCCATCCCGTGCAGGGCGACGTTCAACAGCACAGGGCTAATCACACGCCTTGCGGAGTTCCCTCCTCGGTGCGGTGCAGCCGACCCTGCTCGACCACGCCCGCCTTCAACCACTGCGCGACCATTCCCCGCGCGGGGAACGTGCCGCCGCCGCACGCTCAAGAGCGTGTTCGCGCGCGACCGGAGCATCAACTTCTGCAGGTTGCGGACCCTTGCGAGGTCCCCCGCCTGCGACGCCGTGAAGATCCGTTGCCGCAACCGCCGTACGCTCGCTTCGACCGCCCGCCGCCAGTCAACCTGGCGCCAGTCAAAGGGCACGTCCTCTGGTCCGTTCACCGCGACCTTCGTCGCGCCGTCCAACTTGTCCTCGGGTTCCGGGGCTTAGGTCATCTTTCTCCTCACAGGCTCACCTGACCGCGTCAGCGCGCTTTCGCGTCCGGGCACCAGGCCCGCTATCCGACCGGTTATGCGGGACGGCCAACTGGAGGGGCTGGCCATCGCGTCCCGGTTTCCTGTTGTCTTTCGACTGCCGGCGTTTCGCTCATAGGGCATCCTCTTCTGTGTTGGAGCCTCGACCGCCGCCGAGGGAGAGCCTGCTTTCGCTTGCCCGTTAGAGGGCCACGAGAAGACCAGCTCGCCTCGGCGGGGTGAGGTGCCGCAAGCGGCAACAGGACGTAGCCCCGTTGAGGGCCTGTCTATGAGCGTCCGCAACGGTACCTCTTGGCCGGGGGCGATGTCTAGGTTGTCTGATGATCACAGGAGGATCGAGATGGGCAATTACGCCGGCGTTGATTGGGCGTCGGAGAAGAATGATGTGTTGGTCTGCGACGAGGCGGGCGAGGAGCTTCTGGCTGCCACGTTCGCGCACGATGAGGCGGGGCTGCGGTCGTTGTGCCGGGCGCTGGTGCGGGCGAGGGTTGAGCTGGTCGCGATCGAGCGGCCGAACGGACTGCTGGTGGACCGGCTCCTGGACGTGGGGCTGCGGGTGCTGGCGCTGCATCCCAACCAGGTGGCCGCTGCCCGTGCGCGCTTCCGCGCCTCAGGCGGGAAGTCTGACCGCTTTGACGCGTTCGTGATCTGCGAGCTGGCGCGTACTGACAGCCATCGCTTCAGGGTGCTTGAGCCTGACAGCGATCAGACCAAGGCGATCAAGGCGCTGACCCGCGCGCGGGAGGACCTCGTGCGGACTCGCGTGGCGCTCGCCAACCAGTTGCGCTCAGAGCTTGAGCGGTTTTGGCCCGGGCCGGTCGGCCTGTTCAGCAGTCTGGACAGCCCGATCTCGCTGGCCTTCTTGAAGCGCTACCCGAGCCCGCTTGACGCGCGCAAGCTCGGCTTGCAGAGGCTCGCAACGTTCCTGCGCAACCAGCGCTACAGCGGCGGCAAGGCGCCCGCCGAGCTGCTGGAGAAGCTCAGGGCCGCGGCCGTCGGCTGCGCCGGTGAGACCGAGATGCACGCTGGCCGTGAGATCGCGCTCGCGCTCGTGTTGAGCGAAGCTCAGATCCGGCATGGTGGCGCAGCTGGAAGTCGGCATCAGGGGGTGGGGTACGAAAGAAGAAGTAACCCGGGAGGGTTGCGTGGGCCGGAACGTCAAAGGCTTGCGATGAAGGGGACGCGGGTCGGGGGAGCGCGCGGGGTGCGTCGCGCGTTGAGACCGCTTCGCTCTCGCGTTGATCGCTCGCCACGAAGGGGTTGGTTGAGGCTCGCGAGACGTGCGGTCGTGCGAGCGGTGCTGGGCGAGCGATGCGACCCACTCGCGCGTAGTGGTAGCGGCATGGTTCCGCGGGCAGGCCGTGCCGGCAGTTGCTCGCTGCGGCTGGGGGCGGCTGGGTTCTAGCTGCTGGTGGCGGTCCAGAGTTGCGCTGGGCGTCCGCCGGTGGGGATCTGGGTGGCGGTGACACGGCCGGCGGCGTGCAGGGCGTGCAGAGCGGTCTCGATCTCGCCGGCGGGCTGGTTGTGGTTCAGCGTCTGGCTGATCTGGCTGCGGGTCAGCCCGCCCGGATGGTCGTGGAGGGCGGCGTGGATCTGCTCGGCGTGACGTGTGTCTGAGTCTTTTCCGAAATCTGGGCGTGTAATTCGCAGCCAGTTCCGGGGGTCGTCATGGGGTAGTGGATTGATGGTAGTGCAGGGTTCGTGGCGTGGTTAGCTACGCCGGCGCGGCCGGTCAAGGCCACCGCTGCGCGGCCGGCTGCGCTGGGCCCTGTCGGGCTGGCCTTGACAGTCTGCGCCAGCTTCGTTGATGGGCTGGTGAGGTCGGCAGCAGAGCTGCCGAGGGCCGTGACAGGGCCGCTGAGAGCTCGCGGGCTCGATTTGGGCGGTTGCGGCGAGCACCGACGCGTTGTGCGGCCCTGTGCGGCCCTGCGGCGAGGCGGGCAGGGTGATCGGTCGCCCGCTGTTGGCGGTTTGGGGGCGTCGTCGTCATCCGATCAGCCTCGGGTGGGTGCCGCGGTTGTAGGCCAGGCGCTGCTCTCGGGCGCGCGCGAGGCCGGCGCGGCGGGCTTCACGGATCGCGGGCCCGCGGCCCTCGTGCTCGTCGTCGGGGGTCACGTAGCCGATGCCGGCGTGCAGGCGCACCCGGTTGTACTGCTCGCGTACGGCGTCGAGCTCGCGTGATAGGTCGGCCGGGTCCTTTAGCGCGCACAGGTACGGCCATTCGTACTTGACGTGGCCGAACAGCGACTCGATGTGGGCCTGATCGGTCGGCGTCCCGGGGCGGCCATAGTGGGTCGCGATCGCGTGCAGAGCCATAAACTCGCGGGTCGAGCCCGACCTCATCTGGGCGCCGTTGTCCGACACTGAGAGCAGGATCGGCTCAAGCTCGTCCTCCTGCTCGCCGGCCGCGTGCTCGTCGATCAGCGAGAGGATCACGTCCAACAGGCCCTCGCGCTCGAGCGCGCGCGTGAACAGCACCTGGACCTGCACGTCGGTCGCCTCGGGACAGAGCATCGGTCATGTCGGTAGAAGTGGTGTAACGAGCGTCGGGTGGGTCGACCGCTGAAGAGGGGTCGGCCACCGTGGCGCGGAACTCGTCGGCTGTTATCGCAGTCAGACGAATGGAGACACCACGATGGCCGAAGTTCAGAGCATGACGGTTGCCGATGTCGTCGCCAAGACGAGGGTGCGGGTCTCCGAGAGGGACTGAAAAGTGTGCCTGAGCAGGGATTTTGTGGGCGGCTATAGGCAAGGGTCGCCAGGTGTAAGGAGGAACACAAAAAGAGGGTGTCGAAAGTCGGCGGTGGAGACGTTCAACGTCGATCACCGGAGGTGGCCACGTGTGTGCCGACTTCGACACCCTTGCAAGCCAAGCTTACGCATCAGCGGGCAAACTCCTTCAGGTGGAGCGCCCGGCCGATGGTGAGGCAAAGGATGTTGCCGGCGATGCCGGCGCTCGCTCGGGCGATCTGCCTTTGCCCGAGGGGTTTGCCCGCTCCCTGGAGCGGTTCTGCGGGCTGGCTGGCTGGCTGTCGGGCGAGGAGGCTCAGGGCCTTGAGCATTCTGAACTTGAGGAGCGGGTTGTGTGCGACGGTCGCGAGCTATTGCAGGCGCTGTTTCAGGACTCGCTCGATCTGCGCGCCTTGCGGGAGCAGCGGGTCGATCAGGTCGTGGGCTCGGACGGGGTGCGCCGGGCGAACGTCGAGCGCGCGCACGAGCGGGCGCTGTCAACGGTGGTCGGGGAGGTTCGGGTCGACCGGCTGGCCTACCGGGCGCGCGGGCAGGAGAACCTATATGTGGCCGACGGGATGTTGAATCTGCCCGAGGAGAAGCACTCGCACGGGATGCGGCGCCTCGCGGCGATCGAGGCCACACGCGACAGCTTCGAGGAGGGGCAGGAGGCGATCTTCCGCCACACCGGCCAGCGGTTGGGCAAGCGCCAGCTGCGCGAGCTGGTGGTCCGGGCCGCGGTGGACTTCGAGTCCTTCTATGAGCAGCGCCAGCGCACCGCTCCCGAGCAGGACGACGTGCTGATCCTCTCCTGCGACGCCAAAGGCGTGGTGATGCGTCCCGAGGCGCTCAGGCCGCAGACCAGAAAGCAGGCCCAGAGCGCTGAGCGAAAGCTCAAGACGCGACTGTCCAAGGGCGAGAAGCAAGGCCGCAAGCGGATGGCGGAGGTCGCCGCGGTCTACGAGATCGCCCCGCAGGCCAGAACGCCAGCCGACATCCTGCCCGCCACCGAAACCGAGCGCGAGGCGGCCTGCTCAGCGCCCGAGGCCAAGAGCAAGTGGCTGTCTGCGAGCATCACCGACGACGCGGCCACCGTGATCACGCAAATGTTCGAGGAGGCACAGCGGCGCGACCCCAAGCACAAGCGCCCGTGGGTCGCGCTGGTCGATGGCAACAACCACCAGATCGACCGGATCAAGGCCGAGGCCCGCAAACGCAAGGTCAAGGTCACGATCCTCGTCGACGTGATTCATGTACTGGAGTATCTCTGGGACGCGGCGTGGTGTTTCTTCGCCGGTAGGCGTTCAGGGGGGTGTCGTGGTTGTGAGCAGGGTTCCTGCGTGTTGCATGGAATTTTGCGTGCGTGCGGCGTGACGAGGTAGAGGCGATCGGGTTGGCGGGCGGGGAGCCGGCGGGGCAGCTGGTGCTGGCGTTGCTTGACGAGGTCGTGCTGCTGCGTGAGCGGGTCGAGGAGCTCGAGCGTCGCCTTGGCCAGAACTCGGGGAATAGCGACAAGCCGCCGTCGTCGGATCCGCCGGCGTCTCGGGCCGAGCGTCGCCGGTTGGCGCGGGAGGCGTACAAGCGCTCGATGCGCAAGTCCGGCGGCCAGCCGGGGCATCAGGGCAAGACCCGGGAGCTGGTCGCGCCCGAGCGGCTGGACAAGCGGGTCGCGCATCTGCCTGACTGTTGCGGTTGCGGGCATGTGTTTGACGGCAGCGAGGAGCGGGTCGGCGATCCGGTGTGCCATCAGCAGTTCGAGTTGCCGGTGATCCGCCCGCTGGTGTTCGAGCACGCCCGGCTGCGGTTGCGCTGCCCGGCGTGTCAGAAGGCGACGCTCGCGCAGCTGTCGGCGGGTGCCCTGTCGGGGTTCGGGCCGCGTATCGATGCGCATATCGCGATGCTCGCCGGCGTGTTTAGGCTCTCGCGTGACCAGGTCCGTCAGACGGTCGTTGAGGTGTTCCGGATCCCGGCATCGACGGGGTCGATCGACAACGCGATCATGCGGATGAGCGCGATCCTCGCCGATCCGTGGGCTGAGCTGCGGGACGCGATCCGCAAGGCCGAGGCCGTGCATATGGACGAGACGACGTGGCGCCTTCAGGGAGCTCAGCAGTGGCTGTGGGTCGCGGCGTCGGCGCTGGTGGCGTGTTTTCGAATCGACCCGACCCGGTCCCAAAAGGCGGCAAAGGCGCTGCTGGGCGATGAGTTCGGCGGGTTCGTGATCAGCGACCGGTACACCGGCTATCACTTCCTCGACGTCCTCCAACAACAACTTTGCTGGTGCCACGTCATTCGCCAGCTGGTCGAGGTCTCCCAGCGCACCGGGGCGGCCGGCCGCCGCGGCACACAACTCGTCAAGCTCGCGCGCGAAGTGATCGCTATCCACCGAGAGTTCCTGACCGACGGCCACGACCCGGACTGGCTCAGTGACCAGCTGGCGCCGCCGCGAGCGCAGATCCGTGTACTGCTCGAGCAATGCGCCACCGGCCACCACACCAAGACAGCGAACTTCGCCGCCGGACTGTTGGAGGAGTACGACGCGCTGTGGACCTTCTGCGACGTTCCCGACCTCCAGATCGACCCGACGAACAACGCCGCCGAGCGCGCCGTCAGACACGCCGTCCTGATGCGCCGCCTTCAAGGCGGCACCCAGTGCGAGCAGGGCAGCCGCTGGATCGAACGCATCCAATCCATCCGCGAGACCTGCCGCCTGCAACACCGCTCGCCGCTGGCCTACCTGACCGACGCCGCGACCGCCGCCCACCGGCGGCTCCCAGCACCCTCGCTCGTCCCGACATAACTCACGCAGGAACCTCCTCGTTCACGACGATACCCCGTGAGCGCCAACCTTCGCCGAGGGCGACCCCGCCGCCGAGCGCTGGGTGCACGAGAAAGCGCGCGCAGTGCTCGAGGGCAACGCTGGCACTGTCGCCGCAGCGATCCGTCGCAAGGCCACCCGCCTCGGCCTCGAGAACGCCAAGCGCACCAACGCCGACACCTGCGCCGACTACCTGCTCGCCAAACGCCGCTACCTCGACTACCCAACCGCGCTGAGCAACGGATGGCCGATCGCGACCGGCGTGATCGAGGGCGCCTGTCGCCACTTGGTGAAAGATCGGATGGACATCACCGGCGCGCGCTGGGGCCTCGACAGCGCCGAGGCAGTACTCAAGCTTCGCGCTATCCGAAGCAACGGTCACCTCGACGAGTACTGGCACTACCACCGCAAACAAGAACGCCGCCGAGTCCACGAATCCCGCTACGCCCACGGCGTCATCCCCCAGTCAACATGAAGTCCCTCCAGGAGACCCGCACCCCCAAGACGATGGATGGTCGGCTTGAGGATTTCGTGCGCGAGGCGGTCGCGCTGGTCGCCCGCGAGGTGATGGAGGCCGAGGTCAGCGCTGAGGTGGGCGCTGGACGGGGCGAGGTCGCGCCGGGGACGCGGTTCACGCATCGCAACGGGTATCGGCCCAGGGCGTGGGAGACGAGGGTTGGGGAGCTCGAGTTGCTGGTCCCGAAGAAGCGGTCGGGTCCGGCGTACTTTCCGAGCTTTCTGGAGCCCCGCCGGCGCAGTGAGCAGGCGATCGTTGCGGTTGTGTTGGAGGCGTATGTGAACGGTGTCTCGACGCGGAAGGTCGATCGGCTGGTGGAGCAGCTGGGGATCGAAGGGATGACCAAGGACCGCGTGAGCGCGATCTGCCGGGCGCTGGATCAGCAGGTCGAGCTGTTTCGCGGGCGGCCGTTGGAGGGGGCCTACCCGTATCTCTGGCTCGACGCGAAGCAGGTCAAAGTTCGTGACCACGGCCGGGTGGTGTCCAAGGCGCTGGTGGTTGCCTATGCGGTGCACGAGACCGGGGTGCGGGAGGTGATCGGCCTTGATGTCGGCGAGGTCGAATCGGGCGCGTTCTGGGTCGAGTTCATCCGCGGGCTCAAGCAGCGCGGGCTGGATGGGGTGCGGCTGGCGATCTCCGATCAGCACGAGGGGCTCAAGGCCGCGATCGCCCGGGTGCTGGGCTGCCCGTGGCAGCGCTGCACGGTCCACTTCTTGCGCGACATGGTGATGCACTGCCGCCGCGACCAGCGAGGGCTTGTCGCCGCCGCGCTCAGGGAGATCTTCAACGCCGAGGATCGCGACCAGGCGCGCGAGCGGGTCACCAACGTGCTCGAGCGCCTCGCGCAGGTCGCACCGAAGGTGTGTGAGCTGCTCGAGCACGCGGAGGAGGACCTGATCGCGTTCTACGCCTTCCCCTCAGAGCACCAGACCAAGCTGCGGTCCACCAACCCGCTCGAGCGCGTCAACAAGGAGATCGGCCGCCGCACCGACGTCGTCGGGATCTTCCCCAACGACCAGGCGGTGATCCGCCTCGCCGGCGCGCTGCTCTCCGAACAGAACGACGAATGGCTCGTCCAGCGGCGCTACCTGTCGGTCGAGTCGATCACGCTGAGCTGCGCCGACCCCGAGCCCCCCAGGTCGAGCAGGAGGTGCCCAGTCTCACCGCCGCCTGAGCCACCCGCCGACCCAATCCAGCCAAGCCGTAACCCTCGGGTTGCACACGGACGCGTCCTGGGCCCGTCTAACGCCCTCCGGCCGATGACCGCGACCCACAGGAACCCACCCGCCGGCATCTGTTTCAACGCGAACGCTCGGCTCGGCGCACACCGGCAAACGACCGCTGCATCGAAGGGGGCGAAGCGACGGTTGGTCCGACCCCTGGCAAGGCGGGCTTCTCAGCTGCGCCAACGTCTGGCCGCTCGGCGAGCGGCTCACGGCGCCTACGGGCGAGTCCCCCGCATCGATCATCCGGATTCCACGGCACGGCATCCATGACCGCTTGATCCCCCCGCGCATGAACCACCGATCAAACCGTTGCCCATTACCCCCGAAGTCACCAAACTACGAGGAAGTCCCCGTACGCCCTCCCCCCAAGCAGACAACGAGGAGGTGAACACTTCTCAGCTCAGGCCTGAGACGCCAACCTCACCGACGAGCTCTACTCGTTACACCACTACATCCGACTTGACTTCAACCAAGGTCGGATGAAGGGAGTGATGGGCGATGAGTGACGGGCGGTTCGCGGGGATCGATTGGGCCAGCGAGGAGCACGCCGCGTGCGTGGTCGACGAGCGGGGCAGGATTCTGGAAGCGCGTCGCTACCGGCACAGCGAGCCGGGGATCCGGGCGTTGTGCGCCAGGCTGTTGCGGCTCGAGGTGGCGCTGGTCGCGCTCGAGCGGCCGGATGGGCTGGTGATCGAGCGGCTGCTCGACGCCGGCTGGCGGTGATCGCGGTGCGCCCCAACCAGGTCAAGGCGATGCGCCCGCGCTACAGCGTCGCCGGTGGCAAGAGCGACAGCTTCGACAGCTTCGTCCTCGCCCAGCTTGCCCGGACCGATAGTCACCGCTTCCGGGTGCTGGTGCCCGACGGCGATTGGACCAAGGCGCTGCGGGCGATGACCCGGGCACGCGAGGGGCTCGTGCGCACCCGCATGGGGCTGGCTAACCAGCTGCGCGACCAGCTCGCGTGCTTCTGGCCCGGCGCCAGCAAGGCTACGCGCCGCGTTCGACACCCTCGCGGACTCAAGCCGCCGGAACAACCCCTGGGTCGCCGACATCTACAACCGAGCGCGGGCCAGGGGCGCCAGCCACCCCCACGCCGCCCGCATCCTCGGCCGCGCGTGGTGCCAGGTCATCTGGCGCCTGTGGCACGACCACGACACCTACAACCCCGCCAAAGACACCGCGCTACAGAGACTGATTGCCGCGGCCGCCTGACAATCGTCGGTCCTCCAGGCCGACCTCCCAGCCACACAGCGACGGCCGGCGCCGCCGTCACCGCAGGCTGCCCGCAGGGCAGAGCGCGCAGCGCTTATAGGCAGCCGTCCGACGCTACCTCAGCACTGGGTTGACACAGGGGGTCTAGAAGGAGAAGCCTCGCGCGCTCTGGCGGAGGGCCGCTCCACATAAGGAACGATTTCAGCACTCTGTACGTCGCGGTGGTTGGGCCGCCGACACGCACCTGGTTTCGTTCCAGGGCGATAGCGACACAGGGCCGATCATCGACCCCTCCTGCCGTGGGCGAACGGCAGTGAGAGCCTTTGCTGCCGACTGGCCCCGCGCGCACCGAGCAAGCACTTGGTGGCGCCGAAGGTGTCGCTGCCCTGCACCAGGAGCAGCGACGTCGCCGGCGCGGATCGCGTGGCTGCTTCACCTGAATCGAAAATAGCGTTGCGCCCCGGACACACTGAATCGAAAATAGCGTTGCGCCCCGGACACACTAGGAGGAAAATGCCTGCTCAGGTGCCATCGCTGAGGGCTTCCCGTGCGGTACGGCCTGCCGCACGTCGTGGCCGTAGGGCCTGCGGGAGCCTGCCCTTTTCATCCCTTCCGGGTGGGACCCGCCAGGGGCGCATGAGTCGCTGATATGGAGGGCGGTTTGTCAAGGGGCGCGTCACGAATTTCCTGCCTTTGCTTGGTCTGGTAGGAGGGAAGCGGCTGTGGTCGGCTGGGTGGGTGGCGGTCCCGCGATGCTGTGCGCGACGCGGGTCAGACTGATATACGCGGATCCCCCGAAGGGCTCGCAGGCGACGCGGAGCTGCTGGCCAGGCTGCTGTTGGCCGGCAAGCTGCACCCGGTGCGGGTGCCGGGTGACGAGGAGGAGGCGCTGCGCGATCTGGTCCGCGCCCGGGAGGCGCTGCGCCAGGATCTGATGCGCTGCCGGCACCGGCTCTCCAAGCTGCTGCTGCGCCGCGGGATCCGCTTCGAGGACGGTGATGTGTGGAACGATCGGGACCGCCGCTGGCTGGATCAGGTCGTGCTCACGCCGGCGGCGCAGGCGACGCTCGAGGATGCCAAGGGCGCGATCGACGTGCTCGCCCATCGCCGCGAGCCCCTTGAGCGCGAGATCCTCGCGCTGCTGCCCAGCTCGCCGTGGAGCGTGCAGATCGGCCGGTTGCGCTGCCTGCGCGGGATCGACACGCTCTCCGCGGTCGGGCTGTGCGCGGCGATCAGTCTTGACCCGCGCGCCGGACCCACGCGGGATCTTCGACGGCGCCGCGACCACACACTCCACGCGACGCTTGGCGAGCTCACGCGCGAGCCCGTACCCGGTCAACGTCCATCTCCATCCCGAAGAACTGCAGCTCGCCCGTCTCGGCGTCCAGGACCGCCGCCACCACCTTCGCGGCGTGCACATCCAGGCCGACGAGGGTTCTAGAGCTTGCCGCATGACAAGCGAACCGCCTCCGCCGAAGCGCACGCCGCGGCAGCGCAAGGCGCGCGAGCTCGCTAAGTCACAGCCGCAAGGACATCGTTGACCTCTCACCGTGTCGGATCGCCGCGAGCACATCGTTTCCTTGGTCAGTTTTTGGATTCGATCGACGATCGTCGTAGTAGCGCCTGTTGGAATGTTGGCAACCCGGATGGTTGTCAACATTTCAATGGGCGGCCGTTTGGCCGTGTCCCGCGTCGCGCGCGCGGGCGCGCGTGGCTGGTCAGCGGCCGGTGGTGAGCAGCTCGCCCTGGTCGCTTGAGACGAGGAGGTTGTGTTCGTTGGCGGTGAGCGCGAGATCGAGCGTGGCGGTGACGTACTGGTAGGCGCTGCCGTCGGGCATCGTGATCGCGCGGCCGAGGATCTTGAGCTTGTGGTCGGAGCGGATGAAGCGAATGAACTCGACCTTGCCGCGCTTGGGCCAGCCGGCGGGGAGCTCGGCGAGCGCGATCGGGGCACGCGGCTTGCTCGCTGTGATGTTCTGGTCGGGCGTGAGGCCGCTGGTGGCGCTGTAGCGATGCTGGGCGTTGTGGAAGCGCTCGAACGCGCCCGCACGTTCGGCCAGATGCCCCAGGTCGGCGAAGCGCTCCTGGCGAAAGAAGCGCTTATCGAAGGTGTCGTTGAAGTGCTCGATCGTGCCGTTGCGCCACGGCTCGCGGGGCGGCACGAACACCGGCGTTGAGCCCTGGCGCAGGCACACGCGCACGACCTCGCCCAGGCCGGTCGGGGACACGAACGGCCCGCCGTTGTCGAACTGGATCCGCTGTGGCACGCCGTGACGACCCCACAGCGCGTGCAGCGCCGCGAGCACTCGGCGATCGCCGCGGTCTTGCACGATCTCGATCCCCGCGTGATGGGACGCGACGTCGATCTGGTTCAGCGCGTGAAAGCGCACCCCGCCATCGAGGTGCCGCGGCCCGACGAGGTCGACCTGCACCACCTCGCCGGACCGCGCCGCGGCAGGAGCTGGATACGGGATGCCCTTGCTCGCCCGCCGGCCGGGACGCTGACGCTTGGTCGCGCCGGCGCGCTCGAGGATCTCCTCGATCGTGCGCTCGGGCGGCACGACCGCACCGAGCTTCGAAAGCTCCCACGCGATCGCTGGCGCGCCGACCTGCGCCCACGGGTTCTCCTCCAGTCGCTTGCGCACCTCGAGCACCTGCGCCTCGACCCCAGCCTCCGTCCGGTTCGCGACCCGCCTGGGCGCCCGCGAGAGGCCCTCCGCCCACCCCGGATCGTGCGGGTCATACCGCGCTGCCCACTTCGCCACCCACTGCCGCGTGCGGCCAAGATCCCTGGCGATCGCCCGCGGCGACTCCCCAGCCAGCCTTCGACGCGCAGCCTCGCCACGCAACACGATCTCAGCCTCATCCATCCAAACCTCCTGCGCTCGATCAACATGAGCGCACGAGCCTCAATCCAGGGTCGGATGGAAACGATGTGCTTGCGGCTCAACCCGCAGCCCCGTAAACGATGCGCTTGCGGTCACCGGTAAACGATGTGCTTGCGGCCGTCAGCTAAGCACCTCCGGCACCGACTTCGCCACTTCCTGTTCCCCTGGCTCAAGACCCAGGGGATCGACGACGCCCTCATCCAGCCCTACTCCGGCCACGCCACCCGCCAATCGCTGGAGATCTACTCCCGAATCGCGCCAGCCGACGCCCAACACGCCTACAACGAGCGATCACCAACTACCCCGTCTAAACCGAGAACTCGTTTGCGGCTGGTGACACGTTTCTTACCAGCACCCCTATACGTGCACCGCGCGGTCGACTCCGGCAGAATCCTGACGCCATCTCAGCAGCTCGTCGGCTTCACGCGCGTTCAGCTGACCGCTGGCCAGCAGAAGACCGTCTTGGTCTCGTTCCCGACCTCGGAGCTGGCGCTGACGCCGGGTGACATTGACGGCACGGCGCCGCCACGGGTCCAGCCTGGGAACTATCAGGTTGACTTTGGACCAACCGGCCCGAGCGCGGGCTTCACAATCCACTGAGCGCGGGCGAGGGGCGTCGGGCTTCCGCCCGGCGCCTCAGCCTGGATCGACGAACTCCGCGTATCGCTTCTCCACGCCGGCTGCC
This sequence comes from uncultured Solirubrobacterales bacterium, assembly GCA_963836065.1. Lineage (GTDB taxonomy): Bacteria > Actinomycetota > Thermoleophilia > Solirubrobacterales > Solirubrobacteraceae > Palsa-465. Next base: position 62,882 of record CAWIII010000048.1, read on the forward strand.
ACGGCCGCAAGCTGATTGGGCGAACCGACTAGGCCGAGTTGGATCTCGGCCTCGAGGGCGAGCGTCTGCTCGGTCGACCCGGACCAGGCCTCGTCGAACAGTCGTTTTGCTCCCCGGATGGCGTCGGGTGACTTGCCGGCGATCTCGGCGGCCAGCTGGCGAGCGGCCTCGAGCGGTTGTGCGCTGAGGTGAGTCACTAGCCCGAGTTGGTGCGCTTCGGACCCCGAGAGCACTCGCCCCGTAAAGGTGAGCTCCTTGGCGACATCGATCCCGACCAGCCGCGGAAGCGTCCGGGTGATCGACATATCGGGGATCAGCCCCCACTTGACCTCCATCACCGACAGGCGCGCGTCGGGCGCGGCGATGCGGATGTCGGCCGCCAGCGCAATCTGCAGGCCGCCGCCGAAACAGGTGCCATGCACGGCGGCGATCACTGGCACCGGAACCCTGATCCAGTCGTAGGCCGCCCGCTGAAAGAAGTTCGGCACCTCGGCCCGGAGTGGATCGAGAAGGCCGTCGAGCCCCGACTGGGCGCCCATCACGTCGATCACGTCGAGGCCCGAGCAAAAGCTGGGGCCGTTTCCGTGCAGCACGACTGCGCGCACGCCCCGCTCCTGGGTAGCGCGAGCCGCCGCCGCCATGATTCCCTCGAACATCGCAAGGTCCAGTGCGTTGTGCTTCTCGGCGCGGTTCAGCATCACATGTGCGACGTGGTCAGTCAGCTCGAATCGGACACGCTCGTCGCTCATCGCAAGGGAATCTAATCGACGGGCGCGACTAGGTCTCCGACGGCAACCGGACCTTCCTCCCGCACCTCGCCGTAGATCCCGAAGGGAAGCGGCTCGGTCGAGCGGATCTCGTGTCGGTAGGTGCCGAGGATGTCGAGCGTCGGGAGGTCGAGCTTGCCTGTCTCGGGATCGCGGCTGGTCACCAAGCAGCGACCGACATTTCCCACGAAGCGCAGCCTGGCAGCGCCGATTCTCACCGTTCGGCCGACCCACTCGTCTTCCTGATGGGCTCCGACACCGTCGATCTCGATCAGCATTCGAAACCGCCGTCCGTCCACGTCCGACTCCTCCGCTACCTCGGCAAGGCGCGCGAGCGAGGCGCGCGAGATCAGCGAAACAGCGCCGCGCGAACCGCGGTCGACTGCCCCGGTAGCCGACTCGACCAGCCGTAGCGGCTGGTCCGCGAGTTCCGATAGCGCCTCAGACCACGGGCCGCGAACCAGTCTTCCTTGTACGGCTCTCGAATAGAAACGGGCAGTCACCGTCGCGCCGAGCTCGACATGATCCTCGACAACGTGACCAGTCGGAAAAGTAAACGCGAGCTTTCGGGCGTCTTCGTCGTAGTCGACGACGACAGTATGGAGCTCGCCCAGTTGCTTGCCGTTGAGCATCCGGTTACGCGCATCGATGACGAAGAAGCGTCGGTCCCCGTGGGCGCCGTGGCGGTCAAGCTCGATTCGATCGACATCGTGCAGTCGCGTGCCCTTGACCGCAGCCGTCGCGAGGCGTGTAACCGCGATTGCCATCTATGCGGCGGTCGCCTGCTCGGCCCAGTCGCGATACAGCTCCCAGTACCGGCCGCCCGCATCAAGGAGCTCCTCATGCGTACCCTGCTCGACGATCTGTCCGTGCTCCAGCACGATGATCCGTCCGGCGTGAGCGATCGTGGACAACCGGTGCGCGATCACGATCGCGGTTCGGCCGGCTACAAGCCTCCGCAACCCATGCTCGATCAAGCTCTCGGTGTGGACGTCAACGTTTGAGGTGGCTTCATCGAGGACGAGGATCCGCGGGTCGGCGACCAGCGCCCGAGCGAACGCGAGCAGCTGGCGCTGCCCCGCGGAGAGCTGGACGCCTCGCTCGCCGACCAGGGTGTCGTAGCCGTGCTCGAGCGCGGCGATGAACGAGTCCGCTCCCACCGCCTGCGCCGCGGAGGCGATCTGCTCGTCGGTCGCGTCCGAGCGACCGAACCCAATGTTCTCGCGCACGGTTCCGCTGAACAGAAACCCCTCCTGGGGAACGATCCCCATCTGCGAGCGCAGCGAGTGTGCGGTGACCGAGCGCAGGTCGTGACCGTCCACCAGCAACCGGCCACCCGTCGGATCGTAGAAGCGCGCCACGAGCTTCGCGAACGTCGACTTGCCGGCTCCGGTCTCGCCGACGAGGGCGACGGTCTGGCCGGCGGGAATCGTCAGATCGATGTCACGCAGCGCCCACGCCCCCTCATCGTCGGCGCCGTAGCGGAAGAAGACGTCATCGAAGCGCAGCTCGCCACGGATCCGCGGAAGCGTCGTCGCGTCAGGTGGATCGACGAGATCAGGCTGCTCATCGAGCAGCTCGAAGATCTTGTCGAGTGCGGCCATGCCCGACTGATAGGTCGTGTACAGCTGCGAGAGCTGCTGGATCGGGTCGAAGAAGTTGTTCAGGGCGGCGATGAACGCGAACACTACGCCGGTCGAGGCGTGGCCCGCGAGCGCCTCGTACCCTCCGATCACGAGGATCTCCACCGTCACCAGCGCCGACAGCAGCTCGACGCCGGGAAAGTAGGCCGCGTTCAGGTTGACGGTCGTCATGTTCGCGACTCGGTTCTCCTCGTTCAGCTCGCCGAAGCGCGCGATGTGGCGAGGCTCCTGACCGAACGCGCGGACCACCCGGATGCCCGACAGCGACTCCTGTAGGTATCCCGTGATCCAGGCGATCTTCTCCCGGGTCAAGCGGTACGCGTCGGCTGAGGCGATCCTGAACGCCAGGGCGCCGAGCGCCAGCAGCGGCAGCGCGATGAACGTCAGCAGTGCCAGGCGGGGATCGAGCACCAGCAGGATCACAACCACCCCGATCAGCATCAGCCCAGACTGGAACAGCGTCGCGATCCCGTCCGAGACGAGCTGGTCGAGCGCCTCGACGTCGTTGGTGAGCCGCGAGATGATCACGCCGGCGCGATTACGCGAGTAGAAGCCGACCGACAGCGCTTGCAGGTGCGCGAACAGCCGTACGCGGAGATCCTGGAGCGCCCGCTGGCCCACCCAACCGACAAGATAGGTCTGAGCGTACGTGGCGATCGCGTACAGGACGGCGGAGATCAGGAACGCGACGACGATCACATCGAGCGCGCCGACATCATGGCGCCGGATGCCGTCGTCGATCGCGAGCTTGGCCAGGGGCGCGGGGGCGAGCGCGGCGGCGGTCGCGACCAGCAGCGAGGCGAACATCGCCAGGACGCGCCAGCGGTAGGGCCGGAGCAGCTCGATCAGACCCCTCAGCTTGCGTCCACGCCCGCCCGTCTGACGAACGCGTCGGCGTAGGGATGCCATCTTGCTGCTCATAGTCCGACTACTCCGGCTTCGAGCGGCTTACGGGTGATGAAGACACGATCAGGCATGCCCTTCTCGACGATCTGCTGGTAGAGGTCCGAGCGCTCGAGCAGCTCGTCGTGAGCGCCGCGGTCGGCGATCCTTCCATCCTCGAGGACGACGATCTCATCCGCGAGGGCGATAGTCGAGAGACGATGGGCAATCACGAACGTGGTCCGACCCGCCATCACGCCGCGGAGTGCAAGTTTGATCGCGTGCTCGGTGGAGGCATCGACCGACGAGGTGGCATCGTCGAGGATCAGGATCCGGGGATCGGCGACGATCGCCCGCGCGATCGCGATCCGCTGGCGCTGCCCGCCCGAGAGCGTCAATCCGCGCTCACCGACGCGCGTGTCGTATCCCTGCGGGAGGGCGGTGATGAAGCCGTCGGCCTGGGCGGCGCGGCCGGCAGCTTGCACCTCCTCGCGGGTCGCGTCGGGCCGACCGTAGGCGATGTTGTCATGGACGGTGGCCGAGAACAGGAATGGATCGTCATTGACGGTCGCGATCGCTCGTCGCAGGCTCACCAGATCGACGGTGCGGATGTCGACGCCATCGATCGACACCGATCCCGAGCTGACGTCATACAGTCGCGGCAGTAGCGAGACGAGGGCCGTCTTGCCCGAACCCATCGCGCCTACCAGGGCAACCGTGCGGCCAGCTTCAATCTCGAGATCCACGTTGCGGAGGGCCGGCTTGGGCGAACCCGCAAAGGTCAGGCTCACGTTTGCCAGCGACACCTGTCCAGATCCGTCGGGAAGCGGCGGTGCGCCGGCCGGCGTCGTCATCTCGGGGGCGCGATCGAGGATCTGGAAGATGCGCGCGCCGGATGCGGAAGCGCGCTGGCCGGCGCCAAGCATGTAGCCGAGCGTTCGCATCGGCGAGATCAGCAACAGGAGGTAGGCGTAGAAGGCGGTGAACTGTCCGACCGTCAGCGTCCCATCCATCACCTCTCGGCCGCCGACGAACAGGATCGCCGCCAACCCCAGGTTCGGCAGGAAGCTGATCAGCGGCGTGTACCGGGCCTGGATCCGGGTCGCGAAGATCGCCTGGTCGAACAAGCGCGAAACCGAGTTCTGAAACCGCCTCAGCTGACGCTCCTCCTGCGCGAACGCCTTCACGACGCGCACTCCAGAGACGTTCTCCTCGGCCTCCGCGGTCAGCTCGGCGATCCGCTGCTGCACCTCCTGGAGGGCGGGGCGCGAGCGATGGCCGTAGCGGTTCGCGATCAGCACGACGAACGGGACGGGCGCAAGCGACAGCGCCGCGAGTTCCGGCCGCAGCGCGAACATCGCCACGGCGGCGAGGAGGATCGACAGCAGCGATTGCCCGATGAAGATCAGCCCATAGCCGAGAAAGAAGCGGACCGCCTGCAGATCAACCGTCGCTCGGGACATCAGCTGACCGGTCTGCTGGCGATCGAAGAACGCCAGCTCGAGCCGCTGCAGGTGGCCGTACAGCAGGTTGCGCAGATCGAGCTCGACGCCCAGCGACACGCGGCCGGCAACCAGGCGCCGCCCAATGCTCAGACCAAGGCGCGCGACGCCGGCGCCGGCGATCGCGATTGCCCAGATCGTCAGGGCATGCTTGTCGTGGCCCCGGATCCCGTCGATCGCCTTGCCGGTCAACCATGGGATCAGCACCGTCGCGCCGATCGCCCCGGCGGCGAGCACGAACGACCATGCGACAGCACCGCGATAGGGACGCAGAAATCCAAGTAGGCGTCGAAACGTCGGCATACTTCAGAAAATATAGTAGGCGTGGGGGATCTTCTCGGTGGAGCGCTCGCCGCGACGACGGTTGCACATTGATCCGACGCGGCCGGTGCCGCGTATTGGAGCTGTAACCACCTCCACTCTCCCGGAAGGGAGTCCAATTCATGTCCACTCAGCAAGACGAGCGAGGAACGGACCGCCGGCAGTTCCTCGGCAGGACGGCGGCGACCGGGGCGGGGATGCTGGTCGGAGCGTCGGCGCTCGAGGCGCTCGTTCCGTCGTTTGCGGCCGCCAAGGGAGGTGGCGTGACGAAGGGTGACCTGGCGATCATCGGCGCCGCGCAGATCGCGGAGGCGCTCGCGGTCACATACACCAACATCATCGACAAGGCACCGTTCTTCAGGCGATTGGCGTCCGACGACCAGGGTTATCTGAAGGCCGCAAGGGCAAGGCCGAGAGCGTCGACCCGCCGAACAACAACGGCTACGAGCGCACGCTCAAGTGGACGAAGATCGCAAGGCGGTGGCCGCTCTGACCCCATTTGCCGACAAGACGGCCGCTGGCAAGGCGGGGTTTGACACCGCGAAGGCCTACAAGTTGAGGCCGTTCACGCCGAAGCTGCCCGAGCCGCTGGGCGACTTCCATTCATTCATCGGCTGAGATCGTCTCGGCTCGGCGCGTGGGGGGGCGCCGAGCACGAGCTGGCACTCCAGTAGCAACTCGTCGTTCTCGGCGAGTGAGCCGCATCCGCAGTGAAGGCGGCGGTGTAGGGTTCTGCGCCGATCCAACAGGAGGAGACCCTTTACATGCCGACCGTCCGTGAAGCGACCTTCGAGCTGCTTCGCACCCATGGAATGACGACGATCTTCGGCAACCCGGGCTCGACCGAGTTGCCGATGCTTACCGACTTTCCGGCGGATTTCACCTACGTGCTCGGCTTACAGGAGCTGGTCGTGGTGGGGATGGCCGACGGCTACGCGCAGGCAACCGGCCACCCCACGCACGTCAACCTGCATACCGCACCGGGAGTCGGCAACGCTGTCGGCGGGATCTTCAACGCCCAGGCGAACAAGTCCCCGCTCGTGATCACCGCGGGCCAGCAGGTTCGCGCCCATATCATGATCGAGGCGAACCTGACCAATCGCGACGCCACGGTCGGCCCGCAACCGTACGTCAAGTGGAGCCACGAGCCACCGCGCGCCCAGGACGTGCCGGGGGCGATCGCGCGCGCCATCCACCATGCCTCAATGCCCCCCAAGGGCCCGGCGTTCGTGTCGATCCCGATGGACGACTGGAAGGTCGAGGCCGACGAGGATCGCGTGCATCACGCGATCCAGCGGACTGTCCACGGTCGCGCCGCGCCTGACCCGGACGCACTCGTGCAGGTGGCCCAGCGCCTGGAAGCGGCGCGCAACCCGGTTCTGATCGCTGGGCCGGACATCGATGCCAGCGGCGGCTGGGATGTCGCAGTCGCGCTCGCCGAGAAGCGGCGGCTGCCCGTCTGGGCCAGTCCGGCAACCGGCGGCAACCGGCTCGGCTTTCCGGAGCGCCATCCGAATTTCGTCGGGATCCTCCCGCCGGCAATCGGTGCCGTCAGCGAAACGCTCAAGCATTACGACCTCGCGCTGGTCGTCGGCTCCTCGGCGTTCCCGTACTACCCGTACATCCCCGGGCCGCTGCTGGGGCCGGGAACATCGCTAATCGTGATTACGAGCGACCCGGGTGAGGCGGCGCGGGCGCCGATGGGCGACGCGATCGTCGGGGATGTCGCGCTCGCTCTGGCGAGGCTCCTCGAGCTGACCAGCGAAGCCGATCGACCGGCTGTCGAGGGCCGCCCCGCGTCCGGCGATCCGCCCCACGCCGACCCGCTCAGCGGCTCGGAAGCGATGGCCGCGCTGGCCGATGCCTGGAGCGAGGACGGGATCGCCGTCGTCGAGACGCCTTCCTCGACCCTCGCGTTTCGTAACCGGTTGCGCATCTCGCGGCCAGGTAGCTACTACTTCTGTGCCAGCGGTGGTCTGGGGTTCGGAATCTCGGCGGCGGTCGGCGTGCAGCTCGCGCAGCGCAGTCGCCCTGTGGTGTGCGTGCTCGGCGAGGGATCGGCGCAGTACGGGATCACGGCGCTGTGGACTGCCGTCGCCCACAAGCTCCCGGTTACCTTCCTGGTGCTGCGCAACGAGGAGTACATGATCCTGAAGTGGTTTGCTCTGTTTGAGCAGGTGACGAGCGCGCCGGGGCTCGAGCTGCCCGGCCTCGATGTAGCCGCAGTCGCGCGCGGGTACGGCATGGAGGCCCGCGACGTCAGTGGCCGCGACGAGCTCACCGAGGCGCTGCGCGAGGCGATCGCCGTCGACGACGAACCGCGACTGGTGCAAGTGCCGGTCGCGTCGGGAATGTGGATGGAGTAATGGCAGTCGCCCTCGGTGATGTGAGACGGATCGCGCAGCCGCAGCCGCAGCCGACGGCTGACCGTGCGCCCGACTGGGTCGCGGCCGGGACGCCCGAGCCGCTGCGCACGGAGATGATCGCGGCGCTCGGCGAGGATCGAGTCCTCACCCGCGCGATCGACCTCGTCAAGTATGCCTCTGACGCCAGCCCCTACCGGCGGATCCCGAAAGCAGTGGCGATGCCGAGAGACGTTGTTGACGTCATCAGGCTGCTGGCGTTTGCTCGCCGCCAGCAGCTGCCACTCGTGTTTCGCGCCGGCGGAACGTCGCTGAACGGCCAGTCGCAGACGGATTCGGTGCTGGTCGACGTCCGCCGCCACTGGCAACGCGCCCAAGTCGAAGATCGGGGTGCGAGCGTCCGGGTGCAGCCGGGGATCGTGCTCGGTCATGTAAACCGCCTGCTCGCCCGTCACGGTCGCAAGCTCGGTCCCGACCCGGCGAGCAGCGACATCGCGTGCGTCGGCGGCGTGATCGCCAACAACTCGGGCGGGATGCGCTGTGGGATCGCCGCGGACTCCTACCGCACCGTCCGCTCGATGAAGCTGATCCTCACCAACGGGACGGTCATCGACTCCGCCGCCCCGGACGCCGAGCAGCGATTTGCCGCCGCCGCCCCCGAGCTAGCACGGGGACTGACGGAGATCCGCGATCAACTCCGCGCCGATGGTCCGCTCGCCGCGCGCGTCGCGCGCAAGTTCGAGATCAAGAACACCACCGGCTATCGGCTGTGCGCGCTGCTGGAGGCCGACACGCCGCTGGAGATCTTCCGGCGGCTTGTGATCGGCTCTGAAGGCACGCTCGCGTTCGTGGCGGAGGCGGTGTTCGACACGGTTCCGTTTGGCCGGCACGCGTCTGCGGGCCTGAGCTTGTTCGTGGATGGCGACGCGGCGGCCGACGCTGTCGGTCCACTGGTGGTGGCGGGAGCGACGGCGACCGAGTTGATGTTCGCGCCGACCCTGATCGCGGCTGCCTACAACATGCCGGGCACACCCGAGCGCTGGAAGGAGCTGCCGCCGGAATCCGCAGCGCTGCTCGTGGAGTTCCGTTCCGGCGAGCGACACGAGCTCGACGAGCCCGAGCGGCGCGCGCTCGAAATCCTCGGCGGTCGTCCGCTCGTCGATCCGCCGCGGTTCTCGCGCGATCATGAGGAGATCGAGATGCTGTGGCGGGTGCGGGAAGGGATGCACGGTCTGCTGGCGGCGATACGCCCACCGGGTGTGCAGGTGATCGTCGAAGACGTGTGCGTGCCACCGGCGCGGATTGCCGAGGCCACAAAGGACCTGCGCGCACTGCTCGGTAAGCACGGGTTCATTCCTGGCGTGGCTGGGCACGCCTCAGCCGGGAACCTGCATTTCATCCTGACGCCGAACTTCGGTGAGCAGGCTGACCTTGAACGCTACGACCATTTCGTCCACGACTTGGTCGATCTGATCATTGACAAGTACGACGGCTCATTGAAGGCCGAGCATGGCACCGGAGTGAACATGGCGCCGTTCGTCGAGCGCGAGTGGGGCAGCAAGGCCACCGAGATGATGTGGCACATCAAGGAGCTCGCCGACCCGGAGGGAATTCTCGGACCGGGCGTGGTCCTGAACCGTGACTCGGGTGTCCACCTGCGAAACCTGAAGTCGACGCCGGAGATCGAGGAAGTCGCGACCAAATGCATCGAGTGCGGCTTCTGCGAGCCGGTGTGCCCGTCGCGCAACATAACCACGACACCACGCCAGCGGATCGTCGTCCGCCGCGAAATGGCGCGCCAGCCGGGCAACTCACCGGTGCTCGAGGCGCTGCTCGAGCAGTACGAGTATGAGGGAGTCCAAACCTGCGCTACCGACGGTATGTGCTCGCGAGCCTGTCCGGTCGGGATCGACACCGGGGCGCTGGTCAAAGGTTTTCGGCAAACCGAGCACTCCGAACGGGCCGAGCGCAGGGCCCTCGGCTTAGCGCGGCGATATGCGCTCGCCGAGCGAGCCGCTCGGCGGGCGGTCTCGGCCGGCGGCCTAGCGGCACGAGCCCTGGGCGAGCAGCCTGTCGCCGCTCTGCCGGCGCTGCTGCGCCGCTGGATCGATCCTGAGCTCGTTCCGGAGTGGACCCAGTCGACGCCTCGGCCTGCGCCCCGTGACGTTCCCTTCACCGTGCCGGAAGGTGCTGCTGCGGTCTACCTGCCCGCTTGCATCAACCGGATCTTCGGCAATAGTCGCAGCGCGGCGCCGCATCCCACGCTGCCCGAGGCGCTGGTCGCGGTGTCGGCCCGCGCGGGTTTCCCGGTGTGGATCCCCGACGACGTCGACGGTCATTGCTGCGGGACTCCATGGAGCTCCAAGGGATACCGCGATGGTCACCGATACATGGTGGGCAAGACGGCAGCCGCGCTTGCCAGGTGGTCCGATGGCGGTCGGCTGCCGGTCGTGATCGATGCGAGCTCGTGCGCCTATGGGCTCCTCAGTGAAGCCCAGCTCGACGGAACCTCGGTGCTCGATTCGGTTGACTGGATCCACGATCACGTGCTGGCCGGGCTGGAGATTCCCTACCTGCTCAGCACAGCCGTCGTCCATGCCACCTGCGCCTCCCATCATCTCGGGTCCTCGGCCAAGCTGGCGGCGATTGCCGCCCGGCTCGCGGACGAGGTTGTGATCCCGGCTGGGACCGGCTGCTGCGGGATGGCCGGCGACCGCGGCTGGCTCCGGCCTGAGCTGCCGGCCTCGGCCTTGCGCGACGTGGCCCGCGAGCTCGAGGGCCGGCAGTTCGACGCCTGCATGTCGAGCAATCGCACCTGCGAGGCGGCGCTCCAGGAGGTGACCGGCAAGCCGTACGCATCGTTCGTGCTGGCGCTGGAGGAGCTGACGCGGGGCCTAAGCGCCCCGGGCGAGGGATGAGCGAACGCCTGCCAGCAGCCGGGTTGTGTAACTCCTGCCGCCATCAGCAGCTGGTGCGCACTACCCGCGGCTCGGTCTTCTCGCTGTGCCGGCGCTCGCGCGCCGAGCCCGACCGCTTTCCGCGGTATCCGCGACTCCCGGTAACGGCGTGCGCCGGCTTCGAGCCGGGAGAGAGAACTACTGCGGCGGCAGCGGACTGAGCACGACCAGGTTGCTGCCGTCCTGGGCCTGCTCGGTCCGCTCCTGGAACAGCCCGTGAGCGGTGATCACGCTGACGAGCTCGGACTCGGGTGCGGACTGCATCTGGGTCACCGTTGGCGGCAAGCTCTCCGGAAGTGTGTCGCGCAGCGGCCGGTTCAAGAACGGCTCGAGCTCCTTGCGATCGAACGCCAAGGCGAGGTTCAACGTCTTGGTGCGCGACGAGGACTGGCCGGCGGTCGGCGGCTTCGCGCTCAGCCGGTTTGACGTGACCGTACGGCCCGGCGGCAGGATCGCCACGACGGTCTGCACGTCACTGAGGTATTTGACTGAGTACAGCGCCAGCTCGAGTGCCTCCCGGCGGAGCAACAGCAGCCGGTTAGAGGAAGGCGTGCCCACCCCGATCGAGCAGTCTTTGGTCCCAATCCCGCAGAGGTTGTAGGCAATCGTGGTCTTGGGATTGAGCGCCTGGAACCCACTGCTTGTCCCGGACGTAGGGATCACCACCTCGAGCGGATTGGACGGGTCGTTGAGGTTCACGGTGGTGACCACTGCCAGCTGGTAGGCGGAGGAGGCACGGTAGTAAGGCGACAGGAAGTCAGCGATCTCCTGGGCGCCCGACGCGCCGCTTGTGCTCGGTTGCCAATCAGACCACGATCCCCCACCGGCATGGCCATTACGTCGACTCGCCGAAGTCAGTGCCACCGCCGCGACCAAGGACGCGATGCCCGCCAGCACTAAGACCGCAGTCGCGGTCCTGAATTTCCGGGAGTGACGCGACCCGCCCGTGACCGTCGGGGTGGCTCGGGAGACCGCCAGCGGCGCTGCCGCGCCCACCGGGGGCTCCGCAGCGTGCTCCTTCGCCGCTCGGAGACGACTCATACTCGCGGCCACGTGCGCTCGTCGAGCAAGTCGAGGTCGGGCCGAACGAGGTCGACGCTGTTGAGCAGATCAACCACCTCATCGCCATGCATCTCCTTGCGCCGGATCAACGCCTCGGCGATCTCCTCCACCCGGGCGCGGTTCGCCGCGACCGTCGCATACGCGGTCACGTACGCCTGGCCGAGCAGGGCGGTGACCGCCTTGCGCTTGTCCCGGTCAGAAAGCGTGCCGGCGATCGGATCCTCCGCGAACGGTCCTCCGCCGCCGGCGCGGCGCATGATCTGCACGCCGATCTCCTCGAAGCGGCGAAGCAGCTTCTCGCGCTCAGCGGCCTCGTCCTCGGCCGACGCAAAACGTCCGTCGAGGTCGATCGGGTTCGGGCCCATAGCGCAATAACCGACCATCCAACCGGCGCGCGCGGTGGCGCTCATTACGTCGCCGCCGACGCCCGTCGAGTTCTCCCCGTAGAAAACATGCTCGGCGGCCATCGCTCCGAGCGTCCACACCAGCTTCGCGAACTCGTCACTGCGCCACGAGGAGAAGCGCTCCTGTGTTTCGATTGCCTGGTGGTGGCCGAGCGAGTCACCACGCTTACGGATCGACAGTCGCGTCGAGAGCACATCCTTCATGTACAGGTGACCGTTGATCGCGTGGCCGGCCTCGTGGATGGCCACCGCGCGCGTCTCATCGGGCACATAGTCGATCGCGACGGCAGTTCCCGCTTCGACAGTGGTCATCGCCTCGACGATGTCCGGCCAGCCGAACACCTGGCGGCCGTCGGCGTGGGCGTAGGTCAGCGCCAGCGAACACACCTGCTCGATCATCGCCGGGGCATAGCCGTTGGTAATCCGTGCCAGCTCGTCACGTCGCCGATCGGTATCGAGGTCGGGGTCATGGTCGACCTTCATCAGGTAGAGGTTGAAGATGTCCTTGCGGTCCTCGAGCGTCGGTGTGCGGAACCAAACGTGGCGACCCATCCGACCCGGGCGGATCAGCGCCGGATCGAGCCGGTCAATCGGAACGTTGGTGGCGCCGATGAAGAACACTTGCTCATTCGCGGGACGGGGTGGCGGTAGCCGCAGCGAGGTCTTTCCGACCTTGCGCGGCACGAAGTAGAGCGCGTCGAGAGTCGAGTTCACGCGCTTGGTGAACTGCTGGCGCATGAACGGTGCTTCGCCGATTCCGTCCATCTGCACGAGCAGCTGGTTCAACGCGAGTCCGCCGCCACCACCGCCACCGAACATGCCGGGAAACATGTAGCGCTGCGCCCACTCGGCAGGCTTGGCGATGATCGGGGGCACGCTGAAGGGCCGTCGCTCCGAGCGCTCCGCGAACAGTCGCTCCCGCCATGCGCGGGTCTCCAGGATCAGATCGCCGGTGGGGGTCAACGAACCCCAAGGCCCGAAGAAGCAGTAGTCCTCGAAGCTCCGGTGGCCGACCATCATGCCGCTCGCCGTCCCGCTCCCGAGGCTGGCGCGGCGCATCCCGACCGCGTCGATCTCGTCAATGAACACGATGCACTGGCCACCCCACTTGCGGGCCAATTTCTTCGCCTTGCGGATCAGCCACATGACCACGATCACATCGATGCCGATGAACGTGGCGGCGAACCCGGAGCCGGGGATGGTCACGAACGGGCAATTGAAGTTGGTCGCGATCGCCTTCGCGAGCATCGTCTTGCCGGTACCGGGAGCCCCGAGGAACAGCAGGCCACGCTCGCGTTTGCCGCCAGCCTTCTCGAACTCCTCACCGGACTGCCACAGCCGCACGACACGTGCGACCTCTTCCTTGGGCTCGGCCTGACCGCGGACGTCGCCCATCTGCACGCCCCAGCTGGCGTCGCCAGGCTCGTATCCCCGCACCTGCCGCAGGTTGGCCATCAGCAGGGGGCCGAACAGGATTAGGATGTTGCCGAAGAACAGGACCACCATGCTGATCGCGAGGCTCGGAAGTTGTGACCCGATCGTGGTCAGGAAGCTGAAGATCGACTGCACGCCGCCCCACCAGGTGTGGCCACCGGCGAGGGCGACGATCGCCCCGATCGCCGCGATCACGACCGCGAGGAAGACGAGCTTCCGATACAGCGAGCGCCAGAACCAGGTCCGTCGCCGTGCGACCACGTCCTCCTCGGCGATCTCGCGGTCGACGCCGTACATACTCGGCCACGGCAGGAACCGCCGAGCCACCACATCTACCAGCCCGCGGAACGCGATCACGGCGCCAACGGTGGCGGCGATTGCCAAAGGCAGCGAGAGGCTCAGCCGGTCGTAGAGCACGATGAAGAACATCGGGCTCGTGAACAGCGCCACTCCGGTCGCGGCGCGCCGTAGCCGTCGCCATTCCCCGGCCAACATCGTCGCGTCGAGGCCAACGCGCCTAGAACCGCTGGTCTGCTCGGCTATGGCCATGTGTGGGACTCGAGGGTACATGCACGACGCAACCCGCGCCGTGGCTGGGCGCTCTAGCGCTTCAGGGCGTCGTGACCCAGTGCGGACGCCGGCGTGCACAGTGCCGAAGCCGCCGTGAGCAGGCGGGTCGCGTCGGCCTGGGGAAGCCTGTCCGATACATCGACGGTGGCCGTACGATTGTGTGAGGTGTGAGTGTGCAACGGAGATTTGCAGGACGCACGTTCACGATCACCGGCGCCGGGACGGGGTTCGGCGCGGAGCTCGCCGTCAGCGGGGCCGAGGAGGGAGCCGCGCGTGCTCGTGCACTACCGCAGCTCCTCGGCCGGCGCCGAGGCCGGGAGCACTCTACTGCGGATCCCCTGACAGGTAGATCCGAGTCTTGCTAGATCGTCTTTAGGGTGTTCGGTTCCCCGCCCCTCATCGCCTATCCCCGTTGATCGCTGGCCGTCGCGTACCCCGCCCCAGATACTCGTGCATGGTTGGGGTCGCGGACGGGGGCCCCTATCTACCATCCCGGTTACAGGTTCACGGCCACGTACTTCGTCTCCAGATACTCCTCCATCCCCTCGGAGCCGCCTTCACGGCCGAAGCCGGACTGCTTGATTCCGCCGAACGGGGCGGCGGCGTTGGAGACCACGCCCTGGTTGAGGCCGACCATTCCGGTCTCGAGACCCTCGATCACGCGCAGGGCTCGCTTGAGGTCGTTGGTGAACACGTATGCGACCAGTCCGTACTCGGTGTCATTTGCGGCGGCGATCGCCTCGTCTTCGTCGAGGAAGCCCTTCACCGGGGCGACCGGTCCGAAGATCTCCTCCTTGAGCAGCTTCGCGTCCTCCGGGAGGTCCGTGAGCACGGTGGGATCGAAGAAGTAGCCAGAGCCGTCGCGAGTGTGACCGCCGACGAGCGCCCGCGCGCCGCGGCCGACGGCATCCTCCACCAGCTCTGCGACCTTGCCGCGCTGCGTCTCATCGATCAGCGGCCCAACCTCGACGCCATCCTCGGTGCCACGTCCGACCTTCATCGCCCCCATCTTCTCGGCTAACTTGGCGGCGAACTGATCGGCAACCGGACCGGCGACGTGGAACCGGTTCGCCGCCGTGCAGGCCTCGCCGATGTTGCGCATCTTCGCGATCACCGCGCCCTGAACCGCAGCGTCCAGATCGGCGTCCTCGAAGACGATGAACGGGGCGTTGCCGCCGAGCTCCATCGAAAGTCTCAGCAGGTTCTCGGACGCCTGCTCCATCAGCTTGCGGCCAACCTCGGTCGAGCCAGTGAACGATAGCTTCCTCAGGCGCGGATCGGCGATCAGCGGCCCCATCGTTTCGCTCGATGAGCGGGCGGTCACGAGGTTCAGCACGCCGCTGGGAAGGCCGGCCTCCTCGAGGATCTTCGCGAGCATCAACATCGACAACGGCGTCTGCTGAGCCGGCTTCACGACCACCGTGCAGCCGGCGGCGACCGCCGGAGCAATCTTGCGCGTGCCCATCGCGAGCGGGAAGTTCCACGGTGTGATCAAGAGGCACGGCCCTACGGGTTGTTTCATCGTCAGCAGCCGTCCCTGGCCGTTCGGGGTCACCGCGTAGCGGCCATCGATGCGGACGGCCTGTTCGGAGAACCAGCGCAGGAACTCGGCGCCGTAGGCGATCTCCGCCTTGGACTCCTCGAGCGGCTTGCCCATCTCGAGGGTCATCAGCAGGGCCAGCTCGTCCGCGCGGTCAGTGATCAACTCGAACGCCCGGCGCAGGATCTCACCACGCTCGCGCGGAGGATGCCGGCTCCACTCGGAACCGGCTTCGACGGCGGCGTCGAGCGCTCGCTTGGCGTCGTCAGTGGACGCATCGGCGACCTCGCACAAGCTCTCGCCTGTCGCGGGATCCTCGACGGCGAGGGTTCCTTTGGCGCCGTCCTGCCACTCGCCGCCGATGTACAGCTGCTTTGGCACCTGATCGACGATGCGCTTCTCTTCTGGGGCGGTGATCGTGCTCATGCCCTTCAACCTACCCTACGAGGGCGAGCGGGGAACGCCGGGCGAAGTCGATGCCGTAAAGCCGTGTTCCCGGCGGGCGTTTGGCGCCCGCCGGGAAGCCGGTGGAGAGGGTTACGCTGCCGAGCGCAATGGCGCCGGCTCGAGCGTGACCGGGAGGACTTCGTCGACAGTCATCGCGAAGTGGAACTTCATCGTCTCGCGAACCTCTTGCGGAACGTCATCGAGGTCGCCGCGATTGCGCTCGGGCAGGACCACGTCCGTGAGACCGGCCGCGTGAGCCGCGAGCACCTTCTGCTTGACGCCGCCGATCGGCAGCACCCGGCCCTGGAGCGTGACCTCTCCGGTCATGCCGACCGTGTGCCGCACGGGCCGGCCGCTCAGCAGCGAGGCCATCGCGGTAACCATCGTGATTCCGGCGCTCGGGCCGTCCTTCGGGATCGCGCCCGCCGGGACGTGGACGTGGAAGAAGCGATCCTCGAACACCGACGGATCGATGTCGAGCTCGGAGGAGTGGCCGCGGACGTAGGAGAGCGCGATCTGTGCGGACTCTTTCATCACATCGCCGAGCTGACCAGTCAGGGTCAAGCCTGGCTTGCCCTGCATCGCGGTCGCCTCGACGAACAGCACATCGCCGCCGGCACCAGTGACCGCCAGGCCGGTGGCCACACCAGGCACCGCCGTCCTGATCGCCGACTCCTGGAAGTGGCGCTGGCGCCCGAGAGCGTCCCGCACCGCGTCCAGGTCGATCACGACCGGGGCTTGACTGGAACCTGACGCGATCTTCGTCGCGGTCTTACGCAGCAATGTTCCGAGGTCGCGCTCGAGCTGACGTACGCCGGCCTCATGCGTGTACTCGGTGGTGATCGTCTGCACCAACTCGTCGGAGATCTCCACCTCCTCCGGCCGTAGCCCATTGCGTTCGAGCTGACGGGGCCATAAATAGCCGCGGGCGATCGCGACCTTCTCCGAGGTCGTGTAGCCGTCGAAGCGGATCACCTCCATGCGGTCCAGGAGCGGGCCAGGAATCGTGTCCGCCACGTTCGCGGTGGCGATGAACAGCACGCCGCTGAGGTCGAGCTCGACGTCCAGGTAGTGGTCACGGAAGCTGTGGTTCTGTGCGGGGTCGAGGACCTCGAGCAGCGCCGAGCTGGGGTCACCGCGCCAATCGGCGCCGACCTTGTCCACTTCGTCGAGCATGATCACCGGGTTCATCGTCTTGGCATCCCGGAGGGCCCGGACGAGGCGTCCCGGGAGCGCGCCGATGTACGTCCGCCGGTGACCGCGGATCTCCGCCTCATCGCGGACGCCGCCCAGCGACATGCGCACGAATTCCCTTCCGGTGGCCCGGGCGATCGACTCGCCGATCGAGGTCTTACCGGTCCCGGGGGGTCCGATCAGGGTGAGGATCGCGCCTGAGCGCTTGTCCTCAGTGATACCGCGCTCGACCCGCAGCTTCTTCACGGCGATGTACTCGACGATCCGGTCCTTGACGTCCTCGAGACCGGCGTGGTCCTTATCCAGGACCTCGCGCGCATGCTGGGGATCGAGTCGCTCTTCCGAGCGCTTGCTCCAGGGAACGCTGATCAGCCAATCGAGATACGTGCGGATCACGCTCGATTCGGCGCTCTGCTCGCCGACCCGCTCGAGCCGTCCGAGCTCCTTCTCGGCCTGCTCGCGCACCTCGTCGGGCATTCCGGCCTCTTCGATCTTCGTCCGGTACTCCTCGACGACGGAAGCATCGTCCTCGCCGAGTTCCTTGCGGATCGAGTCCATCTGCTTGCGCAGGAAGTACTCGCGCTGCTGCTTCTCGGCGCCCGTCTCGACATCTTCGCGGATCCGCTTGCGGACCTGAAGCTCAGCCAGTCGCTCGCGCTGGTAGCCCAGCGCCAGCTCGAGCCGCTCCGCGACGTCGAGGGTTTGGAGCAGCTTGACCTTCTGCTCGTAGCCGATGTCGGGGGAGTAACCGCTGGTGTCGGCCAGCGCGCCGGGCTCGGTGATGCTACGCAGGAATGCCGAGACACGACCGTCGTCGCCACGCAGCTCGAGGATCTCCTCGACCACGGCGCGGTACTCGCGCTCGAGGTTGCGAGTCTTTCCGTCGACCGGCACATCGTCAGGGTGCTCGTCGACCTCGACGTAGAGGCGGCCATCGGGCATCGTGTGAGCGGCGCCAGCGACACCGCGATGGAGCCCGTTGAGGGTCACCGCCCGCGCCCCGCCCGGCAGGCGGACGCGCTCGGAAACCTCGGCAACGGTGCCCAAGGTGGCGAATTCCTGCTCATGGCGCGGTACGAGGAACACCCGCTCCTCGTCGCCGGCTTCCACGGCGAGCGTGAGCGACATGCCCGGGAAGACGACCGCGTCGTCCATCGGAACCAGGAGAAGCCTGCTCATGAACTCTTCACTTTCGCTAGTTGCTTACTACAGGTAAGCGAGAGAATAGCACGGGCGAGACGGAGATGAGTCAACGATTTGAGTGCGCATGACTTAGATTATCGAGAGTCCCAAGAGTGCCGACGCGTGTGCCATGATGAGAGCGATGGCCGAGACGCATACTCCTCGGGAAGAGCCGGCGCACGACGTCCTCGCGGCAGAGGCCTTCGCGATGCCCGCGCCCGACCCTGAGCTTCACCACCACGGCCCAGTCGTACTGCCCGACGACCCGACTGGCAACGCGGAGCCGCACGATGTTCTCGCGGCGGAAGAGTTTCCGATGCCGGCGCCCAGGCCAGGCGCCGGCGGTGCCCGGCAGCGCTCGCGATCGCGGTTCGCCGTGGACGCGATCGTTGTGGGCGCGCTCGCGCTCGTCCTGCTCCGGCAGCGGCGGGTCCGTAGCGGGCGCCGGAACGCGTAGCGCCGGCCCGCCCCTCCGGCCCCTCGCGCGCCCCCGCGCCGCCCCGGCCCCGCGCCCGGCCGCCCCCGCCCGCGTTTTTTGACACAGCTGGAACACCCCGTGATCCACCCGTGACGCGTTTTCCGTCAGTCTCGCGTCGATGTCTGACCCGGTCGATCGAGTGCACGTTATAGGTGCACAAAACCGACCAGGTGATCAGTTGCTGGCGTTGTTGGCAGCTCGGCAGCACGGGGTGGTGGCCCGGTGGCAGTTGCGTTTGCTTGGCTTCGGACGCAGCGCGATCCAGGTCCGGGTCCACGGCGGTCGCCTGCACAGGCTGTTTCGAGGGGTGTATGCGGTCGGCACGTTCGCGTGACGCGCGACGGGCGTCGGATGGCGGCGGTGCTCGCGTGCGGTCCGGACGCGGTCGTCTCTCATCGCAGTGCGGTCTCGCTCTGGGGGTTGCGACCGCTGGCGGACGGCCGCATCGACGTGACCGCTCCGGGCCGCTCTCGGTGCGGCCAGAATGGCATTCGGCTCCACAGACTGCGCACCCTCGAACGAGCAGCTCCGCTTGGCGATCGAGGCAGCCGATCGCAAGGAGCTGTTCGATCTGGAGCAGCTCACCGAGCTAAGCGCACGGTCGCAGGGTCGGCGGGGGTTGAAGCCCGTGAAGGCGGTGCTGGCCGAGATGGAGGGACCGACGCCCTGGACTCGCTCGGAGCTGGAGCGGCGGGCGTTGGCGTTTCTCCGCGAGGCGGGCGTCCCCGAGCCGCAAGTGAACGTCCTGCTCGCCGGTGAGCTCGTCGACTTCTATTGGCCCGGGAATCCACCCCTGGTCGTGGAGCTGGACGGGTGGGAATTCCATAAGACACGAGCACAGTTCGAGAAGGATCGGCGCCGGGACGCGAAGGTGCAAGTGATCGGCTGCCGCGTGCTGAGGATCACCCAGCGGCGGATCGAGGACGAGGCCAGCGAGCTGCTCAGCGACGTGATCCAGATGCTGCCCGCCGAGGCGGCATCAGATCGGTGATCGTCCCGGTGGCCATCTCCGCCGCGAACATGACCGTCTCGCTGAGCGTGGGGTGGGGGTGGATCGTCAGCCCGATGTCCTCGGCATCCGAGCCCATCTCGAGCGCGTGGACCGTCTCGGCGATCAGATCACCGGCGCCGATGCCGACGATCCCCGCTCCGAGCAGCCGTCGCGTTCCGGGCTCGAACAGCAGCTTGGTCATCCCGTCCCCGCGGGCCAGCGACAGCGCACGGCCGGACGCCGCCCAGGGGAATGCTGCCTTCTCGTACTCGACGCCGTCGTTGCGGGCGTCGAGTTCGTTCAATCCCATCCACGCCACCTCGGGATCGGTGTAGGCAACCGATGGGATCGCCCGCGGATCGAACTCTGCGCCCGGAACCCCGGCGATCACTTCGGCTGCGACCTTGCCCTCATGCGAGGCCTTGTGGGCGAGCATTGGGCCGCCGACGATATCGCCGATGGCATAGATCCCCGGCACATTCGTTCGCAGTTGCGAATCAACCGGGATAAAACCGCGCTCGTCGACGGTCACGCCGGCGACCGCCGCACCGATCGCGTGGCCGTTGGGCTTGCGTCCGACGGCGATGAGGATCTGACCGTAGGTCTCAGTCGAGCCGTTTGAGAACTCGACCTGCAAACCGCTCTTATCCGCCTTGATGGAGGCGACCGAGGTCTCCAGCAGCACGGCCTCGTAGCGCTCGGAGATCCGCTTGTGGAGCGGTTTCACGAGGTCGGCATCGCAGCCCGGGATCAGCTGGTCGAGCAACTCGACGACGGTCACCTTCGAGCCCAGAGCGTCGTACACGGTGGCCATCTCCAGTCCGATGATCCCGCCGCCGACCACCAGCAGCCGCTCGGGAATCGTGCTTGGCGATAGCGCCCCGGTCGAATCGATAATCCGCGGATCATCCGGCAAGTCTGGAAGCGTCGCCGCCTGCGAACCGGCGGCGATGATGCAGTGCTCGAACGTGACTGTCCGATCACCGACCGTGACCGCGTTCGGTCCCGTGAACCGAGCTTCTCCCTGGATCACCTCGACCTTGCGCTGGCGCGCGAGGCCCGCCAGGCCACCGGTGAGCTTGTCGACGACGGATTGCTTCCAGCTCAGCAGCGCGCCGACATCCACGGAGGGCTTGCCGAATTCGATCCCGTGGGCGGCCATCTCTTCCGCCTCCGCGATCACCCGGGCGGCGTGCAGCAAGGCCTTCGAGGGGATACAGCCAACGTTTAGGCAAACCCCTCCGAGCGTCTCGTAGCGCTCGACCATGATCGTCTTCAGGCCCAGATCGGCGGCGCGGAAGGCAGCCGTGTAGCCACCCGGACCAGAGCCGATCACAAGGACCTGGGCGTCGCGCTCAGGGCCCTCGGGCGCCGGCGGGCCTGGCGCCGGCGCATCGGGTGCCGCAGCGGTCGAGTCCGGCGGCGCAGCCGACTCCTCCGGCCCCGCAGGCGTCTCCGGGCCGGTCGAGTTCGTCTCCAGGGTCAGGAGCACGCTGCCCTCGGACACCCGGTCTCCGATCGACACCCGCAGCTGCGTCACGACGCCAGCGGACGGCGCCGGGACGTCCATCGTCGCCTTGTCTGACTCGAGCGTGACGAGCGGGTCCTCGACCGAGATCTCGTCTCCGGCCGAGACGTGGATCTCGATCACGGGAACATCGGTGAAGTCGCCGATGTCCGGAACCGGAATCTCTAAGACGCTCACAGCAATGCCCGGCGGAGATCGTTCAGCACGCGCACGAGATGCACCGTGAACCGGGCGGCGGCGGCCCCGTCGATCACCCGGTGGTCATAGGACAAGGACAGCGGCACCATCAATCGGGGCGCGAATTCCTTGCCGTTCCAGACCGGCTTCATCGCTGAACGGGTGACGCCGAGGATCGCTACCTCCGGCGCGTTGATGATCGGAGTGAAGGAAGTGCCGCCGATCCCGCCCAGCGAGGAGATCGTGAACGTGCTGCCGCTCATGTCGCCGGGTGACAGCTTGCCATCGCGCGCCTTCGTCGACAGCCCGCTCAACTCGCCGGCGATCTCCAGCAGTCCCTTGCGATCGGCGTCCTTGATCACCGGGACCACCAGGCCGCCCGGCGTATCGGCCGCAAAGCCGATGTTGTAATAGTGCTTGAGGACCAGCTCGTCGCCGGCGAGGGAGGAGTTGAACGCCGGGAATTCCTTCAGTGCCGCGACGCACGCGAGCACCAGGAAGGAGACCATCGTGACCTTTATGCCGTCACGCGCGTGCTCCTCGTTCAGCCGCTTGCGCCACGCCTCGAGCTCGGTGATGTCCGCCTCGTCGTTGTGGGTGACGTGCGGAATCATCATCCAGTTGCGGGCGAGGTTCGGAGCGGAAATCCGCTGAATCCGGGAGCGCTCCACGCGCTCGACCGGACCGAACTTCTCGAAGTCGATCGAAGGCCATGGCGGCAGATTGAGGGCCAAACCAGGTCCGGCCGCCGCAGGCGGGGCCGGGCCCCCCTCGGCAAACCCGTGCACGTCCTCCTTCAAGATCCGCCCTTTGCGACCGGTGCCGTGAACGCGCGAGAGCTCGACGCCGAGCTCGCGCGCCAGCCGCCGAACCGCGGGGCTGGCGTAGACCGGCCCGCCGTCGGCCTGCGGCGCCTCGGCGGACGCCTCCGCGGGCGCATCCGCCGCGGGCGGTTCGGCAGCCAGCGCGCCGCCGACCGCGTCCGGCGCCGAGGACTCGGCGGGCGCACCATCTGAGGCGGCGGCGGAAGCCTTCGACCCCACCTCGGCAGAGCCTCCGTTCGTCGACTCGAGCATCAACAGCAGCGTGCCCTGCGAGACCCGGTCACCGACTCCGACGCGCAGCTCCTGGATGACGCCGGCGACCGGCGCGGGCACGTCCATCGTCGCCTTGTCAGACTCGAGCGTTAGCAGAGGGTCGTCGACCGCGACCGTGTCGCCCGGCGAGACGAGGATCTCGATGATCGGCACGTCCTGGAAGTCGCCGATGTCGGGGACCTCGACCGAGACCATGTCGGAGGTGGCGCTCATACCTTTGTCGGGATCGGTGCTTCGGGGTCGATCTCGAAGCGCTCGATCGCCTCCTGGACCCGCGAAGCTTCGATCTGCCCGAGGTCGGCGAGCTCTTTGAGGGCCGCGACGGTCACGTAGTTGCGGCCGACCTCGAAGAACTTCCGCAGCGCCCGGCGAAAGTCGCTGCGGCCGTAGCCGTCGGTTCCCAGAACCCGGTAGCGACCGGGCACCCACTGCCGGATCTGGTCGGCGAAGCTGCGAATGTAGTCCGTCGAGGCGACGACCGGGCCGTCCTGCCCGGCGAGGCACTCAGACACGTAAGCGCGGCGGGGCTCATCGACCGGGTGCAGCATGTTCCAGCGCTCGACCTCAATTCCGTCTCGCCGCAGCTCGGTGAACGAGGTCACGCTCCAGACGTCGGCGGCGACCCCGAAGTCGGACTCCAGCAGCTCGGCCGCCGCGAGCACTTCGCACAGGACGGTGCCCGAGCCGAGCAACTGCACTCGTGGCCCGTCCCCGGTGCCGGTTCGCAGCAGATACATCCCCCGCAGGATCCCCTCCTGTGCGCCGTCGGGCATCGCCGGGTGACGGTAGTTTTCGTTCATCAGCGTCAGGTAGTAGAAGGCGTCCTCCTGCTCGACCACCATCCGGCGCAGGCCGTCTTGGATGATTACCGCCACCTCGTAGGAGAACGCGGGATCGTAGGCCCGGCAATTCGGTACAACCGAGAACAGAACGTGGCTGTGACCGTCTTCGTGCTGCAGGCCCTCGCCGTTCAGCGTCGTCCGGCCGGCGGTTCCGCCGAGCATGAACCCGCGCGTGCGCGAGTCGCCCGCGGCCCACACCAGATCCCCGACGCGCTGATAGCCGAACATCGAGTAGTAGATGTAGAACGGGACCATCTGGGCATCGTGGGCGCTGTAGGAGGTCCCGGCGGCGATGAACGACGAGATTGAGCCCGCCTCGGTGATCCCTTCCTCGAGGATCTGCCCCTTCTCATCCTCCTTGTAGAACATCAGCTGCTCTGAGTCCTCGGGCTGGTAGAGCTGACCTACGGGCGAGTAGATCCCCACTTGCCGGAAGAGGCCCTCCATCCCGAAGGTGCGCGATTCGTCGGGGACGATGGGAACGATGTGGCGGCCTATCTGCTTGTCGCGCAACAACGCGGCCAGGACGCGAACAAACGCCATCGTCGTCGAGACCTCGCGGTCACCGGTTCCCTCGAGTTGCGACTTGAATGTCTGCAGGTCCGGAACGGCCAGCGGTTCGGCGCGGCGGCGGCGGACTGGCAGACTGCCGCCGAGGGCGGCTCGGCGCTCGGAGAGGTACTGCATCTCGGGGGAGTCCTGAGGGGGCTTGTAGTACTCCGCCGCCCGCACCTGCTCGTCGGACAGCGGCAGCTCAAAGCGATCGCGGAACGCCAGCAGCGCATCCTCGGTCATTTTCTTGGCTTGGTGGGTGATCATCTGGCCCTCGCCGGAGACGCCCATCCCGTAGCCCTTGATCGTCTTGGCGAGGATCACCGTCGGCTGGCGCTGGTGGTTCACCGCCGCGTGGTAGGCGGCGTAGACCTTCTGCTGGTCGTGGCCGCCGCGATTCAGCAACCAGATCTCGTCATCTGACATGTGCGAGACGCGTTCGAGCAGCACCGGGTCGCGACCGAAGAAGTGCTCGCGCACGTAGGCGCCATCGCGGGACTTGAAGGTCTGGTAGTCCCCGTCCACGCACTCTTCCATCACCCTGACCAGGCGGCCGTCGGTGTCGGCCGCGAGCAGCGGATCCCAGCGCGACCCCCAGACCACCTTGATCACGTTCCAGCCGGCGCCGCGGAAGTCCGCCTCGAGCTCCTGGATGATCTTCCCGTTTCCGCGGACCGGGCCGTCAAGCCGTTGGAGGTTGCAGTTGATCACCCAGATCAGGTTGTCAAGCCGCTCACGGCCGGCCAGACCAATCGAGCCGAGCGTCTCAGGCTCGTCCACCTCGCCGTCACCGAGGAAGGCCCA
Source organism: uncultured Solirubrobacterales bacterium (assembly GCA_963836065.1). Classification (GTDB taxonomy): domain Bacteria; phylum Actinomycetota; class Thermoleophilia; order Solirubrobacterales; family Solirubrobacteraceae; genus Palsa-465. The sequence goes on from CAWIII010000048.1 coordinate 87,619, forward strand.
TACCTTGCGTCCCTCGGTGTCGGTTATGCCCCGCGCGGTCAGGTACTTCATGAACCGCGCCTGATAGATCGACGTGATCGCCCCGATCCCGAGCGACACAGTCGGGAACTGCCAGAAGTCGGGCATCAACCAGGGGTGCGGATACGAGGAGAGACCGTCGCGGCTGACCTCCTGGCGAAAACCGTCCAGCTGCTCCTCGCTGAGTCTTCCCTCAAGGTAGGCGCGGGCGTAGTTGCCCGGCGAGGAGTGGCCCTGGAAATAGATCAGGTCGCCCCCGCTGTCCCCGCTCCTTCCGCGCCAGAAGTGGTTGAAGCCAACTTCGTACAGCGTCGCGAGCGACTGGTAGGAGGCGATGTGGCCACCGAGCTCGGAGGAGACCTTGTTGGCCCGTACCACCATCGCGATCGCGTTCCAGCGGACGATTGCTCGGAGGCGTTGCTCGAGCTCGGGGTCGTCGGGCAAACGCGCCTCACGATCAGGGGAAATCGTGTTGACGTAGGGTGTGCCCAGGCTGGCGATTGGTCCCGTGCCGGCGCGCTGGGCGCGCTCCACAGCCCGCGTCAGGATCTCCCGCGCGCGATCGGGCCCGTCGTGGGCGACGACCGCGTCGACGGCGTCGAGCCACTCGCTCGTCTCGACCGCGTCGATGTCAGCACCGGCGCCGTTGGAGCTGTGGGCTTGGATTCGATCCGTCATACCCTGGTTGCCTCGATCTGTAAGTCGCAGCCTGATCGATGACTATACAAATGGCCGTGTACCCGGAGTGGACGATGTTCCACGCCGGGATTCGAACACCGCGGAGCTTTCGCTACGGTGGCGGTCGTGGCCCTGCGCGAACTCGACGGTCTCCCCGGTGCTCCGTGGGAGCGGCCACTTGCCGGAGCGCTCGATGAGCTCGTCGTAGAGTCCCAACTGCTCGCCGACAATCCGCTGGGCGATCCCACCCGCAGGCCGCTGTACGTGTACCGCTCACCCGGCGCGGCGCAGGACTCCGGGCACGAGGTTCCGAGCGTGTACGTGATTCAGGGGTTCACCGGCCAGCTCGACATGTGGCGGGGGCGCGTGGCCTTCGAGCCGACGCTGATCGAACGCGTCGACGCCATGTTCGCGACCGGCGACTGCCCGGAGGCGATCGTCGTGTTCGTTGACGCCTGGACTTCGCGTGGGGGCTCGCAGTTCCTCAACTCGACGGGCACAGGGCGCTACCTCGACTACCTGTGCGATGAGCTGGTGCCGTTCGTCGATCAGCACTACCCGACTCGTCCGGATCGAGACCATCGCGGCCTGTCGGGCAAGTCCTCCGGGGGCTACGGCGCGATGGTGGTTCCGATGCTGCGGCCGGACGTTTTCGGAGCGTTGGCCTCGCATGCCGGCGACGCGCTGTTCGAGTGCTGCTACATGCGCGAGTTCCCGACAGTGGCGCGGGTGCTAAGGGACAACTTCGATAGCTCCTATGAGTCGTTCTTCAAGCGACTTGCGGATAGCGACCACTTCGACTGGTCCCGGTTCGGAGCTCCGTTTGAGATCTATGGGTACGCGTGCGCCTACTCACCCGATCCCGATCGCGCCGGCGAGGCGCTGCTTCCGTTCGAGATCACGACGGGACGCGTGGTCGACAACGTCTGGGCCCAGTGGCTCGATTGGGATCCCGTGCGAATGGCCCCTCGGCGCGCCGACGCGCTGGCGAGCATGCGCCGGATCTACCTGGACGCGGGCAAGAGCGATCAGTACTTTCTCGACCTCGGTGCGCAAGCCTTCGCCAAGGAGCTCGACAAGCTCGGCGTCGAGCACTCACTCGAGCTGTTCGAGGGCAAGCACGGCGGGATCTCGTACCGCTACCCGGGCGCGATCCGCGAACTGGTGCTAGCGCTCAATGGGTAGCGCGTTGCTTGCGCGTGCGGACGGTCGGGTGCGAGAGTACGCCGCGTGAGCGCCACCGCTGACGCGCAAATCCTGTTCGCCGGTCCCAGCGCTTTGCTCGAGCTGGTGCGGGGCGGCCAGGTGAAGCCCCGCGAGCTCGTCGAGCTGTGTCTGCGGCGGATCGAGACCCTGGACCCGCGCCTGAACGCGTTTCGCACCACGATGGCCGAGGAGGCGCTGGCCGAGGCCGAGGCGATGACCGACCTTAACGCTCCGCTCGCCGGCGTGCCGATTGCGATCAAGGACGACACCCCGGTCGCGGGCCAGACGATGACGCGCGGGTCGCGGAGCTACGGCGCCCCGCAGAGTACCGACGCGGAGATCGTGCGCAGGCTGAGGACGGCTGGCGCGATTCCGGTCGGGATCACCAACGTTCCCGAGCTGACGATCTTCCCCTGGACGGCGTCCCACGCGAACGGGATCACCCGCAACCCGTGGGACGCTACGCGCACCCCGGGGGGGTCCTCGGGCGGCTCTGGCGCAGCCGTCGCCGCGGGCCTGGTGCCGGCGGCAACCGGTTCGGATGGAGGTGGATCGATCCGGATCCCCGCCTCGTGCTGCGGGCTGGTCGGGATGAAGCCCACCCGCGGACGAGTAACCATGCAGCCGGCGCGCGAGGCTTGGCTCGGCCTGAGTGTGTACGGCGCGCTGACGCGCTCGGTGCGCGACAGCGCCCTGCTGCTGGACGTGATGAGTGGGGCGGCTGAGGGCGAGACCGCGATCGCTCCGCCTCCGACTGGATCGTTCCTGGACGCGGCCGCTGCGCCGCCGGGGAGGCTCCGGGTCGGGGTGTCGCGCAAGATTCCCCCCGGCGTGATCGCGAAGCTGGCAAGCGATCAGCGCCAAGCTTGGGAGAGCGTGGGCCGGCTGCTCGAGCAGTTGGGCCACGAAGTGCTCGAGCACGATCCGGACTACGGCTTCAGCGCGTCGCTTGTGTTCACGCAGACGTGGTTGCGCGGAATCTATGAGGAGTCGCTCCAGCTTCCCGACCGCTCCAGACTCGAGCGCTCGAGTCGCCAGATGGCAGCAGCAGGCCGGGCGCTGGTTCCCGACCGCCGCCGCGAAAAGCTGATCACCGCGCGCGAGCAGGCGACCGCACGCATCCTGCCGCTCTGGGATCAGATCGACGTGCTCCTTACTCCGGGGCTGGCCAGGACAGCAATTGCCGCCGAGGCCGGCTACGGTAAGTCAGCTCCGGTGGCCTTCGACCGAGCTGCCCGGTTCACCCCGTGGACGGCGGCGTTCAATCTCACCGGACAGCCGGCGGTGACGATTCCCGCCGGCTTCGGTGCCGATGGTCTGCCGCTGAGTGTTCAGCTTGTCGGTCGCCTCGGGGCGGAGGATGTCCTGTACTCGCTGGCGGCGCAGATCGAGGAAGCACGCCCGTGGACGCAGGCCCGGCCGCCGGAGTTGGTGAGGGACCTCCGCAGCGCGCCTGCCCGCTAGAGCGCGTGACGAGCGCGACGCCGTAGAAACCGCTCGCACACCGTGATCGCGTTCTCGATCGTCTGCCAATGCAACGCGTCCGGGGTGTCCGACGGCCAGTGATAGTTGAGCGGATACTTGGTGTCGTCGACGGAGGCCAGCGTCCCGACCGGATAGCCGGCCCGCAGCGCGATTAGCCCGTCGGTGGCCGCGACGGTCCGCAGTCCGCGCGCGATCGGGATGCCCGCCTCGGCCGCGGCCTGCGCCAGGGCGTGGCGCATGTGCGCAGGGTAATCGCGCATTCGCAGCATTCCCTCGCCCTCCAGCACGATCAGGGTCGGCCCCCCGAGGCACTCCAAGCAGAGGATCTCGGTGCGCTCCGGATCGAGCTCGGGGAAGTGACGCCGCCCAAACCCCTGCATCCCCTCCATGAAGGACTCCTCTGAGCCCGTCGAGACGAGCAGTACTCGCAGTCCCTCGAGCGGACGCTCTCGGAGGACCGCGGCAACCGCCAGCAGCGTCCCGACAGCGCTCAGGTTGTCGTTGGCGCCGGGGACGGTGCCCCGTCCGCCGATGTCGGCCATCGTCGCCATCGCGCCCCCGGCAACCGCCAAGCCGGCACGCACCAGGCGACGGGCATCGATCAGGGCTCCGGCGCAGATCATCACCGGCCCGAGCCAAACGCCGAACAGGATCGGTGGACCCTGAGTGGCGTGGGCATGCCAGCGGGGCAGGAACCGAGGCCCGATCCGGGGCAGTGCGGGATGGAACACGAGTCCCGTGTGCGCGGCGTCGTGATGGGCCACGAGCACCACCGTCCGCTGCGCCTGCGGATCGCCGCTCTCGGCGACGACGTTCCACGTCGGCCGGTGGGGGAGCAGCGCCCGCCGGAACCACAGCCGGCCGCCGCTGACATCGTCCCAAACCGCCGCCGCGCCCAAACCCGCGACCAGCGCGGCCAGCCCCCGGGCGCGTCGGGTGCGACTGCGGAGCATCGCCAGCGCACCGCCGGCGGACAGCAGGTTTGCCAATCCGAGCGGCCACCAGTATCCGCCATGGGCGCGCTCTTCCTCGACCGTGGTCGAGCAACCCAGCCCGCGCAGGCGTCCCGCGATCCACTCGGCGGCGCGCCGCTCGCCCTCAGAGGCCGATGGTCGCTCGAACGCCGCCAGCTCGTGGATGGCGTCCCTCCAGCTATTCGTGTCGTCTGCCGGCAGTGCCGTTTCGCTTTCCATGGGCAATTCTCAGCGCTCGCTTGGTCCGGGAGAGCCGCGGATTGTGCAGCAGTGCTCACACGAAGGAGGCACGGCCAATACATCGTGTGATGAAGTACTACATATCACGAGCGTGTCGTCCCAGCGGTCGCAGATGCTGGACGGCGCGCCGCACCGCGGCGTGCTCGGGCCGATCGCGGGCCGGCCTTGGCCCCGGACGAAGCTGATGATGGAGCGCGTCTGCGGCTTGCACGACCCACTCGTCGAGTTCGAGCCCGCTGGCTTCCACACGGAGCGCGTGGTGTAGCCGGTCAAGCGCCCGGTGCAGCGCGGCAGCTTTGAAAACCGCAGAAGCAGCGGCCAGCGGGGCGGGACGATCCCTCTGGGCCCAATCGGCGATCAACTCGGGGCTGAGGTAGAGGACCTCGTACGCCCAGCCATCCTCCGCCGCCGGCATCCCGGTATGCACGGTCTCCGGCTCCAGCACGAACAGCTCTCCGGCGCGGGCGCGGTGCGGTTTGCCGTCAACCGTGAATTGCGCGGCGCCGCGGCGCATCACGGCGATCGTCCAGGTCGGATGCGAATGGTGCCGGTAGGCGTGGGAGACGAAGTTCGCGTGTAGGGCCTCGACTCCGCTCAACGCCGGCGGGCGGAAGTAGCGTGCCCGTTCCATCGACGTACGGTAACCAGCTCCCGCCCAGGCGGTGGGCAGGTAGCGCGCGGTCCTGAACAACTACTCATCGTGCTCGAGTGCGGCGCGGTGCACGAGGCCGGGGACCGAGCTTCGGGACACTGCGAAATGGATGGCGACGATCGCGTCGAGGGCGAAAGATGCGGTGGGGCTGATTAGCGCGACGAGGATCGCGGGGAGATAGACCAGGGCCCCGAGCAGAGCCCGGCGGGCGCCGGCGGGGAACGCAGCTCGAGAGGCCTCGGCGAGGAGTTCTCGGTGCGAGTCCAGGTAGCGCCAGCTCAGGGCCATCGAGAGCCCCATGAGCATCATGATCGTGGCGTAGAGCACGGCAACCGTGCGAGCTGCTGCCCCACCCTGACGCCCGAATTGGGCGGCGAGTGCGGTCGGCCACGGAATCACGGACACACAGGAGCAGCAGCAGCGTGGGCTCGAGGAAGTGCCGGTTGACGTAGCGGACGGCGCTCATCATTCCGTGGTGCTCGATCCAGATCAGCCCGACGGTGGCGAACGAGACCAAGGAGGCGGCGTAGCTCGGCCAGCGATGAAGCAGGTCGTGAGCGAGGTGGGCAGCACTGTCCGGTCGCGGCAGGTCGAGCACCAACAGCGTGACGGCGATCGCAAAGACACCATCGATCAGCGCGTGCAACCGACCCGGGCCCACGCACCGGCGTTCGGCCCTTGGAGCAGAACTCCTTCCGCTGTCTCTAGTGTGTAGCCGGGTGACGCCTGCTCCGAGGAAGCTCCGACGTACCCCGCTGCTGGCGTCTGTGGTGGTGCTCGCAGCCTGCGGTAGCCACACGGTCACCAAGAAGGACGTGATCGCGCAAGGCAACCAGATCTGCGAGACGGCGGCCAGCTCGGTTCGTTCGGTTCCCCCACCGAACGGCACATCGCTGACGGCGCTGGCCCACTACTACAGGCGAGTCACTCCGATCGTGCAGACGGAGGTCAGGCAGCTGCGTGGGCTACCGCGGCCAGCGCAGGATCGGGCGCTGCTGAATCGATACCTGGAAGCGATTGCGAGCTCTGCCACCGAGTTCCAGGCGCTGGCCGCGGCGGCCCAGGACGGCGACCGCGGGAAGCTGGCCAGCGCCAGCGCGCAATTGCGGTCAAATCCCGCGGCGAGCCTGGCGACGAGCTACGGCATCACCGAGTGCGGTGGTTCTTCCGGGACGGCCGTCTCGTGATCGTTGCGCTCGGGCTCAGCGGCGAATCGCGCGCCTCCGGTCAATCGGATCCCGACGAGCTCGCCGACGGCCGCACCGGGCAGCGGCGCGAGAGCAAACACCCGGCCGCGGTCGAGCTCGAGCTCGAGTCGCAGGCCGTCCTCGACGGGGATCGCACGTGTGACCCGCGCGCGCAGCCCAGAGGCGGGGTCGAGGACGACGTGCTGGGGGCGGGTCATTAGCAGCTCGCCGTCCTCGCGGGTGAGCATGCCGTCGAAGCCCAGAAAGCGAGCGACCTCCACACTCGGCGGGTGCGTGAACAGATCGCGCGGCCGTCCGTCGGCCACGAGCCGGCCGTCGATCAACACCAGCAGACGATCGGCGAGCGCCCACGCCTCGGCGCGATCGTGAACGACGACGAGCGTTGTCGATGCCCACGCGCGCAGTGCCGCTCCGGTGTCGTCGAGCAGCGTCGCTCGCGTGGCGGCGTCAAGGCCGGCGAACGGCTCGTCGAGCAGCAGGATGTCCGGCCGGACGGACACCGCGCGCGCGAGATGCACCCGCCTGCGCTCACCGCCGGACAGCGCAGCCGCGGGTCGATCGCGAAGATGGCTCGCCTGCATCGCGCCGAGTGCCCGGTCGGCACGCTCACGGCGCTGAGGGCGCGGCACGCCCCACCAGCCGAGCGCGAGCTCGATGTTCGCCAGCACGGATCGCCTCGCCAGATCCGGGGACTGCAGCGACAGCGCGACGCGACCGGACCGATGCAGCTCACCACCGGCACGAGGCAGCAGGCCCGCAAGCGCCTCCAACAGAGTGCTCTTGCCGGCCCCGTTGGGACCGAGCAGCGCGGTGACCTCGCCGGCACGCAGTTCGAAGTCGATCGCCTGCACGACCTCGCGCGGACCGCGCGCCACGCGCAGTGCGCGCGCTCGCAACACGACCTCGCCGCTCCGAACGCTCACGTTGCCGGTGCTCGGCCCCGGCCGCGGCCCGATCTTGCGCCTCCGAGCTGAATTGCCGTAAGCGCCGCCATCACGATCAAGATCAGCCCCAGCAGAATCATCCCGATCGCCATCGCCTCGGCGTAGTGTCCGGCATCGACCTGCTCGAGCGCGGCGCTGGCCAGAGTCTGCGTCGATCCCTCGATGTTGCCGCCGACCAGCACCACCGCGCCGACCTCCGACAAGGCTGACCCGAGCGCCGCGATCGTTGCTGCCATCACGCCGATCCGGGCCTCACGTAACGCCAACAGCCAGACCTGCGGCGTGCCCGCGCCGAGCGCCCGCGCCTGAGCCAGCAATCCGGGCGGGAGCGAGCGGACGGCGACGGCGGTCAGCGCCACTATCACCGGCAGCGCGAGCACCGTCTGAGCGATGATTACACCCTTCAGGGTGAATAACAGGTGAAGGCTGCCCAGTGGTGCCGCGGGGAACATCAGCAGCGACAGCACCAGCCCGACGATTACCGGCGGCAGGCCCAGCCCCGCGTTCCCCAGTGTCAGCGCCCAGGCTCCAGGCGCTCCCGCCGTCCGCGGGCGGCGTCGCTGGCGAGCAGCGCCGCTGTGACCGGTGCCCAGGCCGAGCAGCAGGCCGAGCGGCAGCCCGAGGACCAGCGCGACACCCGTCGACACCGCCGCGACGTGCAGCGTCACCCAGATCAGGTGGATCGTGTAGGGGTCGCCATGGATGATCAGGTCAAAGCCCTGGCGAATTCCGTCCCAGAGAAATCCCATAGCTACTTCACGCGGCTGGTGGGCGGTGCTTCCTGCACATACACGAGCCGGCCGTCGGCGAGCCGGTAGACGACGCCCACTTGAGTGCCGCGTCCGATCGTGCGACCACCAGGCGTCGGCAACGGCGCGATCTTCTGCCCCGGGGCGACCACGACCGCTGGGGCCGACTTTGGACGCAATCCGTTGCGGGTGATCGTGCCGCTCAGGTGCAGCGAGGAGAGCGCGGCCAGCAGGAACGCGACCCCGAGCACGATGCCGAGGTCGAACAGGTTCACGAGGCCGTCGAGTGGGTCGCCGGCCCGGTCCTCGCGGCGGCGGGCGCGGGGGGTTACCTCAATCACTGGACTTCGGCTCCGAGATCTCGCGCGGGTCGCTGACCACGGCTGTGAAGTACTCGAGATCCGATAGGTCCTGGCCGTACATGCGGTCACGGTACAGCGACAGGCCAAAGGCAACCGCGCCGACGAGCAAGCCGAGCACGGTGACGCTGAACGCTACCCGCAGGTTTGAGCTGAGTCGCGCCACGTTCCCTTGGGCCAGTCCCGTCAACGCCGGCGATAGCGGGATCAGGGTCCCCATCAGGCCGAGTGCTGGTCCGGCGCGTACCAGCAGGCGGGTGCGGGCGAGCCGTCGTTGCGCGTCGAAGTCGAAATCGGCTAGCGCCTTGCTGAGGCGGTGATCACCGCCCGGAATGCGGGCGTGCGACACGATCACCGCGAGAGCCTGGGACATCGGACCGCTGCGAGCGACCGGGGCCGCCGCTCGCGAGGCTCCAACGAGGTCGTTGGCCAGCAGCGCTTTGCGGGTGTCGGCCGCCGCGTCCTCCAGATCCACTTTGCGCCCCCAGCGGGCGCGGACCTCGACGATGAACATTCCGAGTTCGAAGATCACGACGGCCAGCGCCAGCAATGCCGCAAGCAGAACCGGCACCTCGAGCACGTCGGCGACGTGGAAGATGGCGTTGTCGATGCCATGGGTGGAGACCGCGAAGAAGAACAATGACTTGACCGGTTGGCGCGGGCCGCGTTCAAGCGCAGCGCGCCGGGGCCATTGAGCGTCGCTGAGAGCGCAGCTCGAGGCCCGCCCCCGACCCGAGCAGCAGGACGATTACAAACCCTCCGACGATCCCGCCGATCGGCGTCAGCGACCCGCCGCCGACCCTGGCCGAGGGAGCGTGCGCCTCCGGAGAAGACTGGACGGTGGGGTGGCTCTGCGCCGCCAGCTGTGCCGCGGACATCGGAATCAGGTCGGAGATCAAGCGGCCTTTCACCACCGCCTCCTCTGGAGTGGGCGGCGGCTGGGGGGGCTTTTGGGGAGCCGGGCGCCTGCGCGCAGCGGCGGCGTGGTGAGGGTGGGGCGCGGGCCGGTGCGGGGTGGTGGCGGTGGGGGTCGGCGTGGCCTGGGCCGGCGTCGTCGGTTGCGGTGTCGTGGCCTGAGACGGCGTCGTGCTCTGAGCTCCGGAATGACCTTGTGACGTCGGCGCCGAGCTGCTGGGGGAGGTGTTCGTCTGGGCAGAACCGCCGTTGTTCTTGGCGCCTGGTGCGCTCGTGGGCGCCTTGCCGTGGCTGTGCGTGGGCCCGCCGCTGGGCGCGTGCTGGTTGCCGTTGGTGCCCCCGGTCCCACCCCTTGGGCGGCGACCCAACCACCACGCGCACCGGTGGCGAGGTGCCGCCCGAGTCGTTCCCGGCGCCCTGAACGCTCGCCACAGCGTCGTAGCTGCCGATCGCGCTGAAGCGATGCGTGACCGTCGCACCCGCGGCGCTCGATCCGTCGTCGAAGCTCCACTTGTCGGTCAGCGTGCCGTCGGCCGCGCTCGGGTTACTCACGCGGGCGGTGAACGTCACCGACTCTCCAATCCTGGCACTGGTGGGGGTGGCGTTGGCGATCACGTCGAGCAGCGGGCCGGAATAGACGTAGATGTCGAGCGCATCGCCACCCGAAGCGACGATCGAGTCATCGCCGTTGGTGTCCGTGGGTCCGCGCAACGGCCGTAGATATTGAGTCTCCGAGCCGTTGATCCAGAAGATCGGCGACAGGCCGCCTTGGAAGCTGCTCGACGGATCCACCAGGTCGGCGTTCGCGAGCGTTGACGAGGTGCCGTTGGAGCGGGTGATCGCGGTGTGGTTCACGTTCGATGGCGTGACGCCGGCGAGCGTGAGCAGGTGGCTCACCGAGATCGCGTTGCTGACCGGGTTGTAATTGGGACTCTGGTTCGTGGCCTGCTCGGGGTAATTGGTCCCGTCCGGGATGTCGGAATTGGCTTCGATCAACGCTGCCGGGCACCAGGAAACCGAGTTGTTCGCGGTCACGTGGACGTTGACCCCGCCAGCCGTCGGACTATTGCCACCCACCGGACTGGCGGCGTTCGCCTGGCATGTGCCCTGATCGGCTGAGACCAGTCTTGGGACGGCCGCGGCCGCGATCGAGATCGCGGCCGCAAGCCATCCCACACTAATCGCCCAGCGCATTTGCTCAGGCTACTTTCGCGCTCCTGAGCAGTCCGTAAGCCGTTCCGGCCGAACCTGTGGGGTACTTGAGCTGGAGCATCCAGTGCTGGCCGCGCTTGGGCTTCGCGGTCACTACGAAGACCCTCTGCAGCGCCGAGCAACTGGACCGTGGTACCTCGGTCCGACGGTGCCGACCACCGTCACCTTGCCATTCTTGACCTTCACCGCGCGGGTGCTGACGTCGACCGGGTCGCGGGCGGGCACGGAGATCTTCTTCGCCTTGGTCGTCGTGGTGAGCACTTGCCCTGGATCCTGGAAGCGAAGCTCCACGTACCAGGTGCCCTTCTTGACCGACGCGTTGAGCGCGAAGCTCCTGTCCGTGGAGAGCAGGTTCCGGTTAGCGATCTTCTTGAACTTTCCTTTCTTGCCGAAGCGCGCGAGCAGCTGGACTGACGCCTTCGTGTGTCCCGAGCCGGGGAGCACCGAGCCGCTGGCCCACACCTGACCGTCGAAAGCGTTCACCGACAGGCCCTGGATCACCCCCTGGACACTGATCTTGGACGCCTTCGTGGCCGCCGGTTGCAGCAGGTCGCCGAACACCGGGTTCAGCTTGCTGTTATCGATCTGGGAGATCTGCCCCGTGTTCACCTGATAGGAACCGGTGTTCGGCGGCGTGAAGGTGACGCTGTAGGCGCCCGTGGAGTTGGTCCTGGCCGACGCGATCGGAAGCGGAGCCGCGAGACCCGACCCGACCTCACTGACCGTGACCTGCTTGCCCGCGAGCGGCGGTGTACCAGGGACGACGTTCCTGATCGTGCCCTTGACCGTGATCTTCTTCCCGCCGTTGACCTTCTTGGGGAAGCTGCTGGCGGTGATCGCGGGGGCTGCGGAGGCGATGAACGGCGGGTCGTTCGTGGCCCCCAGGAAGCCCCTGAGCTGCGCCTGGAAGCTGGGAGAGGTTATGAAGTTCAGAAAGTCCGACGCGGCTGTGGAGTTGATCTGCACGTTCGGGTTGCCGGCGAACTTGGCCGGGTTGATCGCGTAGGCATGGAACGAGTTGATCAACACCGTGTTCCCGCCCTTGGCGGTAGCGCTGTTATCACGCGTGACGATCTGCAGATTGCTCGGGGCGGCCGAGCCGCCCGCGCAAGTCGCGCTGATCAGACACTGAAACGTCCCACGGTCGGTGAACACGTAGCAGTCATGACCGCCGCCGGATGTCGCATTGGCGAAGTTGCACGTGTTGCCGGCCTCGATGTTCGGGCCCTGGGTCAACCCGGTGGTGTGGTACCAGGATGGGTTAGCGGTGGTGGTGGGGCAATTGGCGCTAGCCGTACTCGGAGCGGCCCCACCTCCGTTGGCCGCACTGACGGTGCACAGGTTGAGGCCGAGGGTGTTTGCGTTGAGCGCCCAGATGGCGTGCTCCTGCACCGTCGTGCCAGGCGTGCCTCCGCGGGAGACGAAGTCGGCCTTGCCGGCCGCGCCCGCGGCGGCGATTTTGGCGAACGCGCCGGCGATGTTTTTCGTGCCACTCAGCACGCCTGCCGGGTCGCTCTTCGGACCGAGCAGCACGTAGTCGCCGTAAAAGATTGCCCGCCCGTACTGCTCCTTGGAGAAGCCCTGGGCGACGAACTGATTCTCGAGCGAAGCGGCGTGCACCAGCAACGCGCTGGCGAGGCCCGACTCCGCGTCGTTGATCGCGACGCCGGTTCCCAGGCTCACGTACTTGAGCGTGAACTGCGGGAAGGCCTTCTCGAACATCGGCGTGACGAGGAGGGGCATCAGACCCGAGTCCTGGACGTCACTGGTACCGACGACCGTCAGCGTTGACGGGCTGTCGGCCCGGGCGGCCGTCACCGGAAGCAGGAACGCGCACAAGAGGGCGGCGACGGCGAGCGTAAATGCGCGTCGCGGTGCCGAGATGGGAAAGCCGAGGAACGGCTTGGAGACAGTCATGGCGGGCCAGTGTATATACCTCCGCAATACCTAGGCAAGCGCGTGCTTAAGCTATGCAAAGCGCCCTCGTCCACGCGCGCGTGAGACCTGTTGATTGCCTCTGGGACCCGGTGTGCCTTGACCGGTCTGGGCCGCGGATCGATACTGGGCGGCCGTGGCCCCGTCTGGCGGGGGAAGCTATCGGCCCGTGAAGGAGCGACAGATGGCAGCAAAGGATCGAGCAGCGGCGGTCGACGGCAAGCGCGACGGCAAGGAGACGACGGGAAGGAAGCCGGCCTCGAACGGGAAGCGCGCGAAGTACAGCCAGAAGGAGAAACTCAGTGAGGCCTCTTACCTCAAGGAGCTGATGGCGCTCCAGGAGGAGCTCGTCAAGCTCCAGTACTGGGTCAAGGCGAAGTCGCTCAGGGTCGCGATCGTGTTCGAGGGTCGTGACGCTGCCGGGAAGGGCGGGGTGATCAAGCGGATCGTCGAGCGCACCAACCCGCGCATTATCCGCGTGATCGCGCTCGGCATCCCGACCGAACGAGAGCGCAGTCAGTGGTACTTCCAGCGGTGGTCGGCGCATCTGCCGGCGGCAGGCGAGATCGTGCTGTTCGACCGCAGCTGGTACACGCGCGCGCTCACCGAGCACGTAATGGGCTTCTGCAGCGAGGACGAGTACCAGGAGTTCTTGCGCTCCTGCCCGCAGTTCGAACGAATGCTGATCCGCTCCGGGGTCGGTGTCTTGAAGTACTGGTTCTCGGTGAGTGACGAGGAGCAGGAGCGCCGCTTTCAGGCGCGCGCGGCCGATCCGAAGCGCCGCTGGAAGCTGAGCCCGATGGACATCGAGTCGCGAGATCGATGGGTCGACTACTCGCGGGCCAAGGATGCGATGTTCGAGTACACCGATACGAAGGATTGCCCCTGGTACGTCGTCAACGCTGACGACAAGAAGCGGGCGCGGCTGAACTGCATCAGCCACATCCTGCAGCGGGTTTCCTACGACGATGTGCTCCCGCCCCCGATGAAGCTGCCGCCGCGAGCCGAGCAGGGTGGCTACATCCGTCCGCCGCTCGAGTCACAAACGTTTGTCCCGGGACGGTTCTGAGCGAGTGTCACCCGCGGGAGCGGGTGCGCTCGGTGCATTGCGCTCGCGGATCTGAGCGTCCTGCGCTCATTGCGGTGGTGGTTGCGCGAGTCCGGTGCGGTATGCGTAATGACTGCCTGGGCGCGATCGCGTAGTCCTGCTTTTGCGAATAAGTGGTTGATGTGCGACTTGATCGTCGTGGGACTGACCACCAGGCGTTCCGCGATCTCAGTGTTGGTCAGTCCCTCGGCGATTAGAGCGAGCACCTGCGACTCGCGGGGGGTGAGGTCGTCAGGCTCGGACCGCGGCTCGGCCGGGTGCTCGTGGATCGCGTCTCCGGCGGCTAGCGCCGCGACGACGTGGTGCTGTACGGCGGGGTCGAGCGCCGCATCACCGGCGGCAACGGTCAGAATCGCCGCGCGGATGTCCTGGGCGCTGGCGTCCTTGGTGAGGTAACCGCGTGCGCCGGCGCGCAGTGCCCGAGCACGCTCTCGTCGTCGGCATAGGTGGTAAGCGCGATCACGCGTGCGCCGGGATGGCGCTGTCGCAACCGCCGCGTCGCCTCGATCCCGTCCAACCGCGGCATACGCAGGTCCTTCAGCATAACCTCGGGCTGGTGCTCATCGGCGAGCGCGAGCGCATCGTCACCCGTCCGACGCCGTGGCCACGAGCTCGATTCCGTCCAGCAGTCCGAGCAGCGTGGCGAGGCTCTCCCGGACGAGACGCTGGTCGTCGGCGAGGAGTACCCGGACCGGTGCCTGCGGTGCAGCGGCGCCGGCGCTCATGCCGGCAGCCGCAGCTCGACGCGGAAGCCGTCGTCGGTCGGCTCGGCGAGCAGCTCACCCCCGAGCAGCTCGGCGCGCTCGCGCATCCCCGTCAGGCCGTAGCCGTTGGGGGCGGAGTTCACCGTGGCCCCACGGGTTATGGAGGTGCTCGCGTGGTCCGCAATCACCAGCACGGTGCTGTCGCCGCGGTAGCGCAGCCTGGTTATCGCGGGCCTCGCGCATCAGCCGGATGACGAGGAACCACGGGACCGCACCGAGCATCACCGACACCGCCGCGCCCCCACGGCCCTCGGCGGCCGACACGATGACGAGCACCACGAGCGAGAACGCGAGTGTGAGCGCTCCCTCCAGGCGGTTCATGCGGATCGCCGCCACGACGCCGACAATTTTCAGGGGGTCTGAGGCCAGCACCGGTGTGGCTGTTGTCCCTGTCTGAGCGCGCTGTTGGTGCGTGTTCTGTGGTGGGTGGTTCCGTCCGCACCTGGTGGGAACGTGGGGTTTGTGCAGGGGAATGCACCGTTGCCCGTCGCGGGTTGCGCCGCGATCCGCGTTCGTCCGCCCGGCGATCTCGGGTACTGGAGTGTCCGCGACGGCGCGTATGAGCTGATCCCCGCGGCGGATACCTACCTGCGGTTTCTGCGTTATAGCCGTGGTCGGGCGCTCGGGACGACGGAGAAGTACGCGGGGAACTTGGCGGTGTTCTTCGACTAGTGCGCCAGGCGCCGGCTGGATCTGGTCCAGGCGGCTGGGTGGATGGACGAGTTCGTGTTGTTGCTTCGCAACGAGCTGGTGTCCCGTCCGGGCAGCGGTGTCGGTCGCTCGCGGAGCGCGGGGCGGATCAATCACATCCTGGTTTCGGTGCGGGAGATGTACCGTTCGGCGGCTGCGGACGGCGTGGTCGGTGAGGACACGATCGCGGCGTTGTTCGTGATGGGCGAGGTTCCTGATCTGGGGTTCTCGGAGCGTCGCTCGCGGCGGTTCGCGCTGCGACCGCGTCATGTGTTGCGGGCGGATGCGCCGGGCGACGTCGTGCCGGTCACGCG
Organism: uncultured Solirubrobacterales bacterium; assembly: GCA_963836065.1. GTDB lineage: Bacteria > Actinomycetota > Thermoleophilia > Solirubrobacterales > Solirubrobacteraceae > Palsa-465. Next base: position 103,070 of record CAWIII010000048.1, read on the forward strand.
CGAGGAGTTCAACCCGTTGATGAGCGTGACGCGCTGTTGGCGCGATCGGCTGCTGCTGGCGCTGATGCGTCATGCCGGGTTGCGGCGCGGCGAGGCGGTGAATCTGCTGTGAGGAGGATCTGCACTTCGTGAGCGACGCGTGTGAGCTTGGGTGCCGCGCTCGTGGCGCGCATCTGCACGTTCGTCGTCGCACGACGGAGCAGGGTTCCTCGGCGAAGTCACGGTGTGACCGGATCGTTCCCGTCGATGCGGTGATCGTGTTCTGCGCTGATCGGTGGCAGTACGAGCTTGAGCGGATTCGGTGCGCTGAGAGCTCGCGGACAGTGCTGGTGAATGTCGCGGGGGAGAGGGCCGGTCGGTCGTTGCGAGTCGATCACGTCAACTCGATCGTGTCGGACCTGAGCCGCCGTGCGCGGCTGGATCGTCAGATCACGCCGCACGTGCTGCGCCACGCGTGGGCGACGGGTCTTGCTGGGGTTGCTGATCTGGCGGTCGTCAAGGATCTGCTGGGCCACCGGCACCTGGCGACGACCGCCCGCTACGTGCATCCACTACCGCTCTGGTGTCGCGGCGGTTGATGAGTGGATCGCCGGCGGGCAGCACCGACCGGGCCGGCGCACACCGCGACCGCCGGCGCAGCCCCGACCGACATACGGTCGCTGTGAACGCTGCGGAACGGCTGGCCGCCCATCCTCGACCGTTGTCTTGTCAATCGTGCCGTTTCAGGTGGCGCGAGGTGGGCCAGCCCGACTGGGCGACCTACTGTCGCGAGCATCCGATGCCGGTGACGGTCGACGGCCGCATCCTTGCGCTCGATGGGGCGCCGGAGCGGCTGCGGCTCGAGTTTCTGCTCGGCGTGCAGGACGCGCTCGGTGGCGAGCTGAAGTTCAACGCCTGGTGCGAGCTGACGCGCCTCGCCGCCCGGCTGACTAAGATGGGCGTGCACTCGGTGCTCGATGTCGCGCAGTCGCCGATTCGGACGCCTGGGGCGCAGATGCTGCTTGCGCGGATCCAGTGGTCGGTCGAGCAGGCGCTCGTCGATCCTGGTGAGGAGCTCGCTCGCGACGTCTGGCGGCTCGGGCTGGTCCGTCGGGATGGGGGCCGCAGCCGGCTTGACCTGACACAGATCACGCAGCCGTGGCTTCGCGAGATCTTCCGCGACTGGGCGCGCGAGTCGCTGGGCACCCGCAACGCGCACTACCTACGCGCCACGCTGTGCCAGATCAGGCGGCTGAGCGAGTCGCTGCGGAGCCGACCCGACGTCGGCATCGAGATGACCGCGGTCGGGCGGGCCGACATCGAGAACTCCCTGATGCGGCTCGCCGGTCAGGCATCGGCCAGCGCGATCGGGAACAGCACCCATGTCGATTGCGTGATCATGGTCCGCAGCGTGCTGCGCCGAGCTCGGGACCGCGGCCTGACCGCTCCAGGCGGCCCGCTTGCGGGGTTGCCGGACACGTTCGCGCTCTACGAGTCAGACACGCCGCAGAAGGTCGAGCGCGACCCTGACGATGAGATCGGGCGCAGCCTCCCGAACACAGTGATCAAACAACTCACCTCACCAACCGCACTCACGCGACTGGCCGAGCAATCCGATCAGAACGTCGCCGACGCGACGGAGCTTCTGATCCGCACGGGCCGGCGACCGGCGGAGATCTGCCACCTGCGCGAGCGTTGCCTGCAGTGGGATGAGCGCGTGCGCGCGGACGGAACGCTCGACCGCCGGCCGGTGCTGGTCTACCGGCCCGAGAAGACTCCGAAGCGACTGTGCACGCTTGGTCGCGGGCGCTGCCGGAGCTGCTCGACAGCGAGGGAACCGCATATGACCGCGAGCGCGTCTACCTCTACGCGTTCCGTCACTCCTACGCGCAGCGGCTGGCCGACAGCGGCTGCTCGCCGCATCTGCTGATGGACATCATGGACCACCGGGCGTTCGCGACGACCGAGGGGTACTGCCGGATCCGTCAGGAGCGCCGCCGCCAAGCCGTCGACCTTGAGCATCGCTGGCAGTGGGACGCCGAGGGCAACGAGCTCGAGCGGATCATCGAGGCGTTCGCCGAGTCCGACGACATCCGGACCGCGATCGGGTCAACCGCGATCCCATACGGCTCGTGTGTGGAGCCGTCGAACGTGGCCGCGCTCGGGTCGGCGTGCCCGTATCGGATTCGGTGCATCGGCTGCAAGCACTTCCGCACCGACCTGACCCATCTCGGTGCGCTGGAGGAATACCTGACTGATCTACTCGCCGCGCGTGAGCGGATCCTCGCCGCGAGTGACGAGCTGGCCGACTGGGCCCGCCGGGACGCAATGCCCTCTGATGAACACATCGGTCGCGTCCGGCACCTGATCGGTCGGATGCGCGAGAAGATCGACGGCCTCCCGTCCGAGCAGGCAGGCGAGGTCCGGCGGATCCTCGGCAGCCAGGCCAACGATCGCCGCGAGCTCGGCGATCTCGCGCCGGCGGCGTTCCAGCTGAGCGTGATCGCGATCGACCCGACCCGCGACCGTCAACAGCGAATGCCTGATCAGCTGCTCGAGCATCACCGGCTGGTCTCCCAGCAGAAGCGCGCAGCGGTGCTGCGCGCGGCTGAGGTCATGATCGACCAGGGCGTCGCGTTTCACTGGACCACCCTCGCGCGGCGCGCCCGCATGAGCGTGAAGTTCATCAACGACCCCAAGCACCGCGACCTCAAGGAGCAGGTCAAGCAGAAGCTCGCCGCCGCCTACGATCAGCACGCCGCCGAAACCGTCGCGCAGAGCAACCAGACCGCCGCTCAGCTGCGGGTCAAGGCCGCCAGCCAGGCCGCGCAGCTGCGCCGCCAGGAGACCGTGATCAGGCTGCTCGAGCGAAAGCTCGGCGAGCAACTTGGCTCCGAGATCAGCTCCGAGCTGCCGGCGATCACCGGCGCCGCGCTCGCGTCCAAGCCCGACCGCGAACGGATCGCCGAGCTGGAACGGCGCGCGGCCCAGCTCGAGGACCAGCTGCTGGAGCGCGCCCAGAAAATCGACGGGCTGCGCACCGCGCTCAGACAGGCGATCCGCAAGGGAGAGTTCGAATGAACGCGTGGCCCGCCCCGCCGACCGAGGCTGCGTTCCACGGCCCCGCGGGCGAGTTCGTGCTGCGGACCGAACCCCATTCAGAGGCGCACCCGATGGCGCTGCTGGCGCAGTTCATTGTCGCGATCGGCACGGCGTGCGGCCGCGGCGCGCACTACCTCGTGGAGGCCGACCGCCACTATCCGAACGAGTTCTGCATCCTCGTGGGACCGTCGGCGAAGGGCCGGATATGTTGCGCGCAACATATCCGGCCCTATGTTGCGCTCGGAACTATGTTGCGTGCCGTCGAATGTGGCGCCGTTTGCGGGAGATCGGGCTTATCAGGCGCAACATATTTCGGGCGGGATGAAGCTCTCAAGGAACGCGAACGAGGGGCGTTGTGGCGCCAGTGGCCGGTTGGGCGACTCAGCCTCGCTATGCGCTCGAGCCTGCATCGCTTGACTTCGATGCCGACGCCGATGGATTTGCTGGTCAGATTCGAACGACTCGATCGTTGCGATCGCAAACCAGCCGAAATATGTTGCGCTCACGACTCGGCGACTGGAATCGCCGCCCTCCCCGTCGGGCGTCCTCAACACGCACGCAGCCCGATCCTCGTTCGAGCTCCAGGACCAGACGCAACATAGTTCTAAGCGCAACACAGGGCCGGAAGGGCTCGTCCTGGGGGCACGTCAGGCGGGTGCTCGGCGAGGCCGACGCGGGCTTTGTGGAGCACGGCCTGGCCAGCGGTCTGAGCTCGGGGGTTCATGCGCCCTGGCGGGCCCGCCCAGAGCGGATGAAAATGTTTGTGCACCGCTGGCCCGGCCGGCCTGGGCGGGCTGAAATGCGCGACGGCCGCCTTGGTCGACGTCGGTCTAGCTTGGTGCCGGCAGCCCGATTAGGAGTGTGACGCGAGAGTCTCGGGCACCCCGAACTGTTGCCTTGAGCACGAGATTCAGACTCCACAGCATGAGGCTCTCCCGGGCGGTCGTCCTGTCATTCCGACCTCAGGAGGGTTTCTGTGAATCGTTTGATCGAGCGGTGCGCGATGCTCGACATCCACAAGTCCCAGATCACCGCGTGCGTCCGGGTTCCCGACGATGCCGGCGGGCGCCGGCAAGAGATCCGCGAGTTTCAGAGCACGACGTCCGGGCTTCTGTTGCTCGCCGATTGGCTGCGCAGCTGGGCGGTGACGGTCGTCGGGATGGAGTCCACCGGCGTCTATTGGCGGGCGGTGTTCTACCTGCTCGAGGGCGAGTTCGAGTGCCGGCTCTACAACGCTCGCCACTTACGCCACGTCCCCGGACGCAAAAGCGATGTTGAGGATGCCGAGTGGGGCTGTCAGCTGGTCGAGCACGGGCTCGTTCGCGCGAGCTTCGTGCCGCCCCGCCCGCTGCGGGAACTGCGTGACCTGGTTCGCTACCGCAAGGCGAAGATCCAGGAACGCACCCGCGAGGTGCAGCGGGTCGAGAAGACCTTGCAGGACGCCGGGATCAAGCTCTCCTCGGTCGCCAGCGAGGTGCTCGGCGTGTCCGCCCGGCGGATGCTCGACGCGCTGATCTCCGGCACGCATGACCCTGAGGTGTTT
>CAWIII010000049.1:0-31584 GCA_963836065.1 uncultured Solirubrobacterales bacterium
TGCAGATACTCGTCCAGCGCCTCGGCGGGTGTCTTCCAGCCGAGTGTCTTTCGAGGGCGGCTGTTGAGAGTGGCGGCGACTGCGGCGAGGTCGTCGGCGGTGTGTCGGGTGAGGTCAGTGCCCTTCGGGAAGTACTGGCGTAACAATCCGTTGGTGTTCTCGTTGGTGCCACGCTGCCAGGGGCTATGAGGGTCACAGAAGTACACGGTCAGACCAGTGTCAACCCGCAGTTGAGCGTGTTGTGACATCTCCGAGCCCTGGTCCCAGGTGAGTGACCGACATAACTGGTCGGGCAGGGTTGTGATCGTGGCGGCGATCGCGTCGCGCACAGCCTCGGCGCCGTGGCCGGCGAGCGCGGGTCCGTGCTTGACGCGCGGCCCGCGGTCGTGCATCGGCGGCAGGTGCAGCAGCATCGCAAACCTCGTGCTGCGTTCGACCAGGGTGCCGATCGCGGAGCTGCCCAGGCCGAGGATCAGATCGCCCTCCCAGTGTCCGGGGACCGCGCGGTCCTCGGCCTCGGCGGGACGCTCGCTGATCAGGATCTGATCGGTCACGAACCCCTTGCCGCGCGCTCGGCTGCGGGCTCGCGGCACGCGCAGCGCCCGCCCGGTCCGCAAACAGGCGGTCAACTCGCGCCGTAGCGCTCCGCGGCCCTGCACATACAGTGCCTGGTAGATCGCCTCGTGAGAGACCCGCATCGACGCATCATCGGGGAAATCGACTGGCAGGCGGGCCGAGATCTGCTCCGGGCTCCACGCCTTGCCCCAGCGACGGTCTGTCCGGCGCCCGTGACGCCGGCCGATCCAGCGCACGTCTGGGCCCGCGACGGCGCTGCCGTCGGGCCGCTTTACAGCGCCGGCGAGACGGTCCTGGACGTACTGGCGCAGACCCTCGTTAGCGGCGAGCTTCGCAGTCTTGGGACGCTTGGCACGCAGCTCGGCGTGCCACTGCCCGGTCGTGGCGCGATACTCAAGCGCACCGCTGCGCGTGGCGGCATCGCGGCGCACCTCGCGCGAGATCGTCGACGGTGAACGGCCCAGCGAACGCGCGATCTCCCGCACACCATACCCGCGGGCACGCAGAATCGCGATCTCCTCCCGTTCGGCGAAGGACAGCTAACGCCCCGACAGCGGGGCCTGAGTGACAGTAGGCATCCCGCCACTCTCGCGAAACCATCGGACGCCAACCGCCTCTGACACTCCCGCCTCGCCGGCGGCATCCACAGTGGACACACCACGAGCGATCGCCCCCCAGAACCGCTGCCGCTGCTCACGACACGCCACCGACGGACGACCAGGCGAACGCATCACGGATCGAGCGGCTCGATCTGACTTCCGACGTCGAGCTCCCATCGCAACTCCTCTCGGCAAGGTGGGTGCTGCGAGGACCCCTTGAACCCGAGGTGTCTACCTGCGTCGCTGGGGGTTCTCGGGCAAGAAGCCGCAGCGGCGGTGGCTCGAGCAGGACCCCGAGCGGGTGCGGGCGTGGCTCCAGGACGAGTTCCCGGCGATCCAGGCGCGCGCGCGGCGCGAAGGGGCGCGGATGCTGTTCGGCGATGAGATGGGCGTGCGCGCCGGGCAGACCGCCGGCAAGAGCTACGCGCCGATCGGCGAGCGCGCGGTCGTGCCGCTGACCGGCAAGCGTTTCTCGGCCAACGTGATCAGCGCGATCGGTGCCGACGGCACGCTCGTGTTCGAGATCTTCGAGGGCACCTGCGATGAGATCCGCTTCCTGGACTTCCTCGACAAGCTGCTCGAGCACTTCGCCGAGCGCAAGATCTTCCTGATTGTCGACAACGCCTCCTTCCACAAGTCTCCCGCGGTCGAGTACTGGCTGCTGGACCATCCGCGGATGGAGCTGTTCTACCTTCCACCGTACGCTCCGGAGCTCAACCCCGACGAGCTCCTCCACCAGGACGTTCACACCCACGTCGCGCGACGCGGCCCATCCAACCTCGCCAAGCTCGTCATTCTCACCGTCGAGTATCTCGCTACCCGCACAAGTGAGATTGTCAGCAAGTACTTCGACGGCGAGTACGTCGCCTACGCCAAGTAACCACGCACTAATCGCCACGCGGCGTAATACTGGACGATCCCCCGATACTCCGCCCCGTAGCGGCTGATGATCGCATGATCCTCGCGATTCATCAGCTCAGCCTCAATCCACCGCGTAATGGGCTCGTTCTGTCCGGCGCGGGTGTTTAAGTGACCTCCTAAGCAGGGAAAAAGCAGCTGTATTGGGCAGCCGCGGCCCCGCTCAGGAGGTCACCCACATGGTGAAGGATTCGCTGGACGCGATCGACGTCGTTTTTGACGATGATCGGTCGGTCGCTGATGCGGGGGTGCTGGTCGCGGCGACACTCGCGCGCAAGCTCGGGATCGAGGCGTTAGTGAACGGGTGTGTGGACCTGGGCCGTCGCGTGGGGTACTTCCGGCCAGGACGCAAAGTGATGTCGTTGGTTCACGCGATGCTGCTCGGCGCGGACAGCATCGATGGCTGCGACGTGCTGCGCAGCGGCCGCACCGGGCGGGTGCTCGGCCATCGTGTGATGGCACCCTCGACGCTCGGGACGTTTCTGCGGGCGTTCACGTTCGGGCATGTCCGCCAGCTCGATCGTGTCCTTGGCGAGCTGCTGGCCCGGGCGTGGACGGCGGGCGCCGGTCCGGGCGCCCAGCGGCTGGTGATCGATGTTGACTCGTTCATCCGTGAGGTGCATGGCAGCCAGAAGCAGGGCGCAAGCTACGGCTACACCAAGAAGCTGGGCTATCACCCGCTGCTGGCCACCCGGGCAGGTAGCGGCGAGGTGCTGCACGTCCGCTTCCGCGCTGGCAAGGCCAACACGCAGCGCGGCGTCATTCGCTTCGTTGACGAGCTGCTCGCGCGGGTATCGCGCACTGGCGCGACCGGCGAGATTCTGCTGCGCGCCGACTCCGGCTTTCACAACGCCAAGCTCCGCGCACGGCTCGCCGCGAACGGCGTGCTGTACTCGATTGGGGTGCGGCAGACCACGGCGATCGCTGCGGCGATCGCCCTGATCCCCGAAGCAGCGTGGGTTCCGCTGGTGGACTACCCCAAGACCGGGGAAGCGCAGATCGCCGAGACCACGACAGCGAACGGTGAGCGGCTGATCGTCCGTCGCGTCCGAACGCTTGGCGTCCAGGCCCAGCTGTTTGAGACCTGGCGGCACTTCGCGGCGTTGACTAATCGCACCGAGCCGCTCGCCCTTGTTGAGGCTGAGCATCGCGATCACGCGACCGTTGAGCTCGACATTCGCGACCTGCTCGACCAGGCGCTCGCACACGCCCCCTCAGGCCAGTTCGCCGCGAACGCGGCCTGGACAGTAATCGCCGCGATCGCGCACAACCTGCACCGCTGGAGCGAACTGATTGGCCTGCCCAACACCACGATTCCCCGCCGCGCGCACACCAACCGCCGACGACTGCTCGCGATCCCCGGCCGCCTCACCTACCACAGCCGACGCTGGACGCTGCACCTCCCCGCCCGCTGGCCCTGGCAAACAGACTGGCAAGCAGCGCTCACCCGGATCCGCGCGCTCCCCGTGCTGAGCTGACCGGCCGGGGCACCCGCCCCCGGACACCACCCACGTCTCCCAACACCACCGCGGCGACCGCCGCCGATCACCGCTGTCCGAATACGCCCACACAACACTCCGCGACACCGCCACACAACACTCCGCGACACAAAACGACACCCTAAACCGTCACCCGCGGCCTCCAATCCGCCCAACACCCCGATCAGCTCCCAAAAACCGGGCAACCCGCCATTACGCGGTGGTTCGAGGCTCAGGCCGATGCGCGGGTTTGCCCCGCTGCGTGTATCGGGCGCACTTGGCCTTGATCACCGCCATGGGAACCCGCAGCCTGACCGCACCATTGGCCGCACGGCGGCCACTGATGATCAGGTCGTTGGCATGCTGGACGGTGATCTCATAGCCGAGGAACCGCGCCGCATCGGTGCGGGCGTGGGTGATCAGCGTCTTATCCTCGGACAGCTCCAGCTTGAGATCCTCTTGCAGGGACTGGGCGAGGCGACGTTTGATCTCCTCGGCTTCGCGCTTTGGTCCGGCGAACCCGAGCAGGATGTCATCCGCATATCGCACGTAACGCAGCCGCCGATAGCCGGGATCCGAAGGATCCTGCGTTGGGAGACTGCGCAGCTGCTTGCGCAGCGCCCGCACCGCGGCATGATCACCGCGGTTGCGGGCTCGAGCGAGCGCGTTGCTCACCCTCTTGTACTCTGGATTTCGCCTCCTGAGCACGCCTCGGGTGTATCCCGGCAGTAGAACTGTTTCGATGAACTTGTCCAACCGCTGCAGGTAGATGTTGGACAGGATCGGGGAAAGCACCCCGCCCTGCGGCGCACCGCTGAGCGTCGCGTTCCAGACCCAGTCCTCCAAGTACCCGGCTTGCAGCATCTGGCCGATCAGCCGACGAAACCGGTTATCGTGGATCTTCTCACCCAGCGTCGCCAGCGTGACCTGATGGTCAAGCTGATCGAAACACCGGGAGATGTCACCCTCGATAAACCAGGTTGTCCCGGTCCATGCAACCGCCACGTCGCGTAGTGCAGTGTGGCAGCCGCGGCCGGGCCGGTATCCGTGGGAATGGTCGGAAAACTGCGGCTCGTAATACGTAGCCGTTCACGTGGTGTCGGTACGTGAGCGAGGATTCCTTCTGTAACTCGGGACGCCCGGTTCGGGGTTCGGGTGACGGTGCTGCGTCAGCCAGGAACCAGTGTGGGGATCGGCCGGGAGTGGAGGCTGGCGTCGATTGCGTCGTGTAGGTACTCGGATGCGGATCGGCCTTGGCGGCGGCAGGTTTCGAGGGTGGAGAGGATCCGTTCGATCCAGCGGTTGCCGCGCTCGGATTGGGTGCCGCCGGAGATCCGGCGCAGGATGACCGGGCCGCGCATCGCGCGCTCCGCGTCGTTGTTGGTCGGGGTGATGCCGGGCACCTCGCTGAACGTCCAGAGCGCGGGGTATTCCTCCAGCAGTCCGGCGCAGAAGCGGGCGGTCTTGGGGTGGCGGCCGCGTGCGCCTTGATCGAGCAGGCCGCGGAACCGCTCGCGCAACGGCGCGAGTTGCTCACGCAGCGCGACCAGCGCCGGGTGCTCGGGATCGTCGGCGCCGGCGAGCGCGGCGGCATGCTCGCGGTGGATCGCGAACACCTGGCCGGCGATGTCGAGCAGCCGAGCGCCGAGCTTGCCGGGCGCGCCCGGACGTTCGGAGAGCTCGGTCAGCTGGCGCACGGCGTGCGCCCAGCACAGCTGCTGTTGCAGAACGTCGAGCCAGTGGTAGCCGACGTAGCGGTCGGAGGTGACGAACCCGCCGAAGTTCTCGCCCAACAGCTTCTTCGCTGCTTGCTGGGTGCGTCGCGGGTCGATCCGGTAGCAGACCAGCGCGGCGGTGGTAGCCGTCCACAGCCAGCACGGATCGGCCTTGCACAGCCACGTCGTCTCATCGGCATGCACGGCCTCGGCGAGCTTGATCGCTTCGTGCAGCTCGCGCCACGGGTCGTGCAGCACGCGGCTGACGCGCCGCAGCATCCCATCGACCGCACCAGTGCTGAGCTCGATTCCGTAGCACTCGCCGAGCAGCTCGACGATCTTCTCGCGCGAGAGCCGGCAGACCCCGGCCAGCACCGCGACATGCGCGTGCAACCGCGGCCCGAACGCGCTCAACGACACGCCCGCCGGCAGCTCCGCCAGCGCCGGCTTGCCGCAATCGGGGCACTCGAGCCGCAGCCGCCGCCACTCGCGCACCTCCGCCACGACCACCGGCAGCTCCCACTGCTGATGGCCGACTGGATCGCCGACGCGTTCCTCGCCGCCGGTGAACCGGTGCCCGCACCCACACCGCCCCGGCACACAGTCAAACGGCCCGGCGGTCAGCTGCTCCGGCTCGGCCGGCGGCCGGCTGGAACCCTCATGACCCGGCTGCCCGCCCTGACTGCGCGCTTCGCGCCGCTCGCGCTCCAGCTGCCTCTTCGCGCGCTCCCGCGCCAACTGACGGCGCTGCTGTCGCGTCAACGGCGAATCCGACGACGGCGCCACCGAACTGTTGCGCGAGGTGCGGTTCACCTGCCGCTCAAGCTCCTCGAACCGCTTCTGCAACCCAGCCACCTCGTCCAACGCATCAAGCAGCCGGACAACCAGCGCCCGTGCAGGCTCCCCACCAGCCACCGCGATCGCTTCCGCCTCGATCCGATCCACGACCGCAGGATTCCATCCATCCAGAAGGAATCCTGCTCACCACCACGACACCACCTGAACGCCTGCCGTAATACGTCTCAAGCAGCAGGCGTATGACTTCGCCGACGAGCTTGTCCGACCACGACGGCAGCCCAAGCGGCCTCCGCTTCCCGTCCTTCTTGGGGATGTAGAGGCGCCTGACGGGCTTGAAGCGATACCGCTCATGACGCAACGCGTCGATGATCCGGTTGATCTTGCCCAGTGTCATGCCGTCCGCGGTTTCCGCGTCGGGTCCGGGCGTCATCGCTCCCTTGTTGGAGTAGATCCGCCCGTAGGCCAGCAGATACAGCTGCGGGTTGAACAACTGCCGATACAGCTCATCCAGCGGCGGGCCGCGCCTGCCGCGCTCACGGAGGACACTCAATACCGTTTCGGCGCTCTGCATTACGCATACCTCCCGGTTCTCGGATGTCCAGTCACCTGTGCCCCTTTGCCCTGTGGACGGCTTTCCCGCCCTCCTTGGTGAGGCGTTACTCTCACGACTACTATGGGCACTCCGTCGCCATAGGGCTCGCGCCCCGTAGGCGATCCCACGTTCGTCCGTGCTGTACACATATAGCGCGATTTAGGTGTCCAGCTCGGGTTCAAGGGGTCCTCGCAGCACCCACCTTGTCGAGAGGAGTTGCGATGGGAGCTCGACGTCGGAAGTCAGATCGAGCCGCTCGATCCGTGATGCGTTCGCCTGGTCGTCCGTCGGTGGCGTGTCGTGAGCAGCGGCAGCGGTTCTGGGGGGCGATCGCTCGTGGTGTGTCCACTGTGGATGCCGCCGGCGAGGCGGGAGTGTCAGAGGCGGTTGGCGTCCGATGGTTTCGCGAGAGTGGCGGGATGCCTACTGTCACTCAGGCCCCGCTGTCGGGGCGTTAGCTGTCCTTCGCCGAACGGGAGGAGATCGCGATTCTGCGTGCCCGCGGGTATGGTGTGCGGGAGATCGCGCGTTCGCTGGGCCGTTCACCGTCGACGATCTCGCGCGAGGTGCGCCGCGATGCCGCCACGCGCAGCGGTGCGCTTGAGTATCGCGCCACGACCGGGCAGTGGCACGCCGAGCTGCGTGCCAAGCGTCCCAAGACTGCGAAGCTCGCCGCTAACGAGGGTCTGCGCCAGTACGTCCAGGACCGTCTCGCCGGCGCTGTAAAGCGGCCCGACGGCAGCGCCGTCGCGGGCCCAGACGTGCGCTGGATCGGCCGGCGTCACGGGCGCCGGACAGACCGTCGCTGGGGCAAGGCGTGGAGCCCGGAGCAGATCTCGGCCCGCCTGCCAGTCGATTTCCCCGATGATGCGTCGATGCGGGTCTCTCACGAGGCGATCTACCAGGCACTGTATGTGCAGGGCCGCGGAGCGCTACGGCGTGAGTTGACCGCCTGTTTGCGGACCGGGCGGGCGCTGCGCGTGCCGCGAGCCCGCAGCCGAGCGCGCGGCAAGGGGTTCGTGACCGATCAGATCCTGATCAGCGAGCGTCCCGCCGAGGCCGAGGACCGCGCGGTCCCCGGACACTGGGAGGGCGATCTGATCCTCGGCCTGGGCAGCTCCGCGATCGGCACCCTGGTCGAACGCAGCACGAGGTTTGCGATGCTGCTGCACCTGCCGCCGATGCACGACCGCGGGCCGCGCGTCAAGCACGGACCCGCGCTCGCCGGCCACGGCGCCGAGGCTGTGCGCGACGCGATCGCCGCCACGATCACAACCCTGCCCGACCAGTTATGTCGGTCACTCACCTGGGACCAGGGCTCGGAGATGTCACAACACGCTCAACTGCGGATTGACACTGGTCTGACCGTGTACTTCTGTGACCCTCATAGCCCCTGGCAGCGTGGCACCAACGAGAACACCAACGGATTGTTACGCCAGTACTTCCCGAAGGGCACTGACCTCACCCGACACACCGCCGAAGACCTCGCCGCAGTCGCCGCCACTCTCAACAGCCGCCCTCGAAAGACACTCGGCTGGAAGACACCCGCCGAGGCGCTGGACGAGTATCTGCAATCATCTCACCAAGCCAGCGTTGCGACGACCGATTGATTCCGCCCTGTTCGTCTCCTTTAATGCCCTCATTGGGCATCGCTCCATGCCCTGGAGGTTGCGGCGGCCTGAGCAGGATGCCACCACAGGGCGGGCGCCGGTTACAGGCGTCTTTCCGGCGGACGAGGAGTTGCGTCTTCTGGAGACTGGGCTATCAAGCAATACAGCCTTGACCATGTCACGCGGATCTCCCAGCGCGGCGCTCCATACGCCTGGACACGGCCGCTGGTTTTCTGCCAGGCTACTGTCCCCTTTGTCTCTCGACGCCAGGTTAGGCATTAGATCCAGGAACATTCCTCCAAGTTCCTCCCGGCTGAACCGGGAATACAGCAAGGCGCCTCGTGGCGCATCACTCATCTCCTTGATTGCCCTCACTGGGCAACGCTCCACGTTCCGAAGGTTGCGACAGCCAGCGAACGATGCCGTCGCAGAGCGTGGCGCCGGTAACATGTGTCTTTCCGACGGACGCCGAGTTTCGTCTTCCGGAGATTGGGATTCAGGCAGGTCCAGCTTTCGCCATATCACACGGGTCCCGCGACGCCTCACCCCTGACACCTGGGTATGACCGTCGCTTTCTGACATGCTGTTGTTCCTTTCACCTTTCGGATCTGGGTAAGTCATTGGACCCAAGAACTTTCGGGACTCCTGCTCGTCTGGGGGTGACTCCGGGGTCCTTGGTCGTAATCTGATGAGTGCCGGGCTCTGCTCGGCGATCATTGCCAGATAGCGGAGCCGAAGCCCGGGTCAAGCGGCCGGATCTCCTGCATACGTTGGTGTTGGGCGGGCGGCTGGTGATCCGGGGCTGCCGCTTGACGCGCGGCGCGCGGCTGCGCTACCTCGCGCTGAGCGTGGCCCGGCGTGAAGGTCTCGCAGGTTGCGCGCGTGTGGAGCGGCCCGCCGCCGCCCTGATCCGGCAGGCTGCTGGATGTTCGAAGTTCAGCGGTCTACGAAGGAGGGCGACGTGCGGGTCACGACGGCATGAACCGGATGCTTGGGCTTCCGGGTGCATGGGTTAGGGATGTGGCGTTCGGGCAGGAGGCGGTGATCGTGACCGTCGTGCTGCGCGCGAAGAAGCCTGTCTGCTCGGGCTGTGGCGCGCGCGGGCTGAAGATCAAGGAGCATCGTGAGAAGCGCTGGCGGGCGCTGGATCTCGGCGGCTTGCGGTGCGTGATCGAGTGCCGGCTCAGACGCTTGTACTGCCCGGGCTGCGGGGACGTGTACGAGGCGGTGCCGTGGGCCAGGGCGGGCTCGCGCTACACGCGCGACTTCGAAGATCTCACCGCGTGGCTGGCGCAGCAGATGAGCCAGACGCAGGTCGAGCGGCTGTTGCGGATCGCGTGGCGCACGGTCGGCACGATCCTCGCGCGGGTCGTCGCCGACAAGCTTGACCGCCACCGCTTGGACGGGCTTCGGTTCATTGGCGTGGACGAGGTCTCATACGGCGCCGAGCACAAGTTCCTGACCTGCGTTGTCGATCATCAGGCCGGGTCGATCGTGTGGGCGACCGAGGGCCGCAACGCCGACAGCTTGCAGGCGTTCTTCGCCGGGCTCACGGGCGAGCAGAAAGCGTCGATCAAGGCGGTCTCGATCGACATGTCCGCCGGCTATGAGAAGGCGATCCGCGCCGAGAACGGCGTCCCGCACGCGCAGGTCGTGTTCGACCCGTTCCACGTGGTACAGCTCGCTGGCAAGGCCGCCGACCAGGTCCGCCGCGACGAGTACAACCGCCACGGACGATCCTCGACTGGCGAAGGCAAGTGGATCAAGGGCACCCGCTACTCGCTGCTGAAGGACACCGCCAAGCAGACCGCCAAGCAGCTGCTCAAGCTCGCCGAGGTCGTGCTCACCAACCAGCGCATGTACCGCGCGTTCCTGCTCTACGGCGAGCTGCGCTACCTCTACAAGCTCCCCAAGGAGCAAGCGCCCGAGCGCCTCGAGGCGTGGCTCGCATGGGCATCTCGCTCGCGACTGAAACCGTTCGTCAAGCTCGCGCGAACGATCCGAAAACACAAGGCTGGCGTGCTCGCGGCGATCGAGCTGAACTTGAGCAACGGACGCCTCGAAGCCTTAAACAGCAAGGTGAGGTTGATCTCACACCGCGCATACGGATTCCACTCCGCCGACGCGCTGATCGCGATGATCTACCTCTGCTGCGCCGGCATCCAAATCCCGCTCCCTCACCGATGATTCACCCCCAGATCAGCAGGAGAGCCGAACTTTCCTTCGAGTTCCTCCCGGCTGCGCCGGGGATACAACAGAGCGCCTCGCGGCGCATTTCGCTCATATTACGCCGCGTGGCGATTAGTGCGTGGTTACTTGGCGTAGGCGACGTACTCGCCGTCGAAGTACTTGCTGACAATCTCACTTGTGCGGGTAGCGAGATACTCGACGGTGAGAATGACGAGCTTGGCGAGGTTGGATGGGCGGCGTCGCGCGACGTGGGTGTGAACGTCCTGGTTGAGGAGCTCGTCGGGGTTGAGCTCCGGAGCGTACGGTGGAAGGTAGAACAGCTCCATCCGCGGATGGTCCAGCAGCCAGTACTCGACCGCGGGAGACTTGTGGAAGGAGGCGTTGTCGACAATCAGGAAGATCTTGCGCTCGGCGAAGTGCTCGAGCAGCTTGTCGAGGAAGTCCAGGAAGCGGATCTCATCGCAGGTGCCCTCGAAGATCTCGAACACGAGCGTGCCGTCGGCACCGATCGCGCTGATCACGTTGGCCGAGAAACGCTTGCCGGTCAGCGGCACGACCGCGCGCTCGCCGATCGGCGCGTAGCTCTTGCCGGCGGTCTGCCCGGCGCGCACGCCCATCTCATCGCCGAACAGCATCCGCGCCCCTTCGCGCCGCGCGCGCGCCTGGATCGCCGGGAACTCGTCCTGGAGCCACGCCCGCACCCGCTCGGGGTCCTGCTCGAGCCACCGCCGCTGCGGCTTCTTGCCCGAGAACCCCCAGCGACGCAGGTAGACACCAACCGTCTGGCGGCTGAGCCCGATCCCGAACCGCCGCTCGATCAGCGCCTTGACGGCCTGCCTTGACCACAACACGCCGGGAATCTGCAGCTGATCGGGGTTCGTGCCCTTCATCAGTCCGATCAGCTCTGCCTGCTGGGCGTCGGTGAGCGCCATCTGCTCGCGCGAGCGCCGACCACGCCGCCGCTCCCTCAGTCCCTCAAACCCCCCGAGCTGGTGGCGCGCCATCCACAGCGACACCGTCCGCAGATGCACCCCATGGCCTGCGCCACGACCGCGTGAGTGCGGCCCGCCAACACCATTCTCACACCGTAGGCGTTCAGTGGGGTGTCGTGGTTGTGAGCAGGGTTCCTGCGTGTTGCATGGAAGTTTGCGTGCGTGCGGCGTGACGAGGTAGAGGCGATCGGGTTGGCGGGCGGGGAGCCGGCGGGGCAGCTGGTGCTGGCGTTGCTTGACGAGGTCGTGCTGCTGCGTGAGCGGGTCGAGGAGCTCGAGCGTCGCCTTGGCCAGAACTCGGGGAATAGCGACAAGCCGCCGTCGTCGGATCCGCCGGCGTCTCGGGCCGAGCGTCGCCGGTTGGCGCGGGAGGCGTACAAGCGCTCGATGCGCAAGTCCGGCGGCCAGCCGGGGCATCAGGGCAAGACCCGGGAGCTGGTCGCGCCCGAGCGGCTGGACAAGCGGGTCGCGCATCTGCCTGACTGTTGCGGTTGCGGGCATGTGTTTGACGGCAGCGAGGAGCGGGTCGGCGATCCGGTGTGCCATCAGCAGTTCGAGTTGCCGGTGATCCGCCCGCTGGTGTTCGAGCACGCCCGGCTGCGGTTGCGCTGCCCGGCGTGTCAGAAGGCGACGCTCGCGCAGCTGTCGGCGGGTGCCCTGTCGGGGTTCGGGCCGCGTATCGATGCGCATATCGCGATGCTCGCCGGCGTGTTTAGGCTCTCGCGTGACCAGGTCCGTCAGACGGTCGTTGAGGTGTTCCGGATCCCGGCATCGACGGGGTCGATCGACAACGCGATCATGCGGATGAGCGCGATCCTCGCCGATCCGTGGGCTGAGCTGCGGGACGCGATCCGCAAGGCCGAGGCCGTGCATATGGACGAGACGACGTGGCGCCTTCAGGGAGCTCAGCAGTGGCTGTGGGTCGCGGCGTCGGCGCTGGTGGCGTGTTTTCGAATCGACCCGACCCGGTCCCAAAAGGCGGCAAAGGCGCTGCTGGGCGATGAGTTCGGCGGGTTCGTGATCAGCGACCGGTACACCGGCTATCACTTCCTCGACGTCCTCCAACAACAACTTTGCTGGTGCCACGTCATTCGCCAGCTGGTCGAGGTCTCCCAGCGCACCGGGGCGGCCGGCCGCCGCGGCACACAACTCGTCAAGCTCGCGCGCGAAGTGATCGCTATCCACCGAGAGTTCCTGACCGACGGCCACGACCCGGACTGGCTCAGTGACCAGCTGGCGCCGCCGCGAGCGCAGATCCGTGTACTGCTCGAGCAATGCGCCACCGGCCACCACACCAAGACAGCGAACTTCGCCGCCGGACTGTTGGAGGAGTACGACGCGCTGTGGACCTTCTGCGACGTTCCCGACCTCCAGATCGACCCGACGAACAACGCCGCCGAGCGCGCCGTCAGACACGCCGTCCTGATGCGCCGCCTTCAAGGCGGCACCCAGTGCGAGCAGGGCAGCCGCTGGATCGAACGCATCCAATCCATCCGCGAGACCTGCCGCCTGCAACACCGCTCGCCGCTGGCCTACCTGACCGACGCCGCGACCGCCGCCCACCGGCGGCTCCCAGCACCCTCGCTCGTCCCGACATAACTCACGCAGGAACCTCCTCGTTCACGACGATACCCCGTGAGCGCCAACCTCACACCCCGCTCACGCAGCGCTTCCCGAGTCTCGCCTGACACCCGCCTAGCGTCACTCATCACACAGTCAATACTATCATACTGACACACTCGAATGTACTGTTACCTGACGTACTATTAGCCACGCGCCGTGATAGGGCATCCTCTTCTGTGTTGGAGCCTCGACCGCCGCCGAGGGAGAGCCTGCTTTCGCTTGCCCGTTAGAGGGCCACGAGAAGACCAGCTCGCCTCGGCGGGGTGAGGTGCCGCAAGCGGCAACAGGACGTAGCCCCGTTGAGGGCCTGTCTATGAGCGTCCGCAACGGTACCTCTTGGCCGGGGGCGATGTCTAGGTTGTCTGATGATCACAGGAGGATCGAGATGGGCAATTACGCCGGCGTTGATTGGGCGTCGGAGAAGAATGATGTGTTGGTCTGCGACGAGGCGGGCGAGGAGCTTCTGGCTGCCACGTTCGCGCACGATGAGGCGGGGCTGCGGTCGTTGTGCCGGGCGCTGGTGCGGGCGAGGGTTGAGCTGGTCGCGATCGAGCGGCCGAACGGAGTGCTGGTGGACCGGCTCCTGGACGTGGGGCTGCGGGTGCTGGCGCTGCATCCCAACCAGGTGGCCGCTGCCCGTGCGCGCTTCCGCGCCTCAGGCGGGAAGTCTGACCGCTTTGACGCGTTCGTGATCTGCGAGCTGGCGCGTACTGATAGCTATCGCTTCAGGGTGCTTGAGCCTGACAGCGATCAGACCAAGGCGATCAAGGCGCTGACCCGCGCGCGGGAGGACCTCGTGCGGACTCGCGTGGCGCTCGCCAACCAGTTGCGCTCAGAGCTTGAGCGGTTTTGGCCCGGGCCGGTCGGCCTGTTCAGCAGTCTGGACAGCCCGATCTCGCTGGCCTTCTTGAAGCGCTACCCGAGCCCGCTTGACGCGCGCAAGCTCGGCTTGCAGAGGCTCGCAACGTTCCTGCGCAACCAGCGCTACAGCGGCGGCAAGGCGCCCGCCGAGCTGCTGGAGAAGCTCAGGGCCGCGGCCGTCGGCTGCGCCGGTGAGACCGAGATGCACGCTGGCCGTGAGATCGCGCTCGCGCTCGTCGCGACGCTGAGCACGCTCGGCGAACAGGTAAAGCAGCTCGACCGCCAGATCGCGGTCGCAGTGCGCGCTCATCCGGACGGCGAGATCTTCCTCTCGCTGTTCAAGGGCCCCGACAGCGTTCTGACGGCCGCCACGCTGCTCGCCGAGATCGGCGACTGCCGCGCTCGCTACCCCACCCGCGAGTCGCTTGCGGGCGACGCCGGCCAAGCGCCTGTGGCGGTCGAGTCCGGCAAGCACAAGGTCGCTCGCTACCGCTGGGCGTGCAACAAGCGGCTCCGCGACGCGTTCTGCACGCTCGCTGACAGCACCTGTCACTGGCACTCCTGGGCCGCTGACCGCTACGCCGCCGCCCGCGCCCGCGGCCAGGACCACCAGC
The DNA here is from genome assembly GCA_963836065.1 of uncultured Solirubrobacterales bacterium. Lineage (GTDB taxonomy): Bacteria > Actinomycetota > Thermoleophilia > Solirubrobacterales > Solirubrobacteraceae > Palsa-465. The sequence goes on from CAWIII010000049.1 coordinate 14,567, forward strand.
GCGCGATCCGCACCCTCGGGCGCGCTTGGAGCCGCATCCTGTGGCGCTGCTGGCAAGACGCCGTGCCGTATGACATCGCCCTGCACCACGGCGCGCAGCAGCACATCGCGGTTCTCATCCCGACCCCATGTGGAAGCCGCCTTGACGTTCCCGCCACCCAGCGGATGGCCGGCGACGCTCTCAGCGCCGGCGTGGACGTTGGCTCTGTGCAGGGCAGCCCGCGCGCAGCGCAACCTTCACCGCCAAAAGAGCGGAGCAAGGGCGGGCAGTCAAAGGTGGCCCGTCAGGGCCGAGCGCAGCGAGCCGCGTAGCGGCGGCCCTTGACGGGCCGAACGCGCTTCGCTAGCCGGTAGCGCCACATAACACGTAGCGCTCACAGGGCCAGCAAATGCCCTGCTGAGAGGAGCTGCGCGCAGCGCAGCCTCCTCCGCCCGACAGGGGTCCTAACATGCCCGAGCACGAGCACGCTCAGCAGGCGGCTCAAACAATTCTTCGCTCGGGGGGTTGACACAGGACGTCTTCTCGATCATCAGATTCCCGCCGGGGAGTTGGGCCTTCCTCACGGTCGGCTTACCGGTCAAACAGCACCGGACCCCGACGGGGGTTACCGCGTTTCGCACGCACGAGCTACGACCGGGGTGGGTGCCTCCTGTGCCCCGGGGACGGCGGTGCTCTTCCCGGTTGAGAGGACTCCTCAGCCGGCGCCTGCCGCTTTTCAGCGGCCAGTCCTTGTGCTCCGCTACCGGATCCCATCGGCGGAGCTGACCGTAACGAGACATCAGCCAGAGGTTTAGGTTCTTCACCCGTCCGATCTGCCTCTCGCCTGTGGCCCCCGGATAGAACGGGCGCTCTTGGGCTTTTGCCTGATGCTTCGAACCCCGCCGGAGACGCCGGCGACGCACGTCAGGCCGAGGCCGGGCCCTGAGCACGAGCCCGGAACTACGCCTTCGATATTCGTCGAACCTCCAATCAACGTGTTCACTCATATGCGTGCGACCTCGCGTCGCAGGCCCGATCGGCGGTATGGCCCTGGCTCGTGCAACTCGGCCAGGGCCGCGGCGGGTTCTACTCATATGAGGGCCTGGAGAACTTCGCGGGCTGCCAGATCCGCAATGTGTTCGAGATCCGACCGGAGCTGCAGCAGCTCCAAGGTGGAGATCGGATCGTTCTGCACGGACGCTCGGGCTTCGGTCCCGAGGTGATGCGATTGGAGCCGGAGCGAGCCTTTGTGCTCGGCGGTCCGCCCAACGAGAACGGCTCGCAAGCGACCTGGGCCTACCACCTGCTCGACGGCCCGAACGGAACGACGCGATTGCTCGAGCGCGGCCGCGGCGTCGCCGGCAAGGGCCTGGGCGAGAAGCTCGGTTTCGGGCCCTATCTGATCTGATGGACCCGATCGGTTTCGTGATGAGCAAGAAGATGCTCCGAACGATCAAGCAGCTCGCCGAAGGCGCCTGACACTGAGGTCAGCCGGTGGCTGACCCCCATCGACGGCGGCGAGAGCCCCGCTTCCATCAGTGCCCATGCTTCCCGTGGCAGCTCGTCCTGCTCTTCCAGAACCCTGAATGCAAGCCGGCGGCCGGGGAGTAGTCGTCCCTTGGCGTCTGCACTGAACTACGGATTGCGAGTGGACGGCGTCGCGTCATGCTGGCCTTGGTGAGGCATCGATCAAGGACGCGCGCAATGCGAGAGCGGCCGGCTGGGCGCAAGAGAAGGTGCGAGGGATGACTGCAGTTGTCGTGGAGGCCGAAGTCGACATCAGGCGCTCGGCCGAGGATGTCTTTGACTTCTGCAGCGACCTGAGACGTGAGCCAGAGTGGGATCCGATGATGAAGCGCGTGGTGAAGCTCACCGACGGGCCGATCGGGGTTGGAGCTCGTTATACGACTGAGTTTGTCGAAGCTCCGCCCATGGTCATGGAGTGCACTCACTACGAGCGTCCCAGCGCATGGTCCTTGACAGGGGAATCGCGCGCCTTGAAGGCTGCCGGCAGCGGCCGTGTCGTGCCCACCTCGGAGGGAGCCCATCTGGCGATGCGCATGGAGCTCGAGCCGCTTGGCTTGCTGAAGCTCGCCCGGCCACTGCTGCGCCGTGGGATGAAATCGATGTTCCAGCGGGATCTGGAGAACATCAAGGCCCGGCTCGAGGAAGAGGAGCGGCCCGCGCCCAACGTGCTCCGCCGTGGCACGCTGGCAGCAGTCAAGCTCGTGCACACGCTCGCATGGTTCTCGATCGAATCGTGCATGGTGTACGTGCTGTGGGCAGGCTTCAGAGGGCAGTCTGATCGCCGTGCAGCGATCGCCGCGGGGGTGGTCGCCGGCGAGAGTCTGATCTTCGCCGCGAACGGGTTTCGGTGTCCGCTGACGCAGGTCGCAGAGCGTGTCGGTGCCGAGCGCGGCTCGGTGACCGACATCTACCTGCCGCGCTGGTTTGCCCGCAACCTGCCCGCAATCCACGTCCCGCTGATCCTGCTCGCGGTGTACCTCCACGGACGACCGATGCGAGGGCGGCGCCGGGGGTGAAGTGAACTGATGGGGGCTCTTGCCTGGTTGAAGCGCCGCTGGCGGTTGGTGGGTCTGGCTGCCTTGGTGGTGGTGTTTGTGGTTGGCGACGTGTACCTGTCGGGGATGTATCCGCTTCGCCTCGTTCGTGTTGCCGTTCGCTGTGCCAGCAGTTCTTCTGGCGATGTCCGCCACCAGTTGGGCTGCTTGGTCTCGGGCTCGGTCGGCAAGGACGCTTCAGTTCGGGGTGTCGAGCTGGCCGTCGCGAAAGGAGACGGCTCCTTCTCCTAGGCCGGGGCCGCCGGTGTTGCTGACCCAAGGGGCCGAACTCCCCTGACTAACGGCACCCCGATCTACATGGCCAGCGTCACCAAGATCTACATCGCGGCGCTCGTTATGCGCTTGTCCCAGGACAAGCTCCTGTCCTTGGATGACCCCGTAGCCGAATATTTGCCCGGCAAGCTCATCGCCGGGATCGACATCTACAACGGCCACGACTACTCCCGTGAGGTCACGATTCGAGAGCTGATGTCAATGACCTCCGGCATCCCCGACTACTACGAGGAAAAGGGCAAGGACGGCAAGACCGGGTTCGACCTGTTCCTAGAGGATCCGACCAAGACGTGGACCCCCGAGGAGATGATCAATCGGGCACGCAGTGCGCTGAAGCCGCACTTTGCGCCGGGGACAGGGCTCCACTACTCAGACACCAACTACCAGCTACTCGGCAAAGTCATCGAGAAGGTGACGCACGCCACGCTCGCCAAGGCCCTCCAGCACTATGAGTTCGGTCCGCTCGGTTTGAGACATACCTGGCTGATCGGCAGTCCCGAACCCAAGGGTATGCCTGCGCCCGCCCATGTCTTCGATCACAACCGAGACATAACCACCGTGCGCAGCAAGGACTACTGGGCCGACGGTGGGATCGTCGCCACGCCCACCGACATGATCGCCCTCCTCAAGGCGCTCAACAACGGCAAGGTCATCTCACCAACGTCCCTGCGGACCATGCAGACGTGGCACAACCGGGATGGCAGCCCCACCCCGCCGATCCCCGGAACCCAATACGGCTATGGCCTCTGGCACCTGCAGATGACCGGCGCGACGAGCGTGCTCAACGGCGTCACTCCCACCTGGGGTGCGGGCGGCTCCGCCGGCTCGTTCCTCTACTACTCCAAGGACCGCGATCTATACCTAGCTGGAACGGTGAACAGCACCAACTCATCGGCGACACCCTACATCCTCATGGGAGCCGCCCTGACCCTCTTCCAAAGCAAATGAGCCACCACGATGCTCTTGGCGGAACGCCCCCCCTCGAATCGTCGAGCGCTCACCCTATCGGCGCGACCTTTGCCTCCGTTCCCGCACCTCCTCGGAATCGCCGTCGCGTTCGTCGTGAGCCTCGTATGTGCCTTCATCGATCTGTCGATCCTCTTCCTGCCGTGGGTGGCGTTCCTGCTAGGCGTCGTGAGCGCCGCGGTCCTCCGTACGTGGTGGGCCCTGCTGATCGTGCCTATCACGGTTGCCATCGGGACGCTCCCGAAGATCATCTTCATCTCGCACGGTCTCCCCGACCTGACATCCCCCGGGTTCATCGCGGGCATCATCCTGTTCCTCCTCTCTGTACTGCTCCCCACCACGATCGGTGCAGCACTCGGCGTACCGATAGGCCATGAGCTAGAGCGGTAGGCCCCGCTTCGGGCGTCGAGCCTACACCTGCTTTCGCGCCGCGAAACGAATGTCGAGTGGCTTAGCGACCGACCTGCTACGCGCGGAACTCGAGCACGCGGTGGTTCCGGTGGCCGCCGCGTCGTCAGTGCTGGCGGGCTCCGCCCCGCTTGCCGCGCGGAGGACGTGCGCCAGCGCGGATCATGGTGAACCTCTCGGCGGGCCGAAGGAGGTCCGCATCGCGTGCTCGGTGGGTTCCCTGTGATGCGTTGTTTTCGGTCGGCATGCTCGAGGTGGGACGAGGATCTAGGCGTGTACTGGAAATCCGTCATCTGACTGACAGGGGCGCTGGCGGCTGGTGGATTGCGAGCTACATTGGGATCGTGCAGGCCTCAGGTGTCACTGAGGCAGGACCTTTCCGAGCGAGTGGGCGGACCGCCCGCGATCGCAACAGCTGGGACTGTTCGCTGATCGCTCATGTGCGGGATAGGCGCCTACTGAATGATGAGCCGGACGGCCGGACGGGCGACCCGCGCGTGGAGCGCGGCGAGCCGATCCTGAGGGCCACGCTGGCGGAGTTTCGTCGTTTGCGCCGGCCCGACGATTTCCGGCCGGCGCGGCCGGCCGCGAAGGGCAGGCCGATATGCGCTGGCATCGGCCTGCCCGGCGCCGAAGCCCGCTGCGGGCTATTTGTAGCCAGCGTGCTCTCGACTTGGAGGTTGATGTGAAGCTCATTTCGGTTACCGACAATTTGATCCAGCTGACCCGCTTGCGGTTCGTCAACGCGTATCTGGTTCGTGAGGAGGATGGGTTCACGCTCGTGGACACGATCACGGGCGGTGCCGCGGACGCGTTGATCGCCGCTGCCGGCCGCACGGGAGGGGAGATCCGTCGGATCGCGCTGACGCACGGTCATGGTGACCATGTCGGATCGCTGGACGCGCTGAAGGAGCGTCTGGGCGATTCGGTGCAGGTGCTTATGCCTGAGCTCGACGCGCGCATCCATGCCGGCGAAAAAGTCACCGAAGGTAAGCTTCCTGGGGCTTGGCCCAAGCTCGAGACGGTGCCGGACGTCCGCTTGGTCGACGGGGAACGAGTTGGAAGCCTTGAGGTCGTGCCGACGCCGGGCCACACGCCGGGGCACGTCGCCTTCATTGACACGCGCGATGGCGTGCTGATCGCCGGGGATACCTTCACCGCTTACGGCGGCCTGGCCGTCGCCAGCCACTTCTACCCCCGGTTTCCGTTCGCGGCGATGGCGAGCTGGGACAAGGCGAAGGTGCTCGAGTCGGCCGCGCGTCTGCGCTCGCTTGATCCGGCCGTGCTGGTCGTCGGCCACGGTCCCGCCGTTCGCGATCCAGGGGCGGCGATGGACCGGGCGATTACCCGCGCCGGGGGCTCTGCCGCACGAACGGCGGCGCCGGTTCAAGGAGCGCACGCGGCGCAGAGGAGTATGCGATGACGGCCGCGCAGCGGCTCAGCCTGATGCTGCGGGTCCTCCTTGAGGTCGGTGTCGTCGTCGCGCTTGGCTGGTGGGGCTTTCACACCGGCGACAGCGCGGTCGCGAAGGTCCTGCTGGGTATCGGTGCGCCGGTCGCCGGGTTCGGCTTCTGGGGCGCCGTGGACTTCCACCGAGCCCGACACGCGGAAAGCCTGCGCCTGGCCCAAGAACTCGCGGTCTCAGGGCTGGCCGCGGGGGCCTGGTACGCGGCCGGGCAGCACGCGCTAGGGATCGCGCTGGCCGCGCTCTCGATCGGCTACCACGCGCTGGTGTACGCCTCGGGCGAGCGGCTATTGAAATCAAGCCACAAACCGGCGAGCAGCTCGTCGAGCGGGATCTCGGTCGCGCGGTGACCGGCCTGACCGCAAGTGCACGGCTTCCGATGCGGTGAGGTCGTCGTCTGGGCGTATTACCGGAGCGTTGATCGGCGGCACCTTCGGCGGCGTGTTCGTGCTCGCCAACGCCAGCACCCCGCTCGGAGCGCAAGCGACAGCCGCGTTCCGCATCCTTGCCATCGCGGGTCTGGTTGGGCTGTATCTCACCGCGGGAAAGGCGAGACGGCAGGTGCGCGTGCGCCAGCTGCAGGTGAGCCGACCAACAAGCGAAGCCAGCGTCAACCTATTCGGCCGTCGATACTGGCTGATCGTGATCGCCGAAGCGGCCCTGCTCGGACTCGGGATCGGGCTGCTGAGGGCCTTCGGGACCCCCCAGCCGACCGACGTCGCGTGGATCACGCTGATCGTCGGCCTTCACTTCATCGCCTTCCGCTTCGCTGGCGTATGGAAGTACAGCATCACCCGGTCGGCCGTAGTCCTAGTCGGCCTCGGACTGGCCGGGCTCGCTCTCGCCGCAGCGTCCGAGCCGGGATGGACGAGCTTCGTCAGCGGGGTGCTTGCAGGGATCGTTCTGCTGGCCGGCAGCCTATACGCGATCTCCAGAGGTGCAGAACGCAGCCGAGCGGCCTGCTGCATCACGACATCGGCGGCAGCGGCAAGCCCACAGCTCTGATCCTTACGTTATGCGTCTGAGTTCGTTTCCGAAATCCGCCGTTTTGTTACGCCATCTCGTTGCGTGTGCAACGATGCTGTGAAGGGGTCAGACGGGCGTGAGGAGGAGTATGTCCGAACTACAGGATGTCAGCCGTCGTGGTGGGCGCCGCAAGCGGGCGCTGAGCGCGGAGGAGAAGCTGCAGATCTGGCTGCAGTTGTTGACGGGGGAGCTGACGCAGCGCCAGGCGGCCGAGCGTTGGGGGGTGGATCCGACGACGATCATGCGGATCCGTCGCGTCGGGCGCGAGGGCGCGTTGACGGCGCTGGCCAGCTCCAAGCCTGGTGGCGGTGCTCGTGGGGCTGTGGACGCGGAGCTGGCGGCGGCGCGCGCGGAGATCGCCAGGTTGGAGGAGACGGTCAAGGAGCAGGCGATCGAGCTGGTGGCGTTGCGGGGAAAAGCGCGCTCGGGCTGGTAGGCCGCGTCCCAGCTCGTGTCGAGGTGGCGGTCAGGGCGCGGCTTTTGGAGCTGATCGCGCAGGCGACCGGGGCGGGCTGGAGCTTTGGCAAGGCGTGCGGGGCGCTCGGGCTGGGCGAGCGGCGCGCCCGCTACTGGCAAAAGCGCGCCGCCGCCGGTGCTTTGGCTGACCGCAAGCCGGGCGGCACGCCGGTGCACGCGCTGCGCCCGGAGGAGGTCGATGCGATCCTGGGGCTCGCCGATCAGTGGGGCGAGATCGACGGCTCGCACCGCAAGCTCGCGCACCGCGGCTCTTACCTTGGGCGCGTGTGGGTGTCGCCCTCGACGGTGCTGCGGGTGCTGCTCGAGCACGGCCGGGCGCTGCCCTGGCGCCCGCCGCGGCAGAAGTCGCTCAAGCGTCCGTGGCCCGAATGGGTCCAGTACAAGCCCCGTCAGGTGTGGGGCTATGACTTCACCGAGTTCCCGCAGGCCGGCACGAGCGCGCTGGCGATCCTCGACCTCGTCTCGCGCAAGTGGATCGAGACGATGCTCTGTCCCGAGGCGACCGACGTGCAGGTCCAGGTGCTGTTCACGCGCGCGCTCGAGCGCGAGGGCCTGTTGGACGTGATCCTCTCGCTGATCGACGAGCACGCGGCCGGCGAGCAGGAGGACGAGCTTGAGCCGATCCTGCTCTCAGTGTCGGACAACGGCGCCCAGATGAGGTCGGGCTCGACCCGCGAGTTTATGGCTCTGCACGCGATCGCGACCCACTATGGCCGCCCCGGGACGCCGACCGATCAGGCCCACATCGAGTCGCTGCTCGGCCACGTCAAGTACGAATGGCCGTACCTGTGCGCGCTAAAGGACCCGGCCGACCTATCACGCGAGCTCGACGCCGTACGCGAGCAGTACAACCGGGTGCGCCTGCACGCCGGCATCGGCTACGTGACCCCCGACGACGAGCACGAGGGCCGCGGGCCCGCGATCCGTGAAGCCCGCCGCGCCGGCCTCGCGCGCGCCCGAGAGCAGCGCCTGGCCTACAACCGCGGCACCCACCCGAGGCTGATCGGATGACGACGACGCCCCCAAACCGCCAACAGCGGGCGACCGATCACCCTGCCCGCCTCGCCGCAGGGCCGCACAGGGCCGCACAACGCGCCGGTGCTCGCCGCGACCGCCCAAATCGAGCCCGCCGAGCTCTCAGCGGCCCTGTCACGGCCCTCGGCAGCTCTGCTGCCGACCTCACCAGCCCATCAGCGAAGCTGGCGCAGACTGTCAAGGCCAGCCCGACAGGGCCCAGCGCAGCCGGCCGCGCAGCGGTGGCCTTGACCGGCCGCGCCGGCGTAGCTAACCACGCCACGAACCCTGCACTACCATCAATCCACTACCCCATGACGACCCCCGGAACTGGCTGCGAATTACACGCCCAGATTTCGGAAAAAGGGCTCTCCTGCTGATCTGGGGGTGAATCATCGGTGAGGGAGCGGGATTTGGATGCCGGCGCAGCAGAGGTAGATCATCGCGATCAGGGCGTCGGCGGAGTGGAATCCGTATGCGCGGTGTGAGATCAACCTCACCTTGCTGTTTAAGGCTTCGAGGCGTCCGTTGCTCAGGTTCAGCTCGATCGCCGCGAGCAGCCCGGATTTGTGTTTTCGGATCGTTCGCGCGAGCTTGACCAACGGCTTCAGCCGCGAGCGAGATGCCCACGCGAGCCACGCCTCGAGGCGCTCGGGCGCTTGCTCCTGGGGGAGCTTGTAGAGGTAGCGCAGCTCGCCGTAGAGCAGGAACGCGCGGTACATGCGCTTGTTGGTGAGCACGACCTCGGCGAGCTTGAGCAGCTGCCTGGCGGTCTGCTTGGCGGTGTCCTTCAGCAACGAGTAGCGGGTGCCCTTGATCCACTTGCCTTCGCCAGTCGAGGATCGTCCGTGGCGGTTGTACTCGTCGCGGCGGACCTGGTCGGCGGCCTTGCCAGCGAGCTGTACCACGTGGAACGGGTCGAACACGACCTGCGCGTGCGGGACGCCGTCCTCGGCGCGGATCGCCTTCTCATAGCCGGCGGACATGTCGATCGAGACCGCCTTGATCGACGCTTCTGCTCGCCCGTGAGCCCGGCGAAGAACGCCTGCAAGCTGTCGGCGTTGCGGCCCTCGGTCGCCCACACGATCGACCCGGCCTGATGGTCGACAACGCAGGTCAGGAACTTGTGCTCGGCGCCGTATGAGACCTCGTCCACGCCGATGAACCGAAGCCCGTCCAGGCGGTGGCGGTCGAGCTTGTCGGCGACGACCCGCGCGAGGATCGTGCCGACCGTGCGCCACGCGATCCGCAGCAGCCGCTCGACCTGCGTCTGGCTCATCTGCTGCGCCAGCCACGCCGTGAGATCTTCGAACTCGCGCGTGTAGCGCGAGCCCGCCCTGGCCCACGGCACCGCCTCGTACACGTCCCCGCAGCCCGGGCAGTACAAGCGTCTGAGCCGGCACTCGATCACGCACCGCAAGCCGCCGAGATCCAGCGCCCGCCAGCGCTTCTCACGATGCTCCTTGATCTTCAGCCCGCGCGCGCCACAGCCCGAGCAGACAGGCTTCTTCGCGCGCAGCACGACGGTCACGATCACCGCCTCCTGCCCGAACGCCACATCCCTAACCCATGCACCCGGAAGCCCAAGCATCCGGTTCAATGCCGTCGTGACCCGCACGTCGCCCTCCTTCGTAGACCGCTGAACATCTGACATCCAGCAGCCTGCCGGATCAGGGCGGCGGCGGGCCGCTCCACACGCGCGCAACCTGCGAGACCTTCACGCCGGGCCACGCTCAGCGCGAGGTAGCGAAGCCGCGCGCCGCGCGTCAAACGGCAGCCCCGGATCACCAGCCGCCCGCCCAACACCAACATATGCAGGAGATCCGGCCGCTTGACCCGGGCTTCGGCTCCGCTATCTGGCAATGATCGCCGAGCAGAGCCCGGCACTCATCAGATTACGACCAAGGACCCCGGAGTCACCCCCAGACGAGCAGGAGTCCCGGTTTTTGACCTTGTAACGGTTCCACACTGCACCGACCGCCAGGCCGATCGCGGCCTGGCCTTGGAGTGTGCCGGCCTGCACCCGGCGCTTGATCTCACCCAGATCCTTCTCGGTGCCCGCCAGCAGCTCGGAGCGTTTGCGGGCGCGCTCCTCGGCCACCAGCGGGTTGCGGCACACGACCAGCCGCTGGCCGGGATACAGCTTCTCGCAGGCGATCTCGGCCAGGTTGAGCTCGTCGAACACCGACAGCTGCAGGCAGCCCTCCTTGACCAGCGCTCTGACCTGTGGCGCCTTCAGCGCGGTGATGAAGGCAAACTGCGCCGTCTGCGAGAGCAGCGTCACGTTCTCCTTGGTGCCAATCCCGCGATCCGTCACCACGATCACCCGTCTCAAGCCCGAACCGCTGCTCGATCTTCTCGACCTGCGAGGGCAGTGTCTTGGCATCCTTCAGTGACCCTTCGAACGCATCGATCGCCACCGGCCGCCCGTCACTGTCACACAAAAGCTCGTACTCGACCTGCATCCGTCCGCGCTTGCCATTGCCGTGGTCATAGCCAAAGCGCGCCAGCGGGCAGGTGCGCCCCTCAAAGTAGAAGCAGGAGACGTCATACAACGCCAGCTCACCCTGTTTGAGGTGCCGGCGCGCGAGCCGCTGCTCAATTGCTGACTGACGCTCAAGCAGCCAATCCATCGCCGCGTAGAGGTCATCGTGAACCGCGCCCTCCACACCCAGCTCCTCCCCCAGCGTGCACCAGTGAAGCTGACGCGTGCAGGCCAGCTTGGAACCGCCCCCCAGCACCCTGCCTGCGATCATCGCCAGGCACAGATCCCGCTCGCGCGAGGGCTCGCGATCGAGCAGCCGCGCCAACCCCAGCCGCCGGGCGGCGCTGAGCACCGCCTCCACGTGCCCGTGCTTGCGCGAGCGCCCGATCGCAAACGCCTCACCCGCCGGCACGAGCCGCACCCCCTGGAGCGCCAGCGTCAGCGCCTCGATCGCCTCCGCCGGCAGCCCGGAGACGTTCGCGACCGTCTCATGGCGCACACGGCGGCCCTCGCGGATCGAGCGGCGCACCAGGTAGGAGTTGTACTCGCGCTCCCCATGCCGCCCAGTGATCTTGGCCACATGCATCGTGCCAGCCGGTCGCGCCATGCTGCACATCATGGCACGTCAGCCGACGAATGTCACCAATCCTCTTGGCTACACTATCCGACCTGAGAAAGGCCGCGATCCCAATAGCCATAAGGGAGCGCGGCCGATCAGCAGCCATTCTTTACCCGCAACTTCGGGTTAAAGAGTCGGACCTCGAACCCCCGGAGCGCCAGATCGCCGGCGAGTGCGCAACCTACGTTCCCCGCTCCGATCACAGCTACTGCATCAGTCATCACCACCGCCTCGCTCCGGGCCGACGTTGGTGTGGACCTGGACGCCGATCCGACCGCTCGCCTCATAGCCCTCGCGTCCAAGGCTCGCGCGGGCGTACCGCCCTCAGATGCGAGTGCCCCCGGGCGCTAGGATGGCTGGTATTACCTGGCTCTACTCGATATAGGAAGCCTATACCAAATGCCCGATGCAGTCAAACCTCGATCGCAAGACTCTCCACTGCGCCGTGCCCAGGCTGCGGCAACACGTCTGCGAATCGCCGAGACGGCAGCCGCCGTCTTCGCTGTGCGCGGCTACGAGGGCACGCGCATCGAGGACGTCGCGGCGGAGGCCAGCGTCGCCTACCCCACCGTCTACAAGGTCTTCCGAAACAAGCCCAACCTCCTGAAGGCCGCGGTGGACCTGGCCACGACCGGCGGGACCGAGGGCGACGTCGCGCGGCAAGCCTGGTTTCGTAAGCAGCTCGAAGCCCCCACCGCCAACCGACAGCTGCGGCTCGTCGCCCGCAACGCACGCCGCCTCTACGACCGTGCCGGCAGGCTGCTCGAGACCGTGCGCGCGGCAGCCGCCAGCGACGACGAGATAGCAACCCTCTGGCAAGACATCCACGATGACCGCCTCCGACGCTCACAAATCACCGCCAAGCGCCTCGCGAGCAAAGGCAAGCTCAGAACGACCCATGCACAGACCGTACGCACGCTCTGGACGCTCACCGTACCCGAGCTCTACGTCGTCCAGACCCACACCGCCGGGCTAACGCCAAACCAGTACGAACGCTGGCTAGCGGACCTACTCGTCACGGCCCTGCTCGAGCCATGACGCACTTCAGTCGCGCATCGAGAGGGCCCCACCGCCCGTAACGCGCTGTCGGCAGAGCAGGTGCAGCGCGGCGACTGAGCAGGCTCCCCCTCCTCGCCAGGAGCGCGACCAGCGACGGGGTGGCTGCCGACGAACGTGACGAGCGCCCCGCCCTTCTGGCCGCGCGTTGCGTGACTGTCGCCGCGGGTACCGGGAGGCGCACCCTGGAGCGAAAGCGGGTGTCTGGCGAGCCGCCGCTCGTGCTGCCTCTGGTCCTCAGGCGTGACCACCACAGGGTCGTCATGGGCGCGGCTGAGCTACGGTTGGTCGGTCAGGAGGCGTCGCAGCTCGCCGACCGCAGCGACTGCGGACCCATGATCGCTGGCGCAGGGGATCACGTTGAACCTGGAGCAGCCGGCCTCGACGTAGGGGCGCAGGAACTCCGCGACCTCCTCGGGTGTCCCGTAGGGCGAGTAGCGCTCGAACGGCTCGAATGGCATCTGGTACATGGTCTGCATCTCTGCAGCGAGCGGCGCGCGCGCGGCCTCGCGTGTGGCGCCAAAGCCCCACCAGACATTGAGCGCGTGCTCGAAGCCGCCAGGGTCTCTGCCGGTGGCGGCGGCCGTCGCGCTGACCTGGTCGACAACGGTCGCGAACCACTTCGGTGAGACCCATATTCCGAGCCAGCCGTCGCCGAGCCGTCCCGCGCGCCTGACCGCCGCCTCCGACCGTCCTCCGACTACGAGCGGGATCGCCGGTGACGGCGGGGGGATGATGAGCGCATCCTGGAGGGAGTAGAACTCGCCGTTGAACGTGACCGGCTGGCCGGCGGCCAGGGCGCGGAGGATCTTCAAGCACTCGTCCATCCGGCGCCCGCGCGTTCGGGGGTCGACCCCGCAGACCTCGATCTCGTGTCTGTCCTCTCCGCCGATACCGACGCCGAACGTCAGCCTGCCGGGGGCGAGCTCGGCGATGCTCGCGAGCTGCCGCGCCACCGTCACGGGGTGGCGCAGCGGAAGCAGATACAGCGCGACATACACCGGCAGGTTTGGTTGGAGGCTGAGCAGCGATGTCGCTGTGATCAACCCGTCCGAACCGGCGCTGACGAAGAAGCTCACGTGATCGCCGACACAGACGTGGTCGACGCCCTCATCGGCAGTGCGCGCCAGTGCCGTACCAATCTGCCCTGCCGCGGGCTGGCCGAGCGGAAGGAATGTGCCCACCCGAACGGGACTCATGCTTCCATGCCTCTCATAGCGGCGCTCGGGGTCCGGCGTGGGGGCGATGTGGTGCGCGTTGTGCTGCCCGGGCGGCTGCTTGCGGCTCCGAAGGAGGTTGGGTCCTTCGGTTCGATCCACAGCGCCTGCGATCGGGCGAGCACCTCGCCGTCGGGTGTTGAGATCGTGCAGGCAGAGTGTTGCTTGCGTGCGTCGCGGCCGATGTGCCAGGCGGTGATGATGTGCTGTTCGCCTGCGTGGAGCGGCTTATCGATCCGGCCGGTGAGTCGCGCGAGCACGATTGGGCTCCGGTCAGGTCGCATGCGAACGCGGTCGGGCAATCGAGCGCGGCCCACACGAACTCGGTTCTCACGAGGCCGTTCTCGTCGGCCAGCGCCGCGTTGGGCCGCCAGGGACAGGCGATCACGTTTCGTCCCTTGACCGGTCCCGGGAACAGCCGGAGGCCGTCCCCCTGTTCGCGCTCGGGGCCGCACCCGAAGCACATCGGCAACGGGTGACGCGCGACCCGGCGCGCAACGAGGCTGTTTGTGCGTCGCTGAGCGCGACCGGGGCCGGGGGGTCCAGCTCCAGCGGCACCGGCCGGGCGTCCGCAACGATCACCTCGCGGTCGCGCAGCATGACCCGACCATCGCCAACGCGCTCGAGCGTGAGCTGGCGCTCAAGTGGCGGCGGCACGAGCAGCGACCCCTCCGCGGCGCCCGGAATCTCGCGGGCAAGCAAGCCGCAGGTGTAGCCGCCATGCCCGGAGTCCAGCGGACCCCGAAAACGTCGCTCGATAACGACCGTCTCGCCCCTCATTCGCGACCCGCCGCTACCGCGACCGAGGGAGTCGGGCCGGTTGTCAGAGCCGGGGTGGGGCCGGCCGGTCATGCGCCGATGGTGGCCCGGCCGATGATCAGCGGGCGGATGATCGGGGGCATCGCGCGCCACGCGGCAGGACGCGCGTCGATTCGGAACCCGCACGCCTCGATCAGCTCCAGTGTCGCGCGGTTGCACCGGCACCCCTCCGCGAAGCGCCGCCACGGCCGGGCGAGGCGATCCTGCCAGCGGGCGAGAGTCGGCGACTCGGAGCGCACATGCTCGATGAACAGCAGCTGCCCGTCAGGGCGCAGCGCCCGCCCGATCTCCCGCAACGCCACGTCGGGAGCGTCGACCGTGCACAACACGAGCGTCGAGACCACCGTGTCGATCGTCGCGTCGGCAAGTGGCAGCCGCTCCGCGCCGGCGTCGATCACCCGCGCCTTGCGCCCGCTGCGGCGCACCGCGTTCTGGAGGCGCTTGCGCATCGACGGGTCGGGCTCTGCGAGCACGAGGCCGTCGAGGTCTTCCGGGTAGTGATCGAGATTCAGGCCGGTCCCGCTCCCGATCTCCAACGTCTGCCCGCGCGTCTGGGCGAGGAGGTCGCGGCGGTGGCCGCGCATGCCAGCGCGCTCACCGACCCACAGGAACGGGTCATACAGCGCGGCGAACACGCCTGCCCGTGCGCGCGAGCCGGCGACGGGATACGCTGCAACGTGTCGGTCGTCATGCCGGCGACGATACGGCTCAGGCCACCGCCGCGCATCGCCTGAAACGCCCATTGGCGAGAGATGGCCCGTTCGGGTGATCGAGGCACGTGGCGGAGTGCCGAGCGGGCGGCTAATGTCGGCCGCCGCGGCGCCCGTTCAGAGCAAACCCAGGCGAGCAGCTTCGGCAACCGCCGCCGTCCGCGATCCGCGGCCGAGCTTGTGACGGATGTTCGCCACGTGCGGTGGACCGTGTGCGGGCTCACGATCAGCTGCTCGGCGATCTCGCGGTCGCTGAGACCGATCGCGACGAGCTGGAGCACCTCGCGCTCGCGTCTCGACAGCAGGACCGCCGCCGGTTCCCCGGCCGGGCGCTCCGGCTCGCTCTCCCCTGGCAGTACCGCGCGAACCGCCCTGACCACGCTGTCGGCATCGCCAGCCCACGGGAAGTGGGCGGTGCCCTCCAGCGGAACAAGCCTCGCGCCCCTGATCCCCGCGGCCACCTCGCGACCGAGCCGGTACGGATCGCGCGATCCCCACGGCGGTGGACAACCAGCGTGGGGGCCGTCACGAGTGGCAGCTGGTCGCGAACGTCGTTGCGATACACCTGCTCGAGCAAGGCCGCCGCCGTGTCGGCACTAGCCGCCAGCCGCTGAAACCGCGCGAACGATTCCTGCTCCTTGCTGCTCGCCTCACCGAGAAAGATGTCGGACAGCAGCCGCGACCCAAGGCCCCAATGCGAACGTACCGCGGCCACGATCGCCTCGCGCGCCGCCGGTGGCGCGATCGAGGCCCCATCCGCGTAGGAACCGTAGAGCACCAGCTGCTCGACCGCTCGGGAAAACGCGCCGCGAACGCGATCGCCGCACATCCACCCGACGAGCCTCCGAACAAACTGATCCGCTCCGCGCCCAGCTCATCCAACAGCGCGCCGATCAGCGAGACCTCGCCATCGACACTCAAATCCTGCTCGCGTAACTCACGCTCCGACACCCCCACCCCCAGCCGGTCATAGCGGACCACGGAGTACCCATGACCGATCGCCTCCCAGAAGCGCGAGAACCCCTCATTGCCCCGATCAAGCTCCAAATGGCTGACCCACCACGCCGGACACAGCACCAGCGACCCCTCACCGGCCACCTCATAAGCGAGGCGGCGACCATCAACCGTCAAGAACCGGATCCCAGCGATCGGCGACATCGCGCCAAGGCTATGCCGCTTGACCGTCGGCCCGCGAGCCGATCCGCGCATCAGCTCAGACGCAACGTCGTCCTCGGGTCAGCGTGCGGCCGGAGCTGTCAGGCGCCATTCACGGAACGCAGTAAGAAACCCGCGCCGACTCCAGCGACCCTGACCCCGACAACTCCAGAACAGGGCGAGACCCGCGAAGCTCTGAACCGGCCGCCTCGTCGGTCCCGTTTCGGGGACGGATCCGGCCCTCGACCAGGGTGGTGATCTGCCGCTCGGCATGCCTGCAGCTCGAACCGAAGCGGGAGAGCTGTCTGGGCAGACCACGCCCTCCTGCGTCTCGCCAGACGCGCGCGTCTCGGCGCTTGGCCGATCGTCTGGGTTGGCTGCTGGATCGAGCTGAGCCCGAGGCGCGCGCCGCGGCAATCGGCTTCGCGCGAGCTGCAAGCGGCTCAGCGGCGACTCGGCGCTGGCGTCTGCGCTCCCGAACTTGCGGCTAAGCGGCCAGGAGGCCGCCGTGACCCCGCGAGGCGTAAAGGGGCGCCGCGTCACCCCGAACAACGGATGATGGCGCGAGTCGCCGCAGTCCTGCTCCCTCGCCGACGAGCACGTCGGCGACGACGATCGGCCACCAGAAAGTGCGGAACCGGATCCGTCTACGTGTGCCCGATTGCCTGATCGGGCCCCGGACGCCGCAGAGGCCTGATCGGGCGGTCGAGCAACCTCGACGGTCCGCATCAGCCGCGTTGAGGCGTCACCGGCCGTGTCCGGTTCCC